>CANMNB010000001.1 GCA_947499145.1 uncultured Arachnia sp.
TCACTGGTGGTCTTCCCATGTCGGACTCTCCTTCAGGACCTACATAACAGCCCTGCCACTAAGTCTGACGCGCGACAGCAGCAGGCACCGAACAGCCGACCCCGAACGCTTGAACCAGAACCTTCGACTCTGCCATTCGACCTCACTCCCGAAGTAGCCAGTGTGGTATCCCAGGCTCTTGGGGCCGGTGCCGTAATCCACAACAGCCCCGGTAACCCATGGTGCATCGCCCCGGGTCTGATGGAGGCTCTCATCACACGGAAGGATGGGAGTCATGGCAGCACCGAGGAAGTATTCGGAGGAATTGAAGGAGCGCGCCACTCGGATGGCGGTGGAGGCGCGGAGGGATCCAGCCAGCCGGGCCGGGGCGATCAGCCGGATCGGCAAGCAGTTGGGGATTCATCCGGAGGCGTTGCGGAACTGGGTCCGCGAGGCTGAGGTCGATACCGGCGTGCGGGAGGGTGTCAGCAGCGATGACAAAGCGAAGATCGTCGCCTTGGAGCGTGAGGTGCGTGAGCTGCGGCGGGCGAACACGATCCTGCGGCAAGCGAGCGCGTATTTCGCGCAGGCGGAGCTCGACCGCCCACAGCGGTGATCGTCGCGTTCATCGACGACCACAAGCACGAGCACGGGGTCGAGCCGATCTGCAGGGTCCTGACCACTCACGGGATCCCGATCGCCCCGAGCACCTACTACGCGTTCCGGTCGAGGCCGGCGAGCCGGCGCGCGTTGACCGATGCCGGTCTGGTCCGGTTGATCGCCGGGGTTCACCAGGCGAACTACGGCGTGTACGGCGTGCGGAAGGTCTGGCACGAACTGCGGCGGCAGGGGCACACCGATGTCGCCCGGTGCACCGTGGAACGGCTGATGCGGATCAACGGGCTCCGCGGTGTCAGCAAGGCCAAGGCGCCTCGTACGACGATCCCGGCCGGCGCGCCGACGCCGGAGGACAAGGTGAATCGCCAGTTCACCGCGCAGGCGCCGGATCGGCTGTGGGTGGCCGACATCACCTACGTGCGCACCTTCGCCGGCTGGGTGTACGCGGCGTTCATCCTCGACATGTGCACCCGCATGATCGTCGGCTGGCAACTGTCGACCAGCCTGCACACGCGGTTGGCGTTGGATGCCCTCGACATGGCGATCTGGTCCAGACGACGCCAGGATCGCGACCTGTCCGCCTTGATACATCACTCCGACAAGGGCGTTCAATATCGTGCCATCCGCTACACCCAGCGTCTGGCCGACGCCGGCGTCGTGGCGTCCGTCGGGTCGACCGGTGACAGTTACGACAATGCCGCAGCCGAGGCGTTCAACTCGCTGTTCAAGAGCGAACTGATCCGCAACCGCGGCCCCTGGCACGGCATCAGCGATCTCGAGTTCGCGGTCGCCGAGTACCTCGACTGGTACAACCACCGACGGCTCCACGGCGAGATCGGATACCAGCCACCCGCCGAATACGAGGCAACGTTCTACGATCAACCACAACCGGCGAGCTCACCCGAACTCGCAACAACCGGGAGCCTCTAGAAAACCCGGGGCGATACATGGTTCGGTCTACGAAGAAGTCCCAGATCACCAGTAGGGGTATACGTGCGGAAGTCAGGGATCACTGTGCTGCTTCCCGCCGACCGCGGCGCAGCGGCCCTCGCAGCCAGCGGCGGGACAGTGGAGCGGAAGAACTCACGACTCTGGTACCTCCGCTTCGCTGCAGGTTCCCTACAACCATCCACAGCGTTGAAAGCCGTCACACACTACGCGCTGGAGGCGCTCGGACTGGCCAGCCCTGGGGACGGACCTGCTCCGCCCCCAGAGACCGATGACCCGGGGGTCATGTCAGTGTCGCCGGAGGATGCCATGCGCTCGGGACCGTCCCCAAGTACGCCGTCATCCAGAGAGACCGCCCCAACAGAAGACAGGACGGGGGGAGAACCGCATGACGGAGTCAGCCCGGTTACCCAGAACGAACCTCTGCTGCGTTCCGAGGTGGATCGTCTAATCCGTAGCATCGTCATCCGAGGCGGGACGATCCACCGACAGGGGTCAAAGGACCGTTTCACGCTCCACGCGGAGCGCGGTGGGCTGGTGTTTGCCTATGTCCGACCAGATCACATTACGTTCGTCATGCAACAGGCACAGGCAGAAGAAGCCATCGCGAGGGGCGCAGAACTCGAGGGAAGGAGCGCCTCCAGTTGGTACGTTCGATGCGACATCAGCGACGCCGACACGGCCTTCCGATGGTTCCTTGTCGGGTTGAAGGCCTTGACCTGGGCGGAGGTAAGATATCTCCGTTCCAGCGGATACTCGGATCCCGAACCCGCACCGAAACCCCCACTTGAGCATGCGAAGCCGAAGGCCAAGCCCACGCCCGAAGAAGAAGCAGCAGAAGAGCGCCGGCGCAAGAAGGAAGCCTTGGATGCGCGTTACGGGCTGGGGTGGGAAGATTTCGAGTTGGGTGTGCCCGAATATCTCGACAGTGTGAAGGAAGAAGCCCGCCACCTGCGGGGCTATGTTGACCTCCGCAACTACTGGCACCGGCGACGCACCACCATTCAGGAGCTCCTCGGCGTCGGGCAAAGCTCACAAGGTGACCACGCAACCGATTGGGCGAACATCTCGATGATCGATGAACTCATTGAGGTACTCAGCCACACCCTCTACCCACTGGCCGGGGCACTCGAAGTCCCCCGCATCTTTGTCGAACTCACGGACACACCTCACTGGCACCAACTCACCAGAGCGAGTCGAGACCGCGACGAAGCCATCCTTGGGCTCGTCGCCCACATCATCGAACGCCACTACCCCAACGCTCGCACCGTCCGCGCGACCTGGGGGCAGATGCTCACCCATGGGATCGAGCCACACCCCCCATCTGTTCCTTGGGACGATGACTACTAACCCCCACACCCTTAGAACCCAACGCAGGGACCAACGCGCAGCCACCCACAGTGGTAACAACCGGCCATCGCAGCAAGACTGTCGATTGGACGGTGACGCTGCCGACGCACACCCGCGACACGCAAAGTCAGACCTCATCCCGATGCTGACCCACCCCACCCCTAATCCGCCAGGAGAAATCAATGCCCACAGTCCCACCAGAGGTAGCCGCGCGGATCCGCCGGAACCCAGAAACCAAGCACCATGTTGTCGAAGGTTCCACACCGGTCCCCTTTTTTGGGAACCAGCCCGAGGCACAGCTCGCCACGGTGGGTATCAACCCGAGCCGAATCGAGTTCCAGACATCGCGATCTCGGATCGAACTCGACGGTCCGTCACGGCGATTCGAGACACTGAAGAGCTTGGGGATCAACTCGAACGCCGAGGCCGACGACGCCCAGGTGGCGGCCATCTACGCGCGCTGCATTAGGTACTTCGACGACACCGCGGTGGCTTACTGGGATTGGTTCAAGCGTCTCGAATGGATCATCCAACCACTCGCCGGTGTGAGCTACACCGACGGGTCCGCCTGCCACCTCGACCTCGTGCAGTGGGCCACGGACCCTGTTTGGTCCGGGATCAAGGACCGCGAGGTGAGGACGAGCCTGGCGGCCAAGGATCTCGAGTTCCTGTTAGGGCAACTCGCCGCCCCGCAGTTGAGGATCGCCTACCTCAATGGCGCCCAGGTTGCCACAGTTCTTGGCAGTCTCATCCCGATCGAAGACCGCAGAGCCACCTTCCGCGATGGGACGCGCTGGTCCTTCTACAAGGGACAGTACGAAGGCACTGCCATCGTCGGCTGTTCTGCCTTCATCCAGAACGCACATATCAGGACAGAAGACAAGGCGGCCTTCAACGAATGGATCGCCGCTGAGTGCCGAAAAGACCTCGACGCACTGGACTAGAACCCCCACTTCCGTTCGCCCGGGTTGAAGCTCCCCGAACGAAGGCCAGAATCGGCGCATTCGGAGACGGACGGGTCTGCTGCACGACCGGGTGACATCAGCGTTGGGAGCCACTCCCCTGTCGCTCATCACTGCCTCAAGCATGGGCATAGGTTCGCCGTGCAGGCGGGGACGTGAACGCTGTGCAAACCGGGGAGCTTCTCCGCCCCTTTCACCGTCGATCGCGGCATGAGCGGATGCCTCCGCCCGAGGCAGGGAGACCGGCTCCCAGTCCACGGCGCAGGGCGCAGTCCAAGTGGCCCACCGGGTGGAGCGCCCATCGGACCGCGCTGTCAGTGTTGCTGGAACCCTGCTCGGGTGTAGAGCGCGAGAGCCGCTGGGGAAGTGCCCTCGCCGACGCGCAGCGAGAGGGTGTCATCCCCGGCCCGCGCGCAGGCGTGCACCGCTGTGTCGAGCAGGGCTCGGGCGACGCCCAGGCCTCGCGCGTCGGGATGGACGAAAAGGTCGATGATGAAGGGCCCCTCCAGCTGCGGGTCCCAGATCGACTTATCTACCACCAGGATCGCACCGACGGGTCGGTTCTCAATGGTGGCGACCCGGGTCAGGTCGTGGCGGAGTACGCCGAACTCGTCGGCGAAGGTGTCGTCCATCTCCTGCTGGGCCTCGCTCAGGCTGGTGGCCGCGACACCGGGCGGGTATGCCGCGAGATAGGCGGTGGCGAGGGCGTCGCGATCAGACGTCTGGATGCATCGGAGCTCGACGGCGTCGATGCTGGCGGGAGTGGTTGTGCGACCGGTGAGGGAGAGGGTCATCAGGTCAGAGGGCATGGTTGTTCCGTTCGAGTCGATGGGCGTTGGTGGTCTGTCATCAGGAACGGAACATGGGCCCATCGTAGGCACCGGTCAGCTTTATGGAGAAGTCGAGGGGCTTTCGGCGGTTGCGGTTAGGTTGACTGCCAGACGGCGTCGGGGTCCCTTAGAGCCAGGGGATGGCTCGCCGGTCCGCGTCGCCGAGAGCGGCAAATCCGCGTGTTCCGTGTCGCCACCTCGGAGGTGTCACTGTCGCGCTCTAGCCTGACCCCGTGACTCCTTTTAGTTCATTGCCCGTCCGCGAGGTGGTCGGTGACTCCGGTGAGGATGATCAGGGCTGGCCGTTCACCATGGGCGCAGTGAGGCAACTGCTGTCAGACGGGCTGGAGCTGTCCTGGTTGACGGTCCTGGTCGGGGAGAACGGGGTCGGGAAGTCCACCATCATCGAAGCAATCGCCATGGCATACGGCCTGAGCCCCGAGGGCGGCAGCACACACCTGAGGCCCTCGGAGCGTCCCACCGAGTCGCCGCTGCACGCACGGATCCGGCTGGTGCGCGGCCTTTCCCGTTCCCGCTGGGGGTACTTTCTGCGCGCCGAGACCATGCACGGACTGATCACTTTCCTCGAGCAGAACCCTGGCGCCGACAGTCGCTACCACGAGCGCTCGCACGGCCAGGCGTTCACCGAGCTCCTCGACACCAAACTGGAACACATGTCCCGCAGGGGCGGATTCCTGGTTCTCGACGAACCGGAGGCCGGGCTCTCGATCGTGACCCAGATCAAACTGGCCAACCTCCTGACGGAACTACGCCACGACGGCATCCAAGTGCTGATGGCCACCCACTCCCCGATCCTCACCGCCACCCCAGGCGCCCGCATCATCGAACTGGACGACGACGGACTCAACACCCGTGCCTGGAAAGACCTGATGACCGTGGCGCTGTACCGACGGTTCCTCGCCGACCCCGGCTACTTCGGCCTGGAGTGAACACGCGCCACCGCGCAGAGCACGATCCAGACGCAGCACATCCGGATTGCTCAGTACCAGGCATTGGCGCAGCTGTTGCTCAGCCAGCACGACTGCTCACTTCGCGCCAGCACATCAGAGGTTCCGGCGTCTCCTTCAGCTTCCAGACGCGAATGCAAACAGTAGCGACGGAACACTCAGGAGAGCCCACGTTCCCATCAGGTAGCAGATCGCGAGGGAAACCAAAGCCAGACCCCTGCCGCGATCTCCCCGGCACTTGATCTGCTGCAACGCGACGTGCCCAGCACCCACGCCAAAGACAGCGACCGAGATAAAGCCGAACCCGAACATCCCACCGAGCGCCAGCAGCGACAGCAGGAGCGAAGCCACAGCCAACTTGTTCACCACAGGTGACGGTACCGACTCAAGGCCGATCGATTCCGTAGTCCAAGCAGTCGCCATGACTGAAGACTAGGACACCAGCGGGCGACTGAGGTGAGGCCACGGAGTTTCCGCATCGGCCGGGCCCAAGGAGCCATCGACCAAGATCCCCCGAGGGGCCATTGGCCATTGGTCTCGACAGCAATCACCATTGCGGCTTGCGGCATGTCAGCGCAAAGACGAATACGACTTCAAGCTTCGGTCGGGCAACGCTCCCGTTCGGAAGAAGGCACAGATGTGCGGTGAAGATCAGCGCCGCCTGTCATCAGAACGACTGTCAGTCGTCGCTTCGTGAGCGAGTCTCCTGGGCTGCAGCCCGGCTTGTGTCGAATGTTTGACACAACGCTTCTGAGCGTCTAATCTTGGCTTGTAGCAATCCTTTGATACAAGATCGGGGTCCCATGTCTCTTTTAATAGTCTCGGCTCTCATCGGTGGTCCGCTGCTTTTGACGGTGATCGCGCTGGGGGCGCATTCGGCGGCACGCGGTGCCCCCGACACGCGCAGCGAGTGGAAGTGGGTTCGCGCGACCTGGGTTGCGGCTGCCTTCATCGGCGGCGTGGCCGCATGGCTCGTCAACGGCAGCCTTGACCTGGGTCGGGGAACGATGCTGGCTCCTGCCATTGTCGGCCTCTTTATGGTCACCGGAGTTGGTCTCGCTGAGACTGTGGTGCGACCGCGGCGACCGACCGGTCCGCGGACTGCTTCGCTTGCTCCCCGTCGGGTGGTCAATTACCTGCCGAGGGCACTCACCACCGCGGTCACCGGGATCACGGCGGTGCACCTCGCCACGCTAGCCTTGACCACTGCGTCCGCCTCCGCCGACGACATGGGACGCGCCGGACGGCAGATCGCGGCGCGTTGTGGCAACGTCGGCAATGGAGCCGGTCCCTACCCGGGCAGCTTCTACTCCATCCCGCTCACACTGCTGCTCCTGGGCGTCGGGCTGGCGGCCGTGGCAGCGTTGGTGGCTGTCGTGCGTCGGCCACGCGGTTTCGCGAATGACGAAGTGAGCGACGACGTGTTGCGCTTGCGGTCGATGACACGGGTGCTGGCTGCGACAGGTGCGGCTGTGGCGGCCAGCCACGTGGGCGTCGCATTCTTCGCAGGCACGGCGCTGCTCAGGATGGACTGTCAACGCGCCTGGATGGCCCCGGCGGGTTTTGTGCTCGTGGCGACCATCCCCGCGGCCCTTCTGCTGCTCGGCTGGTTTCTCGCCCGGATCGTCGGCCCCGGAGCGCTCCCCGCTCTCTCCACTGCCTACCCGGCGGAGATGCGATGAGCCTCGTCCTGACCCTCGACCCCGACGATCCGACCCCACCGTACGAGCAACTGCGGCGGCAGCTCGGCGACCTAATCGCCGCTGGACGGCTCGGCCCCGGCGACCGACTCCCCCCGCTGCGCCAGCTCGCCGGTGACCTCGGGGTCGCCGTCGGCACGGTCGCGCGCTCTTACCGTGAACTCGAGCAGGAGGGACTGCTCACGTCCCGGCGCGGCGGCGGCACCCGCGTAGCCGAGTCCGGCCGAGCCCCTGCGGTGAACCGGCAAGAAATGCTCGAGGGCATGGCTGCGGACTTCGTCGCACGGGTCCGCGGGTTGGGCTACACCGACGACGAGACCGTCGTGGCCCTGGAGCGGCAACTCCGCTTCTAGCCACCAGCTTTGCCTCCGATCAAAGCGACGCTCTCGCTAGAGAATCAGGGTCTGTATCAGTCAATTGCACGGCATGAATCAGACAGATTGCAGGCTCGCACATCGGCATGCCAGGGCGTCGCGGGACGCGATGGGCGAAGTTTCCCGCACGACCATGGGCATAGGGTCGCAATGCAGGCGGGCGCTAGACACTCCCCACATCGGACGAATCAAACACGGCTGCGCCGCGCCTCTTGCCGAACCGGGATGGGCATAGCAGGCGGATGCACAGCACTCATCCCGGCTTCCGTCTTGGTTCAGCACTTGGCGCATCAGGACCTGCTGGGGCAGTACAGCTCGGGCGATGTCAATGGAGTTTCACGATTCTGTCGGCGTACTCACGCGTCCGTGTAATCCACTCCGCGTTCACCTCGTCAATCGTGCTCACCCAGTCCCGAGCAGCTGACGGTGTCTTGCCGAACTCAATGTGACGGTGGATCAGGCGCCGTATGCGGGTCTCACTGTCTACTTCTAGGAACCACGTCTCGTCCAGTTCGGCTCTGATCTGCAACCACGGCTCGTGCTGGAGAAGGAGGTAGTTGCCTTCTGTGATGAGGATTTCCACATCATGGGGGATGCGGATCGCGCCGGCGATCGGTTGCTCCAGAGTTCGTTCGAAGGCCGGCGCGTACAGGGTGCCGCCCCGCTCACTCCTGGCCCGGCGGAGGAGGTGCAGATATCCCCAGGCGTCGAAGGTTTCCGCTGCTCCCTTCCTCTCCAACAGGTGCTGGCGATCCAGTTCTTCGTCGGCTAGGTGAAAGCCATCCATGGGAACGTGCGAGACCGTCAGTCCACGATCACGCAACCTGCAGGCCAGCTCGTGCGCTAGTGTCGATTTGCCCACCCCCGGACAGCCAACAAGGCCGAGTATGTAGGGACTGGAATTGCCCATGCGATGTCTCGCCAGCAGTTCGGTCACCAGCTCATCAGTCATTGGCGTTTCTCCAGCCACTTCGACACGTGCTTGAGACTAGGGACTCACTAAGCACGTGGCGAAGTGGCATCGCCATTGCGACTTCCGCCTGAGAGGAGCCTGGCGTCGTCAACTATGGGGATTCGACCCCGCTGCACGACGCTTGCTCTTAGTGCGCCATCTTGCGTCGGCCACTCTTGCTGAGGCCCGGTCAGCCTCTGGGTGACGTAGTTCGGAGGCTCTTGATGACGAGCTCCAGTTCACCTTCCCGGGCAACGGAGGAGCCCATTGCGACTGCCGAGGCTCCGTCACTTAGGAACGAAGCCGCGTTACTGCTGCTGATTCCCCCCGTTGCGACGAAGGCGGCATCGGGGAAGGGTCCGTGCATGTGCCTTATCCACTGCGACCCAAGGGATTCTGCTGGGAAACACTTGAGCCACGTGTGGCCAGCCTTACGCGCAAGCTGGACATCGGTTGGGCTGGACACTCCTGGGAGGTAAGGGAGACCAAGGGAAGCTGCGGTGAGGGAGATCTCAGGATCAAAGCCAGGACTTACAGCGAAGCTGGCTCCGGCGTCCGCTGCTCTCCTCATGCTGTCAGGGTCAGTGATGGTTCCTACCCCGACGCTCGTTCCGCGCGCTTCGGCAAAGCTGGCCAAGGCTTCGAGTCTTTGCAGGTCTGTCTCAGATTGGTATGGGATCTCCATGACCTTGACCCCGAGAGACCATGCCAGCTCGGCTAGCCTCAAAGTCTCATCGAAAGGGATTCCGCGCACGATCAGCATGAGGGGCATCTCGGCGAAGCGGGAGCGGAAGAACTCATCAGTGGATTGGGTCACCCGAATCCTCCTCATCGTAATCGCGTGTGGTCAGTAGGACTGCGGCAGCTCGGGCGTGACCTGCTTCGAGTCTGGCGCGAGATCCCTGTCCGGCGCAAAGCTCGCTTAAGAACCCCGCCGCGAAGGCGTCGCCGGCGCCGACAGCTTCGATGACTGATACATCTCTCGCAGCGGAGAAAGTTCGACCTTCCGAGGAGAACTCCCAGGCGCCGACCTCGCCGTCTTTGACGACCACCATTTCCGGTTCCGGCAATAGTTCTCTTACGTCCTTGGGGGAATCGCTGCCCCAGAGTTCCTCTGCTTCGTCGAGTCCCACGAAGACCACGTCAGCCTTATTCGCCAGGGACAGAAGTTCCGAGGCGGCCTCACCATTTTCCCATAGAGCAGCGCGGAAGTTGACGTCAAAGCTGACCAAGAAGGGTCTGTCGCGGGTCTCCAGAAGTTGGGCCAGCATCTCACGAGCTGATCCCGAGAGTGCGGCTGTGACCCCAGACACGTGGACTACGCAGGCATTGTCCAGCTGAGGGCTTTTAAGCAGCGCAGGACCCAGCATTGAGCCGGCAGAGCCGGATCTGTAGTAGTAGACACCTACGCCGGGCTCCTTGAACATGACCCCCGTGGGCGCGGATCGGTCGACCACTGCACCGCCGACGTCCACTCCCCTGCGAGATAACACCGAAAGGATGCGGCGTCCCAGCGGATCATCCCCGACTCTGCCTAACCAGGATGACTTGCGGCCGAGTCGGGCTAGATGGCTGGCGACATTCGCCTCTGCACCCGCCACGTCTAGGAACACTTCCTCCGCACTCGCCAGTGATTCGGCGCGGGGCGGTGTGACGGAGATCATCGTCTCGCCGATCGCCACCACAACCTGGTTGGTCCTGATGCGAAGCGTCATGGCAAATCCCGGGTGCCCGTCATGTTCACCCCATCACCCGCGAGCCTCGTGGCGAGGACTTCGCCCGGTTCTACCAGTCATGGACGGTTCCATCCCGGAGCTCGTTGACCGGCAAGTACGAGGCAGAATACGGATGCCGCTCGGCGAGCGCGTCGTCGTAGTCGACGCCGAGGCCGGGTCGCTCTCCCGGAGTCAAGTAGCCGTCTTTCAGTTCGAAAGCAGGGTTGAACAGTTCCATCGTGCTCTCGCGGTACCCCCCGTATTCTTGGATGCCAAAGTTGTGGATGGACACGCCTAGATGGATGGCAGCCGCCATGCCCACGGGTGACACGTCTTCCGGCCCGTGCATGCCCGACCGGATGTGGAAGGTTGCAGCGAAATCCAGAGCCTTCCGCATCGCCGTCACTCCGCCGCCATGGGTTACCGACATTCTGAGGTAGTCGATGTATTGCTTCTGCAGGATCTCCTGCGCGTCCCAAAGCGTGTTGAACACCTCACCGATGGCGAGCGGTGTGGTCGATGCTGACCGTACGAGCCTGAGCGCCTCCTGGTTCTCCGCTGGCGTGACATCCTCAAGCCAGAAGAGTCGGTACGGTTCGAGGTCCTTGGCCAAGCGAGCCGCTTCGATAGGCGAGAGGCGATGGTGCACGTCGTGGAGCATGGGAACTTCCGCACCAAACTCGTTCCTAGCGGCCTCAAACATCGAAGGCACAAACCGCATGTAGGCCGGCGTGTCCCAAACTTCGACCAAGGGCTTCGCAAAACCGGCAGTATGGCCTGCTGCGGTACCCACCCCGTAGATGTCTGCAAGACCAGGGATGCCCACCTGCAGACGGATAGCCTTGAAGCCTTGCTCCTGCCTCCGCCGGACAGCGTCGAACAGTTCGGGGATATCACGTCCGGTGGCATGGGTGTATGTCAGCAGGTGTCGTCTTGTTCGGCCGCCGAGGAGCTGATACAACGGCACGCCGAGCGACTTGGCCTTGATGTCCCATAGGGCCATGTCGATGGAAGCGATGGCGGCCATCGTGACAGGTCCTCGTCGCCAGTACGCGCCGCGGTAGAGGTACTGCCAGATGCGTTCGATGTTCTCTGCCTCCACCCCCTCTAGCAGTGGGGCAAGGTGGTCCTTGACGTAGGATGCGACCGCCAACTCTCGTCCGTTGAGGGTAGCGTCGCCCAAGCCCACGACCCCATCGTCGGTGGTGATGCGGGTCGTCACGAAGTTGCGGCCCGGGCAGGCCACGAGAACCTCGACGTTGCGGATTTTCATTCGAGTCCAATCAGGTGTGTGGGTGGGAGGCTTCTTAGCCCTTGGTTGCCCCAGCGGTCAGTCCGCCGACGACGTACCTCTGCGTGAACAGGGAGAAGACGACGATCGGCGCGCTCATGACGGCAGCAGCCGCCATCAGTCCTCCCCAGTCGATACTGGCGTAGGCCATGAACTGGTAAAGCGCTACAGGCAGGGTCATGGTTGAACTGTCGGCGAGCACCAAGGAGAAGAGGAAGTTGTTCCAACTAAAGATGACAGCGAGGATTGCCGCAGTCGCGATGCCGGGAACCGAAAGCGGCAGCGATATACGAAGGAAACATCCAAACTCTGTGAGCCCGTCGACCTGCCCTGCCTCGTCAAGTTCCTGCGGGAGGGACCTAAAGAACCCGGTCATGATCCATGTGACTAGGGGAAGGCCGACGAACATGTGACTGGCGATCAACACCCAGAAGGTGCCTACCATGCCCGCCCTAGAGAAGAGGTAGTACCACGGCACGAGCAGGAGGATCGCCGGCACGACACGTGCCAGCAGAATCACGCCGTTGAGTTTACCCATGCTGAACCGTGCGATTGACCAGGCGGCCGGGACCCCAACAACCAAGGAAGCCGCAGTTGAGGCGACGGCAACAATGATTGAGTTCCTGATGAACAGCGCATAGTTGTTTGTCTCGAACACCCGCTCGTAATTCTGCAAAGTGGGATCGAAGATGAAGGTCTTCGAAACATCGCTAATTTGCACGTTGTTCTTGAGAGACGCCAAGACCATCCACACATATGGGAACAGGAAGACAAGTGCGATGATGATCAAGAGGGTGAAGCGGATGACTCGGTAAGTCTTTGCGGAGCGACTCGTCCGAGGCCCTCGGCCTCGTCCCATCTTGGACTGTTGCTGTGTCAAAGTCATTAGAACTCCTTGGTGGAACGGCGTACCGTGATCACGGCTGCGGCTAGGACGAAGACGAAGAACAAGACAAGAATCGCCGCAGCGAGTCCGTACTCCATGTAATCGAAGCTCAAGCCGTACACGTAGACGTTCAGAGTCTCGGCCTCATTAGAAGAGCCACCGCCGGGGCCTTTGGTCGCGTAGATGAGGTCGAAGGTCTTCAGGGCATCGATACCGCGCAGGACTGCGGCCACGATGATGGTGTTCCTCAGGAGTGGAAGTGTCACGTGACGGATTCGTTGCCAGGCGTTGGCGCCGTCAATCAGGGCCGCTTCCTCAGGATCTTCCGGAAGGCCGGCCAAGCCCGCGAGCATGATCAGGACGATCAACGGAGTCCACTGCCAGACATCAATCGCGATCAGCGTTCCAAATGCTTGGCTTGGTGAGGTTAGCCACCCTTGTGGCTCCACGCCGAGGCGGCCGAGGGCATTGTTTACGAATCCGATGTTGGGGTCGAGCATGAGGAGCCAAACTGCTCCGACAGCCACTGGACTCGTTACTAGCGGAATCATGATCACCGTTCGGATGGCCTTGTCACCCCGGAAGGGTCGGCGGAGCAGCAGCGCAATCGAGATTCCCAGGACCAGTTCCAACGAGAGTGCTCCGAGGGTGAAGAGCGCGGTCCGCCAAACCGCTGGCCAGAATCGGTTCGTGTCGGTCAGGGCAGCAGCGTAGTTCTCAAAACCGTTGTACGGTGCCGGGCCTGCTGAAGCAGGACCTGAGGTGTCGGTGAGGCTGAGATTCAGCGTGTAGAGGATGGGGAACAGTATGAGGCCTGCGATGGTAAGCAGGGCGGGCAGGACCATGCCCCAGCTGAGGAGCCGGGATCTAGTCTTTCGGCTGAGGGTCATCTTGCGCCTATCTTGGAGGTGAGGCCGCCCCTTGGTCAGAGGACGGCCTCACCCGGGATCTAGTAGGGACTACGACTCTGCGCCTGTCGCGGTGGCGTCCTCCTCGAGGAACTTCTCGAGTTCAGCCTGGGCTTCATCTGCCGCCTTCTGCACGTCGCCACCCTGAATCGCCACGACGAGAGGTCCGCCGACAATGTCACGGGCGCGACCAACCTGAACCACGAGAGGACGGTCATGTCCGATTCCGTTCTCGGTCGACACACGCATTGTCTCCGCGAAGTCCTCCGGGATACCGGAGAGGCTCTCAGGGTTCTCCCAGACACTGTTCCGTGCCCCGAAGACGCCCGCCTTCTGAAGGTCTAGCACCATTTCCTCACTGACTGCCCAGTCGATGAACTCCCACGCCATGTCCGCGTTGGGGGAGTTCTTGTTGATGCCGAGGCCCCAGGAGGGAACGCTGTACGGGTGAGAACCGGCGGGTCCTGCCGGAAGTGGGGCGACCCCGAGGTCCTCTTCTGCGATGGTGGAGGTTCCCTCCTTGATCAGTTCGGACCAGAAGACCTCCGCGTCGATGTACATTGCGAGCTTGCCCTGCTGGAAGAGCGGATTGAGCTGCTCCGTGCTCATCGATTCTACGCCAACTGGTCCGTATTCCCGCAGCAGGCGGCCATACGTCTCGTAAGCCTGGACAGCCTCAGGCGTATTGACCGAAGCCTCTCCGTCAGTGATGAAGTCACCCCCGTGGCTGTAGAGGAAGCCAGAGAACTGAGTCACGGCGGGGGAACGCATCCCCCGCATCCCGTACCCGAAGAGCCCGGAATCGGGATCATGGAGGGCAGCTGCTGCTTCCTCTAGTTCTTCCATAGTGGCAGGGGCTTCGAGGCCCGCCTCAGCGAAGAGATCCTTGCGGTAGAACAGGACCTCTCGTTCCGTCACGATGGGAACGCCGTACAGGCCGTCCTCGTATCGGAGCGTGTTCATCATGGACTCCTGGAAGTCATCGATGTTGAACTCGCCCTCTGCGTAGTCAGTGAGTTCCAAGAGCCATCCGTTGCGGGAGAACTGGAGTGCTTCCTGCAGCGGCCGATACATCATGACATCGAGATCATCGGCCTGCGCGTTCAGGCGAACGTTGTACATGGTCGACAACTGGTCCGCTTGGAAGGAGCTCAAGTCGACCTTGACGCCATGCTCTTCCTCAAATTCAGGGATGCGCTCCTTGATGTAGTCAGTCCAAGGGTGGTTCGCAACAGCGACTCGCAGCACCTCAGTGGTGGCAGCATTCGTCTCTTCGGACGGCGCGGCGGCTTCTTCGGCTCCGTTGTCTCCATCGCCGCACGCGGTGAGCGCCAAGGAGACGGCGCAAGCCAAACCTGCGAGCCTCCCGATCTTACTTAGGTTTCGCGACATGTCGCGGCCCTTCCTTTCTAATTGGCTCAGCTTTGAGCACATTATCTTGCGGAAAAATCATCACCATTCGGCGAATGAGCCGTCCCGGTGCGCATAGTAAGGAGAATCCCACTTCCCATCGAATTCTTGGTTGCGCAAGGCGTCTTCGTCCACTTCGATCCCCAACCCCGGATTGTTCGAAACTCGAATGAATCCGTTCTCGATCTGAAATGGAGTAGTGAGCAGACCATGTCCCAGATCTCTGCCGTCTCCCATGCCAGGATGCTCCTGAACAAGCAGATTGGGGATAACAGCACCGAGCTGGAGGCAGGACGCCAAAGACACCGGCCCAAGCGGGTTGTGGGGCGCTACCGAAACGTAATCAGCTTCTGCCATACCCGCGATTAGCCGCGTCTCGAATATACCGCCGGCGTGGCAAAGGTCAGGCTGAACGACATCGACGGCACGTTCTCTCAGCAGCTCCGCAAACCCAAACTTGGTGAATATGCGTTCACCCGAAGCAATCGGAACTGATGTTCGGCGGCGGATCTCCCCCAAGACGCTGGGACGCTCTGGAAGGCACGGTTCCTCGACAAAGGCCGGTCGATAAGGCGCGATGGCTTCGATCAGTGAGACCGCCATCGCGGGGCCCACACGGCCGTGGAAGTCGATGGCTATGTCAACCTCTGGGCCCACCGCCTCACGCAGACTCGAGAAGCGGCGAGCCTGTTCGTCCACATAGCGCTTAGTGTCGATGATCTCTACGGGGCCAGGGAGGGCCGTCTTGACCATGGTGAAGCCCGCAGCCTTGGCAGCTATTGCTGTGGAGACCAGCTCTTCAAGGCTGTCGGAGCCCCCGCCGACGTGGGGATACATCCTGATTCGGTCCCGTACACGCCCCCCAAGCAGGTCTGCGACCGAGCAGTTCAAAGCCTTCCCGCTGATGTCGTACATCGCCTGCTCGAGACCGCTGATCGCAGACACCAGCACCGGACCGCCCCGGTAGAAGGCAGAGCGGTACATGTGTTGCCAATGCTGCTGGATGCGCCGAGGATCCTTACCGACGAGGTACTCGCTCAGCTGATCGACCATCGCAGCCACCACGCGGCTTTGGCCCTCGACCACGGGCTCCCCGTACCCGGTAACACCCTTATCGGTACGGACCTCAACAATGAGCCACCGCGGCTTCACATGGAACACTTCAACTGACGTGATCTTCATCGCCGCTCCTCCGCGTGGACATTGCCATCTAGCAGCTGGCCGCCCACTCCGACACTGATCTGGGACACCGCTTCCCGTATCACGGGGAGCTCGCCTTCCAATGCGTCAAGGTCGGCGAGCGCCTTCAGCGCCGTGACGGACAACGCAGCCTGCACGCGTCCTCGGGCATCGAATATGGGAAGCGAGACACAGTTCACATAGGGCTCGTGCTCGCCGTCGTCGATGGCCCAGCCTCGCACGCGCGTCTGCTCCAACTCCGCCGCGTACTCCTCGCGGGAAGTGATGGTCGTCTCGGTGTAGCGTCGAAAATCACAGCGGGAGATCAGTCGGCTGCGCTGGGCAGGGCCTGCGTAGGCAAGGATGGCCTTGGCGACACCCGAGGTATGCAGTTCGACAGGCGTTCCGATTCGGGAGTGCATTCGAAGCGCTCCAGCCCCTTCAACCTTGTCTACATACACAACTTCGTCATCAACGAGTTGCGCCAAGTGAATCGTGTGTCCCAGTTGACGGCTAAGCGCCAAGAGATGCTCATGGGCAACCTCTCTGAGGACAATCGAGTCAAGCGCACGGTTGGCGGCGGCTATGAGGGCGAATCCTAGACCCCATTTGGAATCCTGAGTCCTGCGCGCGTACCCACGCCCTTCCAATGATTGGAGGAGGCGGAGGGCGGTCGAGCGGTGAACCTCTAGCGCCTGTGCAATCGCGCTCAGTGCCATGGGCCTCTCGGCGATGAGGTCGAGGATGGCTAGTCCCCGTTCTAGAGATTGAGACATCGTCGCCCCCTCTGTTGCCTAATTTGCACATCCATGTGCACTTGATGCACAGCCTAAGAGGGTCCGACGTGAGCTGTCAACCACGACACCGATCGAGGCTGGTCCACGTTGGACAGCAGCAGTGCCGTCTTGTACAACATGGGAACCCGGGGCTGGCCAGACGAACTGTCGCCGATCGCACGAGGCTCCAGCGTGCGTCCGGTCGAGACCCCATGACATTGGTTTGGCATCGATCGCCGGCTGTAGCCTCGGCCCACTCACCCGATGACACACAACCGGAGGTTGCAGGGCGCCGGGCCGAGAGCTGGGCATAGATTCGCGATGCAAGCGGTGCACGAACACTCTCTACCCAGTCTCATAGAGCGCCCCAAGGGAGCCCGAACCTTGAGCAGTCCGAGAGCATGACACGGGCTGTGTGACGCAAACAGCATGCTGGCTCTACCCAGGTGTACACCTAGGCTCGCCACCCAAGTGGGGTCCGTGCCGCCGAAGGAATGGCCTGCTTGGCGGACTTTGGCTAGAAGTCTATGCAGGCGGGAGCCGGCACGTTGTCGACGACGCACTCGCACTCGGCAACGTCCACCATCGACCGTCTGGCGGCGCGCGTGGCTCAATCGGGAGTGATCAGCATCGACGAGGCGATGCGCCAGATCGCGCACAACATCAACTTCATCGTGCACGTGATGCTGGTGGACGACACGTGGCGCGGTGGGACGAGGCGTCGCTTCGTGAGCGAGGTCCGGCAGCTCACGGGAAGCATCGAGGACAGTCGGCCCACCACCCACCTTGTCTACCGGGCAGCGACGGCCACAGCTCCGGAACTCTTCCACCCGGAGGCTGCGATGGCCGCCGAGCTGGCTCCGTTCGATCCGGGGGTGGCGGAATGGAGACGGTGATCGCTGCCCTTCTCGGCGCCCTCGCTGCGCTCGGTTGCGTCCTCCTGGTGGCCGGCGCGCTGCGCCGCGTGGATCCTTCCCGTCCGTCTTCCACACGTCTGTGGACACCTGTGCACAACTGGTGGGGACGCCTGCCTCCACGCCGTCGCCGGGCGCTGCTCGGATCGATCACGGTGGGCTTCGTCGTGGCACTCCTGACCGGGTGGGCGGTCGCCCTGCTCGTCGTGCCCCTGGTGGTTGTCGCCGTCCCCGCCCTCCTCACGGAGCCACCCCACCGAGAGATCCACGTCTTGGCTGCGCTGGACCGTTGGGTCCGACTCCTGATGCCTTCGATCGCCACGGGGAAGTCCATCCGCGACGCCATCATCGCCACGCGCAGCCAAGCGCCGGATGCTCTGCGGCAGCCAGTGAACGCGGCGGTGGGCCGGATGGACCATGGCTGGTCGACACGCGACGCCCTGCTCGCCATGGCCGATGACCTGTCCTCCGCGGATGCCGATGCCGTCCTGGCCGCCCTCGCGATCGCCTCCAGTCGCGGCGGTTCAGGAACCCGGGCAACGCTCCACGCCCTCGCCGAGAACACCCAGGAGCGCCTTGCCGGCCTGCGACAGATCGCGACGGAGCGCGCGAAACCCCGCGCCGTCGTCCGACAGGTGACCGCGATCACCGTCGTGATCCTGGGGGGAGCGATCCTGCTGGGGGGACAGTTCTTCGATCCGTACCAGTCGCCCTTGGGCCAGCTCATAGCAGCGGCACTGGCCGCAGCATGGCTGGGCTCGCTGGCCATCCTCCGTCGCAGGACCACCCCGGCGCCCGCCGCACGGTTCCTCCGCGGGACAACGGCATGACCACGCTCGGACTGGTGGCCCTGGTCGGCATGGGCATGGGGCTGGGTCTGGTCCTGACGGGGGTCGGGCTCTCCCGCCCCTCCCTGCGGCTGGCAGATGCCCTCGCCTCCTTGGACGGTGTGGAGTCCTCACTGGACTACCGGGACCGGGGGTCCTCCGACACGCCGCCAGGACTCGAGGGGCTCGGCGCCGCGCTCCAGAGACGGCTTCGGCTTCCGGTCACCGAGAACCAGCAGCGTCTCCTACTGCTCCAGTCCCGCAGCGTCGGGGACTTCTTCGCCGAGAAGTTGGTGTGGACGACCGCGGGGGTGCTGATGCCGACCCTCTGGGGAGTTCTCCAGTTCATGCTCGGCCAGCCGGTCACACTCCTGCCACTGGGCATCAGCCTCCTCGGTGGCATCACCGGCTACTTCATCGCCGACTGGCGACTGGCCCACGACGCCGGTTCCGCCCGACAGGCCGCAACGCACTCGATCCACACGTTCTTCGACCTCGTCGCGCTCGAGCGCCTGGCGGGTGCCTCCGCGGCGCAGGCGGTGGCGTCGGCCGCCTCCGTTTCCGAGGCACCACTGTTCCGTCGCATCGCAGCCGGTCTCGAACGTGCACGGCTGGAACAGGGACCACCCTGGGACGAACTGGCACGGATCGGTCGTGATTGGCAGCTCCCGGAACTCGTCGACTTCGCCGACGTCATGCGCCTCGAGGAACAGGGGGCAGCCCTGGCCGACGCGCTGCAGGCTCGCGTGCGGGAGCTGCGGAGCAGCCACTTGTCCCGCCAGCAGGCGGAGGCCCAGGAGGCGACTGAGGGGTTGACCATCTGGATGACCGTGCCCGCGCTCCTCCTCGGTCTGGCCTTCGTCATCCCGCCCCTGCTCCGGCTGTCCAGTGGATGACCTGTGGACAACTGGTCAATCCACTCCACCGACTCCCACAGTGTTGAACAAGGAAGGAAACCCACCCATGAACCTCATCCACTCCCTCATCGGGACTCTCATGATCCTGAGAACTCCGCCACGGCGAGACGAACGCGGCCTGTCCCAGTCCACCGAGAACGCCATCCTGCTGGCAGGAGCAGTGGCGGTCGCCCTGCTCGTCGTGAGCGTCATCACCGCCTACGTGAGGGACCGGCTCCCCGGCTGACCATGCCCCGCATCCTTGCTCGCTTGCTCGCCGTTCTGGGACTCGCTCTGCTGCTGGTCGGCGTCCCGGTCCTGCTGTGGCACCTGACGGCACCGCCGGACTGGCTCCAGACTGACTGGGGCACGACGTTGACGACGCCGGGCGATCCCAGGGGCGTCCTCATGCTCCTCGGGTTCGCAGGATGGGTCGCTTGGATCGCACTGTCCGTGTCGGTCGTGGCCGAGGGCCTGGACCTCCTGACCCACGGGTCCGTGCGGCTTCGCGTACCGGGAACGCAGTGGGCCACACCGGCCGTCCGCGCGCTGGTGGTGGCCGCGCTGGGCAGTGCGGCGATCGCGCCCATGGCCAGCGCCGAGGAGACCCGCCCCGCGGACCACCATGCCGTGGCGCATCAGGATCCGGCCGCGGTCAACGTCAACGCCAAATCCAGAGCCCCCCGCATTCACCAGGCCGCGTACGTGGTGAAGGCGGGCGACGAGTTGTGGTCCATCGCCCAGCGTGAACTGGGTTCCGGTGAGCGGTGGCGGGACATCGTGGCCCTGAACCCGGGAGTCGGGAGCGACACCACCTTGGTACCGGGCCAGCGCCTCACCCTCCCCGGGACTCCTCCCGGCCCCGTCGTCGTTGTGGAGGGCGACACACTGTGGGGTCTTGCCGAAGCGCACCTCGGTGCCGGTGAACGCTGGGGCGAGATCCACGCCGTCAATGAGGACGTGATCTCGGATCCCGACCACCTCGAGGTGGGTTGGCGGCTGCGACTCCCCGGCTCTCAGGGCTCCGCGGAGACGACGGCGTCCCAGTCCTCCGCAGTGGAGCCCCAAGTGACACCACCACCGCCCCAGCCACCTGACGCGGCGTCCGGGACCGTTGCACCAGCGCCGCAGCACACCCAGGGCGACCACGATGAGACCGCGCGGACACCGGCAACGGCAATGGAACCGGGTGATGCGACCACATCCACGGAGCGGACGCCCGACGCCGCCATCCAGGAAGCGCAACCGGAATCCGACCTCGGGCCCATCGGGGGCATGCTGGCAGCGAGCGTGGTGGCTGGAGTGGTCGCCCGACGACGCCTCCAGATGCTGGACCGCGCCGTGGGGCGCAGGATCGCGCCGCTCGCGCCCAGCCTGGAGAGGCTCCTCACCGCGCTGGTCCGGCGCGCTGAGGATGGATCCCACGCAACAGGCCTCGGCCCCACCGGCGTGGTCCTCGGCTGGATCGAGGATCGTCCCGTCATCCACGACCTCGAAAGCGCCCGCTGCACCGTCGTGGACGGGACTCCCGAGGACGTCCGGAGTATGCAGGCGGCTGCCGTCACGTCGTTGGCGTGCGCCGAGTGGTCATCTCCGGTGGAGGTGTTCCTCGTGAGCGACCACGACGGGTGGGCAGCGGCCTTGGACGACCCCCGGATCCACTCCCTCGCGTCGACCGGGGAAGCCCTCACGGAGTTGCAGGGATTGTGCGCGCGGAGGCGCATCGAGATGGCGCAGTCGGACCTGGCATCGCTGAGGGATGACCCCGACGTCGCCGAGGCCTGGCACCCCGTGGTTTTCATACTCACGGACAGGCCCACCGCCGGCGAGCTGGATCGGATCGAGGACTGCCTCTCGCTGGGGCATGTCGGAGTGAGCGTGCTCCTGAACGGCGCCGGGGTCAGTGATCGGCCCGCGTGGGAGATGATCCATATCCACTCGGGCGACGACGCCAGCCGCACCTCGAACGGTGACCGTTTCCAGCCGCAGCTGCTCACCGCCCCGGCGCGTCGCGCACTGGTGGACCTCCTCGGTGCAGCGGCCTCCCAGGAGACCGAATCAGCCCCCTGGTGGCGCGATGAGGCGCACCCACCTGTGTCAGCTACCCCGTCGTCCGACGGTGCCGTGAAGGACCCCGTGATGCCCCCGTGGTCGAATGAACCAACCCATCCGACGCTTCTGTTGCTCGGCCAGGTCCAGCTGGTGGGCTGTCGGGGGACGCAGCCCACGCGCGCACGAGGCCAGTGCATCGAATACTGCGCCTGGCTCCTGGAGCGTCCGGGTTCATCCGCCAGCACGATGACCCGAGACCTCGTGGTGGCTGAACCCACCCGTCGCTCCAACATGAGCCGCTTGCGCACCTGGCTCGGATCCACTCCCGATGGTCAGCCGTACCTCCCGGACGCGTACTCGGGTCGCATCAGGTTGCACCCGTCCGTCACCTCGGACTGGGAGAGGTTCCAACTCCTGCTGAGCGGCGGAGTGAACGCAGCCAGCCCACAGCTGCTGCGGGAGGCGCTGTCGATCGTCCGCGGTGAACCCATGGAAGGTGTGGCCTTCCAGTGGCCGTGGGCATCGTCACTGCTCGCGGACATGGTGGCGATGGTCACGGACGCGGCGGTCGTCCTGGCTGAGCGCAGCATGGACGCCGACGACGCAGCCATGGCCCAGTGGGCCATCGCGCAGGGACGACTCGCCTCGCCTGATGCCGAGCCGCTGCTGGCGGCGGAGATCCGGCTGCACGCACTCGTCGGCGATCACGCGGCCGTTCAGGAGAAGGCGCTGGCTCTCTCGCGCGCGGCTCGGGCCCAGGGGCGCGACCTCGAACCTGGGACGGTCCGGCGCATCCAGAGTGCCCTCCATGCCGCCCGAGTGGCGACGTGACCAGGTGCCCCCGGTACCTCGAATCCCGGCGCCCTCATTCCGCCGAAGCCCGGCGATCTGGCAAGCGCGAAGCCGGCCGACAGACGTCCCGTCAGGCGTACGGCGCGCGGTAGCCACCGCCCGGGTCCTGTGTGGCGAACTTGCCTCCGCTGAGGTCCACCATCGTCCCCGTGATGTACCCGGCGCGCTCGCTGGCCAGGAAACACAGGGCATCGGCGATCTCCTCGGGTGTCCCCCACCGCCGGATCGTGAGCTGGTCCAATCGTCGAGCGGTCGCGTCGTCGTCGAGGTCGGCGAAGCGGTTCATGCCCGTCGGCACCATCCCCGGCGCGTAGGAGTTCACGGTGATGCCCCAAGCGCCAAGCTCCCCCGCGAGGGTGCGACTCATCTGCGCCACGGCCGCCTTGGACGCGGAGTACGCGGCCGCGCCGAGCGACGGCATGATGGCGGCGAAGGAGGCGGCGTTGAGGATCCGGCCCCACCGAGCCCGCTTCATGACGGGGATGACCGCCTGGCACGTGTGCAGGACCCCGGTGACGTTGACGTCAAAGGTCCGCTGCCACAGCGCCGGGTCCATCGTCTCCAGAGGCCCTTCGGCCAGGATGCCGGCGTTGTTCACCAGCACGTCGATGCGCCCGAATTCGGCGTCCACGTCGGCGACCACCGATCGCACGGCTGTCGCGGACGTCACGTCGCAGGACCTGACGCCCGCGGCCTCGCCGACGTCCAAGCGCACCACCGTGGCGCCCTCCGCCTCGAAGCCGTCTGCGATCGCGGCACCGATGCCGCGGGCCGCCCCGGTGACGATGACCACACGGTCTTGAAGTCCCAGCTCCATGATCACTCCACAAGTCATACGATTGAGGCTCCAGACTAGCTTGCGGTCATACGGGAGGACAGATGTCGGACGCGAAAGCCCCCGGGGTGGCGTGGGTCATCGGCGCCAGCAGCGGAGTGGGCGCGGCCACCGCCCGCGCCCTGGCCGAACGGGGTTTCAGCGTCGCGGTCAGCGGGCGCCGGGAGGACAACCTGCGGACCCTGACCACCTCGATCAGGGAGGCACTCCCCGGCGCCACTCTGGCCACCCATGCCCTCGACATCACCGACCCCGGGGCCGCCCTCGAGACGCATCGCCGGATCGCGGCCGAACTCGGCGACGTCACCTGCCTGATCTACGCGGCGGGCCTCAATGCCCCGAAGCGATACCTCGCCGACATGGACCACATGGAGACCGCCGCCATCTTCGCCACGAATGCCGTCGCCCCCAGCCAGGTGACGCAGTTGGTCCTGCCGGGGATGCGCTCCACCAAGGGTGGCACCATCATCTACATCTCCTCCATCGCCGCCTGGCGCCATGCGCCGGCGGCCGGTGTCGCCTACAGCGCCAGCAAGAAGGCCATGTCAACGCTCGCCGAGCACGTGAACTCGACGGAATCCGTGCACGGCATCCGCGCCACCAGCATCCTTCCCGGCGACATCGACACCGAGTTCCTGTCCATGCGGCCGGAGGTTCCCGACAGCGCCGCACGGCGGAGCATGCTGACGGCTGAGGACGTCGCCGCCACCGTGGCGATGGTGGTCGACCTGCCGGCACACGTGTGCATCGACGAACTGGTTGTCACCCCGGTCAAGCGCGACCAGGCCACCTGATGGCCCTGCCGCCGCGGAAACCGAGCACCCGGTTCGACGACGTCGTCGACTACCTGGGCACGCGCATCTGCTCGGGCCGACTGCAGCCCGGGGACGTCGTGGCCACCGAGCACGTCGAAGCTGCCACCGCAGTCTCTCGAAGCGTCGTGCGCGAAGCGGTCCGCGTGCTGGCGGCCCTGGGGCTTCTGGAGTCGCGTCGTCGCATCGGGGCCGTGGTGCTGCCCCGGACCTCCTGGAACCTCTTCTCACCTCGCGTCATCCGCTGGTGCCTCGACTCGGGGATGCACCCAGGTCTGGTCGGTTCCCTGCTGGACGTCCGCCACGCCATCGAGCCGACTGCCGCTGCGCTCGCCGCCGAGCACGGATCGCCGGACACCGTCGTCGCACTCGTCGAGGCCGCTGGGTCCTTGTGGGGCTGTTCGGCGGCCGACGACATCGACGGCTTCCTCGCCGCGGACGCCCGGTTCCACGGGCTGCTCCTCGAGGGATCGGGGAACCCGCTGTTCCGGCAGCTCGCCGGGTTCATTGCTGAAGCGCTTCGGGGCCAGACACGGCAGCAGCTGCAAACGGCTGACCTGGAGCAGGTCCACGTCCAGCTGCACGTCGACCTGGCCCGCGCCATCCAACAGCACGACGCCGTCGCCGCCGAGGCGTTGGCCCGCCGGATCGTCGCCGACGCTCGCTCGAGTCTCACCAGCCACTCGCTGTAGGAGGACGGAGACGCCGCTCAGGGGGCCGACACCTCGACACGCCGCCAATGGCGGCTACTCGGTGATCGTCGTAGCTACTCGGTGAACGTCTTGGGCCGCCGCTAGCGGCCACTCGGCGATCGCCAGACCCGGTCAGTCCACGGGATCCCGGCGCGGCACAGCCAGCGCCAGGACCACGCCCAGCACGCAGAAGCCAGCCAGCACGTAGAACACACGCGGCAGGTCCTCAGGGAACAGCGCGGCCAGCAGGCCGCCGAGCAGCGGCCCGGCCACGCCTCCCAGTCGACCGAAACCGGCCGCCCACGCGCCGGCCGCGGCCCGGGAGCGCACAGGGTAGTAGTTGGCCACGAATCCATAGATCAGGGTCTGCGTCCCCGAGGTGCCCATGCCCACCAGGGCGATCACGATGATCAGCAGCACCAGTGTTCGAGGGCTGGCCGCGGTGGTGGCGAGGACGATCCCGACAGCCCCGAGGCCGAAGAACGCAGCGATCACGTTCCGCACCCCGAAGCGGTCGGCGAAGAGCGATCCCGTGAGCCCACCGATCACCGCCCCGAGGTTGAGAGCCAGCAGCAGCGCCAGCGACGACTGCTCTCCCAGGGCGGGCTGCGTCAGCTGCGGCAGCCACGTGTTGAGGGAGTAGACCAGCAGCAGCCCCGTGGCGCTGAGCCCGCCGAGGAGGAAGGTGGCAACGATCTCCTGCCGGGTGAAGAGTGTGGCGAACCCGCTCTTCTCCTGTGCGACGGGCGGCCAGATCGGATCGGCCGGGACAGGCACTCCGGTGGCCTCCGAGGCGGCGAGCGCCTCATCGTGCTGCCCCCTGGCCTCGAGCCACAGGACGGATTCGGGGAGCTTGAAGTAGGCGAGGGGAAGGAGTGTGACCAAGGGGAGGGCGCCGATCCAGAACAGGCCCCGCCAGCCGAGGTCATCGAGCCAGAGGATCGCTGCCAGCGCCGACAGCATCGAGCCGAGCGGCACGCCGCTGTAGACGATGGCGTTGGCGAGGTTCTTCCGTCCCGCCGGGGCGAACTCGGAGATGATCGCGGCCGTGGTGGCGACGAGGGCCCCGATCCCCAGTCCGGTGATGAACCGCATGATGCCGAAGGTGACCACCGATTCCGTGGTGGCGGTGATGGCCATGCCGATGGACAACCAGGCGATGGACCCGAGCATCGGGATGCGCCGGCCGACTCGGTCGCCGAACGTGCCCAGGGCGAGCGCACCGACGAGGACGCCGATCAGGGCGTAGCTGCCCAGCGAGCCGCCGATCGCCGACGCTGCCGCGATCGCCTCGCGCATCGGGTCGGTCAGTGAGTCCTTGTCCAGGCCGATGGACGCCTGCAGGGCCTGCTGGTGCTCAGGGCTGAGCGCCTGGAAGATCAGCCCGCCGGGCTCCCGCATCTCCGGCATGACCGCGCCGTAGATGACCAGGTCGTAGCCGTCGAAGACCAGCGCCACCAGGGCCAGGCCCAGCACCCAGGCCAGGGTGGAGTGCCGCTTCGAGCGCATGTCGCGAGCGGGTCTCCCCGCAGGTGTGCCAGTCGTCACCGGCCCATCATGCCTGCGCGGACGCCCGCCGCCAACGACGTCTGCAACGGCAGCCGCGGCAGGAGCGTCGCCTGGGCCGCGTGGTAGAGGTCAGGTTTGCCCGGCCAGACACCGTCGGTCACCTCGTTGGACTCGTCCAACTGGTGGAACCAGGAACCCTGCTCCTCGTCCATGAAGTGGAGCCGCGCCACGTCCCACCAGTCCGCGTACAGCCGGGCGAACCGCCCCTCGCCCGTGCGTCGCTGCAGGGCATCTGCGGCGGCGATCGCCTCGGTGACCACCCAGTGCATGCGGTCGGTGACCACCGGCTGGCCGTCGAAGTCGGTGGTGTAGACGAAGCCGGGGTGGGGTCCCGCGACCCAGCCGTCGGAGACCGCCCGGTCGAACAGCGCGACGGCGGTGTCCGCCAGGCCCCCCGGCGCCCGCTCCCCCAGGGCGGCTTCGACGTGGAGCAGGAGGCGGGACCACTCGAACCCGTGTCCGATCGTGGCACCGAAGGGCTTGAACTGGTCGTCCGGCTGGTCCCGGTTCAGCTCGGGCTGCGGTGTCCAGTCGCGGTCGAAGTGCTCGGGCAGGCGGCCGTCGAATCGCGCGGCGAGATCGACGACGAACGCCGCCACTTTGCCCGCGCGCTCGCGCCACACGCCGTCGCCGGTGGCGTCGGCGACGGCCAGCATCGCCTCCACCGAGTGCATCGAGCTGTTGAGGCCGCGGTAGTCGTCGGGTCGGGTGAAGGCCGCGTCCCAGAGGTCCCGCGGACGGCCGGCCTCCTCCTCCCAGAAACGCTCCTCGTAGACGCGGCACGCCTCGGACAGCAGCTCCTCGGCCCCGTCGAGGCCAGCGAGAGTGGCAGAGGAGGCGCCCAGGAGCACGAAGGCGTGGTCGTAGCACTGCTTCCCGGCGTCCCGCAGCGGACGGCCATCCGCGTCGATTCCGTTCCACCACCCGCCGGCGTGGGCGTCGCGGAGTCGGCCGGTGAGCCCGGCCATCGCCTGCTGGGCCACGGCCCGACAACCAGGCACACCGAGCATGGCGCCCAGCGAGTACACGTGGACCATGCGCGCGGTGATGTAGGTGAGAACGCCGAAGCTCGGGTCCCGGTCGCCCTCGTTGTCCAAGTATCCGGCCCCGCCGTCGGGGTCCGGGACGTGGATCCCGAAGTCCAGGAGGTCCCGGAGGTGCTGGTCCAGCCACGCCACATGGGTCGACTGGTGGGTCAGGTGCTGCATCGCGTCCGCCTCTCGTCGTCGACGACTCTACCGAGCCCCACGCGTCAGCGACGCACCACCACGTCGGTGCCTGCGAGCGCCCGTGCGACGTGGCTCCTGGCATGCTCCACGGCGGCATCCATGCGCTCGAAGAGGTGATCCCGGTGCCGGAGCGATCCGACGACGCCTCCCCGCGCGGCCAGCTTCTGGTGCCGGGGCTGGATGCCCTTGACCAGCACGGTGATGCCGCGGCGCTCGAGCACCGTCACGAGCTCCGCCAGCACCCGAGCGCCGGAAGAATCGAGGAAGCGCAGCTGGGACATGCGGATGATCACGACGTTGACCTCGTCGGTCTGCTCCACCGCCGCGAGGATCCGGTCCCCACCGCTGAAGAACAGCGGACCGTCGAGCCGCAAAAGGGCGATGCGCTCGTCACCCGGCTGCGCGGCGACGGGCAGCGGCTCGCGGTGCACCTCCGCGAGACGGGACAACGCCCGCAGTGAGAAGAACGCGGTGGCAGCGATTCCGATGCCCACCGCCACGATCAGGTCGAAGGAGACGGTGACCAGGGCCGTCAGACCGAAAACCGCGGCATCCGGCCGTGAGGCGCGAACGACGTTGCGGGCCGTCTCCAGGTCCACCATGCGCACGGCGGTCACCATCAGGACGCCGGCCAGCGCCACCATGGGGATGGAGCCGACGACGTCGGCCGCCAGGTACACCACCCCCGCCAGGACGAGGGCATGCGTGGCGGCAGCGAGCCGCGTCCGGGCCCCGGAGCGGATGTTGACCGCCGTGCGGGCGATGGCGCCGGTGGCGGGCATGCCGCCGAACAGGCCGGCCGCGAGACTGGCAAGTCCCTGGCCGACCAGTTCGCGGTCGCCGTCGTAGACACCGCTGTCGCTCAATCCCGCTGCCACGCGCGCCGAGAGCAGGGACTCGATGGCGGCGAGCGCGGCGACGGCCACTGCCGGCCCGAGGAGGTCACCGACCAGTTGTGGCGACAGGGCGGGTAGCGAGGGCATCGGCAGGGAGTCTGGCAGTTCCCCGATGCGGGCGAGCGGCAGGTCGAGCCACTGCACCAGCAGGGCGGCCAGGACGATCGCCACGATCGACCCCGGGATCCTGTCGGAGACCCGCGGGACGAGCAGCATCGTGGCGGCCACCAAGGCGACGACCGCCAGTGACCAGACCAAGGCCTTGGGCTGCACCCCGGCCACCGACTGGAGGGCGGAGACCACCGCGTTCCGCGAGGGGCCAGGCGTCGATCCGAGGGCGGACGGCACCTGCTGCAGGAAGATGATGGTGGCGATCCCGAGGGTGAAGCCCTCGATGACCGGCCACGGGATGAAGGCGACGGTCCGGCCCAACCTCAGCAGACCGGCCAGGACGACCAGGACACCGGCCATCAGCGCCACGACCGGGATCGCCCCCGCGCCGTGGAGTGCGGCGATGGGGGCGAGGACGACGACCATCGCACCGGTCGGTCCGGAGACCTGCACGTGGCTGCCGCCGAAGACGGCGGCGACGAAGCCTGCGACGACGGCGGTCACCAGGCCCGCCGCGGGCTCGACGCCGGAACTGATGGCGAACGCCAGCGCCAGGGGTAGCGCGACGATTCCAACGGTGACCCCCGCCAGCACGTCGCGAGGCCAGCTCGACGGCAGCTCCCGGTAGTCGGAGGGTTGCGGCAGCAGCCGTGCTGACGAGCGCAGGAGACTCACTCGCGCACCCCCACGGGCGGCAGCTCGTCCACCAGCGAGGACTCGACCTTCGAGTCCCCGAGCATCTCCATGAGCAACTCGCGGGAGGCCCGCAACACCTCGCTCATGCGCTCGTAGCGCAGCCGGTAGAAGACCTGGCTACCACGTCGCTCCGCCGCGACGAGTTGGTCGCGCTTGAGCATCGACAAGTGCTGCGAGAGGTGGGACGCCTCGATCCCGATCTCGGCGAGCATGGTGGTCACGCTCACCTCCTGGCCGGTGCTCAAGAGCTCCAGCACCCGGATTCGCACCGGGTGGGCGAGATCCTTGAAGAAGGTGGCCTTGATTTCGTAGAGGGGGCGGCAACGGTCTTCCAGCACGCGGTGACTCCTTGGTTTGATGATTCCATCAAATCATCAAACCACGCCTATCGCCAATCGGGCCTCTGTCCTCATCGCACCAGTCTTGCGCCCTCCAGCAGAGTCAACCCCGCGAACTCCACCTGCATAACGTTCCCCGTCCCGTCGCGTGGCTTTCCCGCGCCCATGGCGCGTGCCGCCACCGGCACTGTGCCAGAGTGGAGACATGCAGACCACGAAGTTCGGTAAGACCGGCCGCACGATCAGCGTCGTGGGCCAGGGCTGTTGGCAGTTCGGCGGCGACTGGGGCGACGTCAGCGACGAGGCGGCCATGGGTGTGCTCCACGCGGCAGCCGACGAGGGCATCACCTTCTTCGACACGGCCGACGTCTACGGCGACGGCCACAGCGAGGAGCTCGTCGGCCGCTTCCTCAAGGAGCGCAAGGACGACGACATCATGGTGGCCACCAAGATGGGTCGCCGGGCAAACCCGCACGAGCCACAGGAGTTCACCGCAAAGAACTTCCGCGCGTGGAACGACCGCTCCCGCAAGCTCCTCGACGTCGAGACCCTCGACCTGGTGCAGCTGCACTGCCCTCCCACCCCGGTGTACTCCAACGACGAGGTGTTCGACATCCTCGACGAGATGGTCGTCGAGGGCCGCATGAAGCACTATGGCGTCTCCGTCGAGACCGTCGACGAGGCCATGACTGCGCTGCAGCGCCCCAACCTGGCCAGCATCCAGATCATCTTCAACATCTTCCGCCGCAAGCCGCTCGAGCAGGTGCTGCCGGCGGCCAAGGAGAAGAACGTCGGGATCATCGCCCGCGTGCCTCTCGCCAGCGGCCTGCTGACCGGGCGCTTCACCGAGGACACCACCTTCGCCCCGCAGGACCACCGGACCTACAACCGGCACGGGGAGGCCTTCGACCAGGGCGAGACCTTCTCCGGCGTGCCCTACGACGTCGGCGTGCAGGCAGCCCGCGAGGTGGCGGCCCTGGTGCCCGAGGGCATGACCCAGGCCCAGTTCGCGCTGCGCTGGATCATCGACCAAACCGGTGTCGACGTCGTCATCCCCGGTGCCAGCAAGCCCGAGCAGGCCCGCGCCAACGCCGCGGCAGGCTCGCTGCCGTCGCTGACCGACCAGCAGCTGGCCGAGCTGGAGCGGATCTACGACACGCACATCCGCGCCCACGTCCACGACCGCTGGTGACCTGACCCCTGCCGCCCCCAAGGAGTACTCCATGCTCGCTGCCCGCCTGCACGCCCCCGCCGACATCCGCGTGGCCGAGGAAGCCACCCCCCAGGCCGCCGAGGGACGCACCCTCGTCCGCGTGGGGGCGGTGGGCCTGTGCGGCTCCGACCTGCACTGGTTCCTCGAGGGCGGCATCGGGGACGCCCGCATCACGGACCCGACGATTCCCGGCCACGAGATCGGCGGCGTCGCGCTCGACGGGCCGCACGCCGGCAAGGTGGTGGCCGTCGACCCGGCCATCCCCTGCTTCGAGTGCGAGCGCTGCCACGAGGGCTGGACCAACCTGTGCCCCCACGTGCGGTTCGCCGGCCACGGGGACACCGAGGGCGGGATGGCGGAGGTCATCAGCTGGCCCACCGACCGACTGGTTCCCCTCCCCGACGGCCTGGACGCGGAGGACGGCGCCATGCTGGAGCCGCTCGGCGTCGCCGTCCACTCCTGGGACCTCGGACACGTGAAGCTGGGCGACCGGGTGGCGATCGTCGGGGCGGGCCCCATCGGGCTCCTGCTCCTCCAGCTGGCGCGCCATTCGCTCGCAGCCGAGGTGACCGTGGTGGAGCCCCTGGCGCACCGCCGCGAGGCGGCCGACGCCCTGGGAGCGGACCTGGTCCTGACCCCGAACGACGAACTGGCGTCCGACTACGACGTCGTCTTCGAGGTCTGCGGCAACCCGGCGCCGGTGGAGGAGGCCTTGACACTGTGCCGTCGGGGCGGCCGGGTGGTGCTGGTCGGCATCCCGGACGAGGACGAGACGACGTTCCCCGCCTCCCTGGCACGCCGCAAGGGCCTCACGATCGCGGTGGTGCGGCGGATGCCGGAGGTGTACGAGCGGGCGGTCGGGCTGGTCGAGCAAGGCGTCGTCGACCTCAAGGCCGTGGTGAGCCACCGGTTCGGGTTGGCCTCCAGCCAAGAGGGCTTCGGGTTCGCGGCGGAACGCCGTGGTCTGAAGGTGCTTGTCACTCCCTGACGGGAGCACCGAGCGCCTGCAGACGCGAGAACAACTCCTTCAAACGCGGGTAGAGCTCACCCTGCACCTCGCTGATCTTCGTGTACTTCGATGCGAGGTCCGGATCGGGCTCGGTTGTTCCCCCAGTGCGCGCCATCGCACGAGAGACCGCCGCCACTTCTTGCCCGGTCACCGCGCTGACGGCGATGACTGCGGCGCCGAGGGCGGATACCTCCTCCGTCGCGCACTCCTCCAGCGGCACTCCGACGCAGGCCGCCAGGATGGTGCGCCAGAGTTCGGAGCGTTGCCCGCCGCCCATGATGCGCAGCACGGTGATGGGCGTCCCGGTGTCGGTCTCCAGCGCCCGCAGGTTCCGCGCGGCCTCGAGGCAGATCCCCTCGATGACGGAACGGTAGAGCGCCGCTCGGGAGTGCGTCCCGGAGAACCCAACCATGGCCCCACGGGCCTGTGGGTCCCAGTGGGGCGACTGCACCGCGTTCCAGTACGGGAGGGTGACCAGCCCGTCGCTGCCGGGCGGCACCGCCGAGGCAGCCTGCTCCAGCTGAGCGTCAGGGGCACCATGCAGCGCGGGGTCGCCGAGTTCGGCGCGGAACCAGCCAGCGAGGAACGCCCCGGAGTTCTGCACGACCTCCAGGACGAACTGCCCCGGGATCCCGGCGGCGTCGGTCCGATAGGAGCGCCCCCATCGGTACTCCGGCGAGTGGACACCCGCCACAACGGCCGTGCCCAGGTTGAGGTAACCCTCGTCGGGCCGGGTGACGCCCGCGCCGAGCCCCGCGGCCTGGCCGTCGCCGCAGCCCGCCACGACGGCGATGGGTCCCGGCAGGCCCCAACCCTGCGCGACGTCGGATAGCACGTCGGCGAGCACGCTGCCGACGTCGCCGAGTTCGGGGAGCTGGTCGCCTCGAACACCCGCGATCCCCAGGAGTTCCTCCGCCCAGTCCAGGCGCGCCATGTCGAACAGCCCGAGGCTGTCGGCGGTTCCTCGCGAGTCCCGCCACTGCCCGGTGAAGGCGTGGACGAGGTAGGCGTGGACGCCGGCGACGCGGTCTGCGGCGCACAGGGCGTCGGGCTCGTGCTGCGACAGCCAAGCGAGTTTGTAGAGCGAGGGCGTGACGTCGGGCACCATCCCGGAGAGCTCGTGGACACGAGCGGTTCCCAGCCGCATCACCTGCTCACTGGCACGCCCGTCCAGCCACAAAATGGCGTTGCGCAGCGGTGTCCCGTCCTCGCGGCACAGGACGAACGTCTGCCGTTGCGGGGTGATGCAGAGCGCCGACACCCGTGCCCGGTCCGGGGCATCGAGGGAGGCGACCGCCTCGCTGATGGCCGTGTTCGCTGCGCTCACCCACTCCGTCGCGTCCTGCTCGTAGAAGTCGCGGCCGGGCGTGAGCATCTCGTAGCCGGCCCGACCCTGGGCGAGGACCTGCCCCGACGTGTCGACGACCAGCGCCTTGGTGGCTGTCGTCGACGAGTCCAGCGCCAGGACCACCGGGCCGTCGGTCGGCACGGGGGCGCTCACTCGTAGGAGCAGATCGCGTCGACCTTCTCGGCAGAGGCCGAGGTCGGGTCGAACTCGTAACCGATGAACTCCTTCGCGAGGCGCAGCGCCAGTTCTCGTCCGATCACCCGCTCCCCCATGCACAGGACCTGGGCATTGTTGGACTTCACGAGGCGCTCAACGGAGTAGGAGTCGTGCGCGGTGCTCGCCCGGATGCCCGGGACCTTGTTGGCAGAGATCGCCACCCCCATGCCCGTGCCGCAGATGAAGACGCCGCGATCGGCCTCCCCGGCGGCGATGCGGCGGGCGGCGGCGACGGCGAGGTGCGGGTAGGCCGTCGGGTCGGTGTCGGCGTTCACGCCTTGGTCGATGACCTCCGTGACGCGGTCGTCGGCCTGCAGCATCTCGATGATCGCCTGCTTGTAGGACACTCCAGCCTGGTCGGCCGCGAGGATCACTCTGAGACCCATGTCATTTCCTCCTCGGTTCTCGGGCTTCTCGTCTCCCTCATCCGGCGAGCGTCTCGCCGACGGCGGCCGCGCACCGCGCGAAGGACACGGCGCCCGGGTCGGGGTGACCCACGCTGCGTTCGGCCAGCGGCCGCGCGCGGCCCTTCTGGGGACGCAGCGCGGAGGTCTCCTCGGCCTTCGACACGGCCACGTCCGCGGCGGCGGACCAGGCCTCGGCGAGAGGCTTGCCGGCGCCCAGACCGTCGAGCAACGCGTCCCGGAACGGGATCGCCGCGTCGATGATGGTCTTGTCGCCGAGCTCCGCCTTGCCCAGACCCTGCATGGCCTCGACGTAGGACTCCACGCCGCGGCCCACGGCCTCGCCGTCCACGGCGTCCTCGTTCCCGAGCGCGCCGCCGAGGGACCGTAGGGCGACGCCCCACAGCACGCCGGAGGTGCCGCCGGCGTTGTCAGCCCAGGCGTCACCGGCTGCGCCCAGCACGCCCGCGACGCCCCAGCCCTCGTCGAGTGCCTCGCGGGCGGCGGCGGTGGCGTAGTCGATGCCCCGGACCATGCCGCGTCCGTGGTCACCGTCGCCGGCGATCTCGTCGATCCGTCCCAGTTCGTCCTCCGAGTCGTGGAGGGTGGCTTTCATGGCCTCCAGCGCAGCGACGGCCCTGGCGGCGGCCTCACGCGACACATCCGATCCCACCGCAGGGGTTCGCTCGACCTCCTCGACCTCCGCGTCGACCTCGTCGGCGGTGGCCTCGTCGGCCGAGAGGCTGCCGCGCTTGAAGGCGGGCGTGTCGGCGGGGTCGAGCCACAAGGGCTCGAGCTCGTCGTCGAGCCAGCACAGCGTAAGGGACACCCCGCCCATGTCGAGGCTGGTCACGAGCTCGCCCACCTCGGGGCCGACGATCTCGAGGCCGTGCTCCCTCAGGCGCTTGGCGACGATTCCCCAGAGCAGGAACAGCTCCTCGTACTTCGTCGAGCCGAGGCCGTTGAGAATCGGGGCCACGCGACCGGAGGACCCCTCGGGACGCTCCTCCAAGAGCCTGGAGACCATGGTTTCGGCCAGCTCCGTGGCGGGTAGCCAGTCGACATCCTCGAGGCCGGGCTCGCCGTGGATGCCCAGTCCGAGGCCCATCTTGCCCTCCGGCACGGTGAAGTGCGGGTGGTCGGCACCGGGGAAGGTGCACCCCGAGAAGGCCAGCCCGATGGTGAAGGTGAGCTCGTTCGCGTGGTTTCCGAGCCGCTCGACCTCGTCGATGTCCATGCCGCGCTCAGCGGCGGCGCCCATCACCTTGAACACGACGAAGTCGCCCGCGATGCCGCGCCGCTTCTCCTTCTCGTGCGCCCCGGCGCTCGCGACGTCGTCGGTCACGATCACCTGCCGGGCGTCGATCCCCTCGGCCTTCAGGCGGTCACCCGCGATGCCGAAGTTCATCACGTCGCCGGCATAGTTTCCGTAGGTGTAGATGACGCCCGCACCCGAGTTGGCGGCCCGCCCGACGGAGTACGCCTGGGCGGTGGAGGGCGACGTGAAGATGTTGCCGATGATGGAGCCGTCGGCGAATCCGGGCCCCACGAGGCCGGCGAAGGCCGGGTAGTGACCCGAGCCTCCACCCACGAGCACGGCCACCTTCGGCTGGCGCGGGCGCTTCGCCCGCACCACGCCGCCCGTGACGCGCTTGACGCGGTCGGAGTACAGGTCGACGAATCCGGTGACGGCCTCGTCGGTGAACTCGGCGGGATCGTTGTAGATCGTTGTCATGTCGTCCCCTCAGGCTGTGGTGCTGTGCGTGGGCCACACCACCGTCGTGGTGGTTCCCGGGGCCAGGGAGGCGATGGGCCCTGCGGCGTGCCCCCCGGTCTCCTCGATGCTGGCCCCGGTCAGGTCCGTGTCGAGGACGAGATCCGAGCCGTCGGGCGCCTCGAAGTCGGCGTCGACGAAGCGGACCCGCCCGAGCTCCGATCCTCTCACGACGCCGGTCCGAGCGCCGGAGAACTCCTGCGGAAGGTCCGTCTCCAGTGTCACCTGACCGACATCAGCGACCACGACCCTCGCCGTGCCCCGGTCCAGACGGACGGCGCCCTCCTCACGTTCGAAGGGTTCCGCCGCGCCGAGGTAGACGTTGTCGCGGATGGTGACGCCCTGCTTGATGCCGGCGAAACGCCGGTGGTCACCCTCACGACGACCGGTGATCTCAAGGAACTCCTCAAAGCTCGCCGGGTATCCGTCATAGACCGTCGTGCCGTAGCCAGCCGTGGCGATCTCGGGGAGTTCCACCCGGTAGGCCTCCCGTTCTGGGTCACCAGCGAACACGTTGCCGATGAACCGATCGTCCCCACTGATGATCACGGCGTAGCCGGAGACCCGGGTGCTGTGCGGCCGATGGTAGGGAGTCGCCCGATCCAGGACGGGCTCGACGCGGAGGGAACCCAGGAACAGGTTGCCCACGTAGGCACCGCCCTGGCTCATGTTCTCGAGCGAGACGGGCGAGCCGAAGACGTTGTGGTCCACCACGTAAGGGCCGTGGCTGACCTCGACGAAGAAGTCCCGACTGTTGGAGTGCAGGACGTTGCGGGAGATCCGGGTCCCCTGGGTCTGCCAGTCCAGCCACAGGCCAAGCGAGCAGTCGTGGATGTGGTTGTTCAGGATCTGCACGTCGATCGGGGCGTGCAGTTTGATGCCTGCGATCTCGTGGCCATAGAACTGGCGTCGCAGCGCGATGCGGTGGATGTGGTTGTTTTCGATGGTGGAGAACACGCAGCCCAGGTGCCCGACGATGCCGTTCTGCCCGCAGTCGTAGATCGTGTTGCGCCGCACGACGTGGGAGCCGATCCGCTCACGCGTCCAGCCGAGGTCCTCGGCGGCGAACACGGACTCCAGCTGGTACTGGTAGCCCGGCTTGTCGCGTCGGACGGTCGCGAAGTTGTGGCCGGTGCGGACCTCCTTGCCCAGCGAGATCGCGGAGCACTTCGAGTCGTGGAGGATGTTGTCCTCGATGACCCAGCCCTTGGCCCAGTTGGGTCCCACCATTCCCGGCTGGTCAGCCGTCGGCGGCACCCACGGGGTGGCCGCGTGGCGGAACTCGAAGCCCCTGACGGTGATCCAGTCGACGTGGTTGTTCACGGGGAAGAAGACCGAGCGCCGCACGTTGATCTCCACGAGTTCCTCGCGGGGATCCGCGTCACCGAAGTTGGCGGTGACGACGGTGTGATCGTCGGACACCTCCGCATGCCACACCAGGCGGCTCGGGGCCTCCGTTCCCGGCTGCGGCACCCCGGTCCAGTCGTCGACGATGGTGTCCTGCGGTCCCGGGTGGCGGACATCGTCGACCGTGGCGACCTCGAGCAGGGCCTTGCCACCCAGGTACACCTCCCCGAGGTGCAGGTCGGGCTCGTCGGCGGCGGGCCTGAGGAGCCAGTCACCCTGGATCTTCTCCGCGAACGGGTTGAAGCCCTGGAACAGCGTGTTGTCGATGTTGGCTCGCCACGTACCGTCCTCCGCCGGTTCCCAGTCCGCCACCACCTCGGAGCCGGTGACGACGACGTGCTCCCCCTCCGCCGCGGTGAACGTGATCCGCCGGTTGTTGCTGAGTCCGCCGTGCGGAGGCGTCACCCACTCGCGGTAGATGCCCTCGTGGACGATGACGGTGTCACCTGGACGAGCACGACGGGCCGCCTCGTTGATGGTGGCGACCGGCTGGTCGGGGGTTCCGGCAGCGGCGTCAGAGCCGCCCGTGGAAACGTGGATGTCCATACTGCGTGTCACTTCTCCTGATTGGTGGTTTGGCCCGAGAGGAACGAGGCGACGGCGGAGTCGTCCTCGGCGTCGAGCCCGGCCTTCTTGGCCATGCGGTAGAGGTTCTCGGCCGCCATCGCGACGGCAGTGGGGAGCTGGTGGCGTCGGGTGATCTCGCCGACGATGCCCATGTCCTTGGCGATCACGTCCACCCGCGAGCGCAGCTCCGGCTCCTCGCCACGCAGCTGCTGGACCATGCGCGGACCGCGGTCCTGGAGCATGAACGACGCCGCGGCGCCCTTGTTGAGGACCTCGACGCACTGGTCCAGGTCGAGCCCCATGGCATTCGCCAGCGCCAGGGCTTCGGCAGCCGCGGCAGTGTGGATGCCGCACAGCAGCTGGTTGACAGCCTTCATGTTCTGGCCGGCGCCGACCTCGCCGATGACCACCAGGGTGGAGGCCATCATCCTGAGCACGTCGTCGGAACCACGGAGGACCTCCGACGCTCCGCCGACGGTGATGAGGAGGTCCCCCGCGCGTGCCCGGACCGCACCGCCCGAGACCGGGGCGTCGATCGTGTGGACGCCCAGTTCCTGCAACCGGGCCGAGACCTCGGTGACGGCGGCCGCGCCGACGGTGGAGGTCACGATGACCACGCTCCCGGGAGCCAGCTGACTGCCCGCTCCCTGCTCACCGAAGAGGACCGACTCCAGCTGTGCCCCGTCGCGCACGGCCACGACGACGTGGCTGGCGCCGGCCACGGCCTCGCCCACGGTGGCCGCGGGGACGACCCCGTCGGCGACCGCGAGGTCACGACGCGCGGCTGCGACGTCGAAGCCGCGGACCTCCCAGCGTTCGGCGAGCCTCGCGGCCATGGGCAACCCCATGGCTCCCAGCCCCAGTACTGCGATCACCCGGTTCATCGCGACGCACCCCTGTCCAGAACACTCCGACGGGCCTCGCCGAGCGCGACGGCCAGCATGCGGCGGATGTAGTCACGGTTCCCGGCGGAGACGGTCAATCCGTCGCCACCGTAGTGCTCCACGCAGAACGGCCCGTCGAACCCGGCGTCGACCGCGATCTGGATGGCCTGTCGGTAGTTGGCGCTGCCGTAGGCCATGGGCGCCGGGAGGCTGACGACGTTGCCGGCGGCGTCCTCGCTGCGGAAGTAGTTCTTCACATGCCAGTAGTTGGCGTGCGGCATGCAGCGTTCGACGGCGACCAGGAAGTCCTCGATCGGCCGGTGGAGGCGGTAGAGGTTGCCCAGGTCCGGGTTGAGACCGACGTTGTCCATGCCGATGTCCTGCACGAGACGCACGGCCGACTCGGACGACCCGAGCAGCGTGTCTTCGTACATCTCCAGCGACACCTCGAGACCGAGCTCCGATGCGTGGGAACCGAGTTCCCTGAGACGGGAGACGGCGAGCTGCCACGTCTCGTCGTCGGTGGAATCGACGGGACCGGGAGCGGTCCAGAACCAGAATGCTTCCTGCTGCTCCGGTGTCAGCGGACGATGCAGCCCGAAGGAGACGACCTTCGACCCAATCCTGCTGGCTGCCTCCAGCACCCTGTGCGAGTAGGCGAGGTTGTCCTCACCAGCGTCGGGATCGATGACGCTTCGGCGGATGGCCGAGACTGCAATGGGGTTGAGACCCACCTGCTTCAGAACGTCTCCCAACTCCGTGAGCCGTTCCTCGTCGAGGTCGCCGATCCGGAGCCAGTTGTCGGTGAGGTCGACCTCAGAGAATCCCTCGTTGGCGACCTGCGCCAGCTGGGAGAGCCAGACGCCGCCGTCGGCGTCCTGGGAGTTCGGGAAGGGCAGCATGGCCGCTGCGATGGGCCAGGACGCAGCCCTGCTCGTATTCGGGTCGTGGGAGTCACGCATTTCTTTGGTTTCCTTCCGGCGATGTGTCGCCACCCACGGGCCCGGCGCACATCGATGAGCCCGGCAGCCGTGTCGCGGCCCTTGTCTGGTTCAACCTTGTCACAGGAGGTGTTCTGGCTGAGTGCCTCCGGTGTGCGGGAAGCTTCGTCGTCATCCGGCCCGGTCACCCAGGGCGCGGAAGGACGACTCCGCGATCCGGTACCCCTCGCACAGTGTCTCCAGGACCGTCTCGGTCCCGGGGTCGGGTGCGGACCGCTCGGGGTTGGCATCCGCCCAGCGCACTGCCTCAAGCGCGCCGACGTGCAGGGACACGCTGGGGCGGTACGAGGGGACGACGGACCGGATCTTGGAGTTGTCGAAGATGGCGCTGTGGGCGATGTCGCCCACGATCCCGCCCGACCAGTACCAATCCGGTGCGGCCAGGGGGAACATCTCGGAGGCGATGTGGACCAGTCGAGGCTCAGCGCCGAGCGCCCGGCCGAACGTCTCGTAGATTGTGTCCCAGGCGTAAACGTCGTCACTGGTGATGTGGAAGACGTCTCCGATCGCCCTCGCGTTCCCCAGGAGCCCCACAAGCCCTTGTGCGAAATCACTGGCATGAGTGACTGTCCACAGCGACGTCCCGTCGCCATGGACCGGAATCTGGAGGCCGCGCTTCATCCTGTCGATGATCGTCCAGCTGCCGGGCAGAGGGGGGCTGGCCTCGTCATAGGTGTGCGACGGCCGGACGATCGTCATGGGGAAGCGGTCGCGGTGCCACAGGTCCCACAGCGCGGTCTCCGCCTCGAACTTGGCCGTGGCGTAGGGCAGTGGCGGGTTGGGCCCGACCGGGGAGGATTCGGTGATGGGGAATCGCCACGCGGGCTTCGAGTAGATGGAGGCCGAACTGATGTGAACGTACTGACCCGTGCGCCCGGAGAAAACCTCTGCCATGCTCCGTACGTTCGCTGCGTCGTAGGACAGGAAGTTGACCACCGAGTCCCAGGAGCGAGCGCGGAGCGCGGCCTCGAGCGAGGCCCTGTCCTGGACGTCGGCCACGACGGATTCGATGGCCTGCGGCAGCGACCTGCCCGCGGAGTTCCTGCCACGGTTCAGGACCGTGACTTCCATCCCGCGCTCCACCGCGAGGCGGACGCTGGAGGCGCTGATCGTGCCCGTTCCCCCGATGAACAAGACCCGGAGCCGCTCACCGGCGGCCCTCTCAGCGTGCTCCGACATTCTCGTCCTCCACTCGCATCGGATGCCCACACTACTCGGAGCACACCCCTCGCGCGGAGGTTTGTTCACCCTACGCTCAAATTCCCCCGAGCGACGCCTCCCACTGCCCGTGCAGCGAGGCGAAGTGCCCGTTGCCCTCGGCGATGAGGTCGGCCGGGGAGCCGTCCTCGACGATGCGTCCCCACTCCATGACGAGCACCCGGTCGGCGATGGCCACCGTCGACAGCCGGTGGGCGATGATGATTGCCGTGCGACCCTTGAGCAGCGTCTGCAGACCGCGCTGGACCAGCCGCTCGCTCGGGAGGTCCAGCGAACTCGTGGCCTCGTCGAGGATGAGCACCTGCGGGTCTGCCAGGAACGCCCGGGCGAAGGAGACGAGCTGCCGCTGGCCAGCTGAGAGTCGGCCGCCGCGGCTGCGGACGTCGGTCTCGTAGCCGTCGGGCAGTGCCCGGATGAAGGAGTCAGCACCCACGGTCAACGCCGCACGCTCGATGTCCTCCCGCGAGGCACCGGGACGGCCCATCGCGATGTTGTCCGCCACCGTCCCGGAGAACAGGTAGGACTCCTGGGTGACGGAGACGACGACGCGGCGCAGGTCGGCGTCCGCGATGTCGCGCAGGTCGGTCCCGTCGAGCCTCACCACACCGGTGTTGGGGTCGACGACGCGGGCCAGCAGCTTCACCAGGGTGGTCTTGCCCGCCCCGGTCTCGCCGACGAGCGCCACGACCTGCCCCGCTGGGATGGTGAGGTCCATCTCCGGGATGGTCTCGGGACCGTCGCCGTAGGAGAAGGAGACGCCCTCCACGTCGAGGCGGCCCTTGGTCACCTTGAGCGGAACCGGGCTCTCGGGATCCTCGAGGGCCGGACGTTCCTCGAGCACGCCGGAGATCTTCTCCAGCGCCGAGGTGGCCCCCTGCAACTGGTTGAAGAACATCATGACCTCGGTGACCGGGTCGAAGAACTGGCGTGCGTAGAGCACGGCCGAGAGGAGGACACCCACTTGGAGCGTCCCGGACAGCACCCGGGAGCCGTCGTAGAACATCAGGAACGCCGAGACAATCGCCGACATCGCCACCACCACGGTGTTGGCGACGGCGAAGACGAAGATCACGTCCGCGTTGGTCTTGCGGTAGTCCTCCGAGCGCTCGCGGAAGTCCTCGCCGCGCGCAGCCTGGGCCCGGAAGGCCTGGACGGCACGGATCCCCACCATCGACTCCACGAAGGACGAGATCATCGACGACGACGCGACGCGCACGCGCCGGAACCGGTTGCGCGACTCGGTGACGAACCAGACGCCGAACAGCGCCGTCGGCACCAGACCCGCCAGCAGGACCAAGCCGCTGGGGACGTCGAGCATCATGAGCGCGAAGACGACGCCGATGATGAAGAGCAGGGAGCTCACGAACTGGGAAATGCCGGCGGAGATGAACTCGCGGATCGCCTCGATGTCGCTGGTCTGCCGCGAGATCAGGCGGCCGGAGGTGTAGCTCTCGTGGAAGCCCAGATGAAGCCGCTGCGTGTGGCTGAACAGACGTCGGCGCAGGTCGAGGACCACGGCCTGCGCGAACCGCGGCGTGACCGAGCGCGCGTGTCCCTCGAAGAGTCCGGCGGACAGGGCGGCGACGACGGTGAGGGTCGCGATGAGGATGAACCGGGACCAACCCTCCCCGTCCAGGGCGGCGAACCCGGCGTCGACCCCGAGACCGACGAGGGCGGGCACGGAGACGCGTGCGGTGGTGCCGATGACCGTCGCCACGGCCGCCTCGGCGACCTTCCTGCGGACGGGGCGCAGCAGGGAGCCGAGCAGTCGCATCGAGCGCCGCTGCAGGGCTTGGTTCTCGGCGCGGGTGTGGGTCTCGTTCTCCTCGCCGGCGGTCCCGAGGACGGTGTTCGGCGCCTCGTTCGGCGCGGCGGCGAGCTTGTTGCGGGGCAGCCGGGGTTGCGGGAGCCGGGCCATCATGCCACCACCTCGGTGTCCTGGGTCTCCTCGAAGGAGGAGATGACGTAGCGGTACCGCTCGCTGCTGGCGAGCAGCTCGTTGTGCGTGCCGACGGCGGCCACCTTCCCCCGGTCGACGAGGGCGACCCGGTCGGCCAGCGCCACCGTCGAGGGCCGGTGGGCGACGATGAGCGCCGTCGTGTTGCCGAGCGCCGCGTCGAGCGCTGCGGTGACCTTGGCCTCGGTGTGGACGTCGAGGGCGGACAGCGGGTCGTCGAGCAGCATGAGCCGGGGCTGCGTGGCGACGGCGCGGGCGAGGGCGACGCGCTGCCGCTGGCCGCCGGAGAGGCCTTGGCCCTCCTCGCCGATGACGGTGTCGATGCCCTTGTCCAGCTCGAAGACGAAGTCGGCGGACGCGACCCTGAGGGCGTCGGTGACCACGTCGTCGTCCGCTGCGGGGTTGCCCAGGGTGACGTTGTCGCGGATGGAGGCGGAGAACAGCATGGCGTCTTCGAAGGCGACGGAGAGCTGGGAGCGCAGGTGGTCGCGGGTGACGTCGCGGATGTCGACGCCGTCGAGGAGGATCTCCCCGCCCGTGACGTCGTAGAGGCGGGCGGCGAGGTTGATCAGGGTGGACTTGCCGGAGCCGGTGAGTCCGACGACGGCCATCCGCTCCCCCGGCTCCACGGTGAGGCTCAGCCCCTTGAGCAGCGGCTCCTCGGCGGCGCCCTGGTCGTCGAAGCGGAAGTGGACGTTGCGGAACTCCAGCTTGGCCCCGGTGGGTGTGTCGGGGGAGGCGATCGTCGTCGGAACGGCCGGATCGCCGACGACGACCGGTGCGTCGACCACTTCCCGGTACCGCGAGACGGCGCTCGTGGCGTCCAGCGAGAAGGAGATGAGGAACCCGACGAACGAGAGCGGCATGCGCAGGATGGTCGCGGTGCCGAAGAAGGCGACGACGCCGCCGATGGTCACCCACCCCATGGAGGCGAACCAGATCGCCAGGATGAGGCAGATGGCGATGACGAGGTTGGGGATGAGGGTCAGCCAGCGGAAGATCCTGGCGTCGGCGAGCCCGCGCTCCACCTCCAGGTCCCGCAGCCGCTCGGCCTCCTTGGAGAACCCCTCCAGCGCCTCCGGAGCGCGACCGAAAGCCTTGAGGATGCGAATCCCCTTGACGGACTCCTCGACGACCGTGGCGACGTCGCCCGACTTGTCCTGGGCGCGGCGGGTGAGCTTCCGGTAGAGCCGTTCGAACCGGATCACCAGGAACACCAGGGGCAGCATCCCCAGGAAGAACGCGATGGCCAGGATCCAGTTCGTGGAGGCCATGAGTGAGACGCCGACGACGATCATGGCGATGTCGGAGATCAACATGATCAGGCCGAACGCCAGCCAGCGCCGGATGAGGTTCAGGTCCTGCGTCACGCGCGTCAGGAGCTGGCCGGACGGCCAGCGATCGTGGAAGGACGCCGAGAGGTCGGTGAGGTGGGTGAACAGGGCCGTCCGGGCGCTGAACTCGGTTCGAGTGGCCGCGCCGATCACGAGCATCCGGCGGACGAAGACCATGGTGGCCTCGAACAGGCCAAGGCCCAGGACCAGCAGGGTGGCGGGGAGCAGGGCGTCGCGATTGCCCGACGCGATCGGGCCGTCGACGAGCCGGCCGAGCACCTGCGGCATCAGCAGCGCAGCCGCCGACCCGACCAAGGTGCACAGCAACGCCAGCACGAACCGCCAGAAATGTGGCCTGACGTGCGGCTTCAGGATTCGGATCAGGACGGGTATGGGTGGGATCTGGCCGTGCGTCGGCTCTTCGATCGGCTTCTGGCTCATTCGCTCTCTCCTCGGCGCAACCGAGGAGGCTACACCCGTTTGGCAACCGTATTCCGTGAGAGCTCAGACCACGGCCGACATGGAGGGACTCCACCATGTGAGACGGGCAGGGCCGGGTGGGGCCAGCCCCTGCGGACCGACCCCACCCGGCGAGGTGACCTGCTCAGCCGATGGACCAGCGCTGCGCTTCCGCGCCGGCACAGGCCTCGATCCGCACAGCGGAGCCGTTGCCCGTCCCGGCGGCCGTCAGGCAGAGCTCCGGGGCGTCGACGAGCGCAAGGCTGCCGTCGCCCGCCTTCGTCCACTCCTGGAGCGGTGCGGCACCACAGTCCTCGATGACCACCGGGTCACCGGGGGTGGTCGACCGCGCGGTCAGGCACATGTCGCCGTAGACCGTGAACGTCCCGTCGCCGGTGGGATTCCAGGACTGGTTCGCGCCACCGTTGCAGTCCCAGAGGTCCAGTGCCGTGCCGGCGGTCGTGGACCAGCCCGGCACGTCGAGACAGCGGCCGCTCTCCACACCCACCACAGGAACACCTGGCGGCTCCGGCGGGAGGTCGTTCAGCGACTCGCTCTTGGCGATGCCCCAGCCGTACTGCAGCTGGGCCAGTCCGCTCTCACTGGTGACCTCCAGCTGCCCGTCCTCCGTCAGCTCCGTCAGGGAGTAGGAGTCACCGAAGCGCAGTCCGGGCCAGTAGACGATGCCCATGTCGTGCTCCCAGGCGTACTGGGTCATGGCGCCCATGTAGGCCGTCGAGACGCTGCCCTCGTGGTTGCCGTAGTTGAGACCGATCGTCATGGGGGCGCCCGCCTCGTCGATGATCGTGCGCTCCTCGCATCCGTCGACCCGGGGCACCAGATTGTCGAGCCAGGCCTGTTCCGTGGTGTCGGATGCCCAGAAACCGTAGAAATGGAGGGACAGCAGGGTGCCGTCGAGCTCGGGCGCATGGCACACACCGATCACGCTGTCGTTGTAGCCGGTGCCGGAGATCACCATCCGCGACCTCGGGACCTCGGCGTGCGTGTCGAGCCACCCGGAGGTGAGGGCGACCCAGGCGTCGAGGGAGTAGCCGAACGGCTCGTTCATGGGCTCGAAGTAGACCTTGGGGTTCTTCGCGTAGTGACGGATGACCGTCTGCCACATCGAGTCCCAGCCGGCCTGGTCGTCAACCCTGCCGTCCTTGGCCGAGTTTGACTCCCAGTAGCTGAGGATCACCTTGAAGCCCGAGTCGGCCGCGGCGTCGATGGCTCCCCGGTAGGACTCCCACCAGTCAGTCCCGACGCTGGCCGGGTTGATCGGGAGCCGCACGGTGTTGGCCCGCAGCTCCTTGCGGAACTCCTTGATGATGCCCTCGGCGGTGGCGTAGGTGGCGTCGTAGTCGGCCGTCACGTCGAGACCCGAGGGCACGACCTCGTCCGACGCGTAGTTGTCGCGCGGGTCTGCCCAGTTGACGCCGCGAAACGCAGACGTGTCCTTCGGGAGCTTGGGCGCGGCGGTGGACTGCACGGACACGACGCTGGCGAGGATGGCGGTGAGCACGAGGATGCCTGTGAGGAGGCGTCTGAGGGGGGTATTCATGGGGCTCCGTTCTGCTCTGAAGGAGAGGGGACTGCACATCCTCCGTAACTCCGACCCTTAGTTCAATAGTTGTCAGAACTATTCCCCCTCGCTGCTCCGATGTGGCAGGGTCCTAATCTCCCCCTCGTCACTACAGTGATGCCGTGAAGAATCTTCCCGCCTCCACGTACCGGTTGCAGCTGCACGCAGCCTTCACCTTCGACGACGCGGCGCGGCACGTGCCCTACTTGGCCGACCTGGGCGTGACGCACGTATTCTGCTCCCCCATCCTGCAGGCAGCGCCTGACTCGATGCATGGCTACGACGTCGTGGACCACTCGCGGGTCTCGGTCGACTTGGGGGGCGAGGCCGGGTTCCGGCGCCTCGCCGAGGCCGCGCACGCCCACGGGCTCGGGCTCGTCGTCGACGTGGTGCCGAACCACATGGCAGTCCCGACGCCGCTGTGGCACAACCGGGCGCTGTGGGAAGTCCTTCGCGAGGGCGCCGAGTCGGACTACGCACACTGGTTCGACATGGACCTGACCGGGTCGCAGGCAATCCTGATGCCGGTGCTGGGCAAGCGGATCGGCGACGAACTCGCCGACGGCAGCATCACGATCGCACGTGAGGAGATCCCCGGCTTCGACGGCCCACAACCGGTGGTGCGTTACTTCGACAACGTCTTCCCGGTGCGTCCGGGCACCGAGGACCTGCCGATCGCTGAACTGCTCGAGCAGCAGTGGTACCGACTGGCGTACTGGAAGGTGGGAAGCGAGGAACTGAACTACCGCCGCTTCTTCGACGTCGACACGCTGGCCGCCGTGCGCGTCGAGGACGACGACGTCTTCGAGTCCAGCCATGCACTGCTCGCACGCCTCCACGGGGAGGGCCTGATCGACGGCTTCCGCATCGACCACCCCGACGGTCTGGCCAACCCGCGCGAGTACCTGTCAGACCTGCAGCGCATCACTGGCGGCGCCTGGGTGGTCATCGAGAAGATCCTCGAGGACCACGAAACCCTGCCCACCAACTTCGAGTGTGCCGGGACCACCGGATACGACGCCCTCCTGCGCGTCTCCGGGCTGTTCCAGGACGGCGCGGGCCTCCCGAAGCTGACGGATCTGTGGGAGCGGGTCAGCGGGTCGGGTGAGGGCTTCGCCGCCTCACTGCTCAAGGCCAAGCACGAGATCGTCTCCCACATGCTGTTCTCCGAGGTGAACCGGCTCACCTCCATCGCTGTCGCGATCTGCGACGGCGACATCCGGCTGCGGGACCACACGCGCCGACAACTGCAGCAGGCGATCACCGCCCTGCTGGTGCACATGGACCGCTACCGCGCCTACGTCGAGCCGGGGATGGAGAGCCCCGAGACCGAACGGGAGGTGGTCGTCGCGGCGGCCGAACGAGCGCGTGCGGACCTGGCCGAGGACGAGCTGGACACGCTGGACCTCGTCGTCGCCCTGGCGCTCGGCGACCCGGGCACCGGCGAGGAGGACCAGGGAGCCGAGACGCTGCCCGGACCCGGCCCGAAGGTGACGACCGAGCTCCCGGACTCCGAGCCGGACGTCGCGGAGCTCCGGGCCGAGTTCATGGTGCGCTTCGCGCAGACCTGCGGTCCGGTGATGGCCAAGTCCAAGGAGGACACCGCGTTCTACCGCTGGAACCGCTTCATCGGGGTCAATGAGGTGGGCAGCGAGCCCACGATCGTCGGCGTCACGCCCGACACCTTCCACGACTTCTCCGCGTTCCTGCTCGAGCACTGGGCTGGTTCCATGACCACGCTCTCCACCCATGACACCAAGCGCTCGGAGGACGTCCGGGCGCGGCTCGCGGCGCTGCTCGAGCACCCACGCGAGTGGGAGGCCTGCGTCACCGAACTCCGGGCCGCCAGCGAGGAGTGGCGCACCGACGTCGTCGACGGCGCCACCGAGTACTTCGTCTGGCAGACCCTGGCGGCCATGTGGCGCCTGCCGGGCGCCGCGGCGGCCGGGTCCCCCATCTCCGCCGAGCGGCTCGAGGCGTACCTGACCAAGGCGATGCGGGAGGCGAAGTCCTTCACGACGTGGACCGAACCGAACGCGCCGTACGAGGAGGCGGTGCTGGGGTTGGCGACGTCCGCGCTGTCCGACGACGCCGTCGCGGCCGCCCTCGACAGCTTCGTGGAGGCGACGGCGGAGTCAGTCCGCACGACGATCCTGGGGCAGAAGCTCGTGCAGCTGACCATGCCGGGGGTGCCGGATGTCTACCAGGGCACGGAGGTCGTGGACCTCTCGCTCGTGGACCCGGACAATCGGCGGCCGGTCGACTACGAGTTGCGTCTTCGGATGCTGGCCGAGGGCGGCGACTCGCTGGATGCCCAGAAACTGCACGTGACGTCGACGGCCCTCCGGCTGCGGCGCGAACACCCCGACGCCTTCCGCGGCGAGCGTGCGGAGTACCGGCCGGTGCCGACCACGTCGGGGCACGCGGTCGCGTTCGCGCGCGCCGTCGCCGGGGAGGACCAGGTGACAGCGATCACCGTGGCGACGCGGCTCGGCTCCCAACTCGAGGAGCGCGGCGGCTGGGGCGACCACCTCATCATCCTTCCGGAAGGCCGCTTCCGGTGCCTGCTGAGCGGCACGGAGGTCGACGGCGGCGAGACCCTACTGGCCGACGTGCTCCCGGAGTCGCCGGTCGCGCTGCTGGTGCCGGTCAGCTGAGGCGCCCCCCCCCCCCGCGCTCCGTCACGACCTCCAGCCGGAGCACTTGGCATCGCCGTCGCCCCGGAGGGGAAAATCGATCAGTGGTCGATTTTCCCCCGCTGGGCCGGCGCTGCTGCCACAAGCGGGGGGTCAATGAAGCATTCTCGGAAGCGGACGGGGGAGAATCGACCACTGATCGATTTTCGGAAGGGGGAGACGGGTCCGGCGGGCGGCTATCCGGGTTCCGGGGCGGCGAGCGGCGGGGCGCCTAGGATGTGGCCGTGCTGAGACGAGACCTGACCCGGCCCGACGTGTGGGCACCCAACGCCGAACAAGTCGAGGTCGTCGTCGACGGACGGGCGCGGCCGATGCGTCGCTCCAAGCGCCCCGGCTGGTGGGAGCCGGTGGAGCCACTCGCCGTCGGCGCGCGATACGCGTACTCCGTCGACGGCGGGGCACCTCTGCCCGATCCGCGGGCGCTCTCCCAGCCCGAGGGAGTGCACGGTCCCAGCGAGGTGGTCGACCCGTCGATCCTGCAGCGCGATACCACCTGGCGCGGCCTCGACGTCCGCGGCAGGGTGCTCTACGAACTGCACGTCGGTACGTTCACCGAGGAGGGGACCCTCGACGCGGCGATCACCAAGCTCGCCCACCTGGCCGAGCTCGGCGTCGATGCCGTCGAGCTGATGCCCGTGGCGACGTTCCCGGGCGAGCGCGGCTGGGGCTACGACGGCGTTGGCCAGTATGCGGTGCACCACGCCTACGGGGGGCCGGCAGCCCTCGCCCGCTTCGTCGACGCCGCCCACTCCCGCGGGATCGCCGTGCTCCTGGACGTTGTCTACAACCACTTCGGTCCCGAGGGCAGCTACGTCGGCCAGTTCGGCCCCTACTTCACCGACCACCACCAGACCCCGTGGGGCGACGCCGTCAACATGGACGACGACGGCAGCGACGAGGTGCGCGCCTTCCTCATTGGCGCGGTGCGGCAATGGTTGGTGGACTTCCAACTGGACGGCCTGCGCCTCGACGCCGTGCACGCCATCGCCGACGACTCCGAGCCGCACTTCCTCGCCGAGCTCGCGGACGTCGTCGATGCCATGGCCGACGAGGTCGGACGCCCCCTGACGCTCATCGCAGAGTCAGACCTGAACCAGCCCGCGATGGTCTCGCCCGTCGGATCGGTCCCGGGCGCCCGCGGCATGGACGCCCAATGGGCGGACGACGTCCACCACGCGCTCCACAGCTTCCTGACCGGCGAGACGCAGGGCTACTACGTCGACTTCGGCTCAGCGCAGACTCTCGCGAAGGCCCTGACCCGGGTCTTCGTGCACGACGGCGGACACTCCACCTTCCGCGACCGGCCGTGGGGCGCCCCGATCGACCCCCACAGCGATCTCTACGACGGCCACTCGTTCGTCGTCTTCCTGCAGAATCACGACCAAGTGGGCAACCGCGCCGTTGGCGACCGCATCGGCCACACGATCGCACCCGCGCTGCAGGCCGCCGGCGCAGCGCTCTACCTCCTGGGCCCGTTCACGCCGATGCTGTTCATGGGCGAGGAGTGGGCCACCGCCTCACCGTTCCCCTACTTCTCCCATCTCGGCCCCGAACTCGGCCCGAAGGTGACCGAGGGTCGGGCGCGGGAGTTCGCGCACATGGGCTGGGACGCCGCGACGCCGGACCCGCAGGACGAGGCCACCGTCCGCAGCGCGGTGCTGGACTGGGCTGCGCGCGAGAACGGCGACCACGACCGGATGCTCGACTGGTACCGAACCCTCATCGCCCTGCGGCGCCGCGATCCTGACCTTCGCGACCCCCGACTATCAAACGCCTCCGTCGCCGTCGTCGACGACGACTCGGTGGTCATGCGTCGCGGGGGCTTCTCGGTCGCCGTGACCCGCTCCCCATCGGGCGCCCGGTTCAACCTGGCCGGCGAGATCGTCGCTGCTTGGGACGAACCGCGCGTCACCGCCAGTTCCCTGGTCCTGGACGGCCCCGGGGTCGTGGTCACGAAGGCCTGAGTCCGGACACGACGGACGCCCCGGCCCTTGCGGGTCCGGGGCGTCGACGTGGCTGGTGGATCAGACGGTGGTGCGGCCGCGCTTGGCGTAGAACGCCTCGGCCGTGCCCACCAGCGCAACCGCGACGATGATCGCGACGATGGCGCCGATGATGTTGAGCTCCCAGATGTTGCCGGTGCCCAGCAGGCTGGCGACGAGGCCGCCGACCAGCGAGCCGACGACACCCAGCAGCAGCGTCATCCAGACGTTGAGGTGCTGCTTGCCCGGCTTGATGAGACGAGCCACAGCGCCGACGACGAGGCCGAAGGCCAGGAATCCGATGAGGTCCCAGATCATGGCAGTTTCTCCTTGCAGTTGATGTCATGAGCGAGTCCGCCTCCACCCATCGAGCGGCGGCGGACCCGGACCAGCCTAACGGGGACACCCCCACCTGAGCACCCCCTGAAAGGGCCGTTCGCTCGTGGCGGGACTTGTCCACAGGTTGTCCACAGCCCTGTGAATCAGTGTGCAGGACGCGGGGGCCCGGGGCCAGCCGCCTACCCGAGTGCCGCCCGGGGGTCGGGAACGAGGGGGCGACCGGCGTCGGCAATCGTGTTGGCAACAGGAAACCCATAGGGCTTCTCCACTGGCCATTCCCACTCATGTGGAGAGCGTCGGTGAGCCTTTCCCCTTGTCGCAGCCAGATGGCATCAGCCTGATCAGGTTGTACACAGGTGTTCACAAGACTGTGGAGGCCGACACGCCGCTGAAGTGTGTGTTTCGAACTGGCGTGACAATCAGCCGAACTCTTGACGCCCTCGCGGGAGGGTGTGATATGGCGGGCGTCAGTTACCCGCGGCGCCCTCGGAGGCGTCGCCCTCCACACCCTTTTCCACAGCCGCCTGAGAGCCGTCTTCAGGCTCGGCGTCGAGGATCGCGCGTCTGCGGGACCACCACCAGAGGGCCACACCGGCCAGCACCATGGGCAAGGACAGCCACTGCCCCATGCTGAGGCCGGACAAGAAACCGAGGTGCGCGTCGGGTTCGCGCCAGAACTCTGCAATGAATCGGAAGAAGCCGTACCCCACGAGGAAGGCAGCCGCCACCTCACCGCGGTAGTGGAGCTTGCGGGCGTACAGCCACAGCAGGATGAACAGCAGCAGACCCTCAAGCAGGGCCTGGTAGAGCTGCGACGGGTGGCGCGGTACGTCTCCGCCGGTGGGGAAGATCATCGCCCAGGGCAGGTCCGCTGGGGCCTCGCGTCCCCAGAGTTCACCGTTGATGAAGTTGCCGATCCGGCCGAACGCGAGGCCTATCGGCACCGCCGGGACGAGGAAGTCCGCCACCTGCAGAAAGGGGCGCCCCACGCGCCAGCCATAGATGGCCATACCAAGGATGACACCAATGGCACCACCGTGGAAGCTCATACCGCCGTCCCAGATCTTGATGGCGTCAAGCGGATTCTGCAGGTAGTACAGGGGCTTGTAGAACAGCACGTAGCCGAGCCGTCCGCCGATCAGAACGCCTCCGATCGCGTAGAGCAGGACGTCCTCGATGTCCGTCGGCGTCCAGCGCTTCGGCGTGTCGATCGACGCGAACGGCTGGTGCTTCAAGCGCCGCCGCATCAGCAGGTATCCAACGCCGAAACCCAGCAGGTACATCAAGGCGTACCAGTAGATCTTGATGCCGAAGAACTGGACGGCAACGGGGTTGATGTCGGGGAACTCCAGGACCAGCGGCGTCATGCGCCCAGCTTTCCACACGCCCCCAAGACCCTCGGCCGGTGATCAGGCGGTGGGGTCCCACGACGGCGAGGCGATCGTCGGCCGGTGGTCCCACGGCTCGGCGAAGGCGGGCGAGGTGATGAGCAGGTCGGCGCTGGCTGGGTTCAGGGCCATGGGCACGTTGTACACGGTGCCGATGCGCAGCAGTGCCTTGACGTCCGGGTCGTGGGGCTGGTTGGACAGCGGGTCCCAGAAGAAGATCAGGCTGTCGAGACGGCCCTCCGCGATCATGGCGCCGATCTGCTGGTCACCACCCACGGGCCCGGACAGCAGCAGCGTGACGTCCAGCTCGAGCTCGCGGGCGAGCATCTTGCCCGTGGTTCCGGTCGCGAAGAGGTGGTGGCCGTCCAGCGCCTCCTGGTTTGCCCGGACCCATTCGAGCAACTCTTGCTTCTTGTTGTCGTGCGCGACCAGCGCAATGGTATGCCTCGTTCCGTGCATGCCCGGCCTCTCCCCTGTGTGATGGCTCCACGGTACGCGGCGCGCTCGACGACGTCAGGACAACCCGAACCATCGGGACGACACGTCGCGGAGCGCTTGGGGCAACGTGCCACCGCCACCGCTGGTGACGACCAACCCGTACACCATCCGGACAGCGGTCAGGACGTCGTCGACGACGAGGTCAGCACGCACCTCGCCCAACCGCACGGCCTGGGCGACATGCGGCCGGAAGAGGTCGCCGAGCCTCTCATTCCCACCGAAGTCCGGCATCGTGCGTCTGGCCTCCACCGCCATTTCCACGAATGCTGAGGAGGCGACCACCTCGTCCACGAGGCACTCCCACAGCCGCCGGAAGGACCCGGGACCGACCTCCTGCGCCAGCTCTTCGAGCCGAAAGAAGTTCTCCTCAAACACCGCCAGAGCCAGGTCGAGCCTCCGCGGGAAGTGCCGGTACAAGTGGGGCGGCAGTACCGCCATGTCAGGCGGCGGCCTGTGGCTGCCCAACAACCCGCTGATGAAACGCGCCCGGGTCGCGGACTCCCGCGAGGCGGCACTGGATTACATGGAGGCATCGATCGGCGACGTCGGCCGCACCACCTCCCGCGCACGCAAGGAGGCCTTCGTGGACTCCGTCGACGACTTCGTCACCACGGCGGAGAAGTACGGCGTGACGTTCGTCCGCGCCGCGGAGTACCCGGACTACTACCCCGAGCTGCCCGGCGGCCGCATCGGCCGGGCCATCGAGGTCAAGCCGTTGGACTCCAAGCTGCTGGGCGAGTGGTACAACACCCTTCGTCTGACCGCTCCCCTGCCCATCAAGACCGACGACGTCTGGCTCATCCAGCGCGCGTGGTCCACCCTCGCGGGGTTCAGGCGCGGGGCGCGGCTGGTGTTCCGGATGCTCGGGTTCGTGTTGACGGGCAAGCGCGGCGTGGGCATCGGGGCGGCCTTTGCGACCGCGATGTTCCTGGCCACCGTCGAGAAGGGCGGGGCCAAGCTTTGGCTCGACTCGCCCGTCGAGGAGCTCCTGACGGACGGCGACCGCATCGTCGGCGTCCGCATCACCCGCGACGGCCGCACCCAGACCATCGGCGCTCACCGTGGGGTGATGCTGGCGGGCGGCGGCTTCGACCACAACACCCAGATGCGTCTCGAGCACCACGGCATCGAGGGCGACAGCTCCGGCAACCCCGGCAACGTGGGCGGCCCGATCCGGCTCGCCCGGGACACCGGAGCGGCCATGGAACTCCTCGACGACGCCTGGTGGGGAGCGTCGGTGGCCGGCGTCGACGGCGGGGACCCGTCGTTCATCATGGGCGAGCGCGCCCTGCCCTACTGCATCATCGTCGACCAGAAGGGGGACCGGTTCGCCAACGAGGCCGAGTCCTACGTCGACCTCGGGCACCACATGCTCAAGCATGACAAGGACGGCGCCTACTGGATCATCGGCGAGGCCCGGCACGCCCACCGCTACATGCGGACCTATGCCATCGACCCGCGGAAGAACAAGGCCCTGGCCGCCGCCGGGATGATAGCGAAGGCGGGCACCATCGAGGAGCTGGCCCGCAAGATCGGGATGGAGCCCGGCCGGCTGCGCGCCACCGTCGAGCACTTCAATGGCTTCGCCCGAGCGGGCGTGGACGACGATTTCGCCCGGGGCAAGTCCGCCTACGACCGGTACTACGGCGACCCGACCGTCGTGCCGAACCCCAACCTGGGCCCGTTGGAGAAGGGGCCGTTCACGGCGTACCGCGTCGTGATCGGCGACCTGGGCACCAAGGGTGGAGTGGTGACCGACGAGTTCGGCCGTGCGCTGCGCGAGGACGGTTCGGTGATCGAGGGACTCTACGCTGCGGGGAACAACTCGGCCTCGGTCATGGGTCGCACGTACCCCGGGCCGGGCTCGACGATCGGACCCGCCGCCGTCTTCGGGATCCGCGCCGCACGGCACATGGCCAGCCTGGGCTGATGGCCTGCTGAGGCGGGGTCCGCCGCACGGCGGCGGGCCCCATTCCCATCCTGGGTGCACGATGGACCACGCCCCGTCCGACGCGGCTGCACCTTTGTCTCCATCGCTCCCCGTTCCCCCTCCCCGACGGGCACGATCGTGCTACAACCATGGAAGAGCCCAAGGAGGGGACCCATGAAGCGTCTGGACACCGACGTCGTCGTCATTGGAGGTGGGTCGACCGGCCTGGGGGTGGTGCGGGACGCCGCCATGCGCGGGTACCGCGCGGTCCTCGTCGAGCGCGTCGACCTCGGGCAGGGCACCACCGGCCGCTTCCACGGCTTGCTGCACTCGGGCGGGCGCTACGTCGTGAGCGACCCCGGCTCGGCCACCGAGTGCGCCGAAGAGAACGCCATCCTGCGGCGCATCCAGGCCGACGCGATCGAGGACACCGGGGGCTTCTTCGTGACCCTCGCCGACGATGACCCGGGCTACGCGGACAAGTTCCTGGCCGGCGCTGCCGCCACCGGAGTGCCTGCCACCGAGATCCCCGTCGCCGAGGCACTGCGCCGCGAGCCGCGGCTCGACCCCCGCATCCAGCGCGCCATCGAGGTGGCCGACGCCTCCGTCGATGGCTGGCAGCTCGTCTGGGGCGCCGCCCGCTCGGCGATGGCCCACGGGGCCAAGGTCCTCACGTACCACCGCGTCATGAAGATCGAGCGCGACGGGGACCGCGTCGCCGCCGTCATCTGCCGCGACGAGAAGGGCGGCGAGGACGTCCGCATCGACTGCACCTTCGTCCTCAACTGCGCCGGTCCCTGGGCCGGGCAGATCTCGGAGATGGCGGGCGCCGAGCCGGTCGCCGTCGTCCCCGGCCGCGGCATCATGATTGCGATGAACCACCGGCTGGTGAACACCGTCATCAACCGCTGCGTCTACCCCACCGATGGCGACATCCTCGTCCCCGTGCACACCGTCTCGGTCATCGGCACCACCGACGTCCACGAGACCGACCCCGACCACCTGCCCATCCCGCAGGACGAGGTCCAGCAGATGCTCGACGCCGGCGAGGCCATGATCCCCGGCTTCCGCAAGGCTCGCGCCCTGCACGCCTGGTCCGGCTCCCGCCCCCTGATCAAGGACAAGCGCGTCTCCGTCGACGACACACGGCACATGAGCCGAGGCATGGCCGTCATCGACCACTCCGAGAGCGACGGCCTCTACGGCATGCTCACCATCGGCGGCGGCAAACTCACCACCTACCGTCTGATGGCCGAGCACATCGTCGACGCGATGGACCGCCAGCTCGGCGAGGAGCGCGTCTGCACCACCGCCGACGAGGTCATCCCCGGCAGCGAGGACCGAAAGCTGTACGCCGTCACCCACCGGCTCGAGGAGCGCGAGGAGGACAGGCTCGAGGACCCGATCATCTGCGAGTGCGAGCTGATGAACCGTTCGATGTTCGTCGCGGCACTGAAGGAGCAGCCGGACGCCACCCTCGACGACCTCCGCCGCCAGCTGCGCCTCGGCATGGGTCCGTGCCAGGGCGGGTTCTGCGCGGCACGCGCCGCCGGGATCGCCTGCTCGGAGGAGGTCGTCGACGCCGAGCGCGCCTCCGGCCTGCTGCGGCTGTTCCTCAAGCATCGGTGGATCGGACTCTGGCCGATCCTCTACGGCCAGCAGGTCCGCCAGACCGCGTTGGACCACTGGATCTTCACCGGCACGCTCGACGTCGATCACCTGCCCCAGCCCGAGGAAGAGGTCGTGCGATGAGAAGCGCCGTCGTGATCGGGGCCGGACTCGCCGGCCTCACCGCTGCCCTCCGACTGGCCCGTGCCGGGGTCGGCGTCACACTGGCCACGAAGGGGCCCGGTGGGCTCCAGCTGTCCCAGGGCACCGTCGACGTGCTGGGCTACTCCCCCGATCGGGTGACAAAGCCGCTCGAGGCGCTGGGCTCGCTCCCGGCGGAGCACCCGTACGCCTCGGTGGGCGCCGACGTCGTCGGCTCGGCCACGTCCTGGCTCGCCGAGCAGCTGGGTCCCGACCTGCTGGTCGGTGACCCGGAATCGAACTTCCACCTGCCAACCGCCGTCGGGGCGCTCCGCCCCACTGCGCTGGCCCAGCCGTCGATGGTGGCCGGCGACGCGGTCGGTGGCCGCAGCTACGCCGTCGTGGGCGTCCGACAGTTGAAGGACTTCCCCGCCGACCTGGTGGCCGGGAACCTGGCGCGTTCCACCGCCCCGGACGGGGGTGCCCTGAAGGCGCATTCGGCCTGGATCAGCCTCCGGGCCCGCGACGGCGAGGCCGACCCCTCCCCCGTCACCTACGCCCGGGCCATGGACGACGAGGCGTTCGCCGAGAAGTTCGCCCGCGAAGTGGCGGCGGTCGCCGGTGAGGCCGATGTCGTCGCGCTGCCCGCGGTGCTGGGGCTGCGCCGGCGCGACGCGTGGCGACAGGTCGCCGACGTGCTGGGCCGCGAGGTCTGCGAGATCCCGCTCCCGCCGCCGTCGGTGCCGGGACTGAGGCTCTACGAGGCGCTGCTCGCGCTGGTGCGCTCCGCTGGCGTCCGCTTCATCCAGGGCAGCAGGATCACGGGGTTCACGGTCGAGGGGGACCGTGTGGTGGCCGCCACGCTGGCCGCCGCCGGCGGACCGCGCCACCTCGCGGCCGATGCCTTCGTCTTCGCCCCGGGCGGCTTCGAGAGCGGCGCCCTCGACGTCGACTCCCACGGGACGATCACCGAGCCCGTCTTCGGGCTCCCGCTCACCGCCACCGACGCCAACGCGCTCATCCCGCCGCAGTACTGGGGCCCGCACCCACTGTTCGAGGTGGGGGTTCGCGTCGACGGCGCCGGTCGTCCTGTCCATCCCGAGCACGGTGTCGTGCACCCGAACCTGTACGCCGCGGGCGGACTGATCGCGGGCGCCGAGCGGTGGCGTGAGGAGTCCGGGGACGGCGTCGCCGTCGCCACGGCCGTCCGGGCCGCCGACCACATCACCGGAGGTGCACGATGAGCCAGAAGTCCCGCGACGAACGGGCCCAGGGCCTGCGCGACCGCCTGAACAACGAACTCCAGCGGCTCAGCCTCGACCAGTGCATCAAGTGCACGATCTGCGAGACCAGCTGCCCCGTCTCCGCCGTCACGCCGCTGTTCCCGGGGCCGAAGTTCGTCGGTCCCCAGGCGGAGCGGTTCCGCGACGACGAGTCGGTCGACCACTCCGTCGACTACTGCTCCAGCTGCGGCACCTGTACGGTCGTGTGCCCGCAGGGCGTCAACGTCGCGGAGCTCAACTCGCTGGCGCGCGCCGTGATGAAGGCCGAGGACGGCGTGCCCGTCCGTGACCGGGTGATCACGCAGACGGTCCTGATGGGCAAGGCGATGACGCCCGTCGCGCCGATCGCCAACGCAGTGCTGGACAACAAGCTGGCCCGTTACGCGATGGAGAAGGTCGTCGGCGTGCACCGCGATGCGCCGATGCCGACGGCGCGGGGCGAGTCCCTGCACAAGTGGTTGAAGAAGCGCCCGAAGCCGACCAAGGCTCCGACGCGCGGCGCGCTGGTCTACTTCCACGGCTGCGCCGGCGGCTACTTCGAGGTCGACGCGGCGAAGAAGGCCATCGAGGTCCTGGAGCACATCGGCTACGAGGTCATCGTCCCCGACCAGGGCTGCTGCGGCCTCGCCGAGCAGAGCAACGGGCTGTTCGAGCAGGCCAGCGCGTCGGTGCGCCGCCTCGTCGACCAGCTCCGGACACCCGGCACCGACCTGACGATCATCAGCACGGCCGGCAGCTGCACGGGCATGCTCAAGCACGAGGCGCACCAGATCCTGGGCATCCACGACCCGGAGCTCCTCGACGTCGGCACCCGCATCCGCGAGATCTCCGAGTTCCTGATGGAGCTCCACGCGGCGGGCGAGCTGCCCACTGACTTCCAGCCGATCAACATGCGGCTCCCCTACCACGCCCCCTGCCAGCTGAAGAGCCAGGGCATGGGCACCCCGGCGTCGGACCTGCTCCGGCTGATCCCGGGGCTCGAGGTCATCGACAGTGGCGTCACCTGCTGCGGCATCGCCGGCACGTACGGGCTCAAGAAGGAGAAGTACGACATCGCCCAGGCCGTGGGCCAGCCGCTGTTCGACATGATCCAGGCCACCAACGACGGCCTGGCGGCCTGCGACACCGAGACCTGTCGCTGGCAAATCGAGAAGTCCAGCGGCGTCGAGACGGTCCATCCGATCGTGCTGCTGCACCGGGCGTACGGACTGGGTGAGCCGGCGAAGCGCTGAACTGGGCGGACGCCGTCGTGTGTGTTGCCTGAGTGGGAGAAGTGGTCGCGTGCACCCGACGAGATCTCCCACTCAAGGGCATTGACTTGCTCACTGGGCGGGCGCACCGACGTCGAGTTCGATCCCGGCGTCGTCGAGCGGGGCTGCCTGCCCCTGATGGAGCGGTTCGGTCGCGCAGTCGACGTCGACGTGTCCGTTGACCCGCGGCTCGAGGCCACCCACGCCTCCGCCGCTGTCCCGGTCCAGGTCTACGACTTCACGACCGGGACCGAGTCGCACGCGACGCTGGACGTCGAGGTGTCCTTCTCCGGCTCGGGTCCGAGCACCCGAATCGATGAGCGCACGCACTGGGTGGACCGGCACGTGATGTGGCTGGAGGGCACCCGCGGGTGGCAGCGTGCGTGCACGGCCAGTGCCGCCTTCGACGGCGTCGACGTCCCGGGTGACTTGGGTTCCTGCTCGATGTCGCGCGTACGACAGGCCGAGGTTCACGTCTACCACAACACCCCCACCGGCGAGTGAGGGAGGCACATGGGCCAGCTCATCTACACCGGAATCGGCTCGCTCGACGGCTTCATCGCCGACGCCGACGGCCACTTCGACTGGAGCGCCCCCGACGAGGCGGTCCATGCGTTCATCAACGACCGGGACCGGGACGTGGTCCTCGAACTGTACGGCCGCCGGCTCTACGAGGTGATGAAGATCTGGGAGACGTATGGAGCGGGGCCCGCAGCGGCCGGCCCGGAGCGTATCTACGGAGAGCAGTGGCGCGGCCGCGACAAGGTGGTCTACTCGACGACGCTGCCGACGGTGGAGACCTCCCGAACAAGGCTGGAGAGGGACTTCGCGCCCGACACGGTGCGTCGCTTGGTCGACGAGACCGACGGGACCGTGACCATCGGCGGGGCTGACCTCGCGGCCCGAGCCGTCCGTGCGGGGATCGTGGATCGCCTCGAGTACTACGTCAACCCGGTGATCATCGGCGCCGGGACGCCGTGGTTGCCGGCGTGCCTGAAGTTGGGGCTGCGGCTGGTGGATGAGCACCGGTTCGCCAGCGGCGTGGTCTTCCTGCACTACGAAGTGGATCGGGGCTGGTGACAGACCGTCGACGATCTGTCCCCAACCCAGATCCGCTCACAGGCACGCCGCGGCGTTTCCTGAGTACCCGCTGTTCAGGGACACGGGTCGACGAGGGCTGGGCCTCTGTGCCTGGTGGTGGTGTCAGCTAGGGACGGTGTCCGTGGACCGCCAGAGCCAGTTGGACTCGGCTGGAAACTCCAAGTTTGTCGAAGATGCGCGCAAGGTGGGTCTTGATTGTCGGAAGTGACAGGAAGAGGCGGCCGGCGATTTCGGCGTTGGTGAGCCCCTCAGCGACCAGGCGGGCGATCGCTGTCTCGCGGGCACTCAGTCCCTCGAGAGGGTTGGACGCCGAGGGTTGCGGGGCGCGCGTGGCATGCGCCACCAGCCGCTGCAGGACGCTCGGCGAGAACGCCATGGTCCCGGCGGCGGCCTGCTGGACCCCTGCGACCAGTTCGGCCGGCGGCGTGTGCTTGAGCAGGAAGCCTGAGGCTCCATGGTCAAGTGCGCGCAGCAGGAAGTCATCGGTGTCGAAGGCCGTCAGCATCACCACGTTCGGCGGGTGTGGCAACGCGCGGATGATCCGAGTGGCCTCGACACCGTCACATCGCGGCATCCGGACGTCCATGAGGACCACATCGGGATCGACTCCAGCGACGCGCGCGGCGGCGTCCAGCCCATCGGCGGCCTCACCGACCACGGCAATGCCGCCGGACCCGTGGAGAATCATCCGCAGTCCAGCCCGGATCAGCGGCTCGTCGTCGACAAGCAGCACCCTCACCTGGGTCACGCCCACGGCAACCACGCGTCCACCCGGAACGTCCCCGCCGTGGGTGCGGCGGTGAAGCGTCCTCCGATGAGGGCCATCCGTTCGGTCAGCCCGGCCAGCCCCAGACCAGACCCGGGGGCGTCCGCCGGGGTGTCCGGCAGAGGGTTGCACACCGTGACGTGGACGCCGGTGTCCGGCCGCCCCGTGATCGTGACCGTGGCTGGCTGGTCTGGGGCGTGCTTGAGGGCGTTCGTGAGGGACTCCTGGACGACACGGTAGAGGTGTGCCAAGGCCGCCGGGACCGGTTGGCCGGGGCCGACGTCGAGGACCAAGTCAACGGCGCCAGCGGGGCCGCGGGCGGTGTCGACGAGCGTGCTCACATCAGCGAGCGTGGGTGCAGGGTCGGTGCCCCCAGGGAGCGGGCGGAGGACGGCCAGCACGGCGCCAAGTTCCTTCGCGGCGGTCTCTGAGGTAGACCTGATCAATCCGGCCGCGTCCCGGGCGGCGGCGGGGTCAAGGTCGTCGCGGTACTCCAGTGCGCCCGCGTGCAGCGAGATCAGGGCGAGATGGTGCGACAACGAATCGTGCATCTCCCGCGCGATGCGGGTGCGTTCGGCCTCACGCGCCTGTAGCACACGGGCGGCCTGTTCACGGCGGGCCAGATCGGCCTCTTGGTGCAGCGAGCGCCACAGGGCGCGTCGACTGCCGCGGTAGAGGCCGAACAGCACCAAGCTCGCCACCAGGAGCGCGATCCCGATGGCCTCCTCGGCCGCCGTCAGCGTGTTCGCCTCTGGTGGGACGATCAACCAGCGGCCCAGCCCGTACGCGACGCCGAAGGCGGCGACGGTTACCAAGATCGGCGGCCAGCTACGGCGTCCGGCAATCGACACCAGTGCGACGACGGCGGCCAATCCCGCCCCGTCGGAGACGCCGGCCAGCGCGATGATCACCAGGGCGTGGCCCAAGGCCCTGCGCTCGCGCGCCGGGTCCGGGCTCTCGAAGGGCGCGCTGGGGGCCAGATGCAGCACCTTCGGCAACAAGACCAGCGAAGCGACCAGCCCAGTCAGGTTCACCAGTATCGCGGCCGGGCCGAGCGACACGCCCAGAGGTGACTCCAGATAGCCGGGCAAACCGATCAGCAGAAGCAGTGCTGAGATGGCCGCGACCGCGACCAGGAGCACCACATTCCTAGCCCGGAGCCCTCGGGGCGCGGAAGCAGCATTCGCGGGTTGAACGGTCACCGGGCCACCCTAGGCCAGCAAGCAGTGCGCCCGTGTCGTCCGATGGGATGAAAACGGGACCATCCTGTCGGCTCCCGGAGGAATACGGTCGACCGATACCGACGTCGAGGGGGGCCAGACACGATGCTGACATGACAATCTCCCCTGCCGTCTACGCCCCGCCCACCCCAGGCCCCGTGCCCGCCTCGGCGCTGCGGCGTCGGGACTACCATCGGCTCGCCCGCGCCCAGGCGAACTATCGGTGGTGGCGGCCGCTGGTCACCCTCCTCACCGCCGCAACGGCCTACCTTGCCCTCATGCTGATAATCCTCACCGGGCTCACCGCCGCCGTGCTGATCAACCCGGAACTCGAGGCGTCCCTAGGCCTGGTGGACGAGCAGACGGACCTGTACAACCCGTACCAGTTCATGGCTCTGATGATCACACTGATCCTGCTGATCCCCGCGGTGATGATCGGTGTGGCCGGCGGACGCCGGCCGGTCGGCACACTCCTGTCCGTCGCCGGACGGCTACGCGGAGGTCTGTTGGCCCGCTCGCTGGCGATTTGCCTGAGCGTCTACCTGACTGTCCAGCTGGCGTTCCTCACCGTGAGCTGGGTGGGAGGCGAGCCGCTTGTACCCTCGTGGCATCCCTACAGCGGGTGGCTGATCGCAGGCGCGCTGCTGATCGTGCCCCTCCAAGCCGCCGCCGAGGAATTCGCGTTCCGCGCGCTGCCTATGCAGGTGCTCGGAGCCTGGCTCCGCAACCCTTGGTGGGGCATTCTGCTGCCTCTCCCGCTGTTCGTCGTCGGACACTCCTACAACCCCGCCGGGATGATCGGCGTAGCCGGGTTCGCACTGGCAGCAGGCGTGCTGGTGTGGCGCACCGGCGGTCTCGAAGCGGCCATCGCCCTGCACGCGGTGAATAACTCCCTCGGCTTCCTGTTCAGCGCCCTCGGCTGGGGCGATCTCAACGCCACCGACGTGACCACCCTCGACACAGTCGTGTCCCTGGCCACCGTCGCCGCCTGCACAGCGCTGATCCTGTGGGCCGATCAGAAGAACCAGTCACGTCAGCGGATACACATCTCGTCCCATCTGGGTACCCCGGATCGCGCTCAGGTCGGCCTTGCGGCAAAATGATGGGATGGGCTGGATCCTGCTGATCATGTGGGCCGCGAGTCTCCTGCTGCTTTTCATCGTGGCGGTCAAGGTCATCGGTGCCCGGGTCATGGGGTTGCGGCTCACCGACTGGCCGGGACTCGCGGCCTGCACGGCAGGCATCATCGCGATCCCATCGTCCCTCTGGGAAGAGCACCCGACGCTACTCGCGACCATCCCGCTCGCCCTCGCTGTCGGGATCTGGCAAGCCCTACGAAGCCTCTCCTCGTGGCGACGCGGTGAGACCGTCGCTGGCTACTTCGTCACCGCCGCACCGCCCGAAGGAGTCGCCAACCGCTGGCCCTTAGCCCCACAGCCACCGACGCACTAGCAGCGCACGATCCGCGATCCGCGCTGGATGAGCCAGCGCCCGACAGCCGCGAGCGGCAGGCCGAGACAAGACGCCCGGGACACGCGATCGAGAGGGGTATCACAACTAGCTGTCGACGGCGCTCGAAAACTGGACATTTTCGGCGGTCGGAGAATGGTCAGTTTCAGTCTAGGGCGCCCTGCTCGGCCTTGATGCTGGGCAGAGGGTCGACACCTCGGCCGCGGAGCCGGTAGGGCGTGCCCTTGAGCGCGATGACATCGGCGCGGTGGACGATGTGGTCGATCATCGCAGCGGATCGAGCCTTCCCACGCGACGCGCTCGGCGAGCACGATCGCCGGCATGTCCGGGGTCTCGGTGAGCAACGCCAGCACCCGGGCCCGCTCGTGTGCAACGCTCAGGATGCGTGAGGGAGGCCGAGATGCGGCGCTCGGGTGCGGGGCTTGCGGCCCTCTAGTGTTGGGGATGGCGTGGCATCGGAACCATGAAGAGCGCTAGTAGTAGTGCTGTGGCGCTCGAGAGGATGGTCAGTCCCCATGCGAGCGGTGAGGGCAAGGTTGGCGGCTGAGGACTGTGGAAGGTCAGGAATCCCAGCTGGGCGCCGATCGAGTCGCCGGCGAGGAGGAGGACAAGCGACACGAGAGCCGCAGACAGGACGCCAGTCGCTCCCCAGCGGGTGGCGGCCACCGTGCTGATGGAGATCAGGACGCCGAGCTGGAAAAGGTCGTAGAGCTGCCTTGCCGTACCTAGGCCAGTGGCCCAGGGGAGGAGCGGTACCACCGACCCGGCGAGCACGGCGATCCGTAGCCAACGGTGCACTGCTTCGGTGCGGGGCAGAGTGGCACTGATCTCGGGAGTGGGGTCGATCAGACAGGCGCCCAGCAGCACCGGGAGCCACGCTACGGCCAGCTGGCGAACGAAGCGGGGACCATCGGCGGATGGAATGAACAACGCTCGATCGCCGGCTACCCACACGGCCACGAACGCCACCACCACGCCCGCGGCCGCGACTGGGATACGCCATAGCCTGACAAAGCTCACAAAGGTCATGGGATGCGTTCGTAGGTGTCCATAGCACCGCTCATGACGAAGGGCAGATAGATCGCCAGCGCAGCCACGGCGGCGAGGACACACACGACCAGGGCGATCAGGGAACGCCAAGTCTGGTTCCCGGCGACGAGCACTAGCCCGGCCCACAGCCCAATCGCGACGACAAGGTTCAGCTGGACGGTCGCGGAGTTAAGTCCCTCATAGTGGTGTAGCCCTCGGTGGCCGTGACCGTCAGGGACGTCAGCGCGGTCACCGTGGGAT
>CANMNB010000002.1 GCA_947499145.1 uncultured Arachnia sp.
CCCTCGCCGTCGATGAGGACGAAGCCGTGGCCGGGCATTCCGGGGTGCATGCCCTTGTCGAGGACGTCGTAGGCCTTGGACACGGTGCCGTCGTCCAGGAGGAAGGGGGTGGTCACCCCGAACTGCTGCATGTCGGGGAGGATCTGCTCGGCGGTGTTCATGACGATCGGTAGCACCCTGATGCCGGCTTCCGCGAATCCCGGGTGCTTCTCGATCTCAGCCATCTGCATGGTGCAGGAGGCGCAGCCCGCGCCCTCGTTGAAGTAGATGATCACGGGGCTGGGTCGCAGCTCGCTGAGCGTCACCGTCTCGCCGTTGGTGGCGGTGAGTGTGAAGTCGGGGGCGACGCGTGCGCTCTCGCCCTGCTCCGGCACGGCCGTCCACAGCCCGTAGGCGGTGACTCCGAGGATCACGGCCAGAACGAGCGCGCTGAGCGCCCTGGCCCTGGAACGGATGCGCTTCGAGCGTTCAAGCTCTGCGCGCTGTTTGGCCTTCAGCTCCTCTCGTCTGGAAGTGCCGGGATTGGCTGTTTGCGTCATCGTGGCTCCTCAGAAGGAATCGCTGTGTCATGGAATTGAGTCGCATCGACATCGGGACTCGTCTGCCCGGTGTGGCAGTGGCCATGGGCCGTGATGGGTGTCGGCCCGTCGGGCCGCGGGCGGTCTCGCAGGGTGGCGACGACGAACACCGATACCAGGGCCAGCAGCGCCAGGCCGAGCAGCGCTTCGGGGACGGGGGCGGTGATTGCGATGAGCCAAGCGAAGGCGTCGCTCAGCCAGGCCCCCACACCGACCAGCGGGGCGTCGGCGCCGGTCATCTCGGTGGCGCCCGCCTGGCCGATCACCAGGACGCCCATGACCACGAACCCCACGGCGACCGCCAGGTTGACGGTGTTGGTGGCCAGGGTGAAGCCGCCCAGCCGGAGGCGCACCGGCTTGGCTCGCAGGCTGCGCATCCGTTCCGGCCGCTTGTCCCACAACAGGGCCATCACGAACAGGGGGATCACCATCCCGAACACGTAGGCCAGTCCGAGGACCAGGCCACCGACCGGGGACCCAGACAGCGCCGAAAGGGTCATGACGCCCGCCAGCACCGGCGCGCAGCAGCTGGATGCGATCCCGGAGAAAACCCCCAGGCTGAAGAACGTGGCCGTGTCACCGCGGGCGGTGTCCGGAGCCTTGAGGAACGAGGGCATGGACCACATCGCACCCGACAGCGCCAACAGACCCAGCCCGATCATCAGCAGGCCGCCGGCCCAGTACAGGACGACGTGGTACAGGGAGATCGCACCGGCAATGAGGCTGACCCCCATCGTGATGGGCACGAGCACCAGGGCCAGCCCTGCGGCGAAGACGAAGGTGAGGGGCAGCAGCCGCCAGCGTCGGTTCTTCGCCGCGGCCGCCAGGTAGCTGGGGGCCAGGAACACGATGCAGCACGGGGCGAAGAGCGCCACGCCACCGGCCAGGAAGGCCGCCAGCACGCCACCTGCACCCAGGAGGTCCGCACCCATCAGACCGCCTCCAACCACTCGGCCAGCCGAGCCAACTTGCCACGGGGAATCCTGCCGTCGTTGAAGAACCGACCATCCAGCAGAGTGAGGGGGAACATTCGGGGACGGTGCTCGGAAATCAGTGCTTGTCCGGCCGGGGAGTCGGCCGGCAGGGTGGTGAGCCTCAGGAGGCCGCGCCGCTCCAGCGCGGCGAGGCGCTCGCGGGCGTCGTCACAGAAGTGGCAGGCCTCGGCCGTGACCAGGGTGACCGTCACGGGGTCAGCTGGGGAGGTCGGACCATGCGATACCGGAGTCTCGTTCACGCGACCAAGACTCTCCCCCGCACGTCAGGGGAGGATTCAGCCTCGGTCAAGGTTCGACCAAGATGACTGTACCGGCGGCGACTGGGCAGGCTGCTTGGGGACTCGTGTCGATAATGTCCTCATCATGGAGAGCCTTTCCGGGTCGAGTGTGCTGGTGGTCGATGACGAGCGCCCGCTGGCTGGGATCATTGCTTCGTACCTGCGCAAGGCGGGCTTCGCGACATCCCTGGCCCACTCCGGGCCGGACGGCGTCAGTTCCGCGAAGGAGCTGGATCCGGACGTCATCGTCCTCGACCTCGGCCTGCCGGGACTCGACGGCATCGAGGTGTGCCGCCAGATCCGCACCTTCTCCGACTGCTACATCCTCATGCTGACCGCACGGGTCGACGAGGTGGACAAGCTCATCGGCCTGTCCGTGGGCGCCGACGACTACCTTACCAAACCCTTCAGCCCCCGCGAACTCGTCGCCCGCGTGAACACCGTGCTGCGCCGGCCACGCCGACCAGCCAGCAGCCCCTCCGTCGCGGCACCGGCACGGGAATTCGGCCGCCTACGGGTGGACGCCGACGGACGCGACGTGTGGCTCGGCGATGAGGCCGTGCCGCTGACCCGTACCGAATTCGACATCCTGGACGCGCTGTCGGCCCGACCCAACCTGGCGCTCAGCCGCCGTCAGATCATCGACGAGGTGTGGGGTCCGGGCTGGGTTGGCGACGAGCACGTCGTGGACGTCCACGTCGCCAACCTGCGAAAGAAGCTGGATGACCCCCCGACGGAACCGCGGTACGTCCTGACGGTGCGCGGGGTCGGGTACCGGATGGGGACGGGATGAGCTCGCGCCCTCGGTTGAGCTGGGGAACCCGTACCTTCCTGACGCTGGCGCTGGTGGTCACGGCCGGAGTGCTCACCGCGGCCGTCGTGGCCCTGGTCGTCGGCCCGCCGCTGTTCCATGAGCATCTCGTGGAGCTCGGAGGGGCGGTGGGTCCGGCTGAGATGGAGCACGCGGAGGCTGCGTTCGTCGACGCAGGGGTCAGGTCCCTCGGGGTAGGCCTGGTCGTGGCGTTGGCCCTCGCCATCGCACTGGCCTGGATGGAGACCAGGCGGCTACGACGGCCACTGGATGCACTGACTGCCGCCGCGACGCATCTTGAAGCAGGCGACTACACGGCCCGCGTGGCCCCAGGCGCGACGAGCCCGGAGTTCGACGCCGTCGCCGAGGCGTTCAACGACATGGCCAGCCGCCTGCACTCCACCGAGGAGAGCCGTCGGCGGCTCCTGAGTGATGTGGCGCACGAACTGCGGACCCCGCTGGCCACCCTGGCGGCCGAGCTCGAGGCGATCATCGACGACGTACTCCCGTGGGACCGAGAGAACCAGGAGGTCCTCACCCAGCAGGTTGAGCGGCTCCGGACCATCGCTCAGGACCTGGACGACGTCTCCCGCGCCGAGGAGGGCAGGTTCGCCCTCGATCGGCAGGAGTTGGCGCTGACCGAACTCGTCGAACCTGCACTTGCGGCATCCGCAGGCCGGTTCAGGGCCAAGGGAGTATCGCTGACCATCGACCTGGGACCGGGCACTGTCTGGGCCGACCCCCAGCGGGTCGGACAGATCCTCTCTAACCTGCTCGACAATGCACTGCGGCACACCCCCAGCGGCGGGCAGGTCACCGTGGGGGCGCGCACGGGCCGCGACGAAGCCACGGTGACAGTCTCCGATACCGGCGACGGCCTGGCTCCCGAACAGCTCGCGAAGGTCTTCGAAAGGTTCTACCGCGCCGACGCCGCGCGTGCCCGGGACGCGGGCGGCTCCGGGATCGGGTTGACGATCGCACGCAGTCTGGCGCGCGCCCACGGCGGCTCGCTCAGCGCCGCCAGCCCGGGACCAGGCCAGGGTTCGACGTTCACGCTGATCCTTCCGACCACCCTTGATTGATACCCCCTGGGGGTATATACTTGAAACATGGACCACAGCCGGCACCAGGGTCACGCAAGCCACCCCACCCATGCGAACGAGGACACCCACGGGCAGGCGACGCCTGAGGGAAAGACGCACTCCGCCGTCGACGAGGAGCACCAGGTCCACTCCCACGGGGAGCACGAGGGTCACTCCACGGCGATGTTCAAGGAACGGTTCTGGGTCTCGCTGGCGCTCACGGTCCCGGTGGTGTTCTTCAGCCAGATGGTCGCGCACCTGCTGGGTTACCAGATCCCGCAGTTCCCGGGGTCGACGTGGATCGCTCCGGTTCTCGGCACGGTCATCTTCTTCTACGGCGGCGTACCCTTCCTCAAGGGGGGCTGGAAGGAACTGAAGTCCCGCCAGCCGGGCATGATGCTCTTGATCGCCATGGCGATCACCGTCGCATTCGTTGCCTCGTGGGTCACGACGCTCGGGATCGGCGGCTTCGAGCTCGACTTCTGGTGGGAGCTCGCGCTGCTCGTGACCATCATGCTGCTCGGCCACTGGATGGAGATGCGCGCTCTCGGAGCGGCGTCGTCGGCCCTCGACGCACTCGCGGAGCTGCTGCCCAGCGAGGCGGAGAAGATCACCGACGAGGGCACCACCACGGTGCCGATCGACGAACTCGCGGTCGACGACGTCGTCCTGGTCCGCGCTGGAGCCCGTGTCCCTGCGGACGGCACGATCATCGACGGCTCCGCGGAGTTCGACGAGTCGATGATCACCGGTGAGTCCCAGCCCGTCGCACGCGGCGAGGGTGGGCGCGTGGTCGCGGGCACCGTCGCGACGGACAACTCGGTGCGGGTCCGCGTGGAGGCCACGGGCGACGACACTGCACTGGCAGGCATCCAGAAGATGGTGGCCGACGCGCAGGAGTCCTCCTCCAGGGCCCAGGCCCTGGCCGACCGCGCCGCAGCCCTGCTGTTCTGGTTCGCGCTGGGCGCCGGCATCCTCACCGCCATCGCATGGACGCTCCTGGGCAGCCCCGACGAGGCGGTCATCCGCACCGTGACCGTGCTGGTGATCGCCTGTCCCCACGCACTGGGGCTCGCGATCCCCCTGGTCATCGCCATCTCCACCGAGCGTGCAGCCAGGAGCGGCGTGTTGATCAAGAACCGCATGGCGCTCGAGCGGATGCGCACCATCGACGTCGTGCTCTTCGACAAGACCGGCACCCTCACCGAGGGCGCGCACGCCGTTACCGACGTCGCGCCCGCACCGGGCACCTCCGAGGCGGACCTGCTGTCGCTGGCCGCGGCGGCCGAGGCTGACAGCGAGCACCCCGTCGCACGCGCCATCGTCGCCGCTGCCGCCGAGCATCCCGAGGCCAGCAGCCTGCGTCGCACGGGCACCGACTTCTCGGCCGCCACGGGGCGTGGGGTGCGAGCCACCGTCGACGGCGCGGAGATCCAGGTGGGCGGGCCCAACCTGCTCCGGGAACTCGGACTCGAGACGCCGTCGGAGATCCACGAGCAGACCGCGTCATGGTCCGGCCGCGGTGCCGGGGTGCTGCACGTGATCCGCGACGGCGAGGTCATCGGCGCCGTCGCCGTGGAGGACAAGGTGCGGGCGGAGTCCAGGGCAGCCGTCAAGGCGCTCCAGGATCGGGGTGTCCGCGTGGCCATGGTCACCGGCGACGCGACGCAGGTTGCCGAGGCCGTCGGCGCCGAGCTGGGCATCGACGAGGTGTTCGCCGAAGTGCTGCCGAAGGACAAGGACACCAAGGTCACCGAACTGCAGGAACGCGGGCTCACCGTCGCGATGGTCGGCGACGGAGTGAACGACGCCCCGGCGCTGGCGCGGGCCGAGGTCGGCATCGCCATCGGCGCCGGCACGGACGTGGCGATGGAGTCGGCAGGGGTGGTGCTGGCGGGCAACGACCCGCGAGCCGTGCTGTCGATGATCGACCTCTCGCGCGCCAGCTACCGCAAGATGATCCAGAACCTGGTGTGGGCGGCGGGCTACAACATTGTCGCAGTGCCGCTGGCCGCCGGCGTCCTCGCACCCATCGGCATCCTGCTCTCCCCGGCCGTCGGCGCAGTGCTGATGTCCCTCTCGACGATCATCGTCGCCCTGAACGCACAGCTGCTGCGCCGGATCGACCTCGACCCGGAGCGCCTCGCAGCCGAACGCTGATCCGACGCCTTGAGTGGGAGGTCTGGTGGAGTGCTCGCGACCAAACCTCCCACTGAGCGACGTCGCATCATCCAATGAGCGACGACCCCCGGCGGAGTTACGGTGCTGGCGAAGGAACTCGTTCACACTCCCCGGGAGGAGACCATGGCCACCGTTGTCCTCTTCCACCACGCCCAGGGCCTCACCGACGGCGTCCGCGCCCTCGCCGATCGTCTGCGAGAGGGGGCCACGAGGTCGTCACCCCCGACCTGTTCGAGGGAGAGCTCCCCGGATCCATCGACGACGGAGTCGCCCTCGCTGACAGGATCGGCGACGACGTCCTCGGGCGCCGCGCCGACGCGGCAGTCCCCCACGAGGCGGACGGCATCGTCTACGCCGGCATCTCCATGGGGGCGATGTGGGCCCAGAAGTTCGCCCAGACGCGCCCCGGCGCGCTCGGGGCCATCCTTTACGAGGCATGCATTCCCATCACCGGCGACTGGGCCTTCGGGCCGTGGCCCGAGGGAGTCGCCGTCCAGATCCACGGGATGGACGACGACCCGTTCTTCGCCCACGAGGGTGACCTCGATGCCGCCCGGGAACTGGTCGCAACCGTCGGTCCCGAGCGCGCCGAGCTGTTCACCTACCCCGGTGACCGGCACTTGTTCGTGGACAGCTCATTGGCGAGCTACGACGCCGAGGCGACGGCGCTCGTCGTCGAGCGTTCGCTCCGATTCCTGGCGCGACCCTGAGGTCCTGGCAGAGTCACCGGTGCCCGTGGCGGACCCTGGCCCAGTAGACGACGGGTACCAGTAGGAGGGCGAGGAAGCCTCCGGCGAGCGACAGGAACGCGAAGTCGGTGGCGGCCATGACCATCCCCGACATCGCACCGCCACCCGCTCCGGCCAGTCGTCACGGAGACCTTCCCCCTCGAGGAGGCCGCCCAGGCCTACGCCGCGGCCGACGTCGCGCAGTCCCGCACGATGGCCGTCGTCTGGGAGGACCAGTCTCGCCCGATCAACCCACGGTCAGGTTGACGACGGCGGACTCCTGGCCCTCGGCGGTCACGGCCACGGTCACCTCGCCGGACCCGCGCGGCCGCACGACGGCGAGGGCACGACCATCAAAGGTTCGCCACGTGTTGCTGGTGAAGCGCTCCTCGGTCCTCGGGTTGGCGCTGCACATGCCCGCCAGCACACCGGCTCCGGTCACCTCGACGGTGACCGTCCGCTCCTCCTGCGTCACCAGCACGCCGTCGTCGTCACGCAGCTCGATGGCGACGAAGGCCAGGTCGGCGTCATCGTCGCGGAGCTCGGTGCGATCCGACGCGGCCGTCAGACGAGGCGCCGTCCGCGCCGTCGACAAACAGGTGCGGCCAACCTCCTCACCGCGGCGATGGGCGATGGCAGTCAACTCACCCGGCCGGTACGTGACCTCGAGCGTGGCGAGCATCGGGGTCGTCGCCCCCACCGTCGCGCGAGCGACCTCGTCGCCATCGAGCAGGAGTGCGACCTCGTCGGCATCGGCGTAGACCTCCACGACTACCGGCTTCCCCTCGTAACCCGGCCACGTCCAGGAGGAGACGGAGTCGCTCCACCCCCAGGGCGAGCGCATGGCCACGGTGTGGCCGTGGTGTTCGGGCCGCTGCACGGCGACATAGGGCTCGGAGCGGAGTCCGAACACGATCTCGCGGTAGAAGGAGACCGGACGACGCCAGCCGGTGATGTCGAGGTCGCCGCACCAGGCGGTCAGGTAGGGGTACTCGCGCTCGAGGGCTGGCACGGCATCAGGATCCTCTTCGTAGGCCGTGGACCCGATCCCCACCTCACCCACATAGTCGAAGCCGGTCCAGGTGAAGTCACCGATCACGTTCGGCGCCTCCCTGACCATGGGCCACAGCCGTCCGATCTGGGACGGGAACGTCTCAGAGCCGACGATGACACGGTGCGGGAACAGTTCCGCGTCAATGTCGTAGCGGGACTCGGCGTAGTTGAGGCCCAGGACGTCGAGCGGGGCACTGGACTCAGCGGTCCGCCTGCTCGCCGACTCGCTCGCGCTGACGACGGCGAACGGTCCCCCCTCGGCCGCCATCAGTTCGTTGAGGCCGCCCGCCTCCTCCGCAAGGGTTGGCAACTCGTCGATGACCGCCAGGAAGGGGTTGATGCCGTTCGTGACGAGCCGGGTGGGGTCGAGGCCCCGGACGTGCTCGGCCATCCGCCTGGCCCAGCGGGCACCGTGCGGCGTCCCGACCTCGGCGATCTCGTTGCCGATCGCGTACATGATCACCGACGGGTGGTTGCGGTCCTTGGCGACCATCGCCTCCAGGTCGGCCGCCCACCACTGCGGGAACTCGGCGGCGTAGTCGTAGGTCGTCTTGAACCTGGTCCACATGTCGAAGGCCTCGTCCATCACCAGGACACCGAGGCGGTCGCAGGCATCGAGCAGCGCGGGCGACGCCGGGTTGTGGGCGGTGCGGATGGCGTTGAAGCCGGCTTCCTTGAGGAGCTCGATGCGGCGCTCGTCCGCCCGGCCGATCGCTGCCGCACCCAACGGACCGTTGTCGGAATGGATGCAGGCACCCCGCAGGAGCACGGGTTCCCCATTGATCCGCAGCCCCTTGCGGGGGTCGACGGTGACGGTGCGGATGCCGAAGGTCACCGTCGTCGCCTCTCCGATCCCGAAGTCGACGGTGGCGGTGCACAACTCCGGCGACTTCGGTCCCCACAGGGAGGGCTCCTGGATGTAGAACCGCTGGCGGACCAGCGCCGTCTCCCCGGGCGCGAGGGTCGACGGCGTCTCATCGCGTTCCGCCTGGCCCCCGTCGGGTCCGCACAGCGTGGTGGCAACGTTCAGGGTCTGCGTCGTCAGGCCAGCGTTGGCGACGGTGGTCACGACGTCGACGACGGCCTGGTCGTCCTCCACTCGGACCGTCGTGACGGCGACGCCGTCGGGGACGACGTGAACGGGCTCGTCGACGTGCAGCACCACGGGCCGATGCAGACCGGCCCCCGAGTACCACCGGGAATCCTGCCCGGAGCGCACCTCGATGCGCAGCGTGTTCTCCTCGCCGTGGCGGAGGTAGGGCGTGAGGTCGACGAAGAACCGGGCGTAGCCGTCGGCCCGGTTCCCCGCGAACTCCTCGTTGCAGAAGACCTGGGCGCGTCGGTAGGCCCCCTGGATCTCAAGACGAATCAGCTTGCCCCGCCACTCCTCCGGCACAGCGAAGTCCTTGAGGTAGGTGAAGGCGCCAGGGGGGTAGTACGCACCGGCCCCCTTGCCGGGGGCATGCGGAGTGCGCTCGGCGTCGCGCAGGGCATCGTGGGGCAGCCGGACGGCGACCGGGTCGGCGCCCTCACCGTTGGCCGCTGCGAAGGGGCCAAGGGGAAGGCGGTAGGCCCAGCCGTCGTTGAAGGGAATGGCGGTCATGTTTTCTCCTGGTGAGTGGGCGAGCCAGCGGCCGGTGACGTGGATAGGAGAGCGCTGAACACTCCTCGCACAACGCCCTCCGTGACTTCCTCGGGCAGTGGGAACCGCTGGATCCCCAAGCCCTCCTGGACGGCGTCGATCACGCGTCCGTCGACGCCCGGGACCCGAGCCTCGATCACTGCACGAGAGCGGTGCATCCAATGGCGCAGGAGGTCGGCGTAGCGCTCCAGTCGGAAGGCGAGCACGTAGAGCTCCGCCAGCAGGATCTTCGTCCGGCGGTCCTCGTCGTCGACCACAAGTCGGGTCAGCGCCTCCGCCGGAGCAGACTCCGTGCGCGCCATGGCCTGTTCGAGCGGCGAGAGGGTCTCGTCGGCGAACCTCTCGAAGGCGGCGAAGACCAGGTCGTCGCGACTCGGGAAGTGGTACGTCATCGACCCCAGGGGCACTCCCGCCGCCTGTGCGACCGTCCGGTACGTCGCTCCCGCCACGCCCGCCTGGACGATGAGCTCGAGGGTGGCGGCGATGATGCGGTCACGACGGTCCGGGTCGTGGCGGCGTCGTTGCTCCTCCTGCATGGGGGGAGGGTATCAGAACGTTCGTATAGATTAGCGCCTGTGCCGCACACCACGACGACTCCCAGCCCTTCCGGACAGGGGTGTTCGTCTTGTACATTTACTCCTTCCACCTGTGACAGCGAGGTCCAGATATGCCAAGACTCCCCCATCCCCTGGCTGCCGGCCTGGCAGCCCTTTTCGTCCTCGGCCTCAGCGCCTGCGGCTCCGACGATCCGGCCGCCCCAGACGGGTCCCCGACCTCCTCGAGCGCCCCCAGCGGGGTCGCCGATCCCACCGCCCCGAGCGAGCCTTCGGGCGGTATCGATGCGGTCCCCACAGACGCGGAGGCGCTCGAGTCCCTGCAGGAGGAGCTGGAGTCCGCGCTGCCGGAGATGGCCGACTCCCTGGAGGCACAGCAGACCGGGGGCTCAGCGTCACTCACCATCGGCGACGAGACGTGGGAGTTCGACGGCGTGCTGTGCGCCTTCGGGGAGGATGAGATCGGGCAGGAGGGCGCCGAATTCGTGCTCTCCGCGATCGCGGACGGCCTGCAGTTCTACTTGTCCATCGACTCCTACGGCCACTACGCCAGCCTCGACGACATCGAGAACTTCGACGATCCCGCACTGAGCTGGCAGGCCGACTCCAGCAGCAGCGGGGAGTTCATCGAGGTCGACGGGACGGCGACACGCGGTGAGGCCGCCTTCGTCGACTTCACGGACGACTCGATGGAGGAGGTTCAGGGGAGCTTCGAGGGTTCCTGCCCCTGACCCAGCGGCGACGCTCTTGAGTGGGAGCTTTGGTGGCAAGCCTGCGACCACTTCTCCCACCTAGGGCAGTGGGCACCGTCTGCATGGTCTCCAACGGCCCATCCAGCCGCGCGACGCGAGCGCGGCGGCCACCTGGGCCGCGACGACGTACCCCTCGTCCGTCACTGCTCGCCAGCCGTAGCGCAAGGTGATGCCCTGCCCGTCGATGAGCCGCTGGTTGTCCCGGACCATGTCGCGCGACCAGTCCGTGTGGTCACGAGCGCCATCCAGCTCGACCACGAGCCGTTGCTCCCGGAAGAGCGCATCCATCCGCGACGACCCGACGACGACTTGGCGCTCTGGCGAGGGCAGCCGATGGCGCGCCAGCACCTGCCCGAATCGCCATTCCAGGGCACTCTCGATCCCTTGGCCGGACTGGCTGCACAGCTCGCGGAGCACCGCCGAGTGGCAGGTACGACGTCGGGCGTCCAGGCACCGCAGCAATCGCTCCGGGGTGGTCCGGCGCTGCGCAAAGGCCCGGGCCACGGCCGCGACTGCGGCGTCCTCGTCGACGCGCCCCGCCAGGTCCAGGAGGCTCACGTCGAGCGGGGTTCTCGACGGAAAACCCACCCCCCTGCGCCGGCCCCGGAGGAACACCACCTCCCATTCGCCCACAGTGAAGCCCGACCGCCGATCAGGCACCCACACCTGGATCGTCGTCGGGGCCTCGCGCACGGCGTCGTACAGGTGGGCCGCCGCCTCCGCCCCGAGGACCGCTGTCTGCCCGCCTCGCAGGAGCCCCGCCCAGACAGCGGACTCCCATACTGGCGGTGCTGTCACGTGGATCCCGGGACTGGGCCGGTCCCAGCCGGAGGACATCCGATGGATGACTGCGCGGGTGAGGCCGGCGGCGAGGAGCTGGCGGGTGGAGACGACGCCAGCCTGGCGCGCCAGGAGAGCGCGGATGTCGTCGGTGAAGTGACGTCGGGCATGCATGCATCGAGGCTGCCCTCCTGGAAGCGGATGGGCCTGGGGGAGGGGCGGCCGGGAGACACTGGGACCAATAGGGCAACACCTCCACGGAGAGGGACAGCACCGTCGCTCCAACGGGGAGGTCTGGTGGCGTGCTCGCGACGGGACCTCCCTCCTAAGCCCCTAGCAAATGCAGATTTCCACAACTTCTGGGTTATGATCTTTGCTGATCGCGTCCCACCCACGCGGGATGGATCGGAGGTTTCGTGCAACGATTACGGCCGGGGCTGGTGCTCTCGGATCGCTATCGACTCATTTGTCACGTCGCTTCCGGTGGCATGGGCCAGGTGTGGGAGGGCTTCGACGACGTCCTTGAGCGGCGCGTCGCCGTCAAAGTCATGCACCCCCACACCCAGGACGAGTTGGCCTTGGCCGAACGCTTCCGCGACGAGGCCCGCTTTGCGGCGCAACTCGCCCATCCCCACATCGTCACCGTGCACGACTACATCGAACACGAGGGCCTCACCTGCCTCGTCATGGAGTTCGTGGACGGACCCACGCTCGGCACTCTGCTGTCGCGCGGCCCCTTGGGGCCCGAGGAGACGCGCGTCTTCATGGCACAGCTCGCCTCCGGCCTTGCCCAGGCGCATGCCGCGGGCATCATCCACCGCGACATCAAGCCGGCCAACGTCCTCGTGGCCGACAACGGGGCCAAGCTCACCGACTTCGGCATCGCCCGCTCCGTCGACGGCAGCCACCACACCCTCAACGGTCAGGTGCTGGGTACGGCGCACTACCTCAGCCCGGAGCAGGCACTCGGGGAGCAGGTCGGTCCGCCCGCCGACATCTACGGGCTCGGGGTCCTGGCGCACGAGATGCTGACCGGCGACAAACCCTTCGATCGCGGCACCCCCATCGCGACGGCGCTGGCACACGTTCAGGACCCACCGCCCGCGCTGCCGGAGGGGACTCCCGCCAGCCTCGAGTCGATGGTGGCGGACTGTCTCGCCAAGGACCCGAAGGACCGGCCGACGGCTGCCCAGGTGGCGGCCCAACTCGTGCTCGCATCGGAGGAACCAGACCAGGTCGACGCGGACGCCACGCTGGCCATGGATGCCCTCCCCCGCCGGGCGATGCTCCGCGACTGACCCGGACTCGGGCACGGGTAGCCTCGCGGTCGTGAGGATCGCCACTTGGAACGTGAACTCCGCGAAGCAGCGGATGCCGCGCCTGTTCCCTTGGCTCGAGGAGCGCCAACCCGACGTCGTGTGTCTGCAGGAGACCAAGCTCACCGACGCTGCCTTTGACGAGCTCCTCGCCGGACCCCTGTCCGAACTCGGCTACGAGACCGCTCACCACGGGCAGGGCGGGTTCAACGGCGTCGCACTGCTTTCGCGGGTTGGACTGTCGGACGTCGAGCGCAACTTCCCGGGACAGCCCGACTACCGCGGCGCGACGGAGGCACGGGCCATCAGCGCCACCTGTGACGGCGTCCGCATCCACAGCCTCTACGTGCCCAACGGCCGAGAGATCGTCTCCGACCACTACGCCTACAAGCTCGAGTGGCTCGACGCGCTGGCCGCCACCGTCGCCTCGGGACCTGCCGACGTCGCCCTCTGCGGCGACATGAACATCGCCCCCGCCGACGCGGACGTGTTCGACCCGGCAGCCTACGTGGGTCACACCCACGTGACCGAGCCCGAGCGACAGCGGCTCGAGGCCTTCGGACTGGTCGACGCCGTTCGCGCCCGCTGGCCGGAGCACGACCGCCTGTTCTCCTACTGGGACTACCGGGCGGGGATGTTCCACCAGGACCTGGGCATGCGGATCGACCTGGTGCTGGCGTCGCGGCCGGTCGCGGATCGGGTCCAGGCGGCGTGGGTGGACCGGGCCGCTCGAAAGGGCAAGCTGCCGAGCGACCACGCTCCGGTGATCGTCGACCTCGACGAGGCCCCCGACGGCGACCTCGGCCCAGTGGTACCACCGCCGTCGAACCCCAGACGAGGCGGACGCTCGCGACTGCCCCAGTCCGAGGAGCGGGGCGATCGACCCCGCTGACTGGCGGAAGACCTCTGCAGGCGAGCCAGACCCGACGCGCACCCTACGCTTGACCGCGTGACCCCAGAAATCATCGCCGCTGCCGCCGCCGTCGTTCTTGTCCTCGTGGGCCTCATGGGGATCGTGCTCCCCGTCCTGCCCGGCAGCGTCATGGTGGGCGCCGGCGCGCTGGTGTGGGCCATCTGGGGCACCTCCTCCTGGGGCTGGCTGGCCTTCGGGATCGCGGCGTTCCTGCTCGTCGTCGGAGGCTTGAGCGGATGGTTGCTGACCGGTCGGTCCCTGCAGCAGCGCCAGATCCCCACCTGGCCCATCACCGTCGGGATCGTGGCCGGGGTCGCCGGAATGTTCGTCCTGCCCGGGTTCGGCCTGCCGATCGGCTTCGCACTGGGCCTCCTGGTCGCCGAGTGGTACCGGGTGCGGGACCTCAAGCAGGCAGCGGTGACCAGTTGGGCGACCCTCAGGGCATTGGGAATCGGCATCCTCGTCGAGTTCATCTGTGCCATGGTGGCCACGGCAGTCGTGGCGGTGAGCATTGCGTCAACCGTGTTGGGGTGACGACGCCTCGACACGCGGCTGCGCCGCTACTCGGCGAACGACCGGAACGCGCCGGGACTCCACCGCCACTCGGAGAACGACCGGACCGCACCGGAGCTGCGCCGCTACTCGCCGAACGACCACACCTCCTCGGGACCGGGTAATCCGCGTCAGTATGCTGCGGTCATCCTCGCCGACGACAAGGAACCCCGCATGCGCGCACTCGTGAAGGCCCACGCCGGTCCCGGCCTGGAACTGCGGGACGTCCCGGAGCCGCGGCCTCGCCCGGACGAGGTCAAGATTCGGGTGATGCGCGCCGGTCTGTGCGGCACGGACTTGCACATCGAGGGCTGGGACGACTGGGCCGCTTCCATGCTGGAGCCGCCGGTCGTCGTGGGGCACGAGTTCTACGGCGAGATTGTCGAGCTCGGCGAGGACGTCCCCACCGACGATCGCTACGGACTCGCCGTCGGCCAGCGCGTCTCCGTCGAGGGCCATGTCGTGTGCGGCACGTGCCGCAACTGCCGGGCCGGCCGCCAGCAGATGTGCGTGCGCACCTCCAACTTGGGCGTCAACCGTGACGGCGCCTTCGCCGACTACGTCGTGGTCCCCCACGGCAACGTCTGGGTCCAGCCCGACCTCATCGACCCCGACCTCGGCGCCCTCTTCGACCCGCTCGGCAACGCCGTCCACACGGCGCTGTCCTTCCCGCTGGCCGGCGAGGACGTGCTCATCACCGGAGCCGGGCCGATCGGGGTGATGGCGACGGCCATCGCCCGCCACGCCGGCGCACGTCACGTCGTCGTCTCCGACCTCTCCGATGCCCGGCTGGCGCTGGCCACGCGCGCCGGGGCGGACGTCGTCGTCAACGTCATGCGTGAACGGATCGTCGAAGCGCAGGTGCGGCTGGGCATGGTCGAAGGATTCGACGTGGCGCTGGAGATGTCCGGCAGCCCCGCCGCGGTACGGGAACTCATCGAGAACTGCACCCACGGCGCCAAGGTCGCCCTGCTGGGTCTGCCGCCGGAGCCGTTCGCGATCGATTGGGGCAAAGTCATCACCCACATGCTCACCCTCAAGGGCATCTACGGGCGCGAGATGTACGACACCTGGTACAAGATGACGTTCATGTTGCAGACCTCGGAGCTGCTGCGGGACCGGATCCGGTCGGTCATCACCCATCGATTCCCGGCCGAGCAGTGGGCAGACGCCTTTGCGGCGGCCCGGTCCGCCGAGGCCGGCAAGATCATTCTGGACTGGAGCTGAGAGGGCACCGTGGACGACATCAGGGAACAGCTGCGATCCGAGCTCGAGCAGATCGAGGCCGACGGACTGACCAAGCACGAGCGGCTGATCACCACCCCGCAGTCCTCGCACGTCGGCACCACCGCGGGTGACGCGCTGAACTTCTGCGCCAACAACTACCTCGGGCTCGCCAACCACCCCGCCGTCGTCACCGCAGCCAGGGAGGCGCTCGACGAGTGGGGCTTCGGCATGGCCTCCGTGCGGTTCATCTGCGGCACGCAGACCCAACACCGCGAGCTGGAGCGGGCGATCGCCGACTACGTCGGGACCGAGGACGCCATCCTGTTCGCGTCCTGCTTCGACGCGAACGGCGCCATCTTCGAGGTGCTGCTCGGCGCCGACGACGCGGTCATCTCAGACGAGCTCAACCACGCCTCCATCATCGACGGCGTCCGCCTGTCCAAGGCGCAGCGGTTCCGCTACCGCAACCGTGACATGGCCGACCTGCGCACCCAGCTCGAGGCCGCCCGCGAGGCCGGCGCCCGCCGGACGCTCGTCGTCACCGACGGCGCGTTCTCGATGGACGGTTACCTCGCCCCGCTGGTCGAGATCTGTGATCTCGCCGAGGAGTTTGGCGCCCTGGTCATGGTCGACGACTCCCACGCCACCGGCTTCATCGGCGACGGCGGCCGCGGCTCCCACGAGGCCTGTGGCGTCATGGACCGCGTCGACATCCTCACCGGCACGCTGGGCAAGGCGCTGGGCGGCGGCTCCGGTGGCTACGTCGCGGCGCACCAGGAGGTCGTTGACCTCCTGAAACAGCGCGCCCGCCCGTACCTGTTCTCCAACGCCGTCGCCCCGGCGATCGTCGCGGGCTCGATGAAGGCGCTCGAGATCGCCCGGGATTCCGACGAGCCGCGGCAGGTCCTGCGCCGCAACACCGCGTTGTTCCGCGAGCTGATGTCCAACGCCGGCTTCGATCTGCTCCCGGGGGAACACCCCATCGTCCCGGTCATGTTCCCCGGGGACGAGGGCGCCCGTACTGCCTCACGGATCGCCGACGCGATGCTCACCCGCGGCGTCTACGTCATCGCCTTCTCGTATCCCGTGGTGCCGAAGGGCAGGGCACGCATCCGTGTCCAGTTGTCCGCGGCGCACTCCGAGGACGACGTGCGGGCGTGCGTCGCTGCGTTCGTCGCGGCGCGGGACGAGGTGGGCTGAGGTTCAGCGCCCACCGAGGGTCTCGACAAGGTCGGCGACCAGCTGGTCCACGCGCAGGTCATCGCCCCCGACGCCCGGGCTGAAGCCCAATCGAACCACCACGAGCTCGGCCGACGGGATCACGAACATCCGTTGGCCATCGTGACCCGTGGCCCAGAACGCGTCCTCCGGCAAGTCGCCGTTGAAGGTGGGGCCGTCCGGAATCAGATTCGACCACCACCCGGCGGCGTAATTGACGTCCTCGCTCTGGGCAACTGGTCGCACCGTGGTCGACTCCGCCATCCACCCCTCCGGCAGAATGCGCTCACCGTCCCAGACTCCGTCCTGCAGGGCGAACTGGCCGAGGGTGGCCCAGTCACGCGGGGTCGCCCAGAGATAGGAGCTGCAGACGGGGGTTCCCACGGCGTCGACCTCCCAGACCGCCGACGACAGACCGAGCGGAGCGAAGAGCTCCCGAACCGGCAGGTCAGCACCCTCCCCCGCCCGGGCGGCCAGCACGGAACACAGGAGGTTGGTGCTGCCACTGGAATACTGCCGATAGGAACCCGGATCATGGGCGAGCGGGAGCCCGGCAACGTAGCCCGCCATGTCCTCTTCCAGGTAGAGCATTCGTGTGATCGGGGTGCCGAGGTCGTAGGTCTCGTCCCACTCGAGGCCGCTGGTGGCCCGCATGAGGTCATCCACCGTGATCTCGCGCCGGTCGTCGGTCCACTCCTCGCGGAGCCCGGCGTCGTCGACGGCGACCACGCCATCGGCCACCAGGGCGCCGGTGAGCAGGTTCGCCACACTCTTCGCCATCGACCAGCCCAGCTGCGGGGTCTCGGCGTCGAAACCGTCGGCGTAGCGTTCCGCCACGATCTCGCCCCGGTGGAGCACGACGATGGCCCTGGTCCCCAGCGCCTCTCGGTCATCGGCATCAAGGTCATCACCGAAGCCATGCGCCAGGAGGGAATTCAACTCCTCCGACGGCGCGGCCTCGGGCAGGGCCTCCCCCTCCTCGACCGCCGTCAGCGCGCCGACGTCGGGCGCCTCCTCGGCCAGGGTGCACCCCACGCCGTCGACGTACCAGGCCCGCTGCCGGGCGAGCACGCCCAGCACACTGGCGGAAGCACCCTCGGGGGACGTGTCCATGCGCAGGTAGGGCACGAGAGGGTTGGGCGGCAGGTCCCCGTCGGCAGGACGATCAGCCAGGTGGGCGAGCGCGCAGGCGTTGTGAGCGGCGTAGCCCGTGCCGGTCAGCAACAGCGGACGTGCGTACCAGTAGACCGCCACGATGGCCACCACGGCCAGCACCACGACACCAGCGAAGACCCGAATCACCCAACGACGCATGGAGGGAACCTAGCTGACGGGAGCGTCCGGTCCGCCGATCGGGGAGACACGCAACCGTAACGTCGCGTCACAACCATGAAACCAGTCAGGACCTCCGCGGTAACCCCGGACCGATGGAGTGGTGCCCATCAACCGCACGAGAGCGGTTCGAGAAACAGCAGAGAGGTCCTGGACATGGAAACGGAAGTGTGGGAGTTGGCATCACCGATCTGGGTGATGGTCTCCGCCGCATTGGTGTTGCTGATGACGCCCGGCCTGGCGTTCTTCTACGGCGGTCTGTCGCGTGCACGCTCCGCCATCAACATGATGATGATGAGCTTCGGCGCCATGGGCGTGGTCGCCGTCGTGTGGTTGCTGTGGGGCTACTCGATGAGCGGCGGCGGAAACAGCATCGCGGGTGTCGTCGCCGACCCGATCACGGCGTTCGGCCTGGTGGGCCTGGGCGGGGACGAACTCGTCGGCGTCGGGTTCGCGGCCACGTTCGCGATCATCACAGTGGCCCTGATCTCGGGCGCCGTCGCCGACCGCGCCCGCTTCAAGGCGTGGATGGTGTTCGTGCCGCTGTGGGTGACGCTGGTCTACACACCGCTCGCCTACATGGTGTGGGGTGGCGGCCTGCTGGGCGCTGATGGCGCCATCGGCTCCGTGGTGGGCGAGGCGCTCGACTTCGCCGGCGGTCTCGTCGTCCACATGGCTGCCGGACTGGCCGCTCTGGTGCTGGCGCTGGTCATCGGCAAGCGCTCCGGCTTCTCCCCCAGCCTCCACAAGCCGCACAGCGTGCCCTTCGTCATGCTGGGTGCCGCGATCCTGTGGTTCGGGTGGTTCGGGTTCAACGCCGGCGCTGCGGGCTCCGCGGCCGAGGCCGGCCTGATCTGGGTGAACACGCTCGTCGCACCCGGGGCCGCGATGGTCGCCTGGCTGATCACCGAGCAGCTCCGTGACGGACGCATGACGTCGGTCGGCGCCGCCTCCGGCATCGTCGCGGGCCTCGTCGCCATCACCCCCGCCTGTGCCTTCGTCACCCCGCTCGGGGCGTTCGCGATCGGCGTCGTGGCCGGCATCATCTGCTGCTTCGCCGTCACGGTGAAGTTCCGTCTTGGCATCGACGACTCGCTCGACGTCGTCGGCCTCCACTTCGTCGCCGGCCTGTGGGGTACCGTCGCCATCGGCCTGCTGGCCGTGACCCAGGAGGACGGCCGCGCCGGACTCCTCGTGGGCGGCGGACTGGCCCTCATGGGAGCCCAGCTGGTGGCGGTGCTCGTGACCACCGTCTACACCGTCGTCATGACCGGCATCATCGCCGTCGTGATCCACAAGACCATGGGCTTCCGGATCGCCGACAAGGACGAAATGGGCGGCATCGACGTTGCGGAGCACCAGGAGAGCGCCTACGACTTCGAGACCGCGCTGGCCTACACCGGGGAGGTGCCTGACCAGCAGAAGGCGTAAACTGGACAACCCTCCCGGCCCCTACAAGGGGGTAGGGACCAGAGCCCCCGGCCCGCTCGCGCGGGTCGGGGGCTCGCCTGTGTGGAGACGATGTGCGGTCTCGGCAGCGACAGCCGCTTGAGTGGGAGAAGTGGTGGCGAGCACGCGACCAGATCTCCCACCCAACGCCTCGTCAGACGAGGCGCAGCGCCTGACCGTCCCGGACCACGGGCAGGGGGTCAAGGATCTCGCCCTGGAATTCGCCGTCCACCTTGTCGGAGAACCCGACGATGACCCAATCCCCCGGCCCCCGCTCGATGAGGCGCGCCGCGTAGAGGCTCGGGTGGTCGAGGGTGCCGGCGGCGTCGAAGTCCCACGGGCCGACGAGCGTCTCGCCTGGCACAAACCACATTCCGCCGGTGGCCTGCTCCTGGCGCTTCGGGCTGAGGTGCTCGCCCCAGCAGCAGAACAGGAGGAAGGGCTGCCCGTCGACGACGACCGTCTGCGGCACCTCCATCTGCCCCCATCCAGCGGGGGCCGACAGCGGCGGCCGTACCTCCCATGTGTCGAGATCGGTGCTGGTGGCGTGCCCGATGACGGACCGGGTTGCGGGGTCACCGTCGATGGACCGTGCGGTGACGAGCATGTGCCAGATGCCGTCGTCGTGGCGGAAGACCCACGGGTCGCGCCACGCCTCGTCGAACCAGGCACCCGAGGCGAGCGTTTCGTACCAGCGGGGGTCCGCAACGGCGACCGGGCCATCGCCCCGCCGTCGCCACGTCATCAAGTCGTCAGACTCCGCGACGCCGACGCGCTGGACCAGCCAGTCGTCGCCTCGGGAAACGCCCGTGTAGAACATTCGCCAGCTTCCGTCGTCGGCACGCACCACGGAGCCAGTCCACGTGGCACCGTCGTCCCACGCAGGTGAGTCGGCGGTCACGAGGGCGTCGGGAAGCAGCTCCCAGTTCGTGAGGTCCGTCGATCGGGCGTGCCCGACCGACGCGCGACGGTGGCGTCGGTCCGGCTCATGCAGTGCACGCGACGCGCGAAGGAAGAACAGGTGATCAACCCCTTCGTCGTCCCGCGTCGGCCAACTGTCCCACACCCAGTGGTCGGGAAGTCTCAGCATCCCCGTCTCACCCCTTCACGCCGCTGGCGGCAATCGAGCTGACGAACGCGCGCTGGAACACGAGGAACATCAGCAGTACTGGCAATGTGATCAATGAGGTGTAGGCCATGACCTCGCCCCACGCCGTGTTGAGCTGGAAGAAGTACTGCATCCCCACCATGACGGGACGGAGCGACTCCTGCTGCACCACCATGAGGGGCCAGAGGTAGGCGTTCCAAGCGGGTAGGAAGGTGAGGATCGCGACGGTGGCGAAGGCCGGGCCCGACAGGGGCGCAATGATCCGCGAGTAGATCTGGAACCAGCCGGCGCCGTCGATACGTGCTGCCTCGTCGATGGAGACGGGAATGGTCGAGAAGTACTGGGTGAACAGGAAGACCGAGAAGGCGTTCGCGATGAACGGCACGATCATCACCTCGTAGGTGTTGAGCCACCCGAAGTCGTACTTCAGCAGTCCGCCCTCCCACACCAGCGTCGGGAGCTTGCTCACCCAGTAGACCATCGGTACCGCGATGGTCTCGAAGGGCACGATGAGCGTGGCGATGATGAGGGTGAGCAGGAGCTTGCGGCCCGACCATTCCATGCGGGACAGCGCGAATCCAGCCATGGAGTTCACGACCAGCCCGAGCCCGACGATCAGAACCGTCACCAGCACGGAGTTGAACAGGAACCGCCAGAACGGAACACGGTCGAAGACCCCGCTGTAGTTGGCGAGCGAGATGTCACCCACGGGTAGGAAGGCTCGGATGTTGTCGACGTCGGCCAGGATCTGGGCGTCCGGCTTCAAGCTGGAGACGAACATGAAGATCAGCGGGAACATGAAGACCACCGCGAGCAGGGTCATCGGGACGTAGAGCAGGATCGCACGGCGGCGCTTGGCCGCGGCCATGCCAATGGTTCTCTCGGTGGCCATGTCAGTCCTTGTCCCGGGTGAGGTAGCGCTGGATCATGGCGATGGCCAGCACGATGACGAAGAAGATCAGCGAGATGGCAGCGCCGTAACCTGTCTGCTGTTCGCGGTAGCCACGCCGCACGGCGTGGTAGACCAGCGTGGTGGTGGAGTCCACCGGTCCACCCTGGGTCATCACGTCGATCTGCACGAAGAGACCGAGCGCCGCAATGGTGATGGTCACGAGGATGAAGATCATCGTCGGCCGGAGGCCTGGCCACGTGACGTTCTTGAACTGCTCCCAGGGACTGGCGCCATCCATGTCAGCGGCCTCGTAGAGCTCCTCCGGGATGGTCTGCAGACCGGAGAGCCAGATGATCATGTGGAACCCGACGGCCTGCCAGATTGACAGGACGATGATGGCGGGCAGCGCCGTCGACGGGTTGTTCAGCCAGGCGATGCCCTCCCACGCTCCAAAGGTGAGCGTGTCGATGAATGAGTTGATGATGCCGTCCGGCTGGTACATGAAGCGCCACAGGATCGACACCACGACGATCGAGGTCACCACGGGAATGAAGTACACGATGCGGAAGAACGTGGTGCCCTTGAGCTTCTGGTTCACCAGCACCGCCATCACCAGCCCGAGGCCCGCTTGCACAGGGACGACGACGACGGCGAACAGGAACGTGTTGAGAAGGGAGCGGATGAACGTCGGGTCGTTGACGAAGGCCCGGATGAAGTTGTCCAGGCCCACGAACCGGGGCGGGTTGGGAGAGATCAGCCGCGCGTTGGTGAAGGAGAGCCCGAAGGCGAGCAGCACCGGTATTACCAGGAACAGCAGCAGGAGGATGGCAGCCGGGGCGACCATCGCGTAGGCGGCGCCGCGGCTGTGCCGCTGGCCGCGGCGTTTCGCGAGCGACTTCTGCGGTGCGGAGACAGCGCCGGCCGCAGGCTCCACTGAATGGGGTGTGGTCATGTCATGTCCTCGGATGTGATGGATGGCCGGAGCCACGAGGGCCCCGGCCGGGTCGCATCAGAAGCCGTAGCCGTCGTTGTTGGCGATGTCTGCGTCGATGTCGTCGACCGCCTGGTCGAGGGTGCTCTGGACGTCAGCGCCGTTCATGATGTCCTTGGCGGCCGTCTCGAACGTGGTGGAGATCACGGCGTAGGCCGGGGTCTCGGGGCGCAGCACCGCGAACTGCGTGAGTTCGGTGAAGGGACGCAGGACACCCTCGGGACCGAAGTACTCGCTGAGCTCGGTTCCCTCCTCGGTGGCAGGGATGACGATCTGCTTGTCGGCGAAGGCCGCCACGTACTCGGGGTCGAACGAGAACTCCAGGTAGGCACGGGCGCCGTCGAGGGCTGCCCCGGTGCAGGCAGTGGAGATGCCCCACTGCCACGAGCCGCCGCCGATCTTCGGGCCCTGACCAAGGTCCGGCGGGGGCAGGATCAGCAGGTCGTCGCCGACCGCCTCGAGCGAATCGAGGGCGTTCCAGACGCCGGTGTAGCTGAGCGCGACCTCGTCACGGTTGAACTCCTCGTTGCCGATCGTGCCGGCGTTGGAGGCGAGACCGTCGGCGAACAGCCCCTGGAACCACTCGCCCCAGGCAACGGCCTCGGGGCCATTGAGTGCGCCGTCGGCGGTCGTGTAGCCGCCGTCGCGGTCGATGAGGTCGCCGCCGAAGCTCTGGAGCAGCGGTGAGTAGGCGTACGGCCACCACTCACCGGTGTCCTCGGCGCCGATGTCCAGGGGAGTCTCGTAGCCGGCTTCCTGCAGGGTGACCAGCGCGGAGTCGAACTCGTCCTTGGTCCAGGGCTCGTCGACGGTGGGCACGCGGATGCCGTTCTCGTCCAGTACTGACTGACGGGCGAACATGGCCAACGCGGCGTCCCAGTAGCCCGCAGAGTAGATCTCGCCGTCCCACTCGCCGATCGCCGTGGGCAGGAGCGCGTCGGTGATCTCGGTGGAGATCTCGAGGGGCTGGATGTAGCCGGCCCACGCCCAGTTCGGGACGATGGGGCCGTCCATATCGAGGAGGCAGGGCAGGTCGCCCGAGGCGGCCGCCGCGACGATGGCGTCGTTGTAGGCCCCCTGCGGGAAGGACTCGGAGACCACTTCGTAGTCCTCCTGGGAGGCGTTGAAGTCCTCCATGATCTGGTTGTAGACCTCGAGTTCGGCGGGGTTGCCGGCCGAGTGCGTCCACAACGTGACTTGGGTGGGCCCGTCAGAGCCTTCTCCCCCGTCACCGTTGGTCGTGTCCTCGCCCGCTCGTCCGCAGGCGGAGAGCGTGAGCGCAGAGATGATGCCCATCGCCGCAAGGGAGCGTCCGGTGTGCTTCATTGCAGTGGTTCCTCCCACGTGTGACCGCCGTCATTGGCGGGTGCTGGATAGCTGACCTAAATCGAATTAGGTGGCATCATACTGCGACGATCTGCACAATGAAGTCAAGCCTGTCCCGACAATTGTGACCACTCCGTGACCTTGCACGGAGCAAGGCCAAATTGGCGAATGGGGAAACTAAAGCGAGTTACATCGATGCACAGTATGCGAACCGGGGAGGCTGCTCAGCGAACGGCGGGCATCTGGTCAGCGCTCTGACAACCCAGTGGCCGACCGCGGCGGCGCGGTCGATTCACGCACGAGCAGTTCACACGGCAAAGCGCGGCGTCGATCCTCGACCTCCTCGCCGGCCGCGGCCGCCAGGGCCATGGCGACGGCCTCGTCTCCCATGCGTGCGTGTGGGAGCGCGATCGTCGTCAGCGGGGGAACCGTGCACTCGGCCATCTGTTCCTGGTCGTCGAAGCCGATGATGGACAGGTCCTCGGGGACCGCCAGTCCCAGCCTCGCAGCCGCCAGCAGCGCCCCCACAGCGGCCCGGTCGGTGACGGCGAACAGCGCCGTTGGGCGTTCGCCACCGGGACGATCGAGGACCTCCATCGCGGCGCGGTAGCCGTCATCGATCTCCCACCCCTTCTCGACCACCTCGACGGCCACACCCCGGCGCCCGGCAGCCGCCACGAAAGCATCCCGCCGGATGGGGCCAGAGACGTTCCCCTGGTCCTCACGTGGTCCGAGTGGGTCCCAATGACCGCTCAGCATCGCCAGCCTCGTGTGACCGAGGTCCGCGAGGTGGTCGAGGGCCCGGGTGGCCCCGTTCGCGTCGTCGGGGTAGACGCTGAGCTCGTCCGGCCGCTTGGTCGTGCAGTTCACCAGCACGACGGGCAACTGCGTGACGGGTGCTCGGGTGAGGATCCGGAAGCCCATGCTCGCGTAGAGCAGCGCGTCCACCTGGCGCCGCTCGAGTTCGCGGATCGCCGCCGCCTCACGGTCGTCATGGGAGTGCAGGTCCAGGACGAGCATGATGTGTCCGTTGCGATCAGCCCGCTCGGTTGCGGCAGCCAAGATGCGGCCGCCGAACGGCGAGGACGCGACGGCGTCGGTGACGAGGCCCAGCGAGTGGGTCGTGCGGCTGCGCAGGGAGCGCGCGACGTGGTGCGGCTCATACCCGAGGCGCTCGGCCGTCTCGAGGATCCGCTTCTTGGTCTCTGGCGAGATGTTGCCGCCGTCGCGACCGTTGAGAGCGAAGCTCACCGCCGTCGGGGAGACGCCGGCCGCGGCAGCCACATCAGCGGCGCGGACTCGCCGTCGGGGCTGGCTCGCGTTCATGCCACCACCATAGTGCGCACGGCGAAGCCCCCGGTTGGGACGCTTGAGTGGGAGAAGTGGTGGCGAGCACGAGACCAGGCCTCCCACTCAGTACCGAGACGGGCGTGCGGCTCACGCGGACAGAGTCGCGGCCAGCTCCCCGGACCACGTGCCGTTGGGTGCCACGACGACGTCGTCCAGCCCCTGCCATAGTGCCGCCTCGCGCAGCAGCGGCGCCACCCGTCGCGCGAGTTCCACGCCCCGACCGTCCTGCTCCGGCTCGAGGTGGGCGTGCTGAACACGCAGGATCCCGGCCTGACGGTCGCTCTTGAGATCCACCCGCCCGACGATGGCGTCGTCCACCAGCACGGGCATCACGTAGTAGCCATGCTGGCGTTGCTCGGCCGGAGTGTAGATGGAGATGCGGTAGTGGAAGTCGAAGAGTCGCTCGGCGCGTGGGCGGTACCAGACCAGTGGATCGAAAGGGCTCAACAGTGCGGCCGCCCGCACCGTCCTCGGAACTCGCTGGCCGGCGGGCATCCAGGCCGGGCGCGACCACCCGTCGACCTCCACCGGCTCCACATCGCCAGCCGCTTCGAGGGCTTCCACGGCATGCGTCGCCTCGGCACGCTTGAGGCGCGGGTAGTCGGCCAAGTCGTCCAGGGAGGCGACGCCGTACGCAACCGCCGCACGGCGCACCAGTTCCCGAACGGCCTCCTCCTTGGGCAGCTCGCTGCGGGCAGCGTCGGGCAGCACCTGACTGGCGTCGGCCAGGACCCGTTCGAAACGCTGGCGGCCCACGACGACGAGGTCACCGCGCCTGAAGAGGTAGGTCGCGGCCCAGTGGACGTCGTTCTTGTTCCACCAGCCGCCACCCTGCGACACGTTCTCCGGGTGCTCGAGGTCGCGCACGCGCAGCGGGCCGTTCGACGCAACCTCGTCGCGGACCTCGTTGATGAGGCGACGGTGTTCGCTCGCCCAGCGCTCGAATCCGGGTCGCTCGGGCCTCGCCCGGTGCCAGGCCCACAGTGGCCAATCGGCCACGGGGAGGATGGTCGCCTCGTGCGCCATGTATTCCGTGTAACGACCCAGCCGCGGTCGGGCCACGTTGTGGTGGACGAGTGAGTCCAGGAGTGAGCGGTCGTAGGCACCGAGCCGGGACAGCAGCGGAATGTAGTGGCTGCGCTCGAAGACGTTGACGGTGTCGATCTGCAGCACTCCGAGCCGGGCGATCACGCGACCGAGCGCGGCAGCCCTGACGCGCGCCGGGCGGGGCCAAGCAAGCCCCTGGGCGGAGATCGCCACTCGGCGAGCGGCGGGAAGGGACAGTCGGCGCGTCACTCGCTCAGGATAGGGATCAGCGCGAGCAGCACTTGACGAGACCTATCGCTTTTCGATATGTTTCTATCGTTAGTCGAGAGGAGGCCCGGGATGGGTCGCATCACCACCACCGTCCTCAAGGTCGTCATCGCCATCGCGCTGGCCGGCTCCGTCTTGGTCCAGGCGGTCCTCATGCCGCTCCTCTGGCTGGACCTCGACGGGGCACCCACTTGGTTCCGCGTCTCGCTCGTCACGATCTTCGTGCTCGGCATCGCCACCCTCCAAGTCACAGCCATCTGCATCTGGCGACTCCTGACCATGGTTCGCCGCGGCACCGTGTTCTCACACGCCGCCTTCCGCTGGGTCGACATCATCATCGGGGCCATCCTGTCCGCCTCCGCCCTGACGTTCGCCCTGGCTGTGGTGGGGGCCGTCCTCAACCGCACCCAGCCCGGCGACGCGATCGCACCTGGGATGGTGGGCCTGATCTGCGGCGCGGCACTGGTCATCGCCGGCGTTGCACTGCTCGTGGTGGTGCTGCGTCTCCTCCTCCAGCGCGCGGTCGAGCTGGACTCGGAGACCCGTCACCTGAGGTCGGAGCTCGACGACGTCATCTGATCCGCGACACCGTCGTGAGCCACAATTCCGGCATGAGCGATGCCACCACTGCCCCGACCGGCGAGCGGGCCCTCGTCGTCATCGACATGCAGCACAGCTACTTCGAACTCCCCGGACTGGCGGAGCAGAAGGACGCGGTCACCCCGCCCGTCAATGAGCTGATCCGCGCCGCCCATGGGGCAGGGCGACTCGTGATCCTGGTGCGCACCGAGCACGCCCGCGACAAGTCCACGTGGACGCTCAACATGCTCGCCGACGACCAGGGCTTCGCCTTCCCGGGCACGGAGCAGGCGGCGTTCCTCGACGAACTCGTCACCGGCAACCATGTCGAGGTCGTGAAGACCCGCGACAGCGCGTTCTTCGGCACGGACCTGGCCGAACAGCTGCGGCAGCGCGACGTGACCCACATCCTGCTCTGCGGAGTGTCCACGCACAGCTGCGTCTTCCAGACGGCCACGGACGGGTTCGCCCACGACGTCCACGTCGCCGTGGCGGTGGACGCGGTCACCTCCGAGAACCCCGACCTCTCGCGTGCCATGCTCCAGTTCCTGCACGAGGAGATGCGCCAGCCCCTGCTGTCGCAGGTCGACAGCCTGGCCTTCCTCGAACGCTGACCCCTCAGGCGGCGGCGAAGAGCACCAGGCTGGCCGCCACCGTCGCCATGCCCGCGAGCATGCCGTAGATGGTCTGGTGCTTGTCCGTCTGGTAGCGCCACGAAGCCTGCAGCATCTCGTCGAGCGCCAGGAACACCATCATCCCCGCGACCACTCCATAGAACATCCCCAGCACCGACTCCGGTACCACCCAGCTGACCAACGCGGCCGCGACGAGCGCCCCCACGGGCTCCATGAGTCCTGAAACCGTGGCCCACCACAGCGCCGTCCGTCGGGAGCCGGTTGCCGCGTACACGGGCGCGGCCACGGCGATGCCCTCCGGCACGTTGTGGATGGCGACCGCCACCGCCAGCGCGACGCCGACCGCGGGCTCGTGGTAGGTGGTGAAGAACGTGGCCATGCCCTCGGGGAAGTTGTGCAGCCCAAGCACCAGGCCGACGAGCAGTCCGCTGCGGAGCAGCCGCGTGTTGCGGGCGGCGTCGCCGGCATGCAGGGCCGCCTCTCGGCCCTCGATCTCGCTCGGGTTCATCGAGGTCGGCAGAGCACGGTCGATGATGAGCACCAGGGCGATACCGACGAAGAAGGCGGCGAAGACGAGTGCCTCGGCCACGGCGAGGGAGTAGGTCTCGGCCATCCATTCGATCCCCAGGGGCAGGACCTGCATGAAGGAGATCAGCAGCATGGCCCCCGCCGCGAAGGCCAGGGCCACTGCCAGGAACTCACGGCCGAGCTCGCGTCGCTGGACCACGAGCACGCCGCCGATCGAGGTGGCGAGACCCGCCAGCAGGGAGACCGACAGCGCGAGGAGCATGGTGCGCTCAGCGTATCCGTCGCAGCCCGTGGACCACGGCGACGACGACGGCGGCGAGCGCGACAATCCCGGCGATGAGCCACCAGGGACCGCGGCCCACCACGTCCGCCGGCATCCACAACACCCCCAGCACCAGGAGGGCAGCGCCCAGGCTGGCGCCGAGATACAGCGCCTCGGAGCGGGCCATCAGGAGGGCTGCCTGCCGCCGCATCGCCGACCAGGACGGTGCCGCTGCAGCGTGTGCGCTGGTGATGTGGAAGGAGGCGACGAGAAGCGAGACGACGAGCAGCTGCCACGCAGCCGCGTCCCCGGCTCCACCGAGCCACCACAGGGCCAGGACGACCACCAGCAGCAGGGGCGCGAGCGAGCCAGGCCGCACCATCGACCACAGCGCCAGGACTCCCGCGCTGGCGACCAGCGGCGGGGCTGCGAGCGTCGGGAACCACCACCAGCTCAGCAGAGTGGCGACCACGGCGCTGACCAGCACGAGTCCGCGCAGCACCCACTGCTCCGCACTGGTGATCTGGATGCCGTAGATCCAGCCGGCGACCAGCTCCGCGACATCCCTCATCGACCCATCACCGCCCTCGGCGCTGAACGCGCCGCCTCCATGGACAGCAGCACGCTGGCAAGGCTGCTCGTCCCCCGCCACGGCGTGACCGGTATCCCGATGCCACGCAGCCGCTCGATGGCGATGTCCCGCTCCATTCGACGCAGCATCCACGCCTCACCGAGGAAGGTCTCCTTGCGGAAGGCTGCGATGTCCTCGAACCGTCCGATGCCTTCGGGGAGCGTGTCGACGCCGATGACCTCGGCCCCCAGCCGACGCAGTCGCACCAGTTCGTCCTGCGATTCCCGCTCCAGCAGCGGCGAGCAGAAGAAGACGAGCATTCCGCTGGCGATGTTGCCGACGGGACGCAGCCGGTCCCAGTCGGGCACGCTCCGGTTGGCCCGGGAGAGCACGTTGAGCACGATGCGCGCCTGCCGCGGGCCGGTCCCAGCCCGGATGGGTCCGATGCGCCTGCCCAGGTCGTGCACGGCGACCCTGTCCCCGAAGCCCACGTAGTGCCGGGAGATTGCGGCGATCGCCCGGACGGTGGAGTCGAGGCTGGTGGGAGCGTCGGGGTCTGCGGGTGCGACGTCCAGGAGGGTGTCGGCGACGATGAGCACGTCCGTGTCACGCTCGGTCAGTGTCGAGTTGACGTGCACCGATCCGAGCCGGGACGTGACCCGCCAGTTGATCCTGCGCAGCCGGTCCCCGGGGCGGAACTCGCGGACGTCGGCCAGGTCGCTGCCGTCGCCGCGGTGTCGGGAGCGATGCATCCCCACGATGCCGATGGGGTGGGCGACGCCGCTGCCACCCTCGAGAGTGGACGACGCAGGGCGCACGGTGACCGTCACCGTCCCCGTCTCGCCGGTGGCGAGCCAACTGGCGGACGGGTCGAGCAGCGCGACGGTCGCGGGTCCGACGTCGTAGCGGCCCCAGCGCTCGGGCTCGGCGGTGATCCGTGCGCCCTCCAGCCCGGGTGAGTCGAGCACGGTGCCTGAATCGGGGTCCAGGGTCGCTCCATTGGTGATGGGCCACTGCGCTGCCAGCAGCGCCCGCGACCACGGGTGACGGGCACGCATCGTCACCGCGACGGACTCACCCTCCGGGATCACGACGGCGCGGGGAGTCACCCTCACGTCGAGCGCTCCCTCGCGCCGGTTCCACCAGCCCCACGCCAGGTGCAGGACGAACGGCGCCATGAGCACGACGAGGTCGCCTCGCTCCGCGACGATGGCGAGCACGCCCAACGCTGCGGTGACCACGAGGGACCGCAGCAGCGCGGGGGTGTGCGTGAACTTCATCACACCTGCTCGGCGTCGGGAACGGGGACCTGGTCGAGAACGGCCCGGACGATGGACTCGGGGGCCACGTTGTTGAGCCACAGTTCGGGCCGGATCACGATCCTGTGGCTGAGCGCCGGGATGGCGAGGCGCTTGACGTCCTCGGGGATCACGAAGTCGCGGCCTTCGATGACGGCGAGCGCCCGGGAGCACAGCAGCAGCGCCAGGGAACCGCGGGGGGACGCCCCGACCAGTGTGTCCTGGTGCTCCCGCGTCGCGCGGACGAGGTCGATGGCGTAGCGACCGACGGATTCCGCCACGTGGATGTTCTCGACGCAGTCCTGCACGGCCATCAGCCCGGCCGGGTCGAGGACAGGCTCGAGGACGATCTCCTCGCGACGGCGCTCCATGCGACGGGTGAGGACGTCCCACTCCTCGTCGAGCGTGGGATAGCCGAATCCGAGGCGCAGCAGGAAGCGGTCGAGTTGCGCCTCCGGCAGCGGGTAAGTGCCCTCGTGCTCGATGGGGTTCGCCGTCGCCAGCACGTGGAACGGGCGCGGCAGGCGAAAAGTGTGGCCCTCGACGGTGACCTGCCGCTCCTGCATGGCCTCCAGCAGGGCGGACTGGGTCTTCGGCGGGGTGCGGTTGATCTCGTCGGCCAGCAACAGCCCCGTGAAGATGGGGCCCTCTCGGAAGCTGAACTCGCCCTTGTTCTGGTCGAAGATGTAGGAGCCGGTGAGGTCCGCGGGCAACAGGTCCGGGGTGAACTGGGCGCGCGTGAACTCCAGCCCCAGCGCCTGGGCGAGGGACCGGGCAGCCAGCGTCTTGCCCAGTCCGGGCATGTCCTCCAACAGCACGTGGCCCCCTGCGAGCACTCCGGCCAGCACCAGCGTCATCTCACCGCGCTTGCCCACCAGGGCGGTGTCGACGGCGTCGAGCACCTGGTGCACGAGCGTGGTGGCCTCGGTCTGGGTGAGCGGTGAGGTGCTCATAGGGAATCGATCTCCTTGAGGTGGGCGTGCAGGGTCTTGCGGTTCAGGACCTGGGGGCGTTCGGCCTGGGCACTGCGCAGGTAGGCCAGGAGCTTCGGGGAGAGGATCCCGTCGGCCTGGCCGAGCGGGTCCTCGGCGGTCACCCGCCCGGAGACGACGAGGCGTCGGGCGGTGAGCTCAGCGAGATAGCGCGCAAGGGTGGTGGCGTCAAAGGCCTGCCCGGGCTGGGAGTGGGACAGCACGGACGCCAAACGGCGGGTGCGGACGTCGGCATGGAACCGCGGGGAGCGCGTGCGCCACATCGGTTGCTCCCACTGCGGGGCCGTCCGGGGGCCCTCGAGGTAGGTGACAACCCACGTGGCGACGGCCACGGCCACGGCGGTGAGGACGGTGATGGTGGGATCGACGCGCAGGCCCGCGACGCCGTCGAGAAGGACGACGAGCGCGGCGACGCCCAGTCCGATGGCGACTCGCAACGCCAGGGTGCCCATCGCGGTCCTACGACTCATCGGGCACCTCCCTCCGCAGTTGGGAGCTGAGGGCCTCGAGGCAGTCGATCGCCCGCTCGCGGTCGGCGTCGGTCAGCTGGTGGGTGGAGAACATCGCCTGCCGGTAGAGCTCCGCGAGGTCGGTCAGTGCCGCGGAGTCGACGATCGCGTGTCCCAGCACCTCGACCGTGAACTCCTGCGACGTCTGCGTGGGGCGCCGGACGATGCCGGAGTCCGCCGCCACCTGCTCCAGACGGCGCCAGCACTCGACCACCGCCCCCTCGACGGCGATCCCGCGACGCAGGGAGGCCACGGCATCGGCCACGACGTCGACCAGCTCCTCGTCGTCGATCTCAGGGATGTCGACGGCATTGCCGGTTGGCTCGGCCGCAACGCCGCGCTCCGGCCGGATGACAGCTCCGAACAGGCGGTACACGAACCAGCCGACGACCCCGACCAGCGAGGCGACGACGAGGGCACGGAACACGTCCCCGATCCAGTCCGGGAAGTCTAGGGGTTCCTGCTCGGGGAGCGGGAGCGCCGACTCGGACGCCGAGACAGCCGGCTCCGGCACTGGCAACGGCCCGGCGTCCGCACTGATCGTCGGCCGCGGGAGCACCTCCACGGGGACCGGCCGTGGGCTGCTGGCCCCCAACGCGACGAGCAGGAGCAGCCCCAGCGCGGCCACCACGACCCAGACGGTGGCCCGTCCGGGTCTCGACTGCTGTGTCGGCTCGCTCACAAGGGGCGAGTCTAGGGGGTGGGCACCGGGCCGAGGAGGCTGACCGCAGGGCTTCGTAGGATCGCTGCATGGATCGGATCGTCGACGCGGTGGTCATCGGAGCGGGACACCACGGGCTGGTGGCGGCGGCGCTGCTCGCCGACGCAGGCTGGGACGTCGCCGTCCTCGACGGCCGGACGAAGGCTGGCGGGGCGGTGGCCCACCGCGAGATCGACGGGTTCGTCGTCGACGAGTTCTCGTCGTGCTACCCGCTCGGCATGGCCTCTCCCGTGCTGCAGTCGCTGGACCTGGCCGAGCACGGTCTCGAGTGGGCGGACCACCGGCCAGCCGTCGTGCACGTCTCAGACCCGAGCGACCACACCGGCTCCGGGGTCCTGACCACCCCTGGGGAAACAGCCGCGCTGCTCGATGCGGACCACCCCGGCGACGGGGAGGCCTGGATGACGCTGGTCTCCGGATGGCGCCGCGTGAAGGAGCCGCTGCTCGACGCGCTGCTGCAGGGTTGGCCCCCCGTTGGCGCCGGGGCCCGCCTCGCGGCCACGCTCGGTGCCGCCGGCCTGCTCGACTTCGCCCGTTTCGCCCTGCTGCCCTCCGATCGGATGGGACGGGAGTGGTTCGGCGGCCAGCGGGCACGCGACATCCTCGCCGGCAACGCGATGCACGCTGACGTCTCCCCGCTGGCACCGGTGAGCGGGTTGATGGGGTTCATCATGACGATGCTCGCGCAGGACGTCGGCTTCCCCGTGCCGCGCGGAGGCGCCGGAGCATTGGCCGACGCCCTGGTGTCGCGGGCAACGGCGGCCGGAGCCGTCGTGGAACTGGGTGCCCCGGTGTCCGGCATCACGATCGCGGCGGGGCGGGCGACGGGGGTTCGCCTGGCGGACGGAACGTCCGTGGGTGCGCGGCGGGCAGTGCTGGCCGACGTGTCCGCCGACATGCTCTACCGCTCCCTCCTCCCCTCCCACGCTGTCCCGCCCGGGCTGCTGACGCGGCTGGAGCGCTTCGCCTGGGACCCGCCAACCCTCAAGCTGAACCTTCTCCTGGGCGGGACGATGCCCTGGCGCGCGACCTGGGCGCGCGACGCCACCGTCGTGCACGCGGGCCTGTCGGCGGGCGATTTGGTGCGATGGCACTCGGACATCGCCGCCGGGTCCGTCCCGGAGCGCGCGTTCGCCCTGGTGGGCCAGATGACGACGGCGGACCCGACGCGATCACCCTCGGGCACCGAGTCGCTGTGGGCCTACACACACCTCCCGACCGGGGACGCGGCTGTCTCCGGCACATCGCTCGCCACCCTGGAAACGATGTTCGACGAACTGGCGCCCGGCTGGCGGGACCTCGAGCAAGGCCGCTGGGTGCAATCCCCGCGCGACCTGGAGGAGGCCAACCCGAACCTGGTCGACGGGGCCCTGGGCGCCGGGACCACCCAGCTCTTCCAGCAGGGACCCTGGCGGCCCATCACGGGGCTGGGAGGGCCGGTCACCCACGTCGACGGGCTGTACGTGGCTTCCGCGGCCACCCATCCCGGGGGCGGCGTGCATGGTGGGGCCGGGTTCAACGCCGCGAGGGCAGCGTTGCGCGGCGCCGCGTGGTGGTCGCGCCCCGCCAGCCGCGCGGCGTCGCGTACCCAGCTGTGGCTGCAGCGTCGGGCCCCGCAGTTCTGACCCTCGGGTCTGGGGAGGTTGGCCCCCGTCGGGACTGACTCCCGCCCGGCTTGAGTGGGAGCTGTCGTCGCGAGGACGCCACCAGATCTCCCGCCGAGCGACGTGGGAGGGAGATCTACTCCAGAGAATCCATCGTGAACCGGGCGTGGGTGGTGGCCTTGCTGACCTCGACGACGCGTGCGCGCTGGTCCTCGCATCGGTCGACCATCAGCTGGCAGAAGGTCTTGTCGAGCCGGTCGTCGATCTCCGTGAGCACCAGCAACGTCTCCCACATCATCTGCTGCGCCCGGACGGCGGCGGCCAGGGCATCCAGCTCCATCTGGGTCATCATGCCGTCGTTGTCGCGCGTGAAGTTGAGCGGGTTGACCCGGCCGGCGGCCTGGGCCAGGCCGGCGACGAGATTGCGGGCCGTGCTCACCTCGTAGCCGAGGCTCTCGATGAGTTCCTTGACCTTCTCGTGGGAGTCGGACAGTTCGTCGTGCAGCTGCTCGAACGTCGCCTGCCACGGCGTCCCGGACCAGGTGTCGGCGGCAGCCTTGAACGCCTTGACGCCGGCGTCGGCCGCGACGAGGTGCTGGTTCAGGTAGGCAGAGTACTTGTCGTGGTCGAGTTCGATGCCATCCATCGGGTCCTCCTGGCTCGGGATTCGACTCCCAACGTAGCCAGCGTCGGGTTCACAGGAGGCGGCTCATGGTGGGGAACAGCTCGTCCTCACGTCGCTCGAACCCGAGCGCCTCGTAGACCGGGATGGCCGACGGGGTGGCGTCGAGCTTGACCGTCTGGGCCCCCCTGTCCCGGCACCAAGCAAGGGCCGCGTCCATGAGGGCTCGACCCAAGCCGTTGCCCCGGTGCGGCAGATCGGTGCACATGTCGGCGACGTACGCGTGCCGCGGCCCCCACTCAGGGCCGGGGACGTGGTGGGTGATCCCCGCACTGATGCAGCCGGCGAGGCGGCCGTCCTCGGCGTCGACGACGAAGAACGTGTAGTCGGGGTGGCTGAGCATCTCCTCGATCCCTGCCGCGGCGCGCGACGGCCACGCGGGATGGCTGTCCAGGTCGACGTCGAACGGGTAGGACTCCATGATCAGCGCCTTGAGTCGCACGATCTCCGCGACGTCCGCCCGGGTGGCCACTCTCACCTGCACGTGGCGCAATCTAGCGGGCGGCTCACGGCTGCGTCGTCGGGGACCCGACGAGGCGCACGGTGACCACCTCGTCGCCGGACTTCACGCCCTGCTTGCGGAACGCCTCGAGGACCGATTGGATGACCGCGTCCTGCGCGGTGCGGGTCTCCAGCTGCCGGGCACCGGACCAGAACCGCAGATCCATCCGGACGGTAGCGGTACCGATCTCGCGCAACAACGCCTCCGGTGGCGGATCGCTCAGCACGGACGGGATGCGGTTCATCGCGTCCAGCGCCACCTGTCGGGCGCGGGCGAGGTCCGTGGCGTCGTCGAGGTCCACCGCCACGGTGGACCGAACGCGCTCATAACCCGTCTGGACCGTGACGATCTCGGAGTGCAGCGACGAGTTCGGAATGAGCACCAGGCGCCCGTCGAACGTGCGCAGCGCGGCGTGGGAGAGTCCCATCTCGCTGACGGTGCCGGAGTGCTGGAGCACGGAGATCTGGTCGCCGACCCGGAATTTGTCCCGAGCCAGGATCACGATCCCGGCGAACATGTTGCCCAGTACCGTCTGGAAGGCGATGCCGGCGGCCAGCGAGACGATGGTGATGCCGCCCAGCACGTCGACGGGCTGGACGCTCGGGAACACGACGGTGATGGCCGCGGCGGCGGAGACGATGACGATGGCGGCTTGGACGAGTCGGGAGAAGACCCGCGTCGAGCTGGCGCTGCGGCCCCGCCACGACAGGAAGGAGCGCATCAGGAACCTGGCGAGGTACCCGACGAGGATGCCGACCGCCAGGACCCCGAGGCCGGTGAGCACGGCCTGCCAGGTGATGGGAGGGAGATCGATCATCGGGCGTGTTCCTCCCGGTAGGCGGCCAACGTGTTGCCGACGTCGCCGTCGGTGTCGACGAATTCGCTGGCGAGCAGGGCTGCCAGGTCCTCCAGCGCCAGCTGGAGCTGGTGTCCCGCGTCACGGACGGAGGCCTCAGGGGCTGTGAGGGCAGCGTCGCGCAGGGCGGCGGCGTGGTCCAGCTGTACCGACAGGGCCATGTCCGGGTCCGTCTCCTGGAGGTAGAACTGTTCAGAGTGGTGGGCGAAGTCGGTGCGGACCTCCAGAATGCTGCGCGCGAGGTCGCGCAGGGTCTCGTGGGCGCTGGCGGGATCCCAGCCTGTGAGGTGGGCCGCGGCCTCGACCTCCCCCAGCGTGCGGAGTTCCATCGCCAGCGCGCGTCGACGCACCAAGGGTCCTTCGATCTGCGAGAACCAGGTCAATGCCGCGGTCAGGAGGGCGAATCCCGCGAGCGCCTCGAGGGGCGGTGCGAACCGCAACCACGGACCGAGCCCGACGACGTCGCCGAACCCGAGCGTCCCGATCGTCACGAGCGACAGGTACAGGGCCTCGGCGAAGTCCGGGTAGCGGGCCGGGTCGATGCCCGGCGAGTAGGTGAACCCACCCGGGACGTACGGGAAGTAGACCAGCGCCCAGGCGACCACCATGAGCACGACCCACACGGCAATCGTCGAGACCATCGCCACCGGCCCGGTGGCCGATTGCAGAGGATGGCGGAGGCGCTTCGAGATCCGCCAGAGCAACCGCATGAGCGGCGAGCTCAGCCATCCGTCGCCGCTCGGATGCAGGAGGGTCTGGAACATGTCCATCAGCAGTGCAGCGACGAGGACGAGCCCTCCGATCACCCACACCCAGTCCATCGACACCCCCTCTCCCTGCCTGAAAGCCTACGGTGGAGCGTGGTCGCCCGTGTGTGGCACGATCACGAGATGCCCCAGCAGGAATGGTCGGTGGACTTCCACCCCAGCGCGATGCAGATCCGCGACGTCGTCGTCGGCGTGCTGGACTCCCAGCCCGACGCTCTCCCGCTGGCCAAGACGTTCGTGCTCGTCCACGGCCTCGGGGTCTCCTCCCTGTACTTCCGGCAACTCGCCGAGCACCTTGCACCACACGCGCGCGTCGTCGCCGTGGACCTGCCCGGGTTCGGGCGCACGACGAAGCCCGACCGGTCGCTCCGCGTCGCGAGCTTCGCAATGGCGTTGGAGGAGACGATCGAACGGCTGGGACTCGCCGACGTCACGCTGATCGGGCACTCAATGGGCACGCAGGTGGTCGTCGAGGCTCTCGCCCGACGGCCGACGTTGGCCAGGGCGGGAGTGCTGATCGGGCCCGTCGTCAACAATGTGGAGCGACGAAGCGACCGCGTGGTCCAGCGGTTCCTGCAGGCGGCGTCGAAGGAGACCCTGGGCTCCGCCGTGCCCTCCGTCCTCGCGTTCCTCCGTTCAGGACCACGCTGGTTCATCCGCACGTTCCCCGCCATGGTCGACTACCCCATCGAGGAGCGAGTCGCCGCCGTGCGCAGGCCGCTGGCGGTGGTGGCCGGGCAGTTCGATCGGCTGGCACCGAGGCCCTTCCTGGACCTGCTGGCCGAGAGGGCCGGCGGCGAGGCCTCCGTGCACGTCGTCGAGGGTGCCTCGCACCAGGTGATGGTGACTCATCCCGACGTGGTGACCGAGATCTGCTGCCGACTCGCGGGGGTGCCGACGCCTTGAGCCCGTCGTCGCTGTGGGGACGGGCGCGGGTGGCGACCCTGGACTGGGGTGTCGCGGGCCGCGACATGGCGCGCGCGCTCTGGCGACGGCTCCGGCCGTGGGAGCATCCCGGCGACGACGACGCCCTCCCCGGGTGCGGCGACATCCCCGTGGTGCTCCTTCCCGGGATCCTCGAGCCGTGGACCTATCTGGCTCCCCTGGGCCGCTGGCTCGCCCGCCACGGACACCGCGTCGAGTACGTGGAGACCCTCGGCTGGAACCTGTCGGACCTGGAGGCGTCCGCGCAACACTGTCTGGACGTGATCCGGGAGCGCGGGATCCGGAAGGCAGTCCTGGTGGCCCACTCCAAGGGCGGACTGATCGGAAAGGCGGTGCTGCTGCGCCAGGCGGAGCCGGAGACCGCCGTCGGACTGGTCACCGTCGCCACACCGTTCGCCGGCTCCACCGTCGGCGGGCCGCTGCAGAAACTGGGGCTGCTGGCGCGTTCCCCTCTCGGGATGTTCTTCCCGGACAGCCCGACCATTCGGGACCTCGCCCGGGAGAGTGAGGTCAACGCCCACATCGTGTCCCTCGCACCTCGCTGGGACCAAGTGATCCCCGACGGTTCCCACCTCCCCGGCGCCACGAACGTGACCCTCGACGTGGCCGGCCACTTCCGGCCCGTGCGCGAGGAGTCGGTCTGGCGCGTCATCCACGACCACGTCCACGCGCTCGCCGAGGCCCCGTGACGCACACGCTGGCCTGCGAGGACCGTGACTTCCCCGAGTGGCACGGCGGCCGGAGCCACGCCCTGGTGTGGGCGGTCGAGATCGACGACCCTGACCTGGACGACGTCGTCACCGCGGCTCGGCACCGGTGTGCCGACTACCTGTTCCCCGCCTACGAGCGGCGGCCGCACGTCACCCTCACCTTCGCGGGCCTCGCCGCGGCCCCGGGGCTGCCCGGCTACGACGACGCCGCGCGGGACGCCGACCTGACGCTCCTGCGCTCCGTCGTCCCGGGCTCGCCCGTCTCGATGCGGGCATCGGGATGGGACAGCTTCGCCATGGTTCCGTACCTGGCGATCGACGGACCGTGGCTGCAGACGGCCCACGACGTGGTTCGCCACCGCACCACCGAGGGGCACCCGATGGACTATCGGCCCCACGTGACCGTGGGCCATTACCGCGGGCGGTGGCCGCTCGACGAGGTCCTGGCCACTCTGCGAACTCCCCTTCCCGCGCTGGAATGGTCGGTCGAGGAACTGTCGTTGCTGAGCTACGAAACCCACCGGTTCGCCGGACCGCTGACCCGGGTGGGGGCGCTCGACCTGACCACGGGCGAGTGGACCCCCGCCTAGAGGGTCGCCAGCAGAGCCGCAGCGGCGAGGAAGACGGTCTGGGTGAATTCCACGAGGGACCCGAACGTGTCGCCGGTCAGCCCTGAGAGCCTGCGGACCAGGTGCCGTCGCCACAGCGCCGCGGCCACGAGTGCGACCACGGACGCCACCGCCCAACCCGCCCCCGTCCGCCAGTCCCCCACGACCCAGCCCAGCAGGCCAGCACCCACCAGCGCCGCGGCTGCCCACGCCCCACCGGCGAGCCTGCCGACGACCCCCTGGAACAGTGCCCCGAAGCCGCTGTCCCGGGCACCGGGAGCGCCCGAGGCGATGGCCGAGACCACCGCGACGCGGCCCACGACCGCCGCCCATGCCAGCGCCGCGGCCCCCGCCCACGGTGAGGCGCCCAGCAGGTCGTGGAGGGCGGCGACGTCGGCCAACAGCACGAACAGGAGTGTGACGACGCCCATCGGGCCGATGTCGGACTGCCGCATGATCGTCAGGGCCTGCTCCGGGTGTGCGCGGGACCCCAGCCCGTCGGCAGTGTCGGCGACACCGTCGAGGTGGAGCGCGCCCGTCATCGCCGCCAGCACCGCCAATCCGCCCACAGCGCCGAGCAGCGGGGAGCCGAGCCACGCCGCCACCCCCGCGACCGCAGCCCCCAGGACGCCGGCCAGGAGGCCGACGACCGGGAACGCCAGCATCGCACCTCGCGCCACGCGGCGATCGACCACCGCCACGGGCCGCACAGGCACGACCGTGAACAGGCCCAGCGCGGCCACCAGCGCGTTGGGTCGTGTCACTTCCAGCGCCTCGCGATACCCGCCACCGTGAGCCACACCTCGTCGCAGACCGCCGCGACCCGCGCATTCAGGCGGCCGAGTTCGTCGCGGTACAGACGGCCCGAGGGTGTGGCCGGCACCACGCCGGAGCCCACCTCGTTGCTCACCAGGACCACGTCCCGGCGGGTGGTCCGCACGGCCTCGACCAACTCGGCCACCCGGTGCTCCAGCAACTCCCGCCATACGTCGTCCGCGGCATCCCAAGCCCGAACGTCGTCAAGCACGCGTGCCAGCCACACCGACAGGCAGTCCACGAGAACCGGGCTGGCGTTGTCACGGCTCAGGACCTCTGCCAGATCGAGGGTCTCGACGGTGTGCCACGAGATGGGACGCCGCTCGCGGTGGAGGGCGACGCGTCCGGCCCACTCGGGGTCGTCGTCCGGCACCAAGGACGTGGCTACGTAGTCAACGGCGTCGCGGTCCGCGAACTGCTCCTCGGCCCAGCGGGACTTGCCCGAACGAGCCCCTCCCAGGACCAGGGTGGTGCCGGGCCCCCGGGCCGTCACGTCACACAGATGCATCTCGACCTCCGCCGCGAGTCTAGGGCTGCGGCACCTCCGGTCCGGTGTGGGACCATCGGGACATGGACCAGATCGACGAGCTCATCCTTGCCGAGACCCCGCGCGAGGCCGAGGCCATCGCCATCATCGACGCCCCCGGGCTGGTCGAAGCAGCCCTGGAGATCACCGGTGACGTGCGCGTCTGGTGCGACGACGTTCGCGAAGCGCGCGAGGTGCCCGAGGAACTGCTGGTGGCGCACCCGACGGAGCTCGCCGGCGTCGACCTGGCCTGGGGCCACCTGCCGCAGGCCCTCGCCGCGCTCGACGAGCAGGCCGCGAGCATCCAGGGCGCCGCCGACGTCACGTTCATCACGGGCGGTCGCCAGAAGCACATGAACCGCACCATGAACGAGGTCCTGGCCAAGCACTTCGTCGCCGTCAACGCCACGCGGGGCCACAAGAAGTCTCGCGCGTTGCGTGCATGGGGGCCGAACAACCTGCCCACCGAGTTCCCGAAGCTGCGCCGTCGGCCGGAGGTGGACCTCGTCATCGCCGCCCACGGTGCCACGTTCGCGGGCAACAAGGTCGACGCCGGCACCCGGCTGCTGCTCCAGCACCTGGATGTCCCGGGCGCCGACGTACTCGACTTCGGCTCCGGCAACGGCGTCATCTCGGCTGTGCTGGCCCGTGCGGGACACCGCGTCCACGCGCGCGACGTCTCCTGGTCCGCCGTCGCCGCGACGGCCGAGACGGCCCTGGCCAACAACCTCACGCTCGAGATCTCCTGGGCCGACGGCCTGGAGGAATTGGAAGACGAGTCGTTCGACGCGATCGTCACCAACCCGCCGTTCCACCAGGGGGTGGCGAAGGAGTCGACACCGACGCTGCAGATGTTCGACGACGCCCGCCGCGTCCTGCGCCCCGGCGGCCAGCTGTGGTGCGTCTACAACTCACACCTGCCGTACCGGAAGGAACTCAATGCGCGGCTGGGCCGCACCAGCGTCGTCGCGCAGGACAGGAACTACACGGTCACCCTGACACAGCTCTGAGGTCGCGTCGCCCTCGCTTCAGGCGGGATATGGGGCCGACTCCCGGACGACGAGCGTGGGGTTGAACACCGTCGACAAGTGATGGTGCTCGCCCCGCGTGACCGCCACCTCACCGAGCAGCAGGTCGACGGCGGCGCGCCCCAACTCGATCATGGGCTGGTGCACGGTGGTCAATGGGACAGGCGCACTCTCAGCAACAGCCGAGTCGCCATACCCGACCACCGCAACCCGGGCCGGGACGGTGACCCCAGCATGAGCCAGTCCGTTGAGCACCCCGATGGCCATCTGGTCATTGATGCAGAAGATCCCGTCCGGCAAGGCCGCCAGGGAAAGGACCTGGCGCGCTGCCTGCTGTCCCCCCGCGTAGCTGGCGGTCTCCGCATGGATCTCGGCGAAGTCCGCGGAAGTCAATCCGGCATCCTCCAGTGCCTGCCTGAACCCCTCGAGACGTCGGCCCGCCTGGGGTACTCCCGCCGGCCCGTCGACGAAGGCGAGACGCCTCCTTCCGAGGCTGACCAGGTGCTGCCCCGCGAGGAGCCCTCCTCGGACGTCGTCAATGGAGACGGAGCAGCCGTCATGCTCCGACGTCGCCCGATCGATGAGGACCAAGTGCATCCCGAGCTCCCGCAGGCGAGCCAACCGGTGCTCGTCCGCCATACGAGGCACGATCAGCGCACCGATGGAGCGGTGGCGGGCGAGAGTCTCCAACTGGCGGATCTCCCGGTTGGGGTCGTCATCGGTGTTGAAGAGCAGCATGGCGTATCCATGCTCCTCCGCCTGCCGGGCGACGCCCTTGGCTATCTCCGCATAGAAGGAGCTGGTCACATCCGGGATCACCAATCCCAGGAGTTTGCTCGTGCCGCTCCGCAGGGTCGCAGCGCCCTCGTTGGGCACGAAGTCCAGCCTGCGGATGGCCGCGAGGACCTTTCGCCGAGTGGCATCGGACACGCTGTCGGGGCGGTTGATGGTGTTGGAGACCGTCCCCGAGGAGACGCCAGCGGCCTTCGCCACATCGCTCAGACGCACCTTGCCGGTCTTCGACACACTCTCCCCCTCCTCTGAGGGCCTTCGACCCGAGCAGTGTATCGGGGCCCTCGGAGCCACGACCCGCTCTGCGAAGCATCAGCAACCCGGATCGCACGGCCGTCTTCTTCAGCCGTCGCAGGAACAGGAAGCCGAATGAATCGCTTCACTCTTAACCTACCCGAAATGGGAAGCGAGAATCGTGATGATTACCTCAAAAGTATTATCATCGCGCTGTTGACTCCCTGTCCGACGCAGACTACATTCAGTGAATCGATTCATAGCAGACTCGACAAACCGGGTAGATGCCACCTCGTCGGAAGGCCAGCAGGAGATGCAGATTGACCGTCGGAAGCCACTCGCAGCGCGGGTGGGGATCCTCTCCGTGGGACACCATGTCTACTGGGACCAATTCGAGGGGCTGCTGGATGACATGCACTCGAAGGCCGGGGCGCTGGAACGCAAGGTGGCAGCGCACGGCGTCGAGGTGGTGAATTTCGGTCTGGCGGACGAGGCACAAAGCGCGTACGCGGTGCTGCCAAGGATCCGCGCAGCAGATCTGGACCTACTGATGGTGGACATGGTGACGTATGCGACGTCATCCACCTTCGGCGTCCTGATCCGGGCCCTAGACATCCCCGTGGTGATGGTGGCGCTGCAGCCGCTGTCGGCGCTGGACTACGCCAACGCCACCACCTACATGCAACTCAAGAACGACGACTTCTGCTCCGTTCCCGAGTTCGCGGCGGTAGCCGTGCGAATGGGCAAACGGCCCCCGGAGGTGATTATTGGAACCCTTCACGACGACCCGATCGCCGATGCGGAGATCGCGGACTGGTGCCGCATCGCGAAGGTGTACCACAGCCTGAGGAATGCGCGTCTCGGCCTGATGGGGCACGTGCTCGAGGCCATGCTGGACATGCACACGGACCCAACTGCGCTGACGGCCGCGTTCGGCAGCCACGTGGTGCTTTGTGAACCGGAGGACATCCTCCGGCACTACCAGGACCCCGATCCGGCGCTGGTGAAGGCCAAGGCCGACGAGATTTTGGGCTTCTTCGACACCCCGGACCCGGTCTCCGACCCCATCACCATGAAACTCACCGACGCGGACCTGCACACCGCAGCGAGGGCCGCGGTGGCGTTGGACGGCTTCGTGGAGGAGAAGAACCTCGACGGACTGGCCTACTACTACGAGAGCCTGCCAGGTTCTGAGGTACGCACACTCATGACGAACCTGATCGTCGGCAACTCCCTGCTCCAGGCCGCCGGCTTCCCCATGTGCGGCGAGTTCGATATCAAGACCTGCGTGGCCATGATGGTGATGGATCGCATGGATATAGGAGGCAGCTTCGCCGAGTTCCACCCTATCGACTTCGATCGCGATGCCGTGCTGGTGGGCCATGACGGCCCCCACCACATCAACATCGCCGAGGGCAAGCCCGCCATCCGCAGCCTTCGCAAGTACCACGGCAAACCCGGGTCCGGGGCGAGCGTGGAGTTCAACATCAAGGAGGGGCCCATCACGATGCTGGGCAACACCGTCACTGCGGACGGGAAGTTCAAGTTCGTCATCGCCGAAGGGGAATCCCTCCGGCTTCCCGTACCGCCCACGGGCAACACCAACACCCTGGGCCGCTTCCGGCCCGACATCCGTACCTTCCTCAAGCGGTGGGTGGCCGAAGCGCCGACCCACCACTATGCGCTGGGCGTCGGACACCATGCCCACACGATCAAGAAGGTCGCTGACGTCCTGGGTATCGAGGCCGTGATCGTCTCGCAGGACTGACTCCCGACGAACAGAACCCGGAGCTTTGAGCCATGCACCACCATGATCCCCGCGCCCGCGTCGCCGCCGGGAACGCCCGGGCGCTCCAGCGCCTCCGAGGACTCCTGGGTGATGCGGTGAGTATTCGGGAGTTGGACAGGGTTGCGTTGGCGGTTGATGCGTCCCATTACTTACGGGTTCCGGAGGCGGTGTTGCGTGCGCGGTCGGCTGCTGATGTGGGGGTGGCGATGGCGGTGGCGGTGGAGTGTGGTTGGCCGTTGACGTTGCGCTCGGGGGGGACGAGTTTGTCGGGGCAGGCGCTGTCGGCGGGTTTGACGGTGGATGTGCGGCGGCATTTTCGTGGTGTGGAGGTGTTGGATGGCGGCGCTCGTGTGAGGGTGCGGCCCGGCTCCACGATCAGGGAAGTGAATGCTGTGCTGGGGCGGCTGGGTCGCAGGCTGGGTCCTGATCCTGCGTCGGAGATCGCTTGCACGGTGGGCGGGATGATCGCCAACAACTCGTCGGGCATGGCATGCGGCACGGTCGACAACGCGTACCGGACTGTTGAGTCGATGACGGTCGTGCTGCCGAGCGGCACGGTGATCGACACGGCTGCGCCGGATGCGGACGTGCAGTTGGCGCGGCGGGAGCCGGCTCTGGTGGATGTCTTGGTTTCTCTTCGTGAGACCCTCCGGGGGGACAGGTTCCGCGGCGACATCGAGCGGCGCTTCGCGATCAAGAACACGATGGGTTACGGGATCAACTCGTTCCTCGACCACGACACGCCGGTAAAGATCCTCGAGCACCTGATGGTCGGCTCCGAGGGCACGTTGGGTTTCGTGGCGGAGGCTGTGTTCCGGACGGTCGCGGTGCCGGCGCGGACCGCCACCGGGTTGCTGGTCTTCGATTCGCTGGATGATGCGACGGCGGCGCTGCCGGCTCTGGTGGGGTCGGGGGCGAGCGTCGTGGAGTTGATCGATGCGGCGTCGATCAGGGCGATGGGGGACGACGCGGCCGACGTCCTGCCCCGGGGTTTGGTGGTGGACCGGCACGCGTCGCTGCTGGTGGAATACCAGGCGGGCGACGACGACGGCATCGAGCAGGCAACTCTGAGCGGCGGGGCGGTGTTCGCGGGTCTGGCAGGGTTGGCTGCCGACCCGGAACTCACCCGCGACGCCGCCCGTCGGGCCCGGATGTGGGTAATGCGCAAGGGCCTCTACACGAAGGTCGCGCGTAACCGCCCGCCCGGGACGGCGGCGCTCCTGGAGGATGTGGCTGTGCCGATGGAGCGGCTGGGCGTCGTCTGCTCGCAGCTCCACGTGTTGTTCGACCGGCACGGCTACCGCGACGGTGTGATCTTCGGCCACGCGAAGGACGGCAACATCCACTTCCTCGTCACGGAGGACTTCGACGGCGAGGCCTCCATGCGCCGCTACGAGGAGTTCACCGAGGACATGGTCGAGTTGGTCCTGGGAGAGCAGGGCACGCTGAAGGCCGAGCACGGCACCGGACGAATCATGGCGCCGTTCGTGCGGCGACAGTACGGCGACGAGTTGTACCAGGCGATGTGGGAGATCAAGAACGCCTGCGACCCCTCCGGCATCCTCAACCCCGGCGCCGTGCTGACCGACGACCCGCGCCTGCACCTGAAGGATCTCAAGCCCACCGCGCCGGTGCGTGAACTCATCGACGACTGCGTGGAGTGCGGCTACTGCGAGCCGGTGTGCCCCAGCCAGCACCTCACCACCACGCCGCGGCAGCGCATCGTCATCCAACGGGCCATCGCAGCAGCCGAGCAGGCAGGCGAAGAGGACCTGGCCGAGCGGTTGCGCAAGCAGCAGACCTACGACGTGGTCCAGACCTGCGCTGTCGACGGCATGTGCGAGACGGCCTGCCCGGTACAGATCAACACCGGCGACCTGGTCCGCACCCTGCGCCGCGAGGAACGCTCACTCGCCCTCGACAGGGGATGGAAGGCCGCCGCGGACCACTGGGACGGTGTCCTGCGCATCGCCTCGGCCGGGATGACAGTCGTCGACAAGGTCCCGACACCCGTGGTCAGGGGCGTGCTCGGCGTCGCCCGGAAATTGCTCAACGAGGACGTCGTACCCACGCTGAGCGCCGAGCTACCCGGCGGCGGCCCGATCCGACGACCCGCGCCCCTCGACGGCCCCGACGCCGTCTTCCTGCCCGCCTGCGTCGGCACGATGTTCGGCACCGGCCACGGATGCGGCACCGGCGTCGCCGATGCGGTCAGGAAGCTCGCGGAAGCGGCAGGACTGCGCCTCACCACACCCGACGGCATCCAGGACCTGTGCTGCGGCACCCCTTGGAAGTCCAAGGGCCTGCCCGCCGGGTACGCCGTCATGCAGGAACGCCTCGTCGCCTGGGTCCGCGAGCACACCCGCGACGGCCAACTCCCGCTGGTCAGCGACAACACCTCCTGCACCGAAGGCATTATCGTCGCCCTCAAGACGGCCGACGCCGCCCACATCCGAGTGCTGGATGCCACCCAGTGGGTGGCAGAGACCGTCGCGCCGCGGCTCCCGGAGTTCGAGCGAATCCGTGTCGCGGTGGTCCACCCCACCTGCTCCTCAACCCACCTCGACACCAACAAACACCTCATCATGCTCGCCGGACTCGTGGCAGACGAGGTCATCATCCCCGACGGCTGGCGCTGCTGCGGCTTCGCCGGCGACCGAGGACTCCTCCACGAAGAACTCACAGCCACCGCCACCCGAGACGAAGCAGCCGCCGTCCACAACATCGACGCCAACCTCCACCTGTCCTGCAACCGCACCTGCGAACTCGCCCTCACCCGTGCCACCGGCCACACCTACACCCACGTCCTCGAAGAACTCGCCACCCGGCTGGGCTGAGAGTCGCCCCTCCGCCTCCGAGCGTGCGCCCCGGAGCAACGTCACCGATGGGTTGCCCGCTCCCGCCACATGATGGTGAGCTCGCCCTCGACACTGTCGAAGACGACCGACGCGCCCTCGCGCGTCCAGGTGAGACCATCAGTGCCCGTGGTGGCTGAGACGAGGTCCGTCACGCGCTCACCCCACGTGGCCTCGGCCGCCTCGACGTCGGAGGGCAGGAGGACCGTGACTCGGGCCCCGTCCAGACCCGAGACCGATATGCCGCGGGTCATGTGCGCAGGGAACGGGGCGACATCCCGAGATGAGAGTCTCCCCGCCGCTTCCTGGTCGACCAGCACCCGGCATTCGAAGTGGAAGGATTTCGGCAGGTGATGGACGCTGACGCCATGCTCGATCCATGTCTCGCGCTGCTGCAGCAGCGGCGCCCCCTCAGGAAGCCGCAGGCGCACTGACGTCGTGGTGTCCGGCAGGTAGCCCGTGAACCAATAGGCGTTGTCATGGCGGTGGATGCTTTGCACCACCCTGCCCGAGGTGGCCGTCCTCAGCCCGTGGGAGATGTGGATCCCCACTCGGTCAAGGAGTCGGACCATGATCTCGCCACTGTCACTGAACCGGCTCCTGTCGTGGGACTGGTGAGTCCTCACTCCCCGATCGTCCGGCGGGGAGTAGCTGACCGGAGAGGAGCCCCGGACCCACAGGACGACGCCGTCGCCCAGTCGTCGCTCCGTGGCGTACGCACGCTCCCGTCCACCCGAACCGACACTCACCAGGACAGCCGTACCACGCTCGTAGTCGGCCACCATCTCCTGCACCGGACCTGCCGACAGGTGTGCGGTGTGCATCAACGGCATCAGCCCGTCCGAGAGAGCCGCCCCTGTCCGCTCGAGCACGCCCTCGACACCACTGTCGGCGACGCTGACCCCGATGAGCGCTCGAGCTGCCTCCGGAGCCGTCGCCAGGGAGCCATAGGCCAGGACGGACCCACCGCCCGAGGTGTGCGACTCCAGCAGGGAGACCACCTCGGGGGTCAAGGCGCCTGCGGGCACGACGAGGGTGGCGGCCCCCACACCCCCTCTCGAGAGGCCAGCATGCAGGTTGTCCGTACTCACGACGGTGTTCAGGGGTAGTCCGGCGTTGATGGCCGACGTGAGGTACCAATCCTCGAAGTGCGGCCGGTTGATGGAGGTCGGGTCGGCCGCCATGGCCTCGTGGTACTCGCGGAACGGATAGACCCACACGAGCGGGCCGGGAGCGTCCGGGAGCGACTCGAGGGCCGTGGCGACGTGACCGGACACCTCACGGCCGCACCGGGGGTCGAGAACGCCGTGGCAGGTGTCGATGGACAGGATGTTGACCTCGTCGGGCGGGGCCACCTGTCCGTTGCCGTCCACGCGGGCGACGCTGAGTGGAAGATGGATGTCGAAGGGCTCGCGATGGTAGAAGTCCCACCAGGGCTGCTGCCAGAACCAGGGGTCATTCGCGTAGAACCGGAAGCGGTACCCGGTGGCACCTGTGGGGAGCATCGCCATGCGGGACATGTAGCCCGACAGTTCGATGCCGAAGTCCTCATTCAGGGGCCCCCAGGGCGAATTGGGCGGAGGAGACGAGATGTACCCGCCCTCGTAGACGTCCAGCGCGGGCACGGAGTCCGCACCGATGTCGATACCGGCCGTGTGGTTGGTTCCCCTCACCTGGACCGGGTATGCGAGGTGGCGCGAGAGGTCCTCCCAGAATCCAAGTGCCCGCTGCCTGAGTTCAGGGGTCCGTTCGGACGCGAAGCGCTCGCCGTCGAACGATTCGCCGAGTTCTGACCAGGCGTACGAACTGAAGCCGAATCCGTTCGACAGCCACAGGTAGTCGAAGCCGAGCGCCGTCATGAAGTCCTGCGCCTGGCGACCGAGGAACTCCCCGAAGGACGTGCCCTCCGGTACACCGTCCGGGAAGGCTGCGTAGGCATGGTAGTCGGCCTGGAGAGTGGAGAAGTGTCTCACCATGGCGATTATCGGTCCGATTCCGACGTCCTCCCCCCGGGCCACCACCTCCGGGTGCCGGCTGTACTTGAACAGGGATGGAGCGAATTCGGGTCCCGGATCGAACGTCGCACCGACCTGCGTGGGGATACCCCGTCGGAGTCCCTCCGCCTTGAGCGTCTCCACAAGCCGAGCCAGGTCGCGGTAACGAACCTCGGGGGTGTCGTCACGGTACGGCACCGCCTTGCGCCGCTCCGGCTTCGGCTCACCGTACGGCGAGGCCTCGGTGTTGTTGAAGCCAATGTACCTTGCCCACTCGAAGGCTGCGTCCAGGTCGCCGGCCCAGTCGAGGATCTCACTGCCGTCCGCGACCCACAGGAGGACGGAGCACGCATCGGCGGCATCGAGAAGGACGGCCCAGTCGTCGAAGACCTGGCGCACCGTGGCAGCCAGCCCCTGATCGCTGAGGTCGGTGAAGGGCTTGAGCGAGACCTCGAGATTGGCCTTTCGAAGGCGGTGGGAGGCGTGGTTCATCGTGACAGGCTCTCATGGTTCAGGTGACGCGCGATGGGGTGGCGGGACACGTAGTCGGGGGGCGGCACCGTCGGCGGCAGTCGGTCGGAGCGCGGGCAGTGCACCAGGTCGTTTGCCGTGCGCAGCACCGGTCCGGCGACGAGCTGCTCAGCCAACTGGGGAGTCGTCGAGGAGACGCGGAACGTGGCGCGCTCCCCCGGGAGCAGCGTCACCATAGCCTGGTCGACAGTCGCAGCGGGGTCCGCGTGATCGACCAGCAGAGTGAGGTCCTTCACCAGAGCGCGCGCCTCGACCGTTACGAGGTAGCCCTCCGGCACCTCACCGGCGGTGGCGGTCCAGCAATGATCTGCCAGTCGAAGTCGGGGATCCTCCACGAAGTACCAGTACGCACGCTCCCCCGATGCGAGGTCCGCCACCACCAGCTCTCCGGCCGAATCCTCGCTCCTGCTGACGTCATCCCCCAGTGCTGTGAGGAACGAGCCCCGCGCAGGAACGTTGACCTTGATGACCTCGGATGCGAACTGTTGGCCGTCGAGTCCCCTCCTGCTGACTGTCGCCGTTGTCGCCCAGTCCTCGTCCGTCTCGTTGTGCAGTGAGAGACACAGGAAGCCCGCGCGCGGCTGGAGCGTGCACAGGCGGTCCTGCAGCGCTCCTCGCAGCGCGAACCAGAGCGGCTTCCTGCGCCCCAGTCCGTCGACGGCGGACCAGGACACCACCGGCCAGCAATCATTCAACTGCCACACGACCGACCCCGTGTTGAAGGGTGCAAGTGAACGGAAGTGCTCGATCCCGAACCTGATGGCCCGGGCCTGGTTCAGTTGCGTGGCCCAGTGCCAGTCGACGTAGTCCCGGGGAACGGGCAGGTGGTCCCCCAGCCCACGCTCCAACTTCAGGTTCCCGAACTCCGCCTTCTGGTGGACGAGCATGTGCCTGCCGAACGGGGAGCGCGGCTCGTCGTGGACGACGCTCTCCAGCGTCGCGAAGGCTGGCGGGCCCTGGAACCCGAACTCCGACACGAAGCGAGGGCGGTAACGACGGTAGGCGGTGTAGTCCTCGGTGTTCCAGACGTCCCAGATGTGCATGGAACCGTCGGCGTCCTGGTTCGGATGCAGGTAGGTGTCGAAGGAGTAGGGGCTTCCCTCGCAGTAGGGGACCCCGTCGGCCAGTTCCCGTGTCAGGGCCGGGAAGAGCCGCGAATAGTAGCCGTCCCCCCAGGAGGCTCCGGAGAGCAGTCCCCGCCACCCCCAGTCCGCCCAACCCCAGATGTTCTCGTTTCCTCCGTTGAGGAGCGCCAGGGAGGGATGTGCTGACAGCCGCTCGATCGCCTCTGAAGCCTCGGCCTCGAACTCGTCCCACAGCTCCGGCTCCTCCGAGTACGCGGCGCAAGCGAGAAGGAAGTCCTGCCAGACCAGGAGTCCCATCTCGTCGCACAGGTCGTAGAACTCCTCCGACTCGTAGATGCCACCTCCCCATACCCTCAGCAGGTTCATGTTGGCGTCGGCTGCATCGCCGAGGGCTGACGCGAGCCTGTCGCGGTCCACTCTCGGCAAGAACGTGTCTGCCGGAATCCAGTTGGCTCCACGGATGTAGACGGGCACCCCATTGACGACGACATCAAAGCGGTTGCCGTCGAGATCCGGCGACGTGTCGAGGACGACGGAACGGAAACCCAGCCGCCCGCGCCATTCGTCGACGGTGTGTCCGTCGAGGTCGACCAGTCGGACGGCCGCCTCGTAGAGGGGCTGCTGGCCGTGGCTGCGAGGCCACCAGGGGTCGGCGTCGGGGACGGACAGCTCCAACCGCGCCACGCCGTCGACGACGGGGACGATGGCACGGGCCCCTGCCACGACCGCTTCCACGTGCAGCGCGGAGTCAACCGAGTCGATCGCCACGTCGACAGACAGTCGCGCGCCTCGTTCGGTCGACCACGAGGTCCGGCGCAGCAGGCGCGTCATCCTGGGGGCGGAGCGACCCTCGAGCCGCAGGGGACGCCAGATCCCGGCAGTGACGAGTTCCGGGCCCCAGTCCCAACCGAACGAGTACGCAGGCTTCCTGATGCAGTTGAAGGGATGCAGGTTGGAGTGCGGCCTGGCTCCCAGGACCGACTCGCGCTCCTCCGCGTAGTCGAGTGCGCTGCGAAACTCGATGCGTAGCCGGTTGACGCCGTCCACCAAGTACTCGTGGACGGGCAAGCGGTAGGACCGGTGGTGGTTGCGTGTCTCCCCGACCAACTGGTCGTTGAGCCAGATCCGAGCCACGGTATCGAGGCCCTCGGCCACCAAGTCGTGACGCTCGTGGGACCCGGGGGTCCAGTCGAAGGTGCGCGTGTACTCCCAGTCCGTGCGTCCGATCCAGGCGAGCCGCCCCTCGTTGTCGCCGTCGTAGGGGTCGGGGATGAGTCCCGCCTGCAGCAGGTCGAGGTGGACGACTCCGGGCACGGTGCCGCTGATGCCGCGGCTCAGGGCCGGGCGGATCTCCTCGGGCACGGGACCCCGCACGGCGCGGCAAGTCCAGGTGCCCGCCAGATCGAGGGTGGAGCAGGTCGCGGCGGATGCCTCGGGGGCGCTCAAGTGCACGGAAGGACTCCGATGAAAGTAATGGGATGGTTGTGGGCCGGCCAGGCCTGAACGCTCCCGCCACGGACGATAGCGCTTCCTTCGAAGCTTGTAAAGCGCTTTAGGCATGCCGATGGTTGCGCCTCGATAGGCTCGGCCCATGAACAACCCCGACCCGACGGCCAGGCGACTCACCATCGCCGAGATCGCCAGCCGCGCCAAGGTCTCGCCCACGGCGGTCTCCTTCGCCCTGAACGGCCGCCCGGGCATCTCCCCGGAGACCCGCGAGCACATCCTCGAAGTGGTCCGTCAGGCGAACTGGCGACCGAACTACGCCGCCCAGGCCCTGTCCATGTCGAAGGCAGGCATGATCGGCGTCGTCACCATTCGCCAGCCCGGCCAGCCCCTGTGGTCCGCAAGTTTCGGCGGCCACTTCCTCGCGGGAGTCCAGGCCGCGCTGGCTGATCAGGGCGTTCTCCTGATCCTGCACACGGTGGCGTCGCTGAAGGAGGAGGCCGCGCTCTACGAACGCTGGATGGGCGAGCGACGGGTCGACGGCGTGCTGGTGATCAATCCCCACATGCGGGACCCTCGCTTGAAGGAACTCGAGAGGGTGGGGCTGCCCGCGGTCATAGTCGGTGACACCCGCGGACTCTCGCCCCTCGGTTGCGTGTGGACCGACGACGAGGCCGCCGCCCGGTTGGCGGTAAGCCACCTCGCCGGGCTGGGCCACACCCACATCGCGCGCATCGGCGGCAACCTCGACCTCCTCCACTACTCGATTCGCGAACGTGCCTTCATGGGCGCGGCCCGCGACTCGGGCATTCAGGTGAACGCGGAGACGATCGAGGCGGATCACGACACGGCAGACACCGTCGCAGGGCTCGCAACCCAGGACCACAATCCGCTGACGGCCCTGATCGTGGAGGACCTCGAGTTCGCGGTGCACCTCACGGGCACGCTGATCGAACGGGGCCTACGCGTACCGGAGGACCTCTCGGTACTCGCCTGGGACGACGGCCCGAGCGCCACCCTCGTCACACCCAACCTCACCGCCCTGTCGCGCGACATCGCCGCATATGGACAACTCGCCGCCCAGGAACTCCTCGGGCTCATCCACGGAGAGCAACCCCGGGAGATCCAAGGAACCAAGACCACCCTGGTGGCCAGGCAGAGCACCGCGAGGGCGAGGGGTTGACAACTAAAGCCCTTTAGTTGTTCACTGGTGTCACCGGCCAGGTCTGGGTACATCCCATCCCACTCAACGTCGAGAGATTCGAGGACACATCATGCGTGCATCACTGAGACGCCGCTTGGCTGCAACCACGGGCGGGCTCATGGCCCTCGCCCTCATCGCCTCCTGCTCACCCGGGGACGATCCTGCCCAAGGGGCCGAGGGCTCCGAGGACGCCACCACCCCGGCCACCACCGAGGCCGCCGCCGAGCTCGGGGGCAATCTCGCGCTCGCCACGACCAGCGACATCGGGCCGAAGCTCTTCATCGAGGACTTCGAAGCCGAGACCGGCGTCACGGTCGACGGCACCTACGCCGAGGCCGGAGCCCTGGGCGAACAGTTGCGCATCCAGATCACCTCCGGCACTGCCCCGGACCTGTTCCGATCTGCCCCGGGCTACGCCGCCCCGTCGTCAGTGCTCAACCTGGCCGAGGAGGGAGCACTCATGGACCTCTCGGACCAGCCCTGGGCTGCGAACGTGCCCGAGTCGTTCTCCCGGCTCCAAGAACTGGACGGGAAGACCTACGCCTTCCCCACCTACGGCCAGGCGATCCTGGGCTTCTACAACAAGGCCGTCTTCGAGGAGGCGGGGGTTGAGCCTCCCACGACCTGGAGCGAGTTCGTCGAGGTCCTCGACCAGCTGAAGGCCGCCGGCAAGGTTCCGTTGGCCCTTGGTCTGGCGGACAACTACGTCATCCAGTTCCTGCCCTACGCCCTGTCAGCAACACTCGTCAACGGCCTCGAACCGGACTTCTACGACCGACTGGAGGCGGGCGAGACGACCTTCGCGGAGTCCGAGGGGTGGCGTGCCACTTTCGAGCAGTTCCTCGGCCTCATCGAGGACGGATACACCACGCCTGAGCCGCTCGGCATGCCCGGGGACCCGGCCATGCAGTCGGTGGGCAACGGCGAGGCGGCCATCGTGGTCATGCCGTCAGCAGCATCCCCGGTTCTGGCCGGGTTCATGGAAGGCGGCGAGGACCAGATGGGCTCCTTTGCCATCCCCGCAACGGACAACGCCGACGAAACGCATATCCCCTTCACGCCCGACTTCCTCGTCGTGAATGCGGATGCTGAGAACCCCGAAGCAGCGCTGGCGTTCCTGGACTACATCTCCGAACCTGACCGCACGGCCGCATGGGCAACCGAGGTCGGGGCTATCCCCGCCCTCACCGACGCCGAGCCGGTGGACAATGCGCTGAACCAGACCGTCCAGCCTTTCCTCGACGAGGGGCGCACCACACCCTTCGCGAACCACGCATGGCCAGGTGGCCAGGTGGCAACGGCGCTCATGGAGGTCGGCCAGCAGGCCGTTGAGGGATCGAAGAGCGTGGACGACCTCCTGCAGGCTCTCGACGAGGCATACCAGGAGAGCATGTCGTGAGCATCGCTCTCGCAGAGAGGGGGTCTGCGGTTCCGCAGGCCCCCTCCCCCGTCTCTCGCGGGGGACGGGGGCGCCGCTCCCGCCTCGTGCCGCAGTGGTTCCTGCTGCCGGCGCTCGTGTTCTACTCCGTCGTCGTCCTGTACCCCTCGCTCGCGGGCGGCTGGTACGCCTTCACCGACTGGACGGGCGGCTCTGGTGCCAACTGGATCGGACTAGACAACTTCCGAGAATTGCTGGGCGATCGCGCTGCAGTCGCTTCGCTGCGCAACACCCTGCTGATCGCGGTGACGCTCACCGTCGTGCAGTCCGGCCTGGGATTACTGCTGGCGCTCGCGCTCAACTCCGCCATCCGCGGCCGCAACCTCCTCCGCACCCTGTTCTTCGCTCCGATGATGATGCCCCCCGTCATCGTCGGCCTACTCTGGCAGTACATCTACACTCCGAACGGCCCGCTGGACACCGCCCTCAGTGCCTTGGGCGCCGGTGGACTGATCCAAAGCTGGTTGGGCAACTCACAGCTCGCCCTCTGGTCCATCATCGCCAGCGTCATCTGGCACCACGTCGGCATGTCGATGGTGATCTTCCTGGCCGGCCTCCAGGGCATTCCAGAGGAACTCTACGAATCGGCCGCGCTCGACGGCGCTGGCGCGCTGAGGCGGTTCTGGTCGGTCACACGCCCCCTCCTGGGCCAAGCGACCACCATTGCGACTGCGCTGACCATGACGTCTTCCCTGAAGTTGTTCGACCAGGTCTTCGTCATGACGGGGGGCGGACCCGGCGTCTCCACCCAGACGCTCTCGCTCATCATGTATCGCGAAGCCTTCGTCTACGGCGAATACGGCTACGGGTCCGCAATCGCCCTCGTCCTGACGATGATCGTCGCCTTCATCGTCTTCCTCCAGATGTCCATCACCCAGCGTGGGGAAACAGAAGCATGAGCACCTCCACCACCGTTGCGGCACCTCCGACCACAGGACGCCCCAAGAAGCGCCATCGCAGGCGACTCCGCCACGGGTACGGCCGCCCCCTGCTCGAACTGGCCATGGTCCCCATCACGGTGACCTACCTCTTTCCGCTCTACATCATGGTGACGATGTCCTTCAAGACGACCTCGGAAATCGCCTCGTCCACCGTCGCACCACCGAGTTCGCTGTTCATCGGCAACTACCAGACGGCCTGGGAGTCGGCCGACCTTGGCCGGGCGATGCTGAACAGCGTGCTGATCACGGCTGTCAGCATCACTGCCGCCGTCCTCATCGGCGCCATGGCCGCCTATGCCATCGTGCGCGGCAACCGCTCCACCAGTACACCGAAGCTGATGCTGTTCCTGCTCGGTCTGATGATCCCCGGGCAACTGGGAATGGTTCCGCTCTACATGCTCATGCGGGACGCCGGGCTGCTCCAGACTCACGCCTCGCTCATGATCTTCTACGTCGGCAGCCTGATGCCGATGACCGTCTTCCTCTACACCGGATTCCTGAAGACCCAGTCGCCCACGTACGAGGAGGCAGCGAAGATCGACGGCGCTGGCTGGTGGCGGGCGTTCTTCCACGTCGTCTTCCCCTTGTTGCGGCCCGTAACGGGAACGGTGATCATCGTGAACACCATCAATACCTGGAACGACTTCCTCACCCCCCTGCTCTACCTGGCCGGCACCAACAACCGAACCCTCCCGGTGGCGGTGTTCTCGTTCCAGGGAGAATTCGCGAGTGAGTGGGGCCTCATCTTCGCCGGAATGATGATCGCCGCCCTTCCCATCCTCGTCGTGTACTTCTTCCTCCAGCGCCATGTCATCCAGGGCTTTGCCGGCGGGCTGAAGGGTTGAGCCGCCAGCCAACCTCGCTGGAAGGTTGGCTGCCACTCGGCACCAACGTCCACCTTCCGGTTCGGGTCGCCGCTCCCTACAACTCGACGCGGGCCTCCTGCGTGACCACCCGCCTGCGCCACGAGCTGGTCGGGTACCCCGCAGTCCTGCGGCTGTCGTTCGCCAACTGGTACAACGACGGCGGCCGGGACACCCCAGGACCCAATGCCGTGACGGTGAGCGTCAGCGTCGAGGCTGCGGGCCAGGCACTGCGACACCTGAGCTTCGGGGGTTGCCCCACCGTCACCCTCGAACCCGGGGCGACGGCCACGTCGGACGCCATCGAGTTCGGCGGCACCATCACCGCCTGCACCACCACGACGCGCGTCGCGCCCTGTGACGGATCCCAGATCCCCCTTGGTCCCGAGGTCGACACCAGCGCGGGAGAGTCAGTCCAGCATCTGGGGTGGGAAGGTGCCGAGGACGGGCCCGTGCGTTTTGGGTTCGGCCCCACCCAGATCCTCGGCATCCCGGCCACCGGCGTGCGACTCGATCCATGTGTCCTCGTCGACGGCGATTCCAACGCCGTGGGCTTCGGCGATCGCCGCGGAAGCGCCGAACACCTGGGTTGGGCCAGGCGATTGCTCGATGGTCGGGGCCCCGTCGTGAATGTGTCCACCAGCGGTGCGACGGCCCAAGGCGCGCTCGCGGCCCATGCGGTGGAACGTCGGAACCAGCTGCTGTCGGCGGCCATCCCCGGCATCGCCGCGGTGGCGCTCGGAACCAACGACCTCCAACGGGGCGGCTCCCTGAAACCCGTCCAGGCCGCTCTGTCGCGGTACTGGCGCCACCTCGCGGGCGAGGGCTGGCGGGTCGTCGCCGTCACAATCCCGCCCGTGACCGACTCTGACGACGGCTGGGCCTCTCCCCAAGGGCAGACCTGCGCTCCGGGCCATCGGGAGCGGAGAGCCCTGAACGAGTGGTTGCGCAGCCGCCCCGCACCGGTCGACGCCGTGTGGGACCTCGCCGAGGTGGTCGAGGCCGAACCGCAGATGTGGAGGCCCGGGATGACCCTCGACGGGATCCACCTCAGCCCACTGGGACACACCGCAGTCGCGGCGCACCTCGGTCATCTCCTGCCCTGACGCACAACTACGAAGGGCCGGCTGGGGTGTTCCCGGCCGGCCCTCCACCACGTGTGCTCAGCTCTCGATGCGCAGGATCGCGCTCCGCCACTTCTCCAGCGGCACTCGGATACCCTGCGACGCGAGAGCCTCGGCGTTGCCGCTGAACACCTGCTCACCCGCCTCGTTGAGCAGCCGGAAGGAGCCGCTTCGGCGGAGGATCGGGTGGACCTTGTCCCGGCCCGGGTTCTTGGCTGCTCGTCGGTAGCAGATGACATGCCGAGGTCCCTCCGTCCACTGGTAGTCCGGGCTGGTCCGCTGGTCCACCGGAACACCGGCTCCTGCGAGGAACTGGGCCAGCTTCTGCGGCTTGACTGCCTCCATGTCGTCCACCCAGAGGATGGGAATCGGGAAACCGTCGGTCTCCAGGACACCTCGGACCCGCTCATCGAGGTTTCTTCGATCGACGACGACGGCCTTGTAGGCGAAGTCAGCGCTCAAGCCGTCCACCTGTTCGAGCCCGGTCGGCACCATCGTCAACAGCCGGTCGATCACCTCGTCATCGGTGAGCAGATGGAAGGGGCCGATGTGGAGGTCCAGCGCCAATCGCACGAACGGGACGACCGCGAAGTTGTGCCCGTTGGCAATGGGGACCGCAGCCGGGTTCTGGATGACGGCCACCTCGGCGACAGACCAGTCGACCGGACCAGCTGCGTAGACGGGGGCGTAACGGGTGAAGTGCCGGTCGAAGGACTCGCGGAAGGGGACGAAGTCCGTCGCGTTGTGCCACAGCGCCCAGTGCAACTGGCCCACCGCGCCAGCGGCGTAGTACTGGGCCAGCCCGGCTTCGATCATGTAGTCGCCGGCCTCCTGCTGGCTCATGCCCGGCAGGAATGACTCCCATCCGTAGCTGCCGCCCTCACCGTTGTAGACCGGCCCAGGGCTCGTCGTGTACGGCGCGAACAGCGATGCGATGGCGTGGGAGAAGACAGCGTCGACGTCACGGGCCAACCATGGGGAGCGCCGTTCCTGCGCGTCGCCCCTCAGCGGCAGAGGCGCATTGGGCATGTAGTGGTGCGGGGCGTTCCCATCCACGATGTTGGGCAGCTGCCACGTCGCGACAGAGGTCGACACGTCGTGACCGTACGCAGGCACCATCGCGAAGACGAGGCGATCAGCATCTGCCGACTTCACTGCCAGGGCAGCCTGTTCAGTGATCCGGCGCCAGTTCGCCTGGATGGACATGAAGGCGTCATGGGGTTCGTTGTGCGGGATCTCGATCCCCATGATGTTGGGATCACCCTTGTAGTGGCCGGCGAGCCAGCGGTGGGCGTCCAGCAGAGTGGCCAAGTGTTCCGGGTCCGCGAGGTTGAGGGTTCCCTTCTCCGTTGCCGACGGGGCGAGATAGCCGAACCCCGTGCCGGGCTTCCCGGTTCCGGCGTCATGGTTGTTGCCGCCGCTCCAGTAGTCATAGGGGTCGACGGGGTACCGGTGCCAATCGAGGACGAGCCGCACACCGTGGGCACCTGCCCTGGCGACGAAGTGATCCAGCATCCCCAGCCAGTCGGTGTTCATCCCGCGGGAGGAGATCTCGGCCGCCCAAGCATCGTCGTCCGGGAAGACGCCCCGAGCCGGCTGGACCATGCCGAGGTTGATGGGGACCCGGACGACACGCAGGCCCCAAGCAGCCATGAGTGCGATGTCGGCGTCAAGACCGGTCCAATCCGCGGTGCGGGGAAACTTCAGCATCATCAGGTCGTAGTTGAAACCCGTGAACCCGAATGCGTCATCACCGTCCATGAGGCGGCCGTCGACGACTCGGAGAACGTCCAACTCGCGGGGCTCCATGACCTCGACGGGGAAGACATGGGTGACTCCGAGGTGGTCGATCGAGATCTCGGCAGATCCCGCCTTGAGCGGGGTCAGGTATCCATAGGCGTTGACCGTAAGGATCTCTGGAGCACTCGAGATCAGCTCGGAGTGTTGCGTCACGTCCTTGAGCGTGCCGTCGTCGTAAGCGGCTCGCACGACCAAGGGCACGATGTCGTCGTCGCCCGTCAGCACGACGGGGAGACCTGTGGTCTCCAGCCGCGCCGGCGGGACCGGCTCGACCACGTGCTCCACCCGCACGTCGTCGAACCAGGCCGTGGCCCCCGAGGCACCGAGGACGAGGTGGTCCTTCCACAGCTGAAGCTCCAGCCGGATGACATCCTGCATGCCTTCGATGTTGTTCCACTTGGTCACCTCGACCGTCTGCCACCCGGAAGCCCCGGGCGTGACGTTCACCTGCGCGTTCCGCTGGCCCTGGGTCGCGCTGACGAGCCGCACCTGAACGCGGGTCACACGCTCCGTCCTTACCTTGAAGCTCACCTTCGTGACGGAGAGACGGTCGACGTTCTTGCGCAGCGCAACGTACCTCCCACCTTGGCCGAAATCAGCGCTCAGGCGTCCGGACCTCAGCCCCTCGGCGGCCCTGGCGTCATCCCTGACCAGTTCGCCCACGGCTGCCCCGTACTCGTTGCCCAAGTGCACGGACCAGGGTTCGTGTCTTGACTCGAAGTGCCCGACCACATCCACCCACGTGGTGGGGGTTGCAGCGGCCCTGCCGGCGCCGCCAGCGGCCAGTAGCGAGGTTGCCACCATCGCTCCCGTGCCGATCAGCAGGCTGCGCCGTGTGACAGTAGGTTGTTCCATGGGGGGCTACTCCTTCGTCATGCGCTCGCCACATTGCTAAAGCGCTTTAGACGGCAAGCGTAAACGTGCAGACGCATGTGGTCAATGCCTCCGCGAAACTGGCCTCCGCCTCAGGCAGTGACGGCGCGCTGGTCGCGTCGCCACATACCGCGCGTCGAGTCGACGACGTCGGTGACAGCTTCGCGGGCCGCCGAGGCCACCTCGGCCCACTGGCTGCGCCCCGGCTGCTTGTTCGGCAGGGCGTGCCGGAACACCTTGCCCCAGGCGGAGGCCACCTGCTTCGGCAATGGCCCGGTGACGTAGCGGAGGCCGTAGCGTTCCATGAGGGCACGCACCCGAGGGGCGATCTCGGCGTAGCGGTTGCTGGGCAGGTCCGGGAACAGGTGGTGCTCGATCTGGTGGGAGAGGTTGCCCGTCATCACGTGCATGAACTTCGAGCCCGAGATGTTGGCGGAACCCAGCATCTGGCGGACGTACCACTCGCCACGGGTCTCCCCCTCGATGGACTCGGTCTCGAACGTCTCGACCCCGTCGGGGAAGTGGCCGCAGAAGATCACCGAGTGCGTCCACACGTTGCGGGCGGTGTTGGCGATGGCGTTGGCGAGCAGCGTCGACAGCGCAGACGGGCCGGACAGCAGCGGGTGCACCACGTAGTCCTTGCCCATCTGGGCGCGCAGCTTCTTCAGCACCTTCTTCAGATCGGCCATGAAGACGTCCTTGTCCTTGGTGCCGTCCTTGAAGCCCTTGACGTCGAGGTCGTAGGCCGCGATGCCGTACTCGAAGAACAGGGCGGTGAAGAAGTTCGTGACCGGCTGGAACAGGTGGTTCAGCTTCCATTCCTGGTCGGGGTCGACGCGCAGGATGTTGTAGCCGAGGTCGTTGTCCATGCCGACGACGTTGGTGTAGGTGTGGTGCTCGATGTTGTGGGACTTCTTCCACTGCTCTGCGGGGGAGGCGAAGTCCCACTCCCACGTGCTGGAGTGGATCTTCTCGTCGCGCATCCAGTCCCACTGGCCGTGGAGGATGTTGTGGCCGATCTCGGTGTTCTCGATGATCTTGGCCACCGTCAGCCCTGCCGTTCCGGCAAAGAAGGCCGGCGGGAACTTGGAGAACAGCAGCACGAGGCGGCTCGCCAGCTCCAGCGAGCGTTGGGTCCGGATCATCCGGCGGATGTACGCGGCGTCGGCGGCGCCCCGGCTGGCGAGGACCTCGTCGCGGATGGCGTCGAGTTCACGGCCGATGTCCTCGATGTCGTCGGGGGTGAGGTGGGCGATGGGGTTGCGCCTGCCGGTGGCGGAGACCTCCGCGCGGGCCTCGGAGCGGCTCATGGTGATGCGGTTGGGGCGGGTGGCGGTGACAGACATGGGGACAACTCTCAGATTCGAAGATGGCATGGGCCGGCCGCGGCCGACACACAGGTCTGGATGAGGACGGGGTCGTCCGGGGTGGCGGTGGTCAGCTCTCCGGAGCGCAGGTCCCGGACACTGCCCTGGGTCAGGGGCAGCACGCAGTTGAAGCAGATGCCCATCCGGCAGCCGGAGGGCATGAGCACCCCGGCGTCCTCACCGGCGTCGAGGAGGGTGGTGCCGGCGTCTGCCTGCAGGGTGACGCCGGTTTCGCTGTAGGTGACCGCGCCCCCCTCGCCGATGGCGTGGATGGCGGGTCGGAAGCGCTCGACGTAGAGCTGGTCGGCCACGCCGGCGTCGGCCCAGTGGGCCTCGGCGTCGTCGAGCAGCGCGGTGGGCCCACAAACCCAGCACTGGCGGTTGCGCCAGTCGGGCACGACGTCGTCGAGCGCGGACACGGGAAGGATGCCCTGCTCCTGGGTGAAGCGGGTGACCAGGCGGATGCGGCCGGCCGCAGCCATCGCCTCGAGCTCGCGACGGAACAGCATCTCGGCACTGGTAGGGGCGGAGTGGACGACCACGACATCGCGCGGGAGTCGGTCGTTGCGGAGCATCCCCATCACGGGGGTGATGCCACTGCCGGCCGTCAGGAAGAGTGCCTTGTCGGGCGCTGGGTTGGGGACGACGAAGTCCCCCGTGGCTTGGTCGAGCAGGATGACGGTACCGGGACGCAGGTGGCGCAGGACGTGGTTCGAGACCTTGCCGTCCGGGATGGCGCGGACGGTGATGGTGATGGTGTCAGAGCCCAGCGGGCTGGTGATGGAGTAGGCCCGCCAGTGGCGAACACCGTCCACGTCCAGCCCAATGCGGGTGTACTGGCCCGGCTGGTGGGGACGCCAACCGCGGCCAGGCTTGATCTCCACCGTGGTGGCCGACGCGGTCTCCGGACGGACGGCGACCACCCGGCCGCGCAGGTCGGCGCCGGAGCGAAGGGGGTCGATGAGGTCGAGGAAGTCCTCGGGCACGAGCGGTGTGGCCAGCGCCTCGGCGACGCGGCGGGCTCCAGTACCGACTGTCCGCATGGCACGGCGCATCGGCGAAACCTGCGCCTGTGGCCCGGCGACGACGTCGCTTCCTGCGGTCATCACCCAATCCTACGGTACCGTAGGTTCGCCCTTCGGCCGACGTCTGAGGGGTGGGCGTGCACGAGGGGGGCCAGAGCGAGGCCGGAACGGCACATACGTCCGCGCCGGGCACGAATCGGCCCCTTTCGGGCACGCCCCGCCGGTCCACCACCCACGCCCGCCGAAATCACCAGTTGTCTCGCCCGCGCGGCGCGGCATCATTGGGGGCAGGAGGTACGGATGACGGAATCGAACGAGCCCACGCGACCGCTCGGCGCGCAGGCGCAGCCCATGGGCGGTGGGGCGGCCGAGCAGCACGCGCCCTCCAGTGCCCAGGGACAGCCTCGTGGCACCTGGGGTGCTCCGGGTCCGGGCGACAACGTCCGCCCACAGTTCGTACCCGGAGGGAGCCACCCCACCCCGCCGTCCTGGACGCCCGGCCCCGGCGCAGCGAGCCCTCCCCCGCGTCCACAGCCCCAGCGTCGCGTCGGGATGGCAGGATTGCTCGCCGTCGCCGTGCTGTCCGCCGGCATCGGTGGCGGAGTGGGTGTGGCAGCGGACCGCTGGCTCGACGAGCAGGACCAGGCCGCCGTCATGGAGACCTCCTCGGGAACTCCCCAAGTGGTGCAGGGCGATCCGACGGCACCCGACTGGGCGGCCACGGCCGAGGCGGTCTCCGACGCCGTCGTCGCGATCCAACTCACCGGCTCGCAGGGCGGCGGGGGTGCGGGGTCGGGGGTCATCATCGACGCCGACGGCACCATCGTCACCAACAACCACGTCATCTCTGGCGGCGGGGCGGGCGCAGCCATCACGGTCGTCCTGGGTGCCGCGGTCTACGACGCCGAGGTCGTGGGCACCGATCCATCCACCGACCTGGCCGTCATTCGGCTGGTGGATCCCCCGACGGACCTCGCCGTGATGGAATTCGGGGACTCCGACGGTCTGCGCGTCGGCGATCCCGTCATGGCGATCGGCAACCCGCTGGGTCTGGCCGACACGGTCACCACGGGGATCGTCTCGGCCTTGAACCGGCCAGTCACCACGCGCGCCGTCACCGACGGGGACACGGCCTCCTCAACCGGCAACGGCACTGTCGTCACCGCCGCCATCCAGACCAACGCAGCCATCAATCCCGGTAACTCGGGCGGCGCTCTCGTCGACGCCGAGGGCAGGCTCGTCGGCATCCCCTCGTCCATCGCCACGCTGACCTCCAACGCCTCCGGCCAGGGAGGGAACATCGGAATCGGGTTCGCGATCCCCGTGAACCAGGCGCGCATCATCGTCGACCAATTGCTCTCCACCGGCACCGCCCGGCACCCGCAGCTCGGCGTGACGGTGGGCGACGTCGTGTCAGGACCCCGACTCGGAGCCGAGATCGGCGAGGTCGTCCCCGACTCCGCCGCCGCCGAGGCCGGGATCCAGCCGGGCGACGTGGTGGTCTCCATGGACGGCGTCCCCGTCACCTCCTCGGAGTCCCTCGTGGCCCTGGTCCGTGGCGCGAAGATCGGCGAGCCTGCCGAGTTCGGCATTCTCCGCGACGGTGAGGAGCTGTCCGTCACCGCCCTCCTGCGGGCGGCCGACAACTGAGGGTCTTAGGGTTGCGGCCATGATCTGCCGTGTCGTGATGGTCTCTCCGGCGCCCATCCTGGAGGAACTGGTCGCCCTGGTCCCGGACCCCGGTGACCGGCTCGTCACGAGCACCGACTACGGCCACGTGGTGAGCATCCTCACCGACCATCCCGATCCCGACGCCCTTCGTGACGAACTCCGGGACTCCAGCGACGGCGTCGCCACCGCGGTCATCACCGGCCGGCTCGCGACGGAACCTGCCCGGTTGGTGCTCTGCGACGTCGACTCCACCTTCACCACCACCGAGGCCGTGGACCTGCTGGCCGAGTACGCCGGGACCGCCCGGCAGGTGGCGGAGATCACGGAGCGCGCCATGCGCGGGGAGCTCGACTTCGAGCAGTCCTTGCGCGCCCGCGTCGCGACACTGCGAGGGCTCCCCACCACAGTCCTCGACGAGGTTCGCCCACGCATGACCCCCTCCCCCGGGGCGCACGCGCTGGTGGACGCCGCTCACCAGGCCGGGGCAGTGTTCGGGCTCACCTCCGGCGGCTTCAGCCAACTGGTCGGCCCCTTGGCGGAGCAGCACGGGGTCGACTTCTTCAACGCCATCGAGCTGGGCACCGAGCGGGCCGACGGGGTGGAGCGCCTGAGCGGGGAACCCGTCGGACCGGTCGTGGACCGGGCGCAGAAGGCCCGCGACTTGGCACGGTTCGCGGCGGAGCACGGCGTGCCCGGGGAACTGACGGTCGCCGTCGGTGACGGCGCCAACGACCTCGACATGCTGGCGGCGGCCGCGCTGGGCATCGCCTACTGCGCCAAGCCCGTCACCGCAGCCGCCGCCGACGTGGCCGTCGGCTTCCCCCGCCTCGATGCCGTCGCCGCGTTCGCGTTCCTGCGCTGAATCCCAGGGGTCCCCGCTCCCGCCGGGACCCCTGCGGATAGGGTGAGAACCGCATTCCCACCCATGTCAAGGAGGAAAGATGTCGGGTCGTATCCATAACGAGGCACTGCGTTCCAAGGTCATGTCCGCGCCGGATGCAGCTGCTCTCGTCGAGAACGGCTGGAGCATAGGCTTCTCCGGCTTCACCGGAGCCGGCTATCCCAAGGAGTTCCCCGAGGCTCTCGCCGCCCGTATCGACGCGGCAAATCGCCACGGCGAGGAGCTCCGCGTCAATGTCCTCACCGGAGCCTCCACTGCACCGGAGCTCGACGGCGCCCTGGCCCGCACCGGCGGCATCAACTTCCGCGCGCCGTACCAGTCGGACCCGGACATGCGCGCCGCCATCAACAACGGCACCTCGTACTACTCCGACATCCACCTGTCCCACATGGGACCGCAGGTCTCGCAGGGCTTCCACGGCCCAATGCACCTGGCGGTCGTCGAGGTCACTGCGATCACGGAGGACGGCGAGCTCGTCCCGTCGTCGTCCGTGGGCATGAACCGCACGTACCTGGACTACGCGGACAAGGTGGTCCTGGAGGTGAACACGTGGCAGTCCGAGGAACTGTTCGGGATGCACGACATCTACTACCCGATCGGCGAGCTGCCCCCGAACCGTCCGGCGCTCCCCATCACCCATCCCGGTGACCGCATCGGCAGCAAGACCCTCAAGGTGGACCCGGACAAGATCATCGCGATCATCGAGACCGACGCGCCGGACCGCAACACGCCCTTCAAGCCGCTCGACCACGATTCGCTGGCGATCGCCGGGCACCTGCTCGACTTCCTGGGCGCGGAGGTCAAGGCCGGCCGGCTGCCGAAGAACCTGCTGCCCCTGCAGTCCGGCGTCGGCAACATCGCCAACGCCGTGCTCGCCGGCCTGCTCGAGGGTCCCTTCGAGCAGCTGACCTCGTACACCGAGGTCATCCAGGACGGGATGGTCGAGCTCCTCGACTCCGGCAAGCTGACCGTCGCCTCGGCCACCGCGTTCTCGCTCAGCCCCAACGCCGCGAACAAGATGAATGACGAGGCCGCAAAGTACCGGGACAAGATCATCCTGCGGCCCCAGGACGTGTCCAACCACCCCGAGGCCATCCGCCGTATGGGCGTCATCTCCTGCAACGGCATGATCGAGGCCGACATCTACGGCAACGTGAACTCCACGCACGTCATGGGCTCCCGCATGCAGAACGGCATCGGCGGTTCCGGCGACTTCACGCGCAACGCCTACTTCAGCTCGTTCGTGACCCCGTCGACGGCCAAGGGTGGCGCGATCTCCTGCATCGTCCCGATGGTCAACCATGTGGACCACACCGAGCACGACGTGTCGGTGCTCATCACCGAGCAGGGTCTGGCCGACCTGCGCGGCCTGGCACCGCGGCAGCGGGCGCAGAGGATCATCGATAACTGCGCGCACCCCGACTACAAGGAGCCGCTGCGCGAGTACGTCAAGCTCGCCGAGAAGAAGGCCAACGGAATGCACACGCCGCACGACCTGGCCACCGCACTCGGCTGGCACGTCCGCTTCCTCGAGACGGGGACGATGGTCCAGCACTGAGCGCCTGACCTCGACCACGATCCACGAGTAGGGCACGAAGCGCCCGTGTCGACTGGAACAACCCGCACCTCGACACGCCGCCTCCGGCGGCTACTCGGTGATCGTGCCCACCACACCCGCTCGTGGAGTAGCGTCGCCCAGCGACGCGTGTCGAAACGACACCACCTCGACACGCCGCCTCCGGCGGCTACTCGGCGACCGTGGGCAGGCCACGCCCGGCGGTTTCGTGGGAGACTGGCCGCCGTGAGCACTCGGGACTTCCTCGCCAGCATCGACGACGAGCTCGTGGCCCTGCGCCGCGAACTGCACCAGATCCCAGAAGTGGGGCTGCAACTCCCGCAGACCCAGGCGCGCATCCTCGCCGCCCTCGAGGGGCTGCCCCTGGAGATCACCACAGGAGCATCGGTGAGCAGCGTCGTCGCGGTCCTGCGCGGCGGGCTGCCGACCGACGGCGAGCGCCCCGTCGTGCTGCTGCGCGGCGACATGGACGCCCTGCCCGTCGAAGAACTCACGGGCGAGGAGTTCGCCAGCAGAAACGGCAACATGCACGCGTGCGGCCACGACCTGCACATGACGATCCTGGTCGGCGCCCTCCGGGCCCTCTGCGAGGCTCGGGACCAACTGGCTGGTGACGTCGTCTTCATGTTCCAGCCCGGCGAGGAGGGCCTGGACGGCGCGCGCTACATGATCGAGGAGGGAGTACTCGAGGCGGCCGGTCCGCGGCCGATCGCGGCCTACGCCATCCACGTCTGGTCCTCGCTCGAGCCCAGCGGGACCTTCTCCACCAAGCCAGGGACCGTCATGGCCTCCTCCGACGTGGCGAGCGTCAGGGTCGTCGGCCATGGCGGGCATGGATCCACCCCGCACCGCGCAACGGATCCCGTCCCGGCCCTGGCCGAGATGGTCACGGCGACCCATGCCCTGGTCACGCGACGCTTCAACGTCTTCGACCCGGTCGTGGTCACCGTCGGCCGACTGTCGGCCGGGACGATCGCCAACGTCATCCCGGAGGACGGCAGCTTCGACGCGACCCTGCGCACGTTCTCCCACACTGCCCGGGACCGGCTCTTGGGAGAGCTGCCCCGGATGGTCCAGGGGATCGCCCACGCGCACGGCGTCGAGGCAGAATTCACCCTCACCGAGCAGTACCCCGTCACCGTCAACGACCCGGAGCACGCCGACTTGGTGGCCGCCACCGTCACGGACCTCTTCGGTGAGGACCGCCACGCCCGTTGGAGCGAGCCCCTGGCTGGCGCCGAGGACTTCTCGCGCGTCCTGGAGGCGGTCCCCGGGTGCTTCATCGGCCTGTCCGCGTGCCCACCCGACGCGGATCCGGACACCGCCCCCTTCAACCACTCGGCTTACGCCCGATTCGACGACTCCGTCGTGGCCGACGGCGCCAACCTCCTGGCGGAACTGGCCCTGCGACGCCTGCGGGCCTGACGGTCGACACGGTTACGCTGGCTCGAGGAGGTGACATGGAACCGACCAAGGAGATCGCGACTCTCCCGCCGCTGCCCGTCCTGACGGACCGGGACCCGCCCAGCCCGCGTACCGGTGAACCCCGCCGCCCCTGGCCGGTTGCGGTCGCTCACGTGTTGTTCCAGCTGGCGGTGGCGGGCGTCGCACTCGCTTACGCGGTCCACTGGTGGCTGGCAGCCCACCCCGAGAGCTACCCCACGTCCGCCCGCCTCATCGAGTGGTTGGCCCCCGATCCCGGCAAGTGGTTGTCCCTGACCGTGGAGGGGGTGCTGGCCATCATCGTCGCGGTCACCGGCGGCGCGCTGGGGGTCGCCGGGTTCCAGGCCTGGAACGGCTGGCGCTGGTCCCGGTGGGCAGGACTCGTTGCCGTGGGACTGACCGGCGGGCTCGTCGCGTTGCTCAATTGGTGGGCCGCCATACCCCTCGGACTGGCAGTCGTGGCGGCCGCTCTACCGTTCCTGCCGCGCTCCACACGCTTCTTCGCGCAGTTCGCCAAGCAGCGGGAGCACCGCCCGGAGCCGTACCGCAGGCCGCAACAGATCACCTACGGTCGGCTTCCCCGCTACCGCTAACCCCGTAGACTCAGCGCCCATGGCCTCCAGCGACCGCATCATCAACGCCGGCCTCCGCCTCGTGCGAGGGCTCGTCCGAGACCAACTCCGACGCCGCACGCAACGGTCCGAGCAACGATCGCACGCCACCTTCCGCCGCCCCTCGCAGGCACCCCGCCCCGATGTGCGAGACGAGGTGAGCGCCCACGACTACCCGGGCGACTTCACCGGCCGGCCGACGATCTCCTACGCCCCCTTCCACGACGAGCAGCCAGACCCCGGCGAGATCGTGTGGACGTGGGTCCCCTACGAGGAGGACCACTCCCAGGGCAAGGACCGCCCGGTGCTCATCATCGGACGTGACGGCCCGTGGCTCCTCGCGCTGCAGATGACCAGTCAGGACCACGATCGCGACGCGGCACAGGAGGCCTCGCAGGGTCGCTACTGGGAGGACATCGGCAGCGGGGACTGGGACCGCGACGGACGCCCCAGCGAGGTGCGGGTCAACCGGCTGATCCGCGTCGCACCGCAAGAAGTGCGCCGCATCGGCGCCGTGCTGGGCGAGGACCGATTCAATCGTGTGGCCCGGGCGGTGCTCGAGCACTCCTGACCCGCCCCGGTAGGCTGACGGCGTGCATGACCTCGATTCCCAGACCCGGATCTCCGCCGATGCCGTGGTCTTCGACCTCGACGGGACCCTGGCGGACACCGTCTCCCTGATCGAGGACACCATCCACATGGTGCTCACCGACGACGGCCACCAGCCCGACCGCCACACGATCCGTTCCTTCATCGGCCGCCCCCTGGACATCGCTCTGGCGGAACTGACCGGCTACGACGTCTCCCACAACCGCATCGCGGCACTCGTGAAGACCTACCGCACGGCCTTCCTGCCCGCGGTCTCCGAGGCCGGCGAGTCACTCCTCCTGCCCGGAGTCCCGGACATGCTCCGACGCCTACGTGAGGCCGGGTACGCCATCGGGGTCGTCACGGCGAAGACCACGACGGGAGCCGAGCACCTGCTCCAGACGCTGGGGATCCGGTCCCTGGTTGACGTCCTGGTCGGCACCGAGCGCGTCAAGCACGGCAAGCCGGCCCCGGACTCGGGCCTGCTCGCGCTCGAGGAACTGGGGTCCGAGCCGTCGGAGACCTGGTACGTCGGTGACGCGGTCAGCGACATGGAGATGGCGATCGCCGCGGGGATGCGCCCCATGGGCGTGACCACAGGGGTGGCGGACCGGGACGAGCTGGTGGCTGCCGGCGCTGAAGCGGTGGCGGGATCGACGTCGGAAATCGCCGACATCGTGCTCGGCGACTGATCCGAACAGCAGTGGAGCGGGCGACGGGAATCGAACCCGCGTGTCCAGCTTGGGAAGCTGGCGCTCTACCATTGAGCTACGCCCGCGTGCCTGTGACAGCGGCCCCAGCTTAGCGGAAGGCGTCGCACCGACGCACCTCGACCCGGGGCATGTGGACCTCACCCCGGCTCATCCAACGCTACTTGTGGATGTCCTGCACCAGTTCCACCGGTGTCCCGTCGGGGTCCTTCAGATAAGCCACCTTGTTTCCTGCCCACGGCCCCATGGCAACCGTCTGGGGCGGGGAATTGAACTCCACCGTGTCCTTCAACTGGGCGTAGATCGCATCGACGTCGTCGACATTCAGTGCGACGTGCATCGCCCCGGCGTCCCGATTGGGGCGGGAGTTGGCCTTCTCCCCCTGCGGGGACTTGTACTCCAGCAGCTCGAGGACGCAGTCGTCCATCGGCAGGAACGCCACGCGGATGACGGCGCCCTCCTCCTCGACCAGTTCGCTCAGCCAGTCGCCCTCGATGGTGAAGATCCACTCCTGCGGGGGCTGACCGAAGCCCATTGAGGTGTAGAACTCGATTGATCGGTCGAGGTCGGAGACCGTAATTCCCACGTGGTTCAACAGGCCCATGGTTCCTCATTCCTCCTGGGTCGGCTTGGCCGTTCCGGCTTCGCCATTCATCCTGTCAGACCCAGCCAACGGGCGCAGTAAAACCGCTTCAATCATTTCCCGCACCGACCTCCACCGACGCTGTTACCGTCGGGCCATGGTCACTCGAATCGTTCTCCGTCCCGAGATGTTCACCCGGGAGCCACGCCTGCTCCTGTCCACGGGGTACGCCGAGCTGTCCGCTCATCGGTACGGGACCGACGTAGCCGCCGTGCGGCTCGTCACCGACCGGACCGAGCTGGTCTGGCTCCCCTTCCACGGCCAGCAGATCTGGCGATACACCGTCGACGGGGAGGACCTCACGATGCGCACGCACTTCGACGAACCGACGGGTTCCACCGTCTTCGAAGAGAACTACGGCGCATTCCTGCTCCACTGCGGGCTCACCGGCATCGGGCACCCGTCCGCCGAGGACACCCATGCCCTGCACGGAGAACTCCCGCACGCCACCTACGATGAGGCCGAGGTGGTCATCGATGACCCGCACCAGGCTGTCAGTCTGACCGGGTCCTGCCGCCTGCGGCGCACCCATTCCATGGACGTCGTGTTCCGGCCGACAGTCACTGTGACCGGGACGGACCCACTCCTCAGGATCACGGCACAGCTCCAGAACCTGCGGCAGACGAGCTTCTCGTACTCCTACATGTGCCACATCAACTACCCCGTCTTCGACGGATCGCGCCTGGAACAGAGCCTGGAACTGGACGGCGACAGGTTCCGGCTGGTGCCGGATGGCGGGCAGGACGACCAAACGGCCGCCTACACGGCGTCGATCGCCGCGGATCCGGAGGTGTCCAACAGTCTGAGCAGTGCCCAACCCATCACGCCCGAGTACTGCGCCATCATCCGGCCTCGTGGTGACGCCGACGGCTGGGCGCGCTTCCTCCAGGTCCGTCCCGACAGCAGCTCCGCCTACGTGGGGTTCGACACCCGAACGCTCCCGATGGCCGTGCGGTGGATCTCCAACACCGGCGACGAGTCGGCCGCAGGGTTCTGCCTTCCCTCGACGTCGCACCATCTGGGCCGATCTCGCGCGGAGGCAGACGGGCTCATGCGGGACGTCCCCGGTGGGGCGGAGGTCACGATGACCGTCGAGACGGGACTGCTCAACCCGGAGGACACCGAGGCCATGCGTGCCCGGATCCGAGCAGTAGTCGACCGAGCGACCGACGGCGGGTCAGCCGGGGGGTTGTGAGGACTTCCTGACCACGAGCGCGGGATGGAGGAGCACCTGCTGATGGCGGTGCTCCGGGTCGGAGGCGTGGGAGATCAGGAGTTGGGCGGCGGTGTAGCCCAGCTGCTGGATCGGTTGTCTGACCGATGTCAGGGGCACGACCCAGTCGGCGGCGAACTCGACGTCGTCGTAGCCCACCAGGGCCACGTCGTCGGGCACCTTGACGCCCGCTCGCCCCAGCGCCCGGAACACCCCGAAGGCGAGCATGTCGTTGCCGCAGATGATCCCCGTCGGCAGTTCACCCGATTCCAGGAGCTCCTCCGCGGCCATGACGCCGCCCTGGATCCCGATGTCGTCGACGTTGAGCTGCGTGAGGACGTCGTCGGGGTCCAGGCCATGGCTTTCGATGGCGTGACGGATACCCAGGACGCGTTGCTGCATTTGCCTGAGGCCCGCCGGTCCACCGACGAAGGCCAGCCTCCGGTGACCGAGGTCGAGGAGGTGTTGGGCCGCGAGACCCCCGCCCACGACGTCGTCGACCGCGACCGCGCAGCCGCGCTCAATCCCCATGTGGTCGAGGACCACCACCGGGAGCGCAGGATCAAGGCGATCCAGGACGTTGTCAGTCCCTGAGGCGGGACTGAGGAGCGCGCCGCGCACCCGCTGCGCCGCCAGCATCCGCAGCAGGCCGATCTCCTTGTCGCGATCGTTCTCCGAGTTGCACAGCATGACGACGAAGCCCGCCTCCCGCGCGGCACGCTCCACCGAGTGGGCGATCTCCATGTAGAAGGGGCTCATCAGGTCCAGCACAACTAGGGCGATGACGTTGCTGGGGGCCCCTGTCAGCACACGCGCCTGCAGGTTGGGGACGAACCCGAGCTCGCGGATGGCGCCGAGGACGGCATCCCTCGTCGCCGGTGCCACGCGCTCCGGATGGTTCAGCGTGTTGGACACGGTCCCCACGGAAACGCCCGCCAGCGCAGCCACGTCCCGGATGCGCACGGAGGCGGCCCTTCCGCTGGCCTCGGACGAGGCGGCGGCGGATTTCTTCATCACGCTCCTGACTGATCAGACCAAAGATAACGAACCCGTATCAATTCGCGAACGCCGCTTCACAGAACAGCGGTCGCGGAGTAGCGTGACCAACGACGGTTGAAGCGGTTCAATCACAGGATGGCACGACGCGGGGTCGCGCCACGCGGGCAACAGGGCCCGAGCCTGGAGGATCCGAACCCTCTGAGAACAACGTCGAAAGGAAGCAAGATGAAGCAGCGACGCTTGATCGGCAAGCTGATCGGAGTAGCGGCGGCCGCCAGCCTGGCTCTCACCGCGTGCGGCGGCGACACCACCGAACCCACCGATCCCGCAGAAACCGACGTGGAGACCACCGCGGCGGCCGAAGGCGAGGCAACAGCGGGCGAGGACGCGGCAGCGGGCGACGGCGACTACACCATCGCGATCGTCCCCAAGGATTCCACCAACCCGTGGTTCGTGCGCATGGAGCAGGGCGTGGAGCGGTACGCCGAGGAGACCGGGATGGACGTCTTCCAGCGGGGTCCTGCCGAAACCGACGCCACCATGCAGTCCCAGGTCATCCGCGACCTCATTGCCCAGGACGTCGACGCCATCGGTGTCGTGCCCGTTGACCCGGGCGCCCTCGAGCCGGTGCTCAAGGAGGCCATGGACGCCGGCATCGTCGTGGTCACCCACGAGGGCGCCAGCCAGCAGAACACCATGTACGACATCGAGGCGTTCAACAACAGCGACTACGGCGCCTTCATCATGGACAACCTGGCCGAGGCCATGGGCGAGGAGGGGCTCTACACCACGATGGTGGGCCACGTGACCAACGCGTCGCACAACGAGTGGGCCGACGGTGGCGTCGCACGAGCCCAGGAGGCCTACCCGAACATGACGCTCCTCGAGGAGGAGCCCCGAGTCGAGTCGCAGGACGACGGCGAGACGGCCTACCAGAAGGCCAAGGAACTCCTGAAGAAGTACCCGGACCTCAAGGGCATCATGGGCACTTCGTCGTTCGACGCCCCCGGCGTGGCACGCGCCATCGAGGAGCTCGGCCTCAAGGACAAGGTCTTCACTGCGGGTACCGGCATGCCGGCCGACAACGCCCAGATCCTGAAGGACGGTTCGGTCTCGGCTCTCACGCTGTGGGATCCGGCTGACGCCGGCTACGCCATGGCCTCGCTGGCCACCCAGATCCTGAACGGCGAGGAGATCGCCGATGGCGTGGACCTCGGGGTCGACGGATACGAGGACATGAAGTTCGCCGAGGGGAGCGACAAGGTCCTCGAGGGCTCGGGCTGGATTGTCATCACCGCCGACAACGTGGACGACTTCGGGTTCTGATCCCGATTGCGATTGGCGTGCCGGACTCCGCTCCGGCACGCCACCCGTCCCACAACTGTGGAGGGGGCAGGGGTTCACCCCCTGCCTCCTCCCCTGACTAAAGGACCACGGATGACGGCTGACACAGTCATCTCGGTGCGCAACCTCAGCAAATCCTTTGCCGGGGTGCAGGCGCTCGACGACATTAACCTGGACATCACCGCCGGAGAGATCCACTGCCTCGCCGGCGAGAACGGCAGTGGCAAGTCCACGCTCATCAAGATCATCTCTGGCGTCTACGCACCCGACGGCGGAACCATCGAACTGGGCGGCAAGAGCTACGACAAGCTCAGCCCCATCGAGGCCATCCACAACGGCATCCAGGTGATCTACCAGGACTTCTCGATCTTCCCGAACCTCAGCGTCATGGAGAACCTCGCGCTCACCACGGAGCTCGCGGAGAACCGCAAGATCGTGAACTGGAAGCGCTTCCGGCGCATCGCCGAGGAGGCGGTCTCGAAGATCAACTTCAAGGTGGATCTCGATGCGGTCGTAGGGGACCTCTCGGTCGCCGACAAGCAGCTGGTCGCCATCTCGCGAGCCCTCATGACGGACACCCGCCTCATCATCATGGACGAGCCCACCACCGCCCTGACGAACCGTGAGGTCGAGGCGCTGTTCCGCGTGATCCTGGACCTGAAGGAGCGCGGCATCGCCATCCTCTTCGTCAGCCACAAGCTCGGCGAGGTCTTCGAGATCAGCGAGCGCTTCACGATCATCCGCAACGGCAAGCAGGTCATCACCAGCCTGCCCGAGGGGCTGGACCACAAGAAGTTCGCCCATTACATGACCGGCAAGGACGTGGAGGACCTCGGTTTCCCCGAGGACAGCGAAATCGGCCAGCCCGTGCTCGAGGTCAGCAATCTCTCCCTGAGCCGGGCCTACGACGACGTCAGCTTCACCCTGCACCGCGGGGAAATCCTTGGCATCACCGGCCTGTTGGGCTCCGGCCGCACCGAACTCGCCCTCTCCCTGTTCGGGGTCTTCCCCGCGGAGAGCGGCGACATCCGCATCAACGGGAAGCCTGTCACCATCGACAGCATCTCCCGCGCCATCGACCTCGGAATCGGCTACGTCCCCGAGGATCGGCTCACCGAAGGGCTCGCACTCGAGCGCTCCATCGCCGACAACATCGTGGTCTCCGAGATCGACTCGATGACCTCCCGGGTGGGACTCCTCGACTCCTCCCGCCGTCGGCAGGAGGTCGACCGGTGGGTTGACGAGCTCCGCATCGCGACGAAGAACCCGGACAACCCGGTCAACACACTCTCGGGAGGCAACCAGCAACGCGTCGTCCTCGCGAAGTGGCTGGCGACGAACCCGGACATCCTCATCCTCAACGGCCCGACGGTGGGCGTGGACATCGGCTCCAAGGCCGAGATCCACCGGATCCTGCACGACCTCGCGTCCAAGGGAATGGGGATCATCGTCATTTCCGACGACATCCCGGAGCTGGTCCAGACCTGCAAGCGGGTGCTGCTGCTGCACGAGGGACGCATCACCAACGAGGTGGACCCTCGTTCCGTGACAGAGCAGCAGCTCTCCGACATGATCACCGGCGGACCCCTCGACGTGGAGGCGAACTGATGTCTGACTTCTTCCGCAAGCTCCTCCGGTCGAACGAGTTCTACCTCCTGCTCGTGATTGTGGCGTTGGCCGTGCTCATCGAGGTGCGCAGTGGCCAGTTCTTCACCGCGAACAACTTGGTCGACCTCGCGAACGCCATGGTCGTTCCCGGGCTCTTCGCCGTCGGCACCTACATGGTGCTGGTCTCCGGCGGCATCGACGTCTCCTTCCCGGCCTTGGCCTCACTGGCGGTGTATGCCGTCACCAGGGTCCTCGTCGACAACGGATACGAGGGCGCAATCTGGCTCCCGTTCCTCATGGTGATCGCACTGGGTGCCCTGCTCGGCGCCTTCAACGGATCCTTCGCTGCGCGTCTCGCCGTACCGACGCTGATCATCACGCTGGGCACCGCCAACGTCTTCAAGGGGGTCATGCAAGGCGCCCTCGAGTCCGTGCAGATCCCCACATTGCCGCCGTCCATGGCGGAGTTCGGGCGCGCCACCCTCTTCATCGCACGAAACCCGCAATCCGGGCTCACGTCGAGCATGCCGGTGGCGTTCCTGCTGCTCGTGGTCGTCGTGGCCATCGCCTTCCTCATCATGCGCTACACCATGTTCGGCAGGGGTGTCTACGCCATCGGCGGTGACGAGGCCTCCGCAATCCGGGCGGGCTTCAAGGTCCGCCGGATCAAGTTCTGGCTCTATGTGATCGCCGGGACGATCGCCGCCCTCGCCGGGCTGGTGCGCACGTCGATGATGGGCCAGATGCACCCGACCAACCTCCTGGGGATGGAGATCATGGTTATCGCGGCGGTTGTCCTCGGCGGCACCGCCATCACGGGCGGCACCGGAACACTGACCGGGGTGATGCTCGGCACGCTGTTGATCGTGATCGTGCAGAACTCGATGATCCTCATCGGGATCCCCACCTACTGGCAGCGCGTCGCGCTCGGCGTCCTCATCATCGCGGGCACCGGCATCTCGGCGGTCCAACTGAACCGTCGACGCAAGCGCAACCGCATCGTGGCGGCATGAGAGGGGATGGACCCATGACCACGACCACAGCACCCACCGGCCCCACCTTCGGCGAGCGACTGATGTCCGTCACGCGCCGGGATCCCCACGTCACCCGACTCGTCGTGATCCTGGTCTCGTTGCTGCTGTTGTTCCTGGCCCTCAAGCCGGACAACTTCACCAACGTCGCCACGTGGAACTCGATGGCCGTCCAGTTCCCCGAGTTCGGACTGATGGCGCTCGGAGTGATGGTGACGATGATCACGGGGGGCATCGACCTCTCGGTGGTGGGCATCGCCAATATGACGTCGATCATCGCCGCAACCATCATGTTGACGCTCATCGCCGACGGCGCCTCCGGCGGCTCGGTCGCCGTCGCGATCCTCGTGGCGATGGGCGCGTCGATCCTGACCGGAGCCATTGCCGGGGCCATCAACGGCATCCTCGTCGCGAAGGTCAAGATCCCGGCGATCCTGGTCACCCTCGGCACGCTGGAACTGTTCACAGGCGTGGCCATCGTCATCACGGCGGGACGCCCCATCAGCGGGTTGCCCATGAGCTACAGCAACTTCATGGCGGGCGACGTGTTCGGGGTGCCGATGCAGCTCATCGTGTTCCTGCTCGCCGTCCTGGTCATCGCCTTCATCATGCGACGAACGACGTTCGGGACGAAGCTGTACATGCTCGGCACCAATGCCACGAACGCCAAGTTCAGCGGCCTGAACACCACGTGGCTGCTCGTTCGCACCTACATGCTGTCGGGAGTCATGGCCTCCGTCGCCGGCCTGGTGATGCTGGCCAACTACAACTCGGCGAAGGCCGACTACGGCGTGGTCTACACGTTGCTCACCGTGCTCATCGTCGTGCTCGGTGGGGTCAATCCGAATGGCGGCAGTGGCCGCCTCATCGGGGTCGTCCTCGCGGTGATCACTCTCCAGGTGCTCTCCTCGGGTCTGAACCTCTTCCCCCAAATCAGCAATTTCTACCGCGACCTGATCTGGGGTGGCGTGCTGCTCCTCGTCATCTCCACGAGTGACATGGGCGGTCGCAAACTGTTCCGTCGCCGCAACCGGAAGGAGCCAACGGCGTCATGAAGACAACCAAGGACAAGAAGGTAGTGATGGGGGCCGACTTCGCCGGCTTCCACCTCAAGGAGCATGTCAAGACGCACCTCGAGGCCAAGGGCTGGGAGGTCACCGACCTCACCCCCGACAAGGACTCGGCCCCCATGTACCACCGTGTGGGCTTCCTGGTCGGATCGCGCATCTCCGAGGGCGAGTTCGAGAAGGCACTACTGTTCTGCGGCACCGGCATGGGCATCCACGTGGCGGCGAGCAAGTGCCCCCACGTACACGCGGCGGTGGCGGAGAACGTGCGCAGCGCTAAGCGAGCGGCCACGGCCAACAACTGCAACGTGCTGGCCATGGGCGGATTCTGGACGGCACCGCGCCTGGGCCAGGCCATGGCCGACGCCTTCCTCGAACACTCGCTGGGAGACGGATACGAGGCTTGGGACGGATTCTACGAGTACCACCTCATCGGCTACGAGGAGTGTGAGAACTTCGACTACGAGGCCTACCGCGCCAACGGGTTCCAGGTTCCCAACCCGCGCGATGTGGAGCTCGGACCCGAGCCTCGCGGCCTTGCTTACTGAACTGACCTCCAGCAGCCGAACGAACTGACTGGGACACACCCGGAACGTGAAACGTCGGGGGTGGGCATGTGAGCCCACCCCCGACGTTCTTTGCTGTGCGCGGATCAGCCCTCGAGGAGAGCCATGCGATCGGGATCGTCGGCAAAGACCTCGGCGGCGTTGTCCTTGGTCACGACCACCGGATCCAGCTGGTAGATGTTCACGTCCACCTGGCCATTGTTGGCGGTCTCCTCCGTGGCAGGCAGTTCCTCGCCGGACTGCAACACCTGGATGAGCTCAACCGTCTTCGCGACGAGGTCATTGGTGGGCTTGGCGACGGTCGAGTACTGCTCCCCCGCGGCGATGGAGATGATCGACTCGTTCTCCGCGTCGAGACCGGTCACGACCGGGAGGTCCATGCCAGCCTGCTTCACCGACGTCAGGATGGCGCGCGCGATGCCGTCGTTGGGCGAGAGAACCCCGTGGATCGGCTGGTCCGAGTAGTTGCCGGACAGCAGCGAGTCCATCCGGGCCTGGGCCTTGGCGTTGTCCCAGTCGGGCGTTGCGACCTGCGTGAAGTCCTGCTGTCCGGAGACCACGACGAGGGTTCCATCATCGATCTTGGGCTGCAGCACGCTCATGGCTCCGGTGAAGAAGTTGGGGGCGTTGGGGTCCGCCGGTCCGCCACCGAAGAGCTCGATGTTGTACGGGCCGGGGCCCGTCGCCTCGAGACCTTCAAGGAGTGACTCACCCTGGAGTTCGCCGGTGCGGACGGAACCGAACTGGACGACACCGTCGATGGCCGTGGTGTTCTCGATCAGGCGGTCGTATCCGATCACCTCGATGCCGGCGTCATGCGCCTTCTCGAGCACGGAGCCCAGCTGGGTCCCATCCACCGGCCCCACGACGATCACCTCGGCACCCTGCTCGATCATCGCCTCGATCTGCTGCTGCTGCTGCGGCACCTTGTTGTCCGCAGCCTGGATGAGCGGGTTGAAACCGGCAGCCTCGAGCTGCTCGGCAAACATCACCTCGGCCTCCTTCCAGTTCTGCGTGCCGAGCCACGGCAGGGCGACACCGACCGTCGCATCGGCGGCGAATCCCTCACCGGTTGCCTCGGCGGCGACCGACGCGTCGGTGGTGGCTCCGGGTTCGGGGGTGGTCGTGCCTTCACGGCCCTCGCCACAAGCCGTCAAGGCCATCGAGGTGACCAGGAGGCCAGTCAGGAGGCCAGCTGCCTTCATCTTCATTGCAGTTCCTTTCAAAGGTGGTCCCGGCCGGACTGTCCGGTTCGGGATGGGCATCGATGCCCGGGCGGCGCGCGTTGGGCGCACTGGGCCGGGGAGACGTCGGTGACGACGCCACCCTGGGTTGTGGTGACGAATTACTGCTGCCGTGAGGTCGGGATCGTGTCGGAGGCGTCCACCACCGGCCCCTCGTCCACGGGGACGGCGGGTTCCAGGACCGGAGCAGGCTCGCTGCGGAAGCGCCGCGTGAGGCTCCCGATCAGGGACGGCCGTCCCTGTTGCTTGTTGTAGACGTCGAATGCGACGGCCGCCAGGAGCACCAGCCCCTTGATCACCTGGGTCTGGTCGGCACCGACACCCAGCAGCATGAGTCCGCTGTTGAGCACGGCCATCACCAGGCCGCCGATCATCGAGCCGATGACGGTACCGATGCCGCCCGAGACGGCAGCGCCACCGATGAAGACCGCCGCGATCGCGTCGAGTTCCCACATCGTCCCGTCCGACGGGCCTGCAGCAGTGGCACGGCCGACGAAGAGGATGCCGGCGATGGCTGCGAGGAAGCTCATGTTCAGCATCACGAGGAAGTACGTCCTGGCAGTGTTGACGCCGGACAGCGCGGCTGCGGCCTTGTTTCCGCCGACGGCGTAGATGTGGCGTCCGAAGCGGGTGCGCTGCGTCAAGACGTGGTAGATGATCACCAGGATCACGAGGATCACTCCCGGGATCGGGAATGATGTGCCGGGGCGACCGCTACCGAACAGCCAGGTGACGTAGCCGATCACCACGACGATGAGGGCGATCCGCACCAAGCTTGCCCACAGGGGCGCCTCGGCACCGCGCTCGAGAGCGTGGGCGCGCCGCTTGAACTCACTCCAGATGAACCACGCGGAGGCCAGGATCCCGAGGAGCAGGGTGGAGTTGTTCAGACCGGTGAACGAAGGCCCCCACTCGGGAAGGTAGCCGGCACCGAAGAACTTGTATTCGCTGGGCACGGGGACCGAGATGGACTGGGACATCCAAATGACCAGTCCGCGGAAGATCATCATGCCCGCGAGGGTGGTGATGAAGCCGGGGATGCCGACCTTGGCGAGCCAGAAGCCGTGCCAGGCACCGATGAGGGCGCCAGCCAACAGGCCCGCGAGGATGCCCGCCCACCATGGGAACCCATAGGTGGCGGTGGTCAACGCCGTCGTCATTCCCACGAACCCCGCCACGGAGCCGACGGAGAGGTCGATCTGGCCGATGACGATGACCATCACCATGCCGATCGCAAGGATGAGTACGTAGGCGTTGCCGGAGATGAGGTTCTGGAAGTTCGACGAGGTCAGCATCCGGCCGCCGGACGCGAGATCGAAGATGACGGCCAGGAGCACCAGCGCCAGGGCCATCGTGTATTGCTGGAGGTTGCTCCCGAGGACTTGCTTGAGTGCCTTCATTCTTATTCGTTTCCGTTCCGGGTCAGGCCGACAACGCTGCGGCAGAAGTGGTGCTGGTGGTGGTCATGCGACGCATGAGGGTTTCCTGATCGGCATCGGCAGCCGCCAGCTCCCCGGTGATCCGGCCCTCACAGATGGTGTAGATCCGGTCACAGATACCGAGCAACTCCGGCAGCTCGGAGGAGATCACGACCACTGCCTTGCCGGAGTCGGCGAGCGCGTGGATGAGCTTGTAGATCTCGTACTTGGCACCGACGTCGATGCCGCGCGTGGGTTCGTCGAGGATGAGCAGCTGGGGTTCCGGGTACATCCACTTGGCGAGGACGACCTTCTGCTGGTTGCCGCCCGAGAGGGTCGCCACGCCCACGTCGACGCTGGGCGCCTTGATCCGCAGCTCGGAGCGGTACTTCTCAGCGACGGCTGACTCCTTGCGGGGACTCAGCAGGAAGCGCGTCACGATGTCCTTGAGGTTCGCCGAGACGATCGTGCTCTTGATGTCATCGATCAGGTTGAGGCCCAGGCTCTTGCGGTCCTCGGTCACGTACGCGATCCCCCGATCGATGGCCTGGGACACGGTGTGCGTCTCGATCCGCTCACCGCCCAGGAACATCTCGCCCGACAGCCACCTCCCGTAGGAGCGCCCGAAGATGGAGCGCGCGAGCTCGGTGCGTCCAGCACCCATCAGCCCCGCGAAGCCCACCACTTCCCCGGCCCGGACGGTGAAGCCTGCGTCCCGGGCGACCAGCCGTCCGGGCATGGACGGATGCTCGACGTTCCAACCCCGGACCTCGAAGAGCACGTCGCCGATGTGGGGCGTACGCGCGGGATACCGGTTCTCAATCGACCGACCGACCATCGCGCGGATGATGCGGTCCTCGTCGACCTCGCCAGCAACGACGTCATAGGTCTCCACGGTGCGGCCGTCACGAATGACGGTGACGGCATCGGAGACGGCGGCGATTTCATTGAGCTTGTGGGAGATCATGATCTGCGTGATTCCCTTGGCCTTCAACCCGCGCATCAGTTCGAGGAGGTTGTGGGAGTCGTCTTCGTTCAGGGCCGACGTCGGCTCGTCGAGGATCAGGAGCTTCACGTTCTTGGCCAATGCCTTGGCGATCTCGATCAGTTGCTGCTGACCCACCCCCAGTGTCTTGACCGGAGTATCGGGATCGATGTCGAGCCCGACGCGCGCCAGCAACTCCAACGCCCGCAACCGCGCGGCCTGCCAGTCGATCAGGAGACCTGACATGACCTCTGACCCGAGGAAGAGGTTCTCCGTCACCGACAGTTCGGGGATCAGCGCCAATTCCTGGTGGATGATGACGATGCCGCGCTCCTCGGAGGCCTTGATACCGCTGAAACGGACCACCTCGGACTCCAGGGCGATCTCTCCGTCATAGGTGCCGTGGGGGTAAACGCCGGAGAGCACCTTCATCAGGGTGGACTTGCCCGCGCCGTTCTCGCCGCAGATGGCGTGGATGTCCCCCCGGCGGACGTTCATGGTGACCCCGTCGAGTGCTTTGACACCCGGAAACTCCTTGGTGATTCCCCGCATCGACAGCAACACATGCCCTTGGTCCATACCTGCCCCACGTCCCCTTCGACTAGGTGGGAGTGCGACGATCCCTGTCGCTACCCCGATGAACCGAACGCTAGGTCCACCGACACCTTGTCGTCAACTCTTGAACCCAATCGTTACCAAACCGTGACGTTGGTAACGATTGCAGTTGCTGTGACTAGCGGTTTTGCAGATACGATCACTCACCGCATCGTGGGCCGGTTGAGTTTTCAGTCCAAACTCACCCGATGGTCGTTCGGCCGCCCCTGATAGCCTGTGAGCGTGAACAGCGTGGCACGGGCTCCCGGCTCCCAGCCCTCGCTGCGCGAAGCCAACAGCGCGCGCATCGTTGAAGCTGTGAAGGCGTACGGCCGCATCACGCAGGTCGAGTTGGCGAGCGCGACGGGGCTGTCCGCGGCCACCGTGTCCAACATCGTCAAGCAACTGCAGGACCAGGGACTCGTGGAGACCAGCGCCACGACGCGCTCGGGTCGGCGAGCCCAGCTGGTGTCCCTCGCAACCTCAACGGCTCTGGCCGTGGGAATCCACATCGGTCCCCGCTCGCTGGACCTCGTGATAGCCGATGCCACACTTGAGGTCCGCGCCTCCAAGAGGCTCCCGCTCCCGCCGGACCACCGATCCGACACCACCCTCGACCGAGCCGCAATGCTCATCGCGGATGTCGCCGACGAGGTGGGCGCGTCCATGGACCGGATCGCGGGCGTCGGGCTCGCCCTGCCCTCCAGTGTGGGCATGGGCCGCCGTCGCGACGCCTACCAACTCCCCGGCTGGTCTGAGGTTGACGTGCACCAGCTCCTGGAGGCCCGCATCCAGCGGCCGGTGATCGTCCTCAAGGAGGCCGACGCCGGGGCTCTGGCCGAGTCCAGGTTGGGTTCGCTCCGCGGGGCTCGGAACGCCATCTACGTGCACGCCTCACACGACACGGAGGCCAGCCTCCTGTTCTCGGGCACCGTCCACGGCGGTCTCGGTGGCGCCGCAGGTGCGCTCGGCCACGTCCAGGTGGACCCCTCGGGGCGTATCTGCGCGTGCGGCGCACGAGGGTGCCTGACCACCCGCGTCTCGGGAGAGGCGTTGGCCGAACTGGTCCGGATGAGCCACGGACCCATGGATCTGCGGGCGATCGTGAGGGCGGCCCGCGACGGTGATCCGGGATGCCGGCAGGTCGTGACGGACGCCGCCAGCTTGATCGGGATCGCCCTCGCGGACCTCGCCACCGTCCTGGCTCCGGACCGGATCACCTTCGGCGGCGAGTTGACAACGATCGGGGAGGCCTTCGTGACGCCGCTACGCCATGCCCTCAGCGCGCGACCCCTGTTGCCCTCGGTTGACCAACTCCTGGTGGAGCCGGCCTTTCCGATGGATGGCTCCGCACGAGGTGCCCTCGTCGCGCTGCAGGACACGATCATCCCCTCACCTGCCCGATCGATGGAAGGATGACGACATGCAATCGCCCAGTCCGATCCTTGCTCTCGAGGGCGTGAGCAAGAGCTTCGGCGGTGTTCAGGCGCTCGTCGATGTGGATCTGCGCCTCTTCCCGGGGGAAGTCGTGGCGCTCGTCGGGGACAACGCCGCAGGCAAGTCCACCGTCGCCCGCATGATCTCCGGCGTCTACCAACCGGACGCGGGCCGCGTGCTCTTCGACGGCAGAGCCGTCAGCATCCCGTCGGCCCAGGCAGCGTTTGCCATGGGCATCGCGGCGGTGTTCCAGGAGTTCGCCCTCGCCGAGAATCTGGACGTGACGTCCAACATCTTCCTGGGACGTGAGTTGAATGGCCCCGGCGGGTTGCTTGACGTCCAGCGCATGGATGACCTGGCGCGCTCCTACCTCCGACAGCTCAACGCCCGCATCCCGGACCTCCGCACGCCGCTCGTCCACCTGTCAGCGGGCCAGCGCCAATGCGTGGCCATCGCCCGCACCCTGGTGAGCCGTCCCCGCATCGTTGTGCTGGACGAGCCGACGGCCTCACTGTCGGTCAGCCAGACGGCGGAGGTACTCAGTTACGTCGAGAGCCTGCGTGACCTCGGCCTCGGCGTCCTCCTCATCAGCCACAACCTCAATGACGTTCGGGCCGTGGCCGACCGAATCGAGGTACTCCGGCACGGTCGCAACAACGGCTCGTTCCTGGCGCCCACCGCCACCTACGAGGAAGTCCTGTCCGCCATCACCGGGGCTACCTCGCACAGGAAGCATCCGTGGACCGCCGGCCGATGACCCGGCCCACCATGAAGGACGTGGCCGAGGCTGCCGGCGTGGCCGTCACCACTGTCTCCCGAGTCGTCAACCAGGACCCGCTGGTGGCCGACGGCACCCGCGACCGCGTGCTGGCCGCGATTGCGAAGCTCCACTACCAGCCTGACCTCCATGCCGGCCAACTGCGCCGCCGGGGGCGTACCAATACCTTGGGTCTCCTGGTCGGGAACGTGGCCAACCCATTCTCCGGGGCCGTGCACCGGGCCGTTGAGGACGTCGCTCGACAGCGCCACGTGGCCGTGTTCGCCTCCAGTCTCGACGACGATCCCTCACGCGAGCGGGAAGCTGTCGAGGCCTTCCTCCGGCGTCGGGTGGACGGACTGATCCTCACCACCGTCGGAGATGACCAGGCCTATCTCGGCAGAGAGATCGAGCGCGGCACGCCCATCGTGTTCGTCGACCGTCGGCCGTCCGGGTTGGTGGCCGACACGGTGATCTCGAACAATTACGACGGGGCCCGGATTGCCGTGTCACACTTGGCCGACCAGGGACACCGTCGGATCGCCTTCCTCGGCGACGACGAGACGATCTTCACCGCACGGGAGCGCCGTCGGGGCTTCCTCGACGAATGTCGCGCCCGGGGTCTGGACATGACACCCGAGTTCCTCGTGGGCAACCTCCGAAACGAACACGAGTCCGCCGCTGCCACAGCCCAGCTCATGGCCCTCCCCACCCCGCCCACCGCCCTGTTCCCCGCACAGAACCTGATCTCCATGGGAGTGATCGCTGCCTTGCAGGCAGGCGGAGCCGCGACCAGCATCGCCGTGGTCGGGTTCGACGACATTCCCACCAGCGATTTGCTTGATCCACCCCTCACCGTGGTGGCACAGGATCCTCGGCGGATCGGGGAGGAGGCGGCCAAGATCGTGTTCGCCAGGCTCGACGGCGAGGTGCGCGCACCGAAGGAGATCGTCATCCCCACCCGGCTCGTCGTCCGGGGCTCGGGAGAGGTTCATCCACGCTGACATTCAGACTTCAGTCGGATGAGGCCACCGCTGCACGCCCGTAGACTGGACCCGTGACCACCCCCTCCCACCCCCATCCCGAGGGCATCCGCCAGATGCGCTGTTCCGACGAGGACAGGGAACTGGTCGCGCGCGTCCTGGGCAACGCCTTCGCCGAGGGACGCCTGACCAGGGAGGAGCACGAGGAGCGGATCACGCAGGCCTACGGCGCGCGGACTTTCGGAGACCTCAATCCACTGGTGGCCGATCTCGTCCCGGTGGCCCACCAGTTCCCGGCCCCGAGGTCACCACAGCCCGTCGCGGCACGGCCCGGCCCTCGTCCGCCACTACCTCTCGCCGAGTTCCGGTCCGGAACCGCCATCCTCTCCAGCTACAAACCCGGCGGCCCGCTGGACGTGGGGCCGAGCGTCAGCGTCACCACGTTCATGGGTGACGCGAAGATCGACCTCGTCGGCGCACGCTTCCAGCACGCGGAGACCGTCATCCACGTGAACTGTGTATTGGGCGACGTCAAGATCCGCATCGGTGAGGGCGTGACCATCGTCGACAACGTCACCACCATCCTCGGCGACTACAAGTGCAGCGGCGCAGTGCCTCGGCCCGGCGGACCGATCGTCCGCATCGCCGGCTACTCCATGCTGGGTGACATCAAGGTCCTCGGCCCCGACAGCCCCGCCCGCAAGTACGAACGGTTCGTGAGATGAGCTCGATGGCCCCCTTGTTCGCCCCTCCCGGCATCGAGTGGCGTCGCCTCTCGCCGCAGTACCTCAAGCTGAAGCTCCTGATGATCGCCACGGTATGGCCCATCCTGATCGCCATCGTGGTGGCTCCACTCGCGTGGCTCGAATGGCAGTCCTGGTGGATGGTGCTCCTGGGCCTCGTGGTGGTCTGGGCCTGGCGGATCTGGCGTGCCCCCCGTGCCTACCGGCGGTGGGGTTATGCCGAGACCGACACCGACGTGTACCTCACGCGAGGTCTCGCGTGGCGGCAGCTGACATGCGTGCCCTACGGGCGGATGCAGCTGGTCAACGTCCAGTCGGGTCCCATCGAACGCGCATTCGGTCTCGCCAGCGTCGAGATGGTCACCTCCTCGACCAGCGGCTCCATCTCCATCCCGGGCCTGACCCCGAGCGACGCAGCCGAACTGCGCGACCGTCTGATCGAGCGCGGCGAGCTGCTCCAGACCGGCATCTGATGGCCGAGCAGGACCAGCCGCGCCGGGCCGTCGAGATGCCGCCGGACGCTCCGGATTTTGAGGCTCCGCCGGACTACGCGCCTCCCCCGGACCGCCCGGCCCCGCAGGGCGACGCGCCGCCCGAGTGGCCACCACCCGCGCCGTCCCACCACTGGGACCCGCCTGCACCTGGCACCGGGAGCGACCTGCAGCCAGTCATCGCGGAGGGGTGGGCGCCGCCCGCCGTGGACCTCCCGAAGGCGGTGGAGCGTCCCCATCCTCTGACCGGGGTGGCCAAGAGCTGGATCGCCCTCTTCGGCCTCGTCTTCGTCTTCGGCCGCGACCTGGCCGAGAACGGCGTCGACTCCCTGCGCGAGATCGGGCCCTTCGGGTGGATGATCGGCCTCGGGATCCTCGGTGTGGTCGTCGTCAACCTCGTCCTCGGGCTCATCGAGTGGCGCACCACCACCTTCGTCGCCGACGACGAGGAGTTCCGCATCGAACGGAACTTCCTGTCCAAGGAGTCGAGCCGACTCAGCTACGCCAAGATCCAGTCCGTCGACATCGAACGCTCACTGCCGGCACGCATGCTGGGGCTCGCGAGCGTGCAGATCGACGTCGGCGGCTCAGGTGGCCAGAAGCTCGAGTTCCTCGGTCGCGAACGGGCAGAGGCACTGCGCGATCACCTGCTCGCGCGCATGAAGGCGATGGTCGACGTCCAGCCGGACGCCGCCAAGCAGAAGGAGCCGGCTCCCGGGGTGCCGAACGCGTCCGCCCCCATCCCAGCGGAGTCCGAGGAGCTCGTCACGGTCGCGCCGGGCACGCTGCTCAAGGGGGTCCTGGTCTCCTCTTTCCTGCCATTCCTGCTCTTGGGGCTGGGTTTCATCGTCGTCATGCTGTTCGTCGTCCGCGAGTTCAGCTTCGCCGCCATGTTCGGCGTCGTCTTCGGTGTCGGTGGATACCTGTGGCGCGAACTGGTGACCAACTGGGACTTCACCGTGAACAGGGTCCCCGACGGCCTTCACGTCCGGAGAGGCCTCTTCACCAAGGTCTCCCGCAGCCTCAAGGCCGACCGCATCCAAGCCGTCGCCATCCGACAGGACTTCATGCAGCGCCTGACGGGTCTCTATCGCATGCGGGTGACCGTGCTCGGGACGTCGATCCTCGACAGCAACGCCGAGACCACCTCCACGGTCCTCCCCTACGGCACCATCGACGATGTCCGCGCGGTTCTCCATGCCTTCTGGCCCGGCGTCGACCTCGACGCGGTCGAACTCCACCCGCAGCCCCCTCGCGCCCGTTGGTTGACGCCGCTGGGATTCCGCCAGCACCGCTGGGGCGCCAACTCACAGCTGGTGGTGACCCACCACGGCTGGGTGGACCACACGATCTCGGTCGTGCCGCACCGTCGCATGCAGTCGATAGGCCTCCTGCAGGGTCCGTTGCAGCGGCGACTGCGTCTGGCCCGCGTCAGCATCCACACCACCGACGGCCCGGTGTCCGTGGAGGCCTACCATCTCGACGAGGTGGAGGCCAGGCGTTTCGTCGACGAGCAGGTCGAGCGAGCCCGGATCGCCCGGGAGACGCCGGGTGCGCCCGCATACCTGACGGCACCCATCGCCGAGCCCGCATCTGGCCCTGCCCTCCACGAGTGGCCACCACCCCGCTAGGCTGAGCGCCCATGAGCACCATTCTGGGTATCGACGTGGGCGGCTCCGGCATCAAGGGCGCGCCGGTGGATCTGGACAAGGGCGAGTGGGCTGAACCCCGCCTCAGGATCCCGACGCCCAAGAAGTCCACGCCGGACGCCGTCGGTGATGCCATCGCCGAGATCGTCGACCACTTCTCCGGCAGCATCGGCGACGCCCCCATCGGGATCGCCATTCCCGGCCCGGCCGTGCACGGCAAGGTCGTGTTCATGGCCAACCTGCACAAGTCCTGGGTGGGGCTCGAGGCCGAGAAGTTCTTCAGCGACAAGCTGGGCCGGGCCGTCACCATGGTGAACGACGCCGACGCCGCAGGGCTCGCCGAGGTCCGCTACGGTGCCGCCAAGGACCACCCCGGACTGGTGATCATGACGACGCTCGGCACCGGCATCGGGTCAGCCATCATCTACCGCGGTGTGCTGATCCCCAACGCCGAACTGGGCCACGTCGAGCTGGACGGTCACGACGCCGAGACCCGCGCCGCGTCGTCGGTGAAGGACCGAGAGGGCCTGTCGTACCCCGAGTACGCCGAACGCTTGCAGCGCTACTACAGCTACCTGGAGCTCATCTTCTCGCCCGACCTGTTCGTCGTCGGCGGTGGCATCTCCCGCGACAGCGACAAATTCCTGCCGTTGTTGGACCTGCGCACCCCCATCGTCCCGGCGCAACTGAGGAACCGGGCCGGGATCGTCGGGGCGGCCGCTGCCGCGGCTGATGCCCTCGAGCACCCGGACCCGATGGACTACGAGAGCCGCGAGCGGGAGGCGGAAGAAGCCGTCAGCAAGCCTGCCGACGCCTGACCCGCCGGCGGACCGTCACATCCGCTCGGGCGCGTCGATTCCAAGCAGGTCGAGGCCCGTACCCAGCACGAGCTTGGTGGCCGCGCACAGCGCCAGGCGCGACGAGCGCACCTCGCCCTCGGACTTGAGCACGGGGCACACCTCGTAGAAGTGGGCCAGCGCCCCGGCAAGGTCGTAGAGGTAGCCGCACAGCTTGTGCGGCTGCAGCGTCACTGCCACCTCGTCGACGATCTCCCCGAATCGACTGAGCAGCAGGGCCAGCGTCTGCTCCGCAGGCTCGTCCAGCACGGTGACGGCGCCGTAGCCGTAGCCCTCGGCCTCCGCCCTGCGCAGGATCTGGCACACGCGAGCGTGGGCGTACTGCAGGTAGGGACCGGTATCACCAGTCGTCTGGACCATGCGCTCGGCGTCAAAGGTGTAGTCCTTCTGCAACCCGCTCGAGAGGTCCGCGTACTTGATGGCGGCGAGCGCGACGTTGGGCGCCGCCTCCGCCTCCGCCATGTCCAGCAATACGTTGAGGGAGACCGCCGTGCCCTCGCGGGTGGAGAACTTCTTGCCGTCCGCGCCCAGCACCTGGCCGAAGCCGACGTGCTCCGCCGTGACGCCCTCGGGCAGGTAGCCGGCCATCCGGGCGACGGCGAAGACCTGCTCGAAGTGGAACGTCTGGGGGGCACCCACCACGTAGATGATCCGGTCGGCGTCGAGCTCCCCCACCCGGCGACGGATGGCCGCGAGGTCGGTGGTGGCGTAGCCGTAGCCGCCGCGCTGGTTGCGGATGATGGCCGGGGCGTTGAAGCCGGGCACGAATACCACCAGGGCGCCATCGTCGACGACGGCGATGCCGCGGGACTCGAGGTCGTCGCAGACCCGCGGCAGGTCGTCGTTGTAGGTGGACTCGCCCGCCAGGTGCTCGTTGGTCAGCAGGACGTTCATTCGGTCGTAGGTGGCGTTGAAGCCGGCCAGTGAGACGTCGATCAACTGCTGCCAGATCCGAAGCGTTTCGTCATCGCCCGCCTGGAGCTTCACGACGCGGTCGCGAGACCGGGTGGCGAACTCCTCGTCCGCCTTGAGGTGCGCGTTGGCGCGCTGGTACAGGGCTTCAGCCGAGGCGAGGTCCAGCGTCGACGGGTCGAGGTCTTCGTCCAGGATCTGCTCCACCAGCATGCCGAACTGGCGTCCCCAGTCGCCGATGTGGTTCTGCGGGATGACCTCGTGGCCCAGCGCCTTGAGGACCCGGTGGAAACAGTCGCCGATGATCGTGGAGCGCAGGTGGCCCACGTGCATCTGCTTGGCGACATTGGGCGCGGAGTAGTCGATGACCACGCGCTGCGGCTGCTCGCTCCGGTTGAGGCCCCGGTTGGGGTCCTCGAGGAGTGCCGTGGCCGAGTGTGCCAGCACGTCGGCGCGGATCCGGAAGTTGATGAACCCGGGTCCCGCGATCTCGAGGGGCTCGCAGAGGTCACTGACGTCCAGCTTCTCGACGATCGACGCCGCCACCTCACGGGGTGGCCGCCCCTCCTGCTTCGCCAGCCGCAACGCGACGTTGGACTGGAAGTGTCCGAACTGGGGCTTGGTGGCGGGTCGCATCTCGGGGTCGACGCCGGTGACGTCACGGACCCGGGCGTCCAGCAGCGCGGGGAGGGATTGCATGGGCGTCATTGTCCCACGCGCGACGGTGTGCTCCACAACCGAGCGCCCGGGCTCAGTGCGGACGCCTAACGGCGCCGGGCGTCGCGGACTGCGTCGCGCACCTGCCCCGCGAAACGGTCGGCACCTCGGCAGCGGAACCGCACGACGGCACCCGGCACGGTGGCGGTGATCTCGCCCCCGAGAGGAAGCGAGCGGGTGTCGAGATGGGTGATGCCTCGGAGGTCGAGCTCCAGGGAGGCGTCCTCCCCCAGCAGCAGGCGGACGGGTGGCAGCGCCTCGAACTGCAGGGTGGCGGCAGTCAGTGTGGCTCGTCCAGGCATCCAGCGGCTGCCCCACGCCTGACGGATGCGCCACGCCACCTGACCCCACGACGTCGGGGCCAGCTGGGCGGTGCCGTCGGCCGCGGCGAGGCTGGGCTGCCACTGGGTCCCGGCCGCGATCACCTGCGCGTCGACCAGTCGGGTGGCGATCACCTCCGGAGCCATGGCACCTCCCTCCGCATCCCAGCTTATGGTCCGGAGGCCCGGCTCGTCTCGGGGTGCTGGTGTTGGGGTGTTGAATGGTTCCAGCACTGATCCGAGGAGACGCAGACACATGACCACTTGGCCCCTGACCAGCCTCAACGACGGCACCATCATCCCCCAGCTCGGGCTGGGGACCTTCCAGATGTCCGACGACGAGGCCGAGCGCGCGGTTCTGGCCGCCTTCGAGGCGGGGTATCGCCACATCGACACCGCCGCCATCTACCGCAATGAGGTCGGGGTGGGACGCGCGATCGCCGCGTCCGGCCTGCCACGGGACGAGATCTTCGTCACCACGAAGCTGTGGAACAAGGCACAGGGCCGGGAGAACGCTCGGACCGGGATCTCGCGGAGCCTCGAGAAGCTCGGTCTGGACCGCGTCGACCTCTACCTCATCCACTGGCCCTGCCCGAAGCAGGACAAGTACGTCGAGTCGTGGGGAGAGCTCATCGACTTCCGCTCCGAGGGCCTCACCACCAGCATCGGGGTGTCGAACTTCCTGCCGGAGCACCTCGACGCCATCGTCGACGACACCGGCATCACGCCGGCAGTCAACCAGATCGAACTTCACCCCACCTTCCAGCCGCACGACCTGATCAACCAGTGCTCGGACATGGGAGTCGTGGTGGAGACCTGGAGCCCGCTCGGCGCGTCGCAGGACCTGACCAACCCGACGATCGCGCAGGTCGCGGAGGACCTCGACGCGACACCGGCCCAAGTCATCATCGCCTGGCATCTCGGCCGCGGCTTCGTCTGCATCCCGAAGTCGAAGGACCCCCAGCGTGTGGCAGCCAACGCCCGGGCGCTGGACCTGCGCCTCACGACCGAGCAGATGGAGGCGATCGACGGCCTTGATGTCGGCAACCGCATCGGGGGGCACCCGCTCGAGGTCGAGCCCACCTGACGCCCCCACCTCCGGACCAGCTGATGGACGTGGAAACGGGTCGGCGACGGGGACCTCGGCTGAGGGTCGTCGGAACCTCCGGAGCCGGCAAGACCCGGCTCGCGCGGCACGCGGCCGACATCCTGGGTGTCGGCCACCTCGAGCTCGACGCCGTTTTCTGGGACACCGGCTGGACCTACCGGGACCCGGCCGAGGCCAGGGACAGGATCCGGGAGTTCCTGGCGAAACACCCCGAGGGCTGGGTGGTGGACGGCAACTGGAACTCACGGCTCGAGGTCCTGCTCGACCCGGGCACACCGGAGGGGGCTGACTCGTGGGTCTGGCTGGACCAGCCCCGCTGGGTGGTCATGTGGCGGGTGATCCGGCGCACGCTGGCGCGCGGCCTCTTCCGGCGCGAGCTCTGGCACGGGAACCGGGAGAACGTGTCCTCGATGTTCCGCCGGGACCCGCAGCAGAACATCGTGCGCTGGGCCTGGACGACGTACGAGACCAACCGCCAGCGCATGCTCGATCGAGTCAGCACCGGGGCACCGGTGGTGTGGCTCCGTGGACAGCGCGAGGTCGACGTCTGGCTCGCGTCGCTGCTCAGGCAGACGCGACGCGAGCCCTGACGGGACCTGCCTCAGTTCTCGAGGGCGTCGATCGCCGCGCGTTGTACCACCAGACCGGCCCGGTAACGGCCCATGAACTCCTCGAAGCCGGCGACGTCCGCAGGGTCCGGCTCCAGCGTCTCCACGGCGGCGTCGGCGAAGACCTTCTCGCCCAGGTAGTCACCGAGGGCCTGGCCCTCACCGTCGACCAGATAGCGCGCCAAGAGGGCCATGCCCCAGGCCCCGCCCTCGCCCGCGACCTCGCCCACCGAGACGGGGGCGTTGATCGCGGCGGCCAGGTAGCGCTGGGCCACGCCGGCGGTGCGGAACAGGCCACCGTGGGCGAACATGGCGTCCAGCTCGACGCCTTCGTCCTTCAGCAGCACATCGAGACCGACGCGGAGGGCGCCGAGGGAGGCGTAGAGGTGGGTGCGCATGAAGTTCGCGAGCGTGAACCGGCTGGAGGCGCTACGGGTGAACAGCGGACGTCCCGACTCCATCCCGACGACGTGCTCACCGGCCAGGTAGTTGTACGCGAGCATGCCGCCGCCGTCGGGCTCCCCCGCCAGCGAGGCGCGATAGAGGGTGCCGAAGAGGGTCTGCTGGTCCACGCCGGTCCCGAGTGCCTGCGCCACCTCGCCGAAGAGCGATACCCAGGCGTTGAGATCGACGGTGCCGTTGTTGCAGTGCGCCATGCCGACGAGATCCCCGGCCGGCGTCGTGACCAGGTCGATCTCCTCGTGGACACGGCTGAGATCACGCTCGAGCACGACCATGGCGAAGACGCTGGTCCCGGCGGACACGTTCGCGGTGCGTGGGGCCACGGAATTGGTCGCCACCATCCCGGTGCCCGCGTCGCCCTCCGGTGGCGCCATCGGAACACCGGACCGGAGCGTGCCGGTCGGGTCGAGCAGCGCTGCGCCGTCAGGGGTCAGCCGACCTGCGGCTTCACCTGCCGACGCGACCCGCGGCAGGATGTCCGCGAGCTTCCAGCCGTACCTGCGGTCGGCGACCTGCTCGTCGAACTGCTGCTGCATGCGCTCGTTGAAGCCACCGGTGCCCAGGTCGATCGGGAACATCCCGGATGCCTCGCCAACTCCCAGCACCTGTTCCCCGGAGAGCCGCCAATGCACGTACCCGGCCAGGGTCGTGAGGTGCGCGATCCTGCCGACGTGCTCCTCGCGGCCCAACACGGCCTGGTACAGGTGGGCGACGCTCCAACGCTGCGGGATGTTGTACTCGAACAACGAGGTCAGCGCCTTGGAGGCCTCCCCCGTGATGGTGTTCTGCCAGGTGCGGAAGGGAGTCAGCAACTGACCGTCGGCGTCGAAAGCCAGGTAGCCATGCATCATGCCGGAGATACCGAGGGCTGCGAGCCTCTCCAGCTTCACGCCGTACCGGCGATCCACCTCGGCGACGAGATCGGCGTACGCAGCCTTCAGGCCCGCCCAGATCGCGTCGTCGTCGTAGGTCCAAATCCCGTTCTCGTGCTTGCTGGCCCACTCGAACCCGCCGCTCGCGATCGGGGTCCTGTCGTCACCGATCAGGACCGCCTTGATCCTGGTGGAGCCGAACTCGATGCCCAGCACTCCCCTGCCCTCGGTCACGACTGCGCGTGCCTGATCCTCGTTGACCACGTCCCACCAAACCTTTCGGATGCCATCGATGTACGTCGGGACCATTGTCCCGCCTGCGGCCGTATCCGTACACCCGGGGGCGCCGATTCCACCGGGTCGTCGCTATCGTGACCACATGCGCATCTCTGTCATCGGCTGCGGCTACCTCGGAGCCGTGCACGCCGCCTGCATGGCCGAGCTCGGACACGACGTCGTCGGCCTGGACGTCGATGAAGCGAGGATCGAGTCGCTGGCTGCCGGCCGTGCCCCGTTCCACGAGCCCGGCTTCCCAGAGCTCCTGGCCCGCAACGTGGAATCGGGCCGACTGCGCTTCACCACCGACCCGTCGCTGATCGCCGACTCAGAGATCCACTTCATCGGCGTGGGAACGCCGCAACTCGACGGGGCGCTGGCAGCGGACCTACGCTACGTGGACGCCGCCATCGAGACGGTGATGGACCATGCCGCTCCGCGTACCGAGGGACGACCGGTGCTGGTGGCCGGCAAGTCCACGGTGCCCGTCGGGACGGCCCAGCGCCTGGCCGACCGTCTGGCCGGGTCAGGGAAGAACATCATCCTGGCCTGGAACCCGGAATTCCTGCGCGAGGGCTACGCCGTCCAGGACACGCTGCACCCCGATCGTCTGGTTTATGGGCTGCCCGAGGACCGCGGCCAGGGGGACGTCGCCAAGGCGATACTCGATGAGTGCTACGCCACCCCGCTGGCCGACGGGACCCCCCTGGTGGTGGCCAACTACCCCACGGCGGAACTGGTGAAGGTGGCTGCCAACTCGTTCCTGGCCACGAAGATCTCGTTCATCAACGCCATGGCCGAGCTGTGCGAAGCCACTGGTGGCGACGTCAGCCGCTTGGCCGAGGCCATCGGCCACGACGACCGCATCGGCAAGAAGTTCCTCCAGGCCGGTATCGGCTTCGGCGGCGGCTGCCTCCCCAAGGACATCCGCGCCTTCATGGCGCGGGCGGAGGAGCTGGGCGTCGATGAGGCCCTCACGTTCCTGCGCGAGGTCGACGCCATCAATCTCCGCCGACGCCACCACGCCGTCGAACTGGCCGAGGAGGCCGCCGGCGGCTCCGTCGCGGGGGCACGGGTCGCGGTGCTCGGGATCACGTTCAAACCGGACACCGACGACCTCCGCGACTCCCCCGCGCTCGACATCGCCATGCGCCTGCGCGACCGGGGCGCGCGTCTGGTGGTGGCCGACCCCGCCGCCGGCGACGAGCTGCGCCGCCGCCACCCCGGGCTCGATGTCGCCGACTCCGTCGAGGACGCGGTCCGCGAGGCCGACGTCGTCATGGTGCTGACCCCGTGGAGGGACTATCTGGACCTCGACCCCGAGGCCCTCGGGGACCTGGTGGCCACCCGCACCATCATCGACGGCCGCAACGTCCTCGACCCCCGACGCTGGCACGACGCCGGCTGGAACTACCACGGCATGGGGCGTGGCGTGTCCGCTTGGTGAGACGCCGGCTGGGGGTTGCGCCCAGCGCGAACCCCTGCGCCGTCGATTCGTTCCCGACGACTCGCTCTTGGTTCAATGGTGGGGTCACACCATCGGGAGCACTCGGATGATCACCGTCACCGACCTGTACAAGGTCTACCAGCAGGGCACGCGCGAGGTGCGCGCCCTCGACGGCGTCTCGCTGACGGTCCCCGCCGGTTCCGTCCACGGGATCATCGGTCACTCCGGCGCAGGCAAGTCGACGCTGGTGCGCTGTCTCACGATGCTGGACAAGCCGACATCGGGGACCATCGAGATCAACGGGGTCGACCTGACCGCCGCACGGGCCGGGTCCCTGCGCAGCGCCCGACGCAGGATCGGACTGGTCTTCCAGCAGGCCAACCTGTTCGACTCCCGGACCATCGCCGACAACGTCGGCTACCCCCTCGAGCTGGTCAACACTCCCCGGGCGCCGCGCCAGGCCAAGGTCAAGGAGCTGCTCGGGCTGGTCGGTCTCGCGGACTCCGCAGACGCCTACCCGGCGCAACTCTCGGGAGGCATGCGGCAGCGGGTCGGCATCGCCCGTGCACTGGCCACCGACCCGGACGTCCTGTTGTGCGACGAGCCCACCTCAGCCCTCGACCCCCGCACCACCGACGAGATCCTCGAGTTGATCCGCTCCCTGCGCGGACGGGACGGACTGGCTGTGCTCGTCATCACCCACGAGATGCATGTGGTGAAGTCCATCTGTGATTCCGTGTCGCTGCTGGAGGATGGGCGCATCATCGAGTCCGGGCCCCTGACCCAGGCGGTCCGGAAACTGGATGGTCGACTCAGCCAGGCGCTGCTCGGAATTCCACCCCACGCCGACGTCGCGCACACCGACGGCGTGCTGGTCGACGTCCTCTCCTCCGGCGAGCACGCCACACGGCCCGTCGTCGCGCACACCTCCCGCGAGGTCGGGGCGGAGCTGAACATCCTGGCGGGATCGGTGGAACACTTGGCCGGCACCACCTTCTCCCACCTGCGCATCGAGGTCCCGGCGGGAACGGACCCCCGTGCTGTCATTGCGTCGCTGCAGGCCCAAGGCGCGGACGCCCGGCTCACCAGCGAACTGCACCCGGAGGGGCTGCGATGACGCTTCTCGAGACGTTCGACCTGTTCTCCAACCCGGCGCTGCGCAAGGCGCTGGGGCCGGCGCTGGTGGAGACCCTCCAGATGGTCGGGATCTCGGGCATCGCGACCGTGCTCCTGGGACTGCCGCTCGGAGTCATCCTCTTCGTCGTCCGACCCGGCGGCATGGCCGCCACCCGCGTCGCCGACGTCGCACTGTCCAGCGTGCTCGTCAACATCACGCGGTCCTTCCCCTACGCCATCCTCATGGTGTCCCTCATCCCCTTCACACGGTGGCTGGTGGGCACGTCGGTGGGCCCGATCGCGGCCAGTGTGTCCTTGGCGATCGCGGCGATCCCGTTCTTCGCCCGCCTCGTCGAGACCGCGCTGCGCGACGTGCACGTCGGCAAGATCGACGCAGCACACGCGATGGGCTCCAGCCGCCTGCAGACGATCACCAAGGTCCTGATCCCCGAGGCCATGCCCACTCTCGTCGCCGGGGTCACGACCACCTTGGTGACGATCGTCGGGTACTCCGCGATGGCCGGCCTCATCGGCGGCGGTGGGCTCGGCCGCCTCGCCTACAACTACGGGTTCCAGCGCTACCAGCTGGACGTGATGATCGTGACCGTGCTGGTACTCATCCTCATCGTCCAGCTGATCCAGTTCGTCGGCGACCGCGTCAGCCACGCCGTCGACCACCGCTGACCCACCGGTTTCCCGCCTGTCGCGGGATCGGCCAGAACCTGGCCACATGACCGGCCAACCTGTTGTTGGCCCCGAGCAGTAAGGAGTGACCCTCATGCGCAAGCTGAGTCACGTCATCGCCGCCTCATTGGCGGCCACCCTCGCCCTGAGCTCCTGCGGGTCCGACCCCGACGGCGGAGCGACGCCCGTCGAGGGCGACACCAGCACGGTCGTCGTCGGAGCAAGCCCCGTCCCGCACGCGAAGATCCTCGAGTTCGTCCAGAGTGAGCTCGCCGCCGACGCGGGCATCGAGATCGAGATCCGGGAGTTCGACGATTACGTCCTCCCCAACGAGGCGCTGGCCGCTGGCGACATCGACGCCAACTACTTCCAGCACCTGCCCTACCTGGAGAACCAGATGGAGGAGAAGGGCTTCGAGTTCGAGCACGGCGACGGGATCCACATCGAGCCCTTCGCCCTGTTCTCCGACAAGCACGACGACGCCTCCGCCGTCCCCGACGGCGCCGTGGTCGCACTGACGAACGACCCGTCGAACCAGTACCGGGGTCTGAAGCTGATGGAGTCGGTGGGCCTGCTGTCAGGCATCGAAGAGGGCGCCTCGGTCCTGACGTTGACCGACGAGCAGAACCCCAAGGGTCTGCAGTTCGAGGAGAACCAGCCCGAGGTCATCGTCCAGCAGCTGGAGGATCCCCAGGTGGACGTCGCGCTGATCAACGGCAACTTCATCCTCACCGCCGGACTCAGCACGGACGAGGCGATCGCCGTCGAGGCCGTCGAGGGCAACCCCTACGCCAACATCCTGGTCTGGCGCGCTGACAACGAGAACCCCGGTGTGGAAACGCTGGAGGAGTTGCTGCACTCCGACGAGGTGGCCGACTTCATCTCCACCGAGTGGCCGTCCGGCGACGTGCTGCCCGGCGCTGTCGGCTGACGATCCGCGGTCCCCGAGTAGGGCACGCAGTGCCCGTGTCGAGGGGAAGCCACATGCCTCGACATGCCGCCTCCGGCGGCTACTCGGCGACCGAGGGCAATACGCCGGCGGCTACTCGGCGACCGAGGGGCAACAGCACGGGGCCCCTCGGTCGATCGTCGCTGTCAGTCCCGGTGCTCCAGGTACCACGTGACCAGGGCCTGCGTGGAGCCATCCTGTGAGGCAAGGGCCTCGGCGTCGCCGAAGATGGCCGGTGCGATCTCCAGCGCGAGCTTCTTGCCCAGCTCGACGCCCCACTGGTCGAACGAGTCGATGCCCCACACAACTCCCTGCACGAAGGTGATGTGCTCGTAGAGGGCGATGAGCTGGCCCACCACCGAGGGGGTGAGCGCCGGCGCCATGATCGACGTCGTGGGCCGGTTGCCCTCGAACACACGCGCGGCGACGACCTCCTCGGCCGTGCCCTCCGCGCGGACCTCCGCCTCCGTCTTGCCGAAGGCAAGGGCAGCGGTCTGGGCGAAGAAGTTCGCCAGGAACATGCCGTGGACGTCGGTGTCGCCGTCCTGGAGGGGGCGTGCCGGGTTTGCGACGGCGATGAAGTCGGCAGGGATGAGCCGGGTGCCCTGGTGGATCAGCTGGTAGAAGGCGTGCTGGCCGTTGGTGCCCGGCTCCCCCCAGAAAATCTCCCCGGTGTCGGTGGTGACCGGGGTGCCGTCCCAGCGCACGGATTTCCCGTTGGACTCCATCGTCAACTGCTGGAGGTAGGCGGCGAACCGGTGGAGGTACTGGGCGTAGGGCAGGACGGCGTGGCTGGCGGCGTCGAAGAAGTTGACGTACCAGACGTTGAGGAGGCCCATGAGCAGCGGGACGTTGCGCGCAGGTTCAGTCGTGCGGAAGTGCTCGTCCACGGCGTGGAAACCGGCGAGGAAGTCCCGGAAGCCGGCCGGTCCGATCGCGATGGCGATGGGGAGTCCCACGGCGGAGTCGACGGAGTAGCGCCCGCCGACCCAGTTCCAGAAGCCGAAGGCGTTCTCCGGATCGATGCCGAAGTCAGCCACCTTGTCGAGGGCCGTGGACACGGCGACGAAGTGCTTGGCGACAGCGGCGCGGTTCCCCTCGTCCGTGCCGTCAACGGCGCCCGCCTCAGCGAGTCCGTCCACCAACCACTGGCGGGCCAGTCGGGCGTTGGTCAGGGTTTCAAGCGTGGTGAACGTCTTGGACGCGACGATGAAGAGCGTCGTCTCCGGGTCGAGGTCAGCGGTGGTCTCGAACACGTCGGCGGGGTCGATGTTGGAGATGAAGCGGCACTCCAGGCCGTCCTGCTTGTAGGGCAACAGCGCCTCGTAGACCATGACCGGGCCGAGGTCCGAGCCACCGATCCCGATGTTGACGACGGTGCTAATGCGCTTGCCCGTGACCCCGAGCCACTCGCCCGAGCGGACCTTGTCGGCGAACGCGTACATCCGGTCGAGCACCTCGTGCACGTCGGCGACGACGTCCTGCCCGTCCACGACGAGCTCCGCATCGCGAGGAAGGCGGAGTGCGGTGTGGAGGACGGCCCGGTCCTCGGTGACGTTGATGCGCTCTCCCGCGAACATGGCGTCGCGCCGGTCGGAGACGTTCACCTGTTCCGCCAGCCGCAACAGGGCAGCAACCACATCGTGGGTGATGAGGTTCTTCGAGAGGTCGACGTGGAGGTCGGCCACGTGGAACGAGAACTCCGACGCACGGTTGGGTTCGTTGGCGAACCACTCCCTCAGGTTCGGACGCATGTCGTCCTTCAGCTGACGGAGGTCGGACCAGGCGTTGGTCGTGGTGGGATCGACGGGTGCGCTCATGCGCCCCAGCCTAGTGGCCGGGGCGGCATGGGCGACAGGAGGTCAGCGGACGCTGATGTGCACGTGGTCGTAGTGGTTGGCCGAGGTGGAGCCACGGTCCGAGAACGAGCGCCAGCCCTCGCCCGCTCGCTGTGCTGTCCAGATCTTCTGGGCGTAGAGCACCTCGATGATTCCCAGCGATCCCGAGTTGTTCCTCGCCCAGTTCGCGACGTCCCAACCCGCGTCTCCCGAGATCATCACGTCGATCGCCTGACCCGTGGAGTGGTAGCTGCCACCCCCGGATCGCGTGCCCCCGTAGTTGTTGATGCCCGGGAAGGCCGCGCACAGTTCGCGGAGCACATTGGCGGTGCGCGAGGTGAGGCCCGACATGATGGACTGCGCCGACGAGGGGCAGGAGGCGCTGGAGCCGCTGGACGACGAAGCACTCGAGCCTCCGGAGCTGGACTCCGCGGCCTTTGCGGGCTCGGGCTCCGGCTCCGGGGCTGGCTCCTGGTCGGTCAGGAAGCTTGCCTTGATCCAGACCGCCGCACCGTCCCAGCGCAGCTGCTGCCACCCGTCCATGGTGGCGGTGGTGATCGTCAGCTTTCGGCCCGGGGCCACGGTGGTGACCTTGGCGTAGCCGGTACCCGGACCCGTGCGCAGGTTCACGGCGGTGGTGGCCCAGCGGGTCCCTGCACTCTCGGCGAGGCCGGGGAGCTTCGGGGCGGGGGCCGTTGTCGGCTCCGGCGACGGCGCCTGCGTGGTCTCCGTCGGGGTCGGCTCGGGCGTGGGCTCCGGGGCGGGTGTGGGTTCCTGCGTCGGTGTGGGGCTTGCGCTCGGGCTCGGCGAGGCGCTGGGCGACGGCGACGGGCTGACCGACGGAGTGGGTGAGCTGGACGAGGAGGCGCTGGGCGACACCGTCACGGCTGCGAGAGGGGCGCGTTCTCCGCTGCGGCTGGTGCGCTGCAGCGCGGGCTGGTGCTGCGGGTCAGCGACGCTGACGGAGGTGGTCTCCCCCAGCGGCACGAATGTCAGCACCGTCGTGGCGGCCATGAGGGACAGTACCGAGACGGGCGCCATGGCCCGTCTGATGGCGTTGCGGACGGTGCGCGCCCTGCCGCGTCGGGCCTCGATCGTGACGTCGGGCTGGAGTGAGTTGTCGACGTCGATCGCCGCTCGTTTGGGGTGTGTCACCGCCACTCGCTTTCCTGAGAATTTCCAAGACTTCTCTCAGATTAGCTTGTGGTTCCGATATTCCCAAGCTCAGCGGCGACCAGCCTTGACGAACGCGGGGCATCGGTCACGCAGGTTGCCCAGGTCCCCACCGCGGAGCGCATCAGCCAGGAGGACGTCGTCGACGCACACGGCAGGCGCGCCTGCTTTCAACCATTCGCTGGCCGCGAAGGCCCCTACACCTCCCCGCGGCACCAGATGGTCCACGAGGCCGAGCGGAGCCAACCGCTTCGCCATGACGTGCCCGACGACGTCGGCGGGGTACAGGGTGACGCCGGCAACCTCCATGCCCAGAGCGGCGCGGATCTCCGCCGGCGTCATCGCCTGCGGGTAGACGGCCGCGCCCGTGGCTGCGGCCGACGCGACGAGGAAGGCGTCAGCCGAGTCCAGGAGTAGGAATCCAGCCCCGGCCTCGGTTGCATCCTGGGCATGGGCGGGTGTCGCGACGCCGTGGGCCCCGAACCGGGCCCGCGCACCGAAGATCTGCGTGAGCTCTCCGAAGTCGGCGTGACCGGCCGGCAGCGTCAGTGTGCGGAGTCCCTCCTGGACCAGCACCTCGATCGGGCCGACGAGGTCGTCCAGCGGGCTGTCATCAAGGCAGACGATCATTCCGCTGAGCGGTGGCGCGACGGTCATGGACCCATCATGCCGTGACGATGCCGCAGGCACACGCCGGTCGGCCTGTGCCCCCATCGACCGCATCCCGGAGAGTTCGGGTCCTTCGTTGGGCGGTCCCTATAGTTCCGCGCATGCGACTGACTCGTACGGACCGGCTGGACCGTCTCCCCTACACGCGCAAGCACAACCAGCTGCTCCTCGGTTCGGGCGTGGGCTGGGCGCTGGACGCCATGGACATCGGGCTCATCTCCTTCATCATGGCCGCGCTCGTTGCCGAGTGGCAGCTGGGCGACACCGAGCTCTCGTTGCTGGGATCCATCGGCTTCGTGGGCATGGCGGTGGGTGCGTCGCTGGGCGGGCTCCTGGCCGACAGGATCGGCCGACGCCAGGTCTTCGCACTCACCATGCTCATCTACGGGATCGCGACAGGCCTGTCGGCTCTCTCCACCGGGCTGGCCATGCTCATCGTCCTGCGCTTCATCGTCGGGCTGGGGCTGGGCGCGGAGCTGCCGGTGGCGTCGACGCTGGTCTCGGAGTTCGCGCCCAAGCGGATCCGCGGCCGCGTCGTCGTGGCGCTGGAGTCCTTCTGGGCCGTCGGCTGGCTCGCCGCGGCGTCGATCGGCTACCTCCTCGTCCCGAACGTCGAGAGCGGCTGGCGCTGGGCACTCGCCCTCGGCGCCATCCCCGCGGTCTGGTCGCTGGTCATCCGCTACGGGCTCCCGGAGTCCGTCCGCTTCCTCGAGGGCAAGGACCGCCACACGGAGGCCGAGGAGGTGGTGCAGGAGTTCGAGTCGGCTGCCGGTATCACCACTGCAGACCACGAGAAGGCCGCGGAGGTATTCGATGAGTCCCGCAAGGTCTCGTGGCGGGAGTTGTGGAGCCCTCGGTTCCGCCGCGCCACGATCGGGCTCTGGCTGGTCTGGTTCGGCGTGAACTTCGCCTACTACGGCGCTTTCATCTGGCTGCCCACCCTGCTGCACCAGAACGGAATGACCCTGGTCAAGTCGTTCGAGTTCACCCTCTACATGACGCTCGCCCAGCTCCCGGGCTACCTCGTCGCCGCCATCCTGGTGGAACTGTGGGGACGAAAGCCGACACTCGCCACCTTCCTGGGTGGCTCCGCCGTCGGCGCGATCCTCTTCGGGATGGCACCCCAGATCAGCGACGCTTTGGCCCCGGGCATTGAGTCCGCCGCCTACGCCATCACCCTGGCCGCCGGCTGCACGCTGTCCTTCTTCAACCTCGGCGCGTGGGGGGCGCTCTACGCCATCACTCCCGAGGTGTACCCGACGGCTGTTCGCGCCTCCGGCGCCGGCGCCGCGACGGCGTTCGGTCGCCTAGCCGCGATGTCGGCTCCCCTGCTCGTACCCGTCCTCAACCGCGCGGGCGGCCTGCCTGTGTTGTTCATCGTCTTCGGGGCGATGTTCCTCATGGCCATGGCTGCGGCCTTCCTCCTGCCCGAATACCGTGGCGAGGCGCTCGAAGAGGTGTGACCCGTTAGTAGTTACAGTGGATATTGTCACCGCGACCGGTGACATGACTGGCTCCCGCCCGCAGCGACGTTCCCCCCGTCCGCGGGCGGGAGTTCTTGTTCGCCACAATTCGGGTGGGGTGTGTGCACTTCTGGTTGGCTGACCAACCACGATCGCACAATACCTCGTCGGTCGGCTGCGCGTCGGGCGGCGGGAACCCGCCCAGCGCTAGGGTTCGGGACATGACGTCATCCCCGAACGACCGGATGGTCGAAGGCCGCGAGCAGTTGCTCCCCGAGGAGCAGGCGGTCGGCAGCGACGACCCCGAGGAGCAGGCGCGGGTGATCCTGGAGGACTCCGAGGAGCGCATCCTCCACCCGGAGAAGACCCGACGGGAGTCCTCGCAGACCCCCGACCAGTGACCCTCGCACCGTCTCAGCGGCATCCTGTGGGGCCGCCGAGACTCACGAACCTGGGCGCGTCCCTGCGACGGCACTCAGCACTGACGCTTGCGCGTCTCCCGGCGTGGCGGGGAGGACGTGGATGCCCATCGTGCGCATCATGCGGGCCATCCCCTCGCCCATGTGGTCGACGCCCACGGCTTCGACGGCCTGCTCCTTGAGGAAGCGGACCACCCGGGCATGGTGGGATCCGTGCGTGCCGGCATCGTGGGACTCGTCCCACCGCACCTCGTGAACGGACCAGGTGGCAACGCGTCCATCGCGGACGTCCGCCACACCGACCGACCGGGCCTTCCCCCAGGTGTGCCCACTCATACCGTCCTCGGTCACTGGTGTCGCGACGATCATCGCCATGCTCCTCTACTGATTGCCTGCGATCGATGGTAGGCCCGGCGACTCCCGGTGACCGTCCAGCCCCAACGTTGGTCACGGGACTCCCCGGATCCGCAACCGAACCTGCAGCGTCGTCCTACTCTGGAGAGATGAGCGCCGATACCGCCTGTCGACGCATCTCCGTCAAGCCCGGGGAGGCCGACTCCCCACGGGTCGAACGCCTCGACGGTGTGTGGCGGGTGAGGTCCGCCGAGGCCGTCCGCCAGATCCTCCGCGAACGCGACGCCACTGCACAGGCTGGATTCAACTCCGAGTCCATCCCCGACGGGACCATGGCCGATGAGCCCATCCTCTTCATGGACGGCGAGCCGCACCGCCAGCAGCGCAGCAAGATCGCGCGGTATTTCGCACCGAAGACGGTTGCGAGCCGCTATCGCGACCTCATGGAGGCCAGGGCCGACACTCTCGTGGCCGAGATGGTGGCCGCCGGCCACGCCCAACTCGACGACGTGTCCCTGCGCTACTCGACAGAGGTGGCCGCGAAAGTCATCGGACTCACCAACTCGCGCATCGACCGCATGGCCCGGCGCCTGGAACGCCTGTTCGACCAGCCGCCCCACGACCCCGCCGCATCCGGCGCAGAATCGCGTCTCAAGGCGGTGCTCCGCCAGCTCCGCGGCACCGTCCCGATGGCGTGGTTCTACGTGTGGGACGTGCGGCCCGCGATCCGCGAGCGGAAGAGGCAGCCGCAGGAGGACGTCATCAGCCACCTCCTCAAGGAGGGCTACGGCATCCCGGCCATCCTCATCGAGTGCGTCACCTACGGCGCCGCCGGCCGCACCTACACCGTCGAGCCAGGGGATCTGCTGGACCTGTTCATCCGCCAGGCCAACGGGGACCCGGAGACAGTCGGCGATGCGCCACTCGACCTGTGTCCGGCGCGGCCCCTCCCCCGCGGGATCGGGCCCGAGGTCATGAGCTTCGGCGACGGCCCGCACAAGTGCCCCGGGAACGCCCTGGCGATCCAGGAGACCGACATCCTGCTGACGCGGTTGTTCGCCCACCGCGTGACGTTGATCCGTGAGCCACGTCTGGGGTGGGACGACATCATCTCCGGCTACGCACTGCGCGACGTCGCGGTGGCCGTGGGCTGATCCCGGCTGGGGGCGAGTCGGGTCCCAGCGCCCCGGGGCCCATCACCCACCGGGGCTACCAACCCATGGGATAGCCGTCAGCCCGCGGCTCCGACCCTGCGACGAGGACGCTCCCCGCGTCGTCGGCGTCCAGCCGCCAGATGGCCTGGCCACGCCCGAAGACCGCAGTACTCGACGCCACGTCGACGTCGTGGCCCAGCCCCCTGAGTCGCGTCACCACTTCGTCCGGTGCTGCCGCCTCCACGTGCACCCGGCCTGTTCCCGGATCCCAGAACCAGCGCGGGCGTCCGAGGGCGGTCTGGGGGTCGTCTCCGCGGTCGACGGCGTGGAGGACCATCTGCACGTGGCCCTGTGCCTGCATGTCGCCTCCCATCACGCCGAACGGCCCGACGGGGGCGCCGGCGCGGGTGAGGAATCCGGGGATGATCGTGTGGAACGGCCGTTTGCCGGGCGCCAGCTCGTTGGGATGCCCTGGCTCGAGGGAGAACCCGGCGCCGCGGTTCTGCAGCGAGATGCCGGTGCCCGGGACGACCACTCCCGACCCGAACCCGTGGAAGTTGCTCTGGATAAAACTCACCATCATGCCGCTGTCGTCGGCCGTGCACAGGTAGACGGTGTCCGACGAACGGGGATCCCGGGCCTTTGGCGATGCGGCTCGCTGGCCGATGGCGGCCCGTCGGTCGGCCGCGTGCTCGGATGAGAGCAGGGCCGAGACTGGCACGTCGACGACTCCCGGATCCCCGACCAGTGCATGCGCGTCGGTCAGCGCCAGCTTCACCGCCTCGATCTGCCGGTGCCAGTCGGCAGCCTCCTCGGGCGTGAACCCGTCGAGGACGTTCAGTGCGATGAGGGCGGCGATGCCTTGGGTGTTCGGCGGGATCTCCCAGACCTCGTGGTTGCGGTACCGGGCGCTGATGGGCGCGACCCATTCACTGCGATGACCGGCGAGGTCCTTCGCAGCGAGCCGCCCTCCGGTCGCTGAAGCGAAGGCAACGATGCGCTCGGCGAGTTCCCCGCGGTAGAAGTCCTCGCCGCCGGTGTCGCCGATGGCGGTGAGCGTGGCGGCCATCTCCGGGCTGCGCCACACCTCGGCGACGCCGGGCGCCCGGCCACCTGGCGCGAACAGCGGCAGAAAGCCCCTAGCGCTCGGCTCCGACTGACGCGACTGCGCCGCCGCGACACCACGTCCCCACCCCCAGGCGACGACCCCGGAGACCGGGAAGCCCTCGTCAGCCAAGGCGACGGCGGGCGCCAGGACCTCGGAGAACCCCAGCCGCCCGAAGCGCTGGTGCAGGTCCGCCCAGGCGCGGACCGCCCCGGGGACGGTGACGGCCTCCCACCCCGTCGTCGGCATGACGGTCTGGCCGTCGCGGCGCAGTCGATCCGCTGACGCCGCGGCGGGGGCGCGACCGGAGCCGTTGAGTCCATGGAGCCGCTCACCGTCCCAGACCAGGGCAAACGCATCGGAGCCAAGTCCGTTGCTGCACGGTTCCACCACCGTCAGGCACGCCGCCATGGCGATCGCCGCGTCGATGGCGTTGCCGCCGCTGCGCAGGATCGAGAGGCCCGCCTCAGCGGCGAGGGGCTGGGACGTGGCGACGGCGCCTCGACGGGCGAACAGGGGCTGGCGTCGGCCAGGTTCCGCGAGGGCTGACAGGTGCATGATCACCATGATGGCCCTGAAGCGCAGTCGGCGAAGGACACTGACCGGGCCCGGCTCCGTGGCCATTAGGTCTTGCTGCGCCCTGCTGCCCTGCGCTCTCAGTCGTCGATCTGGGCCGCACCCTGCCGCTGCAATGAAGCCAACCCCTCACGGATCGCCTGCACAGCCTCGGGCGGATGGCCGGCCCAGTCGACCAACTCTCCCACGACCCACGGTGGCTCCCTGGACCTGAACGAGCGAGTCGGGTTCCCCGGAAATCTCTTGTCTGTGACGTTGGGGTCGTCCTCAAAAGGACCGAGTGGCTCGACCATGTAGATGCGGCCCGGTCCCTCACCGGCGGACAGTTCGGCACCCCACGTTGCTGCGTCCAACGTTTCCGTGCAGTAGACGTAGTTCATCAAGCGACCAGCCTCGAAGTTCGACTCCCGCCCGGGCGTCAGGAGATCGCCGACTGACAGGTCGGCCTTGGTGCCGTGCAGGAACTTCCCAGGCAGGTAGACCTCGAAGGGCACGGGCCCTCTCGCCTCGTTCATGTGCCAGAGACTAATGGTGGGATCGGCGCGAGCCTCGCGTTCGTCAGTCGAGCACGCGATCGTGACATGCGTCGAGCTTTCCGGTTCACACGTCAGATGGCCGAGCACGCGATAAAACAGCCTGTGGGACTACTCGCTTCAGTGCGGCCACACTACAGGGAGCGTGACGGAGGACCGACCGGGACAGCAAACCCCCAGTCAGGGCGGTATCTCTACCAAGTGACTGGGGGTTCCACGTTGTGCGCGAGAGAGGAGTTGAACTTCCTCGCAACTTCCGCTGACTAGTGACGATGCTCTCCGAGAGCCTGCAAAGTCGCTTTCGTGCGGTCAACGTGCGGCGAACTACCGGCCGACACTGCGTCGTAGAGGTAGTGGCGCGGGCCCCCTCCGCGGTCAGGCGGGCTCCGCGAGTAGCAGGAGCCGCACGTGGTCAGGGCGCCATCGCTCTCGCCGTTTGGTATACCAAGGATCCTCTCTGATCACAAGAACACAGCAGCGCCCCAGAGGCACGCGGCCGACAGCCTCTTCAGCGGACTCCGTGAGGCGGGTTCGCCGATCCGGATGCGAGCAAAGAGAGTCCGCCGAATCTCGGATCACCCAGGATGTGTGAACGCACTCATCTGCCGCGGTCAGAGCGCTCGATTGGTCCGATGATCGAGCCCCACGGACGCTGGCGGCACGGGTTGGAGAGGCGGAGTTGCTGGCAGTAGGGATAGGATCGCTTTATGGTGATGACAACTCTCATGGACGATTTCTCGTTGGGGTCTGAGGAGAGGGCGGCGGCGGATGCGGCGGCGTGCTTGTTCAACGGGTTCGCGGACCGGTCTCGGCTGGTGATCGTGCAGCACCTGTTGCTGGGGGAGCACCGGGTGGTCGACCTGACGCGGCATCTTGACTTGGCGCAGTCGACGGTGAGCAAACACTTGGCGTGCCTGCTCGATTGCGGCATCGTCCAGGTGCGAGCCCAGGGGCGGGCATCGGTGTACTCCCTCGCCCATCCTGAGGCAGTTTTGGAGTTGTTGTCTGCGGCGGAGCGGCTCCTTGGCTTGACGGGTGATGCGGTGACCCTATGCCCACGGTTCGGGAGGGGGTCGTCATGAGTTCGTGTGCGCGGGCTGCGGCGTCGCCGCTCTCGGCGGAGCGTCGGGAGGCGTTGGGTCGTCGGGCGCAGCTGTTGGCGGGAGCGTCGGTGGCGTACAACGCGGTTGAGGCTGTGGTCGCGGTTGTGGCGGGTGCGGCTGCTTCCTCGACGGCGCTGGTGGGTTTCGGTCTTGACTCGACCGTGGAGGTTGCCAGCGGGTTGATCATCTTGTGGCAGTTCCGTCATCGAATGCCGGAGGCGAGGGAGGCTCAGGCGCTCCGGTTGATCGCGTTGTCGTTCTTCGCTCTGGCAGGGTACGTGGTGTTCGAGGCGGTGGGGGCTCTGGTTGCGCACGAACCGCCGGATGGGTCGAGCGTGGGGGTGGTCATCGCGGCGCTGTCGCTGGTGATCATGCCTTTCCTGTCGTGGGCTCAGCGTCGCACCGGACGTGAGCTGGGGTCCGGCAGCGTGGTCGCGGACTCCAAGCAGACGCTGTTGTGCACGTACCTCTCCGCGGTCTTGCTTTTCGGGCTGGTCGCCAACATGGCGTGGGGTTGGTGGTGGGCGGACCCGGTCGCGGCCCTGGTGATCAGCGCGGTGGCGGTCCGAGAGGGTGTGGAGGCTTGGCGCGGCGAGCAGTGTGGGTGTGCGCCAGCCCCGCTTGCCACGCACGAGCCTGACTCCTGTTGCACCAGCGCGCCCGCCACGGTGGGAGCCCGCGGTGAGGGCGTCGAGCCATGAGTGGCAACCACGGGCACGACCACACCGCGGGCCTGGCCGATCATCGCGGGAGGCTGGCTGTCGTACTGGGCATCACCGTCACGGTCCTGATCGTCGAGGTGGTCGGTGCCGTCATCTCGGGCAGTCTGGCTCTGCTCGCCGACGCCGGTCACATGCTCACCGATGTCGCCGGGCTGACCATGGCCATGGTCGCCGCAACCCTGTCCCGACGCCCCGCGACCCCGTTTCGCACTTGGGGGTTCCTGCGCGCCGAGATACTAGGAGCTGCCGCGCAGGCCCTGCTCCTGCTCGCCGTGGGGGTCTTCATCCTGATCGAGGCCATCCAACGGCTACGTCAGCCGCCCGAGGTCACGTCCACCGCGATGGTGGTCTTCGGAGTGATCGGTCTGCTCGGCAACGTCCTCGGAATGTTCATCCTGGCCCGGGCTCGCGCGGCCAACCTCAACATGCGCGCCGCCTTCCTCGAGGTCGTCAACGACGCGCTGGGTTCCGTGGCTGTCCTCGTTGCCGCAGTGGTCATCGCCACCACCGGCTTCGACCGCGCGGATGCCATTGCCTCGCTGGTCATTGTCGCGCTCATCGTTCCCCGCACCCTCCGCCTCCTGCGCGATGCGGTGCACGTCCTCATGGAGTCCACCCCGCCCGGGCTCGACCTCGCAGCCGTGCGCACGAGCATCCTCCAGCTGTCCCACGTCCACGACGTGCACGACCTGCACGCCACCCAGGTCGCCACCGGCATCCCTGTTCTCACCGCGCACGTGGTCATCGACGACGAGTGCTTCCGCGACAAGCACGCCCTCCAACTCCTCGACGCCGTCCAAGAGCGTCTCCGCGACGATTTCGACATCGAGCACTCCACGATCCAACTCGAAGGACCCAACCACGCCGCCCACGAGCACCCCGTCCACGACTGACCCCTCCCACCCAGCCGACCATGACCCGACGCGCCCAGCCGCTCTGTGCTGCTCACACTTCGTCCCACCAGTCCTTGAAACCCGCGACATGCAGAGCCCGGCTGCGAACATCCGCTATTGCCGCTGCCGGGGCGATCGGGCGCACGGGCGACGTGGTCGCCGGGTACCCTCGCTGCATGAGCATCGTGACGGCGGAGAGTATGTCGCTGCGTGCCGCGATCGATGCCCACCGCGATGCCTTGGACGGTATTCTGCGTCGCTATCGCGCAGCAACCCGAGACTGTTCGGGTCCGTGGCCCGCGGCGACGCCACAGGCGACAGTGACATCGATCTACTGATCGACTTGCTGCCGGGCGGGGAAACGACCTGCTCCGAGTTGCTGGCGTCGCCGAAGAGTTGAGCCAGGTCCTGAGGGCGAGGGTCGACGTCGTGGCCGCGTCACTGCTGCGGGATGACGTGACGTCCAGCGCTCCAGCCGACGCGGTGCCAGTGTGACCCGATCCGATCCCAACAGGTTGGTCATCGATCCAGATCCCGCGTCCGTCTCAGGCAGAACCCTTCGCTCAGCGGCTGGCGGCAGAACGCAACCCCGCCGCCGTGATCAAGCCCGACGGCAAGGTCACCCGCGGCCACCAGCGCGCCAAGACATTCCAGGTTCGCCTGAACATCGAAAAGTTGGAGACGTCGACGCGCCCGGCCGAACAGCGCGAGTTTCCCGTGTCCACTCGGACTCGCGACCTCCTCCTGTCACAACTGACAGGCCAAGACGAGTCCGCCAAGGCCCTGATCGACAGGATCCGCGCAGAACTCGACGACCTCGCAACCCGTGTGGCCTGACTGGCCACAGAAAGCTGTCTCCGCGTGGCGCGGTGCTCACTCCAGTCCGAAGTAGCCCGGGTGGGTGAGAAAACGCCCGTTACAGCGCCACGGTCATCAGATCCTCCAGGCCCGGGTGCGGAGTCCGTCGTCGTCGAGCTCGAAGATCCGGGCGCGGGGATCACGGTAAGGACTGGGGAGTGGGGCCATGAGCACTTGGACGCCGCCGCTGCGCAGTCCCGCCAAGAGGTTGGCGACCTTGATCCGGGTCATGAACGAGAGCCCATTGGTTCGTCATCAAGTGGGCAGCAATTCGCTGATGAGCTCCTCGACGCGACGCCGGATCTCGTCGCGGATGGGTCGCACGGCGTCGATGCCTTGACCTGCCGGATCGTCCAAGGTCCAGTCCTCGTACCGCGTCCCGGGGAAGAACGGGCACGCGTCGCCACATCCCATCGTGACAACCACGTCCGAGACCTCCACTGCTTCCGAGGTGAGGACCTTCGGCTGCTCTGCGGAGATGTCGATGCCTTCCTCGGCCATTGCGGCCACAGCGGCCGGATTGATCGTTTCAGCGGGGGCGGAGCCGGCAGAGCGAACTTCGATCCGACCCTCGCCCAGGTGCCTGAGGTAGCCGGCTGCCATCTGGGAACGGCCTGCATTGTGGACGCAGACGAAAAGGACGCTTGGCTTGGGGGTCATTGGATGGCCTTTCAGGTCGTAGGGAGCCCCAGCTCGACGAGCAGGGTGCGTAGTTTCTCCGAGATTCGCTCGCGGATGGCGTGCACCTCTCCCAAGGGGAGGCCGGCCGGGTCGGGGAGGTCCCAATCCAGGTAGCGTTTCCCTGGGTAGATGGGGCAGGAATCCCCGCAGCCCATGGTGACCACGACGTCGGCTGCACGGACCACGTCGTCGGTAAGCGGCTTGGGGAATTCTTGGCCGATCTCAAGCCCGAGTTCGCCGAGCGACTCCACGACGGCGGGGTTGATCTCGGATGCTGGTTTCGAGCCGGCGGATCGCACGTGCACGCGTCCGGGGGCCATCGCCGCCAGAAGGGCTGCGGCCATCTGGGAGCGGCCCGCGTTGTGGGTGCAGACAAACAGCACCTCGGGGATCGGTTTGGCGAGGATGCCCCGCGACTGGGCCAAGGCGGTCAGGCGTTCCTTTGCGAATCTGACGGCGAACAGCGGCACGTACGTCTTGATCCTGGCCGTACGGTACAGCGTCTGGAACGACTCGTGCACGTAGCGGTCCACCGTCTCTCGGGCGAAGACGCCGGAGTAACGATACGCCAGCTCCTCAATCCCTCGGGCGAGGACATGCTCCACCGTGCTGTCCGCGGGCAGGTCGATCTGACCTGGGCCGTGTATCGCTGGCTGTGGCCCTTGAGCAAACGAGTGCAGCGCCTCGGCCATATCAGTCAGCTCCGACGGGACAACGCGATAGTAGACCGACGTGCCTTCCTTCCGGCGGGAGAGCAGCCCAGCCTCGTGGAGGACCTTGAGGTGATGGCTGATCGTTGGCTGCGACACGTCGACAGCCGCAGTGAGCGCGTAGACGCTGGATTCCCCACAAGGGTCTGCGGCAATCACACGCACTAAGCGTAGACGGACTGGATCCGCCAGCGCCTTCAAGGCCGCGGATAGCTGATCGAGCGGACCGTCCGCCATCGGGAGACCTGCGCCAGACGTCAGTATCGACATGCATCAATAATGATGCATGTCGATACTCTGGCGCAATCCCAGCCACGTGCCCGCCGAAACTCTCCCGGAAATGCGGCGCCGATCCGCCCGACTCCGAGATCTCGGAGCACTTCAGGACGCCAATGCGGCCAAGCGCTGGGGGCCTACGGGCTCTTCTTGCAGCAGGGGAACAATGGCCAGCCTGGTTGCCCGCTCCCGTACGGCACTGATGGGGCCCTGCTCCTGATTAGCCCGGTGGCGCAGAAGTGGTGAGTGGGTGTTTGCGGCGGTCAGCGATTGGTTGATAACCCAGGCCCACGGCTGGATGCCGGCTCGCTTCAGGTCATCCTCGAGAATGCTTGCCTCCAGAACGGGTGTGGTCTCCGGCAGGGTCACGAGGAGGATCTTCGTGTAGTCAGGATCCTGCAACCGCATGAACGGCGTCGTGTACTGCGTGCCGCTATCCATGTTGCGCGCAATCTCGCGATGGTAGGAGCCGGCCGCGTCCATCAACAGCAGCGTGTGACCCGTTGGGGCGGTGTCCATCACCACGAACCTTCGGCGCGCCTCGCTGACAAGGTGGGAGAACTGCTGGAAGACCGCCACCTCTTCCGTGCACGGCGACAAGAGATCCTCAGCGAGCAACGCGCGCCCGGCATCATCCAAGTTCTTGCCCTTGGTGTTCATGACGTGCTCTCGGTAGTCCTTCACCGCCTGGTCGGGGCTGACCTGCGACATGACGAGATTCGGGAGTTCCTGACCGGCTCCGAGCGCGTTCTCCAGATGTCCTGCCGGATCGGTGGTGGTCAGGTGCACATCATGTCCCAACTCCGCGAGCCGGGCCGCCACTGCGGCAGCAATAGTCGTCTTTCCCACTCCACCCTTCCCCATGCACATGATCAGGCCGCGCCCGTCAGATGCAATCTGGTCGATCATGGCATCCAACGAGGGGCCGTCGCCATGACTCAGGGGGATGGGGCTGTCCGGCGGGACGTCGGACGCGTCCTGGAAGAGGGAGCGGATGGCGTCGAGGCCTACCATGTTCTCCGGCTTGAGCTCAATGATGTCCCTTGGAACATCGGCAAGACTCGCGGGCATGTCCTCGATGGCACTGCGTTCGCGGTCCCGGATGGCCAGAACAAGGCTGTCGTCTTCGTCGGGGGCATCAGGGAGCACGGCGTTGATGACGACATTGCTCGCCCGGATACCGGTCCCCGTCAACTCCTCAGCGGTCCTTGCGATTTCCGCCAGACTGGAAACCTGAGCGCGAGCCACAAGCACCAACCTGGTGAGGGAAGGGTCAGCCAGAGCCCCCACTGCACCGCTGTACAGGTCGCGCTGCTTCTCGAGCCCGGAAAGAGGGCCCAGACAGGAAGCGTCTCCCTTCCCTGCCTCGAGGAAGCCGGTCCAATCGCCGGGCAGCTTGAGCAGGCGAATGGTGTGGCCGGTGGGGGCGGTGTCGAAGATGACGTTGTCGTAGTCCGCGACAAGAGCGGGATCCGCCAACAAGGCCGTGAACTCGTTGAACGAAGCGATCTCCGTGGTGCATGAACCGGAGAGCTGTTCGGTGATCGAGGCGATTTCTGGCTCCGGAAGCAGTCCGCGGACCGGGCTGATGATTCTCTCGCGATACTCAGCGGCCGCCTGCTCCGGGTCGATCTCAAGTGCATCCAGGCCAGGAACCGAGGTCACGGGCGAGATGGTGTTGCCAATCGTTTGGTCAAAGACCTGCCCCACGTTGGAGGCGGGATCGGTGCTGACCAGCAGCACTCGTCGCCCTTCGCCAGCCAGCTGCACCGCCGTGGCGCATGCGATGGACGTCTTGCCGACCCCACCCTTGCCGGTGAAGAACAGGAAGCGGGTCGGTTCAGTCAAGAAGCGCAGCGTCATGGTCTCAGAGCCTTGCGTTCAAGGGGCCAACGCTGGCGCCCAGCCGCTGCTGCATCGTGACGCCCAAGCCGGCGTAGCGGGCGAGAGCGTCTCTGCTGGGGTACCCGCCGGTGAAGACCGTCACCCCATCGACCAGGACGAGCGGCAGACCTTCTGAGCCAGCCACCTTGAGGAAACCCATCACAGCCGGGTTCTCGACGAAGGATGCCGCGTCGCTGGCCAGGTTGTGCCGACTGATGTCGACGCCCTGACGCTTGAGAAAGTCAAGATCGGCGCTGAAGTCCACCAGCGACTGATCCACATCCTCGCCACATACGCCTGTGTTGCAGCACAGGGCCGGCTCGAACACACGAATACTCGCCATCATTTTCCCTCTCACAAGACATCGATTGTCATCGATTCGAACTGTAGCCTACTCGAATCGACGACTGTCAATCTGAACCGAGAGCCCATCGTTCAACTCGACACGGGTCCCGGTCGTATCCATCGGTATCGATGTGGCAGACTCTAGGACATGACCCGCGTTCTGCCGACTCTCGAGTGTGTCCCGGCCAGCCTTGGGCATCTCATGGCGCCCCAAGACGCTCTGGAACTGAGTGAGGTCTTGAAGGCGCTGGCAGATCCGGTGAGGTTGCGGCTGCTGCGCTTCGTGGCCGAAGCCCCGGACACGACAGCCTGCGCTTGCCACTTGCCCCCGGCGCTGGGGATATCCCAGCCGACGCTCTCACACCACCTCAAGAGGCTCGTCGAGGCGGGACTCTTGATCCGGGAGCAGCGGGGCCGCTGGGCGCACTATCGCACCCATCCGGCTTCGCTGGCTCCGTTGATCGAGGTGCTGACAGCTCTGGCTGGCACACCCGAGGACGCGTCACCGCGATAGTCCGGTCAGGCGCGATGGAAGCACCACACACCACCCAGTCACACCACCAAGGAGACCCCACGGACATGCTTACCTCAACCATTGACGCGCCGGCGGAGGCCGAGGCGCTCGCCGCCGCGAGAACGTTCGGGGAGGCGCTGAAGGCGAGCCCTGAGTTCGCCGCCGTGCTTGCCGCCGACGCGGCCCTCTCACAGGACCCCGCGGCCAACGCCGCCATCGCGGCCTTCGACCGCCTCCAGCAAAGCCTGCGCGCCGAGATCACCACGGGGGCACTCCAGGAGTCGCAGCGGGCCGAACTCGCACGCTGTCAGCAGGATATGTACGACGTCCCGTCGGTAGCTGCCTACGTCGCAGCCACGGAGGCCTTCCAGACGGCGTGTCAAGCCACCTCGTCCATTGTGAGCGAGATCATCGGAATCGACTTCGCCGCCAACAGCCGCTCCGGCGGCTGCTGCGGCTGATAGGACTAACCATCATGCTTTCACCAGAACTTCGCACTGCGGCCGAGTCCTTCGGCGAAGCGCTTCGTCACGCTCCAGTGGTGGCGACGTACGTCGCTGCGTCGGATGCGCTGAACGCCGATCCCGACGCACAGGCGGTCATGCTCGCCCTGAGGGGACCTCAGGAGCGTTTCATGAATGCCCAGCGTTCAGGGGCAGCCCTGACGCAGGAACAGGTGGACCAGCTCCGAGCAGCGCAAGCAGCTGTCCGAAGCAATGAGACGATCATGAACCACCTCCGCGCCACCAGCGCGATCAAGGCATACCTTCCGACAGCAGCAGGCGAAGTCAGCGCGACCCTGGGCGCCGATTATGCGGGCATGATCGCGCCAGCTGCGGCCAGTTGTTGACAGGACCCCCCACACCAGCGCTCGCCGCTGGCCCGGTCGTGCGTCGTCAACGGGATGCTCGAATGCGTGTGTTCTGGGAAGGGCGGAGTCCTTCTGAGTCGTGCTCACGCTGACTCCGTCGAGGGCGAAGTTGTGCGCCGTCATAGCGGCGGATCCAGTCGGCCGAGTTGAGGTAACCGATCATGAGAACCTAGGGCATCTACGGGATCAGGAAGCCCCAAGGGTCCCGGATGGGCGCCGAGCTCGACAAGCACGGCGGTCGCCTCGACGTGTCTCGTGCATCGGGCCCCGAAAGACACCGGGAGGCGCATCCGGCCCAGCGACCGCGCCCCACGATTGAGCACGGGACACCTCCTCGCCGAGCAAACCGACAAGAGTCTCCGCCACCCCAGCTTGACACCCTCAGCCCCTGCCCAGCATCACTGCCGGCGGCGAGGACGTGTCCCCCAGCAGCCCTTGGTCATCATCGCCCCAACGATGGAACCCTTCTTGCTGCGTCCCGTAAGCGCTGTGCGACCAAACCGAGCCCGCCTTCAGCGGAGAAGGGGCGCGCACTACAGTTCAATGAGGATTGAACTGAGCCTGAGGGGAGAGCGTCGTGGAGGGTTGGACCTTGTATCTGGTGCTCTCATTGGTAGTTCTAGGACTGTCCTTTCTCTCCGGGATGATGGGCTTGGGCGTAGCCTTCATCGCCACCCCCGTGCTGGCCATCTTCGGTCTCGAACTCAAGCACGAAATCATGCCCCTGTCGCTGTGGCTGAACGGCGTGACGGCCATATCCGGCGCGGTGGCCTTCGCAAGGAAGGGCATGGTTGACTGGCGCACGGCTCTACCGTTACTCGCGGTGACCACCATCGCCGCGCCAATAGGAGTGTGGCTCCTCAACTTCACTTCGACCACCGTGCTGTGGTGGCTGTACGTAGCGGTACTTCTATTCCTCGCGTGGCGAATGGCGTTCCCACCGGCGCAGGACGATTCAGCACCCCTCGGGATCACCGATCGGACGCGCTGGAAAGCCACAGGAGCCAGCTCGGGCATCGGCGTATTCGCAGGCCTCCTCGGAGTCGGCCCCGGCTTTCTCATGATGCCGACGCTGGTCCTTCTCGGCTTGACCGCCCGAACAGCAGCCGCCACGAACAGTGTGGTGGTGACGCTGCCCTCGTTCTCTGCGTTCCTGACGCACCTGCCCTCGGCGCGCTTCGATTGGATCCTGCTGCTACTGACGACCATCGCCGCAATCGTCGGCGCCCAGTGGGGAGCCCTCTTCATGGCAAAGCGCGTCAAGAGCCTCACACTGACCCGTGTATTCGCAGTGGCCCTGGTTCTTCTCGCCGCTCAACGAGTCTGGTCACTGCTGACTTGACCGCACCAGCAAGAGCGATCCAGTGGTCTCGGCCTGACTGGGTATCAGTAGCAGTTGGTGTTACCAACGGATGTTGGTGATAGGCTAGCCGTATGGAGCACACGTTGGAGGTAGCCCTGTTCGGCACCCCCGACTTGGGAGACCGCGATTATGCCCGCCTCCTGGCATCCAAACTGAAGGCTTTGGCGGACGAAAACCGACTTGCCCTCATCCTCCTCTTGGCGCAGGGTCCCCACACGGTGGGGCAGTTGCAGGAGAACACAGGGTTGGGCCAGACCTTGGTCAGCCATCATCTGGGGCTACTGAGGGAACACGGGTTGGTCAGCGTGGCCGCCAGAGGGCGAAGCAACATCTATTCCCTGTGCTGCGACCAGCTGGGAGAGCCAGTGCGGCTGCTAGCAACGTTGGCCGCGTTGACGCCAGGAGGCGTCGCTGCGTGCTGCGAGGCCGGACCGCGGGATACCACCAAACCTGTCCCCTGATCCGCAGTCCGGGCTCGGCATCGCAAGGACCCGGACGTGCATCCATCACCGCCCCTTCGAGGCTGGGGACTCGTCTCAACTGTTAGGAAAGCATGCGTAGTCTCCTGAGGCTCTTACACCTGGCTCGAGAGCTCTGGCCCTACTACGTGGGGATTGCCTTGGCGGCGCTGGCAATTGCGGGGACTGCACTCGTCACACCGTTCATCATCAAAGCCGCGACGGACGAGATCGTTCTGCAGATGCAGGGACAGGGCGGCGGAGCGGCGGAATTGCTCTGGCTGGCCGGGGGGTTGCTGTTGGTCGAACTCGTGAGCACAGTCGTCGCCAACGCGGGCGGCTACCTGGGCGATGTTATGTCGGTCAAGCTAAGGGCCATCCTGTCGTCTCGCTACTACGCCAAGATGCTCACTCTGCCGCAACGCTTCTTCGATGGCCAGCTCACCGGAACCGTGATCAACCGACTCACCAGATCGATCACCGAGACCTCCCAGTTCTTCCAAATGTTCGCCAACACCTTCCTCCCATTGCTGCTCACCGTGCTGGCGGTGCTCATAGTGACGGCCACCTACTCTGTCTGGCTGGCGATCCTGCTGGTGGTCATCTATCCCATCTTCATGTGGCTCACCGCCTTGACGTCCAAGCATTGGCAACCGCTTGAGCAACAAAAGAACCAGCACTTCGACATCGCCGGTGGGCGCTTCGCTGAAGCCATCGGACAGATCCGCGTGGTGAAGAGCTTCACCGCCGAGTTGCGCGAACTGCGGGTCTTCAACGAGCGTTACGTGAGGACGGTCGAGGTCACGCACGGCCAATCCCGCTACTGGCACCTCATGGACGTTGCCCGTCGCGGTGCCTTCGCCCTCATCTTCTTCGGGATCTACGCCATCATCTTCACCTCCACGGCCTCCGGCGCGTTCAGCCTTGGCGCCATGGTCTTGTTGATTCAGCTCGTGGCGATGGCGAAGCAACCTGTCAGCATGATGAGCTACCTCGTCGACAGCTCCCAGCGCGCGATCGCGGGCTCCACCAGCTACATTGAGGCGCTCGATGAACTGCCCGAGCCCCATGCTCCATTCGGACAGGAAGCCGCACTCAGCTTCACCAGACCTGCGGGCAACGGAGCGACTCAGGCCGCGGTAGCACCTTGGCAAGCGGCAAGTGCCGGCCCAGCCATTTCTCTGGGGCACGTGTCGTTCTCCTACGACGGCGCTTCAGAGGTCCTGCAGGACGTGACCTTCTCAGTTGCGCCCGGTGAACGGGTAGCCCTCGTCGGGGAATCGGGAGGCGGAAAGACCACTCTCGTCAACCTGCTCCTCGGGCTCTACCGACCGGATGCCGGCGACGTGCAAGTCCTCGGCAGTGATGTCACCCGCCTGCCTCTCCAGCAGCTTCGCGCACAGATCGGCGTCGTCTTCCAGGACTCTGCCCTCTTCTCCGGCACCATTCGGGAGAACATCGCCTACGGGCGGCCGGACGCGACCGCTGCCCAGATCGAGGACGCTGCACGCCGCGCCAATGCGCACGAGTTCGTCTCCCGCCTGACCCACGGCTATGACTCCGAAATTGGCGAGCGTGGCATCAAACTTTCGGGCGGCCAGAAACAGCGGGTGGCGGTAGCACGAGCGCTACTTAAGGACGCACCCATACTGGTTCTCGACGAGGCCACCTCCGCCCTCGACTCCAAGGCCGAACGACTCGTGCAGGCAGGACTTGATGCGCTCATGGCTGATCGCACGACCCTCATCATCGCCCACCGGCTATCGACGATCTCATCGGTGGACAGGATCATCACGCTGCGCCAGGGGCGAGTGGACGAGATCGGTACACCAGCTCAGCTTGCCCAGTCGGGCGGCATTTACGCCGAACTGCTGGCGCTACAAGCCTCCGCGAGCAAAGCCGACCGCAAGCGTCTTCACGCCTATGACATCACCGGGTGACGCCAGAGACGCCTCCATGTCTGATCTCTGATCAGGGAGACCCATTCTGTCCCGTGGACGCCTGCCATCCATAACCATCGGGACCTTGGCTCTGAGAACCTTGGGCGACACGTGTACCCCCAGGTTCGAAGTAGCACACACCTCTTGCACTGTCGGTGCCGCCGCGTCGCGGTGCGGTCGGGGTTCTTGGGGGGTATGACGGCGTCGTTGCACAAGCTGACGGCCGGGTCGGGCTATGACTACCTGACCCGGCAGGTCGCGGCGATGGACTCCACCGGGAAAGGTCGGACGTCGTTGGCGTCGTACTACTCCGAGAAGGGCGAGGTACCCGGCCGCTGGGTCGGAACCGCACTGGCAGCGTTGGAGGTGCCGGTTGGCTCGGCGGTGACGGCCGAGCAGATGCGGGCCCTGTTCGGTGCCGGGATGCATCCCGACATGGCGGCCCGGCTCGCCGCACTCCCAGTCGATGCGTCCCCCGAGCAGGTCCGCGACGCTGCACGGCTCGGGGCACCGTTCAAGGTCCACTCGGCGGCGACCAGGTTCCAGGAGGAGGTCGCCGACCGCAGCGCCCAGTGGGCCACCAAACACGGCCTGGACGGCGGTGAGGTGCCGTTGGATGTTCTGGCGGAGATCCGCAACGACATCGCCCGGGAACAGTTCATCACCCGGATCGGCCGCACCCCCAACGCTGTGGAGTTGTCCTCGGAAGTGGCGAGGTTGTCGCGGAACCCGACCACCGCCTGCGCCGGCTACGACATCACCTTCACACCGGTGAAGTCCGTCTCAACCCTCTGGGCCGTCGCCCCGCAGGCGATGGCCGCCCAGATCGAGCAGGCCCACGACGCCGCCGTCGCTGACGCGCTGCGGTACCTGGAGCAGCGGGTGTTGTTCTCCCGCCGCGGCGCCGCAGGAATCCGGCAGGTCGAGGTCACCGGACTGATCGGCGCCGCGTTCACCCACCGCGACTCCCGCGCCGGAGACCCCAACCTCCACACCCACGTCGCCATCGCCAACAAAGTCCAAACCCTCGACGGGGCATGGCTCGCCATCGACGGCCGACCCCTCCACGCCGGGATGGTCAGCATCTCCGAGGTCTACAACACCCAACTCGAAGCCCACCTCACCCAGAGGCTGGGGCTGCGGTTCGCCGCCGGACCCCACCGGGACCCGTCGAAACGCCCCGTCCGCGAGATCATCGGAGTCCCGTCCGCGCTGCGGGAAGCGTGGTCCAGCCGCCGAGCCGCAATCGAAACCCGACAAGCCGAACTCGCCACCATCTTCCAAGAGGACCACGGCCGCCCACCCACCCCGGTGGAGGCGTTGAAACTGGCGCAGCAGGCAACGTTGGAGACCCGGGAGGCGAAGCACGAACCCCGCACCCTGGCCGAGCAGCGCGCCGCCTGGCGGGGACAGGCCGACGCCACCCTCGGCCCCGACGGCACGACCCGGATGCTGCGCGCCGTGCAGGCCGCCGCAATCACACCAACGCCGTCCGCGACGCCGACCTGGATCGAGCACACAGCGGCCGAGATCGTGACAACGATGGGATCGCAGCGGGCGGCGTGGACGGTGTGGCATCTGCGAGCGGAGGCCTCCCGGCGCGCCCGGGAACGTGCCACCTCCCCCGAGCAGGCGGCCAAGCTCACCGAGGATCTGCTGCAGGCCGCCTCCGGCCGCTGCCTGTCCGTCGACACTTGGCGCGACCCGTTCGCTGACCCCGCCGAACTGCGGCGCTCGACCGGCGAGTCGGTGTACACCACCGTCGGCAGCCAGCGGTTCACCTCCGCCTCGGTCATCGACGCCGAACAACGAATCCTCACCGCGGCCGCTCGTACAGACGGCCGTGCCGCGGCAGAGGTGGACGTGTCGATCGCCCTGCTCGCGTCCACCACCCGCGGCGTGACCCTGAACGCCGGTCAGATCGCTTTGGTGCGGGAGATGGCCACCAGCCGACGCCGGGTCGAACTCGCGATGGCTGCCGCCGGGTCAGGCAAAACCACAGCGCTAGCGGTCCTGGCGGATGCGTGGCGAGAAAGCGGAGGCGAGGTCCTCGGCCTGGCCCCCTCCGCCGTCGCAGCCCGGCAGCTGGCCGACCAGATCGGCCACGCCACCACCTTGGCGAAACTCGCCCACGAACTCCGCCACAACCCCCGGGACGCTCAAGACCTCGTCGGACCCGAGGCGCTGATCATCATCGACGAGGCTGGGATGGCCGATACCCCCACCCTCGCCACCATCATCGACCACGCCATGCACCAAGGTGCGTCCGTGCGGCTGATCGGCGACGACCACCAACTCGCCGCCATCGGAGCCGGCGGCATCCTCCGCGACATCGTCCACACCTATGGCGCGGTCGAGTTGACCGAGATCCTCCGCTTCACCGACCCGGCCGAAGCCGCCGCCTCCCTAGCACTCCGCGACGGACGCATCGAGGCACTCGCCTACCACCTCGACCACGACCGCCTCCACCCAGGAACCCCCGACACCACCCTCCAGCAAGCCCTGAACGCCTGGCTCCATGACCAAGCAGACGGGAGAGACAGCCTCATGGTCGCCAGCACCCAGAACCAGGTCACCATCCTCAATACCCTCGCCCGCGACCACCGGCTCGCCACTGGCCGAGGGGATCCGGGCCCCTCGACGGTCCTGCTTGCTGACGGCAACCACGCGTCCGTCGGAGACGTCATCGTCACCCGGATGAACGACCGCCGTCTCCGGGTCAGCGCCACCGACTGGGTCAAGAACGGCGACCGCTGGATCATCACCGGCCTCACCCCCATAGGCCACATCCAAGCCGTCCACCGCAGCAGCGGACTCCGCGTCCTGCTGCCCGCCGACTACGTGGTCGAACACGTTCGCCTCGGCTACGCCCTGACCGTCCACGGCGCCCAAGGCATCACGGTCGATGCCTGCCACACCGTCATCACCGGCCGCGAAACCCGTCAGCAGCTCTACGTCGCCCTCACCCGCGGCCGACACGCCAACCACGCCTACGTCCACACCGTCGACGCCACCGACGAGAACTCCCCCATCCACCCCAGCACCCTGCAGCCCTCCACCACCGTCGACGTCCTCGCAGGCGTCCTCGCCCGCGACGGAGCCGCCATCTCCGCCACCACCCAAACCCGGACCAGCGACCAGCCCTCCACCAGACTCGGCCACGCCGCCGCCCGCTACACCGACGCCCTCACCGCCGCCATCGAGCATCTCCACCCCGACCAGGTCCGAGAGCTCGACTCCGAGGCCGACCACATCGTCAGCAACCTCACCGATGCTCCCGCCTGGCCCACCCTCAGAGGCCACCTCCTCACCCTCGCTGCCCACACCAGTCGTACAGCCAGCGACTGGCTCCGAGCCGTGGCAGCCGACCGCGAACTCGACACCGCCGACGACCCCGCCGCCGTCCTCACCTGGCGACTCCCCCACCCCGCCGGAGACGGCCCACTGCCCTGGCTCCCCCCAGTCCCCCCAGCCGTTACCAATCACGACCAGTGGGGCCCTTACATCACCGCCCGCCGACAGCAAGTCGTCGACTACGCCCAGGAGGTCCGCGACGCCTCCGCTCAGTCCCCACTACCCGCCTGGGCAACCCCCGGACAGCACATCGCGGCCAGCCTCATCGCCGAGGTCGAAGTGTGGCGCGCCGCCTGCCAGATCGACCCCGCCGACCGACGGCCAACCGGACCCACCCAACAAGGCGCCCTCCCCCGTCAGCACCAACACCGACTACAGCGACAGCTCCTCGCGACGGAACCCCAGGATCCCTATCGCCCGCAGCTCAACGACATCCGCCCCGGCCTTACCACCGACCCATTCGCCTCCATCCTGGCCAGCCGACTCGCTGCCCTCCAACGCAGCGGCCAACCGGTCGACCAGTACCTGGCCGACGCCGCCACCGAAGACCCCCTCCCCGCCGAACACCCCGCCGCAGCCCTGTGGTGGCGACTCACCCGGCACCTCGACACCGACTCCCAGACAGGCGCAAGGTCGGACGCACCCGTCCCGCAGCCGACCTCCACGGCCCAGCGCCTTGCGCAGGAACAGAGCCTCCGCCGCTCCCGAGGTCGGGCGGGGCCAACACCATGACCGTCCTGATGCGCACGATCGCTTGGCGCATGCTAGGTCCGTCTGGCGGCTGACGCTTACGCCACCACGGCTACCTACCCGGGTTCTACACAGCACACGAACCCTCCCCGGAGCCCAAGGAGCACGCCCGTGGCCAGATCCCCGAACACCACCGCCCCCCAGCCCCGATACGCCACCCTCGCCGAAGCCATCGAGTACTGCCGAAGCTCCCGTCGCTCACTCGAACGTCGCCTCGCCGAAGGCAAGCTCACCCGCTACAAGAACGGCTACCGCGTCATCGTCGACCTCAACGAAATCGACTCACTCCTCCGCGGCGAGCGGCCCTGATCCAGGAGAACACACATGCGATTCGGCTACGTCCGCAAGCTCCCGAGCGCCCGCTACCAAGGGAGCTACCTCGGGCCAGACGGTCTGCGTCACAACGCGCCCGCGACCTTCACGCACAAGGCCGATGCCCAGGCCTGGATCACGTCCGAGCGCCGACTCATCGAGTACGGCACCTGGACGCCCCCAGCCGCCAGGCTTGAGGCGACGCGGGTCGCCGAGCAGGCCGAGATCCAACGGCAGGAGGCGGAGGCGCGGGCAGCCGAGGAAGTGGCTGCGGTGCCAACAGTGAGCGAGTGGCTCGAGTCGTGCATCACTGAGCGCCAGATCCGTTCAAGACGACCGATCAAGCAGACCACGGCCGACAACTACCGCAAGCTCGCGCGCCTCACCATCGACGGCGCCGAGCTCGGGAGAATGCGCATCACCGATGTCAATCGTTCTGACGTCCACGCCTGGCGATGGAGCGGCCCACCAAGCAAGACCCGCACTCAGGGAGGGAAGGCCTACGAGTTGCTGGTGTCCGCCTTCGACGACGCCGTCATGGCCGAACTCATCAACTCGACCCCCTGCACCCTCCGCGGAGCCGGATCACCGGAGCGGGCCCGGGAACCACAGTCGCTGTCCTTTGCGGAGGTCGACCGGTTCCTGTCCTGCATCAACGAGCCCTGGGCGAAAGCTGCCCTCACCCTTCAGGTGACCTGCGGTCTGAGGATCGGCGAGGTCCTCGCGCTTCGAGCGAGGGACCTTGACCTCGACGACCAGACCGTCACTGTCGCCGGCACAGTGGCCAAGGTGGGCGGAACCGGGCGACGATCCCGCGTGGTGCAACAGCCCAAGACCCGCGCCTCGCTGCGGACCCTGTCGCTCCTGCCAGATACCGTCCCCGAGCTGCGAGCCTGGCGCCGCACCCGAGGGCAGCTTGCCCGTGACGCTCTCCTCTTCCCTGATGCTTTCGGCAAGCCCCTCAACGACGACGTCCTGCGCCGGATCCACAAGAAGGCGGCGGCAAGCATAGGGCGCGAAGAACTCAAGGATCACGACCTGCGAGCCACCGCCGCGACCCTCGCCGCAGCTGCGGGAGCCTCGGTGCGCGAGATCCAATCCATGCTCGGCCACACCACGCCGATGATGGCCCTGCAGTACCAGACAGCCACTCGGGAACGCGACGCCGAGCGCGCCCGCAACATGTCAACGCGACGAATCGCCGCACGAAAACACCTCGACAACCTTTTGAGGGATCGGTCCTCTGGCGATGGAAGCTCGGCACCTGCCAGGTAGCACGGCGCCCACGAGATCGGACCAAGGTCGTGCGACGAACGTGCGATGAACGTGCGATAAAGATGGCATGATCCGGCACTACAGGGCGGAGCGTGACGGAGGTCCGAGAAAGCAAAACCCCCAGTCAGAGCGGCTTTTCTGCCAATTGACTGGGGGTTCCAAGTTGTGCGCGAGAGAGGAGTTGAACCTCCACGCCCTTGCGGGCACCGGCACCTGAAGCCGGCGCGTCTGCCATTCCGCCACTCGCGCATCCGGACCCTCTCGGATCCGAGGACACACATTAGCACGGACCCGACGGCGCCCGACAACTCGGCAAACTCCGCCCGGGTTCCGGCGAACCCCTCCCGGTCTACTGTGAGGAGACCAAGCAGTACTGACCGAGGAGGACCACAATGCCCGATTGGCCAATCTGGGTCTGGGTGATCATCGCCATCGTCGCGATCGCCTTGATCATCGGGATCATCGCGGCCGCCACGCGCGGGAAGCAGGAGGCCAACCGCGAACGCGCCCACGAACTCCGCGAGAAGGCTCGCGAGAATGACCGCATCGTCGCCGCCCGACAGGAACGTGCCGACGATCTCGCTGCCCGCGCTGAAGCGGTGCGGCACGACGCCCTCGCTGAGACTGAGCGCGCTGAGGCCCTCCGGGTCCAGGCCGCCGAGGCAGAGGAGCGCGCGGCGCGTTCCTCCGAGGAGGCAGAGCTCCGTGACGATGAGGCGCGACACAGCCACGAGAAGCTCGAGGAAGTGCGTCACGAGCAGGAAGAGGCGCTCCAGAAGGCCGACGAGTTGGATCCGCACCACAACGACGACCGCCACGAGGATGGGGTTTCGCACGCCGGAGACGCACGTGACGACCTGACGCACCGCGACAGCCAGCACGTTGCGGAGCACGGCGACTACGGCGATCCGCTCCATGACAATCGTCGCGACAAGGGCTCATACCTCGCCGAGCACGACGAGGACAAGGCGGTCGAGCGGGATTACCAGGACACCCGCCACGAGGACCGAGCCCACACCGACACGTTCGACGACGACGTCCCGCGCGACGAGCACGGACGCCGTCTCGATCCCTACGGCAACCCTGTCGATGACGACAACCGCAACCACTGAGGAGGATGCATGACCACACATGGCCATGAGGGCGACGGATTCGTCGCCGGTGAAGGCAACATGTACGACGATCCGGAGAAGGCTCGTCCCGACGTGACCCACGAGGCCACGAAACCAGATCCCTACCAGGGTGACGGGCTGGGCCACGGCTCCGCTGACTCGCCGGACTCCCCCGACTCCCCCATCTCGCCATCGAGCGCTCCCTCACCGGACCGCATCGATCCCCTCGCCCCCGGTGCGGCGCTCGGCGCCGACGTCGCCAACGAGCCCGATGCCGATGGCTACTACCGGGACGAGTTCGGCAACCGGGTGGACCATGAGGGCCGCCGCGTCGATGAGGACGGCAACCCGGTGGACGCCTCCGGGGATCGGATTGATCCCCTGGCGGTCAACGAGCCCTACCTGGGTGACGCCGACGATCGTGACGACGGCGCCGGCCATGTCCCGCCGGTGCCCCCGCCCCGACTGGGCTGACCCACCGACGAAGAGCCGCCCGGACCTGCTCAAGCAGGCCGGGCGCCTCTTCGTTTTGCTAGCATCTCCCACCGAGCCCCACCGGTTCCCGGACGAGGGAGGTCGTACCCGGCGCGCGACAAGACGACCTCGAAAGGTGCGTCATCATGGCATGGATCGTGCTCATCGTGTCCGGACTCTTCGAGGCCGTCTGGGCCACGGCTCTCGGCCGCTCCAACGGCCTCACCCGGCTGTATCCCACGTTGACGTTCTTCGGGGCGCTGGTGGTGTCCATGGCGGGACTGGCGTGGGCGATGCGCACATTGCCGACCGGAACCTCCTATGCGGTGTGGGTGGCGATCGGGGCCTCCGCGACGGTCATCTATGCCATGGCCACCGGGGCGGAGAGCTTCAACATCGTGAGGCTCCTCCTGATCGCCGGGATCATCGGCTGCGTGATCGGGCTGAAGCTGGTCAGCGACTAGCCTCCAGCGCCCGCTGAAAGGCCTCGAGCAGCCGGTCGGAGAACAGCACGAAGCGGACGAGCTCGACGCCCGGCGCCGTCGTGGTTCGAACGGTCGAGATCGCGATCCGGGCCACCTCGTCGGCGTCCCAGCCGTAGATCCCCGCGCTGATGGCAGGGACGGCGACGCTTCGGGCTCCAAGCCCGGCTGCGGTCTCAAGACTGGCGCGGAAGCTGCTCTCCAAGAGAGCGGGATCCGTCTGCCCTGCGTGCCGGTTGGGGCCAACGGTGTGGACCACCCACCGGGCGGGGAGGTCGTGCCCGCCGGTGGCGACCGCGTGTCCCACAGGCAATCCCTCCGGCCACGTGTTGTGGCGGACCTCGCGGCACTCCAGTAGGAGTCCTGGACCGGCCGCCCGGTGGATGGCGCCATCGACCCCACCGCCTCCGAACAGTCCGGAGTTGGCGGCGTTGACGATCGCGTCGACCTGCTGGGTGGTGATGTCACCCCGGACCACTTCGATCCGGGGTGACGAGTTGCCGTTCATCATGACCGACTCAGAAGACGGGCTTGCCACCAGTGACGCCGAGCACCGTCCCAGAGACGTAGCTGGCCTCGTCGGAGGCGAGGAAGACGAACGCCGCAGCGACCTCGACGGGGTGGCCGGCGCGACCCAGCGGCGTGTCGGACCCGAAGCCCTCCACCTTCTCCTTGGGCATCGTCGCTGGGATGAGCGGCGTCCAGATCGGGCCCGGCGCCACCGCGTTCACGCGGGTGTTCTGGGCGCCCAGCTCGGCGGCCATGTTGACCGCGAGGTTGTTGAGGGCGGCCTTGGTCGCCGCATAGTCCAGGAGCTGCTCCGACGGGCTGAAGGCCTGGATCGACGTCGTGATGATGATGCTGCCATCCTTCAGTTCGTCCTCGAGCGCCTTGGCCAGCCAGAACGGACCGAAGACATTGGTCTCGAACGTGCGGACCACCTGCTGGTCAGGGAAATCGGCCATCTCGTCGTGCGTCATCTGGTAGGCCGCGTTGCAGACGAGGACGTCGACCCCGCCCAGGAGGTCGACCGCCTTGGCCGCGAGGTCCTTGTTGGCCTGCGCGTCCCGGAGATCGGTGGCGACGGCTTCGCCCTTCCGCCCCTCGGCCCGAACAAGTTCGAGAGTCTCGCGCGCATCATCCTCCTCCTGCGGAAGGTGTGAGATGACGACGTCCGCGCCCTCTTTGGCGAACGCGATCGCGACGGCCCGACCGATGCCGGAGTCGCCACCGGTGATGAGCGCCCGCTTGCCCTCGAGCCTTCCGCGGCCCACCCAGGACTGCTCGCCGTGGTCGGGCTGCGGGTCCAGCTCGGACGTGCGTCCGGGCCACTGCTGCTGCTGTGCGGGGATGCTGCTGAGGTCTGCTCTGTTCATGCGCCCATTGTTGTCACGCAGGGGGTCATCAATCTCTCCGCACGTGTGGGACCGCACGGCGGGGACGGGGGTATACGTGTAGCGTCGCCCCCATGAATCTCCGGGTCGGGTTCGTGTCGATGCACACCTCGCCCGCCGAGCGGCCCGGCACGGCAGACGCCGGAGGCATGAACGTCCTCGTGCGGTCGCTCGCCCGGGCCATGGCGGGCGTGGGCGTCGAGGTCACCTTCGTCACGCGACGCTCGGACCGGGGACAGCCCGACGAAGTGGAACTCGACCCCGGCGTCACCCTCCGACATCTGGACGCCGGCCCCCCGCAGCCCCTGCCCAAGAGCGAGATCCACCACCACATCGAGGAGTTCAGCGCGCGTCTGAACGAGTTGCCGAAACTCGAGCTGATCCACTCGCACCACTGGATGTCGGGGGTGGCCGCGCTCCCCGTCGCCCGTCGCCACCAAATACCGCACGTCATGACGTTCCATTCGGTCGCGGCCCACCCGAACTCCCCGCTGCGCGACGGTGAACCCGCCGAGACGCCTGAACGGCTGGATGGCGAGGTGCAGTGCGCGGAGGAATCGGACCTCGTCATCGCCGTCTCCCACCACGAGGCAGCCGTCGTCATCGGGCGCTGCAATGCCGACCCGAGCCGCGTGGCCATCGTGCGGCCGGGCGTCGACGTCGACGTCTTCCGCCCCTCGGACGGGCAGGAGCAGTGGACACCCGCTCCAGCAGTCCGACCGGGCTACGTGGCGTTCGCCGCCCGGCTCCAGCCCCTCAAAGCACCAGGCCTGGCCATCCGCGCCGTCGCCGGGGTGCCACCTGACGTGCGCCCCGACCTCGTCCTCCTCGGGGAGGCCTCGCAGGATTTCGCCGGGTACGAGGCAGACCTGCATCGCCTGGTGGACCAGCTGCGCCTCGCAGGACACGTGCACTTCCTGCCCGGGCAGGACCGCGAGGACTTGGCCCGCATCATGCGTCACGCGGCGGTGATGCTCGTCCCCTCCCACTCCGAGACGTTCGGCCTGGTGGCCCTCGAGGCGTCCGCCTCCGGAACTCCGGTCCTCGCGGCGGCCGCGGGTGGCCTGACGGAGGCTGTCTGCCACAATCAGACCGGTCTCCTGGTGCCGAGCCACGACCCCCGCGACTGGAGCACAGAACTGACCCGTCTGCTGCGCGACGAGCCGCTGCGCCGACGGATGGGCGCAACCGGGCGTCAGCGCGCCATGGACATGACCTGGCGGCACGTCGCCGAGCGAACCCTGAACCAGTACCACGCGCTCCTGGGGAGAACCTGATGCACCTCTGCTTCATCCACGCCCACCCCGACGACGAGACCCTCGCCTCCGGCGCCCTCATCGCGCACCTCGCCCAGCGTGGGCACCAGATCTCGGTGCTCACAGCCACCCGCGGCGAGCGCGGAGAGGTCGTGCCGGGCGAGTTCTCCCACCTCGCGGGCACGGCAGGCCTCCACGCCAGACGGGAACAGGAACTCGACGAGGCGTTGGCCGTCCTGGGCGTAGAGGAACACGGATTCCTCGGCACCCCGCCGGCGAGGGACGGACTGGCTCCGCGGATCTACCAGGACTCGGGCATGCGGTGGGTCGCCCCAGGCATCGCCGGGCCCGCGGACGACGTTTCTCCAGAATCCCTCTGCGAGGCGGAGGAGGCCGACGTCATCGCGGACATGGTTGCGTGGCTCAGGTACGTCGCCGCCGACGCCGTGGTCACCTATGACGCGGACGGCGGCTACGGTCACCCCGACCACGTGATGGTTCATCGCACCGCGCGGACGGCCGCCGACCTCCTGGGCCTCGACTTCGCGGCCCTCGTCCCCCAGCCCCGCGACGATGTGCAGTGGTTCGATCTCGAGGGGTACCTGCCCGTCGTGGCCAGGGCGCTGCGGTGCCACAGGTCCCAGCTACGCGTCCACGAGGACGGAGCGACGATCACGCACTCCGGCGGGCAGGAGGAGGCGATCGCGACCTCGGTCGGCCTGCGGGGCAGCGTGCCTCAGCTGTCCTCGGAGTGATCGCGTCCGTGCTCGCCACGTAGGCGGCGGCCGGCGTCGACGAGTTCCTCCTGCTTCTTGGCGATCTTCTCGGAGGCGCGGGTGTCGCGTGGCGGAAGCTTGATCGTCTGCTCGGCCTCGATGCCGCCCTGCAGTTGCCGGCCGCGCTCCACCTCTGCGTCGATCTCTGCGCCGAGGAGGAGCACGTTGTTGATGATCCAGAGCCCCAGAAGCAGGACGATGACCGATCCGATGATCCCGTACGTGGCGTTGTAGGACGCGAAGTTGGACACGTAGAGCGAGAACGCTGCAACGGCGATGGCCGCGACGACCAGCGCCACCAGGGCGCCGACGCTGATCCAGCGGAACTTCGGCTGCTCGACGTTGGGCGTGAAGTAGTAGAGCAGTGCGATCACCAGGACGGCGAGGAGAACGACCACTGGCCACTTGGCGATGTTCCAGACCAACACGGCGGTGCTGCCAAGACCGATCAACTCACCGGCAGCCTCGGCCACGCCACCGGAGAGCACCAGCGCGAAGACGATCAGCGCCAGGATCACGACGATGACCGCAGTGAGGGCCAGCATCTGCGGCTTGTGCTTCCAGAACGGGCGGCCCTCCTCCACCTCGTAGATCCGGTTCATCGCACGCGAGAAAGCGCCGACGTATCCGGAGGCGGCCCAGAGCGCACCGGCGAGGCCGGTGACCAGCGCCAAACCGGCCCCGGTCTGGGACGCCAATCCAGTGATCGTCTCGCCGAGCAGCGCCGCGAGTTCCTCGGGCGCATACCGTGCGACGAGTTCGTTCAAGCCCTCGGCCGTCCGTTCTCCCTGACCGAAGACGCCGAGGAGCGACACAAGCGCCAGCAGCATCGGGAAGAGGGACAGGACCGCGAAATAGGTGAGGCTCGCGGCCAAGTCGGTCACATGGTCCTTGGAGAACTCCGACAGGGCCCGCTTGCCGATGTACTTCCACGACGGCGGCTTGAGGTCCGACGGGGCGTCCGGTTTCCTCGGGTCGCCGGGATCGGGTGCGGTGGCCGCCTTGTCGCGGGTCTGCTCCACGGACTCGGGCTCAGATCCCGAGGATCGGTCCTTGTCAGCGCTCATCACGGCGTCCTTCCGTCTCGTACGGTGGCCGCCAGAGTACGACCTACAGGGTCCAGCCCGGACTCGGTCGGCCCCGGTCCGGGGTGGAGACCAACGGCTGCGCCGCGGCCATGCCAGCATGGGATGGGAACGAAGGAGGGCCATGACCGCACCGCGCTTTCGACACGTCCTGTGGGACATGGGCGGCACGATCGTCAACACCTATCCCGAACTGGACGCCGTCCTCGCAGCCGTGGTGCGCTCGCACGGCCACGACATCGACGAGCACGACGTCGCGGTGCTCACTCGGCGATCCACCGGAGAGGCGATGGCCGCCCTGTCGCAGCGATTCAGGATCGCCGAAGCCGAGTTCGAGTCTGCTGAGGACGACCTCAAGGAGCGCTGGCGAACGGAGCCGCCCGCCCTGATGCCCGGGTTGCGGGAGGCCATGACGGCTGTGGATGGCCTCAACCTCGTCGTGACCCACCGGGAGCGCCGGAGCGCCGAGGCCCTGCTCCGGACGCTGTCGGTGGAGGTGGACGACCTGGTGTGTACGAGCGATGGCTTCCCCCGCAAACCGGACCCCGCAATGTATCTGGAGATGGTGCGCCGACATGGGCTGGACCCCGCCCAGTGTCTGGGTGTGGGTGACCGGCCACTCGACGCCACGGCCGCCCAGGCGGCTGGAATGGCCGCGGTGATGCTGGTCACACCGGGGATCCCGTTGGCCCATGACGCGGACTACGAGTGCAACTCACTCGGCGAGGTCATTCCGCTCCTGGCGTGAGCGACACCGTTTCGGCCTCTCGGGAACCCCGGGTGTGCTTGGCTGATGCCAACGACGACGAAAGGAACTCCGTCATGAGTGCCGTCAACGACATCCTCAACCGCATCCCGATGGAGCAGCTCGCGAACCAACTCGGTACCGACCAGGCGACGGCGGAGCAGGCCGCCCGCCAGGCCGTCGCCTCCCTCCTGGGTGGGATGCAGTCGAACGCCTCGGATCCGCAGGGGGAGGTGTCGCTGGCCAGCGCATTGAGCCAGCACCAGGGCGACGGGGTCTACGAGTCCGCGCGTATCGACTTGGGTGAGGTCGACACCCGCGATGGGGAGAAGATCGTCAGCCACGTGCTGGGGCAGGAGCAGCCCCAGACGCTGGGTGGCCTGGGCGGCGACACCATGAACCAGCTCCTCCGTATCCTGGCTCCCATCGTGCTCGGCTACCTGGCGGGCAAGCTCACCGGCGGCCGCTCGGGTGGCGGCGGCGGTCTCCTCGACGCGATCCTCGGTGGTGGCTCGGGGGCCGGAGCTCCCCGACGCGGTAGTGGCGGGGGGCTCGGGGACCTGCTGGGAGAGATGCTGGGCGGTGGCGCCGACACGTCGACGGCCCCGCGCAGCAGCACCGCGGGCAGCGACAGCCCATTCCGTCCCGTCGACTATGGGACCGATGACAGGGAGCAGCAGTTCCCGACCGACGAGCCCGCCCCGCGTCGTCAGGCACCCGACGACGACGAACCCGCTCCCCGTCGTGAGGGCGGCGGACTCGGCGACATCCTGGGAGGGATTTTCGGGAAGCGTTAGTTCACGACGCGGAGGATGCCCGGCAGAGCCGCGACGCCGACATGACCCGTGCGCGCGAACTCGGCCCACATCGCGCGCAGTGGGGCTCCCTGCGTGGCGACGACGTCGAGGGGAACGCCCTCGAGCATCTCACCGACACTCCACGGGTGAGTGGGGAAGAGAAGCGCGAGGTCGATGACGTGCGCCCCCTGGAACCGCGGTCCAGCGCCCCAGTCCAGCAGGTAGCGCGTCACGTTCCCACCCGCTGACCGATAGACGTCCACGAAGTGGTCGAGGCCGCCGTCGTAGACGCGACGGGTGGCCATGCGCACGGCCGCCTCGTAGAGCGGACGGGTGGCCGGATGGAGCCGGAGCCGTGAGATGGCCGGCATCAGCTCGGCGAAGAGGGCAGCCTCCCTCGAGGTGGACCCGATCAGGACATCGACGCGGCCCGCTGCTCGCGCCAGTGCCTCGTCAAGGTCTCCCTCCTCCGGGAGCGGGCGGTGGCCGTACTGGGGCCCGAAGGGCATGGACGCCAGCCAGCCGTGGCGCAGGGGCAGCCCCGCAACGATCCTGCGTTGCGCGTCCACCATGGCGGCGTCGTCCAGCACGTCTGGCAGTTCGACGGCGCGGCGAGCCATCGCGGCGGCCATCCTGGCCCGGCCGCGAGCGATGCCCAGGGGCGGGCTCTGGGCGATCGCGCGACGCAGTAGAGCTTCAGTGCCCTCGGCGACGAGGAGGTTCACGACGGCGTCGCCGCCCGCCGATTGCCCGAAGACTGTGACGTTCGCCGGGTTGCCTCCGAACGTCCCGATGTTGCGCTGGACCCAGCGCAAGGCCTCGATCTGGTCCAGCAAGCCCAGATTGGCGGGGCGTTCGCCGTCGCCGAGGAATCCCAGGGGACCCAACCGGTACGTGACCGTGACCACGATGACCCGTTGCTCTATCACGAGCGCGAGCGGGTCCGAGTAGGCCTCGTCACCTCCCCCGGTCTCGTACGAGCCGCCATGGATCCACACCATGACAGGGAGGTCTTCGCCCGACTCTGCGTCCGCCGGTGCCGTCACGGACAGGTACTGGCAGTGCTCATCGGTGGGCAGGTTCCGTCCATCGCCCCCGGGGGTGGCGAGCGGGTTGCTGCGCTGCGGGCAGCGGGGCGAGAACTCGAGTGCCGCCACCTCCTCGCGTGAGTGGGGTACGGCGACGGGGAGGCCGTACCGCTCGGCCTGCGCGTAGCGGATCCCGGTGGCCCGAAGCACCGGTCCGTCCAGTCTGGCGACGTACGTGGCGGCGGGGGCAGGAATGCGGCGCTCGTTCACGGGTTCTCCTTCCGTCACCCAGAGTGCCATGAGCGCGGAACCGCCGTCGCGTCAGCCCGGCGGCCTAGGGTGGGCAGGAGGAAGGAGCCCGACATGCAGATCACTGTCAGCGCCCAGGCGCGCGCCTCACTGCCCCCGGAGAGGGCCACCGTCCACATGGACCTGGCGTTCGAGGGCGGCGACAAACAGCAGGTGCTCTCCCAGACGAGGATCTTGGCACAGGAATTCAGCCGGGAGGTCGACCGCCTGAAGACTCTGTCCCCCTCGCCGACCACGTGGTCGGCCGTTCTGCCGATCGCCACTCGCAGTTGGCGGCCCTGGGCCCAGGATGGCGCAACACTGCCCCTGCGCCATGGGGCCCGCTGCCCGGTCAAGCTCAAGTTCCGCGACTTCGCCGCGCTGGCCAGCTTCGTGGACCGATGGGGCGGTCGCGAGGGGGTGACGATCCACGACGTGGAGTGGACGCTGACGGAGGAGCGCCGAGCCTCGGAGACCGACAGGGTCCTCGCCGAGGCTGTGCGCAACGCAACGCAGCGGGCCACCGTGATGGCGAGAGCGGCGGGCGCAGGCGACGTCGAGGTGCTGGAGATCGCCGATCCGGGATTTCTGCAGCGACCCCATGGCGTCGGCGAGTTCGACGGAGTCGCCGTCAGGTCGGCGATGGGAGGTGCACCCGACGCGGGTCAGGGAGTGGACCTCCAGCCCGAGGACGTCGAGATGGTGGCCGTGGTGGACGCCCGATTCACAACGCGCTAGCCGCAATCCCCTGTCCGGCCACCTCCAGCCAACGTCCCGGCTCGGACATGGCCGCCTGCACCGACCCCGACAACTCCGTGAGACTGGCCACCGCAAGGAAGCGACTGCGATCCACGTCGCCGGAGACCCGTCCGGCGACCACTGCCACCGGGATCCCGCATCGCCATGCCTCCTCGGTCACCAGGCCGGGCGCCTTGCCGTGCAGACTCTGTCCGTCGAAGGACCCCTCGCCCGTGACAACAAGATCCGCACCAGCCACGGCGTCGCTCAGCCCGACGAGGCGGGCAACCTCGGCGGCTCCGCTCACCAATTGCGCGCCCCAGGCCAGGAGGGCGGCTCCCGTCCCACCCGCGGCTCCCGCGCCCGGGGTCCCCGGGTCCTGCCCGAGAAGATGGGACAGGCGCTCGAGGGCAGCGTCCACCACGGGAATGTCCTGGGTCGACAGCCCCTTCTGGGGCCCGAAGATCGCCGCAGCTCCCCTGGAGCCCGTGAGCGGGTTGGTGACGTCGCTCAGCACCCGAACGCCACCGCGCGGCGGCTCGACTGCTGCCGACCGGTCCACTGCAACCACGTGCAGTAGCCCGCGCGCACCGTGGGGGACGTCGAGGCCGCGCTCGTCGAGGAAGCGCCAGCCCAGTGCCTGCAACAGTCCCAGCCCTCCGTCGGTGGAGGCGGAGGAACCGATGCCGAGTACGAGGCGGTCGACGCCGTGGTCGAGCGCGGCACGGATGGCCTCCCCGAAACCGACGGTGTGAGCGTCGAGCGGCGCCAGCTCGTCCCCGAGGAGTTCGATGCCGGAGGTTCCGGCCAGCTCGACGACGCCGGTCCCGTCCTGCAGGAGCAGCCACTCCGAACTCCCTCGCCGGCCGGTGGGGCCGGTCACCTCGACCGGTATCCGCCGGGCATCGGGGAGGGCGACGGCGAATGCGTCGAGAGTTCCCTCGCCACCGTCGGCCATGGGCACCATCACGAGGTGGTCGTCGGGGCGTTCCCTGTGCCATCCCGACGCGACGGCCTCCGCCACGGCGGAGGCGGACATCGTCGACTTGAAGCTGTCAGGGGCGATGACGACGCGGCTCATGCCCGCGAGCATGCCATCAACGAAGGTGTGGGGAGACCGCCTGCCCGAACGCGACGGCCGTGCGACGAGCGACCGCAGCCGGTTCGTCGGCCCAGACGTCGGCGTTGAAGATCTCCACCTCGACGTCCCCGTCCCAGCCAGCGTCGACGACGGCCCTCGTGAGGGAGCCGAAGTCGATGACGCCGTCGCCCGGCTGGTGCCGGGAGAGCAGGACGTCGGAGGCCAGGGGTGTGCGCCAGTCGCAGACTTGGTAGGAGGCGATACGGCCCTCGCGACCGGCGCGCGCGATCTGGTCCAGGACCTGCGGGTCCCACCAGATGTGGAAGGTGTCGACGGTCACGCCGACCACCTCGGGCGCGAAGCCGTCGGCGAGGTCGAGGGCCTGGCCCAGCGTCGAGACGACGGCGCGGTCAGAGGCGTACATGGGGTGCAACGGCTCGATGGCCAGTGTCACCCCCGCAGCCTCGGCCTCCGGCGCCAGCTCGACGAGGGCGTCGCGCACGCGCTCCCGTGCGCCGACAAGGTCCCTCGACCCCTCCGGCAGCCCGCCAGCCACCAGCACGAGCACCGCCCGGGACCCGGGGGCACCAACGGCAGCCAGCTGGGCGGTCTCCTCGATCGCACGCCTGTTGTCGTCGATCGCGTCCCGCCTGGCCCGACCCTCGGGGAGGGTGAAGAACCCGCCGCGACAGTACGTGGAGAACCGCAGTCCGGAGTCGCGCAGCAACGCGGACGCCCGGCCGAGGCCCACCTCGGCCACGGGTTCCCGCCACAGACCGACGGACTGGATGCCCGCTTGGGAGGTGACGCGGAGGGCGTCCGCGAGCGACGCGTGCTTGATGGTGGCCTGGTTGATCGAGAGGCGAGGGTCGACGTCGCTCATGGTTGCCTCAGGAGAGGGTGAGCTCGTCGAGGACCACCTTCGCGCCCTCACGATCGGATCGCAGGCCAGCCTCCGCGAGCTGGACGCCCCGGGCGCCGGCGAGGAGGTCGAACGGGTACTCGGTGCCGGTGACGTAGGAGACCAGGTACTCCTCCCACTGCTGGCGGAACCCGTTGAGGAAGACGTCGTTCGTGGGCACCTCCGCCCAGTCGGTCGCGTAGTCGTGGTCGTCGGCGAGGTCAGGGTTCCAGACCGGCTTCGGCGTGGCGTTGCGGTGCTGGATCTTGGCGCCGAAGAGCCCGACGACCGCAGAACCGTGCGTGCCGTCGACCTGGAACTCGACCAGCTCGTCGCGGTTGACCCGCACCGTCCACGAGGAGTTGATCTGTGCGACGACGCCGCCCTCCAGTTCGAAGATGCCGTACGCCGCGTCGTCGGCGGTGGCGGTGTAGGGCTCACCGCTCTCGTCCCAGCGCTCCGGGATGTGCGTGACGGCCTTGGCGTAGACGCTCTGCACCCCACCGAAGAGGTTCTCCAGTACGTAGTTCCAGTGCGGGAACATGTCGACGATGATCCCGCCGCCGTCCTCCGTGCGGTAGTTCCAACTGGGCCGCTGCGACGGCTGCCAGTCCCCCTCGAAGACCCAGTAACCGAACTCGCCGCGCACGCTCAGGATGCGGCCGAAGAAGCCGGAGTCCACCAGCCGCTTCAGCTTCTGGAGTCCCGGGAGGTACAGCTTGTCGTGCACCACGCCCGTCTTGACGCCGGCGTCAGCCGCCAGGCGGGCCAGCTCGACGGCCTCCTCGAGCGTCTCGGCCGTGGGCTTCTCCGTGTAGATCGCCTTGCCCGCGGCGATCGCCTTGCGAAGCGCCGTCGCCCGGGCCTTGGTCACCAGGAAGTCGGCGTAGATCTCCCACTGCGGGTCCGCCAGCGCTGCGTCGAGGTCAGTGGTGTAGTCGGCGATGCCGTGGCGGTCCGCGAGCTCGGCGAGCTTGGCCTCGCTGCGTCCCACGAGCAGCGGCCGTACCGTGACCCGCGATCCGTCGGGGAGCTCGACTCCGCCCGCCTCGCGAATGGCGAGGATCGAGCGGACCAGGTGCTGGCGGTACCCCATACGGCCACTCACGCCGTTCATGATGACGCCGATCTCGCGCGTCGCCGGCCGGGCGTTGTCGGTGGTGCTAGACACTGGTGAGTCCTTCTCGATGGGTTTCACAGGGGCGCTCGCGATCCGTCATGGAAAGCGTTTACCCGACGTTAGCATGAGGGCGCGGCGGTGCGCAATGATTCCACACGCTGGCAAATTCGGGGACCCAGCGTTCGATCCTCGTGACCGGACGGGGGAAAATCGACCAGTGCTCGATTTTCGGAACAGGGCGCAACAGGTCTGGGCTGCTGCACTGGGCAGTCCGGCACAACTCGAGGAGGACTCCCGATGACCACGTACGACGCGGCGTTCCAGCTTGTCTCCCAGTCCGTCGACGACGGCACTCTCCCCTCGGCGGTGCTCGGCATCGCGACGGCCGAGGGGGTCGTCGCGATGGACGCGTTCGGCAGCACCGAGCGAGGCCCCGTCGACGTCGACGACTTCTACCGGATCTTCTCGATCACCAAGCCGCTTGTCGGGCTGGCGGCTGCCCGGGCGATCGAGCGGGGAAAGCTGACGGTGTTCACGCCGCTGGAGTCGGCGATGCCGGGGTTCAACAGCACCCGAGACGACGTGGTGCGACTCGTCCACCTCGTGTCCCACACCTCCGGAGTCAACGAGCCGGCGCTCGACGACCATCGGCCGCTGCGGCAGGCACTCGCCGTGGCAGGCCGCCAGTTCGCTGCTGGCAGCTACCGCGCCTATTCCTCGCTGGCCTTCGAAGGGATCGCCGCCCTGGTCGAGCATGCCCTCGGTCGCACGTGGGAGGACGAGGTGGCCGGATTCAATGACGCGCTGGGCAGCCAGTTCACCCTTGACGAGGAGTCGCGGCCGCACACCATCGTCGGGGCCCCCGGGTTTCGGCTGGACTCCTTCACCGCCCTGCGCCACCCGGGCGCCGGAGCCATTGCACGGGCTCGTGACCTCTTGACGCTCGGGACATCGCTACTGCGTGGCGACGGCGCGGTCGTGCAGCCCGCCACCCTGCACATGATGACCCGGCCCCTGACCTCCGGCGTCCCGGAGGTGAACCCCGACCCAGTCCAGGCCGGTCAGGAGTACGGCTTCACGTGGAAGCTGCGGCACACATCCCCCGCGTTCATCGATCCAGGAGCCTTCGGGCACGGCGGCTGGGCAGGCACGGAGTTCTGGGTGCATCCCGACGCGGGACTGGCGTGGGTGCTCATGACCAGTCGCCCCGATTCGGGGTTCGACGTCCACGCCCTCGACAACGCGGTGGTCTCCGGCCTCTGAGTCAGGCCGACGTACGGACCACGAGACCGGCGTCGAGGATGGTGGCGCGGCTGGCGTCGCGACCCTCGATCAGCTGGACAAGGGTACGGGCCATGGTCGCGCCCATGCCCACCAGCGGCTGCCGAACCGTGGTCAGGGGCGGATCGACGGAGGCGGAGAAGTAGGAGTCGTCGAAGCCCACGACGGCCACGTCCTCCGGAACGCGCAGGCCGGCGCGGCGCAGGGCGGTGTAGGCGCCGATGGCCATCTGGTCGTTGGCGGCGAACAGCGCGTCGATCGGCTGGTCGGTGGCCAGGATGCGCTCCATGGCCTCGAGCCCGGACTCGGACGTGAAGTCGCCTGCCTCGGCGGGCCCGGGTTCCAGACCTGCGGCCACGAGGCACTCGCGCCAGCCCTGGAGGCGATCGACGCCCGGAGGCATGTCCTGCGGTCCCGCGATGGTGGCTACGTGCTTCCGGCCGAGGTCGACCAGTCGCTGCACCCCCATCCGCGCGGCGGCGACATTGTCGATGTCGACGTAGTAGTGCTCGACGTCGCCGCGGTCGAGGGGACGGCCTCCGAAGACCACCGGGAGGGTGTCGCTGATGGCCTCCCACGACCGGTCACCGAAGTGGTGCGAGATGACGAGGACACCGTCGACGTTCCCGCCCATGAGGTACCGCCGGGTCTTCGGAGCCTGCGACTCGGACTCGATGATCATGTTGAGGGTGTAGTCAGTCGGCGAGAGTTCCATTGCAACGCCTTGGATGACCGAGGCGAAGAACGGGTCGGCGAAGACCTTGTTCGCAGTCTCCGGCACCACCAGCGCGATGGACTGGCTGCGGTGGCTGGCCAGGGAGCGCGCCGCCCGGTTGGGCACGTAGTTGAGCGCGTCGATGGAGCGGCGAACCGTCTCGGCAACCTCCGGGTTGACGGTGGGCGCGCCGTTGACGACCCGCGAGACCGTGGCCCGCGAGACCCCGGCGTGGGCCGCGACCATCTCGAGGGTGGGGGCCTTCTGCTTCACCGTGGAATCACACTCTTCCGATTCGGGCGGGCCACCCCGACGGTCACCGTCGACGCGCTTCCGCGATGAGTGCAGCGTAGTTGCGCGCGCTCAACTTGGGAATTCGCTCCTGTGTCTCGTAGTCGACGTGGATGAGACCGAACCGTTTCTCGTACCCCCAGGCCCACTCGAAGTTGTCGAGGAGGGACCACACGAAGTAGCCGCGCACGTCGGCACCCTGTTCGATGGCCTGGGCGACTGCGTCGATGTGCGCCTGGATGTAGGCCCACCGCTCGTGGTCGTCGACGCGACCGTCGACCACCTCGTCCTCGTAGGCAGCCCCATTCTCTGTGATGTACACCGGCGGGAGGTTCGGATAGTCCCTCGTCAGCCGGAGCAGAAGGTCGCGCAGTCCGTCGGGATTCACCTCCCAGTCCATGGCCGTGCGCGGCAGGTTCCTCGTCGGCGACGTGACGAACTCGCTGCCAACAAAGGGGGATGCGCCGGGCTTCGGCGTGGGGCGGGCCCACTGCGGGTGCCCCTCGGGCAAGGGGTGGGCGCTGAAGTTGTCATCGTGGTAGTGGTTCACGCCGAGGAAGTCGATCGGCTGTGCGATCTGGTCGAGGTCGCCGTCGTGGATGAGGTCCTCGAAGCGGTACTGGGCGAGATCGGCCAGGACGTCAGCAGGGTAGTCACCGAGGATGAGGGGTTCGAGGAACATGCGGTTCCAGAGCCCGTCGAGGCGCCGAGCCGCGTCGACGTCTGCGGGGTCCGACGGGTCGTTCGGGATCGCATTGGTGAGGTTGAGGGTGATGCCGATGTCGATGGCCTCTCCCGCCAGCTCGCGCAGTTGCTGCGTCGCCAGTCCATGGGCGAGGTGCTGGTGGTGGAGAGCGCTGAGCGCGGCCCGCGGCTCGGTCCAGCCGGGTGCGTGCTCACCCGCCGCGTAGCTGATCAGCGACGAACACAGCGGCTCGTTGAAGGTGGTCCAGTGCGTCACCCTGTCCCCGAGCGCCTCGAACACGACGGTGGCGTAGTCGGCGAAGCGATGTGCGGTGTCGCGATGGGTCCAACCGCCCCTGTCCTGCAGGGCCTGCGGGAGGTCCCAGTGGTAGAGGGTCAGCCACGGCAGGATGCCGGCCTCGAGGAGCTCATCGACCAGGCGGCTGTAGAAGTCGAGCCCGCGCCGGTTCACTTCTCGGTCGCCCGGCTTGACGCGTGCCCACGAGGTGGAGAAGCGGTAGGAGTCCAGGCCGAGCTCACGCATGAGCGCGACATCGGCGGGCATTCGGTGGTAGTGGTCGACCGCCACTTCGGGGGTGTCTCCCCCAGCGATGGCGAGCGGCTGCCGGGCGTAGTGGTCCCAGATCGAGTCCTCCTTGCCGTCCTCGTGCGCGGCGCCCTCGATCTGCGCGGCGGCCGTCGCCGACCCCCAGATGAAGCCGGGCGGGAATGAGTTGCTCATCAGCCCTTCACTGCTCCTGCCATGATTCCGGAAACCAGCTGCTTGCCCGCCAGGACGAACAGGGCCAGCAGTGGAAGCGTCGCCAGCACGGCGCCGGCCAACACGATCGAGTAATCAACATACTTGGCCGACTGGAGCTGGCTGAGGGCTACCTGCAGAGTGGGGTTCTGGGGCACCACCAGCAGCGGCCACAGGTAGTCGGTCCAGGCGGTCATGAACGTGAAGAGACCCAGGATGGCCATGGCCGGCCGCGCGGCCGGCAGTCCCACGTTGAGGAAGGTGCGGAGCATGCTGGCGCCGTCGACCCGGGCCGCCTCGATCAGCTCGTTGGGGATGACATCGACGAGGTACTGCCGCATGAAGAAGACACCGAAGGCCGTCACGAGTGTCGGGACGATGACCGCCCCCAGGGTCCCGGTCCACCCGAACTCCTTCATCAGCATGAACAACGGGATGATGCCGAGCTGGGTGGGTACGGCCAAGGTGGCGATGACGAACACCATGAGCCCCTCGCGGCCCTTGAAGCGCAGCTTGGCGAATGCGTAGCCGGCGAGCGTCGAGAAGAACACCACGGAGATGGTGATGACCGAGGAGACGATGATCGAGTTCGCGAGCGCCTTCCAAAAGGGCACCGTGTCCAGCACCTCGGCGACATTGCTCCAGAACTGGCTGCCGGGCAGCAGCGGCGGGAACGTTTGCACCAGCGCGGACTTGTCCGAGCTACCCATGACGAGCGACCAGTACAGCGGGTAGGTGCTGCCGATCAGCAGGGCGGAGAGCAGGGCGTAGACGAACCAGTGGGGTCGGGCGTCGAGGCCAACCCCGCGGTGGCGGACGGAACTACTGCTCATCGCAGGGCCTTTCGCTTGCGGGCCTTGGCCCGGGGTGCGGACGCGCTCGCGATCCGACGTGAGATCTGGAAGTTGATGAGCCCGATCAGGACGATCAGGAGGAACAGGATCCAGGCGACGGCGGCCGCCCGGCCGAACTGCTGCCTGTTGAACGCGAGGTCCCACAGGTAGAGCACCGTGGTCTGGTACTGCCGCTGCGGTCCGCCGGGGACGGAACTGGCCGCGTTGAAGAGCTTCGGCTCGGTGAAGATCTGCAGACCACCGATCGTGGCGGTGATGATGACGAAGATCATCGTGGGGCGAATGCTCGGAATGGTGATGGAGAAGAATCGGCGGACGGCACCGGCGCCGTCGATGGCCGCCGACTCGTACAACTCGCGGGGAACGGCCTGCATGGCCGCCAGCAGGATCAGGGCGTTGTACCCCGTCCAGCGCCAGTTCACCATGGCCGCGATGGCCAGGTGCGACGGCAGGGTCTCCGTCTTCCACATGACCGGGTCCATGCCGATGTACTGCAGGACGTTGTTCACGAGTCCGTACTTCTCACCGAAGACGTTGCTGAAGATCAACGTCACGGCCACGGGTGTCACGACGTAGGGCACGATCACCGAGAGCCGCCAGAACGTCTTCGCACGCAGGTTCTGGTCGAGGATCGCGGCGATGGCGACGGCGGCGATCAATTGGGGGATGGCCGAGAGCAAGAAGATGCTGAACGTGTTGAACAGGGAGTTCCAGAACAAGGGATCCGTCAGCTCTCGCTGGAAGTTCGCCAGGCCGACCCACTCCCCCGGTCCGGTCAGCAGGTTCCAGTCGTTGAGAGCGACGACGAAGGTGTAGACCAGCGGAAACATGCCCACCAGCGCGAACAGGATGAAGAAGGGTGCCACATAGGCGTAGGGCGAGTAGCGGACGTCGGCGCGGCTGAGGCGCTGCTGCCACGTCAGGCGCTGCGGCGGCGCGGTCCGCGCGGGCGGGGTGGAGTGCATGACCGGGACCTTCCGGGTGGGGACATGGTGAGCGGCGGGCCCACGGACCAGGCGTGAGCCCGCCGCTGTTGGAGGGATCGAGCGGTCAGCCGACGACGGTGTCGAGCAGCGACATGGCGTTGTCCCAGGCTGCCTGGCCGTCGGCCTTGCCGGCGTCGAGTTCCTGCACACTGGGACCGAAGACCTGCTCCTGAATGACGGAATCGTCCGGGCCCTTGAGCTGTGCCTTGACGCCCTCGGCGCGCTTCGCGAGGATCTCGCCGACGGGTGCATCGTTGAAGAAGGCGGTGAGTTCACTCTCGCCGGTCACCCCAGGATCGCTCTGCGCATCGACGACGCTCGGGAAGGTGCCGGCGGCCTGGAAGGCGGCCACCTGCTGCTGTGTGTCGGTCAGCCAGTCGGCAAGCTTGGCAGCCTCCTCGGGATGCTCGGACGTGGTCGGCACGGTCAGGAAGGTGCCGCCCCAGTTCGCCGCACCACCGGGGAAGACGTCGGCGAAGTCCCAGCCGGACGCGGCGTCGCCGCCGCCTGCCTCGACCTGGCCCTTGACGACTCCCAGCATCCAGCCCGGGCACACGAACGTGGCGAACGAGCCGTCCACGAAGGCCTGACCGCCGCCCCAGTCCCATTGGGTCTGGCCGCTCGAGAGGCCGGCGGCCGCAGCGTCGGCGAGCATCATCCAACGCTCCTGGAGCTCCGTGTTGTCCTTGATGTTGAGCGCGCCGTCGGCGGTGTAGTAACCCTCGTCGAGCTGGTTGACCATGGAGTTCCACACGAAACCGGACTGGTCGTACCAGGCCTTGCCGGTGGCTTCCTTGTACTGCTTGCCCGCGTCGAAGAACTTCTCCCACGTGGCATCCTCGCCGCCCAGCAGTTCCGCGAAGCCGTCACGATCGCTCGGCATGCCCGCTTCCTCCAGGAGCGAGCCGTTGAAGCAGACGCCCTGCGGGCCGATATCCGTGCCGTAGCCGATGATGCGACCGTTGGCATCCGTGGCCTGTTCCACCTTCCACGGCACCCAGCGGTCCTTGATGTCGTCGGCCCCGTAGTCGCGCAGGTCTGTGAAGGAATCGCTGACCTGCATGACCTTGCTGAGCCAGCCCTCCTCCACTGCCTGGACGTCCGGGAGCCCGGCGCCCGCGGCCTGCTTGGTCTGCCAGTCGGTCAGGGCGTTGCCACCGGTGTCGATGTTGGTGGCCTCAATGGTGACGTGGGGGTTGGCTTCCTCGTACTGGGCATAGAGCTCGTCCAGGCCCATCGTGCCGAAGGTGGTCACCGTGAGGGTGACAGGCTCCTTCTGCTCTTGTTCCGCGCCCTGGGTCTCATCAGCGGTCGCCTCACCAGCGGTCGCCGGGTCGTCGTCGGCGGGTGCTGCGTCGTTCGTCGTCTCCGTCGTGTCGGAGCAGGCGGTGGCGAACAGGGCAAGGGCGGTCAGGCCAGCGAGGCCGGCCATTCGGGTACGTCGGGTGATCACATTCACTCCCTCGTGGTTGTGGTTCGAATCCGAGAGAGCGCTCTCTCGCTGTCTCCGACCGTAAGACGCGTCTGCGGGCCCTGTCAATAGAGCGCTCTCTCAGCGTTACGGAATCGTTATAATTCGCTCTTGGAGAGGGTTCAGCGGTTGCGCGGTTGCTGGAGGTGAGCCATCAGCTCGGGTCGGGACTTGACGCCCATGCGGCGCATCAGCGCGCTGACGCGCTTCTTCAGCCCGGACTCGGACATGTTGACGAGCTGGGCGATCTCCCCGTACGCGGCCCCTCGCAGGATCTCATGGACAATGCGACGGTCCAACGGATCCAGGTCGTCGGGCAGTTGCACCTGCCGCGTGGCCGCCGCGGCCCCGAGCGCCGAGCGCATCGCCTCGACCGTGCTGACGCTGAATCCCGCGGCCACCGCACGGATGGCAGCGATGAGGTTCTCCGGCCGGGAGTCCTTCAGCAAGTAGCCGCTGGCGCCGGCTTCCAGGGTGTCGGCCACCCGGTCATCTCCGAAGGCCGTCAGCAGGAGCACCTTGGGCTTCGGCACCCGCTTGGTCAGGATCTCGCTGACGCGCCTGCCAGACATGCCGGGGAGCCGGAGGTCCATCAACCACAGGTCGATCGGCTCGTCCAGCGCGACAGCATCCTCGCCGGTGTCGCAGACAGCGACGACCTCCATGTCCGCGGCGTGGGAGATGGTGTTCGCCAACAATCTACGGACGAGGGCATCGTCGTCGCAGATCCCGATCCTGATCACGCTGGTCATTGTTTCACCTGCCCCCGCCCCTGGGGCAGGGGGAGGGTGATGTCGCACACCCAGGTGCCATCGACCTCACGAGAAGCCACGTGGCCTCCGATGGCCTCGGCGCGGTGGTGCATGCCCTTCAGGCCCCAGCCCGCCTCACTGCGTTGGTCTTCCCTGGGGGTGTTGCTTACGGTCACCCGCAGCACCTCGGGCGTATTCGAGAAGATCACCACCGCCGGGTAGGCGGGATCCCCGTGCTTGGCGACGTTGTGCAGCGCCTCGCCCAGCAGGTGGCCCTTGGCCACGTCGATGCTCATGGGAATGTCCGTGGCCTGCTCCCCGCTGACCCGCACTCGGAAGCCCAGCCGTTCGAGGTCCCGGACGCCGGCCTCCAGCGACGAGGCTCCCGTGGGTACCGGGCGTGCATCCGTACCGCCGCCCAGGAGGCGCGTCACCTCGCGGATCGACTTGTTGGCCAGTCGCGCCTGCTCCGCGATGCTGTCGAGCTCTTCCTCCGTCGCGGAGCCGGAGAGCCGTGCCGCGTCCGCCTGCATCGCCAGGACTGCCAGGTCACGTGCGACGGAGTCGTGCAACTCGGAGGCCATCTCGATCTCCCGCTTGCGGAACTCGGCCGTCATGCGGGCGGCCTCGCTCTTGGCGGCTGCGCGGAAACCCAGACCGATGGCCCAGACGATCCCGTACAGCATCAGCCACCCGAACATCGGCCCGATGGCACTGTCACCCTCATCCACCGCGCGCAGGCTGACCACCCACCCCGCGACGGCGTTCACCGCCGTAGCCACCAGAGCGACATGGAGGTGGTCCCGCCGAATGGCATAGACGACCGGGATCATGCAGATGTAAAGCGAGACGCCGTATGCGTTGGGATCGAAGAAGAGGACACCGAGAATCACGCCGATCGCAGCTGCGACTCCCACGCGCAGCCATCTCAGGGAAATCAACACCGCAACGACCGCCGCTCCATCGAGCACTGCGCTCGCCAACGGGATCAGTCCTGTCATGCTGGCGTGCACCGAGACCGCCAACAACAACACGGCAATGAGGGCCTCGGCACCTCCCCAAGCCATGACTTGTCTGATCACAACCACAGACTATGGTCGGCTCGTCATCCGGTTAGCAGCTGGCCGGGTCTTTCGTACCCGATGCAAGGCACGAACGACCCCAGATAGGCCCAATCCGGAACTATCGAGCCTTTACGTGCGCGAAGATGTGCGTCATGACCAAGATCATGATTGTCGTTGTGGCGATCGCCTCCCTGACCCCCGTCGCCAAGGACACCGCCACCACTCAGGGGTTCTGCGACGTCCTCCCATGGATGCCGTTCTGCACAGCCCTCCGCTGATCTGACGACCCTCGCCCTCTAGTCTGAGGCTCGTGAAGACCCTCATCCTCTCGGGTAGTGGCCGTTACGGCGACCCGTGGCACCCGTTCCCCGCCACGAGCCGCCGTATTGCCATGCTCCTCGAAGACGCCGGCTACGACGTTGCTGTTCGCGAGGACGTCGATCGTGCCCTGGCGTCGGCACCGGAGTACGACCTCGTCGTCGTCAACGCCGGCGATCCGTGGGGAGACCACGAGGACGTCGCGCCCCCCGACCCCGCGGCGCAGCAGGGATTGTCCGACGCCCTCAATGAGGGAGTGGGCTTCCTTTCGATGCACATCTCCGTGGCATCCCTGCGCCAATACCCCAGCTGGGCTGAGGCGACCGGCGCGATCTGGGTACCCGGCGCATCCTTCCATCCCGAGCTCGGCACTGCTCGAGTGTCCCTTGACCGGGACGCACTCCCCGGAGCGCCTGACGACTTCGACGTCGTCGACGAGCGCTACTGCCGGCTGCAGTTCATCGGTGACCGCACCGTGGTCGCAAAGCACGAGGGCGAGCACGGTCCCGAGCCGACGGCATGGCTGCGGAACACGGGCCCGGCGCGGATCGCCGTCGACGTCCTGGGCCACGACGAACGCTCCTATGACTCCCCCGGCCACCGGGCACTGCTGCTCGCACTGGCGACGTGGGCCAGCCGGCGCTGACGGATAATCTGGACGCATGCGCCTCATCCTCATCCGCCACGGCCAGACCCGCTCGAACGTCGAGAAGCTGCTCGACACCGCCCACCCAGGGGCTCCGCTGGACGAGACAGGGCTCAAGCAGGCACACGACCTGGCCGAGGCCATTGCCCACGAACACGTCGACGCGCTGTTCGTCTCCACATTGACCCGCGCTCAGCAGACCGCAGCGCCGCTGGCGCAACGTCGCGGCTTGGAGGCGATCGTCGTCGACGGCATCCACGAGATTGCCGCCGGGGTCGAGGAGATGAACAGCGACTGGACCGCCTACGTCGGGATGCTGGAGTCCTGGTCGCCCGAGAACCTGGACGCCAAGCTGGAAGGCGGCGAAAGCGCGCGGGAGTTCCTGACGCGGTTCGACGCCGCCATCGCCGAGATCGAGTCCCACGGTCACGACGCCGTCGCCGTGGTCAGCCACGGGGCCGCGCTCCGGGTCTGGGCCGCCACCAAGGATCCCGACTTCGCCGCCGAGCATGGCGCACCCCTGGCGAACACCGAGTGGATCGTGCTCAACGGGTCGAGCGACGAGGGCTGGCGGATCGAGCGCTGGGGGACCCGCACCGCCGTGGAGCGGGCGAGCTAGCACCACGCAGCCCTACCATGGCGACATGGCGAAGGTGAGCACCCTCATCAAGACGGCCGGCGGCATCATCGGCACCACCGTGACGCTGTTGACGGCACTGCGGGAGAACCAGCAACTGTCCGAGGGCGCGAAGGCCGCGATAGACAAGGTCAAGGAGCTCTCGAACCAGGAGAATCCTAAACTGCGGTTCGACGCCAAGATCAAGGCCATCGAGGCGTGCGCGGACGCCGTCGAGGAGACCTTCGACGGGGCCAGTGAACCGGAGCAGTGGCGCAAGCGAGCGCGGTCCCTGCGGATGCGCGGCGAGTTGGCCTGGACAGCCAACCACGGCAAGCAGCGACGGCGCGCCATGCGGGCGCTCAACGAGGAGACGGCCGACTTCCTCGAGCAGGTCAACGGGCGCCTGGTGGAGATGACCAACGAATCGGGCCCCCAGGGCGAGGTCACCGCGCCCTGACCCCGGGCCTTTGGTCTGACCAACCCCGCCCTGTTGGCGGAGAACCCCGTCAGCTAGTGTTTCGTCCAAGGGGAATACCCAAGCTATTGGACGGAGAGCATGAGCGCTACAGCCAAGAGCGCGGCCGATATCGATCTGGCCGCGGACTTCGAAACCCCCTCCCGCGAGCAGTGGGAGAAGGAGGTTCTGAAGGTACTGAACCGCAGGCGTCCCGAGGGCAAGGAACTCGACATCGAGCAGGCCTACAAGCGCCTCACCAGCCGCACTGTCGACGGCCTCGAGATCCGGCCGCTGTACACCCAGGAGGACGGCGCCGAGGAGCTCGGGTTCCCGGGCGTCGCGCCCTTCACGCGTGGCACCAGGGTGCGCACGGGGGACATGAACGACGGCTGGCACATCTGCCAGTTGCACGAGGACCCCGACGTCGCCACCACCCGCAAGGCGGTACTGACGGACCTCGAGCGCGGTGGAACCGCCGTCTGGCTGCGAGTGGACCCCGACGCGGTGGCCACGGCTGACCTCGGCGAGGCCCTGGCGGACGTCCTGCTCGACCTCGCCCCCGTGCATGTCTCCAGCCGCACGGACCAGATCGGTGCCGCACAGGCGCTCGCGAAGGTCTTCGCGGAGTCCGAGAAGGACTCGGCCAGCATGTCCGGCAGCTTCGGCATCGACCCGATCGGCTTCGCTGCGCAGCACGGCACGGCACCCGACCTGTCGGTCCTCGCCGACGCCATCGAACTCGCCCGTCCCTTCCCGAACGTCAGGCCGATCGTGGTCGACGCCGGGATGTTCCACAACGCCGGCGCCGGCGACGTGCAGGAGCTCGCCTACGCGCTGGCCACCGGCGTCGAGTACGTCCGGGCGCTGGTGGAGGCCGGTCTCGACGCCGATGCGGCGTTCGACGCCATCCTCTTCCGCGTGTCAGCCGGGACCGACCAGTTCCTCACCATCGCACGACTGCGCGCGCTGCGCACGCTGTGGTCGCGGGTCGGCGAGGTCCTCGAGGTCACCCCGGCCAGGCGCGGCGCTGTCCAGCACGCCGTCACGTCACTGCGGCAGCTGTCCCGGGACGACGCCTACGTCAACGTGCTCCGCGCCACCCTCTCCTCGTTCGCGGCCGCGGCTGGCGGGGCGGAGATCCAGACCGTACTCCCCCTCGACACCGTGATCGGGCTCCCCAACGAACTCAGCCGCCGCATCGCCCGCAACGTGCAGGTCCTGTTGGCCGAGGAGTCCAACGTGGGCCGCGTCAACGATCCTGCCGGCGGCTCCTACTACGTCGAGAACATGACGCAGCAGCTCAGCGAGAAGGCCTGGGCGCTCTTCGGGACCCTCGACGAGCAGGGCATGGCCCAGGCTGTCGCCAACGGCACGGTCGCGGCACAGCTGGAGGAGACGAACCAGGCGCGGAGCAAGCAGCTCGCCACCCGGAAGATCCCGCTCACGGGCGTCTCCATGTTCCCGAACTCGCATGAGACCCCGCTCGAGCGCGCCCCTCGACCGGAGGCGCCTGAGCTCGGGGGCATCGTCCCCATCCGGGACGCGGCGGTCTTCGAGGACCTGCGCGACCGGAGCACGGCCGCCGCTTCGGCCGGCAAGGCGCCGAAGGTGCTGCTGGCCTGCCTCGGTGCGCGACGGGACTTCGGCGCCCGCGAGGGATTCACGTCGAACCTCTACCACGTCGGCGGCATCCAGACCGTGCTCGCCGAGGGCGAGACCCCCGAGGACTTCGCACGCGCGCTCACGGAGGCCGGCACCACCATCGCGGTGCTGTGCTCCTCCGCCAAGGTCTACGCCCAGCAGGGACTCGACGTGGCGAAGGCGCTCAAGGACGCCGGCGCCGTCGAGGTGCGACTGGCCGGGCAGCTCAAGGAGCTCGGCACCGACGACACCCAGGGCCTCGTGGACGGCAACGTCTTCGACGGCATGGACGTCGTCGAGCTGCTCACCGACACACTCGACAAGCTGGAGGCCTGAGAAGTGACCACCATTCCCCGTTTCGGCTCGGTCCCCCTGGGCGGCAGCGGCATCCCCTCGGATGCGGCGGCCCAGTTCGAGGCCATCAACCGTTCCACCGGCCACAGCGCCGGCTGGCAGACGCCCGAGCACATCCTCGTCCCGCCGCTGTACGGCGAGCAGGATCTCGCAGGGCTCGACTTCCTGGAGACGTACCCCGGCATGCCGCCGTTCCTGCGTGGCCCCTACGCCACCATGTACGTCAACCAGCCGTGGACCATCCGGCAGTACGCCGGCTTCTCCACCGCCGAGGAGTCGAACGCCTTCTATCGCCGCAACCTCGCGGCCGGCCAGAAGGGCTTGTCCATCGCGTTCGACCTGGCCACCCACCGTGGCTACGACTCCGACCACCCACGGGTGGCGGGCGACGTCGGCATGGCAGGCGTGGCCGTCGACTCCATCCTCGACATGCGGCAGCTCTTCGACGGCATCCCGCTCGACCAGATGTCGGTGTCGATGACGATGAACGGCGCCGTACTGCCGATCCTGGCGCTCTACGTCGTCGCGGCCGAGGAGCAGGGCGTCTCCCCCGAGCAGCTCGCAGGGACCATCCAGAACGACATCCTCAAGGAGTTCATGGTCCGCAACACCTACATCTACCCGCCGCTGCCCTCGATGCGGATCATCGCCGACATCTTCGCCTTCACGTCCGCGAACATGCCCCGGTTCAACTCGATCTCCATCTCCGGCTACCACATGCAGGAGGCGGGCGCGACGGCCGACATCGAGATGGCCTACACCCTGGCAGACGGCGTCGAGTACATCCGCGCCGGCGAGTCCGTCGGCCTCAACGTGGACCAGTTCGCGCCGCGACTCAGCTTCTTCTGGGCCATCGGCATGAACTTCTACATGGAGGTCGCCAAGATGCGCGCGGCCCGTCTGCTGTGGGCACGTCTGGTGCGCGAGTTCGGCGCCAAGAACCCCAAGTCGATGAGCCTGCGGACGCACTCGCAGACGTCGGGGTGGTCCTTGACCGCCCAGGACGTCTACAACAACGTCGCCCGTACCTGCATCGAGGCCATGGCCGCGACGCAGGGCCACACCCAGTCGCTGCACACCAACGCCCTGGACGAAGCGATCGCGCTACCGACGGACTTCTCCGCCCGCATCGCCCGCAACACCCAGCTGTTCCTGCAGCAGGAGTCGGGCACCACGAAGACCGTCGACCCCTGGGCGGGTTCCGCCTACGTGGAGAAGCTCACCGAGCAGCTCGCGCGCAAGGCGTGGGAACGGATCCAGGAGGTCGAACAGGCCGGTGGTATGGCCAAGGCCATCGAGCAGGGCATCCCCAAGATGCGCATCGAGGAGGCCGCCGCCCGCACCCAGGCACGCATCGACTCCGGCCGCCAGCCCGTCATCGGCGTCAACAAGTACCAGTTGGACGACGAGGACCAGCTCGAGGTCCTCAAGGTCGACAACCGCGCGGTGCGCGAGGCACAGATCGCCAAGCTGGAGCGGCTGCGCTCCGAGCGCGATGAGGAGGCCACGCAGGCCGCTCTGGAGAAGGTCACCTGGGCTGCGGGCAACCCCGACTCCACCGACCCGGAGCGCAACCTGCTGAAGGTGGCCATCGACGCCGCCCGCGCCAAGGCGTCGGTCGGCGAGATCTCCGACGCGCTCGAGAAGGTCTTCGGGCGCTACACCGCACAGATCCGTACCATCTCAGGTGTGTACAACAAGGAGACCGGCTCCACCGAGACCGTCGAGAAGGCACGCAAGCTGGTCGAGGAGTTCGAGGCCAAGGATGGACGTCGCCCCCGGATCCTCGTCGCGAAGATGGGTCAGGACGGCCACGACCGTGGCCAGAAGGTCATCGCGACGGCGTACGCCGACCTCGGCATGGACGTCGACGTCGGTCCCCTGTTCCAGACCCCCGAGGAGGTGGCGCGGCAGGCCGTCGAGTCCGACGTCCACGTCGTCGGCGTCTCCTCCCTGGCGGCCGGCCACCTCACGTTGGTGCCGACACTCCGCCAGGAGCTGGACAAGCTGGGCCGCGAGGACCTGATGATCGTCGTTGGTGGCGTGATCCCCAGCCAGGACTTCGACGAGCTGCGCGCCAACGGTGCGGACGCCATCTACCCTCCCGGCACCAACATCCCCGAGGCGGCCATCAACCTGCTGGAGATCCTCACCAAGCGTCTGCATGACGAGGACCCGGCGGCCTGACAGCTGGAGCGAGCGGCCCATCCCTACGGGGTGGGCCGCTCGGTTGCGTCCCGACGGGGGCGCTCGGGCCGGTCGGCGACACCGAGTAGCCTCGACGTCGTGACGAACCTCTCCGACCCGCTCGAGTTCACCCGCGGACCGGCCTGGCGCAACCGGCTGGCCCTCGCCCCGCTGACCAACAAGCAGTCACACCCCGACGGCACGCTCTCCGACACCGAGATCGAGTGGCTGCTGGCCCGCGCGCGCCACGGCTTCGGCATGGTAATGACGGCCGCTGCCTACGTCGCGCAGTCCGGCAAGGCCTGGACCGGCCAGCTCGGCGTCAGCGACGATGCGCACCTGCCGGGCCTGGAGAGGCTCGCGTCGGGGATCCGCGACGCCGGCGCGGCCTCCATCGTCCAGCTCCAGCACGGTGGGGCACGCGCAAGCAGCGACGCCTCCGGCAAAGAACTCGTCGGACCCTTCGCCGACGAGACCGGTGCCCGACCACTGACGACCGACGAGGTCCAGCAGACCGTCGCCGACTTCGCCTCTGCTGCAGCGCGAGCGGAGCAGGCCGGCTTCGACGGCGTGCAGCTGCACGGTGCGCATGGGTACCTCCTCTGCCAGTTCCTGGACGCCCGCAATCGACGCGAGGACGGCTACGGCGGCGACCTCGACGGCCGGGCCCGCATCATCCGGGAGACGATCACCGCCGTCCGGGAGGCGACATCGCCGACGTTCCACGTCGGCCTGCGCCTGTCCGCCGAACGCTTTGGCCTGGTCCCGGACGAGATGGTCCTGCTGGCCGAACAACTCATGGGCGAGGGCCAGCTCGACCACCTGGACATGTCGCTGTGGGACATCACCAAGCTCCCCGAGGGCGGCGACGACGACTCCCCGCTCCTCGTCGACCGGTTCGTGGAGCTCCATCGCGGCGGCACGCGTCTCGGCATCGCCGGCAAGGTCACGAGCGGACCGACGGCGGTGTCCGCCCTGGCGACCGGGGCGGACTTCGTCGACATCGGACGTGCGGCGATCGCGGACCAGCGAGTGGCCGAGCGGATCCTCGCCGACGACACATATCCCGGGCCGGCGTTCCCCGTCTCGCGCCAGGAGTTGCGGGACAACTGCGTCGGCGAGCCGTTCGTGGAGTACTTCGCGACGGGCTGGCCCCAGCTGGTGGCCAGCTAGGACTCCAGGAGCGCTTGGGCCGTCGGCTCGTCGGTGACGAGCACGTCGAGGTAGCGCCCGGCGATGGCGCCCCGGATGGCGTCGACCTTCTCCGCCCCGGCGGCGACGCCGACGACGTTCGGGAGCTCCCGCAGCTCGGCCAGGCTCAACGCCACCGACCGGCCGGTGACGGGCCCGTTGACAGGCGACCCGTCGGCTGCGAACCACTGGCCGAGCATGTCCCCCACGGCTCCGGCTGTGGCGTAGGCGGCGACGTCGTCGTCGCTGACCATGCCCGTTCGCACGGCGGAGCCGCCGGGTCGCACGGCGCCGACGCCCGTCAGCGTCAGCGCGGCTCGCCTGGCGTCGTCGAAGACCTGGGCCACCATCTCCTCGCTTCGGAGCGAGGCGGCCAGCTCGACGCTCGAGACGAACAGTGGCGCAGGAACCGTCCGGAGCCTCCGGACGGCGGCGGGGTTGTCGGAGACGAGCTCCGCCACGTTGTCGATGGTTCCCGCTGCGGACGCGAGGGTCACGCCCTCCAACGACTCGGCGGAGAGCATGGTCAGGGCACGCGCGACGGTGTCGCTCCACCCGACCCCGACCACGACCCCGGGGTGCAGGTAGCGACGGGCGTAGGCGGCCAACGCCGCAGCAACCCGTTCGTTGGTCCGTTCCCTGCTCAACGGCCCCGCCAGGGTGGGGACGACCACGGCGTCGGCCAGGCCCAGGCGGTCCCGCAACCTGCCCGCAAGTCCCATGGCGGCGAGATAGTTGGCGTCCATCTCGATGCGCACGATCCCGTGGTGCCGCGCGGCCTCGAGCAGGCGGCCGACCGTCTGGCGTGACACGTACAGGCGCGACGCCACCTGGGCCTGCGTCAGACCGTCCTCGTAGTAGAGCCAGGCTGCGCGCACCGCCATGTCCAGGTCGCTGGCCTCCGGATTCAGCACTCCGGCACCCCCTTCTCCGCTTCACCGACACCGGGATCGCTGGGCCGATGCCCATGTACCTGCCGATACCTTCTCACGCGGGGGTTGCTGGCCTAGATTCGGGAGAAAGACCAGCGACGACGACGCCCACAGGAGATCAGCAGTGTCGAACATCCCCAGCACCCAGCACGCCATCCAGATCACCGGGGTGGACACCATCGTCCACAACGAGGCCAAGCCCGTCGATCCGGTCGGCCCCACCCAGATGCTGCTCCAGGTGGAGGCCTGTGGCATCTGTTTCTCCGACACCAAGCTGCTGCACGCGTTCGACAGCCACCCGCGCAAGGCGGAGGTGGTCTCCGGCATGGACCTCGACGCGCTGAAGGAAATCCCCAGCTACCATCCCGGCGACGCCCCCGTCGTACCCGGCCATGAGCCCGTCGCCCGCATCGTCGCCGTCGGGGACCGGGTGGAGCAGTTCTCCGTCGGCGACCGCGTCCTGGTGCAGGCGGACTGGAAGCACCTCAAGACCCCCAAGTCCAATGGCGCCTTCGGCTACAACTTCGACGGCGCGCTGCAGGAGTACGTCGTCGTCGACGAACGCTGCGTGGTCGCGCCCGACGGTGAGAAGTTCCTCATCCATGTGACCGACGGACCCTCCGCGGCCGCCGTGGGACTCATCGAGCCCTGGGCCACCGTCGAGGGGTCCTACGCCTGGGCCGAGCGCCACCACCCGAAGGCCGGCGGACGCATGCTCGTCGTCGGCGACGTCGACGGGCTCGACGCGCTGACCGCCGAGCACGCTCCGTCGGAGGTCGTGCGCGTGGCCGATGGTGAACTGAACGTCGACGGCCCCTTCGACGACATCGTCTATCGCGGCTCCGACGTCGCCACCCTCGAGGCGCTGGGCGGCCTTCTGGGCATGCGCGGCGTGCTGTGCGTCGTGCTCGACGGCGAGACCATCCCCGGCCCGGTCAACATCGACATCGGCCGCGTGCACTACGACTTCATCCGCTTCTGCGGCACCACGGGCTCCGATCCCGCCGAGGGCTACGCCTGGATCCCGGCCAACGGTGAGCTCCGCGAGAACGACGAGGTCGCGATCATCGGCGCCGCCGGGCCCATGGGCGTCATGCACACGATGCGCGCCCTGACGTCGAAGGTGCCCGGGATCTCCGTCGCCGCCACCGACCTCAGCGACGAGCGCCTCGCCCACCTTGAATCTCTCGCCCGGCCCGTCGCCGACGAGGCCGGCATCGACCTCCAGGTCATCAACACCAGCACGACCCAACTGCAGCCGGGCTACACCCACCTCAGCTGCATGGTCCCCGTACCAGCGCTGGTGGCACAGGCTGTGGACCTCGCGGCCGACGGCGCGATCATCAACGCCTTCGCGGGCATCCCCGCCGGTACCACGGGCGAGTTCGACCTGCAGGGCATCATCGAGCGTCGGATCTTCATGCTGGGGACATCCGGGTCCGACGTCTCCGACATGCGCACCGTGCTGCAGAAGATCGAGGACGGCATCCTCGACACCCACATCTCCCTCGATGCCGTCACCGGCATGGCGGGCTTCCAGGACGCGATCGACTCCGTGATCAACCGCACCTCCGGCGGCAAGATCATGGTCTACCCGATGCTCCACGACCTGCCCCTCACGCGGCTGGGCGAGATGAGCGAGAAGCTGCCCCACGTCGCGGCCAAGCTGAACGACGGGGTCTGGACCAAGGAGGCCGAGGAGGCCCTGCTCGCCGGGAAGTGACGTAGGCGAGCAAATCCGCGGAGTCAGAGCTCACTTTTCGCGGCCGGACGGGGGAAGATCGACCACTCGGAAGGTGTCAAGCTGTTTGGAGTCGTTGTTGGCTGTTTTCCATGTTGAGGCGGACGGCTGCGTAAGGGGTGCGT
>CANMNB010000003.1 GCA_947499145.1 uncultured Arachnia sp.
ACTCCGTCTTCTCCTGCGCAGTCCAACGCCCCATCATCGCCTCCCCAGTGACTCACACTCAGGATGACAACTACGGAGTGCTCGATCTTCCCCCGTCCGCTTCCGAAAATGCACCGCTGAGTGCCCGATTCTGCAGCGCGACGGTGATGGTCGCCGCAGGGGCACGCGGGGGAGTGGTGTCACACTGGGCCCCATGCGCACAGTTCTCTCCATCCAGTCCGCTGTGGCCTACGGGCACGCGGGGAACTCCTCCGCCGTCTTCCCGATGCAGCGCACGGGCGTCGACGTCTGGCCGGTCTACACCGTCAACTTCTCGAACCACACGGGATACGGCTCATGGCGCGGGCCGATGATCGCCCCGGAGGACGTCGCTGACGTGATCCGCGGCATCGACGAGCGCGAGGTGCTCGGGCAGGTCGACGCCGTGTTGGCCGGCTATCAGGGCTCGCACGAGGTGGGGAAGGTGATCCTCGACGCCGCAGCCCTGGTCAAGCAGCGCAACCCGGAAGCGGTCTTCTGCGCCGACCCGGTGATGGGCGACGTCGGGCGCGGCTTCTTCGCCCGACCAGGGATCCCCGAGTTCATGCGCGACCACGTCGTCCCGGCCGCCGACATCATGACCCCCAACCTGTTCGAGCTCGAGTACCTGACGGACCGCACCACCGCGACATCTGCCGACATCGTGCAGGCAGCGCGCGAACTGATGGCGCGCGGACCTCGCGTCGTTCTCGTGACGTCGGCAATGGGGGAGGACGTCGAGCCGGAGCACATGCGGATGATCGCCGTCTCCGAGTCCGAGGCCTGGCAGGTCCACACACCGCTCCTGCACCGGAGCTTCGTCGGCTCAGGCGACGTGACGACGGCCATGTTCCTGACGCGCTGGCTCGAAAGCCGCGACCTCCGCCACGCCCTGTCCGCGACGGCGTCGAGCGTCTACTCGGTTCTCGAGCTCACCACCGGCTCCGGCAAGGAAGAACTGCAGCTCGTCGCGGCCCAGCAGGACTTCGTCGAGCCACGCCACAGCTTCGAGGCCACCCGGCTGTGATCCCCGGGCGACGAGGACCGACAGTCAGCCGGAGATCGGCTCGCCCCAGAAGACCTTGATGTCCGCGCCGAGCTTGTTGAGCCGCTGCGGGAGGTCCTCGTAACCCCGGTTGATGACGTAGACGTCCATCAGGTTGGTCACGCCGCGCGCTGCCATTGCGGCCAGCATGATGCACACCGACGGTCGGAGCGCAGGGGGGCACTCGATGTCCCGGCCACGCCAGCGCGTGGGCCCGATGATGAGGAGTCGGTGGGCGTCCATCAGCTGAATGTTGGCGCCCAGATCCGCCAGCTTCTTCAGGTGGATGGCGCGGTTGTCGTAGACCCAGTCATAGATCACGGACTGCCCCTCGGCCATCGAGCAGATGACCGCGAAGAACGGCAGGTTGTCGATGTTCAGGCCGGGGAACGGCATCGGATGGATCTTGTCGAGGGGCGCGATGAGCTGGGACGGGATGACCGTGACGTCGACGAGCCGCGTGCGGCCGTTGTGGCTCATGTACTCCTCGGAGAGGACGAGTTGCTGGCCCATCTCCTCGAGCATGGCGATCTCGACCTCGAGGAACTCGATCGGGCACCGGCGCACGGTGATCTCGGACTCGGTGACGATGCCGGCGGTCAGGAGGCTCATGGCCTCGATCGGGTCCTCCGAGATGTGGTATTCGACGTCCTCGTCGATCTCGGCCCTTCCCTCCACTCGAAGCGTCGTGGTGCCGATGCCCTCGACCTTCACGCCCAGCATCTGCAGGTAGAAGCACAGGTCCTGGACCATGTAGTTGCTGGAGGCGTTGCGAAGCACCGTCACACCGGGGGTGCGGGCCGCAGCCATGAGGGCGTTCTCGGTCACGGTGTCGCCGCGCTCGACGAGTGTGACGACGATCTCCTCGCGTTCGGCGTCGTCGACCGTCGCGTGGTATTGCCCGTCCGTGGCCTCAACGGACAGTCCGAACCGGCGCAGGGCGGACATGTGCGGATGGACCGTACGCGCCCCGAGGTCGCAGCCTCCGGCGTAGGGGAGTTGGAAGGTGTCGAAGTCGTGCATCAACGGGCCGAGCAGCATGAGGATGCTGCGGGTGCGCTTGGCTGCTCGCTGGTCGATGGTGTGGGGCGTCAGGGTCTCGGGTCGGACCAGCTCGAGGTCCTGACCGTCTGACTTCCACGTCATCTTGACCCCGATGGAGCTGAGGACCTCACAGATGCGGTCGACCTCCTCGATCCGGGCGATCCCGCGGAGGAGAGTGCGACCCCGGTTGAGCAGGCTGGCGCACAGCAACGCCACGGCGGCGTTCTTGGAGGTGCGCACCTCGATGTCGCCGGACAGCTTCGTCGGGCCGGTGATCTCGAAGTTCACCTTCCCCTCGGTGGCCGTCTGGATGAGCGGCATGTCCAGTGCGTCGGCCAAGCGGTCGATCATGCTGAGTGAGAGGTTCTGCTGCCCGTTCTCTATCCGATGCACCGCGGACTGGGCGGTGCCGAGTTCGTCGGCGAGGCGGGTCTGCGACCAGCCGCGGGCCACTCGTGCCTCACGGATCATCGTGCCGATGGATTCGCTCGTTGCGCTCATCAGGCCACTCTATCTCACACATGAGATTACGGGTCAGGTCTATGGTTGGAGCCATGACCCATGACTATGACGTCGTTGTCCTCGGAGCAGGACCGGGCGGATACGTCGCCGCGATCAGGGCGGCCCAGCTCGGTCTCAAGACCGCCATCATCGAGAAGAAGTACTGGGGCGGTGTCTGCCTCAATGTGGGCTGCATCCCCACCAAGTCGCTGCTGCGCAACGCAGAATTGGCGCACATCATCAACGACGAGGCGGACACGTTCGGGATCTCGGGGGAGGTGACCTTCGACTACCGCAAGGCGTACCAGCGCAGCCGGCAGGTCTCGGAGCGGATGACCAAGGGCATCCACTTCCTGATGAAGAAGAACAAGATCACCGAACTGCACGGCTGGGGCACCTTCGTCGACAAGAACACCATCGAGGTCGACGACGACGGCAAGAAGTCCAAGGTCACCTTCGCCAATGCCATCGTCGCCGCCGGCGCCACCACCCGCATGCTGCCCGGCACCAAGGTTTCCGAGAACGTCGTCACCTACGAGGAGCAGATCCTCGAGGAGCAGGTGCCGGATTCCATCATCATCGGTGGCTCCGGCGCCATCGGCACCGAGTTCGCCTTCGTGCTGCGCAACTACGGCGCCAAGGTGACCATCGTCGAGTACCTCGATCGCATGGTCCCCACGGAGGACGCCGAGATCTCGGCCGAACTCGCCAAGGCCTACAAGAAGCTGGGCATCGAGGTCATGACCTCCACCAAGGTCGAGTCCATCGAGGACACCGGATCCGGTGTCAAGGTGACCGTCTCCCCGGCCAACGGCGGTGACACGAAGGTCCTGGAGGCAGACCGCTTCCTCTCCGCCATCGGCTTCGCGCCACGGACCGAGGGATACGGACTGGAGAACCTGGGCGTGGACGTCACCGAGCGTGGCGCCGTCGCCATCGACGACTACATGCGCACGAACGTCGACAACGTCTACGCCATCGGCGACTGCACGGGCAAGATGATGCTGGCCCACGCCGCCGAGGCTCAGGGGATCGTCGCGGCCGAGGCGATCGCCGGCGTGGAAACCCACCCGATCAACTACGACATGATCCCGCGTGCGACCTACTGCCAGCCGCAGGTGGCGTCGTTCGGCTACACGGAGGAGCAGGCCAAGGACAAGGGCTTCGAGGTCAAGGTCGCCAAGTTCCCATTCGCCGCCAACGGCAAGGCGTGGGGACTGGGTGAGGGGACCGGCTTCGTCAAGATCGTCGCTGACGCGCGGTACAACGAGATCCTGGGCGCCCACATGATCGGGCCCGACGTGACCGAGTTGCTCCCCGAGCTCACCCTGGCGCAAGCCTATGACCTGACCACGGAGGAGATCGGGCGGAACATCCACGCCCATCCCACCCTGTCGGAGGCGATCAAGGAGGCCGCCGAGGGCATCGGTGGCCACATGATCAACTACTGACCTGAGCTCCCGTGAACCCCACTCGGCGACCCATCGGGTCTGCCAGAATGGCGATCAGGAGTGTGCCGGACAGCGCAGAAGGAGACATCCATGGGTGAGAAGACCGACCACGGCAAGAAGCCGTACGTCATCAACATTGAGAAGGAGACGCTCGGGAACCCCAACTTCCGGACCACCCTGTGGACCGGCGAGCACCTCCAGCTGACCGTCATGAGCATCCCCGCCGGCGGCGACATCGGCCTGGAGGTCCACGAGGAGAACGACCAGTTCCTGCGCATCGAGCAGGGCAAGGGCAAGTGTGTCATGGGCCCCTCGAAGGACCAGCTCGACTTCGTGCGCGACGTGGAGGACGACGACATCATCCTCGTCCCGGCCGGCTACTGGCACAACGTCACGAACGTGGGCGACGACGACCTCAAGCTCTATGCCCTCTACGGGCCGGCCGACCACGAGCCGGGCACCGTCCACCCCACCCAGGAGGACGCGGAGAACGACCCCAACGAGGACTGATCACCACTTCACCGAGAAACGGGACCAGCCACACCGGCCGGTCCCGTTTTCACGTCCCGCCTGGCCCTGCGGGCATCGCTGGCCCGCGATGCGGGCAGAATCGCAGCAGGAGAGAAAGGACCGCTCATGCCCCTCACACACCAGGTTCGACAGCTTCTGACAGACCTCACCGACCACCCTGTCGCGGGCAGGATCGCGAAAGTTCTCGACATTCCCGCTGACCGGCTCCTTGCGGACGAGACGGTGAGTGCCGCCCTGACGGGGCAGTCCGGAACCGGTCACCCGCTCCATCCCGGACTGGTCCACCTTCCGATCGGTGGCGCTGCCGCCGCCGTCGCGCTGGAGGTCGCCGGGCTCGGACGGCTCAGGGCAGCATCGACCGTCGTCACCGGCTTCACCGTGCTCGCCGCTCTGCCGAGCGCCGCCGCCGGTCTGGCGGACTGGTCCCAAGCACGCGACTCCCGTAAGGTCCGCAGGCTTGGCGCGGTGCACGCGGCCGCCGCGGCGACGGGCACCACCCTGTCGATCCTGTCCCTACTCGCGCGGATCCGCAGCAGCCATGGCTCCGCACGCCTGCTCGTGTTCGGAGCTGCGGCCGCCTACACGGCGACAGGCTTCCTGGGCGGCGACCTCGTCTACGGGGAGCCGGACTCGCCGGACGAGGAGTGATCGGGTGGCGCAGCCACCCCGCACGGTCGATGTCGAGGGACGTCGATTCCGCGTCACGAACCTCGACAAGGTGCTGTACCCCGCCACCGGCACCACCAAGGGCGAGGTGATCGCCTACTACCAGCACGTGGCCCGGTGGATGGTGCCGCACGTGTCGTGGCGCGCGGCGACGCGCAAGCGCTGGCCCAACGGGGTTGGCACGCCGGCGTCGCCCGGGATGAGCTTCTTCGAGAAGAACCTGCAGACGAAATCCGCGCCCGAGTGGGTGCTGACCGTGGACATCGAACACGACGACGGCGTCAACACCTACCCCCTCATCAACGACGCCGCGACGCTCGCGTGGCTCGCGCAACTCGCCGCGCTGGAGATCCACGTCCCGCAGTGGCGCGTCGACGTCGAGGGGAGATCCCAGACTCCCGACCGCCTCGTCCTCGACCTGGATCCCGGTGAGGGGGCGGTGATGGCGCAGGTCGCGGAACTGGCGCACCTGCTCCGGGAGATCCTCGACGACGCAGGCATGCCGAGCGTCCCCGTCACCAGCGGAAGCAAGGGCATTCACCTCTATGCCGCTCTGGACGGGACCCTCTCCAGCGACGACGCGTCGTCCCTCGCCAGGGAACTCGCGCAGAACCTCCAGCAGATGCGCCCCGATCTGGTCGTGAGCGACATGAAGAAGTCACTGCGTGGAGGCAAGATCCTGCTGGACTGGAGCCAGAACAACGCGAGCAAGACCACCATCGCCCCGTACTCACTGCGTGGGCGAACCCATCCGACCGTGGCCGCCCCCCGGCATTGGGACGAGGTGGGGCCCGACCTGCAACAGCTGGAGTTCGCCGAGGTCCTCGAGCGCCTGGAACGCGACGGCGATCCCTTCGGCCAGCTCCCGGGGACGGTGCCGCCCTCGACCACGGGCGAGGATCGACTGGCGCGCTACCGATCCATGCGCGACCCCGACCGCACCCCCGAACCGGTGCCCAGTGAGGCACCGACTCCCCGGGACCACCAGACGTTCGTCATCCAGGAGCACCACGCCCGACGTCTGCACTACGACGTACGGCTTGAACGCGACGGGGTGCTCGTCTCCTGGGCCGTCCCCAAGGGGCCGCCGACGGATCCGACGACGAACCACCTTGCGGTGCAGACGGAGGACCACCCGCTGCAGTACGCAACGTTCGAGGGCAGCATCCCAGCGGGCGAGTACGGCGCTGGAAAGGTCCGCATCTTCGACCACGGCACCTACGAACTCGAGAAGTGGCGCGATGGCAAAGAGGTGATCGTCACCCTGCACGGCCAGGCCGCAGGAGGCCTCGGCGGCGTCCCGCGACGCTATGCGCTGCTGGCCACGAAGCTGGGAGGAGACGAGAAGAACTGGCTCATGCACCTGATGGCCGACGACGGTGTCGCGACCGGCGACGACGTGGCCGAGGTCATCGAACTCCCACAGCCCGAAGCCGGGGAACAGTCTGGAGCCCTCGATGCGCTGCCTCACATCGAGCCCATGCTGGCCACTCCCGCGGCGTTGCGTGACTTCGACACGGGGGAGTGGGAGTTCGAACTGAAGTGGGACGGGTACCGCTGCATCGCCGAGGTGGCCGACGGGGTGGTGCGGCTGCGCAGCCGCAACGGGCTCAACCTCACCGACTCGTACCCGGAGCTGCGTGAATTGGGCTCGCTCGTCGGCGCGCACCGAGCCGTCCTGGACGGCGAGATCGTCGTCCTGGACGATGACGGAGTCTCGCGGTTCGAACTCCTCCAGACCCGGAGCGAGAACCGGAGAGAGGCCCACCTCATGCTCTTCGACCTCCTACACCTCGACGGGCGCTCCCTCGTCCGCCGACCGTGGGAGGAGCGCCGCAGGGAACTGGAGGGCCTCTTCGACGGCACGGACGGCCACCTCATCCACGTCCCCGACACTCTTGGCGACGACGCGCGCCTCGCCTTCGACATCAGCGCCGACGTGGGCGCGGAGGGAATCGTCGGCAAGTCCCGCGACAGCGTTTACCAGCCAGCTCGACGGGCCCGGACGTGGCTGAAGCTGCGCCACGGTCGAGTCCAGGACGTCGTGGTCATCGGGTTCACTCCGGGGAAGAACTCCCGCGCCCGGACACTGGGGGCGCTGCTCGTCGCTGTCCACTCCGGCGGTCGCCTCCGCTACGCGGGGAAGGTCGGCTCCGGGTTGAGCGACCAGGGCCTACGCGACGCCGCCGACCTGCTCGGGGACCTGAAACAGGACCACCCTGCTGTCGACGATATTCCAGCGCTCGATGCGCGCGGCGCCACCTGGGTGGAACCACTCCTGGTCGGAGAGGCCAGCTTCACGGAGTGGACGTCATCCGGCCGACTGCGCCAGCCGGTCTGGCGAGGTTGGCGTCCCGATGTGCCCGCTGAGCACGTCGAACGCCACGAGTAATCCGGCGGGACACGACGAGCGGGGAGCTCCCGGATGGGAGACTCCCCGCTAGTGGCTGATGCGGATGTGCCCTACTAGAAGACCCTACGGCGGGTGCCGCCGATCGGGACCAGGTTGAGGATCAGGCCGACGATCAGCAGGATGATGCCGATCGTGAGCAGGATGCTCAGGCTGTCAACGAGCAAACCCACGATGATGAGGATGATGCCAAGCGTGACCATAGGTGCACTCCTTTCTCAAGGTCCTCCTCCTCCGTGGACGGTTCCGCAGAGTTGTGCAGGAGCACCCTGTTGACGAGCATTCTTGCCCACTTGGGGGTCGCGGTGCGCGATTTCCCGCGGAGAGTTCCGCGTGTCGCACATATTCCCCGGAACGCCGGAGCGCCCTAGTGTGATGACCGCACCCTTGTCGAGGAGAAGCCACCATGGTTGAGCCACACACCCCCCACGCAGCCGACGCCCACGACACCATCCGAGTCCACGCCGCCCGTGAGCACAACCTCAAGAGCATCGACGTCCAGATCCCCAAACGACGCATCACCGCCTTCACCGGGGTCTCGGGTTCCGGCAAGTCGTCACTGGTGTTCAGCACCATCGCAGCCGAGTCGCAGCGCCTCATGAATGAGACCTACAGCGCCTTCGTACAAGGGTTCATGCCCTCTCAGGCGCGGCCGGACGTCGATCTACTGGAGGGGTTGACCACCGCCATCGTCGTGTCCCAGGATCCACTCGGCGCAAACCCGCGATCGACCGTCGGGACAGTCACGGACGCCAATGCCCTCCTGCGGATCCTGTACAGCCGGCTGGGAGAACCCCGCATCGGTCCGCCACAGGCCTACTCGTTCAACGTCGCATCACTCAGCGGAGCGGGTGCGGTCACCGTCGAACGGGGCGGAATGGAGATGAGGGAGCGTCGGGAGTTCCAGATCATCGGCGGGATGTGTCCGCGATGTGAGGGCCGCGGCGCGGTCTCGGACTTCGACCTCACCGCTCTCTACGACGCCGACAGGTCCCTCAACGAAGGAGCCCTTCTGGTTCCGGGTTACTCGATGGAGGGCTGGTACGGCCGCATCTATCGCGGATGTGGATTCTTCGATCCCGACAAGCCGATCAAGCGGTACACCCAGCGCGAACTGGCCAACCTCCTGCACAAGGAACCGACCAAGATCAAGGTGGACGGGATCAATGTCACCTACGAGGGCCTGATCCCGAAGATCCGGAAGTCGATGCTCTCGAAGGACGTCGAAGCCATGCAGCCTCACATCCGGGCGTTCGTGGAGCGCGCGATCACCTTCCAGACCTGCCCCGAGTGCGGAGGCACGAGGCTCAGCGAGCAGGCACGCTCGTCGAAGGTCCGAGGCATGAGCATCGCCGACCTGTGCGACATGCAGATCTCCGACCTGGCCCTCTGGATGAGGGACCTGGAGGAACCGGGCGTCGCCCCACTGGTACAGAAGATCCGCGACACCTTGGATGCCTTCGTCGACATCGGGCTGGGCTACCTCTCCCTGAACCGGCCGTCGGGAACCTTGTCCGGAGGGGAGTCCCAGCGGACGAAGATGATCCGGCATCTGGGATCGGCCCTGACCGACGTCACCTACGTCTTCGACGAGCCGTCCATCGGCCTGCACCCCCACGACATCCAGCGGATGAACACCCTCCTGCAGGCGCTGCGGGACAAGGGCAACACCGTGCTCGTCGTGGAACACAAGCCCGAGGTCATCAGCATCGCCGACCACGTCGTCGATCTGGGCCCCGGCGCCGGACGAGCCGGGGGAGAGGTGTGCTTCGAGGGGGACGTCGAGGGACTGCGCGCCAGCAGCACCATCACCGGACGCCACCTGGACGACCGCGCACGCCTCAAGCCCGAGGTGAGATCCCCACAGGATCACATCCACGTCAGGGGAGCGGACGCCCACAACCTTCGCGACGTCGACGTCGACATCCCGCTCGGCGTGTTGGTGGCGATCACGGGTGTCGCCGGCTCGGGAAAGAGCTCCCTGATCGGGGGCTCGGTCTCGCCACTGGAGGGTGTCGTGACGGTTGACCAGTCAACCATCAAGGGGTCACGGCGCAGCAATCCCGCCACCTACACCGGCCTCCTGGAGCCGGTCCGCAAGGCCTTCGCCAAGGCCAACGGCGTGAAGCCGGCGCTGTTCAGCGCCAACTCCGAGGGCGCGTGTGCCACCTGCAAGGGAGCGGGCGTCGTCGACATCGACCTGGGCATCATGGAGACCGTCTCCATCCCGTGCGAGGTCTGCGGCGGCATCGGCTTCAACGACGAGGTGCTGGACCACCGACTGGGCGGCAAGAACATCGCCGAGGTCATGGCCATGGCCGTCTCGGACGCCCGCGAGTTCTTCTCAGGCGGCGACGCCAAGGTGCCGGCGGCGGGAAAGGTCCTCGAGCGGCTGGTGGACGTCGGACTTGGTTATGTCACTTTGGGCCAACCTCTCAACACGCTGTCCGGGGGCGAGCGCCAACGGCTGAAGCTGGCCATCCGGATGGGCGGCGACGGCGACATCTACGTGCTGGACGAGCCGACGACCGGCCTGCACCTGGCGGACGTCGACCAGTTACTCGGCCTGCTGGACCGTTTGGTGGACTCCGGCAAGTCCGTCATCGTCATCGAGCACCACCAAGCCGTCATGGCGCACGCGGACTGGATCATCGACTTGGGACCTGGAGCCGGTCACGACGGTGGACAGGTTGTTTTCGAGGGGACGCCACACGCCTTGGTCTCCGAGAGGCGGACCCTGACCGGCCAGCACCTCGCCGACTACGTCGTGGCATCGAGCGCCGAGTAGCAGCGGAGTCGCGTGTCGAGGCGGCCTGGCAGCGTCCGCGGATTCCGGACACCTGCGGCAGCCCCCAGGCGGAAGTCCGATAAGCGACATTATGTCAGTTTACTGGTGTCGGCTGAGCGATCCGCAGCTTTGCCTGTGGGATGACAGACGAGTTGGCAGTTTGACAGGTTGCGTGGCATTAAATGACAAGCAGGTGGCAGTAGTGACAACCTGCTGACAGTAGGACCATTTCGTCGAGTGGTGTATATGTCATCGACTCGCGGATGGCCGCGCCTCATGCGCTTCTCGGTCACGCACGCATCCTGAGCCGCCCTAACGCCCTCCCCCGTACCGGCCGGCTCGCGACCTCCGCCCTCATGTGAGTCGAATGCGATACGTTCGCGATGGTCGTGCACCACCGTCTTGTCTCAGGTGGGTGTGATCGTCTCCGGAACAGCAGTCGAATTGAGGGAGCAAGTTGTGGGACCAGCCGAGGCGCAAACCGCCCGTGTGATGCAGTCTGCGATCTGGGGCACCGCCGACAAGTTCCTGCGTGGGGTGGTCGAGGAGGAGGACTACGGCGACTACATAATCCCTTTCACCGTCCTGCGGCGGCTGGAGAGCTGGTGATGACGCTGCCCGCGGTCCCGACCAGGTCGCTGGACGCGTACCGGATCGGCGGAACCGATGGGGGTGAGGTGTCGTGACCGCGGCGACTCCACCGCCGCTGCCCGCGGACCTGAATGACGGGTTGAAGCGGTTGAAGATGGCCGCGATGCGGCGGCTGGCTCCCGAGCTGCTGGTGACCGCGAAGACGCAGCGGTGGAAGCCCGAGGAGTTCCTGCGCACCCTCGTGGAGGCTGAGATCGCCGCGCGTGATGAGTCCAACGTCCGCACCCGGATGCGGCAAGCAGCGTTCCCGGTGCCCAAGACGCTCGAGGAGTTCGACGTCGCCGCGTCCTCGATCCCGCCCGCGACGTTCGACTACCTGTCGTCGTTGGAGTGGATCCGCGCCGCAGAGAACGTCTGCATGATCGGGCCCGCCGGCACCGGGAAGTCGCACACGTTAATCGCACTGGGCATCGCCGCGGTCGAGCGCGGGCATCGAGTCCGGTACTTCACCGCCGCCGAACTCGTCGAGACCCTCTACCGCGGCCTGGCCGACAACTCGGTCGGCAAGGTCATCGACAACCTGCTGCGCAACGACCTAATCCTGGTCGATGAGCTCGGGTTCGCGCCGCTGGATGACACCGGCGCCCAGGTGTTGTTCCGGTTCGTCGCGGCCGCCTACGAACGTCGGTCGCTCGGCATCGCATCGCACTGGCCGTTCGAGTCCTGGGGCCGGTTCCTGCCCGAGCACACCACCGCGGTCAGCATGCTCGACAGACTCCTGCACCACTGCCACACCGTCATCACCGACGGTGACTCCTACCGAATGAGACAGGCCCGAGCGAAGGGAGGAACCCGCCTCACGAACAGCTGAAACTCAGCGAAGGGTGGGGACTTCTAGTTGGCCACCAGCGGGGACCGCAACCTGGCCATTGACACGCGTATGCCTTTCCGCTACGCTCGCCACTCCCGCACCGTCTGGCAGTACCGGCACGCCATGGCTTTGTCAGGGCCGCTTGCCACCTCGACCTGGCACCTTCCAGGTCAGGCTGCCCTCAGCTTCACCGTCCTGCTACGACAGGCACGGCGGCGGAGGTCTCTCACCTCCACTCGATCAACAAGCGCCTCACGGCGCACCTCCGGGTACCGACAGAGGTCGTCGTCCGGGAGCGAAGGTGCCCTCACTGTCGCGCCGCCTGCGGTTGGCTCAGCGTCGCCTGGTGCCTGTCAGCCTGACCAGGAGAGCGCCCACCCACGCCAGCAGAACGACTGCTGCGATCGCGATGGACAGGTTGGGGTCGAGCGTTCCCAGCACCAGGCCCTCGTCACGGCGGGCCGCAATGGCCAACAGCAGCAGAGCTGCCGCGGCCGAGGCCAGGAGCCACCCTGCGACATACACTGGCCATCGCCGAGGTGCCTGCGAGGACGCCGGGAACGTCCGTGCGTAGGTGCGGGGACTGCCGAACGCCTCCTCCGGAGACGCCCCGCTGTCGCGGACGTGCGACTGCACCGTGGCGGCTGCGTCGTCGATCGTCTCGCTGTCCAGTCCGCGCAGGCGCAGGTGCCGGGTGAGTTGGGCGGTGTACTGGTCAAGCGACTTGGTCATGCTTCCTCCTTCGGGGAGAACAAGTTGGATACGGTTGCGCTGAACCGGAGCCAGGCCTCGTGGGACGCCGTTGCGGCTTCTCGTCCCTGAGGTGTCAGCGCGTAGTACTTCCTGGCGGGGCCGGGCTGCTCGCTGCTCCACTCCGAGACCACCAGCCCCCCTTCCTCCAGTCGTCGCAGGGCGGGGTAGAGCGTGCCCCCGGGCACCGCGCCCCAGCCAGCTTGCTCCAGGCGCTTGGTCAGTAGGTAGCCGTACATCGGCTGCCTACTGAGTGCTCCCAAGAGCGCCGTTGGGAGCAGCCCGCGCTGCCACTGTGCGGGCCAGGCGTCAGGTCGAATTTCGGTCGCCATATAGAGAGTTTAGTTCAACCTATGTCGAGAAACAACATAGGTAGAGACTGACAACACCCCGCCTGCCGCTGCGGCACGTACCACTGGAGAGCAGCACATCGACAGCCAGTACCTGGACGCCCGGGGCCGGGTGGTCGTGTCAGGTGACAAGGCGCTGCCGGCGATGGCGACCGACCTGCCAATCGAGCAGGCCATGGCGGAGGTCACGAGGGACGACGCTGAGCTCTTGGCAGACGTGCTGCAGGACACCCAAGAGATCGAGGGCAAGTTCACTCGCGCCAACCTCACAGCCGCCGTCGAATCGGTTCTCGGGAACGTCTCACCAGATGCGGCGCGTCGGATTGCATTGAACATCGGCTTCACCCTTCGCGATCACGGGTTCACGACTCGAGAGGATTTGGACTCTTCCCTTCCACCTGTCAAGAGGCACCCATTGCCTCAATCTGGTGGACGCTTCGAGAAGCTGGGGATGAAAGTCCCAATGGTGGGGCGATGCCTGGCCAAACTGGCACGAACTCACCCGAGGGGCCAGCGGAACCATCCCCTTGCGTAGGATGACAGCGACCAACTCGCAGCGCCTCGACTAGAGGTGGCCAGCCTGGATCTGAGACGGCGACCCCGGGAAACTGTCACATTTCCTGTCACAAAGTCCCCACGTAGGCGGCCTAGAGGGCTGACAGCTACTGTCATCGTGGCTGTCACCCAACATTGCCCCTATCCCCTCCAGGCCACAGTTCTGCGTATACGTCGCGATCTTCGCCATAGCGCGACATCGGCACGCATGGGCAGATCTGTGGCCGCACCGTCGGCGACGAACAGAGCGACAACCCAGTAGCACGCGGAGCCTCGTCGTGGTCCGCAGTAACATGGCACGTTGTGGTGAAGCGACTTCTCAAGGGCCTGGCGTTGGCGGTGGCGCTGACGCTCGCCTTCGAGTTCGCCCACGGCCTGCACGAGTCGTGGTCACTGGCGTTCGATCGCCTGCTCGAACTGCCGCTTGGCGTGGTCGCGCTCGGGGTGTTGCTCATCTGGTCGCTCCTCACGCTGCTCGACGCGTTGACGACCCGGCTGTGGCTCTCCACGGGGATTCTGGGCGTCGTGCTCGCCATCGTCGCCGCCGCCGACGTGCTGAAGATGCGGCACCGGGGTGAGCCCCTGTTCGTCACCGATGCCCTGTACATCGGCGAGATCGGTTTCCTCATCGAGGCCGCTGGGACCGGCACCGTGGCTGCGGTGGTGGCCACGATCGTCGGGCTCCCGCTACTGGTCTGGCTCCTTGCGGTTTCGCCGCTCGGTGAACGCCTGCGACGCCCCAAGGCTGACGAACGCGAGACGAGCGGAGGCTGGCCCGGTCGGCGCACCCGCCTCGTCGCGGCAGTCATCAGCCTGGCCTTGGTCTCCACCGCCTTCACCTTCAACGCCACGGGCAACGTGGCGCGCCGGACCTACGAGGCGGCGAACGCCCACTGGGCCACCTGGGACCAGGCGGAGAACTACGACGAGAACGGTCTCATCGCAGGACTGCTCTACACGCTCCCGGCGTCCATCATGCGTGAGAGTGACGCCTACTCCCAGCAGACGATGGATGACCTCGTCGAGCGCTACACGTCGATCGCCGCGGAACTCAACGCCGATCGGGCCCCCGGTGCCCTCGACGACGCCAACGTGGTCCTGGTCCTCTCCGAGACGCTGTCCGACCCCCTTGCCCTGGACGGCATCTCCGCGGAGGAGGACCCCCTCCCCTTCCTTCGCGAGCTGATGGCCGAGAACCCGTCCGGGACGCTGCTGTCCTCTGGCTTCGGCGGCGGAACGGCCACGGTGGAGTTCGAAGTGATGACGGGGATGGCCGCCAGTCTCTTCGAGCCGCAGGTGGACACCCCGTACCAGTCCGTGGTGGCCGGTTCGCAGGAGTTCCCCAGCCACCTGGGGACGTTCGGAGGCGAGGAGCGGGAGTCGCTCGCCATCCACCCGTTCCTCTCCACGTTCTACCGCCGCTCGTCGGTCTACGAGGCCTTCGGGTTTGACGAAGCTGCCTTCCGGGACGACCTCACGCACCTGCGAAACCTGCCGGGCGATGGCTACGTCTCCGACCGGTCGCTGTTCGCGGACATCGTCAACCGCCTCGAGGCCAACGACTCCCCCATGCTGGTCAACGCCGTGACCATGCAGAACCATGGTCCGCACACCGGCCTGGCGCATCCGATCACGGTGGACGGTCCCCTCTCCGACAGCCAGAAGTCGACGGCGGGCCAGTACCTGCGCGGGCTCGCCCACTCCGACGAAGCCCTCCGCGGCCTGCGCGAAGACCTCGAGTCCATGGACGAGCGCACGATCGTCCTGCTGTATGGGGACCATCTCCCGGGCTTCTGGCCGGAGGACATCCTCGACGCGAGCGGTGAGACGGCGCGCTTCGAGACTCCGTGGGTGGTCTTCGCCAACTTCCCCCTCGAGGACATCGACGCGGGCACGGTGGGCGCCAACCAGCTCGTCACCAAGCTGCTCGATGCCGCGAACGCACCTCACACGCCGTGGACTGCCCTGCTCCATGAGGTTGCCAGCGAGGTTCCCGCGATGGAGCGCACCGCGTGGCTCGACACCCAGGAGAGCGTGGTCACCGAGGACGAGTTGAGCGAGACGGCCCAACGATTGCTCGCGGATTACCGGCTCGCCCAGTACGACATGACCGTGGGGAACGGGTGGGCCACCGACGCCCTCCTCACGCCCCCGGGGTGACACTGCCGCTTGCACGTTTCCGGACACGGCCACTCGTCACAACTGCTAGTTTGGCGAGGGCGGCAATGGCGCCGCCCACCCAGCGAACCCACGTTGCGAGGAGGGACATCCATGGCCCCTGACACCCAGGTGACCGATGTCCTCCCCATCCACTTCGGTGCCGGTAACACCCTTAAGGTCGTCATCCTCGCCCGCGGACTCGGCACCCGTATGCGCGCCGGTGACACCGCCGCCGATCTCACGGCCGAGCAGAAGGCCGCCGCCGATGCCGGCATGAAGGCCATGATCCCCATCGGCCGACCATTCCTCGACCACTGCCTGTCCGCCTACGCCGATGCCGGGTTCACGCAGGCCTGCCTGGTCATCGGCCCCGAACACACCGCCGTCGCCGACTACTACGCGTACCTCCCCACCGAGCGGATCACCATCACCACCGCCATCCAGGAACACCCCCTCGGCACCGCGGATGCCGTCCTGGCCGCCGAAGACTTCGCAGCCGGGGAACGCATCGTGATGGTCAACGGGGACAACTACTACCCCACCAACGTGATGCGCGCCATCCGCGAGACCCCCGGCCACGCCGCCGCCGGCTTTGGCCGCGACGCCCTCGTCGAACGCAGCAACATCCCCGCCGACCGCATCCGAGCCTTCGCCCTCCTCGTCGCCGACGACGACGGCCACCTCACAGACATCATCGAAAAGCCCAGCGACGACCAACTCGCCGCCCACGCCGACGCCCGGATCTCCATGAACTGCTTCGGCTTCGACCCCGACATCTTCGACGCCGCGCGGACCACCGCCCCGTCCCCCCGCGGCGAACTCGAAATCGTGGACGCCGTTCGCGCCCTCACCCACGCCGGCGAGCAGATGCACGTCATCCCCGTCGCCGCCGGGGTCCTCGACATGTCCCGCCGCGACGACGTCAGCGCCGTCGCTGATCGGCTGCAGCACCGCGCGGTGACGCTGTGACCCAGTGGTTCGTCCCCGGGCGACTGGAGTTATTCGGCAAACACACCGACTACGCTGGCGGCAACGCCCTGGTGGCGGCGGTTGATCGCGGTGTCGCCGTCTCCGTCAGACCCGCCAGCGAGGGGTTCGTCGCCTACAGCGACCACGGCCCCTTGGTGGAGCTCGATCCCGCCGTCGATCCCGGGCTGCCGACGGGCCACTGGGGCCGCTATCTCCACACCGTGCTCCGCAGGTTGACCGCCGACTTCGGGCCCCTCGCCCCGGCCGAGATCGCCGTGTCGTCCAACCTGCCGCTCGCCTCCGGGATGAGCAGCTCCTCCGCCCTGCTCACCGGCGTGGCCCTGACCGTCATCGACGCGAACGGCATCCGCGAGACGGACGAGTGGCGCAGCGCCATCACCTCCGAGATGGATCTCATCGCCTACCTGGCCTGCGTCGAGAACGGCAGCGGCTTCAAACACCTCGCAGGTGGTCTCGGTGTCGGCACGCACGGTGGCTCCGAGGACCACGCCGCCATCCTCAGCGGAAAGCCCGACCACCTGCTGCACCTCAACTTCAACCCCATGAGGCTCGTCTCCCCCGTCCGTCTCCCGGACGGCTGGCAACTCATGGTGGCCACGAGCGGCGTGCTCGCTGAGAAGACGGGGGCAGCGCTCGCTGACTACAATCGCTGCTCGGCGCAGGTCCGCGAGATCGTCGCCCGGGCCGAGCAGCGCAGCGACCTGGCGCTGGCGAACCTGGCCGCCGTCGTAGAAATGCAGGGAACAGACTGGGCCAGGGACCTCGTCGGCGACTCCCCCGCCCTCTCCCGACGCCTCGAGCACTATGTGGTGGAGTCGGACCGGTTGGTGCCGGAGGCCGTCCGAGCCCTGACCGATGCCGACCGCAGCCTTCTGGGCGCAGTCGCGCAGCAGTCCCAAGCCGCGGCCGAGACGCTGCTGGGCAACCAGATCCCCGAGACGTCGCAGCTGGTGCGCTCGGCCCTGTCGGTGGGCGCCTGGGCGGCGTCCTCGTTCGGCGCCGGCTTCGGGGGCAGCGCCTGGGCCGTCATCCCGTACGGGCAGGACGACGAGTTCGCCGAGCAGTGGCTGATGCACTACCGCGAGCGCTTCCCGGAGGCCGGCGCGCGGGCGATCGCCCTCGGCGTCACGCCGTCGGGCGCCGCCCGCCGCATCGAATAGGGTTCCTAAGTCAGGTGAGGGTTGCGAGGAGCTTGTCGCAGGCGTCCTCGCACCTGCGGCAGCTCTCCGCGCACACCTTGCAGTGCTCGTGCATGTCAGCGTGTCTCCCGCACTCGTCCCCGCAGGCACGGCAGCTGGTGCGACAGGCCTCGACCAGCGCACGGACGGTCGCGACGTCGGTCGTGGCTCGCGACAACACCGAGCCGGTGGCGTTGCAGACGTCCGCGCAGTCCAAGTTGAGGCGGATGCAGTCCCGGAGTCCAGCGACCATGTCCTCGGCCAGACACGCGTCTGCGCAGGAGGTGCACGTCTGGGCGCACTCGAAGCAGGCGTCGATGCAGGCGGCCAGGGCTTCCTGGTCGATGGCACCGAGGCCCGGGTGGGTGCGAAGCATCTCGCGGGTGGCAGTCATGTCGTCTCCTCTCGACGGTCCCGTTTTCGGGGGCCAGTTGGAGCAAACACGCTACGCAGCGTGGGGTTCATCGGTAACCAACCAGGTCGCGGAACACCAATGACATTCCGCAGAGCTCATGGCACCCCCGCCAGAAATGCTGTATATATGGCTGCTAGTTTATTCCTACAGTTGGCGGACATCGCAGGTCCCCCAAACGTCAAACACTGGAAGGGTATTCGAAGTGTCCGCAACCCATCATTCCCAACCTCCACCCCCACCGCCCAGCGCAGACGTCAGCAACACCAACCGGAGTTGGTTTGCCCGTCACAAGATCCTCACTGCAATTGGTGGGATCCTGCTGCTAGCAATCCTTGCGAATCTTCTAGGGGGAGGCGACAACCCAGAAACCGCCACGCCTGTCGCTGACGCAAGCGTCAGCGCTGAAGTGACTCCTGAGGAGTCAGACCCAGAGGCCGTCGAGACGCAGGACGAAGCTGACGGGGATGAGACCCCTGCCGGGGAAGAAACGTCAGCAGAAGCTCCGGCCGAAGAAGCTACCCCCGAGGAGACCCCTGTTGTAGAGGAGGAGCCATCACAGGAGCCAGCTCCCGAGGCGGCGACGATCGGCAACGGGGACCATATCGTCGGGTCCGACATAGCTCCCGGCGTCTACCGGGCCGAGGTCGAGGACAGCATTTTCACACTGTGCACGGTGAGCCAATCCAAGGGTGACGAGATCCTCGACATTCGCAACGCCAACGAAGGCAGCGTGATCTTCACAGTCAAGGAGTCTGATGGCTCTGTAGTCTCGTTCAGCGGATGCGCGAATATCGGTTTGGCGTCCGAGAATATCCGGGCCAATCCTGACCCCATCACCAACGGTGATTGGCTCGTGGGCCCGGAACTCGCCCCGGGAACCTACCGTGCCGTGGTGGACACGGATTCAGTGATTGAACTCGGCACGGCCGTTCAGACTGCTGCTGACGGTGACATCATGGACATCCGAAATGCCAACGAGGGCAACGTCGTGTTCACGGTCAAAGAGTCCGAGGGTGCAGTAGTGAGTTTCTCGGGGTTCAAGGAGATCTCCAGGGAAGGCTGAGCCTGGCAGAGCGAGGAGGGATGCAATGGAGCACCCCTCCTCGCTTCCTTTGCGACTTCAGGGAGCCATCTGGTCGAGGTACGGAAACATCGCGCCCATCAGTGCGAAGAAGGCCGCCACCGGCGCGATCAGACCCAACACGATTCCCGCGATCCCGTAGCCGCGCCCGCGCCGCTGCACGACGGCGACGATGCTGATGATCCAGCCGATGAATCCCATCAGGGCACCGGCGAGAATCGCCAGGGCAGGGCCCGCCGCCTGCATCATGTACTCCTCAAGCCGGGGGTCGTTGACCAAGTCCTGCTCGTTCATGTCGGTGATGCTCGGGCCCACCTCCTGGAGGAACTGACCGTAACCGCCGCCGATACTCCAGGCAGCGATGATCATCATCAGGCCCGCCACAACGACGATGCCGAGGCCGACGATTCCCAGCGTCTTCGAGCGCTCGGCCGGCATCGGGTCGTCCTGATAGGCGTAGGGCTGCGCGTAGTAGTCGGAATTCGCCGGCGCCTGGTAGGACTGCTGGCCTTGGCCATACTGGTCGTAGGCGCCCTGGCCGTAGGACTGCTGGCCCTGGCCATACTGGTCGTAGGCGCCCTGGCCGTAGGACTGCTGGCCCTGGCCCTGCTGGTCGTACGATCCCTGTCCGTAGCTCTGGTACCCCTGTCCGCCCTGCGAGGACGGCCAGTCGGGGCGCTGCGGGTCGCCGGGAGAGTTCGGGGTGGGCTGGTTGCTCATGATGGGGGGACCTCCTGGTGTGTCGTCCGGTCCATGGTCCCACGTCCGCGGCTGAAGGCTCAGCGCTTCCGGTAGAGCTTCTTGGTCTGGAACACCGGCTCGCTGGTCACCTGCACGCCGAGGTTGCGGAAGATCGTCTCGTCGACGGACCCGAGGATGACGGTGGTATGAACGTCGCAGCCGCGGAGGTGCTGGAGTTCGTCGAGGGCGCGCCGCGCGAGCTCGTCGGTGGTGGCACTGACCGACAGGGCGATGAGGACCTCGTCGGTGTGCAGGCGAGGGTTCTTCGAGCCGAGGTGCTGGGTCTTCAGGGTCTGGATGGGCTCGATGGACTCCGATGCCAGCAGCTGCACGGAGTCGTCGATGCCGGCCAGTGCCTTCAGCGCGTCGAGCAGCATGGCGGAGCTGGCGCCCAGCAAGGGCGACGTCTTGCCCGTGACGATGCGGCCGTCGGGCAGTTCGATCGCGGCCGCAGGTGCCTTGGTTCTGCGTTCGGTCTCCAGGGCCGGCAGCACGACGGGTCGGTCCTCCTTGGAGATCCCGAGTCGGCTCAGGATCAGGGCGATCCGGTCGGAGACCGTGGGTTCGAGCTCGTCGCGCTTCTCGTGGACGAGGGCGTGATAGTAGCGCCGGATCACTTCCTGTCTCGACGCCTCACGGCAGACCTCGTCGTCCGAGATGCACATCCCCGCCATGTTGACGCCCATGTCCGTCGGGGACTTGTACGGCGAGGATCCCATGATCTGCTCGAACAGGAGCGACAGCACCGGGAAGATCTCGACGTCGCGGTTGTAGTTGACCACCTGCTCGCCGTAGGCGGCGAGGTGGAAGGGGTCGATCATGTTGACGTCGTCCAGGTCCGCCGTGGCGGCCTCGTAGGCGACGTTCACCGGGTGATCGAGGGGCAGGTTCCAGATGGGGAACGTCTCATACTTGGCGTAGCCGGAGCTGATGCCGCGCTGGTGGTCGTGGTACAGCTGCGAGAGGCAGGTGGCCATCTTGCCGCTGCCCGGGCCCGGGGCCGTGACGACTACCAGATCTCGCGTGGTCTCGACGTACTCGTTGCGCCCGTATCCCTGTTCACTGACGATGAGGTTGACGTCGTTCGGGTAGCCCTTGATCGGGAAGTGCCGATACACCTTGATCCCGAGGCGCTCGAGCTTGCGCTTGAAGGCCCGCGCCTGGCGGTTGTCCTCCGTCACGTGGGAGATGACCACGGAGCCGACGTGCAGTCCGTAGGAGCGGAACACGTCGATATGGCGAAGGACGTCGGCATCGTAGGGGATGCCGACGTCCGAGCGGAGCTTGTTGCGCTGGAGGTCGAGTGCGCTGATCACGATGACGATCTCGACCTCGTCGGCCAGCCGCTCCAGCATCACGATCTTGTTGTCCGGGGTGAAACCGGGGAGCACTCGCGAGGCGTGGTTGTCGTCGAAGAGCTTTCCACCGAACTCGAGGTACAGCTTGCCGCCGAACTGCCGCCGCCGGGCGTCGATGTGGTCAGCCTGCAGCTCCAGATACTTCTCGCGGTCGAATCCCGGTCTCCTCATGCACCCCGCCTTCCCCCCGGGATCCTAGCTTGTCCGACCGGAGCGTGGCGGGGCGCCTCAGCAGGCGCATCGCATTGACGATGACCACCAGGACCGACGCCTCGTGCACGAGCATGCCGACGCTCATGGTCACCCCACCTGCGAAGACGCCCGCCAGCAGGAGGGCCACCGTCACCAGGGCGATGCCGATGTTCTGCCGCATGACCCGGACGGTGCGCCGGGCGAGTCCGAGAGCCTCGGGCAAGCGGTCGAGTCGGTCGCTCATGAGCGCGATGTCGGCGGTTTCGATGGCCACGGCGCTCCCCGCGGCCCCCATGGCGACGCCAATGTCGGCCGTCGCCAGCGCCGGGGCATCGTTCACCCCATCTCCCACCATGGCCACGGTGTGGCCGGAGTTCTGCAGGCGCTTGATGGCATCCAGCTTGTCCTCCGGCAGGAGCTGCGCGCGCACCGTGTCGATGCCCACCGCCTGGGCGACGGCCTCCGCGACTGCCTGACGGTCACCGGTCAGCATCACGGTCTCCCGGATCCCGATGCGACGGAGCCGTTCCACCATGGACCGAGCCTCGGGACGAATGGCGTCGGCCACCGCGACGACACCGATCACGGCGCCGGCGACGACCACGGCCATGGGCGTGCGACCCTGGTCGGCGAGGTCGCGCATGGCGGCCTCCACCTGGTCCCGGGTGGCGAGATCGCCCGCGAGCCGGTCGACCAGTCCGAGGTTGCCCACACCGACGGTCACGCCGTCGATGGTGGCGGTGATGCCTTCACCGAGGTGTGCCTCGGTTTCCTCCGGCAGTGTCCCGAGCCGGATGCCGTCCTCGCGGGCCGCGGAAACGATCGGTGCTGCCAGCGGATGGTCGCTGGAAGCCTCCGCGCGGGCGGCCCAGCCGAGCACCTCACGGCGCGAGCGGCCGTCGAAGGGCAGCACATCGGTCAGTTCCGGCCGTCCCTCGGTGAGGGTGCCGGTCTTGTCCAGGGCGACGGTGTCGACCCGCGCGGCCGTTTCGAGGTACTCCCCGCCCTTGACCAGGATGCCATCGCGGGCACCGCGACCCACCCCGGCGACGATCGCGACCGGGATGGAGATGACCAGCGCGCCCGGGCATCCGATCACCAGCAGCGTCAGGGCGAGGACGACGTCGCCCGTCACCAGACCGGTGATCAGGGCCAGCAGGATGATGGCCGGGGTGTACCAGCGGGAGAAGCGGTCCATGAACACCTGGGTGGGCGCCTTGGCGTCCTGCGCCTCCTCGACCCGGTGGATGATCCGCGCCAGCGTGGTGTCCTGCGCAACCCGCTCGGCGCGCACCTGCAGCGTCCCCGCAGTGGCAATCGTCCCGGCGAAGACGGCGTCGCCCTCGCGCTTGGTGGCCGGCAAGGATTCACCCGTGATCGACGCCTCGTCGATGCTGCCGGTGCCCCGGCTGACGACGCCGTCGACGGGCACCTTCATGCCCGTCTTCACCAGAACGACGTCATCGACGGCCACCTGGGACGCCGGGACCCGGACCTGCTCCCCGTCCCGGAGGAGGAGCGCCTCGTCGGGGGCGGTGGCGAGCAGTTCGGCCAGTGCCGAGCGGGTCTTCGACAGGGTCGCCTGTTCGAGGGCGTGCCCGACGGTGAACAGGAAGGTGACGGCCGCAGCCTCCCAGTAGTTCTGCACCAGGATCGCGCCGACGCTCGCCACGGTGACCAGCAGGTCGATGCCCACGATCCGGTTGGCCAGCGCGCGGATCGCGGCGACTGCGATGGGCCAACCCGCGATGATCGAGGCGGCCACCATGGCGATGTCCGCGGCCAGTGCCCAACCGAGGGCCCCGAGCAGCCAGGACAGCGCAATGGTGGCCCCGGCGAGGGCTGGACGCCCCCACCGGTGCCGGAGTGTCTGGAGCCTCGTCATCAGAACGCCACCACCTTCGACTGGTAACCCGCGCGAGCAACAGCCGCCACGAGGTCGTCGGGTGTGGTGCGCTGGGCGTCGTGATCGACCTCGATGCGGCTCGTCGCGAAGTGGACCGTGACGTCGGAGACGCCGTCCAGCTTGCCGACCTGCTTCTCGATCTTGGCGACGCAGGACGGGCAGCTGAAGCCTTCGGCGCGGAGCAGCGTGTGAGTGGTGTCAGACATGTCTGGACCCTTCCGTGGTGGTGCCGGAGGCCTCTCCCCCAGCTCGTGGTCCCGACGTTACGGACGTCGCGGGAGGTGCGCCTTGACGCACGTCAAGTCACCCGGGATGCTGGAAGACACCATCGAAGGGACGCCATGCTCGACCTGCCGGTCATCCAGCCGCACGCCTCGTGCGTCACCCTGGTGCCACTCTTCAGGCGCCTCTCCCCCGACCTCCAACGGATGGTTGGTTCGCTCGCGACGCCCACGCGACTCGCCAGGGGCGAACTCCTCCACGCAGCCGGCGACGACGTCGGGCACCTCTTCGTGGTCCACCGCGGGAGGGTGAAACTGGTCCGCAGTACCGCCGAGGGGACGCAGCGGGTCCTGCGCGTGGCGGAGACCGGTGATGTCGTGGGAGAGCACGCCCTCCTGACAGGTGAGCGTCCGGGCTACTTCGTGGAGGCACTCGAGGACGCGTCGCTCTGCACGTTCTCGCATGCCGACCTGGCCGAGCTACTGGGCCGTTACCCCACCGTGGCCATCGAACTGCTGCGCATCCTCAGCTCGCGACTCGACGAGGCCGAACAGGCCCTGACCCGTGCCGCCGTCGATGTCCCCGTCCGGCTGGCGAACCACCTACTGGACCTGCCCACCCTCCGAGGGGAGGACGGTCTGGCGGTGCAGTGGTCGATGTCGAAGAAAGACACCGCCTCCTACCTGGGCACCACCCCGGAGTCCCTCAGCCGCGCCCTGTCGAAGCTGCAGAGGCACGGCCTGGTGCGCTCCGAGCGCGGCACGACCTACCTGGTCGACATCGATGGCCTGGAGCGGTTGGCCTCAGGCTGAACGCAGCGCGTCGGCGAACCATCCGGTGATCGTGCTCGGGTGCGTGATGTCGGTGCCCACGACGACGCCGTGTGCACCGACGCGGATGGCCTCAGCGGCCTGAGGAGGATGACGCCTTCCACCGCCGGCTGCTGCGGCCGCTCGGGAACGAGCTCCATCGACAGCTATTCACCGCGTTCTGGGAGATCCACACCAACGTGGTCCCGCTGCTGGGGATCCCACGCAGTGACTGCACCGGGCCAGTAGTCGTTGGGGTCCAGCCTTGCGCCGAAAATCGCCTGACCGACACGCACGCATGTCGAGCCGTGCTCGATGGCGAGCTCGAAGTCGCCACTCATCCCCATCGACAGCTCGGCCCAGCCGCCACCGTCACGGTCCTGCAGTCCACGCTGCACCTGCTGCATGCTGCGGAAGCACTCGGCCACACGCACGTGATCCGAACTGAAGATGGCGAGCGTCATCAGTCCCCTCACGTCGAGCGCATCGAAGGCGGCGAGTTCGGCGGTGAAGTCGGCGACGGCCTCCGGGTCCAGTCCGAACTTCTGCGGCTCCCCGGAGGAGTTGACCTGGACCAGGACCTCCATGCGCCGTCCCTCGGCCTGCAGCCGCTTGTCCAACTCCCTGGCGACCTTGAGCGAGTCCAGCGCCTGGAACTCGGTGGCAAAGCGCGCCACGTACTTGGCCTTGTTGGTCTGGAGGTGTCCGATGACAGCCCACTCGATGTCGAGATCGGCCAGAGCCTCGGCCTTCTCCATGGCCTCCTGCACCTTGTTCTCGCCGAAACGTCGGTACCCCAGCGCGTGCACGCGGGCGACGTCGGCAGGCGGCTTGGTCTTGGACACCGGCAACAGGCGGATCTCCGACGGGTCGCGCCCGGCCGCGGTGGCCGCCACTCGGATCCGCTCCTCGACGGCGGTCAGGTTCGACGCCAGTGTGTCGCTCATGGCTTCATGACTACACCACGTGGAGTGGTCTCCCTCCCCATGCCCGCGGATTCGGTCTAGGCTTCGAGACATGTCGCAGAACCCGATGAACCGCCAGGGCCACAACCCCCTCGACCGCGAGGAGATGGAGTCGGTCTTGGCCGCGCGGCAGGAGATGGGCGCGGAGATGGAACCCGCACTCGTCGACTCGTTCGCCGAGAAGATCCTGGCGGAGGTCCGTCGCCAGGCCGAGGCTGAGCGGGGCGTGGAGCAGCAGAAGAACGACAGCAACGGCACCCAACTGGCGCTCGGCATCGTCTCGCTTGCGCTGGCCATCCCGCTGACGGCGATCGCCTCCGGCGCGGGAACGTTCATGATGATCCTCGTGTGGCTGGGCATCGTGGCCGTGAACCTGGCCTTCGCCTGGAGTCGCCACCGGGGCTGACGTCGCCCACCGGGGCCTGACGTGCCAGACTTCGGTGCCATGAATCAGCACTCCCCCGAGACTGTCTCCCGGCTCAATCGGACCGTCGGTCTCGTCGCCGCCCTGAACTTCGGGTACTTCTGGATCGAGATCACGGTCGCGCTCCTGATCGGCTCGGTGGCGCTGTTCGCGGACTCCGTCGACTTCCTCGAGGACACCGCCGTCAACCTGCTGATCCTGCTGGGTCTGAGCTGGTCGGTGCGTGCCCGGGCGAAGCTCGGCAAGGTACTGGCGTTGGTCATCCTGCTGCCCGCGATCGCTGCTCTCGCACAGGCCGTGAACAAGTTCACCGACCCCACTCCCCCGGACCCCATGTCACTCATCGTGACCGCCGGTGGCGCGATCGTCGTGAACACGATCTGCGCCCTCATCCTGGCCCGGTACCAGGACCACGTGGGAGCCATGTCGAAGGCGGCCTACCTCGCCGCTCGCAACGACGTGATCGCCAACGCGGCCATCATCGTCGCAGGAGTAGTGATGGTCTGGTGGATCTCGGGCTGGCCGGACATCGTCGTCGGCCTCGGCATTCTGGCACTCAACCTGCACGCCGCCAAGGAGGTCTGGGAGGCCGCCACCGAGGAGGAGCTGGTCGAGCACGCCCTGGCTGGAGAGTTCGATGAGGACTGACGCCTCCGTCGCCTCCACCCTCATCACCCGCGCCCACGTGCTCAACCCTGGCGAGGCCGGAGCATCCGGGCCGGTGGACGTCGACGTCACCGACGGAGTGGTCACCGCCATCCGGCCGACGCAGGGTCCCCGAGCCGGAGCCATCGACGCCCACGGGGCGCTGATCCTCCCCGGTCTCTGGGACGCCCACACGCACTTCTCCACCGCCGCGCTCATCGCCGACAGCGTGGACGTCGCAGGTGCCGGAAGTCTGGCCGGCGTGCTGGATCGACTCGCCGTCGCCGTGGCGGAGCGCCGGCACGACGGCATGGTGATCGGGTTCGGGTTCCGGGTCGGCACAAGCACCGAAACACCGACGGCCGGGCTCCTCGACGGGGTCCGGAGCGCGCCGACCGTGCTCCTGTCCGGCGACTTGCACGCGGTCTGGTTGAACACTGCCGCCTGTCGGGAACTCGACGTCCCGGTGGCGCGCGACGGTTTCCTGGTGGAGCACGAGGCTTTCGAGCTCACCCGTCGGATCATGCGGACACAGGACCAGTTGATCGACCAGGCCGTGGCCCGCGCCATGGCGGCGGCTGCTGCGCGGGGCGTCGTGGGCGTCGTGGACATGGAGATGGACTACGCACTGGATGCCTGGCGGCGCCGAGCGTCCCGCGCGACCCTCGCCCTCCGCGTGGAGGCCGCGACGTATCCGGCCGACCTCGAGCGTCTCGTGGCGGAGGGCTGGCGCACCGGCGACGACGTCGCCGACCGCCTGCGGGTGGGTCCGCTCAAGGTCATCCTCGACGGTTCGATGAGTTCGCGCACGGCGCTCTGCTCGCACCCCTACCGGCACGCACTGCCCGGGCTGCCGCGCGGGAAGCAGAACCATCCCACCGAGGAACTGCACGGCCTCCTCGCCCGGGCCCGAGAGGCCGGGGTGCAGGCCGCCGTCCACGCCATCGGCGACGAGGCCGTGCACCTTGTCCTCGACGCCTACCAAGCCACCCGCGCACGCGGGTCGGTGGAACACGCCCAGTTCATCCGTGACGAGGACGTCCCACGATTCGCGGAGCTGGGGATCACCGCGAGCGTGCAGCCGGCCCACCTGCTCGAGGACCAGGACGTCGTGGACCAGATCTGGCCCGACGCAGGCGACCGTGTCTTCCCGTTGCGGAAGCTCCTGCACGCCGGCGCCCAGCTCACGTTCGGCTCCGACGCCCCCGTCTCGCCGCTGGACCCGTGGCTGGCGATGCACGCTGCCACCAACCGCATCCACCACGCCGAGCAGGCCGTCTCACCTGCCCAGGCGCTGGCGGCGTCGGTCCGCACGCGGGTGGCCGTCGGCCAGCCTGCAGACGTGGTGCTGGTGGGGACATCGGCGGGAGCGCTGCTTGCCGGGGACTTCCAGGGTCTCGACGTGATCGCCACGCTCGTGGGCGGCGCCGTCACACACTGGAGCTGATGGGTATCAGGGCTCGAACGGGGTCGGGTCGCCCGCACCGACGCGGACGATCTCCGGCTCGTCGCCGGTGAGGTCGACGACCGTCGTAGGGGTGGAGCCGCAGTCCCCGGAGTCGAGGACGGCGTCGACTTCGTGGTCGAGGGCCTCCTTCACGCTCCAGCCGTCGACCATCGGCGCCTCCTCGTCCGGGAGGAGCAGCGTCGACGACATCAGCGGCTCCCCCAAAGCCTCGAGGAGGGCGAGGGTCGTGCGGTGCTGCGGGATCCGCACGCCCACCGAGCGCTTCTTCGGGTGCTGCATCACCTTCGGGACCTCGCGGGTGGCGGGGAGGATGAACGTGTACTGGCCGGGCGTGGCCGCCTTCACGGCACGGAACACCCAGTTGTCCATCGTGACGAACTCCCCGAGCTTGGCGAACTCGTCGACCATGAGGGTGAAGTGGTGTTTCGCGTCGAGGTGGCGGATGCGCTTGATCCGCTCCAGACCGACGGCGTTGCCGAGGGCACAACCGAGGGCGTATCCGGAGTCGGTGGGATAGGCGATCAGTCCGCCGTCCTGCAGGACCTGGACCACCTGCTGGATCGAGCGGGGCTGCGGGTTGTCCGGGTGCACGTCGTAGTACTGGGCCATGGGGTCAGCTTATGACCGGAGGGCTCCAGCTCACCCCTCCGCGCCGTCGACCACGGTGATGGAGCGGGCCGTCGCCGAGCCGGAGACCCTCAGCTCGTCGATGCCGATGATTCCGAGGAACAGCGTGGGGTGCACGCCTCGAGCGTCCACCTGCATCACGTCGCTGGCGAGGCGCGCCGTGGCCGCGTAGCCCGCCGCCGACGCATACGCCTCCGCCGCTTCAACGGCGCGGCGCCCGTCCGGCACCAACCGGCCCTCGGATCCCATCACCACTCGTTGCGCACCGGTTCGTGCCGCCTCCGCGGCGACGGCCCGCGCGCGCTGCTCAGCGCCCGCATGGCCAGCGAGGTCAACCCCCATCCCCACGAGCACGATGAACCCGACGAGGCTGACGGCGGCCCACACACTCAGCGAGCCACGTTCGTCCGATCTCATCACCGCCCCCTGAACGGGTCAACGGGGGAAGTGGCCGTGTCGGTGAAGGAGCGCCCACCAGGCAGGCCCGGGAGCGTGACGACCTCGAAGTCGCAGGACACAGTGACAGAGACTGAGCCAAGGCCTCCGACGGGTACTCGCTGCCCCGCCGCATCCACAACGACGGTGAGTGAGCCACACTCCACGCCCGACTCGCGGAGCGCCTGGCGAGTGCTGTCGCTGCCCGAGGTCCGTGCGGCCATCGAGCCGCGCTCCAGGCTTGCAGCACGGGCGCCGTGGAAGGCCGCGGAGGTGACGGCTTGACGGACCAGCGCCTCCTCGGCGAGGGAGATGACGAGCGTGATGAAGAGGGCGAGCGCTGGCACAATCACTGCCGCTTCCACGGCGATGTGGCCCCGATCCCCGGGCTCAGCCACCTGTGTTCACCGCTTGCAGCTCGGCGACACGCACAGGGACCGTGTCGGTCAGCTCCATGTCGATGAGGCCGCTCCGTCCAATCCCCGACCACGACACCCGCCACGCTGTCGTCGCCGTGATGTCGTACTCTCCGGCGCTCTCGTACTGGTAGCCACAGGTTGGCGACGCCTCGTTCCGGATCTTGTCCCTGGTCCAAGGTGTCCCCGCCGCACACGTGACGGAGTCGCCGTTCCCGAAGTCCCACGTCACGTGTTCAGCTGAGGCCGTTGCTGTGACGCTGTAGCCTCCCTCCGACACAGTGGCTGTCTGGGGACCCCAGGTCTGGGGAGTCGGTTCGTTAACCCAAAGCCACATGTTCCAGCCCACGTATCCCACGTCGTCGGCTGCCGGGTAGATCCCCATGTCGATGGCTCGAAGATTCATCTGTGCCACAGCTCGTCTAGCGAGCTCCAGAGGGTCCGGTGGAGTCACTTCGGACGGTGGCACCCAGCGACTGAAGCGCATTCCCAAGTCGGGCAAACCTTGAAATGTTGCGCGAGTGCACTCCTGGATAAGCCCTTCATCGCGCCCGCCCCAAACAACTGCGGACAAAGAGGGTTGGGGGTTCAATGTACGGCACCAAGCTTGCTGAGAATCGACCCATCGTCCCAAGGCTGTGGAGCAGGAGACGCTCCGACCCTCCATTTCGCATGCGGCCGGCCTCACCTGATTCTGATGACTTGCCTGCGCGCCTCCGCTAGTAGGCGTGGTGACCACCACCGCGACCTCGCACACGGCTTCAGCCCGTGTCCAGTCGGCGTTGCATTTCACGTCGGCGACGGACTCACCGGAGTTGAGGATCAGCATGAGCACAGAGAGCAGAACAAGCACGGCGGGCCTCAGCATGGCCCGATCTCATTCTCGCTATCCGCTACTCTCCAATCCCCAGACTCATCCCGCTGAAGAGTCATGGAGCCCACTAAGGTCTCAGCGTTCGACGGCAAGACTTCTCCAGATTGATCAATGAATACCAGATTCGATCGGTCGAAACAGAAGTTCACCGTGGCTTGGGAGGGCTGCAATTCCACGGCGATCTCCCGGAATTCGAGCTCTCCTCGGAATGTCTCGCCAGACTCACGCGCACGGACGACTGCGTCAATGAAGCGCCCTTCCTCAGGGCTCCCTTCGGCGGTGACCTCACCTATTGGCGAGAGGTCCGTGATGGAGGCATCCTGCATCAGCATGGCGTACACATCCCAATATGCTTCGAACGCCTCTACGACCAACTCTTCCTCGCTCGTGACACCCGACGAGGCTGGCGCGAGGGGACTGGGAGCAACCGATTCGGCGGGCGATGCCGTTGGCTGGGGCTTCGGTGACTCCGACGCCGAGGTGGGTATAGCCGAGGATGGCTGTACCGGCGTTGGCTCTGGGTCAGCTTGGCAGCCAGCGACAAGCAGAGCGGCCACGAGTATCAAGCGTCTGTACATGGGGGTTCGTCCTCTCATTCGGAGGTGAGCTGTTGCACGGGTGCCCGTGCGGTCCTTTCCACGGCGGGCACTACACCAGGAAGTACGGAGACGGCCCTCGCGGTGACGGTGACTTCGACGTGGCTACCACTTCGCCGCGGTTGCACCGCCACGTCGTGCAGTGAACCATTGGCGGCGGCTCGCTCGGCCTCCTCGGCGCCGTCCTGCAGCGAGCTGCCGTAGCTGGCCGCTGTGCGCGCCCCGTCCTGGGCGGCGGCCAACGCCGTGCTGTTGGCCCAAGCGATGAGTGCCCACTGCAGCGTGGCCAGGAGCACGAGCACGGCGACAGGGAACACGAGCGCCCACTGGACGCTGTGGCTCAACCCCCGCTCGTTGATCACGGGAGCATCTTGCCAGCCCTCTGCGGCCACGGAACAGTGTTGCTTCCATCCTGTGGACAACTGCTCCGGTCATCGCTGCCCGATCCTGCGCCAAGCGCGACAGGAGCCGTGCAATAGGCTGGGTTGGTCAGTCGCAGTCTCGAAAGGGAAACTCTTATGGTCAAGAAGGTTGCCATCCTCACGGCGGGCGGCTTCGCCCCGTGCCTGTCCTCGGCGATCGGTGGTCTCATCGAGAAGTACACCGAGGTCGCCCCCGAGGTGGAGATCATCGCCTACCGTCACGGCTACCAGGGCCTGCTGCAGGGCGACTTCCTCGAGGTCACCGACGTGGTGCGCAAGAACGCGTCCCTGCTCCACAAGTTCGGCGGCTCCCCCGTTGGCAACTCGCGCGTCAAGCTCACCAACGTCAAGGACCTCGTCAAGCGCGGTCTCGTGCAGGAGGGTGACAACCCCCTGAAGGTGGCGGCCGATCGCCTGATCGCCGATGGCGTCGACGTCCTCCACACCATCGGCGGCGACGACACCAACACCACCGCGGCGGACCTGGCCGCGTTCCTCGCCGAGCACGACTACCCGCTGACCGTCGTCGGCCTGCCGAAGACCATCGACAACGACGTGATCCCGATCCGCCAGTCGCTGGGCGCCTGGACGGCCGCGGAGCAGGGCTCGATCTTCGCGCAGAACGTCGTCGCGGAGCACAACTCCGGCTCCCGGATGCTCATCATCCACGAGGTCATGGGTCGCCACTGCGGGTGGCTGACCGCCGCCACCGCCGCGGAGTACCGCAAGTGGCTGGACACCCAGGAGTGGCTGCCGGAGATTGGTCTCAGCCGCGAAGCCTGGGACGTCCACGCGGTCTACGTGCCCGAGGGCGAGATCGACATCGCTGCGGAGGCCGAGCGCCTTAACAAGGTGATGGACGAGGTCGGCAACGTCACGATCTTCCTGTCGGAGGGCGCGGGACTCGATTCCATCGTCGCCGACATGGAGGCCGCCGGCGACAAGGTCCCGCGCGATCCGTTCGGGCACGTCAAGCTCGACAAGGTCAACCCCGGCGCCTGGTTCGCGGACAAGTTCGCCCACCGCCTGAACGCCGAGAAGGTCATGGTCCAGAAGTCGGGCTACTTCTCCCGATCGGCTGCTGCCAACGACGCTGACCTGAAGCTCATCAAGGAGTGCACTGACTACGCAGTGGACTGCGCGCTCCGCGGCGAGCCCGGTGTCATCGGCCATGACGAGGAGAACGGCGACAAGCTGTCGGCCATCGCGTTCGAGCGAATCGCAGGCGGCAAGGCGTTCGACATCACCACGGACTGGTTCGTCGCGATGCTCGCCGACATCGACCAGCCCCAGCCCAAGGCCGCCACGGCCCACTGAGTCCGGCGCCGACAGGGCCGCTTCCCAATCCGGGACGCGGCCCTGTCGCTTTGCCATCATCGTGGCCCCCGGCTAGCTTGAGGACCAGAACATCAAGGAGGATGTCTGGTGACCCAACCATCATTCGGGCCCGAGTACGCCCGTTCCTGGCTTCTCGTGAATGCCACCCACACCCAGCGTTTCCGCATCGCGGAGAAATCCCAGGCCGACGCCATCGTCATCGACATCGAGGACAGCGTCGCACCCACCCGCAAGGCCGAGGCCCGGGAGAACACCGTCGAGTGGCTGGCCTCCGGGGAGCATCATGCCTGGGTCCGCATCAACGGCTTCGGCACTGAGAACTGGGAACGCGACTGCCGCACGCTTGCCGAATGCAAGGGACTCGACGGCGTGATCCTGGCCATGGTCGAGTCGCCCGAGCACGTGATCCGGACCGCCGAGCTGCTGCCGCAGCGCAAGATCGTCGCCCTCGTGGAGACCGCCCGTGGCGTCCAGTCGCTCGGAGCGATCGCCGAGGCGCGGCCCACCTTCCGACTGGGCTTCGGGCTGGGCGACTTCCGACGCGACACCGGCTTCGACGACAGCCCGTTGACGCTGGCCTACACGCGATCCCAGTTCACGATCGCCGCCCGGGGCGCGGGGCTGCCCGGTCCCATCGACGGACCGGCGGTCGGCGCGCTCGGTGTCGCCCTGGCCGAGGCCGCCGGTGTCACCGCCCAGTTCGGCATGACGGGGAAGATCTGCCTCAACCCCGAGCAGGCGCCGATCGTCAACGAGATCCTTTCGCCCTCACAGGCCGACATCTCATGGGCGAACAGCTTCCTGGAGCAGCTGGACGAACGCGGCGGCGAAATCCAGGACGGCTCGGACCTGCCGCGGATGGCCCGTGCCCGCAAGATCCTCAACCTGGCGTCGATCTACGGCATCGAGGCCGCGGAGGGCTACACGGTCTGGAACGACCCCACCGAGGTGCACCACTCCTGACTGCCGCCGGAGTCAGCCGCGGCGGAGCAGCTTGCCCACGAGCCAGGCCAGGAAGGCGCCCGCGCCGAGACCCGTGGCAGCGCCGAGCCCATACCCGACGGTGCTGCCGACCTTGACGCTACGACGGGCGACGTCCTGCGGCACGGGACGGTCGTCGCCGAGCACGGGCGGGTTGTCCGGGTCGAAGGTGGCTGCACGCAGCTCCTCCAGGCTCTTCTGGCCAGCCGCCCGCCGGAGGCGACGCTGCTCGTCGCGCACCCGCCAGGAGGGCTCCTCGAACTCGTCCGGGCGACGAACGTGGTGGTCGTCCTCGACGGCCTCCGCCGCGTCCTCGCCTTCCGCGGCCTTGTCTGCGTCCTGCTGGAGGCGGTCGTGCTCCCACGTGTCCGCGGTTCCGACCCAGCCGGCCACCATGAGGATGATCGTCGCAAGCAGGTTGAGCACGAGCATGAGCACGATGACCGGTCCGAAGACCGACGCCGCGGCGTTCCCCCGGAAGGCTCCGACCAGCAGACCACCGAGCTGCTGCAGCAGCGTCACCAAAACGGCGCCGGACAGGGTACCGATGAGCCAGGTCCTCCAGTTGGTGCGCTCCCCTGGCAACACCCAGAACAGGAAGGCGAACAGCAGCCAGCTCGCCACCAGGGTGAGTCCGATGCTCACCAGCCGAAGCAGGAGGGAGATGCCCGGTACGTCCTCCAGCCCAAGCCAGCCGATGATCTCCTCCGAGAACCCTGAGCCGGCGGCGGTGACGCCGAAGGCGAGCAGGACGCTGGCCAGGAGGCCAAGGAAGATGGCCAGGTTCTCCAGCAGCTCGATGAAGAAGTTCTTGGTCTCGGACGCCTCGATGAAACGGTCACGCCACATGGCGCGGAACGCCTTCTTCAGGTTGCCGATCCACTTCGACCCGGAGTAGCCGGCGGTCAGCAGCGCCACCAGCGTCGTGCCACGCCAATTGTCGAAGGCCTCCTCGAGGACCTCGTTGACGCTGCCGGCCAGGTCGGAATCACCGAGTTGGCCCTCGATCGTGGTCTTGATGACCTCGAACCACTCGGGCCTCAGCACCGTGAGTGTGAACCCGAGGACCGAGACCCCGAACAGCAGGATGGGAACGATCGACAGCACCGAGAAATACGTGACGGCTGCCGCGAACTGCGGACCCAACCGCTTGTTGTAGCGGTTCACCGCGGCCATGATGTGGGCGACGACCGGGTGGCGGGTGATGCGCGTGATCAGATCCTTCACCCCAGCGACTCTAGCGGTCGCGGAGGCATCACGCGCCGCAGCCGGGGCGGCTCAGACGGCCTTGGCCCGACGGCGCGCCGCCAGCTCGTCGCCCGGCAGCATAGGCACCTCGGCGGCGGCCTCCGGCGCAACACGTTCGGTGGGCAGGCTGCTCAGGGTGCCCTCGATTTCCTTCCAGACGCTCGAGACGGAGATCAGGAACATGCCCTGTCCGCCCTTGGTCAGGTCGAACAGTTCGTTGGCGTCACTGACCTCGTAGACGCTGAAGCCGTCGCTGAGCAGCGTGATCTCGGTGAGGTCCTCGACCCCGCGAGCGCGCAGATGGTCGACGGCCACCCGGATCTGCTGGAGGGAGATACCGACATCGAGGAAGCGCTTGACGATGCGCAGCAGGAGGATGTCGCGGAAGGAGTAGAGGCGCTGGGTGCCCGATCCACCGGCCTGGCGGATCTCGGGGACGACCAGGCCGGTACGCGCCCAGTAGTCCAGCTGTCGGTACGTGATGCCGGCGACGCGATGCGCGACCGGGCCGCGGAAGCCCATGTCGCTGGGCAGCGGGGAGAAGTCGCCGTCGAACAGCAGATCCTGCAACGGTGACGGCCCGCTGGCCCTACTCGCCGACTTCTCAGCCACGGCATCCCTCGCTTGTCCTGGAACTGCCGAACCGGTGCTCCCACCGGCTCCTGACCCCTAGACGCTAACCCCGCCGAACCCACCGGGTCAACGACACGCCCGGCAGTGGGGTGAGGAATCGCGCAACCCTCAAGTTCTGCTTCATCCTCTCACTGATCCGACTCGAAGTCGTCAGGATTGACGGAGTCGAGGAACTCGCGGAACTTCTCGACCTCGTCGACCTCCTGCTCGTCGAGCTCGACCCCGACCTCGTCCATGAGCTGCTCGGGGCACTCCACGGGCCAGTCCAGCCGCAGTGCGACGGCGACGGCGTCGCTGGGGCGGGCGTCGAACTCGAAGTCGCCCACGGCGATGCGGGCGAAGAACACGCCGTCGGACATCTCGGTGATGGTGGCCCGCCCCTGCGGTTCCTCGTCGGTGGTCAGCACGTCGAGGACTACGGAGAGCAGGTCGTGGGTCAGGGGACGCTCGAACTGGTTGTCCTCGAGCGCGGCGGCCACACCCGTGGCGTCGATGGAGGAGATCCAGATCGGCAGCACCCGCGTGCCGTTGCGCTCCCGCAGGATGAGGACGGGCGAATCCTCCGGGTCGACCAGCCGGAACCCGACGACATCAAGGGTGATCATGGTCACCAGCGTATTAGCCGTGCAGCTGGCTGTGAAGCAGAGCCGCGTGCGCCTGGAGGACGCTGCGGTACACGTCCGCCATCACCTCCCGCGGCACCCCCGACCGGCGCTGGTACGGGGCCAAGGCCTGCTCGACCAGGGCTGCTTCGGTGACTGCTGCCTGCTGGACCACCCTCAGCTGGCGGGGATCCACCCCGTAGTGGCCCAGCTTCTTCGCCGCGGAGGCTATGGCGAGGGCCTCCTTGCCGTAGAGGTGTGTACCGGGACGTACGCGGATGATCTTCAACCGCTCGAGCTCGATGAGTGCCGCCTCACCGAGCCCGGATTCGGCCAGCACCTGACGCCGCGTGATGAGCCGGTTGGCCGACGCGGCGGCTCGTGGCCGGGTGGGCAGGGCTGCCGCAGGATCCGGCGGGCTGCCATTGGAGCCCTCGTCGACGGGGATCTCCTCGCCCCGGTCCATGGCCTCGAGGTGCTCCCGGATGACCCGCAGGGGCAGGTACTTGTCCCGCTGGCTGCGTAGCACGAACAGCAGCCGGTCGACGTCGTTCTGGCTGAATCGTCGATACCCGGAAGGCTGGTCGCGTTCCGGGGCTATGAGCCCCTCCGCCTCCAAGTACCGAAGCTTCGACACGGAGATGTCCGGGAACTCGCCCCGAATCATCTCCAGCACCTGGCCGATGGTACGAGGAGTGGACGCCATGTCAGCTGTGTCCGGCCTCACTCAGGACGAGGGTGGCGCGGAACTTGCCGATCTGAATCTCGTCGCCCTGGTTGAGACGGGTGCGTCCGTCGACGACCTTACGGTTGACGTAGGTGCCGTTGAGGCTGCCCATGTCCTCGAGGTACAGCCCGCCCGACTCGCGGATGAACTTGGCATGGTGACGCGAGACGGTGATGTCATCGAGGAAGATGTCGGACTTCGGGTGGCGGCCCACCGTGGTGACGTCCGTGTCGATGAGGAAGCGCTCCCCGTCCGAGCCCCCGCGGCGGATGATGAGGAGCGCATCGCCGGGCGTGAGCTCCCGCGCCTCCTCCATGTCCTTGGCATTGACCTCGGACTCCGACTCGTCGATGGCTCCGAGGATGGTGGTGGTGGTGTCGCCCGAGTGGTCGGTAAGGGCACTGCCGCACTCGCTGCAGAACTTCGCGCCCGGGCTGCTGGGGTGTCCACACTGGCGGCACTTCATGGGGCCCTCCGTTTCATCTGGCGTCTCCGCCTCGCAAGCGTAGCGATTGCCCCCAAGCCTATCGGTGCGTGGCGTCGGTTGACCACTATCCCTCACCCGTTCGGGCGTACTCGTTGTCCTCCGGGACGACGATCGACTCGATCTCCACCCGGTCTGCCTGAGTGATCTCCACGGCGGCTCCGACCCGGCCGCTCTCCAGCTCGCTCACGAGGCCGCCGCGGAACCGGGCGCCGGCCTCCAGCGTCGCAGGGTCGCCGATCACCTCCATGAGGATCGGGGTCGTGAGCACCTCCCCGTCAACGACGATGCGCCCCTGGTCATCACGGCCCAGCCAACTGCTGGCAACCACTCGGATGCTGTCGTTGAACTCGATGACCTCGGCACCGGCGTCGCGCATCTCCTCGAGCCCGTCCAGCAGGAGCTCCGGTGTCACCTTGCCCTCCGGATCCTCGATGACCAGCTGGATGCCTCGACCGTAGACGGGCACGGTCCCGGCGATGATCTCGAGCTGGTCGAGCCGGCGCCGCGCCTCCTCCTCTGCGGCCTCGGCGCCCTCGGCTCCCGACAGCAGCTGGTCGCGGGTGGTCTGGAGGTCGCGCACCTCGGACTCCAGGCGGTTGGTCTCCGAGGACAGCGTGTCGAGCAGCTGGAGCAGGTCCTCACGGCGGAGATTGGAGAAGTCCTCCTGCGCGCCGAGCGAACGGACGGTCCAGACCACGAGCAGGGTGGTCAGCATCAGGCTCAGCGCCAGCACCGCCTGGCCCCGGCTGGGACGCAGGAAGTCGCGGAGCAGTTCGCGCCAGGATCGGCGGGGACGTGATGCGGCTGCTTGCTCCGTCGCCGCGCCGATCCCGCGTTTCGGTGTGACCGGATCAGGCATGCAACAGGGCCCTCCGGATCGCCGCGGCGTTGTTGAAGATTCGGATCCCGAGGACCACGACCACGCCCGTCGACAGTTGGGCGCCGACACCGATCTGGTCCCCGACGAAGACGATGAGTCCGGCGATGAGCACGTTGGACAGGAAGGAGACCGCGAAGACCCGATCGGAGAAGATCCCGTCCAGGTAGGCACGCGTGGCACCGAGGATGGCATCCAGTGCGGCAACGATGGCGATCGGAAGATACGGCTCCAGGTAGGTGGGGAGGCTCGGTTGGACGAGCAACCCGATCACGACTCCCGCCACGAGTCCCAGGATTGCTAGCATCTTCGCCCCTTCACATCAGTCGTCACTGGCGAACCTCACCGTCATGCCCGGGTCGGCCGGGAGCGTGAGGTCGCCGTCGGCTTCGGTCATGGAGAACTGGATGCCGTAGTTGTCCCCCAGGTACTGCCACCACGCCGCCGCCGCGGTGCGGCCGAACCGTCCCGGTAGCGTACCCGGGTCCCCGATCGCCTCGATCCGATAGGGGGGACTCAGGGACACGTAATCCACCGTGATCGCGGAGCCTGCGGTCCGGATGGGGGTCAGGGACGTGATCCGCCGCCCGTTGATGGCAATCGCCTCGGCGCCCGCCTGGCGCAGCCCGTTCACCAATCTGGAGAGGTCGGAGTCGAAGACCACACCCTCGGAGTCCGTCCGGCGGGCGTCATCCACGGTCACGACGATGCCCGGCCCCGTGACGGGCACGGCGCCGGTGAGGCCCCCGAGACGGTCGAGTTCGGCCTGCAGTTCGGGGTCGGCCACCTGGGATCCCGTGAGCTCCGAGATCTCCTGCTCGACGGCGGCGACCTCCGCCTCGAGGCCGTCCAGCTCCCCGCGCTGCTGCTGGATGCGCTCCAACAGCTCCGCACGTTCGGTCTCCAGGTCATCGGAACTGCGCACCGTGCTGACCAGGGCCACGACGATGAGCGCGGCGAGTAGGGCCACCGTCGCCATCATCACCCACGAGGACCCGCGCCGCTCCCCCGTCGCGGCCACCTCGGCGTACTCGGGCTCCAGCGCGTGCTCCTGAAGGTCGTTCAGGAGGCTCATGCTCTGGTCGGGCCTAGGCATGGTCGTCCGGGCGGCGCTCCCGAGCCAGTGCCACGGTGGTGGAGACATAGAGCCCACCCGCCCACCAGTACAACATCGCCCCGAGCACCGCCAGCACCCAGCCGATCCACTTGGCCGCTTCGATACCCAGGGATTGTGGCGCGCCGAGCAGGACGAGTGGGAAGGCCGTGAGCAGCGCCAGGGTGGCGGCCTTCCCGACGGTGTTGACTGGTAACGCGACCAAGCCCATGCGCCGCAGCGACGGCAGGAGCGCCACGAGCATCAGGTCCCGCCCGAGGAGGATGGCAAAGAACCACCAGGGCACGATGCCGCGGACGGCCAGGGCGACGAGTGCCACCAGGATGTACAGGCGGTCCGCCACCGGGTCAAGCTTGGCACCCAGTGCGGTGCGCTGCCTGAGACGCCGGGCGAGATAGCCGTCCAGGGCATCGGTGGCCCCGAAGACGACCAACAGTCCCACGGCCCACACGTCGGCGCCGACCATGATCAGCCATCCGAAGGCCACCACGCTGAGGAGGCGAATGAACGACAGTACGTTGGGGATGGTGAGCACGCGATCGGTGTCCCACTGCTGGGTCTCCTCCACGGCGCTCACGAACCTAGCCTATGGCATCGAGGCTGGCGCGCTCCCGGAGAATCGCGAGCAGTTCCGGCCCCACCCGATCCCACCCCCAGCGGGTCGCGGCCGTGTGGGCCACCGACGGGTCGAGCGGGTCTGACAAGGAGCGTTGCAGCGCCACGCGGGCCGCGTCGACGTCACCGGTGCGGAACGTGGATCCCACGCCCGCCTCGCGGATCACGGCCTCGAACGCGGGCAGATCACTGGCCACGACGTCGCAGCCGGCGGCCATCGCTTCGACCAGGACAAGGCCGAAGCTCTCCCCTCCCGTGTTGGGGGCAACCAGGACGTCGACCGTGCGCAGCAAGCGCAGGCGCTCGTCGTCGCTGACGGCGCCGAGCGTGTGCACCCCCTCGCCGCCGGAGATTCCCGGGCCGATGGCGATGAAGTCTGCATCCAGTCCTGCCGACCGGGACTCACGGGCCAGCTCGAGAAAGAGCCGGAATCCCTTGCGCGGCTCGTCCAGCCGTCCCAGGAACGCGACACGGGGACGCGCCCCGCCACGCCACGAGCCCGCGCGCAGGCGCGGAGGCGGGGACGGCATGGGCACGGCGTTGGGGATGATGCGGCAGGGCTCGCCGGTCAGCGCCCGACACGTCTCGGCGGCTGCTCGCGAGACGGCGATCGACACTCGCTCGGGGAGCAGTCGTGCGGCGAGGCGCAGGGGATGGCTGAGCGCCTCGGGCGCCGAGTAGGCCGCATGGTGGGTGACCACCAACCGCGGGCTGTGCCTAGCCACCGCGAACGCGATCCCGGGCGTGAGTGGCTCATGGACATGGACGACGTCGGCCGCGCGGGCGATCTCTCGTGCCCGGCGCACCTGCCCCGGCAGCAGGGCGAGCCGGGCGACGGAACCATTGAACCGCACTGGAGCCGAGGGTCCGAGGGCCTCCAGCTCGAAGCGGCGGCTGCCGCCCAGGACGTCATGCCCCGGGGCAAGGACGACGACGTCCTGATGCTGCCCGACGAGCCACTCGGCGAGGCCGAGCACATGGGTGGCCACCCCACCGGGCACGTCGAGGGAGTAGGGGCACAGCAACGCCACCCTCATCGACGCTGCCTGGGCCATCTCTGGAACATCAGCCAGTTCGTCGGTTCTGCTGCTGCTGCGGCCGCGAACCGCTCCGCGACCGCGGTCATCATCTCGGCGGGGCTTCCCTGTCGCACGGGTTCGCTGATCAGGATCTCCACCCCGCCGTCGACGAAGCGGGTGTGCGCGACCCTGAGGTCGGCTCCGGTGGCTCGCGCCAGCAGTGCCGGACCCGCCGGCACAGCCGAGTCCACGGGTCCGTTCGCCGCGGGCCAGGGCACCTCGAGGCCTTGGCCGGAGATGTCCCGGTCGCTCAGGAGGCACACGAGACGACCGGCCGCGACGTCGTCGGCCAGGGTCTGGAGCAGACGGGGAGCTCCCGCTGGGTAGATGGTCATGCCTGCACCCTCCCGGGCATCCCGAAAGCGCTCGTAGACGCCGCCCGGGAGGCGTTCGGCGACGCTGACCACGTTGAAGCCGGCCGCCCCGGCCCAGGCGCCAGCGAAGTCCCAGCTGCCCATGTGGGGCAGTGCAAGGACGGCCCCGGGACCGGTGGTCGAGTCGCGGAGCTTGGCCACGTCCTGGTCCGAGATGATGGAGCGTGCCAGGATCTCCCGGGCGTCCCAGTGGGCCAGCGACATCGAGAGCAGCAGGTTGAGCAGCCAGTGCTCCACGGCCTGCCGTCGACCGCGGCGGTCAGGGCTCGTGCCGGACAGCGTTCCGACGGCCCGATGCCAGTTGCCCAGTCCCTTGAGGGGCAGGACGTGGAGGGGGTACGAAAGGACACGCGCGATCGCCGGAAGGCTGCGTCTCGGCAGCCGTTCCGCGATGGACCAGGCACCCATCAAGGCGGCGTTCCTGAGTTGCTGGGAGTCCACGGACGTCAGTCCCAGGCCTCGGCCAGCTGCCGTCGGGCATCCTCCAGCAGCTGCGGCAGGGGCCGCGTGCGCCCGATGATGGGCATGAAGTTCATGTCCCCGCTCCACCGCGGGACCACGTGCTGGTGCAGGTGCATCGCGATGCCCGCTCCCGCCACGGTCCCCTGGTTCATCCCGAGGTTGAACCCGTCCGGCGAGCTGACGCGCCGGATCACCCGCATCGCCTGCTGGGTGAGGTGGGCGACCTCCAGGGCCTCGTCGTCGGTCAGCTCCGTGTAGTCGGCGACGTGACGGTACGGGCACACCAGCAGGTGTCCCGGGGAGTACGGGAACAGGTTCATCACGACGTAGGAGGTGTCGCCTCGAGCGACGACCAGGCCGTCCTCGTCGTTCCGGGTCGGCGATGTGCAGAACGGGCACTCCCCCGAGTGGCGCGGTTTGCCCTCGCCCTGGATGTAGACCATCCGGTGGGGGGTCCACAGCCGCTGGAAGGCGTCGGGGACCCCGGGCAGGGTCCCCGACTGCTCGGGGGGTGGCTGTTCGTGCGTCACGGGATCACTCCCCCGCCGTCGGCGCCTCGTTGGAGCGTGAGCGGACGAACGAGACGATCTCCGTGACAGCCTGGGCGACGGGGACTGCGTTGCGCTGCGAGCCGTCGCGGTACCGGAACGACACCGCTCCGGCGTCGCGGTCCTCGCCGCCGGCGATCAGCATGAACGGCGCCTTCGACTTCTGGGCGTTGCGGATCTTCTTGCCGAAGCGGTCGTCGGAGGCGTCCATCTCGGCCCTGATGCCCTGGGCGCGCAGCTGGGACATGACGTCGGCGAGGTAGTCGTCGAACTCGGCGGCGACGGGGATGCCCAGGACCTGGGTGGGTGCCAGCCAGGCGGGGAAGGCTCCGGCGTAGTGCTCCGTGAGCACGCCGAAGAAGCGTTCGATGGACCCGAAGAGCGCACGGTGGATCATGACGGGACGCTTTCGCGTGCCGTCGGCGGCCTGGTACTCGAGCTCGAACAGCTCGGGCTCGAAGAAGTCGAGCTGGATAGTGGAGAGCTGCCAGGTCCGGCCGATGGCGTCCTTCGCCTGAACGGAGATCTTGGGACCGTAGAAGGCCGCACCTCCCGGGTCGGGCACCAGGTCGAGGCCGGAGGCCTCCGCCACCTCGGCGAGCGTGCGAGTGGCCTCGTCCCAGGTCTCCTCGTCGCCGACGGACTTCTCCGGGTCGCGGGTGGACAGCTCCAGGTAGAACTCGTCCAGCCCGTAGTCCTTGAGGAGTCCCAGCACGAAGCCCAGCAGTGAGGTCAGCTCGTCCTTCATCTGCTCTCGGGTGCAGTAGATGTGGGCGTCGTCCTGCGTGAACCCACGAGCACGGGTGAGGCCGTGCACCACACCGGACTTCTCGTAGCGGTACACGCTGCCGAACTCGAACAGCCGGAGGGGCAGCTCCCGGTAGGAACGACCGCGGCTCGAGAAGACGAGGTTGTGCATCGGGCAGTTCATCGGCTTCAGGTAGTAGTCGGCTCCCTGCTTGGTGATGTTGCCGTCGGCGTCTCGTTCCTCGTCCATGTGCATGGGCGGGTACATGCCGTCGGCGTACCAGTCGAGGTGCTTCGAGGTCTCGAACAGGTGGCCCTTGGTGATGTGGGGGGTGCTGACGAACGAGTAGCCGGCCTCGACGTGTCGCTTCCGGGAGTACTCCTCCATCTCCATCTTGATGGTGGCGCCCTTGGGATGGAACACCGGCAAACCGGAGCCGATCTCGTCGGGGAAGCTGAACAGGTCCAGCTCTGCCCCGAGCTTGCGATGGTCGCGCTTGGCGGCCTCCTCCATGCGGGTCTGGTAGGCCTTGAGGTCCTCGCGGGTGGGCCACGCGGTGCCGTAGACGCGCTGCAGGGCCTGGTTGCGCTGGTCGCCCCGCCAGTAGGCCGCGGACGACTTGGTGAGGGCGACCGCCTGGATGTAGCCGGTATGGGGCACGTGCGGACCCCGGCAGAGGTCCTTCCAAGCCACCTCGCCGCCGCGTCGGACATTGTCGTAGATGGTGAGCTCGCCAGCTCCGACCTCGACCGACGATCCGTCATCGGCGGAGGCGCTGCCCTTGTCCTGGATCAGTTCCAGCTTGAACGGTTCACCCGACAGCTCTGCCCTGGCCTCGTCGTCGGAGACGGCCCGCCGTACGAAGCGCTGCTTCTCGCGGATGATCCGCCCCATCTGCTTCTCGATGGTCTGGAGGTCCTCCGGCGTGAGGGGATCAGTGGCAAAGTCGTAGTAGAAGCCGTCGACGATGGGCGGCCCGATGCCCAGCTTCGCCTCGGGGAAGATCTCCTGCAGCGCCTGGGCCGTCACGTGTGCCGCGGAGTGGCGGAGGATCGCCAGTCCGTCCGGGTCGGTGACCAGCACCGGCTCCACGACGTCGCCATCGGACAGTTCCGCGGCAAGGTCGAGGACGTCGTCGCCGCGGCGCATCGCGACCACCGTGCGATCGTCACCGAACAGCTCCAGCCCGGTGGTCGCGCCCGTGGTCACCACCTGCTCCGTCTCACTGCCACGCTTGACGGTGATGGATCCACTCATCTCGACTCCTGCTCCTGGACGGCAACGGGTCCCATTCTGCCGCTAGTGGCCGAGCGCGTCACCTTCCGGTGGATCCTGCTTCCACACGAGGACGCCATGGGCCTCGAGACTGACGCTCTCGCCGGCCTCCAACCGCTCTCCGGTGCGCATCTCCGTGCCTGCCGCGTGCAGCGCGATGGTGCGCTCCTCCGGGGCGTGGTTGAGCAGGAAGTGCACCCGCCCGGCCTTGGCGTCGCGCACGGCGTGTTCGAGATCCCGCTCGTCGGCGTAGGGTCCGACGAGGCCGTGGTCGTCGAGCACCTGCCGCATGATCGCTGTGGTGGCGGTCTGGTCCAGCAACGCACCGAGGTACCATCCGGATCCGCCGCTCGGGTGACGACGGCGGGTTACGGCCGGGGTTCCAATGTAGAACTCCGCGCCGTAGGTGGCGACCACCTCGGCGTCGTGGCAGCGCAGCACCTCGCAGACCAGTTCCGCCGACCCCGCGCCGACGGTCCCGACGAGAGGGACGACGTGTCCGGGGACGTGCGAGTCGATCTCCTCCACCTCGATACCGAGGAACTGCCGCAGCGGTCCCGGTCCGGGTTCGAGGATGGCGTTGGTGTCGACGTCGGCCAGTCCGGACCAGAAGCCCGTGACCACGCTGCCGCCCCGCCCCACGACGGCGTCGAGCCGGTCGGCGACGTCCCCCTTGACCATGTGGAGCAGCGGTGCCAGGACCACGTCATAGGATCCGAGGTCCGACGTGACCGGTACGACGTCCATGGCGGCGCCCAACTCCCAGGCGGACCGGTAGTGCCGGAGCAGCACGTCGACGTACGAGACGTGGCGGTTGAGGCCGTCGGTCATCTCCGTCAGCCACCACGAGTCCCAGTCGAACAGGAGCGCCACGCGGGCGGGCGTGCGTGCCCCCAGGAGCGCCTCGCTGCCGGCAAGCTCGGCGCCGAGCCGTGCGATCTCCCGGAACGCGCGGGTGTCAGTGCGACCGGCGTGGTCAAGGACGGCACCGTGGTACTTCTCGCTGGCGCCCTTGGACTGGCGGAGCTGGAAGAACAGGACGGCGTCCGCGCCGTGGGCCACGGCTTGCCAGGACCACAGCCCCATGACGCCCGGGCGCTTGACGGGGTTCACGTCGCGGGACGCCGTGATGGTTGGTGTCTGCTCCATGAGCCAGAACGGGTTCCCGCCCTTGACCCCTCGCATCAGGTCGTGGGCCAGCGCCATCCTCGCCTCCTCGCGGGGCCCCGGCGGGTAGTTGTCCCACGACGCGAAATCGAGGACATCCGCCCAGCGGTGGTAGTCGAGGGAGCGGAAGAGTCCCATGAAGTTGGTCGTCGTGGGTCGGTGGTCGTGCCGTCGGATCGCCTCCTTCTCGAGGCGGTAGCACTCCACCATGGAATCGGTCATGAACCGCAGGTAGTCGACACTCGTGCCCTGGAAGGCGGTGTGGCGGGGTCCCTTCCAGTGCTCGCTCAGCGCGTTGGGAACGACGATCTGGTCCCAGTCGCTGTACCGGTGGGACCAGAACATGGTGTTCCAGGCATCGTTCAGCCGGTCGATGCTGCCGTATCGGTCCCGCAGCCAGTCGCGGAAGGCTGCTGCGCAGTCGTCGCAGAAGCAGCCGCCGTCGAAGCCGCCGTACTCGTTGCCGATGTGCCAGGCGACGATGGCGTCGACGTCGTGGTAGCGCTCGGCGATCCGTCCCGCCAGCGCGGCGCTCTTGGCTCGGTAGACGGTGGAGTTGGGGCACATGAGGTGCCGCTGGCCGTAGGCGCGGCGGCGGCCCTCGAAGGTGGTGCGCATCACCTCGGGATGCTCGTGTGCGAGCCATGGCGGCACCGCGGCCGTGGCCGTCGCCATGACGATGTGACGGCCCTCGCCGACGGCCCGCTCCACGATTGCATCCATCAGCTCGAAGTCGTAGACCCCGTCGGCGGTTTCGAGGTGGGACCAGGCGAAGACGCCGAGGGTCACGGTGTTGATGCCCGCCTCGTCGAAGGCGCTGTAGTCCTCGTCCCACACGGCGGGCGGCCACTGCTCAGGGTTGTAGTCACCTCCGTAGTGGAGTTGGCGCGCTGTGGTCGGGAGGTCAGTCATGGCAGGTCCTTGTCGGGCCGCGGGAGGTCGGTGGCGTCGAGGTAGGGGTCGACGACCAGGTGCAGCAGGCGAGCCGTGAGCCAGCCGAGCAGCACCAGGACGGCCTCGAAGGTCATGGTCACCACGAGCAGGTTCGCCAGCACGATGGTGAGGACCCCCAGGGTCGTGGCGGGTGCGTGCGCGGCCAGCCCGATGGAGACGCGGAGCGCGTCGCGCCACGAGAGCGTCGTGAGCGCCAGCAGCCCCGTGGCCTGGAAGGTCCAGACCGCGATGGCCGCTGCCGCCACAAGGACGGCCGCGACGTACCACCAGCCGAGCCCCAGCGCCCCCGCATTGCCCGCGAACACGAGGAGCAGGGCCAGCACCGCGAGGGCGATCCCCCAGAGCGCCAGTGCGCCCACCAACGTCCGGCGCCAGCCCTGGAGGAAGTAGCGGACGGGCGTCAGGTCCTCCGCTCCCTCCCGGCGTTCGTAGGTGTGCACGCCGGCCGCCAGGGCGGGGCCGAACGGCAGCGCGAAGAAGGCGAACAGGGGCGTGTTGGAGACCACCGGGTCCAGGAACAGCATGGGCAGCCACCCCGGCAGGGTCACGAGCGCGACGCACAGGCCCACGGCGCCGTTCCAGTACACGGCGTCGTAGAGACCACGTGGACCTCCCGTCGGGGTGGTCTGGGCACGACCCGTGGTCAGGACTCCCCCAGGAGACGCGAGTCATCGACCCATGCGGGCGTGTGGTCGGTGTAGGGGTCCAGTTCCAGCAAGGTGATCTCGTTCCTCCCCAGGTGCACGTCGATCTCCAGACGGCCACCGACGGATGGCAGCCGCGAGAAGTCTCTCGCAGGTTCCGCCGCCTGGTGGAGGGCTCTCAACTGGTGGTGCCCCGGGAAGGGGGGCCTACCCATGAGGCGCCAAGCCGTGTGGGCGTTGCCCTCGTCCTCGTTCACTCGGGACCGGGCCATGAACCACTCCGGGACGGCGGTCGGGACGCTCACGTGCACTCGATGGCGATCGGGCTCGTCCCCGCCCGTGCCGGTGAGCGGGACCCAGAGCAGGGCGCTGATGCGGGTGCCGTCGGTGGTGACGAGGTGGTCGTCGCCTCGAGCCAGGATCGTCTCCCCCAACCTCCGCATGAACGCGTAGAGGTGGTAGGTGGGCTTGGGGATGAGGCCGTGCGTCAGCAGGCCGAACCCTCCGTGGAACAGGGACGTGGGCACCCCAGCTTCCTCGAAGACGTCGGAGAGCGTCCAGTACGAGAACGAGTCGACGAGGTCACCCCCGTTCGCGAGCACCGGCGCGAGGTACGCGGCGTTGTAGGCGGTGTCGTGGATGGGGTTGTCGGGACGGTAGGAGGAGTTGAACTCGGTGACGTGCTTCGGCCGGGCCGCGAGCGGCGACCCGGCCAGGAGTTGCGCGGGAGCGCCGAACTGGCGCAGCAGGTCGTGGGGGTGCCGCAGGGTCTGGTAGGTGCCGAAGGGCACGTTCTGGGCGGGTCCGGAGGTGTAGGCGTGGAACGCCAGGAAGTCGACCGGTACCTCCCGCCCCTCGACGAACTCGGCGAACGGGACCCACCAGTCGTCAGCCCCGGGCGAGATCGCGGGCCCGCCGACTTGGAGGCGGTCGTCGACGTCCTTGACCGTTCGGGCGGTGGCCTCGTACAACCGGAAGTACTCGGCCTGGTCTGCGTCCTTCCAGAAGACCGTGAGGTTCGGCTCGTTCCAGACCTCGATGGGCCAAGTACGGACTTCGTCGATGCCGTGCCGGTCGATCAGGTGACGCAGGAGTGCCGAGACCAGCCTGCTCCACTCCTCGTAGGACCGCGGCGGGGTGATGTTGCCCTTCCACCAGAACACGGTGTCCGACCCCGAGGCCAGTTCCTCGGGCATGAACCCGAGTTCCAGGAACGGACGGATGCCGGCGGCCAGGTACCCGTCGATCACCTGGTCGACGTAGGTGAAGGAGTGATGCAGGAAACGCCGGCCCTCGTGCTCGGCCGCGCGGACGACGCCCATGGCGTCGCTCAGGAGACCGTGGCCACGGATGTGGTCGAATCCGATCTCGGCCTGCGCACGCTCGAGGGCGTCGCGGTGGTCGGAGCGCAGCGAAAGCGCGGCACGACCGGTGCCGATGCAGCGCCGCCAGGCTGGGGACAGTGTGCTGGTCATGATGCCTTTCTGGACGAATGCGGGGGCGGCGCCTGTCAGGACACCGCCCCCGCGGAGATGGTTCAGCAGTTCGTCATCCCTCGACGACGTTCTCGTTCACCATGTCGATGTAGCGCTGCATGCCCTTGGACTCGAGCTCGGCCACGTGGGCGTCCCACTCGTCCATGGACTTTTGGCCGACGATGAAGGCGGCCGTGTTCTGCATCGTGGTGTCCTGCAGCGGCGTGCGCATGAGGACGGCCTCCTCGTTCTCCAGCTCGTCGTAGAGGATGCGAGGACCGGGCTTGACCAGGTCCTTCTCGTACATCTTGTTCAGCCATTCCTTGACCTCGTCGCGGAGCATGGACTGCACGAGGTCGGTGGTGGAGCCGTGCGCGGGCATGAAGACACCGTTGTGGAATCCGTAGTCCGTGTTCAGCATCTCCGGAGCCCCCGGGTTGAGGCCGTTGATATCGATGTTCTCGGCGAGGGTGCGGTTGCCCTCCTCATCCTTGTTGTAGGTCACGCCCTCGACGCCCCACTTGGCGAACTCGAGGCCCTCGTCGCTGTAGAACAGCCAGTCGACGAACTGCAGGAGTGCGACGAAGTGCTCCTTCTCCGCGGCGCCCTTCGTGAAGGCGACGCCGGACTCGAAGCGGGCACCGTCCATGATGCTGCCGGCGGGGCCGGCGGGGACGACGATCTGGCGAAGGCTGGCCTCGGTGTTGCCGCTCTCCTCGAGCGTCTGCCGATAGCGGAGGATCTCCTGGTCGTTGGAGCCGATCACCGCGGCCTGGCCGGAGGTGAACTTCTGGATGGCGGTGTCGTCGTCCTGGCTGACGGATTCCGGATCCAGCAGACCGTCCTCGACCAGCCCGGCGAAGTAGGCCACGAGGTCGCGGTATTCGTCGGAGGCGCCGGTGTAGACGTATTCACCATCCTTGTAGGTGACGCGTGCGCCGTAGCCCCAGCCTGCGGTGGTGCCGAAGTTGGGTGCCGAGAACGACAGAGTGGCGTCGAGCGGGCCGCTTGCTGACCACCGTTCGGTGTAGACGTAGTCGAGCTCCGGGTTGGCCTCCTGGACCGCCTTCATCTGCTCGGCGAACTCCTCGAAGGTGGCCGGGTCCTCGGTGATGCCGGCCTTCTCGAAGAGATCCTCGCGGATGGCGAACGAGTAGGTGGGCTTCGGCTTCTCGTGCAGTCCCGGGAGGCTGTAGAACTTCCCGTCCTCCAGGCGAATCAGGTCGAGGTCCTCCTGCAGCCCCCACTTCTCCACCTTCTCGGTGAAGTTGGGGAGGTAGTCGAGGTAGTCCGAGATCGGCAGCAGAGCACCGCTCGCTGCGTACTGCTCGGCCTCGCCCGTGTAGGTCGACGGGATGACGTCGGGGGCGTCACCGGCCGAGATAAGCAGGGCGCGTCGGTCGGACCAGTCCGACAGCGGCACGTTCACCAAGTCGAACGTGACGTTTTGGTTCTTCTCCAGCTCCTCGAAGAAGAGCCAGTCCTCCTGGTACGGGTAGTTGGGATGATCGCGGTAGAGGAAGTTGAACTCGACGGGTTCGCTGGCCTTGAAGGTGGTGCCGACGCCGTAGTCCTCCATGGCTCCGACCATCTTGTCCTGGAGCTCGCCGGCCATCTCGTTCCCGGTGGCCTCTGCGCTGGCTCCCGCCTCACCCCCGCCGACGTTGGCGTCCGGCTCCTCGGTTCCACCGTCACCGCAGGCGGTGAGCGCCAGGGTCGTGGCCAGGGCGAACCCCAGCAGGCGACCACTTCTTCTGGACAACTTCATTGTTTCTCCTATCTGTTACTGCTTGACCGACCCGAGCATGACACCCGAGACGAAGTACTTCTGGATGAAGGGATAGACCGCGATGATGGGCAGCGCGGTGAGGAGCATGGTGACGGCCTTGACGTTGGCGGCGATCTGCACGGCGTCCGTGCCCGTCTCCCCCGTGCCGGTGGCAGCGGCGAGGATGTTGCGCAGGTAGATCGTGACCGGGTACAGCTCGGCGCGGTCCATGTACAGGAAGGCCGCGAACCAGCCGTTCCAGAACGCCACCGCGTAGAACAGCACCATGGTGGCCAGCACGGCCTTGCTGAGCGGGAGGACGATCCTCAGGAAGATCCCGTAGGTGGTGAGTCCGTCCATGGAGGCGGCCTCCTCCAGGTCCGTGGGGAAGTTCTCGAAGAACGACTTCATCACCAGAAGGTTGAACACGCTGATGGCGTTGGGGATGACGATCGCCCAGATTGTGTTCTTCATCCCCAGGTTGTTGATGAGGATGTAGTTGGGGATCATGCCGCCGTTGAAGAACATCGTGAACACGGCGATGCCGATGAAGATGGACCGCCCCCGCAGGTGGAACTTGGAGATGGCGTAGGCGAACGTCGTCGTCATGGCCATCGCGATGGCGGTGCCGACCACGGTGTAGACCAGGGTGTTCTTGTAGTTGATCCAGAACATCGAGTCGCTCATCACGTGCTCGAAGGTCCTCAGGTTGAAGCCCTTCGGGACGATGTTGACCTGGCCGGTGTTGATGTACGCCTCGGAACTGAAGGCCTCGGCGACGAGGTTCAGGAACGGGTAAAGCGTCAGGAAGCAGATCAGCAGCAGGGCTGCGACATTGATGATCCGGAACGTGCTGTAGCCACGCGACTCCTTGATGGCGCGCCCGCCGTGGTAGGCGCCCGTTTCGGAATGGTCGACGGTGGGGGTATCGGTTGCGTTGGTCACCACAGGCTCGTTCCGACCAGGCGACGCGAGATTGCGTTCGCGGAGAGGATGAGAGTCAGGCCGATCACGGCCTCGAAGAGGCCGATCGCGGCGGCGTAGGAGAACTGGCCCCCCGAGATGCCCACCCGGTAGAGGTAGGTGGCAATGACGTCAGCAGTGGGGTAGGTCAGCGGGTTGTACAACAGGAGGACCTTCTCGAAGCCGACGGCCATGAAGGTGCCGATGTTGAGGATCAGCAGGACGATGACGGTCGGCAGGATGCCGGGAATGGTGACGTGCCACGTCTGCTTCCAGCGGTTCGCCCCATCGACTCGCGCCGCCTCGTACAGCTGGGGATCAATGGTGCTGAGCGCGGCCAGGTAGAGGATGGTCCCCCAACCGACGGTCTGCCAGATCTCCGAACTGATGTAGACCGTCCGGAACCAGTCCGGGTCCTGCATGAACGGGATCGCCGAGCCGCCGAGCGTCGTGATGACCTGGTTGATGGTGCCGCGCATCGACGTGAGCTGGAACACCAGTCCCGCCACGACGACGATCGACATGAAGTGCGGCAGGTACGAGATCGTCTGGACTGCCTTCTTGAACCGCACGGAGCGCAGCTCGTTCAGCATGAGGGCCAGGATGATGGGCAAGGGGAAGATGATCACCAACGACAGCGCGCCCAAGAGGATCGTGTTCTTGAAGACGTTCCAGAACGTTGGGTCGTAGATGAACATCTCGAAGTAGCGGAGACCCACCCACATCTCGCCGAACATGCTGCCGCCCGGCCGGAACCGGCGGAACGCGATCACGTTGCCCGCCATCGGCAGGTACCGGAACACGACGAAGAACACCATGGGCAACACGATGAAGGAGTAGAGCCGCCAGTCCTTCTTGATCGACTTGGCGATCGACGGCTTCGGCTGCTTCTTGCGCTTCCCCCCGGTGTGCGTGGGTTCGTCCTCGATGAGCAGGCTGGTCGTGGCGTCCTGGGCGATCGCGGTGCCCGTGCTGGGTCCCGGTCGCACGACGCCAGGTTGCGACGTCACGCCTGAACCTCTGTGCTGCGCTGCATTCGCGGTCCTCCTTGACCATTTGTACGGTGCTGAAGCAAAAGTTAGCAACCGATTGCCTAACGGTCAACGAACGAAAACAATCGGCAACTGAGAAGCGTTTTCAATAATCCCGAGAGGGCGGCCGGCTCGCAGGTCGTGTGCGATTCTGGTTGGCTGACCAACCACGAGCGCACACAACCCGCCCTCCGGAGCGCCCACTGGCCAGCATCACCGGCTACGCGACGCGCCGGCCGTGAGGGTCACCACAGGCGGACGGCATCAAGCCTCCAGGGCGGCCTCCCATTCAGGGTGCTTGCGGATGTAGTCGGCGACGTAGGAGCACGTGGGGCGCACCGAGAGGCCCTGCTCACGGATGTCGCGCAGCGCGAACTCCACGAGGCGCCCGGCGTGTCCCTTGCCACCGTGGGCCGGCTCCACGACTGTGTGCGGGAGTTCGACGACGTCGCCATCTCGACGGTAGGCGGCGAAACCGATGCGCTCACCGTCGAGGTGGATTTCGTAGCGCTTCTGGTCCTCGTTCTTCATGACTGTCGGCTCTGTCATGCCGGCGAGACTAGCCAACCCTGCGGGTCAGGCCGGGACGAAGCGGACCCAGTTGGGTCCCTCGCCGGTGGCGATGCGGTCCTGCTCACGGAGCCCGCCGTCGTCCGTCAGGCGGTACAGCGTTGCGTGTCCCGATCGCTCACCGACGACCACGACGAGGTGTCCGTCCGGGGAGACTGCGAATCCCCGAGGCTGTTCCTCGGTCCCAGTGATCCCGACCTGCTCGCCGAGAACTCCTTCATCGGACACGGCGATGGCCGTCAGAGTCGACTCCGTGCGCTCAGTGCAGAGGAGCCACTGGCCCCGTCCGGCAAGGTGGAGGTCTGCACCCCAGATGAGGTGGTTGGCCCGTGGATCGGCGCCGTACTCGCTCGTCGCCAGACCTCGGGTCGTGTCATGGCCGGGAACGGACTCCTGTTGGGTGAGTTGACCGGTGCCTGCGTCCCTGGCGAAGCGGACGGCCTCACCGGTGAACTCCGTGAGGAGGTAGAGCGACTCCTGGTCTTCCGAGAGCACGAGGTGGCGGGGCCCCGAGCCGGCCGGGCAGTCCACGGTCGGCATCGGTTCGAAGCCCTCGGCGGTCATCCGAACGGGAGCGATGAGGTCGTCGCCGAGGGAGGCGAAGTAGGCGTGGGCGCCGTCGGCACTCGGGACGACCGCATGGAGGTTCCGGCACTCGATGCGGGAGGTGGCCGGCTGCGGGAGGCGGTCGGACAGGGGGTGCGCCGCCCCCCAGCCACCGTCGTAGGACGCCACGAGGACCGTGGATTCATCCGGCGTCAGCGCCACGTAGGCCAGGGCGTCATCGACCTCCCGCCGACCCAGCTCGCGTAGGCGCCGGGTCTCGCCATCCAGTTCAAGGGTCACGATGGCCGGGTCGGGGTCCTTGACGGCCACGTGCACGGTCCTGCCGTCACGGCTGATGGCGAACGTGCTGCAGCCCACTCCAACCTTGCTGTTGACAGTCTCCGAGAAGGACTCCTCCGTCAGGCCGATGGCCGAGATCGTTCCGGACTTGGCGTTTCCCACGAGGATGAGGTGTGACATACGCCTCATCGTAGGCACGGGTGCGGGCCAGCGACAGGCAACGAAAAAGAGCCCCATCTCTGGGGCTCCTCTTGGTGGGCGATGCCAGGATCGAACTGGCGACCTCTTCCGTGTCAGGGAAGCGCGCTACCGCTGCGCCAACCGCCCGAGGTGGAGACGGGATTTGAACCCGTGTACACGGATTTGCAGTCCGTTGCCTCGCCTCTCGGCCACTCCACCTAGTAGGGGGATCAACCTCCCCAAGCGGGATTGGGAGAGACTTCTCCGAGCGGACGACGAGATTCGAACTCGCGACCCTCACCTTGGCAAGGTGATGCTCTACCAACTGAGCCACGTCCGCACGCTTCCACCTCGGCCCGGCTACCCGTTCCTCGGTGACGCGTTGAAAACCATAGCGCAGGAGTTCGAGCCGCGCAAAATCCCATGCGGGTTGGTCAGAGCCTGATTCGGTGCGCTAGCATGGCAACCCGCACGGGCGATTGGCGCAGTGGTAGCGCGCTTCGTTCACACCGAAGAGGTCGGCGGTTCGAAACCGCCATCGCCCACCGATGCCGCCCCTCGGGGCAGCATTTTGCGCTCCCGGCGGGGTCCGTGTTTGCACATCGGGGTGAAACGTCCCAGAATTTGGGACGACGTCCACACGAAGGGGGAACGCGATGGCCGCCCCGGCGATTGTGCTGGTCGCCTCGAGTGACCACGACCCAGCCGCGTGCTCCGCCCTCGAGGCCATCGCGGCCCGGTTGTGTGCGCAACGCCCGGACCTCAGCGTCCGGCTGGGCATCCTGGGCGACGAGACGCATCAGGTGGTCGACGAAGTGCGGGCCCTCGTGGACGCCGGCGCCACGGAGGTCGCGCTGGTTCCCTTGGACCTCGTCTCCGCGGCCGAGCACTCCCCCATCGTCTGCGAGGCGAAGCGGATGATGAAGGACGCCGAGTCCGTCCATGTCGTCATCTCCCGGCCGGTCGGACCCGCCGTCGAGTTGCTGAACATCCTGGACAACAAGGTCCGGGAGTCGCTGCACCGCACCAACGCGGTCGAAGTGGATGCCCTTGTCCTGGCCACCCCGGAGGGCGGTGACGTGCGCGGGGCGTCCCTGCTCGCCCGTCGCGCCCGGCAGTGGTCCGCCCACCACAAGCTCCCGGTCCTGCTGGCGAGCAACGACGAGACCGGCCGCGGCACGGGGAACGCGATCGCGACCCTGCGCGGCCAGGGGCGCCGCCATATCGCCGTCGGATCCCTGTTCCTCACACCGAGCCCCCGCTACCGCGCGCACCACCAGATGGCGCTGCGGGCCGGCGCCCTGGCGGTGACGGATCCCATCGCCGACGACCCGCGCCTGGTGGAGCTCATCCTCGCCCGCTACGCCTTCGCCGCGATGGACCTGCTCGACGTGGGACCCCCGGAGCAGCAACAGGAAGCCAACTGACTCACGCATCGTCATCGCGTCGCGCCCGGCTGGGCTGGACGCGAGGCGGCTCGCCCGGCATCTTCGGATACTCAGGCGGGTAGGGCAACTCCCCCTCGCCACGCTCGGCGTCCTCGCCATACCACTGCAGCGCCATGCCGGGGTCTCCCGGCTCGGTGTCGTCGTAGGCACTCCACACGTCACCGCGCTCCGCGTAGCGCTCGAGCATCGTCGGGATCGTGAACGCGTCCGGATCGACCCGTCCCACCTCCTCCCACTCCAGAGGTGCGGAGACGCGGGCGATGGGCACCGGCCGGATGGAGTACGCCGACGCCATCAGGCGGTCGCGGGCCATCTGGTTGAAGTCGACGAAGACGCGTTCACCACGCTCCTCCTTCCACCAGTTGACCGTCACACGCTCCGGCATGCGACGCGCCAGTGCCCGACCCAGGGCGATCGTCGCGTGCCGGGCTTCGATGAAGTCCAGCGGAGTGACGGGCACGAAGACATGGAGTCCGCGCCCCCCGGACGTCTTCGGGAAGCCTGTGAGTCCTGCCTCGGCCAGCACGTCCCTCAGTTCCAGCGCGGCACGCGACGCGTCCGTGTGGTCGGTCCCGGGTTGGGGATCGAGGTCGATCCGCAACTGGTCGACGGCGTCAGTGTCGAAGGCGCGGACCGGCCAGGCGTGGAACCGCAGCGTCCCAAGGTTCACCATCCAGACCAAGGTGGCCACGTCCGCCGGTGCGACCGCGTTCGCAGTGCGCCCGGACGGGAATGTGATCCTTGCCTGCTGCACCCAGTCGGGAGTGCCCTTGGGAGCTCTCTTCTGGTAGAACGCGTCGCCGTGCCCGTCCTGCCGCGTCGCCAGCACCGCTCCCTCCACGACGCCCCCCGGCCACCGCTCCATGGTCGTGGGGCGGTCCTTCAGGGCCGAGAGCATCCCGTCACCGACGGCGATGAGGTACCTCGCGACGTCGAGCTTCGTGAGGCCGACCTCGGGGAAGTAGACCTTGCCCGGGCTGGAGAGGCGCACGGCGCGCTCCCCCACCTCCAGTTCGATCGCATCGGCTGCCATGGGGGGATCGTAGTCACGGAGTTGGCCACCCCTCCTAGACTGCGTGGCGAGGAGGCTGATCACCATGACAGACGAGACCTGGGTTGCGCCGCTGAGCAAGCCTGACCAAGAGTGGCGCAGGCAACTGAACGACCTGGAGTACCACGTGCTCCGGCAGGGCGGCACCGAGGCACCGTTCGTCGGCGAGTACACCGACACCGAGACCGAGGGCGTCTACTCCTGCCGCGGCTGCGGCACCGAGCTGTTCCGCAGCGACACGAAGTTCCACTCGCACTGCGGGTGGCCGAGCTTCTTCTCCCCGCTCGCCGAGGACCGAATCCGCTACCTCGAGGACACCTCGATCCCCGGACGACCCCGCGTCGAGGTCCGCTGTGCGGCATGCGACGGCCATTTGGGGCACGTCTTCGAGGGCGAGGGCTACGAGACTCCGACAGACCTGCGCTACTGCATCAACTCGGTCAGCCTGACCCTGGAGCCCAAGCGCGCCGAGTGAGCGACCTTCGGGCGCTCGGTGTGGCAACCGGGCCGCCGCCGCGGGGCACCGTAGTCTCGGACACGTGACCTCGCCACGCAAGCCGAACCCCTCCCCGGCCTTCACCCGGGCGCTGGAGGACCTGGCACGCATGAAGTGGCGACGTGGGCTGGAGGTCGAGGAGATCGGCTCCCCGCAGCGCATCGCGCCCCACTCCGTCGCGCTGTCGGCCGAGCTCGAGGAGGATGGGGAGGCCATCGCCACCGGTCGCCTGATCCTCTTGCACGATCCGGCGGGCAACGACGCCTGGGAGGGCACGTTCCGCGTCGTGTCCTATGTCCACGCACAGGTGGACCTGGAGATGGTGGCGGACCCGCTCCTCCCGGACGTCGCCTGGTCCTGGATGCTTGACTCCCTCGAGACCCACCATGCGTCCCACCGCTGCGCCGCCGGGACCGTGACGGCGTCCTACGGCCGCACCTACGGCGAAATGGAGGACGGCGAGGACCGCGCCGAGGTTGAGGTGCGTTCGTCCTGGACCCCGGACGACGTGGACACCACCGGCCTCGTGCCCCACTTCGTGGCCTGGCAGGATCTCCTCGGCCTCGTCGCGGGCCGCCCACCCCTCCCCCCGGGCGTCGTCGCGTTCCCGAGCCGCCCATGAGCGACTACGTCGAGCAGCCCAGGGAGGAACTGCGCCTGGTCGAGTCGCACGACACTTTGCGCGAGGTCGTCGACTCACTGGGGACGGCTGAGGGACCGATCGCGGTGGATGCCGAGCGCGCCCACGGTCACCGCTATTGGCCGAAGGCCTACCTCGTGCAGTTGCGACGCGAGGGTGCCGGGACATGGCTCCTCGACCCTCTGCCGTTCGAGCAGGGTGAACGCGCCGACCTGAGCCCTGTCTCCGACGCCACCCGGGACGCCACCTGGATCATCCATGCGGCCAGCCAGGACCTGCCGTGCCTCCGCGAAGTGGGCATGTACCCCCGGCATCTGTTCGACACGGAGCTCGCGGGACGCCTGTTGGGCGAGCCGGGCGTGTCGCTCGGCGCACTCCTTGAGTCCAAGCTGGGGATCCGGTTGCGGAAGGCGCACTCGGCGGACAACTGGGCCACGCGCCCCCTACCCGAGGCATGGCTGCGGTATGCGGCGCTGGACGTCGACTACCTGCTGGAGTTGCACGACGTCCTGGCAGCCGAGTTGGCGTCTCGAGAACGGCTCGAGTGGGCCGAGCAGGAGTTTGCCCACGTCCTGCGGACCTATGCACGGGAGCCGGAGCCACGAGCAGATCCGTGGCGGCGGCTGAGCGGCATCACCGACCTCCGCCACCCGCGACAGTTGGCCGTGGCCCGGGCTCTGTGGGAGGAGCGCGACACCATCGCGCGCGAACGCGATCGGCCACCGGGTCGGATCCTCGCTGACGCCGCGATCGTGGCGACGGCTGCCCAGGTGACACCGGATGGTCCCGTACCCCGACACGTCACCGCACCTCCCGCCCGGGGCAGCGCAGCCCGGGGCGCGACCCGATTCCGGACCAACTGGGCGCGGGCGCTCAAAGCAGTCGCCCAGCTCCCTGCCGCCCAGTACCCGCCTCGGCGGTTGCCGGGCTCGGGCATCCCGCACCCGCGGAACTGGGAGCGCACGCGACCGGAGGCCGCGGTGCTGTGGCAGGGCCTGAGGCCCGCCGTCGACGCCCTGGCCGAAGAACTCGGGATACACGCCTCGCTGCTGGCGCCGTCCGCGCTCCTGCAGCAGGTGGTCTACACCGTCCCTGGCCTCCGGGACCCCGAAGAATTCGGCCGGGCTCTCGAACGGGCCGGTGCGCGGCCTTGGCAGCGCGAGCTCCTCGCCCCCCTGATCGGCCGAGCCCCCAGCTGAGAGCCGCGCCCCTCAGGCGTACTGCCGCGTACCGTCGCGCGAGTCGCCGAGCACGCGCTCGAGCACGTGACGAGCGACGTTTCGGGGTGTGAGCCCGATCTCCTCCAGAACCTCGTCCCGGGAGCCGTGCTCCAGGAAGCGCTGGGGGATGCCGTGCGTCAACACCGGCACCGGAACACCGCCGTTGATGAGTCGTGCCCGGAGCCGTTCACCGACGCCGCCGGAGACGAGGTTGTCCTCGATGGTGACGACGTAGTCGTGCTCGCGAGCCATGTCCACGAGTTCGTCACTGACCGGGATGCACCACAGCGGGTCCACCACGGTGACCGGGAGGCCCTCGCGCCCGAGACGGTCGGCCACTGCGAGGCCGAGGCCGGCGAACTGTCCATAGCCGACGACGAGCACCCGGGCCCCGGCGAACTGCCGGAGGATGTCGACCTGCGCGACCCCGGCGCCTCGTGAGGCAATGGCAGGGATCTCGTCGGGCAGCCTCTCCTTGGAGTACCGCACGACCGTGGGCCGGTCGTCCACCGTCACGGCGCGGGCCAGAGCCTCAACCATGCGGGTCTGGTCCCGCGGTGCCGCGATCTCCACCGTGGGCACCATACCGAGCAATGTGAGGTCCCACATGCCGTTGTGACTGGCCCCGTCGGTGCCGGTGATCCCCGCCCGGTCCAGAGCAAAGGTCACGCCCTTGTCGTGCAGGGCCACGTCCATCATCACCTGGTCGAATGCCCGGTTGATGAAGGTGGCGTAGACCGCCACCACAGGGTGCAGGCCGGCCGCCGCGAGGCCGGCAGCGGAGGCGACGGCGTGCTGTTCCGCGATGCCGACGTCGAAGGTGCGGTCCGGGAAAGCGGCGGCGAAGCGGCCCAACCCGACGGGGTGCAGCATGGCGGCCGTCAACGCAACCACCTCCGGGTGCTCCTCTCCCAGCTTGACCATGGCGTCCGCGAAGGCGTCGGTCCACGTGGCCTGCACGCTGGCCGACAGCGGCTCTCCGGTGAACTCATTGATGCGCCCAACGGCGTGGAAGCGGTCCTCCTCGTGCTCCTCGGCGGCGCGGAAGCCCTTCCCCTTGCGGGTGATGCAGTGCACGATCACCGGGCCACCGAAGTGCTTGGCCTGCTCGAGGTGGGAGATGACAGCGCCGATGTCGTGGCCGTCAATAGGTCCCAAGTACTTCATTCCGAGGTCCGAGAACATTCCCTGTGGAGCAATGACGTCCTTGACCCCGGTCTTGAAGCCGTGCAGCAGGTCGTAGACGGGGCGCCCGACAACCGGCAGCTCCGTCAATCGGCGCTTGATGAAGTCCAGCGTCTTCTCGTAGCGCTGGTCCGTGCGCAGCCCGGCGAGATGGTTCGCCAAACCCCCGACGGTCGGCGTGTAGGAGCGTCCATTGTCATTGACGACGATGACCAGGCGCAGGTCCTCCTGGGTGGCGATGTTGTTCAGCGCCTCCCACGCCATGCCCCCCGTGAGTGCGCCGTCGCCCACCACGGCAACCACGGTGCGCGTCTCGCCACGGAGCCGGAATCCCTTGGCCATGCCCTCCGCCCAGGACAGCGAGGTGGAGGCGTGTGAGTTCTCCACCCAGTCGTGTTCCGACTCACGACGGGACGGGTAGCCCGAGATCCCGTCGCGCTGGCGGAGGGTTCCGAACTGGCCCACACGGCCGGTCAGGAGCTTGTGGACGTAACTCTGGTGACCAGTGTCGAAGATGATCGGGTCGTGTGGGGAGTCGAAGACGCGGTGCAGTCCCAGCGAGAGCTCGACCACACCCAGGTTGGGCCCGAGGTGTCCACCGGTCTTGCTGACGGTGGTGATGAGGAAGGCACGAATCTCCTCTGCCAGCTGGTCCAGCTGACGCTTGCTCAGGGCCCTGAGGTCCCGCGGTCCCGAGATGGTCTCCAGCAACGGCATGCGAACAGTCTAGGCGGGTCCCGGCTCCGGCCGGGTCACAAGCGCGGCTTGAACCGGACATCGCGCAGCGCCTGCTCCACCAGTCCCACCGCCCGCGCCACCCGAACCAGCCTGGCCTCCTCCTGCTGCAGGACCGCCACCGCCGCCTCGATCGTGCCTCCCTCGACGACGTCGCCGAGCCCGGGGCGCACTCCGGCCAAGTTGTTGCGCGTCGCGTCGAGTTGGCTGGCGACGAAAGCGGCGGCGAACCGCGCGAGCACGACGGGGTGACGCAGCAGGACGGAGTGGGATCGGTACTCCGGCGGGCACTGGTCCAGCAGGAACGCAGTGGCGGAGCGCAGCCACCCCTCCGCACCGGGCGGCCTGACCGCGGCGGGCCAGCCCGGGGGGACGTAGACCCGGGGAACCTCTTCGTCGTCGAACATGTGTTCTATTAAATACCCTGCGGGTGACAAACTCCAGCCCGGGACGAACGAGGGCCGGACGCCGCCGGCAGGCGGGGCCGGCCCTCGTCAGGAGAGGTGGTGCGTCAGGCTGCAGCAGCCAGGTTGCGCAGCACGTACTGCATGATGCCGCCGTTGAGGTAGTAGCTCCGCTCCCCGGGGGTGTCGATGCGCACGACCGCGTCGAAGGCGACCTCCGACCCGTCGGGGCGCACCGCCGTCACCGTCATCGTCCGCGGAGTCGCCCCATCATTGAGTCCGGTCACGCCGGCGACGGAGAAGGTCTCCTCACCCGTCAGGCCGAGGGAATCGGCCGTCTCGCCGTCGGGGAACTGGAGGGGGAGCACGCCCATGCCGATGAGGTTCGAGCGGTGGATCCGCTCGTAGCTCTCGGCGATGACCGCACGCACGCCCAGGAGAGCAGTGCCCTTGGCGGCCCAGTCGCGCGAGGATCCCGAGCCGTACTCCTTGCCCGCCAGCACCACCAGCGGCACGCCCGCCTCGGCGTAGTTCATGGCGGCGTCGTAGACGGTGCTCACCGGGCCGTCGGCCTGGGTGAAGTCCCGCGTGAAGCCACCCTCGGTGCCGGGGGCGATCTGGTTGCGGAGCCGGATGTTGGCGAACGTGCCGCGGATCATGACCTCGTGGTTCCCACGACGGGAGCCGTAGGAGTTGAAGTCCTTGCGGTCGACGCCATGCTCGGTCAGGTAGACACCGGCAGGCGAGTCGGCCTTGATGCTGCCGGCCGGGGAGATGTGGTCCGTTGTGACGGAGTCGCCCAGCTTGAGCAGCGCCCGGGCACCCGCGATGTCCTCCACCGGCTCCGGCTGTGCCGGCATGTCGTCGAAGTACGGGGCCTTGCGGACGTAGGTGGAGTCGTCCTCCCACTCGAAAACCTCACCGTCGGGCGTGGGAAGGGACTTCCAGCGCTCGTCGCCCGCGAACACGTCGGCGTAACGGGAGACGAACATGTCGGCGCTGATGGAGCTGCCGATGACCTCGTCGATCTCCGCCTCGGTGGGCCAGATGTCCCGCATGAACACGTCGTTGCCCGCCTGGTCCTGGCCGATCGGCTCATTGAAGAGGTCGATGTCCATGGTGCCGGCCAGGGCATAGACGATGACGAGCATCGGCGAGGCGAGGTAGTTCATCTTCACGTCGGGGTTGATCCGCCCCTCGAAGTTGCGGTTGCCCGAGAGCACCGCGGCCACGGCCAGGTCGTGCTCGTTGATGGCGGCCGAGACCTCGGGGATCAGGGGCCCGGAGTTGCCGATGCAGGTGACGCAGCCGTAGCCGACGAGGTTGAAGCCGATGGCGTCCAGGTACTCGGTCAGGCCGGCCTTGTCGTAGTAGTCGGTCACCACCTGGGAGCCGGGTGCCAGCGAGGTCTTGACCCACGGCTTGCGGTTGAGCCCCTTCTCCACGGCCTTCTTCGCCACCAATGCGGCGCCGATCATGACGCTGGGGTTGGAGGTGTTGGTGCAGGAGGTGATCGAGGCGATCGTCACGGCGCCGTGGTCCAGCTCGAAGCTCGTGCCGTCCTCGAGCGTGACGGGGACACTGGCTCGCACGCGCTCCTGCATCCGGTGGTGGGCGGGGTCGGCAGGGGCCGGCGAGTCGTCGACGAGGTGCGGGTCCGGTCCCGTGGGATCGGAAGCGCCCATGGTCTGCTCGACGGCGCGGTCGTAGCCGGAGTACTGCGGCTGCTCGCCGGGGTGTCCGACGAAGTTCGCGACGTCCTCGCGGAACGCGGCCTTCGACTGGTCCAACCGGATCCGGTCCTGCGGCCGCTTCGGACCTGCGATGGACGGCACCACGGTGCCGAGGTCCAGCTCGATGTACTCGGAGTAGTGGGGCTCCGCGGACGGGTCGTGCCAGAGGCCCTGCTCCTTGGCGTAGGTCTCGACGAGGGCGATCTGCTCCTCGTCGCGGCCCGTGAGGCGCATGTAGTCGATGGTCTTGTCGTCGATCGGGAAGATCGCGATCGTGGAGCCGTACTCGGGGCTCATGTTGCCGATCGTGGCGCGGTTCGCCAGGGGCACCTGGGCGACGCCGTCGCCGTAGAACTCCACGAACTTCCCGACGACCTTGTGCTCGCGGAGCATCTCGGTGATCGTCAGGACCAGGTCGGTCGCGGTGGTGCCCTCGGTGAGCTTTCCGGTGAGCTTGAAGCCCACCACCCGAGGGATGAGCATGGAGACCGGCTGGCCGAGCATGGCGGCCTCGGCCTCGATGCCGCCCACACCCCAGCCGACCACACCCAGGCCGTTGACCATGGTGGTGTGGGAGTCAGTACCCACACAGGTGTCCGGGTAGGCCTGCAGCACGCCGTCGACGGTGCGAGGGAACACGACCCGCGCCAGGTGCTCGATGTTGACCTGGTGGACGATGCCGGTGCCGGGCGGTACGACCTTGAAGTCGTCGAAAGCCTTCTGGCCCCACCGCAGGAACTGGTAGCGCTCGCGGTTGCGCTGGTACTCGATGTCGGTGTTCGCCTCGAACGCCCCGGCGATACCGAACACCTCGGCGATGACGGAGTGATCGATGACCATCTCGGCGGGCGAGAGCGGGTTGACCTTCGCGGGATCGCCGCCCAACTGCTCCACTGCCTCGCGCATGGTCGCGAGGTCCACCACGCAGGGCACACCGGTGAAGTCCTGCATGATCACACGCGCCGGGGTGAACTGGATCTCGTGATCGACGTCCCCCGTCGGGTCCCACCCGCCGAGAGCGGCGATGTCGTCTTTGGTGATGTTCGCGCCGTCCTCGGTGCGCAGCAGGTTCTCCAGCAGGACCTTCATCGAGAAGGGCAGCTTCTCGTGTCCCTCCACCGCGTCGATGCGGTAGATCTCGTAGGACTTGTCCCCCACGTCCAACGTGGACTTGGCTCCGAAGCTGTTGACGCTCATCGCTCTCCTTGGTCGTTCCGCCCAAATTGTCTTGACGTCAAGATATCATACTCGACGCCCTGTTCCCGAGGCCCGCTCACGGGGCCGTCGCCAAGTCTAGGGTGGCCACGCATTCGACGTGATGGGTCATCGGAAACAGATCGAAGGCGCGCAGTTGCCGCAGCACGAAGCCCTCCTGCGCGAAGGTGGCCAGGTCCCGGGCCAGCGAGGCGGGATCGCACGCCACGTACGAGACCACTCGCGGACGGAGGCCGGCGATCGCGCGGACCACCGCTGCTCCTGCGCCCTTCCGGGGCGGGTCCAGGACCACCACGTCGACGTCCGGACGGTGGGAGGCGAGATAGCGGTCCACGGGCGCATCCACGAAACGCGCGGCGGGCACGTTGCGACGCGCGTCCCGGACGGCCCGTGCGCCCCGTTCCACCCCCAGCACCCCACAACCGGCGTCCGCCAGTGCACCGGCGAAGAGCCCGGCGCCGCAGTACAGGTCGAGGGCGGATTCGCCCACCCGCGGCTCCACGCCCGCCAGCACCGCGGACGTGAGGGTCTCGGCCGCGGCCGCGTGCACCTGCCAGAAGCCGGCCGCCGAGACCTCGTATCGACGCGAGGCGATGTGCTGGCGCACGCGGCTCGGGCCTGACACCAGTTTTCCGTCGACGAGCACGCTCGAGGCATCGTCGGAGATGACGACCTCGACCTCCGAGGCCCCCTCACCCCAGTGCCGGAGGTCCTCGACGGAGGGTCCCGGGGCCGCGATCAGGCACCCTTCGGGCGGTAGCGGGACGACGTCGTGGCTGCGCGCGCCCCGCAGTCCGGGGTCTCCCTCCGGGGTGGTCGCGTAGCGCATCCGGGTTCGCCAGGCGAGGATCGGCTCCACCCGCTCGACCATGCCGTTCCACTCAAGGCCGGCCAAGCGCTGTAACTGCTCGGCCACCACCGAGCGCTTCAACTCCAACTGGTGGTCCGGAGCGACGTGCTGCCAGTCGCACCCACCACAGACCGCCGCGATGCGGCAGGGCGGGACGACCCGGTGCGGGGAGGGCTCCAGCACGTCGACCACATGTCCTCGGTCAAACCTCCGGCCCGTCTCGGTGACCTCGACGGCGACCAGCTCGCCCTCGAGGCCCCCTCGGACGAACACCACCTTGTCGTCGTGCCGTCCGACCACGACACCGCCGTGGGCCACGCGCTCCAGCCGCATCTCGATCACCACGTCCCCATCCTGCCGTGCGCAGGCCACGACGGCCATCCCCGCTCAACTGTCAGGAGGTCCCCGCAGTGCGCTACCGTCGACCCATCCCTTCGGGAACGGTGAGGAGCGTCTCGTGCACTACGTCATCATGGGCTGCGGTCGGGTGGGCTCCATGCTCGCCAGGGGACTGGAGAAGCGGGGCCACAGCGTCGCGGTGATCGACTCCAACGTCCAGGCGTTCAGGCGGTTGGGAAGTGAGTTCCAGGGCACGACCGTCAAGGGTGTGGGTTTTGACCGCGAGGTCCTCGAGGCGGCCGGCATTCGCCAGGCCGACGGCTTCGCCGCCGTCTCGAGCGGGGACAACTCGAACATCCTCGCCGCGCGCGTCGTCCGTGAGGGATACGGGGTCGACAATGTGGTGGCCCGCATCTACGACCAGGGCCGCGCCGCGGTCTACGAGCGTCTCGGCATCCCGACGGTCGCCACCGTTCGGTGGACCGTGGGCCAAGTCCTTCGTCGACTACTGCCGGAGGGCAGCGAGCCGGTCTGGCGCGACCCCTCGGGGGAGGTCCGGCTGATCCAGGTCTTCGTCCATGCCGGTTGGGTCGGGCGCAGGATCCGGGACCTGTCGGCAGCCGCCCGCGCCCCCATCCCGTTCATGAGCCGCATGGGCCGTGGCCTCGTGCCCGACGGTGAGACCGTCTACCAGGACGGGGACATCGTTTTCGTGGGCTGTGAGACCGAGCGCACATCCGACATCGAGGCGCTCTTCGGCAGCGCCCCGGCCAAGAACTAGGAGCAGTCATGCGAGTAGCCATCGCCGGCGCGGGCAACGTGGGGCGCTCCATCGCCCGGGAACTCATCTCGAACGGCCACCAGGTCCTGCTGATAGACCGGGATCCCCTGGCCATCAAGCCCGACTCGGTGCCTGGGGCGGAGTGGTTCCAGGCGGATGCATGTGAGCTGTCAACGCTTGAGGACGCCGAACTCGAGAACTGCGACGTGGCCATCGCCGCGACCGGGGACGACAAGGCCAATCTCGTCCACTCTCTGCTGGCAAAGACGGAGTTCGGTGTGCCGCGCACGGTGGGGCGCGTGAACCACCCCGGCAACGAGTGGATGTTCGACGAGGTCTGGGGCGTCGACGTCGCCGTGTCCACCCCGCGCATCATGTCGGCCCTCGTCGAGGAGGCGGTCTCCACCGGGGACCTGGTGCGACTCCTGACCTTCACCAAGTCGACGACCAACCTGTCCGAGATCCGCCTTCCCGACAACAGCCGCTACGTGGGCCGTGCCGTCGCGGACCTGGACCTCCCGAGCGGGGCGGTGCTCGTGGCCATCATCCGCGACGGCGCACCCGTGGTCCCCCAGCCCACAGCCTCGCTGGAACCGAGCGACGAAATGCTCTTCATCGTCTCCCAGGACGCCGAGTCCCAGTTGGCAGCGATGTTCGAGGCCGAGGACTACGACACCACCGAGAAGTCGGGGTTGTAGATCACCCGCTCGCCCTCGTCGTTGGTGAGGCGACCGTGGACGACGAGGTGGCAGCCGGGAGCGACGCACTCGAGCCGCTTGCGCCCCATCCACACCAGCTTGACCTGACCCGTACCGTCCTCGAGGTGCGCCTCGAGCCAGCCGCTCTCGTCGTTCGTCGCGAGGTCCGTCACCGTCCCGTGGAATGTCACCCGCGTCCGCTCGCGGGAGTCCGCGATGGCCTGGCTGCCGTACTGCCGCACATGGTCCAGGCGTTCCTCGGCCTGTTTCTGCTCGGGAGTCGCGAACCAACGCCGGAGGCGTCGGGTGAAGGTGCTGCGCTCCTCGGGGTTCTCGGTCATCACGTCTCGCTCGGGGCTCCGTCCGTTCCCTCGGCCGTGGAGGCTCCGGGGATCGGCGGGATCGTCATCTTCAGCAGGCTGCCGGGAGCGGCGGGCTCCGTTCCCCGACGCACGACGAGGTTGGCGAAGAACTCGTACAGGGCCAGTTGTGCGTCCTCGTTGTCGGGCTCCAGCGCTGCCCGGCCCATCACCACGGCGCGCAGCACCCACCCCGGCCCGGAGACGAGCCAGGTGCGGGAGACGTGGACGGCAGGGTTGCCGGCGGCGTCCTTCACGGGGAGCCTGCGACGCATCTCGGCGCCGAAGGGTCCCGCCACGACCTCGACACGGCCGCCTGCACGCTTGGTGGCCGCAATGATCTCCTCGCGGATCTCGTCCAGCATCGAACTCTTCGCCGGACCGGCGAAGACCGCCACCTCCATGGCGGAGAATCCGTCGCCGACGAGGATGGCCTGGACGCGCTCCTTCTGCTGGTCGACCTGGAGCTGCATCGTCATCTTCGGGAAGGGGGTCAGCACCATGCGTCCGAGGTCGATGCGCTTGACGTCGTCGGCGTCGAGGTCCACCTCGTCGATGTCGAAGGGCCCGTACTCCCGGTCGAACGTGGCATCCATCCCGGCCCATGCCTCGCGGTCGATGCCGTCGGCCTCGTCGGTCCCGGGGACCTCCTGGTCCGGAAGCTCGGTGTTGTTGTCGGAGTTCACGTCTGGGGGCCTTCCATGTTGACTGTGGTGACGTCGTTCACACCAGTGGAACCATACCCACCCTCGCCGCGTTCCGTGGGGTCGAGATTGTCGACCAGCTCGAAGCGGGCCTGCACGACGGGCATGACCACCAACTGCGCGATCCGGTCACCCGTGGACAGGGTGATGGGACGGTCGGCATCCTGGTTGATGAGGCAGACCATCACCTCGCCCCGGTAACCGGAGTCGATGATGCCGGGCGAGTTGACGATGCCAAGGCCGAGGCGCGCCGCCAGACCGGATCGGGGTGTCACGAGACCGACGGTGCCCTCCGGCAGTGAGAGCCGCACTCCGGTGCCCACCAGCGCGCGCTCCCCCGGCTCGAGCACGACGTCGGACGTGCATCGGAGGTCAGCGCCTGCGTCTCCGGCACGCGCATAAGCCGGCGCGAAGCCCTCGGGGGCCGTGTAGCGGACCTGCATCATCGCACCCGCGCCTGCTCGATGGCGGCCGCGAACGCCTGGGGACGTCGGGAGCTGATGAGCCAGTACGGGTGCGGGTCCGCCGCGTCTCGCACGTGGATCCTCACCGTGGTGGGGATATAGGGACGGGTGAGGAGAAAGGCACGATGGTCGGCTTCAGCCCCCAGCGCCCGACTCGTCGCGGGCTCGTCGAGCGCCGTCACCTCACCGACGTGCTCGATGCCGATCCGTGCGCGTCCGGCTGCGACGGTCCGACCCGCCACCTCCAGGCGCGTCCGTCCGTAACCGACGAGGAGCACCAGCAGCCCCACCAGCAAGCTGAGCGTGATGGCGGTGGCCAACGGCCAGTCGAGGTAGGCGAAGACGGCCACGGCCAAGGATGCAGCCAGGCCGACGACAGCCAGCCACCACCACACCGGCACCGTCAAACGCTCGCTGTAGGACACGCTTCCCAATCTAGCCTCGTCGCTACGACATAATGAAACGACCAGACCCCAGGAGGTACGCAGCCATGGCACTGTCCGAGAAGATCGTCTTCAAGATTTACGCCGGCCTCGTCGGCGCCGCCACGACCATTGCGGCCCAGCGGCTCGTCACCATGGTGTGGGAGGCCTCCACCGGAGACGTGCCCCCGAACCCGAACGACCCCGAGGTCCCGCTCACCCGCGCCCTGATCTGGGCAGCCGCCAGCGGCCTCGGCGTTGGCATGAGCCAACTCGCCATGAACCGGTTGATCCAGCAGCGCTGGGCTGCCAACACGGGCCACGAGGCGCCGGGGCAGCTGCACTCCATCCTCGACATCGCGCAGCGCAAGGGAAAGTAGCCAACCCAGCACGAGGGGCCCGCGCCGGTGACGAACCGGCGCGGGCCCAGCATGGGTTGTACGTCAGACGCAGTCGACGCAGTAGGGCTGTCCGTTCTTCTCCTCAGCAAGCTGGGAGCGTGCCTTGACGAGGAAGCACGAGGCGCAGGTGAACTCGTCCGCCTGTCGCGGCAGGACGCGGACGGTCAGTTCCTCGTGGGAGAGGTCGGCCCCGGGGAGCTCGAACGACTCCGCGGCCTCGACCTCGTCCTCGTCCACCTTGCCCGAGTTCTTGTCATTGCGGCGAGTCTTGAGCTCCTCGATGGAGTCCTCGCTCATCTCCTCGTCGGTCTTGCGCGGAGCGTCGTAATCGGTCGCCATGTCAGGTCCTCCCCTGTGCCCACATCCAAGCGCGTGTCGGCAGCGTCGACACCTAGCGCGCGACAATGATTACCACACAAACGCCGCCACGCAAGTGGCACCCCTCCCGGTGGGCCCCGCGGAGGCCGTCGGTCCTGCCCCTGCAGGGTTCCCGCTGGTAGGTTGACCAGCAAGTGAAGGAATCGGGAGAGTCGATGGACAGTTCATTGAGCCCGCGCGAGATCCAGGCCCGGATCCGGGCCGGGGCATCGATCGCGGACGTGGCCGAGGAGGCTGGTGTGCCCGCGGAGCGGATCGAGGGTTTTGCCCTACCCGTCGTCGCGGAGCGCGAACACGTCGCCCGGACTGCTCTGGCATCCACCGTCCGTCGCCGTGGTGACGGGACCGTGCACCGTCGGCTGGGAGACCTCATCCGTGAGCGCCTCCAGGTGCGGGGGGTCGACGCCGACACGGCCACCTGGGACGCCTGGCGGCAGCCGGACCGGACGTGGCGACTGGTCGGGAGGCTTGAGGAAGGCGCCGCCCCGCGCTGCGCCGAGTTCGTCTTCGACCCCAGGGGCAGGTTCAGTGTCGCTGACAACAGCGATGCTCGCTGGATGATCGGCGAGGAGGTCCACGGGGACCCCGACAACGAGAACACCGTCGACTTCGACGACGAGCTGGCGCTGGTCCGCGCCACCCAGCCCCGGCCAGGGCGGGATGACTCCCCACGTCCCGGCGACGACGTTCCTGCCACCGATGAGCGCTATGACGACACGGAGCACACCTCCCCCCTCGACGACCTCTACGACATGCTGAGTGGGATCAGCGAGGACTCGGTGCGGATCTACGTCGGTCTCGAGGACCCGGATCCCGAGGCATCCGATGACGTCCCCGTGCCCTCCGACGACGACCTCGACGATCGTCCGGAGGACCGTGAATCCGTTGCCCCCTCGTCGATCCCTGGGACGGAGGAGGCACCGTCCGCTGCGCCGGAGCCGACGCAGGAGCCTCTCGTGGAGGACCCGCACGAGGAGTTGCCCCCCGCACGCAAGCCGGGGAAGAAGCGCCGCGCGCAGGTCCCGAGCTGGGACGAGATCATGTTCGGCGGCCCCACGGGCAAGTAATCAGTCAGCTTCCCCCAGCGGCAGGGGATCGGGAGACAAGGTGGCCTGCGCCCGCTCCGCGGTGAGCCTCCGACGGTGGTGCCGCCGGCACAGCACCTCGTAGCGGACTTCCGACGTTTCCCCCGTGTCACCCACCACCACTTGGCTGCCCTCGGTGACCATCACCCCGTCGACGACCCGTGCGTTGTGGGTGCCCTTGGCACCACACCAGCACAGCGGGCCCAGCGGCAGCGTCTCGACCCGATCCGCCAGTTCGACGAGCCGCTGCGACCCCGGGAACAGTCGTGTCCTGAAGTCCGAGAGGATGCCGAAGGCGTACACGTCCAGTTGAAGTTCGTCGACGACTCGCGCCAGCTGCTCGACGTGCTCCCCGGTGTAGAACTGGGTCTCGTCGCAGATCAGGTAGTCCACTCTCTGCAGCGACGTCAGCTCCGAGATGATGTAGCGCCAGAAGTCGAAGTCGTCGTCGATCTCGATCGCCTCCGTCGAGAGCCCCAGTCGGGAGGTCACGCGGCCCGATCCGGAGCGGTCCTGACGGGTGAAGACCCGGCCACGGCGGCCGTGGGTGCTCTGCGTGTGGTGGAGTTGCAGGGCCAGGGTCGACTTCCCGCAGTCCATCGGTCCGGTGTGGAAGACCAGCTCAGGCACTTCGTGGTGCTCCTTTCGACGCGACGACGTCGCGGTAGAGGCGTTCGTAGGCCTCGGCGGTGCGTTCGGGACGAAGCTCGGGAACGAGGCGCAGCGATGCCGCACGCATGTCCGCCCGGCGGTGGGCATCCGCGAGGGCTCGGATCCCAGCAGCCAGCGCCTCCTCGTCCGGGTTCGTCAGGAGCGAGTTGTCGGGACGCGTGGCGACGGTGAGGCGATCGTCGCAGTAGAGGATCGGCAGTCCTGCGGCGACCGCCTCGGAGAGGACGAGCGCCTGGGAGTCGAACCGGTGGGAGGCCAGCGTGAACACGTCGGCGTTCGCGAGTTCCCACGCGATCGAGCGCAGGTCCCGCAGGTGGCCGCGGAAGTCGATGTTTGATGCCCCGGCTGCCAACTGGCGCAGCCGGCGCCGTTGGTCCCCGTCGCCCACGACCACCAGTTCCGAGTTCGGGACCGCTGCGCGGCGAAAGGCCGAGACGAGGACGTCCAACCGCTTCTCCTTGGCCAACCGGCCCACGGCGAGGTAACGGACGGTGGCATCGGAGCGCTCGCGTCGCACGGAGTCGATCGCCTCGAGCATGCCACGGTTGACTCCGGTGGGCACGATGTGTCCCGGCATCGGGCGGCCCGCAGCCTCCTCGATGAGGTGGTGCATGAACGCGGACGGAACGGTGTACGCGTCGACCTTGCCTGCGATGTCGGCGAAGGACGCCCAGTCCATTCGGGCAGCCAGTCCCCCGTCCTCGTTCTCGCGCCGGGGGAGCCGGGCACGCGGTGACGGCCTGCGACTGGCCCGGGTCAGGACGGGATTGATGAGGACCTGGTAGGACAACGTCCCGAAGATGGCCGACCTCACCGTCTGGTGCGTGCCGGCCACGTTGGCGTGGAAGCTGTGGACGTGCGGGATGCCCTGGAGCCGCGCGATCCGTGCCGCCAGCACGACCGCCCCCCGCTCGGTTTGGGAGTGGACGACGTCGAAGTCAACCCGGCGCGAGATGAGGGACGCGCGCCGCTCCGTGTGGTGCAGGATGCTGAGATGGGCGGGCAGTCCCTCGACGTAGACGGTCGGGCACTCGATGATGCGTCCGATCCGGGGCTTCTCCAGGTGCCGGTCCGGGGCGATGAGTGTGACGTCGTGACCGAGAGCAGTCAGTTCCTCCAACTGCGTCTGCACGGAGCGCCCGATCCCCCCCGACGCCGGGAAGAAGTCATCGAGGACGATGCCGACCCGCATCACCGCGGCCCGAGGGCAATGAGGGGGACGTACATCTCGTCCGCAGTCAGCGAGCCGTGCATCCCCACCAGTGAGTACTCGCCGGGGTACGCCTCGGACATCACGCCCCAGTCGCCCCTCATGGCGACCAGAACGTCCCCGATCCGCTGCGCCACCCGCGCGGTGACCTCCGGACCGAACCATCCGAGGTCGATGGCGTCGCCCCGGGTGACCACGAGGGCACGATCGCCGAGGAACTCCTGCCACCGACGGGCCAGCCCGACCGCGTCGGAGTCCGTATAGAGCTGGCGGAAGCGCGCCTCACCGGCGATGTGCCGGAAGCCGCCGAGGGCAGGCTCCGCCTCGGCGACCACGCGGTGCTGCTCCGGAACGTTGACCATGCCGTGGTCGCCGGTGACGAGGAGCGTCACGTCATTCGGCAGGGCCCCGGAGAGCTCCGCGACCAGGTCATCCACATGCGCCAGTCGCTCCAGCCACTGCCAGGAGCCGACACCCTTGCCGTGCCCCTCGTGGTCCAGGAGGCGCTCATAGCAGTACACGACGTCGTGGTCGCCGAGCGCCCCCAACACGAGTTCGACGAAGTGCTCCGGATCGGCCTCCACCTCCACCGCGTGGTGGTTCGTCCCCGAGAAGGCCAGGCGGGTCAGGGCGCTGTCAGCGAAGCGCGCGAGGCTGACGGCTCCCGCTGGTCGTCCCTCTCGGGCCATCGCCTCGAAGAACGTGCCGTGGCAGCTGAAGGCCGCAACGTCCTCGGGTCCCCCCTCCCAGCTGAGAGCGTTGACGACCTGGTCGCGCGCCGGGTCCAAGAAGGTGTATCCCACGACGCCGTGGCGTCCCGGGGGCACCCCGCAACCGAGGCTGGTGAGCGACGTGGCCGTCGTGGACGGCACTCCACACGTCAGCCGCAGCGACCGCTCAAGCTCGCTACCCATGACCTCCGCGTGGTCCGCGTGCCGCTCCAGGACGTTCCATCCGAGACCGTCCACCAGCAGCACGACATAGCGACCAGCCTCCGGGACGTCCACCACGGGGGTCCGGCCGTCCAGCCGCGCCGCGATGCTGGGCAGGAGGTTCGCCAGAATCTTGCCGCCGTAGTCCGGCAGCACGAAGTCCTGCGACATCAGGCCACCCGTCGCTGCAGCAGCGTCCCGAACTCCAGCAGCTTGCGCGTGTTGTGGGCGCCGTCGCCCGCGGGGCTCATTCGGACCGTGAGATCGTTGGGCACCTCCACCCCGGTCATGCCGTGCTCGGCATCACAGTCGGGGTCGTCGCACGAGGCGGGCCCGAGGTCCAGTCGCTTCGCGGCGCCCCACACGAGCGTCAGCCACGTCTCGATGACCTGTGAGTCCTGTGGGAAGTTCTCGGGGTGCGCCACGGATCGCGTCACAACCACGGAGTCGATGGCGCGCAGCGCCACCACCTCCGCCGTCGTCAGCGCCCGGTCGGGGGCACCGTTGTCGCCGTCATCGGTGTGCGTGATGATCAACTGTCCCGGGGTCAGCACCAGGACGGTCATGTGGCGCTGCACCTCGTGCCCGGCGAACGTGGCCTCGTGGTGCACCAGGTGACCGAGGACCTCCTGGCTGCCCAGGGCACCGGAGATGGTGTCGCACACCAGCTGGGGGTAGAACCCGCATTCGGCCACCTCGCTCACGAGTGCCGGCGGCAGCGGGGTCCTCGTCTGGCTGGAGCTCGTCACCCGCACATTGTTCCACGCCTTCGCTAGGTTGTGACCATGGAATCCCGCCCCTTCATCGCCGCGCGCGTCGAGGACCGCCTCAACGCGGCCCTGAACAAGCTCCTCGTGCGTCGCGGCTGGCAGGAGTCGGTCGTCGCCTACTCCGGCTTCGGCAACGGCGAGCACATCCGGGTCCTGGCTCGGATCGTGCTGCGCCCCTCGAACAAGCTGGGCATCGTCCAGGCGGCCACGGAGCTCATGCACCAGCGGGGGTGGCGCAACTTCATCGCGGCGCCCTCGGTCGGCGCCAAGGCCACCGTCGTCATCGGGGACCAGCGCATGGTGGTGCGTGCCGATCGCAGTGGTTACATCGACGTGCGCGTGCACAACCCCGGACTCGCACCGGGCTGGCACCACGTCGTCGTCGAGGGGAGGGGCGGGGCAAGCGCCCATGCCCCCATCCAGGTCATCGACTCGGAAGAGACCTTCGGCATCGTCTCCGACCTGGACGACACCATCATCTCGACGTGGCTGCCCCGGCCCCTGGTCGCCGCCTGGAACTCCTTCGTCCTGACCGAGCAGGCCCGTCAGGCGGTGCCCGGCATGGCCCGGCTCTACCAGCAGCTCCTGGAGCAGCACCCGGGCGCGCCCGTCATCTACGTCTCGACCGGAGCCTGGAACACCTATCCGATGGTGAGCCGGTTCCTGGCCCGGCACGGGGTGCCGAAGGGCGCCATGCTCCTGACCGACTGGGGCCCCACCAACACCGGATGGTTCCGCAAGGGAGCCGACCACAAGCGCATGTGCCTCCGGGAGCTGGCGCGCGACCTGCCGAACATCCGCTGGCTGCTGGTCGGCGACGACGGCCAGCACGACCCGGAACTCTACGCCGAGTTCGCTTCCCTGCAGCCGGCACACGTCAGGGCCCGTGCCATCCGGCAGCTGAGCCCGGGCGAGCACGCCCTGGCCCACGGGACGCTCTCCGAGGTGCCCAGCCCGCAGCGCTGGGAGCCCGAGACAGCGCCCGAGGTACGGGCGCCGGACGGCGATGGGCTGGCCGATAAACTGCGCCACGTTCTGTGACACGCAACACTTCACGCAGGGAGCAGGGATCCAATGGCGCGGGCCACCACCACTGAGGAAGACGCCTTCGAGGAGCACATCGTCGACGTCGACGTCCGCGAGGAGATGGAGACGAGCTTCCTGGAGTACGCCTACTCCGTGATCTACTCCCGGGCGCTCCCGGACGCCAGGGACGGCTTGAAGCCCGTCCAGCGGCGCATCCTCTTCTCGATGGACGACATGGGCGTTCACCCCGACCGCGCGCACGTCAAGTGTGCCCGCGTGGTCGGCCAGGTGATGGGCAGCCTCCACCCGCACGGCGACTCGGCCATCTACGACGCCCTCGTCAGAATGGCGCAGCCGTGGGCCGTGCGGCTGCCGCTGGTGGACGGGCACGGCAACTTCGGCTCCCTTGACGCCGGCCCCGCAGCCATGCGTTACACCGAGTGTCGGATGGCACCGAGCGCCTCCGCCATGACCCGCGGGCTGGACGAGGACACCGTCGACTTCCGCCCCAACTACGACGGCAAGGAGTCCGAGCCGGAGGTCCTGCCTGCCGCCTTCCCGAACCTGCTGGTCAACGGGGCGACGGGTATTGCCGTCGGCATGGCGACGAATATCGCGCCGCACAACCTCGTGGAAGTGGTCGCCGCGCTGAAGCAGTTGCTGCGCGATCCCAGCATCGAGCTGGACGAGCTGATGCGCTTCATGCCGGGCCCCGACTTCCCCGCGGGGGGCAAGATCATCGGTCTCGACGGCATCCGCGAGGCCTACGCCACGGGCCGCGGGTCGTTCCGGGTGCGCGCCAGCGCCAGGATCGAAAAGGTCACCCCCCGTCGAATGGGGATCATCGTCACCGAGCTTCCGTACATGGTGGGACCCGAACGGATCATCGAGCAGATCAAGAAGGGCGTCGACGACAAGAAGCTCAGCGGCATCCATGACGTCAAGGACTTGACCGACCTCGCCCATGGAACGCGTCTGGTCATCGAGATCAAGAACGGCATCAACCCGGAGGCCCTGCTCGAGCAGCTCTACCGGTACACCAAGCTCGAGGACACCTTCGCGATCAACGCGGTGGCGCTCGTCGAGGGACAGCCGCGCACGCTGACGTTGAAGGAACTCCTGCGCGTCTACCTCGACCACCGGCTCGACGTCATCCTGCGCCGCAGCCAGTTCCAGCGGACCAAGGCATCCGACAGACTCCACCTCGTGCGCGGCCTGTTGATCGCGATCGCGGACATCGACGACGTCATCGCCATCATCCGCTCCTCCGATGACGCCGCTCAGGCCAGGACCCGGCTCATGGGGGCATTCGACCTGGACGAGACCCAGGCCACCTACATCCTCGACATGCAGTTGCGACGGCTCACCCGCTTCTCCAGCATCGAACTCGAGAAGGAGGCCGAACAGCTCCTCGAGACAATCGCCCGCCTCACCGAGATCATCGACGACGAAGCGGTGCTGCATCGCGTGACGGCTGCCGAGCTCGACGAGGTCGCGAAGCAGTTCGGCACGCCGCGCCGGACCATCCTGTTGGCGTCGCACGGCTCCCCCGCAACCTCGAGCGCCACGCCGCTCGAGGTGCCCGACGCCCCCTGCTGGGTGATGCTGAGCGGGACCGGGCTGGTCGCCCGCAGCGATGCCGACTCACCGTTGGCAGTGGACGGCCGCAGCCGGCACGACGTCGTGGTCTCGGCCGTCCGCACCACGTCCCGAGGCGAGTTTGGCGTCGTCACCAACCGGGGCCGCGTTCTTCGCGCCCAGGCCATCGAGCTCCCGACCGTCCCGCTCACGGCCACCGCCCCGTCCCTCCAGGGAGGCTCCCAGGGCACCGAGCTGTGGCCCCTGCAGCCGGGCGAGCGAGCCCTGGCCCTGACGACGTTGGCCCCCGACTCCCCCGGGTTGGCCGTCGGAACGGTCGCCGGCGTGGTCAAGCGCGTCCGACCCGAGATCCCGTCCAAGGCCGACTGGGACATCATCCCGCTCGCTGACGGCGACGAGCTCGCCGGTGCCGTGGAACTGCCGGACGAGTCGTCCCACCTCGTGTTCGTCACCTCCGACGCACAGTTGCTGCACTTCCCCGCGTCCGGGGTGCGCCCGCAGGGGCGCTCGGGCGGCGGCATCGCCGGCATCAAGCTCACAGCCGGCGCGCGAGTGGTGTGGTTCGGTGCCGTCGAGCCGGCGTCGTCCGACCTCCTGACGATCTCCGGCAGTTCCTCGTCGTTGCCGGGCACCGAAGCCGGCAGCGCCAAGGTCACGCCGATGTCGGAGTATCCCCCCAAGGGCCGCGCCACCCAGGGCGTCCGGTGCCACCGATTCCTGAAGGGCGAGGACCAGATCATCCTGGCCGCGGTGGGGCCACGCCCACTCGTGGCGTGCGCCGCCAGCGGGGCCGCGGTTGACCTGCCGGAGGGCGTGGGCCGTCGGGACGGATCCGGCACCCCGCTCGCCCAGCCGGTCGCCGCGGCGGCAGGCAGGTCGGCCGGGGACGCGGCAGCCTAGGCCTCGGCCAGTGGGAGCAGCGCATCATGGGCGCTGCGGATGTGGGTCTCGGCCATCCGAGCGGCCTCCGCGCCGTCCCCGGCCTCGATGGCGGCAAGAATCTTCTCGTGGTCGCGCATCAGACGGGCACGCAGGGCCGGCCAATCAGGCAGCTTCTCCTCGGCTGACCGGATGGTCGCGGCGACCGATTCACGGATGGCGATCGTCAGGTCACGCACCAGGTTGTTGTCACCCAGTTCGGCGACTGCCACGTGGAAGGCCGTGTCGAGCTCATTGAAGTCGTGAGACTCGAGGTCCTCGGCCATCTCGTCGACCAGCTGCCGTGCGCGTCCCAGGACCTCCGGGTCGTGGCGTCCGCCGGAGACGACGGCGGCGGCCCGGGATGAGGCGGCCCGCTCGAGGATGATGCGCGTCTCGGTGAGGTCGTCGTAGGACGTCGAGTGCAGGGCGAGGTGCATCCGCAACATGCGCCCGAAGGCCGCGCCCTGTGTCGTGGCGATGCGCGTGCCGTGCCCCGGCCCCGAGCCTGCCACCACGATCCCCTGCGCCTGCAGCACCTTGAACGCTTCGCGTACCGCTCCCCGGCTGACACCCATGGCGGCGGCCAGGGTCCGCTCCGCCGGCAACCGGTCACCGGACCGGTACCGCCCCGAGAGGATCTCGTCGGAGACGTGCCTCAGCACGTGCTCGAAACCGCCGGCGACCGCAGCGGTCGCGGGGTCGGTGGTGTCCTCGTCTCGTGCCATGACTCCATGATGCCCGGACTCTCCGACGACGCGCTCGCGATACCCCCTTGTCGACGAGCAGGCCGAGGTGTATGGTCGGACCAATAACAATGGTAGGACCAATGCTGGTCTCCACGTGAACATCGGAGTTCCCACCCATGACGCCTCTCGAGGTCTTCACCCCGGACGTGAATCCCTTGGCCCGCCAGTGGCTCTCGGCGCTGGCCGCGGCCCTGCCGATCGTTGCGATGCTGGTCACCCTGGCCGTGTTGCGATGGAAGGCTCACCATGCCGGGATGTTCTCGTGGGCCGTCGCCCTCCTCGTTGCTCTGGGCGCATTCGGGATGCCGCTTCACATGGCTCTGTCAGTCAGCGTCCAGGGCTTCCTGTATGGCCTGTTCCCGATCGTGTGGATCCTGCTCTGCGCCATCTGGATGTACCAGGTCACGGTCATTTCGGGCCGCTTCGACGACCTCCGGTCGACGTTCTTCCTCATCAGCGAGGACCCGCGCGTCCTGGGACTGCTGATCGTGTTCTGTTTTGGAGGTCTCCTGGAGGCGCTTGCCGGTTTCGGGGCACCGGTGGCCATCACCGCAGCCATGCTCATCGCCGTCGGCTTCTCCCCCATCAGGTCAGCCATCACGGCACTCCTGGCCAACACCGTTCCCGTCGCCTTCGGCGCTGTGGGCCTTCCCGTCCTCATGGCCGCACGCGTCGGTGGTTTCGGCGACGACGTGCTGGCAGTTTCCCCGATCACCGGGCGCCTCACCGCACTCCTCTGCCTCGTGATCCCGTTCCTGCTGCTCGCCGTGATGGACCGGCACAACGGCATCCGGGAGGTGTGGCCACTGGGCCTGGCCGTGGGTGCCTCGTTCGGGGTCACCAAGTGGATCGTCTCGGCGACCCCGCTGTACAACCTCACGGAAATCTTCGCCTCCGTCGTGACCATCATCGTCGCGATCGGGTTCCTCAAGCTCTGGACGCCGTCCGGCGGGCTGGGCGCGCGCCAGGCGGTGGCGGTGCCCATGGTTCCCGGGGTCGAGCCCGCCGCTGTCCCCGGCACGGTGCCCAACACCGCCGACCTCACGGGGCGTCGCATCGCCATGGCTCTCGTGCCCTACGGCCTCGTGATCGTCGTCTTCGGGATCGCCGCGCTCCCGTCGGTCAAGGCCATTCTCAAGTCCACCGACGTCTCCTTTGCCTGGCCGGGACTCGCCGAGATGACTGCCGCAGACGGTTCCGCGGCCGCCCACCAGGTGTTCACCCTGGGCTGGGCATCGACCCCCGGCATCCTCCTGGCCCTCGTCGCGATCGTCGTGGGGCTGATCTACCGGGTGCCGCTGGCCGAGGTGTTCCGTGAGTTCTGGCGCAACGTCGTCAAGATGCGCTACGCGATGCTGACGATCGGCTCGGTCGTCGCGCTGGCGTACGTGATGGGCGACTCGGGCCAAACCCTTGCGCTCGGCATGTTCATCGCGGGCGCGGGTGCCATCTATCCCTTCCTGGCCCCCGTCCTGGGATGGCTCGGTGTCTACGTCACAGGCTCGGACACCTCGGCCAACATCCTGTTCTCGGGCCTGCAGTCCAGCGTGGGCGGGCAGATCGGAGCCGGCTCCCCGCTCGGGGTTGAGAGCATGCGAGCTCTCCTGGTCGGCTCCAACGCAGCTGGCGGGGTGGTCGGCAAGATGATCTCGCCGCAATCCCTCGCGATCGCCGCTGCCGCGATCGGCGTCAGCGGGTCGGAGTCGATCATCCTGCGTCGCGTGTTGAAGTGGAGCTTCATCCTGCTCGCCTTCCTCTGCGTCCTGGCCGGTCTGATGTCGACCCCGGCCCTGAGTTGGCTCCTCCCATGACCACACCCGCCCCGTCGATGAACAAGGAGATTCCCACATGACCGCACGACCCGGGGCCCACGAGGCCCGTCGGGGAGCTGGAGCCACCGGGCCACGCGTGGCCGTCTTCGGCACCTGCATCAACGACACGATGATGCCGCAGGCCATCCACGCCACGGTGACGCTGCTCGAGCGCCTGGGATGCACCGTCGACTATCCCGACCGCCAGGCCTGCTGCGGGCAAGTCATGACCAACACCGGGTACTTCGGGGAAGCCATGGGCACCGTCACCAACTATGTCGACAGCTTTGGCGACTACGAGTACATCGTCGGCCCGTCGGGTTCCTGCGTCGGTTCGGTCCGGGAGCAACACCCGATGCTGGCCCGGTGGGCGAAGGACAGGGCCCTGGAGCGCGACGCCCAGTCCGTGGCATCCCGCACCTACGAGCTCTCGGAGTTCATCGTCGACGTGCTGGGCGTCACCGACGTCGGGGCCTACTTCCCCCACCGCGTCACGTACCATCCCACGTGCCACTCGATGCGCGTCGCGAAGGTCGGCGACAGGCCCATGCGTCTGCTCGAAGCCGTCAAGGGGATGACCCTCGTGCCGCTGCCATTCGCGGAGCAGTGCTGTGGCTTCGGCGGTACGTTCTCCCTCAAGAACCCCGACGTCTCCGTCGCCATGGCCTCCGACAAGGCTCGCCACGTGCGCTCCACCGATGCGGAGTACCTGATCGCCGCCGACAACGCCTGCCTGATGAACGTCGGCGGCATGCTGCACCGCCAGCACTCAGGGATCCGCACCATCCACCTGGCCGAAGTACTGGCCCAGACCGAGGAGGCCGCGCTGTGACCCCCACCACGACCCGACGGACCCCCGCGCCTCCGCCCGGCGCCTGGCTCGGCATGCCGAGATTCCCCGTCGCAGCCAGGGCCGAGCTGCAGCTGGCGGAGCAGCGCAAGAATCTCCGGCACGCCACCGGGACCATCCGCGCCAAGCGCGTCGCCCGCGCCTCGGAGGTTCCGAACTGGGAGGAACTCCGACGAGCCGGCGAGCAGATCAAGACCCGCGTGGCCCGCCACCTCGACACCTACCTCCTCCAGGCCGAGGAGAAGCTCACCGCTGCCGGAGTGCACGTGCATTGGGCGCGGGACGGCAAGGAGGCCAATCGCATCGTCGCCGACATTGCCAAGCGGAAGGGCGTCGACGAGGTCGTCAAGATCAAGTCGATGGTGACCCAGGAGACGGACCTCAACGAGTATCTCGAGGAACAGGGCATCGCCGCCTGGGAGACCGACCTCGCGGAGCTCATCGTCCAGCTTGGGCACGACCTCCCGAGCCACATCCTCGTACCCGCGATCCACCGGAACCGTTCGGAGGTGCGCGACATCTTCCGTGAGGAGATGGGCCGTTACGGCACCGCCGCTCCCGTGGGCATCTCCGATGATCCGGCCGAGCTCGCCGACGCCGCCCGCACCCACCTGCGGGAGAAGTTCCTCCGAGCCCGGATGGGCGTCTCGGGTGGCAACTTCATCGTGGCCGAGACCGGCACCCTGGTCATCGTGGAGTCCGAGGGCAACGGGCGCATGTGTCTGACGCTGCCGGAGACCCTCGTCTCGGTTGTCGGCATCGAGAAGGTGGTGCCCACGCTGGAGGACCTCGAAGTGTTCCTAAAGCTGCTGCCGCGGTCCTCGACGGGCGAGCGCATGAACCCGTACACCTCGCTGTGGTCGGGCGTGCGTGAGGGAGACGGCCCCCAGGAACAGCACGTCATCCTCCTCGACAACGGCCGCACGAATGTCCTGGCCGACCCGGTGGGTCGGGCGGCGCTGCGGTGCATCCGCTGCTCGGCGTGCCTCAACATCTGCCCCGTCTACGAGCGTGTGGGCGGGCACGCCTACGGCTCGCCCTATCCCGGCCCGATCGGTGCGGTCCTCAACCCGCAGCTGCGCGGGCTCGACAGCGAGGTGGACCAGGCCCTGCCCTTCGCCTCGACACTGTGCGGGGCCTGCAACGAGGTCTGCCCCGTCAACATCCCGTTCACCGACCTCCTGGTGCACCTGCGCCACAAGGTCGTCGAGCACAAGACTGCCCACCATCCCACCCCGGAGCGGGCTCTCATGCGGGCCGCCGCCTGGGCCCTCTCGGACGGCCGCCACCTCGCGACGGTGCAGCTCGGCTCCCGGCTCGTCGGGCGCCTCCTGGGCCGGCGTTGGATCGGCCCCCTGCCCGTCCCTCTGCTGGGCCGTTGGCTTCGGGCGCGTGACGTCGCGGCACCACCCACCGAGACCTTCCGATCCTGGTGGAAGAAGAACCGAAAGGCTGGCACGAAGTGACCACAGCGAAAGAGGAGATCCTGCGTCGGATTCGGGAGGCCACCGCCGACGTCATCGAGTCCGACCCCGCTCTCGACACCCCCATCGAATGGACCTATGGCCGCCCCCTCACCACCCGCGACGTACTGGCCGACTTCGTCGAGAAGGTCGAGGACTACAAGGCCACGGTAGTGCGAGTGCCGCTGGACCAGGTGGGCGCCGCCGTCGTGGCGGGCCTCAGGGCACTGGGAGCAACCAGCGTGGTGCTGCCCGCGGGCCTCGATGCCGACTGGCGACGGGCCATCGAGGCCTCCGACCTCGAGGTTCATGCCGACGAACCCCCGCTCACGGCCGCGGAACTCAACCGCATTGACGGCGTGGTGACGGCGTCCGCAGTGTCCATGGCCGACTCCGGCACGATCGCCCTCGACCACGGTCCCGACCAGGGTCGCCGCGCGTTGACGCTCGTGCCGGACCGGCACGTGTGCGTGGTCCGCTCCGACTCGGTGGTCAGCGACGTCCCCGAGGGCGTCGCCGCCCTGGCCCCAGCCATCCGCAACGGCAGTCCAGTGACATGGATCAGCGGAGGCTCGGCCACCAGCGACATCGAACTCAGCCGTGTCGAGGGAGTCCACGGCCCCCGACACCTCTACGTCGTGCTCGCGGAGGTCTGAGGAGGCGATCACGGCGGACGCCTCGCCGGGACGTCCGGCACCCGGCCGGGCACCCGCTGGCGGTCGTCGCATTGTTCGAGAACCGGCCGTCGCTCTACAGCCGGTGTTGCTGGCGGTAGCATCGGCGCAGCCCACGAAGGAGATGGTCATGAGCTTCGACGACCTGCTGGCCGCCAACCGCGACTACGCCGAGGACTTCCCGCACGGCGGCTTCGACGGCATCGCCCGTGAGGGAGTGCTGATCGTCACGTGCATGGACTCTCGCATCGACCCACTGAACATGGTCGGCCTCGGTCACGGCGATGCGAAGATCCTGCGTACGCCGGGGGGAAAGGTCTCCAGCACGACACTGACCGGCTGCGTGCTGAGCGTGCAGTTGCTCAACGTCGACCGGATCCTCCTCATCCCGCACACGAAGTGCGCCATGGCCTCCGGCACGGACCAGGACATCCGCGAGGTCATCGCCAGCCGGAGCGGCATGGACACGAGCTGGCTGACGTTCGGCGCCTCCCCCGACCAGCTTGACCGGCTCCGGCAGGACTTCGACATGGTGAGCAACCACCCCCTGATCAAGGGGCGCGCCGAGGTGGGCGGGTTCATGTACGACGTCGACTCCGGCCTGCTCGAGCAACTCCTCTGACCTTCGGGACAGCCGCGACTCAGGCGTCGATCCGGTCGGCCTCCAGCGAGTAGGCGCCCTGAACGATGAACTCCTTGCGGGGGGCGACGTCGTTGCCCATCAGCACCTCGAACACCTGCTCGGCGTCCGAGGCATCGTCCACCGTCAGGCGACGCAGGCTCCTGCGGCGGGGATCCATGGTGGTCTCCGCAAGCTGGTGGGCGTCCATCTCGCCCAGGCCCTTGTAACGCTGCGGCTCCTTGAACCGGACTCCCTTGCGGGTGAGCTCGGCCGCCTTCCGCTGGTACTCGGCGTCGGAGTAGGTGTAGATGAACTTCTCCATCCCCTTCTTGGGGTTGATGAGCTCGAAGCGGTGCAGCGGGGGCACGGCCGAGAACACACGGCCGGCCTCCACCATCGGCCGCATGTAGCGGAAGAACAGGGTCGCCAGCAGGCAGCGGATGTGGGCGCCGTCGGAGTCGGCGTCGGCCATGAAGATCACCTTGCCGTATCGCGCCTGGTCCAGGTCGAAGGTGCGCCCTGATCCCGCACCGAGCACCTGGATGATCGACGCGCACTCGGCGTTCTTCAGCATGTCCCCCACCGACGCCTTCTGGACGTTGAGGATCTTCCCCCGGATCGGGAGCAGTGCCTGGAACTCGGAATTGCGAGCGACGTTGGCCGTGCCGAGGGCCGAGTCCCCCTCGACGATGAACAGCTCGGTGAGCTCCCCGTCCGAGGAGCGGCAGTCCTTCAGCTTGGGCGGCAGCGCGGACGACTCCAGGGCGTTCTTGCGCCGCTGGTTCTCACGGTGTGCGCGGGCCTGGAGCCGGGTGCGCGAGGCCGAAACGACCTTCTCCATGAGCTGACGGGCGATCGGCTTCACCGCGCTCTTCGTGCTGGTGAGGAAAGCGGTGAGTTCCCGCTCGACCACGGTGGCGACGAGCCGCTGGACGGGCGGGGTGCCGAGCACCTCCTTGGTCTGGCCCTCGAACTGCGGTTCCGCGAGCCGCACGGTGACGACGGCTGTGAGCCCCTCGAGGCAGTCCTCCTTGGTGATCTCCTCGCCCGATTTCAGGATCCGGGTCCCGTTCAGCGAGGCGTTGAAGGCGCGCAGCACGCCGCGCTCGAACCCCGACACGTGGGTACCACCCTTGGGCGTGGCGATGATGTTGACGAACGACTTGAGGACCGTGTCGTAGCCGGTTCCCCACCGCACGGCGATGTCCACCCCCAGGTCGCGAGTGACGTCCGTGGCGGTCATGGAGCCCGACTCGTCCAGCATCGGCACGGTCTCCGTGAAGGTGTCACCGCCCTGGAGACGCAACACCTCGGTCAGCGGGGCGTCCGAGGCGAGATAGTCGGTGAACTCGGTGATCCCCCCGTCATGGTGGAACACCTCCGTCTCCGGCTCGGCGCCCCGATTGTCGGTCAGCTGGATGCGCAGCCCCGGGACGAGGAAGGATGTCTGGCGGGCCCGGTCACGCAGCTGGGTCCATGACAGTTCTGCGTCCTTCAGGAAGATCTGTTCATCAGTCCAGTAGCGGACCCTGGTGCCGGTGCGGTTCTTGGGTACCCGCGCGACCTTGCGCAGCCCGGCCTGCGGGGTGAACGGCGCGTCGGGGCCCTCGCCGTCGAAGACGCCCGGAACGCCTCGCTTGAAGCTCATGGCCCACGTGGCGCTGTTGCGGTCCACCTCGACATCCAGCCGGGAACTCAGCGCATTGACCACCGAGGCGCCCACACCGTGCAGGCCGCCGGTGGCGTTGTAGGAGGAGTTGCCGAACTTCCCGCCGGCATGCAGCTTGGTGTACACCACCTCGACGCCGCTCAGGCCGGTGCGTGGCTCCTTGTCCACGGGAATACCGCGAGCGTGGTCCACGACCCGGACCGCGCCGTCGTGCTCCAGCACGACCTCGATGGCCTCCCCGTAGCCGGAGAGCGCCTCGTCCACCGCGTTGTCGATGATCTCCCAGAGGCAGTGCATGAGGCCCCGCGTGTCCGTGGACCCGATGTACATCGCGGGGCGTTTCCGTACTGCCTCGAGGCCTTCGAGGACCAGGAGGTTCTTGGCCTCGTAGTCGCGTGGCGCGTGGGCGACGTTCTTCGGGGTCTGCACCCGGCCAGCCTACCGAGTGGGGCCTCGGTCTTCGCGGGTGGCGAACTGGCTCGCGTGGCGTCATGGAACAATCCGTCGCCCCGGTACGTTGTCATGATCGAAGCCACGACCCGAGGAGAGGCGACCATGACCGAAACCATGACTGATCCCGCTCTGACCGCCATGGACCGCTGTGATCGCTGCGGCGCCCAGGCGTACATGCGGGTCATCCTGCAGAGCGGGGGCGAGTTGCTCTTCTGCGCCCACCACGCTCGAGCACACCGCGAGAAGCTGAGCGAGGTCGCCTCCAAGATCCAGGACGAGACCCACAAGATCAGCTGATCGCCGGTGGCACCGGGAGCGTCCCTGCGAGCCAGGACTCGATGAGGTGCCGAGCGATTGACGCGGAGGAGGGCAGCGAGAGCTGCCCTCCTGCCATGTCTCGGAGGAGTTCCTCGCGTTCGACGTAGCGGGCCTGCTCGATCTCGTGGCCGTCGGGCGACAGCCGTTCTTCGGCCGTCCGGGCGGAGAATCCGAACATCAGCGAGCGTGGCAACGGCCAGGGCTGGGAGCTCACGTACTGCACCGAGGTGAGGGAGATTCCGACCTCCTCCTCGACTTCCCTCCAGACCGCTTGCTCGAGCGATTCCCCGGGCTCCACGAATCCGGCCAGTAGTGAGAACCGGCCGGGCGCCCACGAGGCCTGCCTGGCGAGCAGGAGTCGGTCCCGCACGTCCAGGACCGCAACGATGATGGCCGGGTCCTGACGGGGGAACGCCAAGGCGCCACATGCCCGACAGCGCCGACGAGCACCGCCCGCGTCGGGGACGGTGTTCCCGCCGCAGCCCTCGCACGGCGGTGCTGCCGCGTGCCAGCGGACCAGTGCCACGGCCACAGCAGCGATCTGTTGCCACGCCTCGTCCAGTTCCCGCCAGGTGCGCGTGAGGCTGCGTTCCATTGGAGCCACGGCGCGCACGAACCACGGGGATCCCGCCCACGCTCCGACCAGGACGTCGTCTTCGCGGCGAGCACCGCGGGGTGCTGCAGTGACGGGCTGACCGTCCGGACCCACGAGCACGCCGCCGTCGACGTCCACCTCCAGCATCCGGGCAAGGGTCCACAACTCGTCGAGGTCTCGCTCCGTCCGGCGTTCGGGCATGCGGTCCACGCTGGAGCGCTGGCGCCAGTGGTTCATGTCACTCCTGCAACCCGGAGAATGCTCCCGAGATGAGTCCCGGACGCGCGTCGACGAACCGGAGGTCGTCGCTCAGGACATGGTAGAAGGCCGTGGCGATCTTCGAGTCGGGGATGCCCATTGCCCGTGACCAGGCCTGTCGGTAGACCGCGAGCTGCAGTGGATTCGCGGGTGCGTCGGACGTCTTCCAGTCCACCACCAGGAAGGAGTGCGGCTCGCGCCAGCGGTAGACCGCGTCGATGCGCCCGCGCAGCACGTGGTTGTCCCAGTGCAGCAGGAACGGGACCTCCACCGCCACCGGGTCGAGTTGTCCGAAGCGCCCCGTCTCGAAAGCGTCGACCAGGCGTACCAGCTCCGGGTCGTCCGCTCCCGGGCCGTGGCTGTCGAGCTCCTCGAAACCTGCCTGCCTGTCGTGGCGGTGCTGCACCCAGTCGTGGAAGAGCGTCCCAATGCGTGCCGAGCGGCGTGGCCGTCGCGGCATGGGACGCACAAGATCCGTGACAAAGCCCTGCGCATCAGCAGCCAGAGCCATCAACGCGGACGCCGACAGCCCCTCCGGCAGCACGACGTCGCGCTGCCGTCGGAGTTCTCGCTGGGCGTTCAGGATGGCCAGGTCCCGGTCCCATCCCTGGATCTGAGCGAGGTCCCCGGGGGAGGCGACGCCTGAGCCCGTCTCCCACTCGGGCCGCTCATCGGGTTCGAGTGCGGCAGCCTCGTGCACCAGTCGCGCAGCCTGCCGGCGGCGATACACGGCCTCCTCGTCTCCCCGGATGGGCCATTCGACCGACACCTCGAGCGGAGGGCTCGGGTTCGTGGACGACGTGGCAGCGTGACAGGAATCCGCGCACACTTCCTCCGTGGCGCGGTAGAAGCGTGACGGTCCTCGGGGCCGGACCAGTCCGGGTACCCATGTGTGGGTGCTCACGTACAGCTCCTGACGGGCCCGCGTGGCCGCCACGTAGGCAAGTCGGTCCTCCGAGAGCTCGTGGTCCGTGCGCACGTCCTCGAGGTAGTCCGCGATGCCCTGCTTGGTGTAGTCGCGGAGCTGTGGGATGGAGGCGGCATCACCACGCAGCGGTGCGGGGAGCAGTTGCGCCTTCAATGGCCAGATGCCGGTTCGGTACTGCGCTGGGAAGACCCCCTCGGCCCACGCAGGCAGGAAGACGGTGTGCCACTCCAAGCCCTTGGCTCGATGGACGGTGAGGAGCTTGACCGAGTCCGCGTCCGAGGGAACAGCGCGTTCCAGACCCTCACCGTGACGGTCCTCGGCATCGAGATAGGCCAGGAAGCCCGTGAGCGATCCGTCGCCGTCCACGTCGACGTAGGTGCTGGCCGCGTCGACGAAGCGTGCCAGTTGGGCGCCATCGTCGAGGTCGGAGACGTGGGCCTCGACCTCCAGGGCGAGGGCGTGGATCACGCGGCGCACCAGGTCGGGGATGCTCTCCCCCACATGCTCGCGCAGCCGGGTCACCGTGTCGTGGAACTCCGCCACGCGCTCCCGTCCTGCCGCTGTCAGGCCGGACCCGCCCGGGTCCGCGACGGCGTCAAGGAGCGATGCGACGTCCGTTGCATCCGCGCGCTGCAGGAGTTGGTCGAGCACATCCGGTGTCTCGGACGCCGGTGAGGTCGCCCCGCCCTCACCGGACAACTCGCGTGCCCTGCGCCCGAGTGCCTCCAGATCGGCGAGACCGAGGCGCCAGCGAGGTCCGGTGAGCAGTCCCGCCGTCGCAGGATTGGCCGCCACGTCGTCGAGCAGTCTCAGCATGGCCACCACTGGCGCGACTTCCGGGAGGTGGATCAGTCCTCCGAGCCCGACGATTTCTGTGGGCACGTCGCGCTCCCGCAGCAGCGCATGCACGTCGGCCAGGGTGGCGTTGCGTCGCACCAGGACCGCCATCTCGGCCCAGGAGCGGCCCGCATCGTGCAGCTCGGTCACCCGGGTGGCCAGCCACTCCAACTCGTCGGTCTGGGAGTCGAAGGACAACGCCTGCACCCGTCCAGGCGGGGTCCCGAGCGGGGCGACGAGCTCGACGCCCGCCGCCGCTCCCCCGTGCCGGACCTCACGCGCCAGGCAGTTGCCGACGTCGAGGATCCGCTGTCCCGAGCGACGGTTGACGGACAACGTGTACCGACGCGCGGATGTCCCGTCCACCGCACGGAACGCCTCCGGGAACTCGAGGATGTTGGAGGCCGCGGCTCCTCGCCATCCGTAGATGGCCTGCTGCGGGTCGCCGACCGCGGTGACGGGGAATCCGCGACCTGCCTCGGCCGTTGGTCCGGAGAACAGCCGCTGCAGGAGTACCGCCTGCGCCGACGATGTGTCCTGGTACTCGTCCAGCAGCACAACAGCGAACCTGTCCCGGATCCGCTGCGCCACGGCCGGCACCCGCTCGACCAACTCAACCGCGCGCCGCAGCTGGTCGGCGAACTCCACGAAGCCCCGCTCCGTCTTGAGGTGCTGGTAGTCCGCCACGAGCCGGAGCAGTTCCAGGCGCTCGTCGAGCGCCGCCAGGGCCAGCGCCACGTCCTTGTACGGTTGCCCCCGCCATCGGGGCGCTTGGAGCAACTTCTCGCGCGCCACGAGCGTGAAGTGCTCGACCTCATCGGGGGGCACCAAGTGGCTCTGTAACTGCGCGTCGAGGTCCAGGACCCGTTCCGGGATGGAAACCGGACTCAGACGGCTGATGCCGGTGAATGGGCCGGGAGCCGCGGTCACCGCACGGGACGCGAGCCGATAGCGGGACGCTCCCGTCAGCATCGTGAAGCCCTGCTCCAGTCCCAGCCGCAGCCCGAACTCCTCAACGAGCTTCCCGGCGAAGGAGTCGTAGGTAAGGATCACCTCGGCACCTTCGTCCTGAGTACCCTCGACCACCCCCGCCGCGACAAGGGCTGCGGACACCCGTGATGACAGCTCGGCGGCAGCCTTGCGCGTGAACGTGAGTCCGAGGACCTCGTCGGGACGCACCTGTCCGGTGCCCACGAGCCACACCACGCGCGCGGCCATCGTGGTGGTCTTGCCCGTGCCGGCCCCCGCGATGATCACCGACGGTTCCAAAGGCGCTGTGATGGCCGACAGCTGCTCGTCCGAGAACGGCGTCGCCAGGGCGGCGCAGAGGTCCTCCACCCCCCTGAGCTTCCGGCTCATCGGTCCACCTGCCCGAGACCCGGATGGATCGCCGGGCACGAGTCGGCGAAGGGACAGAAGGTGCACATGCTGCACGGGCGGGCCGGGAATTCGCCCGCAGTGATCGTGGCGACGGCGCTCCGCAGCTGCTCATGCACCCACGTGGGGGCCTCCCCCTGGTCACCGTCCGCCACCCATTTCAGCGGTGGTTGCTCCACCACGTCTGGTAGTTCGTCGCCGTGACGGAGGTACACGAGGCCGGCGGGAGCGAGGTCGCGGACCCCGGGGGCGAGGTGGTCGAAGGCGCCCAGGGAGGCCGCGAGCTGGTACAGACCGAGCTGGGAGTGTTCGAGCACCTCCTTGCGATTCACCCGTGTCCTGCCCGTCTTGATGTCCAGGACCCGCAGCCCGTCCTCGGTCAGCTCCAAGCGGTCAACAGTCCCAGTCGCGACAACCGTCGTGCCGTCCACGTCGATCTCCACCCGGAACGGCACCTCGACGCCCAGGAGTTGGTGACGGGTCTCCTGCTCCCACGCGAGGTAGCGATCCAGTGCCTGCGCCACGGCCACCCGCTCCGACACTGCCAACCACTCCGCCTCGAAGGGGATCCGGTCCCACACGCGCGCCAGTTCCTCCCGAGCCGCGTCACCGTCAAGATCTCCGCCCGCCACTCTCTGGGCCAGGACGTGGACCACGTCGCCAACCGACGCCCGTGAACTCCTACCGACGTCCGCCTTGGCCCTGCGCGCGAGGAACCAGTGGCGCGGGCAGGCCAACAGCTGCTGCAGCGATGATCCCGTGACGGCCACGACGCCCGGCGGTTCGACCACTGACGACGAGTCGTCTCGCCCCCACCAACTGCGCGGATCGGCAGCGGCCACCGACGCGTCGCCAACCATGAGGCCAGCCAAGCGACTCGCTGCTGCACGACGCACGACGTCCGACGAGGCAGGCGACTCCACGGCCTTGCGCAGGGCGCCGACGACGGCGCTCTCGGTGAGGGGGCGAGCTGGTCGCCCGTGGATCCGCTCGGGTCGAGGCCCGAGTTCCGTGAGGAACCGTGACGGGCGGCCCAGTTCCCCCTCCACACCCTGGGCCGCGCTCACATGCAGCTGTGTCTGGGCACGCGAGCAGGCGACATGGAACAGGCGTCGTTCCGCGGCGAGGTCCTGCGGCGCGCCGGCCCCGCTCACGTGCCCTGCGTCCAGGACATCGGGGTCGAGGAGGAGACCGTTGGACGAGAACCGGGGCCACCGCCCCTCCTGCAGGCCGATCACGAACACCACCGGCCACGTCGCCCCGCGGGCGCGATGGGCCGTGACGAGCCTGACGCCCCGACCGCTGAGGGCTGCCTCACGCCCGGTATCGGCCGGGATGTCCTCCCCCTGCACGTCGTTGATGAAGGTGAGTGCCCCCGCCCTGCCCCGCAGGTGCGATCGTCGGCTGGCCATCTCGAACAGTTCCACGATCGCGTCCAGATCGTGGTCGGCACTCCGTGACCCGGACAGGGCGGCCTGGCGAAGTCGACCGGGCCACGGCGTGGCGTCCCACAGCAGCCACAACAGCTCCTCCACGGGCGCCCCGGCCTCCGCCGCTTGACTTGCGGCGCGGAGGGCACCACCGAGCGCGCCCGCTGCGGCAGCCTCGACGCCCATGACTCCCTCGAGCACCCGTTCGTCCGCGAGGGCTTCGGCCAGCGCCAGCTCTGCTCGGATCGGAACCTTGTCTCTGCGCCGGAGGCTCCGCACCAGCGCACGCTGCGCCACACCGTCGACCCCCGCCAGCGGGGAGGCCAGCAGCCTCCGGGCCTCGTCACCGTCGGGCGTGGCACCACGTGCCGCCACACCGAGGGCGAGCAGCAAATGGCGCACCGCCAGTTGCTGGGCAAGGGCGATCTCGTCCCCAGCCACCTCCACCGGTATCCCATACCTGGTGAGTTCCTTCGCGAGGGGGGCCAGCTGGTGACGCCCCGAGCGCCCGATCACGGCAATGTCGTGGAAGCGATGGGCCCCCTCGTGCACCAACTCCCGGATCTGCTCGGCCAGGTGGGCGGTCTGTGCGGACTCGTCGTCGTAGATTCGCGCCGTCACCACTCCACCCTCCGACTCGAATCGTGCAGGGAGTGGGGGCACCAGGCTGGCCGCCAACCTGGAACGTTGCAGGCACAGCGCGTCGCCGATCCGGCCGGCGTGCACATGGTCCTGCTCCAGGAACGAGACGACGGTTCCCGGCAGCTGCCCCAACGCCGGCAACGCCGTCCCCGAGGCTCCCCGAAAGCCGCCCGTCCGCTGCAGAGGGTCACCAAAAACGTGCAGAGCGGCGCCGGTGCGCACACAGTCGGTCAGGAGACCCGCCTGAGAATCGTCGAGCTCCTGGCCGTCATCAACGATGATGGCGGCGAGCAGCGCCCGCATCGCCGTGTCGTTCGCCGGGTCCGTGACCAGAAGCCTGGCGCGATGCACGAGCTCGGCGTAGTCGAGCGACTGGTCGAAATCGCAGACGTCCAGGTACCGATCCAGCAGGTGCGCCGTGGCTGCCAGGAGCGGCTCACCCCGTTCCGCGGCCAACTGGTGGAGATCCTCCGGGTCGAGCGCCGCGCGGCGAACTGCGGCCAGGAACTCACGCACCTGGCGACCGAAGGCGCGGGTGGGGAGTGCTGCATGAAACTCCTCCGGCCAGAGGGCGGGGCCGAGCTCCTGCAGCAGTTCCCGGATGCGCAACTCCTGTTCGGGTGCACGCAGCAGGCGCCAGTCGGCATCGGACTCACCCAGCCGCCGCAGCAGTCCGAGGGCGAAGCCATGGACCGTGGTGGAGCGAAACGCCACCTGGGCGGTCCCGAGCCGGCGCGACACCGCGCGGCGAATCTGCTGGGCCGCCGTCCTCGAGGGTGCCAGGACGACGAGGCGTTCGATCGGCGTACCGTCCTCGACCCGCCGCGCCACGCTCTCCACGAGTGCCGTCGTCTTGCCCGTTCCCGGCGCCCCCAGGACCAGGTGGACCCCGCTCGTCGGCGAGGCCGCGTCCGTCTGCCAAGGGTCAGTTCGATGGTCCGCCCGCAGTCTGGGGGGCAGGATGTTCCATCGCCGTGATGCACTCACACACCCATGCAAGCAGAAGCAGCCGACAAATTCCTCAGACTTTTCTCGCCCAGCACTTGGGATACGCCCCCCACCTGTGACAGAGTGGGTCCACCGAGTACGTGACGTATTTGCGTAAGCGGACCCGAACCGCGCGGTGCGGTCGGGTATGTAAGGAGAAGCAAGAATGGCACAGGGAACCGTGAAGTGGTTCAACGCCGAAAAGGGTTACGGTTTCATCGCCGTGGACGGCGGCGAGAACGAAGACGTATTCGTGCATTGGAAGTCCATCGACAGCACCGGTTTCCGGTCGCTCGAGGAGAACCAGCGCGTTGAGTTCGACATCGTGCAGGGCCAGAAGGGGATGCAGGCGGACCACGTCCGCGTCATCTGACGCCCAGCACCACAACAGCAGAAGACGGGGACCCGCTCACGTGGGTCCCCGTCTCGCGTCTGCCGATCAGCCGTCGCCGTTACCATGGGCGCCAGACCGACCGTCCGAGGAAACCATGACAGACACCCCCAGCAGCGGTGCGGAGCGCCGGCATTTCATCCTGTCCCCCACCGCATGGCTGGGCGGGTGCAGTGACCTCGGGCTCAAGCACTCGACGAACCAGGACGCCTTCTGCCTGGCCGTGCGGGAGTCTGTCGGCGCCGCCATCATGGCCGTCGCAGACGGCGTGAGCACCGCCCTGGGAGCCGAGGACGCCTCCCGTGCTGCCACGGATGCCGCCTGTGGCGCCATGGTTGACGCCTTCGCTGCCGAACAGGATCTCGTGGATGCCCTGCCGTCCGCGTTCCGGGCCGCGCACGACGCGGTCATGGACCCGCCGGGACTGGACGAGCCGTCCGCCTGCACACTGGTGGTCGCTGCGATCCGCGATGGTGCCGTCACCCTGGGCAACGTCGGCGACTCCCGCGCCTACTGGGTGGGCGACGACGGCTCCTGCGCCCTCCTGACCACGGACGACTCCATGGCCCAGGCGCGCATCCTCCTCGGCATGCCCCGCGAGGACGCGGAACGCTCCCACCAGGCCCATTCGATCACCAAGTGGCTGGGACGTGATGCCGACGACGTTCTCCCTGCCATCACCACCCTCCAGCCCGAGACCGGGGGATGGTTGCTGCTCTGCTCCGACGGACTGTGGAACTACGCCAGTTCCCCTCGTGACATGTACGAGGTTGTGGCACCCCGGGCGCGGCAGGCCGGCACGGCCGCCGAGCTGGCCGAGTCGTTGGTGGCCTGGGCCATTGACAGGGGCGGGCGGGACAACGTCACCGTCGCCCTGGCCCGCCTTGAGCCCTGATTTGGCAGGGACCGATATCGTGAGCGTCGAACGCTAGCAACCCTGGAGGGCGCATGGAGATCAAGATCGGTATCGCCGACGTGGCACGAGAGCTGACCATCCACACCGAGTCGTCAGGTGATGACATCGTGGACTCGCTCTCCCGGGCCCTCGAGAACGGCTCACTCTTCGAGATCACGGACGTCAAGGGCCGACGGGTCCTCATCCCGGCTGCCCGGGTCGGGTACCTGGACCTGGGTGCGACGGAGTCCAGGCCCGTCGGGTTCGGCGCCCTCTGACCCCAGTGCACCGCCGCTTCGCGGCGGGCCGGGGGCTACTGGAGTAGACTGCCAGGCGGTGGCACTGCCGCGGCGCCTTTCGAGCGCGTCCCGGTGCCGTTCCCGACATCGCATCTGCACCCCGAGAAGAAGGCAAGACCCTGACCGAGACCCAGCCCGTCACCACCGAAACGTTCACCGACCTCGGCGTCCGCGCCGAGATCGTCGAGGCCCTCGCCGAGGCGGGCATCACCTCACCCTTCCCCATCCAGTCGCTCGCCATCCCGCTCGCGCTGGAAGGCACCGACCTCATCGGACAGGCCCGGACCGGCACGGGCAAGACCCTCGCCTTCGGCGTCAGCCTCCTGCACCGTCTGGAAGCGTTGGCCGAGGACGAGGCGCCGACGCACGGCAAGCCTCGCGCACTCGTGATCACTCCCACCCGTGAGCTCACCGCCCAGGTGGCCCGGGACATCGAGGTGGCCGGCACCAAGCTCGACGTCAGGATGCTCACCATCTACGGCGGCACCGCCTACGAGCCACAGCTCGACGCCCTCTCGGACGGCATCGACATCGCCGTGGGCACCCCCGGCCGTCTGCTGGACCTCGCCAACCGGCGCGCACTGGACCTGTCCAAGGTGCAGATCCTCGTGCTCGACGAGGCCGACGAGATGCTCGACCTCGGCTTCCTCCCGGACATCGAGAAGATCCTCGCCAAGACTCCCAAGCAGCGCCAGACCCTGCTTTTCTCCGCCACGATGCCCACCCCCATCCTCACTCTGGCGCGCGCCACCCTCAACCGGCCGGTGAACATCCGCGCCGAGGGCCACGACGCGAAGGCCACCGTCCCCGACGTCGAGCAGTTCGTCTACCAGGCCCACGACCTCGACAAGCCCGAGGTGGTGGCCCGGATCCTGCAGGCCTCTGGCGTCGAGAAGGTCATGGTGTTCAGCCGGACCAAGCGAGCCGCGCAGCGGCTCGCCGACGAACTCGTGGACCGGGGCTTCCCCGCAGCTGCGATCCACGGGGACCTCAACCAGGCCGCCCGCGAGCGCGCCCTGAAGAATTTCCGCTCGGGGAAGGTCAACACCCTGGTGGCCACCGACGTCGCAGCCCGCGGTATCGACATCAGCGGGATCAGCCACGTCATCAACTACGAATGCCCAGACACCGATGCCACGTATGTGCACCGCGTGGGCAGGACGGCCCGGGCGGGCAACACCGGCATCGCGGTCACCCTGGTGGACTGGGCCGACGTGACCCGTTGGAAGACCATCGACAAGAGCCTGGAGATCGGCATCCCCGAGCCGACGGAGACCTACTCCTCGTCACCGCACCTCTACACCGATCTCGACATTCCCGAGGGGACGCGGGGACGGTTGCCGGGCGCGGTCCCCGTCGAGCGCCCACGCAAGGCGGGCAGGGACGACCCGGAGCGAGGCCGTCGGCGTCGCGGGGCGTCGACCGCCGAGGCGAAGGACACCGCTTCGGCCCCCACCGAGCGGGGCGAGCGGCCGAAGCGCCGCCGGCGCCGTCGTCGTGCCGGTGTTGAGGTGGCCCCTGCCGAGGGCCAGGCTCAGTAGTCCATGTTCATGGCCGATCGGACCTCGGAGAGCGTCCGGTCGGCCACCTCATTGGCACGCGCGTTCCCCTCCCGGAGGATCCGCTCAAGCTCGCCCGCGTTCGCCACGAGCTCAGCACGGCGTGCCCGATGCGCCGCGAAGCGCTCATTGACGGCCTCCGTGGCCAGTCTCTTGAGGCCGCCGCCGCCGCCGTCACCGATCTCCTCGGCGACATCCCTGGGATCCCTGTCGAGACACAGCGCCGCAATGTTGACCAGGTTCGAGACCTCCGGGCGCCGCTCCGGCTCGTACGTGATGTGACGATCGGAGTCCGTCACCGCACGCTTCAGCAGCTTCGCCGTCTGGTCCGCGGTCATCCCCAGTTCGATGGTGTTGCCCTTCGACTTGCTCATCTTTGTCCCGTCGAGGCCCAGGATCGTGCCCGACTTGCTGAGCAACGCCTCAGGAGCCGGGAACACCGGCCCTTCGCCCGCGCGGCCATAGCGCTCGTCGAAGCGCCGCGCAATGACACGAGCCTGTTCCAGGTGCGGCAACTGGTCCTTGCCCACCGGGACGAGGTTGGCCTTGCAGAACAGGATGTCGGCGGCCTGGTGAACCGGATAGGTCAGCATGAGGCCGGACATCGGCCGCTCACCCGTATCGTCCAACTCCGACTTGACCGTCGGGTTGCGGCGCAGCTCCGCGTCGGTGACGATGGAGAGGAACGGCAGCATGAGCTGGTTGAGGGCGGGCACCGACGAGTGGGTGAAGATGGTGACCTTCTCCGGGTCAAGGCCCGCAGCCAGGTAATCCGCCAGCAGCGAGTAGACGCGCTCCTTGATCGGGCCCACCCCGTCGCGGTCCGTGATGACCTGGTAGTCGGCGATGACGACGAACGTCTCGAGGCCGCTCTCGGCCAGCCGCACGCGGTTTTCCAGCGAACCGAAGTAGTGCCCGATGTGGAGGTTCCCGGTGGGACGGTCACCCGTGAGGATGCGGAAGGCCGAGGGGTCGCTGGCGATCTCGCGTTCGATCTCCCGGCTGCGGGCCGTTGCCCGGGCCAGTGACGTGACCTCGGTGGTCGCCTCGTTCTCCGACACAGCGCTCGCCTTCCGAATTTGTGTTTCGTTTCGGTCGACACCCTACCGGCTGCTAGCGCGGCACCGCTCCCCCACGACCGCGGATCCGCGCCAGCAGTTCGCGGTAGGCCGTGGGTCGAGTCAGGTTGCACCCGAGTTCGTGGTCCACCTTGCCGGCGCCGTGGTAGTCGCTCGAACCGGTGCGCACGAGACCCAGCCGCGCGCCCATCTCGAACAACAGCGAGCGCGTGTGTGAGTCGTGGTCCTGATGGTCGACCTCGATGCCGTCCAGGCCGTGGAGATGAACCAGCTCCTCGATGTAGGGCGCGGGCAGGACCGAGCGGCTCTGCCGTCCCCAGGGGTGCGCCAGCACGGCGACGCCCCGCGCAGCGTGCAGGAGGTCGATGGCTCGCCCGAGCTCGGTGGCGTAGCGGGGAACATAGGCGGGACGGCCCTCGGCGAGAAACTGTTCGAACGCCTCCGTTCGGCTTCCGACGACTCCGGCGGCCACCAGGACGTCCGCCACGTGTGGGCGGCCCAGTGACACCGCTCCTCGGGCCTGCATGAGGACGTCGTCCATCGTGATGGCGATCCCCAGGTCCCGAAGCCTCGCACACATCTGGGGCACCCGCTGGCGCCTGGCCTCGCGCATCCGTGTCAGCTCGGCCAGCAATCCTGGGTCCCGTACATCGCACCCATAGCCGAGCACGTGGACCGAACGGCCGTCCCTGTCGGCTGACATCTCGATGCCGGTGAGCACCCTCACGCCGTGACGGCGACCGGCCTCCTGGGCTTCGACGAGCCCGCCGAACGTGTCGTGGTCGGTCAGGGCGATGACGTCGAGGTCGGCCTCCGCTGCTTCGAGCACCAGGCGAGTCGGCGTGTCCGTGCCATCGCTCACGTTGGAGTGGGTGTGCAGGTCGATCCTCATGGGGCTCATCCTAGGGTGGCGTGAATCCGAAGGCGGTTACTGTGGTGGCATGCAACTGACGTACCGCCACTCGTACCCCGGCACCCACGAGGAGGTCGTCGCCCTGATGCGCAACGAGGAGTTCATCTCCGACGTCGCGCAGCACGCGGGCGCCACCAGCCACTCCGTTCACATCACCGACGAGGCGACCACGGTGGACATGACGCTCAGCGTGCCCGGGGAGGTGGCCAAGTTCGTGGGAGGCTCGGTCCACGTCTCCCAGACGTTCCGCTGGCGAGCGCCCGAAGCCGACGGAACGCGCCGCGGTACCGTCGACGTCGCGGTCAAGGGGCTACCCGTCGCCGTGGACGCGGTGGGCATCCTGCGTCCACTGACGGATGGAACCGAGGGCATCTATGAGGGGGACCTCAACGTCCGGATCCCGTTGGTCGGACGCAAGGTCGAGCAGCAGATCCGCCCGTTCATCGACGACGCCTTCTCCGGGATCGAGCGGCGCGCCCAGGACTGGCTCATGCGGCCCGAGGTCTGAGGCCCGTCAGCTGGCTTTGTCCTGCGCGGCCGCCTCGCGGCGTTTCCGAGCTGCCTCGACGGAGGCCTTGAGTGTCGCCATGAGATCCACGACGTCCCCTTCGGGTCGCGTCCGATCCTCGCTCTCGGGCATCGGGGTGCCGGCCAGCTTGGCCTCCACCACCTCCGTCAGCGCCTCGCGGTAGCTGTCGGTGAACGCGTCGGGGTCGAAGGATCCCTCGAGTTGGGCAATCAGCAGGTTGGCCATCTCAAGCTCCGCGTCGGAGACCGTGACGTCCTCCGACGGGCGTGCGAAGTCTCCCTCCCTCAATTCGTCCGGCCAGTACATCGTGTGCAGCAGGAGCAGGTCGTCCTTGGGCCGCACGAGGGCGAGGGACTCACGGTTTCGCAGGGCAACCTTCACCACTGCCACCTTGTCCTGCTTCTGCAGGGCCTCGCGGAGCAACACGTAGGGCTTCATCCCCGTCGACTGCGGCTCCAGGAAGTAGGACTTCTGGAGATAGCTCTCGTCGATCTCGTCCGCGTCCACGAACTGGACGACGTCCACGGTCTTCAGGCTCGTGAGCGGGAGCGCGTCGAAGTCCTCGTCCGTCAGGACCGCCATCCGCCCGTCAGCGGCCTCGAAACCCTTGGCGATGTCCTCCCACTGCAGGACCTGGCCGCAGACCTCGCACACGCGCTGGTAGCGGACCCGGCCGCCGTCGGCCTGGTGGACCTGGCGAAACGAGACGTCGTTGTCCTGGGTGGCGCCGTACAGCTTCACGGGGATGGTCACGAGGCCGAACGAGATCGACCCGTTCCAGATGGCCCTGGGCATGGGTGCTCCTTCCGTTGTGCGATGCCATCGTCTCACCGAGCGGGTCCGGCACATCGACGTCACCTTAGATCACGAGTGGGTAACGATCAGAGATCGCTCTCCCGCATCGGTCCGCGACGTCCTAGTATTCGCCATGTCACACAACAAATGGGATCGAGCGACGTCGCCCAATCCCTCCACACTCGGGGTCCGCCCCGGAAGGGAACTGTCATGGCCATCACCAGACGTCACCTCCTGTTGGGAACCGTGGCCGCTTCGGCCGTCGGTGTCCTCACAGCCTGCAGCGAAGAGCGCGGGGGCACCACCGCGCCCGCCGACCCGACCACCGGGGCAGCATCTCCGGCGGAAGGCACTGAAACCACCGGGGCGACCGAGGCGCCGGCGGAGGATGTGCTCATCGGTATCGCGATGCCCACCAAGAGTTTGGAACGCTGGAACCGTGATGGCGCTCACCTGGAGGCGCTCCTCAAGGAGCGTGGCTACCGCACGAGCCTCCAGTACGCCGACAACAAGCAGGACCAGCAGAACAACCAGCTCCAGAACATGATCAACGACGGCGCCAAGGTCCTCGTGATCGCGTCGATCGACGGCACGGCCCTGGGCCCGGTGCTGCAACAGGCCAAGGACGCCGGCACCTCCGTCATCGCCTATGACCGCCTCATCAACGGCTCCGAGCACGTCGACTACTACGCCACGTTCGACAACTACAAGGTGGGCGAGCTCCAGGGACAGTACATCCTCGACCACAAGGACGACTTCAAGAACGAGGACGGCTCGATCAACCTCGAACCCTTCGCAGGCTCTCCCGACGACAACAACGCGAAGTTCTTCTTCGCAGGAGCGTGGGACAAGGTCTCCCCCCTCGTGGAGAGTGGTGAGTTCACCGTTCCCTCGGGCAAGGCGCCGGCATCCGAGGACGAATGGACCAACATCGGCATCCCGGCGTGGAAGAGCGACACGGCCCAGGCCGAGATGGAGAACAGGCTGAACTCGTTCTACGCCGACGGGAAGAAGGTCAACATCGTCCTGTCGCCCAACGACTCGCTCGCCCTGGGCATCCAGCAGGCCCTCGACGGCGCCGGGTACACGCCGGGTGAGGACTGGCCCCTGGTGACCGGCCAGGATGCTGACTTGGCCAACGTCAAGAACATGCTCCAGGACAAGCAGGCGATGACGGTGTGGAAGGACACTCGCAAGCTCGGTGATCAGGTGGCAGCGATGATCGTGCAGGTGATCGACGGGGACGAGGTGGAGGTCAACGACACCGAAACCTACGACAACGGCGTGAAGGTGGTTCCCACCTACCTCCTCGAACCCGAGGTCGTCACCAAGGACGCGGTGGAGGAGAAGCTGGTGGAATCCGAGTTCTACTCCGCATCCGACTTGGGTCTGTGACACTGGGCCATGGACAACGCGACTCCAGTGGGCGACAAGGACCCGGCGCTGCTCGAAATGCGGGACATCGTCAAACGTTTCGGGCCCGTCACGGCACTGGAGGGCGTGTCCATCGCCGTTCGCAGGGGGGAGATCCACGCCATCTGCGGCGAGAACGGAGCCGGGAAATCCACGTTGATGAAGGTGCTCTCCGGTCTCTACCCGCATGGCACCTACGAGGGCGAGATCGACTACGAGGGTGAGCAGGTCCACTTCAGGACGCTCAAGGACAGCGAGTCCAAGGGCATCGTGATCATCCACCAGGAGCTGGCCCTGTCGCCCTACCTGTCGATCGCCGAGAACATCTTCCTCGGCAACGAGCAATCACGCAATGGCGTGGTGAACTGGCGGGCAACTCACGCCGGAGCCGCTGAACTGCTGCAGCGCGTCGGTCTGCGGGAACCGACGACCACGCGCGTCAGCGACCTCGGCGTGGGCAAGCAGCAACTCGTGGAGATCGCCAAGGCGCTGTCGAAGGATGTCAAGCTGCTGATCCTCGACGAGCCGACTGCTGCCCTCAACGACGATGATTCAGCGCACCTGCTCTCCCTCATGCGCATGCTCCAGTCCGAGGGCGTCACCCAGATCATCATCAGCCACAAGCTGAACGAGATCATGGCGATCGCTGACTCGATCACGGTCATCCGGGACGGATCGGTGGTGGAGACCATGGACATGCACGGGCCGGAGCCCGTCACGGAGGAGCGGATCATCCGGGCCATGGTGGGACGACCCTTGGACCATCGGTTCCCACCGCGGGAACCCGTCATCGGTGACGAGATCTTCCGGATCGAGGACTGGACCGTCCACCACCCCTCGCACCCCGATCGAATCGTCGTGGACGGCGCCACCCTCAGCGTCGCCGAGGGAGAGATCGTGGGTATCGCCGGCCTGATGGGGGCTGGCCGGACCGAGCTCGCCATGAGCCTCTTCGGCCGCCAGTACGGGACCAACATCTCCGGTCGCGCCTTCAAACGAGGTCAGGAGATCCACCCCGACACGGTGCAACGGGCCATCCAGAGCGGGCTCGCGTACGTGAGCGAGGACCGCAAGCGCTTCGGCCTGAACCTGATCGCCGAGATCCGGCACAACATCACCGCAGCAGCGCTGGGGAAGATCAGTCGCCGAGGCGTCCTCGACAAAGGACGCGAGACGCGCGTGGCGCAGGACTACCGCGACCAGATGCGCATCCGAACCTCGACGGTGCAGGCGCCCGTCGGCCAGCTGTCCGGTGGGAACCAACAGAAGGTCGCGCTCAGCAAGTGGATGTTCTCCGACCCGGACGTCCTGATACTCGACGAACCGACCCGCGGCATCGACGTCGGTGCGAAGTACGAGATCTACACCATCGTCCACGCGTTGGCGGCACAGGGCCGGGGTGTGATCGTGATCTCATCCGAACTGCCCGAACTACTCGGCCTCTGCGACCGGATCTACACCCTGAGCGAAGGCCGCATCACGGGGATGCAGCACCGCGAGGAAGCAACCCAGGAATCACTCATGCGACTCATGACGCTGGAAAGGGCACAACGATGACACAAGGGACAGCCGCCGCCGCGTCCGCCGGGACCCCGACAACCCCTCCCCGTCGATTCGCCGGACTCGCCGGCGGTGCACGGCAGTACGGGATCGTCGCGGCGCTGGTACTCATCGTCCTGTTCTTCCAGATCATGACGGATGGGCGCATCCTGCAGCCGAACAACGTCACGAGCCTGATCCAGCAGAACGCCTACGTCCTCATCCTCGCCGTGGGGATGCTCATGATCATCGTCGCGGGCCACATCGACCTCTCCGTGGGATCCGTGGTCGCCACCGTCGGCGGCGTCATCGGAATCCTGCTGACCGACCTCAACTGGAATCCCTGGGTGGTCGTCGTCGTGGCGCTCCTCATCGGTGCCCTGATCGGCGCCTGGCAGGGCTTCTGGGTGGCATTCATCGGGGTGCCGGCATTCATCGTGACCCTGGCCGGCATGCTCATCTTCCGGGGGGTGGCCCTCGTCCTCGTGGCCTACACGAGAGCCGGCTTCCCGGGCCAGTTCCTGGACATCGCCGGGGCCGGGGTGGCCGGGACCGTGGGCTTTGTCGGCCAACTGGACGCCTTCACCCTGATCGCAGGCCTGATCGGTATCGGCGGCATCGTCGTGATGTCCCTCAGGAACCGCCGCCTGCAGGCACGCCACGGGGTGGCCTCCGAGCCCACGGGGCTCTTCATCGGACGCCTGCTGCTGATCTCGGTCCTGCTCGCGGTCGTCACCTACTGGGTGGCCCTGAGCGCACTCGGACTCCCCTACGTCCTGATCATCGTCGGCGTCGTGATCGTCGCCTACGCATGGCTGATGGGCAACACCGTCTTTGGCCGCCACATCTACGCCATCGGTGGCAACCTGGCAGCAGCCAAGCTCTCGGGCGTGAACACCCGGCGCGTGAACTTCTGGCTGTTCGTCAACATGGGCTTCCTCTGCGGATTGGCGGCAATCGTCGTGACGTCCCGCGCCGGAGCCGCGCTGGCGGCCGCCGGCCAGAACTACGAACTCGACGCCATCGCGGCCTGTTTCATCGGTGGCGCCGCGGTGACGGGTGGAATCGGTCGGGTCTTCGGTGCGATCGTCGGCGCCCTCATCATGGGCGTTCTCAACATGGGCCTGTCCATCATGGGCGTGGACCCCTCGTGGCAGTTCATCATCAAGGGGCTCGTCCTGCTGCTCGCCGTTGCCTTCGACCTCATCAACAAGCTGCGGTCAGGCCAGCGGGCCTGACCCCCTGCGGTACTCCTCCACGTCGTTCCAGAGCAGGTCGGACTCGTGGAGGAGCCGCTGCACCTCGGGGAAATCCCAGGCGGTGTCGATGTCCAGGTCCTTTGCCGCAGCCGCAGCGTCGGACGAGTCCACCCCCGGAGCCTCGCAGAACCACGCAGTGATGGCCTGAGCGGGGACGCGCGACACGTTGACCCCGCCATTGTCCGGGTCAGCCCCGAGACCCACGACGGACGTCGGGACGTCGGCCACCAGCACGAGTCGTTCACCGTAACGGGACAGTGCGGCGATCGACGCCAGCACGAGGGCTGCATACTCGGCGTCCTCGGCCTGGGCGGGGGTGTACCCGAGTGCCTCGAGCAGTTCGTCGGTGACGGTGTGTGCCGGGCGGTCGGTCAGTTCGACCCCGCCCGTCATGGTCTCCAGCTCGGAGCGGGAAACGGGGACGAAGACGAGTTGGCGTTCCACGGGAACCAGCCTACGTTGGATCCATCGTCTTTCCCTGGATGAGGAGCGTCATGTCCGTGACACGTCGGGTCGTGTTGGCTGCCTTGCTCGCCGCTGCCGTCACGGGCTCGGGCTGCGCCGCCGGGAGCGCTCCTCCGACTGACATCGACCTCGTCGTCACGTCCGAGGGACCGGATGCCACACGGACCGTCGAGGTGCCCCTCGGGTCACGGGTCACGATCGCCGTGGACGCCCGGATCGATGACATCCTCCACGTGCACGGCTACGAGATCGAGACCCCGCTGCAGGCGGGGGGATCCGAGACGGTCAGCTTCGACGCCACCATGTCCGGGGCCTACGAGGTGGAGACCCACTCGAATTCCGCCATCTGGCTGAAGCTGGTCGTTCGGTGACACCCCTGCACGGGATCGCCTCCCGTGACGACCTGCCGCTCCCCTTTCCCCTGGTCGTCACCGGGGCTGCACTCGCACTCGTCGCCACCTTCTGGATAGTGGCTTTTGCCTGGCGCCAGCCACGGCTGCTCAACCTGCAGGGCCATCCGCTCCCGCGACTCACCTCCTTCGTCGACCACCCCGCGACATCGCGCGGTCTGCGCGTGGTGGCGATGCTTCTCTGGGGGGTCGCTGCCCTGGCGCTCGTCTTCGGGGCCGACCGCATCGACAACCCGGTCTTCGGCTTCGTGTTCGTTTGGCTGTGGGTCGGGCTGGTACCCGTCTCGCTGCTGATGGGAGGGATCTACCGCCGGGCCAATCCCCTGCGCGCGCTGCTGCGGATGACCGGCGCCACGGCTCCGGCTCCCCTGCACCAGACCTCCTCCCGGCTCCCGGCCGCCGGAGCGCTACTGGTCTTCCTCTACCTCGAACTCGTGGAGCCGGAGGCACTCACACTGCCGGTGCTCCGCGGTTTCGTCGCGCTGTGGCTGGCCTGGGTGATCGGCGGCACCCTTCTGAAGGGGCCGCGCTGGATCGCCAAGGCCGATCCGTTCGAAGCCTTCGCCGCCACCGTCGCGCGACTCTCCCCGTGGCAGAGGAACGCCGACGGCACCCTCCTGTTCGTCAGTCCACTGCGCAATCTGGGTGCCTGGGCGGTACCCCGCGACTTGGCCCCGCTCGCCGCGGTCCTGCTGGGCGGCACTCTCTTCGACGCCGTCTCCGCCTCGGCTTGGTGGGTGCGGTCGACCCAGGGGCTGGCTGTCGATCCCCGTCTGCTGGGGATCACAGGGCTCACGGTGACCGTTGCCGCGGTCTACCTGGTCTTCAGCGCCGCGGCCGCGCCCCTGCGGCCCACCGGAGGGTCACATCGCGCCACGGTCGACTCCCTGGCGCCGGGCCTGCTTCCTCTGGTGGCCGGCTACTTCCTGGCTCACTACGCCACGATGCTCTACCTCGAAGGACAGCGCACGGCCATCAGGTTCGCGGACCCCCTGGGACGGGGGTGGGACCTGTTGGGCATGGCCGAGGCCGCCCCCGACACGACGCTCTTGGCCTACCCGATGGTGATCGCCGTCGGCCAGGTGCTGGCGATCGTCGCAGGCCACGTCGCCGGCGCGCTGGTGACCCATGACATCGCACTCAGGCTGGATCCGGACCACGCGGTCCGAGCCCAGGTGCCCCTGTTGGCCGTGATGGTCGTGCTGACCGTGGGCGGGCTCCTCTCCATGTTCGGCACCTGACGCCTCCAGTTGTTGTCCGACGTCGCGGGATTGTTGTCCGAGTAACGGCGACGTTGTCGGCGCCGGACCCATGTTGTCGGCCCCGGGCACCGGTCTACCGATCACCGCCACGGACTCCTAGCGTCAGGGCATGCCAACCGCCACCCGCTCCCGCCCCTGCCCGACCAACCAGGCCCCAGCCCCTCCAATCATGGCGGTCCACGACGCCTCGCGCCTTGTGCGGATCATGCTGGAAGCCCTGATAGGACGCCGGGCGCTGCACCAGGTCAGGGAGCGGATGCAGACCCCAGCCCTGCTCCAGCTCACCGCCTACGTGGACACCGGGAGGTTGTCGAGGGCCGTGCCGGGTCGGATTCGGCTGCAGATGCCAAGTCCACGAGCGGTCGAGGCGGTGAGCCTGTTGCGCGTCGGACCGCGATGGCTCGTGTGCACCCTCAGGCTCGATCGGGGGGAGTCGCGGTGGCAGTGCTCGAGCATCGATGTGCTCGGCCTCTGATCAGCCCTTCGCCGCCCCGTGACAGACCTTGTACTTCTTCCCCGAGCCGCAGTAGCACGGCTGGTTCCGGCCAGGCTTGTTCCCGGTGCCCGTGGCCGTCGCTGCCGTCGTGGTGGCCGATCCGCTCTCGTCGGGCGCAGTGTAGGTGAGGTTCTGTGGGCTCTCGCCACCCAGACCCTTGGCGAGCGGCTGCGCCTCGTCCTCGTCGCTGAGTGCCTTGACCTTCGCCAGCGGGTCCTGAACGCTGCCCGCCTCGTCGGTGACCATTCCGACCGCCACCTGCGATTGCGGACGATTGACCTCCAGGTTGAAGAGCATCCCCACCATCTGCTCGAACGACGACTCGCGCATCGCGACGAACATGTCCCCGCCCTCACGCTGGTACTCCACCAGGGGGTCCCTCTGGGCCATGGCACGCAGGCCGATCCCCTCGCGCAGGTAGTCCATCTCGTAGAGGTGCTGGCGCCAGTTGCGGTCCACCACGCTCAACAGGACCTGCCGCTCCAGCTCACGCATCGTCTCGGCGCCCAACTCCTCCTCACGCCGGTCATAGGCGGCCAGGACGTCGTCGGTGAACAGCTCGATCAGCTCGGTCTGGGACCCCAGGCGATCGTCGAGCTCGTCGTCGTCCACCGCCACCGGATAGAGGGTTCGAAGCTCGTCCAGCAGCATGTCGAGGTCCCAGTCCTCCGGGACTCCCACGGTGTGGCTGCGGACGACGTCCGAGACCACCTTGGTGGCGCGCTCACGAAGCTGGTCACTGATGTCCGCGCCGTCAAGCACCCGCCGACGGTCCCGGTAGACCACGTGGCGCTGGCGGTTGAGGACGTCGTCGTACTTCAGGACGTTCTTGCGCATCTCGAAGTTCTGCGCCTCGACCTGCTTCTGCGCCGATTCGATGGCGTTGGTCACCGACTTGTTGTCGATCGGCACGTCGTCGGGAACCTTGAGCATCAGCAAGGCACGCTCGAGCAGCTCCGGGCGGAACAGACGCATCAGGTCATCGGTCAGGGACAGGTAGAAGCGGCTCTCGCCCGGATCTCCTTGGCGACCTGACCGACCACGGAGCTGGTTGTCGATGCGGCGGGACTCGTGGCGCTCGGAGCCGACGACGTAGAGGCCACCTGCCGCCACGACCTCCTCGTGCTCCACCCGCACCTGGTCCTCCAGGGCAGTGAGGGTCTCGTCCCAGGCCGCCTCGTACTCCTCCGGGGTCTCCACCGGGTCCAGACCGCGCTTGCGCAGCTGGAGGTCCGCCAGGAACTCGGGATTGCCTCCCAGCATGATGTCGGTGCCGCGACCGGCCATGTTCGTGGAAACGGTGACCGCACCCTTGCGTCCCGCCTCCGCGACGATGGAGGCCTCCTTCGCGTGGTGCTTCGCGTTGAGGACGTTGTGCGGGATCCCCGCTCGCTTGAGCAGGGACGACAGCAGTTCCGACTTGGCGACGGAAGCCGTGCCGAGCAGGACCGGCTGGCCCTTGGCATGTCGCTCGGAGACGTCCGCGATGATCGCGTCGAACTTCGCCTCCTCGGTGCGGTAGATCAGGTCCCGCTGGTCGATACGGATCATCGGCTTGTTCGTGGGGATGACGATGACGCCGAGACCGTAGATCTTCTGGAACTCGCCCTCCTCCGTCTTGGCGGTGCCGGTCATGCCCGCGAGCTTCTCGTACATGCGGAAGAAGTTCTGCAGCGTGACGGTGGCGAGCGTCTGGTACTCGTCCTTGATCCGGACGCCTTCCTTGGCCTCCAGAGCCTGGTGCAGGCCCTCGTTGTAACGGCGCCCGGCCAGGGACCGGCCCGTGTGCTCGTCGACGATGAGGATCTCGTCGTCGATGACGACGTAGTCCTTGTCCTTCTTGAAGAGCTCCTTGGCCTTGATGGCGTTGTTCAGGTAGCTGATCAGCGGGGTGTTGGCGGACTCGTAGAGGTTGTCGATCCCGAGCCGGTCCTCCACGGCCTCGATCCCGGAGGCACCGATGGCGATGGTGCGCTTCTTCTCGTCGACCTCGTAGTCCCGGTCGCGCTCCAATCGCTGGGCGATGCGGGCGAAGACGGGGTACCACTCGTGGGTGTCCTCGGCCGGACCGGAGATGATGAGCGGCGTGCGAGCCTCGTCGACCAGGATGGAGTCGACCTCGTCCACGATGGCGTAGTGGTGGCCGCGCTGGACGAGGTCCTCCCGCCGCATGGCCATGTTGTCGCGCAGGTAGTCGAAACCGAACTCGTTGTTGGTGCCGTAGGTGATGTCGGCGTTGTAGGCGTGCCTCCGCTGTTCGGGGGTCATCTGCGCCAGGATCACGCCCACCTCGAGTCCCAGGAAGTGATGGATGCGGCCCATCTGCTCCGACTGGTACTTCGCCAGGTAGTCGTTGGTGGTGACGATGTGGACGCCCTTGCCGGTGAGCGCATTGAGGTACGACGGCAACGTGCCGACGAGGGTCTTGCCCTCACCGGTCTTCATCTCGGCGATGTTGCCCCAGTGCAGGGCGGCCCCGCCCATGAGCTGCACGTCGAAGTGCCGCTTGTCGAGGACCCGAACGGACGCCTCGCGCACCGTCGCGAAAGCCTCGGGCATGATCGAGTCCAGCGACTCGCCGTCGGCGATGCGCTTGCGGAACTCGTCGGTCATCGCACGCAACTCGGCGTCCGACATGGCCTGGAAGTCTTCCTCGATCGAGTTGACCTGCTCGGCCACCTTCTGCAGCTTCCTCAGCTGAGTCCCTGAGCCGAGGTTGCTCAGAAAGTCCATGAATCCCACGTCGTCCAGACCCTTCGCCGTCGTTGTCCGCTGTCGAACCGTCTGCCATCCTATCGTCGGCCCGGCAGTGTCGAAAACTGTTCCGGCATGATGCCGGGGCGCCGCCCAGGTGGACGACGCCCCGGCGGGACGGATCAGGCGCTCTGGCCGACGTTCAAGTGGATCACGCCGTAGTTGTACGCCTTCCGCCGGTAGACGACGGAAGGCCTGCCGCTCTCCGCGTCCTGGTAGAGGAAGAAGTCGTGACCGACGAGCTCCATCTCGTCCAGCGCCTGCGCCAGGGTGAGGGGCTGCGCGTCGAACTCCTTCTCGCGCACCACGAGCGGACCGTCTCCCTCGATGACGAGTCCGGCAACCTCCTGCCGTGTCTCGTCGTCCCCGGTCCCATTGGATTCGGGGCTGGGCTCGTTGAACGGCACGGTGCCGCGCAGGTCGCGATGGGTCTTCCGGCGATCGGCAGCCTTTCGCAGCTGTGTCTTCAACCGGTCGAAGGCCTGGTCAAAGGCGGCGTACTTGTCGTTGGCCCGCGCCTCCGCCCGGATGACCGGACCCTTGCTGCGCAGCGTGATCTGGACCTCGACGGCATCGGAGGGGTCCTTCGTCCCCTCGGAGGCGTGGAACTCGACCTCCACCCGGATGATGCGGTCCCTGAGCCGTTCGAGAGACGTTATGCGCTCCTGCACGAGTTCCTTCAACTCCGGCCCAACGGTGCAGTGACGACCAGTAACGACGATGTCCATCGTTCCTCCTAATCCGCGTGGATCCACGCTCCCGAACAACAATCGACGCCGTGGTCCCGGCCTCCCGAAGGAGCCTGGGACCGAACGGCGTCTTCCATATCTGAACGTTACTCCCCCGCGGGGTACCCCGGGGAGACATCCACGCCTCGCTCGAGCCTGCGGTCGGCGTCGGCGATGACCGCAGCCCCCAGGACCGGGATCCCCGCCCGGCGAAGCGCCGCCACCGTGGCGGCCAACGACGATCCCGTGGTCACCACGTCGTCGGTGACGACCGCACCCAGCCGAGGTTGTGGTCGCCGCGTGAGGCGCATCTCGTCCGACAGCAGTGCGCGCCGCTCCTGTCTCCCCCTCCCGCGCTGGCGTCCGTCCCGGATCGGCACGCGGGTGACCAGCGGCTGTGCACGGTACCCCGTGAGTCGAGCTGCCGTCCGGGCCAGGGCTAGTCCGTGGTCCAGACCGCGGCGACGCCTGGAGTGCGCGAGCGACGGGACCGGCACCAGGACCACTTCACCGTCCAGACCGAGCTCCCGAACGGCGCCAGCGAGCCGGCGGCCCAGGGGCGACCTCAGCTGAAGTGCCCCGTCGTCCTTGAAGGCAGGCACCAGATGGGCCATCAAGGGGCGATAGTGGTTCGCCGCCATCACGGGAAGGTCAAGACAATCTCGGCGCACCCCATGGGGCGTCTCGTCGAGCCGTCGCCGGCAGGGTGGGCAGACGCGTTGGCCTGGCTGCCGGCACGCCGCGCACGCCGAGCCCAGCACGAGATCATGGAATGCCGTCCACACCTGCACACCACCATGATGGGTGTGCAGGGGGCGGCATCACCGTCGATCCACAGCTAGCCCGGGTAGCTGATCTCGTCGAGTTCGACGCCGGTTCCTGACCAGCGGATGCGTGCCTCGTAGCGGAACACGACATTGGAGGACGACCGCACCGCGAGCGCGTCGCCGCCCATCCGTGGCAGGGCCGACACTTCGGCTGGCGCTCCGGTGAGCGGACCTATGTCTCGTACCAGCGAGCCGTCGAACCGTACGAGGAACACCGATGGCCGCTCAGATCCGGGCTGGGCGACGACCGCAATCTCGGACTCTCCGCTGAAGTCGAGGCTCCGGTAGCCCTGCAGGGGAGCACCCGAGTCGTCGATCAGCGGCATTGGTCGCCACTGCTCCAGGCGGGGCGCCGCGTCTCCGACGATGGTCGCCGATCCCAGCACGTTGCCCGACGAGCCGGCCAGGATCAGGGCCACCCGTGCCCCGGTCTGGGAGACGGAGAAGTCCACGATGGGCGACTCCGGGATCTCGAGTTCGACCGTCTGGGCCGCGCCCTGTTGGTCCACTCGCACGACCTGTGTCGCGTCCTCGCCGTCACGGCCGAGGAACCACAGGTAGCCACTCGCGAACTGCAGGGAACGGATGCTGCTGAACTGGAGATCGAGTTCAGCCAGCTCCCCCTCCAGCGGGCCAGTGATCACGACGTCCCGGGAGCGTGGCACGAACGCCAGTCGGGCGGCATCCAGGGAGAGCGCGATTTCGGCCACGTCCCGCTCCCCCGTGTCCAGGGGCAGGAACGAGCCGCTCGAGGTGAGGCGACCCGCCACGCCTCCCCGCACGCCGAAGAGGTCGGTGCTGGTACCGCGAGTGAGGACCTGGTACCCCTGCTGGGACGCCAGTTCCAGCACCCCGTCCTCGTCCTGGCCGGGCAGGGGGTACGGGACGCCGTCAACGGCCAGCTGCAGACCGGTCACCCGAGGAATGGCCGTCAGAGACCACATGAGCTGGGCACCGAGTTCGCGCCGCTGGCTCTCGTCGAAGCGGCTTGGTAGCCCCGCCAGGGTCAGTTGGGCGACACCATCGGGGCTGATCGTCGCCCCCTCCGGGGCGAGGCGTGTGCCGGGCGGGATGGTGTTGCGGACAGCCATGGCCAGATCCGGTCCCGGCCCGGCGAGCAGCGCCTCCACCACACGGGCGGGAGTCAGCAGTGCCTCGGGCAGATGGATGAGCTCCGGCACCACGTGGGACCCGTTGCGCGCCATGAAGTAGATGGCCGGATGGGCGTAGAAGCGCTCGAAGATGTAGCGGGACACCATCACGCCCGAGGGTGGATTGCTGATCCGCCACTGACCGTCCTCCTGCACGACGCGGAAGTCGTGCTCGAGGGTGTCCGCCACCGGCGTGTGGCGGCCGTGGGCGTCCAGCACACCGATGCGGGTGCCGGTCAGCAGGATGCGGTCGGAGACCTCGGCGACACGTCCGTCGTAGATTCCGGCTCCCGATGACGGCTGCCAGGTTGCTGCGCTCTCGACGGTGAGGTACTGCCGTGCGACGGCGTAGTCCGCGTCCGGCTCCGCCATGGCCTGGAGGAAGCCCTCTGCCAGCCGATCGGGGGGCATGTCCGGCTGGGGCGGCTCCGGCGCCAGCTCAACGCTGCGCGGCTCCGCCGTCATGGGGATCCGCTCGACCTCCCCCTGGGTGGGGATCGTGGTGCACGCTGACAACAGCAGCAGCGCGAGCAACACCGCCAGCCTCCTCATGAGGTCCTCCTGGCCTCGAGGTCAGTGGGGATCACCGGGAGTGGCGAGCTGGTGAGCTCGTGCTCCGGGTTTCGGGGAAGTGTGAGCCGGAACTGGGCTCCGCGACCGGGCCGTCCCCACGCTGTGAGCCAGCCACCGTGCAGCCGCGCATCCTCCAGGGCGATGGACAGTCCGAGGCCCGATCCGCCAATGATCCGGGTGCGCGACGGGTCCGCGCGCCAGAAGCGTTCGAAGACCTGGGCCGACTGGGCCGCCGAGAAACCCACTCCACGGTCCCGGACGGTGACGGCGACGGCAGTGTCATCCGAGGCGACGTGGACCTCGACGGGCCTCTGTTCTCCGTGTTCGATGGCGTTGACGATGAGGTTGCGCAGGATGCGCCGGATGCGCCTGGCGTCCACCTGTGCCGTCGCGGGTCCGTCCGCCTCGAACAGCAGTTGCGTGTCCTGGCTCTCGGCGAAGGCCCGCTGTGCCTCGACCTCCGAGGACACGAGCTGCGTCAGGTCCACCTCGTCAAGTGTGAGGGTGGCGGCACCGGCGTCGAAGCGGGAGATCTCGAGGAGGTCGGACAGCATCTCGTCGAAGCGGTCGATCTCCGTGCTCATGAGTTCCGCCGTCCTGGCCGTCACGGGTTCGAAGGACGAGCGCTTCTCGTGGAGCACGTCCGCGGCCATCTTGATGGTTGTCAGCGGGGTCCGCAGCTCGTGGCTGACGTCGCTGACGAACCGGCGTTGGACGAGGGAGAGCGTCTCAAGCTCGCGGATGCGCTCCTGCAGGTCATCGGCCATCTGGTTCATCGAGACTGCCAGGGACGCGATGTCATCCGTGCCGCGCACCGCCATGCGCTCGTCCAGGTTTCCCGACGCCAGGCGCAGGGCCGTCTGGCTGGCCCGGCGCACGGGTCGCACGACCTGCACAGTGACCAGGTAGGCGATGAGCGTCAGTGCCGCCAGGATCGCGGCCCCGGTGGTCAGGACGGCATCCCGCAGCGCATCGAGGGTGGCGACCTCGCTCGTCATCGGGAAGATGTAGTAGACCGGGAACCGCTCCCCGACGGAGTCCACCAGCACTGTCCCGATCGCCCATGCCGGTTCGGTGGGCGATCCGTCCGAGTAGCCCACGGCTGTCGGAGTGATGAACAGCCCGTCGCCGTCGTCCACCTCCCTTCGGAGGCTCTCCGGGACGGAGTCCGGCGTGATGCCGGAGGACACGAGGATCGAGGCCGGCCCTTGGATGACGACCTTGTACTGCCCGGCCTGGGCCCGGGCCAGATCAGTGAGTCGGATGAGTTGTTCCGTGACTGCGATGTTGCGCATCTCCGGGGCACGGAGCTGCTGCTGCATGAAGGAGTGGATGCTCGTGGCCTCTGCCAGCGAGGTGGCCTTCTTGGTCTCCACGATGCTGGCGGTGGCCTGCTGCATCAGCATCAGACCAGCCAGAGCGAGGACGATGGCGGACGACAACAGCGTGGTGACCAGCACCCTCAGGGGAAGCGAACTCCCCCACAGGTGTGCCGGGCCGCGCCACCCGCTAGCGCTCGGCGTGGTCACCGGCCCTGTACCCGATCCCGCGGACGGTCACCACAATCTTCGGGTTCTCGGGGTCGCTCTCGACCTTGGAGCGCAGGCGCTGAACGTGAACGTTGACCAGGCGCGTGTCCGCCGCGCTGCGATACCCCCACACCTCGTCGAGGAGCTCCTCGCGGGTGAAGACGTGCTCGGGACGCTTGGCGAGGGCCAGCAGGAGGTCGAACTCCAGCGGCGTGAGGGGCAGGGCAGCGCCACCTCGCTTGACGGTGTGGGCGGACACGGAGATGGAGAGATCCGCGATGGCCAGCGTGTCGGACGAGCCATCCACGCTCATGCGCCGCAGCCGGGTCCTGATCCTCGCCACGAGCTCCTTCGCCTTGAATGGCTTGGCCACGTAGTCGTCCGCGCCCGCCTCGAGGCCCGAGACCACGTCGGAGGTGTCCGATTTGGCGGTCAGCATGATGATCGGGACCCCGGACTCGGCTCGCATGTCACGACAGACCGACACCCCGTCGCGGCCGGGGAGCATGAGGTCGAGCAGGACCAGGTCGGGTTTGCTCTGCCGCATGATGTCGAGTGCGTCGGTGCCGTTGGCGACGTGGTGGGTGTCGAAGCCCTCCTGGCGCAGCACGATCTGAAGCATCTCGGACAACGCCGGGTCGTCATCGACGATCAGTATCCGCGTGCGCGGCCGCTCCGTCACTGGCTCTCCTCGTCCTCGCTTGGCGCCCATGCTAGCCGCTCGCCACACGGCGGGGCTCGCAAACGGGCGGCAGCCCCCGTCAGTTGAGCTCGGGTGACTCCGTCCACGTCGACCAGCGGCCCGGCACGCCCCCGATACGGCGGAGGGTTCGCCGCCACAGGTCTCGGGGGGTCCCGAAGATCTCCTCCACCCGAGCCCGCGCCCGGAACCAGGACCCACGAATGAGCTCCCCCTCGAGCTGGCCCGGCTCCCACCCGGAGAGGCCGACATAGATGCGCAGGTGCGAGTAGGCACCCTCGACGAGTTCGACGGGCGTGTCCAGGTCGAGGACCCCGACGTCCTCGAACAGCCGACGCCACCCGGGGGGTTCTTCGAGGACGTTCGCCACCTTCGCGAGGCCCACGGCGGCCTGCTGTTGCACGGGTCCGCCCTCGAACAGCTGCTGTGGGGGTGTGAGGAGGCGCTCGAAGTGCGAGAGCGCGGGAACCATGCCGACGTCGGCCGGTCGGTGCAGGCAAACGCCGAGGGAGCCAGCGTCACCGTGGTCCAGCAGCAGCACCACGCTGCGGTCGAAGTAGCCGCCGCTGCCCGGCTCCGTACCAACCAGCACCTGGCCCGGGGAGACGGCGAGACCGGAAGTCATGACTCCATTGTGGCGCAGGGCCGCATCGTCCCGCTGGCACCGCGTCGGGCACGAAAAAACTCCCGGACCAGGACGGTCCGGGAGTCTGTGATGTCCTCGGACATCGCAGGGGTGGAGGTGGCGGGAATCGAACCCGCGTCCTCGAGCGGCGAACCAGGTCTTCTCCGGGCGCAGCCGACTAGGCGATTTCTCAGCTCCTGCACTCGCGTCGGCACGTCGCAGTCAAGCTCAGTTCCTGAAAAGTCCCGAACGGCCGCAGGAACCACAGCCGTTCAGCAAGCCTTCTAGATGAGGCCAGGCACCGGGCGGAAGGCGCACCCGGGCTGACCCTTCGGTCGCTGATCAGGCAGCGAGAGCGAAGTCAGTGCGGTTGTTGTTGGCACTTATTGGTTTCCATGCAGCGTTTGACGAGATGAGCATGGATCCTCGGCCCGCTTCTCCTGGGACTACCGTCCCAAGTCGAAACCAGTCACCCCCTGTTGAGTTGTACCCGAACATTCTACTCCGGGGCCGGCCGGAACCCCAATCGTCCTCAGCGTCCGATCTGGCGGTGGGCGTGTTCGGGCTTGACGATGAGGAACTTCTCCACGCGCTCGGTGCTGTTGCGCCCGTTGAAGGCACGGACGCTGAGCAGGATGGTCCCCACGAACCACGTCATCCAGGCGGCGAACAGCGCGAGGCCCGCGTCGAGGACAACCGCGCTGACCATCGCCAGCGCGCCGACGATGAGCATCGTGAGCTGGAATGCCAGCGCCCGGCTGGCCTCCAGCCACGCCCGTCCACCCGGCGTCGCAACCGCCTTGACCACGGCGGGACCGACGAAGGCGGTGAACAGGCCGCTGAGGTGAGTCAGTCCCGCGCCGACGTCCTGGACCTGGTGTGGCGCCTCAGGTCGGGCGACGGGAGCAGCCGCCAAGGGCGGCGCGACGGGGACGGAGCGCGGGATGCCGCGGAGACACGCGTTCAGCTCGACCCGGGACGACGTGGTCAGGGCAGTGCCGAGCCGCTTGTCGAAGGCGTCCGGGTCGAGCGCGCCCGTGGCGTACGCCTGCTGGAGGTAGTCGACCGCCCGATCCCGCTGCTGGTCACTGACGGGTCCGTCGAGGAAGGGGTCGAAAGTCGGCATGGTTCCATGATGCACGTTCGATCGGAGCCACGCATCGGGGACAACCCTGCCGCATCCCGGAACCGCCCCTAGCGGACTCGACGGTTCCTGCTGGCCAGTGCGCGCCTCGCCTCACGGTCCGCGTCGCGCTGGGCGATCGTCTGACGCTTGTCCCACTCGCGCTTGCCCGTGGCCACCGCAATCTCGACCTTCGCGTAACCGTCAGAGAAGTAGAGCGAGAGCGGTACGAGGGTCTTCCCCGCGCTGGCGAGCTCACGTTCGATCTTGCCGATCTCGCGGCGGTTCAGGAGCAGCTTGCGGGAACGTCGTGCCGAATGGTTTCGCCAGGTCCCGAACTCGTACTCAGGGATGTGGGCATTGCGGAGCCATACTTCCCCGTCGTCGACCGTCGCAAACGCCTCGGTGAGGTTGGCACGGCCCAGCCGCAGGCTCTTCACCTCGGTACCGGTCAAGACCATGCCCGCCTCGAAGACATCGCCGATCGCGTAGTCGTGGCGCGCCTTCTTGTTCTGCGCAATCAGCTTGCGTCCGGTCTCCCTGGGCATCCCCTCATCATGCCACCTCGTACCAGGTCAGAACCACTTGCTCATCGGGTTCACGATGCTGCCGTTCTGCCACACCATCAGGTGCAGGTGGCAGCCAGTGGAGTAGCCGGTGGTGCCCACGTAGCCGATGACCTGCCCCTTCGAGACGCGCTGTCCGGGCGAGACGATGTAGCGCGAAGCGTGGTTGTATCCGGTAGTGACGTAGGCACCATTGATGCGGCCATGATCGATCATCAGACGATTCCCGTAGCCCGCGTTGTAGTAGCGCTCGGCCACCACACCGCTGTACGCCGCACGCATCGGCGTGCCACATGCGGCCGCGAAGTCCGTGCCGTCGTGGAGCTTGCGATAGCCGAGGACGGGATGGAGCCGCATGCCGTAGTGGGACGTGAGGCGCCCCTGGACGGGAAGCATGAAGCTGGTGGACGGCGCCGCAGGCTTCGCTGCCGGTTTAGGTGCGGGCTTCGGTGCGGCCGGACGGTCGTTCCGGCTCGTCGAGGAGTCAGTCCGGCTGGGCGTGCTCGCCGCAGCCTTCGCGGCAGCGGCCTTCTCCGCTGCGGCCCTGTCGGCTGCGGCCTTCTCCGCCGCAGCCTTTTCAGCCGCGGCCTTCGCGGCTGCGGCCTTCTCCGCCGCGATCCGGGCCTCCTCCTCACGCCTGATGCGTTCGGCGATGCGCTTCTCGACATCAGCCGCCTCGGTCTCGAGCGCCTGTTGCCTCGCCTGCTCGTTCGCAAGCTCGTTCTCAGCCGCCGCCAGGGCAGCATCTCGGGCCGCGACCTTGTCCGCCACGGAGGCCCGAAGCGCATCCGCCGCGGCCTCACGGGCTTCGGTCTCCTCCAACTGGCGAGCGGCAGCCTCACGGGCCTCACGGGCGGCTGCCTCAGCCTCCTCGGCGGCAGTCTCGGCGGCCTCGAGCTGGAGTCGGCGGGCCGTCAACTCGTCGAGCTCCAGCGCACTCGAGTCGAACAGCGTCTCCGCCAGCTGCGCCCGGTGGTTGAGGTCGGACATCTCGATGTCGGAGAACAACAGCGCCAAGTCCACGAGGGGACCTGACTGCTGTGTGATGACGGTGATCTCCTCGTTGGTGCGGGCATCGACCGCGTCGAATGCCGCCTGGGCGGCAGCCACGTCGGCGATGGCCTGTCGGAGCTTGTGCTCCGCCGCGGCGAGCTCCTGAGCCCGCTGCTCGTCGAGAGCGCGCGCCTCTTCGGTGGCACGCTCGGCCGCGGCGAGCTCCGCCTCGGCCTCCTCGAGTTCGGCGGTCGCGGCCTGGAGCGCCGATACGGCACCGGCCACCTCGGCCGACGCACCCTCGATCGCTGCGGCCTGGGCTGCCAGCTGCTGCTGGAGCTCCGCCTTGCGGTCGTCGAGTTCGTCGGCGGTGGCCTGCGGGGTTCCGGTGGCCAGCATGGCCACCGTGGCCAGCACGGCGACGATGCCGCGGACCACGACTGCAGGGAGCGGCAGGCTGGTGACAGGAAGGTCCTGCGCCACTGGTCTTCTCCTAGGGGATTAGATGCGGAGGTACTTGCGGGTGGCCAACAACGTGGGGACGATCGCCAGGGCGATCCCCACTGCTGCCACGGCTAGCATGGCAGTGATGACGTGGGACCAGTCAATCCAAGGTAAAGCCTGGATTGAGGTCTTGGCGTTCGACTCGATGACCAGGTAGTACCCGGCACTGAGCATGCCTCCTGCCAGCACCACGCCGATGAGGCCCGCGATGAGGCTCTCCAGCAGGAATGGCAACAGGATGTAGAGGTTGGAGGCTCCGACGAGCCGCATGATCCCGATCTCACGGCGCCGGGTGAACGCCGCCATCCGAATGGTGTTGGCGATCTGGAGCGCCGCGGCGACCAACAGCAGGACGCTCATGCCGATGGTGGCCCATTGCAGTGCCCCGAGCCAGTTGAACATCGGGTCCAGCACGCGGTGGAGGTCCTGGACGTTCTGCACGCCCTGCAGGCCTCGCGCCTCGCTCACGACCCCCTCGTAGTTCTCCGGATTCTCGAGCTTGATGCGAAAGGAATCCTGCATCTGGTCCGCGCTGCGGGAACCGAGGATGGGCGAGTCCTTGAAGACCCGCTGGAACTCCTCGAACGCCTCCTCCTTGGACTCGTAGAAGACTTCCTGGACCTCGGGGTTGGCCTCCAGCGTCTCCTGGATGGTCTGGCGTTGCGCCTCCGTGGTCCCCTGACCGGGCTCACACATGCCGCCCTGGGTGGTCTCGGTGCACAAGAAGACGGATATCTCGATCTTGTCGTACCAGCGGCCCTTGACCAGGTCCACCTCCATCGAGGTGAGCAGTCCGGCGCCGAAGAGGGAGAGCGACACGCCCATCGTGACGATGACCGCGATGGTCATGGCCAGGTTTCGTTTGATTCCCGACCAGGTTTCTCGGAGGGTGTGCCTCACTGGTGTCCTTCCTGCCTCAGGCCGTTCCGTAGACGCCCTTGGCCTGGTCACGCACGAGCTCGCCCTGGCGTAGCTCGAGCACCCGGCGGCGCATCTGGTCGACGATCGAGGAGTCGTGGGTGGCCATGATGACCGTGGTGTCGGTGCGGTTGATGCGGTCCAGGAGCTTCATGATGCCAACCGACGTCTCGGGGTCGAGGTTGCCGGTGGGCTCGTCGGCGATGAGGATCTGGGGACGATTCACGAAGGCACGGGCGATCGCCACGCGCTGCTGCTCGCCGCCGGACAGCTCCTCGTTGAGCCGGTTCTCCTTGCCGGCCAGCCCTACGAGTTCCAAGGTCTCGGGGACCACTCGACGGATGAACTTGGTGGGTTTGCCGATCACCTGGAGCGCGAAGGCGACATTCTCGTAAACGGTCTTGCCCGGTAGCAGCCGGAAGTCCTGGAAGACGGTCCCGATTTGCCGGCGCAGCGCCGGCACCTTCCACTGGTTCATGGTGGTGAGGTTCTTGCCGGCGACGTAGAGCGTGCCCTTCGTCGGGCGGTACTCCCGGAGGATGAGGCGCAGGAAGGTGGACTTCCCCGACCCCGACTGGCCCACCAGGAAGACGAACTCGCCCTTGGCGATCTCGAGGTTGATGTTGCGGAGCGCAGGCCGATCCTGCCCGGGGTAGTACTTCGTGACGTCCTCGAACGTGATCAAGTGCAGCTCCGACCTCTAGGGGAAGTTCCTGAGAAAATCTCAGTAGGTCGGTGCGAGTCTATGTCAGGCCCCGAGGCGGCGCGAATCAACACGCCGCTACCTCAGTCATGCGCCCGCCTGCTCCGTGTGCTTGCGCCAGCGGATACCGGCATCGATGAAGCCGTCGATCTCACCGTCGAAGACGGCGTCGGGGTTGCCCACCTCGTGTTCGGTTCGCAGGTCCTTGACCATCTGGTACGGATGGAGCACGTAGGACCGCATCTGCGAGCCCCACGAGTTGCCGTCACCGGACTTCAGAGCATCAAGCTCCTTCTCGCGCTCCAGCCGGGCCCGCTCCAGGAGTCGGGACTGGAGGACGCGCAGCGCTGCCGCCTTGTTCTGCAGTTGCGACTTCTCGTTCTGGCAGCTGACGACCAGCCCCGTCGGGAGATGGGTGATGCGAACGGCGGAGTCCGTGGTGTTGACCGACTGGCCGCCTGGTCCCGAGGAGCGGAAGACATCGACACGGATGTCGGCCTCCGGAATGTCGATGTGGTCGGTCTCCTCCGTCACCGGGAGAACCTCGACGCCCGCGAACGACGTCTGCCGCCGGCCCTGGTTGTCGAAGGGAGAGATCCGCACCAGGCGATGGGTCCCCTGCTCCACCGACAGCGTGCCGTACGCGAACGGCGCCCGCACGGCGAACGTCGCCGACTTCAGCCCCGCCTCCTCCGCGTACGAGGTGTCATAGACCTCCACGCCGTAGCCGTGCCTCTCCGCCCAACGGGTGTACATGCGCAGCAGCTTCTCCGCGAAATCGGCGGCGTCGACGCCGCCCGCTTCGGCGCGGATCGTCACGAGCGCGTCGCGGGGGTCGTAGTCACCCGACAGGAGGGTTCGAACCTCCAGCGCATCGATCTCGTCCTTCAGGCGCCCGAGCTCGCGCTCGACGTCGGAGCGCGCGTCGGCGTCCCCCTCGTCCTCCGCCATCTCGAGCATGAGGGCTGCGTCGTCCAGCCGTCCGCGGAGGCCCTCGAGTCGTTCGAGCTCCGACTGCTTTGCCGAGAGCTGTGAAGTCACGCGCTGCGCGTTGTCCTGGTCATCCCACAGGTCAGGGGCGGCGACCTCCGTCTCCAGCTCCGCAATGTCCTGCCGAAGGGCTGGGAGGTTGGCAACCGCCTCGATCGAGGCGAGGGACCTGTCGAGGTCGGAGATCACGTGCGTCAGTTCGGGTGCGGCCACGAAGTACTACTTTACAAGCACACCGCGACCCGGCGCGCCACGGGAGAATCCGGGCGGTTTTCCGATTACGGGCGGCGTTTGCCACAATGGGCGAGCCCGCGCGGGTGTCATCGGGCGCATAGCTCAGTTGGTTAGAGCACCTGCCTTACAAGCAGGGAGTCGGGGGTTCGAGTCCCTCTGCGCCCACTTCGACCCAGCAGGAGGAAGCCACCATGCGTCGTTCCTCCTCAGCTCCACGACGAGCGGCGCCGGCCTCCCAACCCACGAGCAGGCGGGCACCCCTCCTGGTGGGGATCACCGTCACGGTGCTCACAGCTGTCGTGGTGACCGGTCTCGTCTTCGGCCCCAGACAACCCCTCGATCAGTCCGACCGCCCCATCATCGCGGTGGCCACCTCCAGCAGGACTCCCTCCCCATCACCTGCGCCATCGACCAGGGTCCTCCTCGACGACACCACCTTCCCAGCACCCGCGGGCTGGACCGTCTCCACCAGCAGTCTCCCGGACTCGGGGGACACGGTGGCACACCTGTCCCACGCCAGCTCTGGAACCAGGCTGCAGGCGGCGACACTGGCGCAACCCCGGGAGCCCGTCGCCGCGTGCGAGGCCCTGGCCACCGGCTTCTCCGAACGCTTCACCGACGTGACGTGGAACCTCGGATTGCCGGTCGCTGTGGACGCGTCCCTCGGCGGCGCTGCCACCTGCGGCTTCCGCGGCAGCACCCCCCTGGGCGACCGGGTGGAGGTGACCTTCACCCTCGTCCAGCGCACCGTGGACGGGCACTCCCTCCTGTGGCGCAGCGTGGTCGACGACGAAGGCGCCTCCGGGTCATCCGTGGCCGAGGCATCGGCGATGGCGTGCAGCGCGAGTCGTGGGTTCGGCGTCCCACTCCCCCTCTGTTAGCGACGGCGGGCTTCAGCCCCGGGGCCGGCTGCTGAGCTGGGCGAAGATCTCCCGCAGACCGAGCCACCACTGCTCGACGGGCCGCTGTTGGTCCCAGTCCATCCCGTCGACCACGTCTCGCAGCGGGGCGAACAGCGTCGGCGACTCGGAGGACGCCGCCACGTAGGCCGTGGCGCCAGCCTCCAGTTGCCTGTCGAGCTCGAGGACGGCTGAGTACGCGAGCCTGGTGGCGTTGATCCGGTCGAAGGGCGTGGGCACCCCGCCTTGCTGCACGTGCCCCACCACGGCCTGGCGCACCGAGAACTGTCCGTGGCCCTCGGCCTCGAAGAGCCTCCGCAGGACGTCCGTGGTGTAGTACTCGCTGGCGTCCTCCCCAATGACGGCGAGGTAGAAGTTGCGGCCACCTGCAAACGCATCGACCATGGCTGCGACGTCATCGGCAAGGCCTGCGAGCGTGATGCCCTCCTCGGGCAGGTACACCCGTTCGGCGCCCCCCGCGATCCCCCCCATCAGCGGCAGGAACCCGCAGCCGCGGCCCATCGTCTCCACCACGAACGCCCGCCGGCTCGCAGACGCCGACATCCGGACCATGTCGATGGAGTCGACGACCGTGTTGAGCGCGGTGTCCGCCCCGACCGCCATCGGCCAGGACGGGAGATTGTTGTCGATGCTCGCCGGCAGCAGCGCAACGGGAATGTCGAAGGCCGGGTACCGACGTCGTTCAGCTTCGAGGATCGCCACCGTTCGATAGGCGTGGTAGCCGCCCGCCACCAGCAAGGCGTCGACATCGTGGTCCTCCAACTGGCGGGCCATGGCGTAGAGGTCCGTCTCACTCGGCACGTAGCGGCGGGTACCGAGGTCGGCACCGCCGGTATGCGCCATGCCCTCGGCATCGGCCCAGCTGACAGGATCGATGTGTCCGCTGACCAATCCCGGCACGCCGCCGCGGACGGCCAGCATCTGGTGCCCGCGGTCGATGCCCGCACGCACCGCCACGCGAGCGATCTGGTTCATGCCGGGAGCCAACGCACCGGCGTGCATGACCGCGATGCGTCTGGGCCTCACCCCCTCGAGGACGGACGGTCTGGCCTCCGACAGGACGCGGTAGATGTCGATCATCTGCTCGAACCCCCGACCGCGCGCGGCGACCGCGTGGTCGAAGTCCCCCTGCGAGATGTGCTGGGCGACGGCGCGAGTGTCAGCGACTGCCTCCAACAGGGGTCGGGTGACGACTTGGTCCCGGTGCATGCCGACCAGGAGCGGCTCGGAGTCCGCGTCGCCGTCGAGCACCTGGCGCACCGCTTCAACGCCGGTGACGGTAGCCATCCACCGGTCGTAGGCGCTCGGCTTCCCGCCTCGTTGGACGTGTCCGAGGATCGTGATCCTGGCATCCTCGCCGGTGCGCTCCAGCAGGGCCTGGTGGACGCGCTCGACCGTGATGGGTTCCCCACCTCGGTCGCGAGCGCCCTCGGCCACCACCAGGATGGAGTCGCGGCGCCCGGCCTCGACACCACGCGCCAAGACCTCCACCATCCGATCCTCCCAGCCGTCTCGTGGCGGGGACTCCGGCAGGAAGGTGTAGTCGGCCCCGCCGGCGATGGCGCTCATCAGCGCCAAGTAGCCGCAGTGGCGTCCCATCACCTCGACGATGAAGGTGCGCTGGTGGGACTCGGCGGTCGAGGAGATGGCGTCGATGGCCTCCGTGATCCGGTGGAGGGCGGAGTCCGTCCCGATCGTCATGTCCGTGCCCACCATGTCGTTGTCGATCGAGCCGACGAGACCGACGACGCGGAGCGTGGGGTGCGCTGCCGCCTGCTGGGGTGTCACCTCCCCGGACGCGACGCAGTCAGCAAGGAGATCGGCCCAGGCGAGGCGCAGGGCTCGAGTGCCCGTCAGGGATCCGTCGCCGCCGATGACGATGAGCCGGTCGATCCCACGGGCGACGAGATTGGCCACCGCTCGTCGCTGGCCGTCGCGGCTCCGGAACGCGTCAGAGCGGGCGGTGCCGATGACCGTGCCGCCCTTGTTGAGGATGCCGGATACGTCGTCCCACCCCAGGCGCCGGATGTGGTCGCCCCCATCAACGGCGCCCTGCCACCCCTCATGGATGGCGTACACCTCCGCGTCGCGATGGAGCGCCGACCGGGTGATGGCCCTCACGGCCGCGTTCATGCCGGGGGCATCGCCCCCGGACGTCAGGACACCTATACGGGGCGAGTCGGCCACGTCAGCGACGCGAGCCCTTGGGGCGGACCACGCGGTGTGCCTGCCAGTCGGCCGACACGTTCACAGTCGTGGTCAGCGAGAGGCCGGCGGTGGCTGCCCCCTCGGCCAGGTCGCTGGGCTCGATGAACCCGTCCCGGCCCACCTTGGGGGTCATGAGCCAGATCCAGCCGTCGTTGGACAGGTCGGGCAGAGCGTCCACGAGCCCGTCGGCGACGTCGCCGTCATCGTCGCGCCACCAGAGGAGCACTACGTCGACCGCCTCGATCGCATCCTCGTCGAGCATCTCGCCGTCGATGAGGTCCATGATCTCGTCGCGGAGGTCGGAGTCCACGTCCTCGTCCCAGCCGATCTCCTGGACCACCATTCCGGTCTCCAGGGACAACAGCTCCGCCCCACCATGGCTGTCGCCAGCCCTCGAGTTCGTACCTTTCGCCATGTCACGTACCACGAGGCCTAGCCTGCCAGATGGGGCGGTTGCCGGGGAACCCGGGGCCTAGGCGTCTCCGCCCGCGTTCCCCGAGGTCCCTGCCGTCACGTCGTCGATGCGGTACTTCTCCGCTGCCTGCGTGGCCCATTCACGGGGCACCTCACCGGCCACGGCGAGGCGTTGCAGCACCGACACCGCGATGGAAGGGCCGTCGATGTTGAAGTATCGCCGGGCGGCCGCGCGCGTGTCCGAGAAGCCGAAGCCGTCGGCTCCCAGGGTGGTGTAGTCCCGCGGGACCCACTGCCGGATCTGGTCGGGCACGGCGCGCATGTAGTCGGACACGGCCACGATCGGACCCGCGGACTCCCCCAGCTGCTGCTCCACCCACGTGGTGGGGTGGTCGCCGAAGGGGTCGCGGTACTTCGCCTCGTCGAGCTCCAGGCCCTCGCGGCGCAGCTCACCCCACGAGGTGACGCTGTACACGTCGGCGACCACGCCGTAGTCCGCCTTGAGCAGTTCCTGGGCCTCGAGGGCCCACGGGACCGCGACGCCGGCCGCCAGGATGGTCGCGCGCCGGGCATCCTCTCCGACGCCGTCGAACGAACCGCGCTTCAGCAGGTACATGCCCTTGAGGATGCCGTCGACGTCGACTCCCTCCGGCTCCTTGGGGTGCACGAGGGGCTCGTTGTAGACCGTCAGGTAGTACATGACGTTCTCCGGCTGCTCGCCGTACATCCGGCGCAGTCCGTCCTTGACGATGTGGGCGATCTCGTAGCTGTAGGCCGGGTCGTAGGAAACCACCGCGGTATTGGTGGAGGCGAGGATCGGCGAGTGGCCGTCCATGTGCTGCGTACCCTCGCCGGTCAGCGTGGTGCGTCCGGCCGTGGCGCCGATGAGGAAGCCGCGCGCCAGCTGGTCCGCCGCCGCCCAGATGAAGTCGCCGGTGCGCTGGAACCCGAACATCGAGTAGAACACGTAGATGGGCACCATCGGTTCGCCGTGGGTGGCGTAGGACGTGCCGGCTGCGGCGAATGCCGCGACGGAACCCGCCTCGTTGATGCCGGTGTGCAGGATCTGGCCGTTCTTCGACTCCCGATAGCTCAGGAACAGTTCCGCGTCCACGGGGGTGTAGTTCTGGCCGTGCGGGTTGTAGATCTTGATCGTTGGGAAGAAGGCATCCATGCCGAAGGTGCGTGCCTCGTCCGGGATGATCGGCACCACCCGCGGCGCGAACTCCTTGTCCCGCATGAGGTCCTTGAGCAGGCGCACGAAGGCCATCGTGGTGGCCACCTGCTGGTTGCCCGAACCCTTCCGGGCGGACTCGTACGTCTTGTCCCCGGGCAGGGAGATGAACTTGCGATCGCCACGGCGCTCGGGCAGGTAACCGCCGAGCTCCCGGCGGCGTTCCTGCAGGTACTTCACCCGCGGGTCGTCCTGGCCCGGGTGGAAGTACGGCGGGCGGTACGGATCCTCCTCGAGGACCTTGTCGTCGATGGGCAGGTTCACCCGGTCGCGGAAGGTCTTGAGGTCGTCCAGAGCCAGCTTCTTCATCTGGTGCGTCGCGTTGCGACCCGCGAAGTGCTTGCCGAGGAAGTAGCCCTTGATGGTGTGGGCCAGGATGACCGTCGGCGCACCGGTGAACTCGGTGGCTGCCTTGTAGGCCGCGAAGACCTTGCCGTAGTCATGGCCGCCGCGGGTCAGCCGCCAGATGTCCTCGTCGCTCCAGTCCTTGACCATGTCGGCCGTGCGTGGATCGCGTCCGAAGAAGTGCTTGCGCACGTACTCGCCGTCGTTGGCCTTGAAGCGCTGGTAGTCACCGTCGGTGGTGGAGTTCATCAGGTTGACCAGGGCGCCCTCGTGGTCCGCCTCGAGCAGCGGGTCCCATCCACGACCCCACACCACCTTGATGACGTTCCAGCCGGCGCCGCGGAAGAAGGCCTCGAGTTCCTGCATGATCTTGCCGTTGCCGCGCACGGGCCCGTCGAGGCGCTGGAGGTTGCAGTTGACGACGAAGGTGAGGTTGTCGAGCTCGTCGTTGGCAGCAAGCTGGAGCAGCCCGCGGGACTCCGGCTCGTCCATCTCGCCGTCACCGAGGAACGCCCAGACGTGCTGGTCGGAGGTGTCCTTGATGCCCCTGTTGTGGAGGTAGCGGTTGAACTGCGCCTGGTAGATGGCGTTCATGGGGCCGATGCCCATGGACACCGTCGGGAACTCCCAGAAGTCCGGCATCTGGCGCGGGTGGGGGTAGGACGGGAGTGCCCGCAGGTCGCCGTCGACGAAGTGGCTGTGCTCCTGGCGGAAGCCGTCCAGGTCCGCCTCCTCGAGGCGGCCCTCGAGGAAGGCGCGGGCGTACATGCCGGGCGAGGCGTGGCCCTGGAAGAAGATCTGGTCGCCGCCGCCCGCGTGGTCCTTGCCGCGGAAGAAGTGGTTGAAGCCCACCTCGTAGAGCGTGGCGGACGACGCGTAGGAGGCGATGTGCCCGCCCACGCCGACGCCGGGGCGCTGGGCGCGGTGCACCATGATCGCGGCGTTCCACCGGAGCATCCGGCGGATCTGGCGCTCGAGGTCCTCGTCACCCGGGTAGCGGGGCTCCTTGGACGCCGGGATGGTGTTGACGTAGTCCGTGCCTGTCAGTGAGGGGACCCCGACGTGCCGTTCGCGGGCCCGCTCGAGGAGCTTGAGCATCACGTAGCGGGCACGGTGCAGGCCGCCGGCATCGATGACGCCGTCCAGGGATTGCAGCCATTCGGCCGTCTCCTCCGGATCCACGTCCGGAAGATTGGTGGGCAGTCCGTTGATGATCGGTCCGGCTTCGTCAGTCACCGTTGTCCCTCTCGTTGTGGCGTCGCGCGCACGCGCACCTGCCGCGTGCGGTGACAGCCACGATAGCGCGTCGGGGATGTAGGTTTCCCTGCCGCGATGGCACCCCTCCAACCGAGCGCTTGCGCAACGCTTTCAGGAATCGTTACAAGATCGTGACCTGATTCATCGATGCACATGGTTGCGCCCTGCCACGCTGTCGGGATGTGATGGTTCCATCACCCCGCTGGACCCGAAAGGACGAAGATGTACCGCTCCAAGAAGAGGATGGCCGCAGCTGCGCTCGGCGCCTTCTCACTGCTCACCCTGGCTGCCTGCGGCGACGACGCCACGGACGGCGCGACTGACGGCGCCGACGGCGGCACCGATCGGGACTGCTCGGCCTTCGAGGCCTACGGCGACCTGAGCGGCAAGACCGTCTCGGTCTACACCTCGATCGTCTCCCCCGAGGACCAGCCGCAGATCGACTCCTACATCCCGTTCGAGGAGTGCACCGGCGCCACCATCGACTACGAGGGCTCGCGCGAGTTCGAGGCGCAGCTGCCCGTCAAGATCGAGGCAGGCTCACCGCCCGACATCGCCTACATCCCGCAGCCGGGCCTCCTCCAGACCCTCGTCACGAACTTCCCCGACGCCGTCGTGCCGGTTGGCGAGGCGGCCGAGGCGAATGTGGATGAGTACTACAACGAGGCGTGGAAGCAGTACGGCAGCGTCGACGGCACGTACTACGCCGTGCCGGTGGGCGCCAACGCCAAGTCCTTCGTCTGGTACTCCCCGGGCGCGTTCGAGGAGAATGGCTACGAGGTGCCGACCACGTGGGACGACATGATCGCGCTGACCGACCAGATGGTCTCCGACCACCCGGACATCAAGCCGTGGTGCGCGGGCATCGAGTCCGGCACCGCCACCGGCTGGCCGGCCACCGACTGGCTGGAGGACATGATGCTGCGCACCGTCTCCCCCGAGGAGTACGACGCCTGGGTGGCACACGAGACCCCGTTCAACGCCCCCGAGGTCGTGGAGGCGCTCGACAAGGCCGGCAGCATCCTGAAGAACGAGACCTATGTCAACGGCGGGTACGGCGGCGTGCAGACCATCGCCACCACCCCGTTCGGCGAGGCCGGTCTGCCGATCCTCGACGGAGACTGTTTCCTCCACCGCCAGGCCTCCTTCTTCCAGGCCAACTGGCCCGAGGGCACCACGGTGGCCGAGGACGGCGACGTCTTCGCGTTCTACCTCCCCGGTGACAACGCGGACGAGAAGCCGGTGCTGGGTGGCGGCGAGTTCGCCGCCGCGTTCAGCGACCGTGAGGAGGTCAAGGCGTTCCAGGCGTACCTGACCTCCCCCGAGTGGTCGAACGAGAAGGCGAAGGTCTCGCCGGCCGGCTGGCTGTCCGCCAACAGCGAGCTCGACCCGAGCAACCTGGCCTCCCCGATCGACCAGCTCTCGTTCGAGCTGCTGACCGATCCCAACACGGTGTTCCGCTTCGATGGTTCCGACCTGATGCCGGGTGCCGTGGGCGCCGGGTCCTTCTGGACCGGAATGACCGACTGGATCGCGCTCGACCGCAGCTCCCAGGAGGTCCTCGACGAGATCGAGAACGGTTGGCCCGCCAACTGATCCCCTCACTGTGACGTGGGCCACATCCGAACGGAAGTTTTGGGTGTGGCCCACGCACATGCCGGGCCGATTCGCGGTTGAATAGATCACACACATCTCAGAGAGGAGATGGGACATGGATTGGATCCTGAACGCGGAAACGCCGTTCGAGAAAATTCTCGTGATGCTCGTCGCCATCGCACTTTTCACGGCCGTGATGGCCGCCATCCTGTTCATCTCGGACACGCTCCCGCGGTGGATTCCGGCGGTCGGCTTCCTTGCACCCGCCGTGCTCATGGTCGCCTTCGGGCTCCTGTGGCCCGGGATCAGGACGATCATGGACTCCTTCAAGAACAACAACGGAACAGCCGGGGTGGGCTTCGACAACTACGTCGAGGTCCTCACCAATCCCAGCTTCCAGGTCATCCTGCTCAACACGCTGGCGTGGGTGATCCTGGTGCCGTTGCTGTCGACTGTCTTCGGCCTCCTCTATGCGGTCCTGGTGGACAGGACCCGGTTCGAGAAGTTCGCCAAGACGCTCATCTTCCTGCCCATGGCCATCTCCATGGTGGGCGCCTCGATCATCTGGAAGTTCGTCTACGAATTCAAGCCCGCGAATGCACCGCAGACCGGCATAGCCAACCAGGTGCTCGTGTGGCTCGGGATCGAGCCGCAGCAGTTCCTGCTCAACCCGCCGTGGAACACCTGGTTCCTCATCGTCATCATGATCTGGATCCAGACCGGCTTCGCCATGACGATCCTGTCGGCGGCCATCAAGGCCATCCCCGACGACATCATCGAGGCCGCCTCCATCGACGGCTCGACCGGCTGGAAGACGTTCATCAACGTCACGGTGCCCTCGATCCGCCCAGCGCTGATCGTCGTCATCACCACCATCGCGATGGCCACGCTGAAGGTCTTCGACATCGTCCGTACCGCCACCGGTGGCCAGTTCGACACCTCGGTCATCGCGAACGAGTTCTACGCCCAGACCTTCGTGCGGAACCAGCGCGGGATCGGCGCCACGTTGGCTGTCATGATGTTCATCCTCGTGATCCCGATCATCATCTACAACGTCCGCCAGATGAAGATTTCGGAGACAGAGCGATGAGCCAGCAGATCAAGGCCGAACTGACCGACGTCCCCGGCGCCAAGCTCTCCCCCGAGATCCAGTCGATGAAGCCCCGCAAGCTCACCCGCGCGGAGCAACGCGCCATCGATGCGAAGAACCGGCTCTCGTCCCCCTGGGCATCCGGCGTCGCGATCGTCCTCGCCCTGCTGTGGACGGTTCCGACGTTCGGCCTGTTCCTGACCTCCTTCCGGCCGGCCAACGACATCCGCCGCACCGGTTGGTGGACCTGGTTCGGCTTCCCACCGGGTGAACTGACCCTCGCCAACTACGAGGAGACCCTCTTCGGGTCGTCGACGGACCTGTCGACGTTCTTCCTGAACTCCTTCGTGGTGACGATCCCGTCCGTCGTGATCCCGATCACCATTGCCCTGATCGCCGCCTATGCGTTCGCGTGGATCGAGTTCCCGGGCCGCAATATCCTGTTCGTGGCGGTGTTCGCGCTCCAGGTGGTCCCCATCCAGGTGACGCTGGTGCCGCTGCTCTCGCAGTACGTGAGCTGGGGACTGGCTGGGTCGTTCTGGACCGTGTGGTTGTCGCACTCGATCTTCGCCCTGCCCCTGGCGATCTTCCTGCTGCACAACTTCATGAAGGACATCCCCGCCTCCCTCATCGAGGCAGCCCGCGTCGACGGCGCGGGCCACGTCCGCACCTTCTTCCAGGTGCTGCTGCCCCTGTTGGTGCCCGCCATCGCCTCGTTCGGCATCTTCCAGTTCCTCTGGGTCTGGAACGACCTGCTGGTGTCGCTGACGTTTGCCGGAGGCAACCGGGACGTCGCTCCCCTCACCGTGCGGGTGGCGGAGCTTGCCGGCTCGATGGGTGCCCGCTGGCACCTGCTGAGCGCGGGTGCGTTCGTCTCGATGTTCGTCCCGATGATCGTGTTCCTGGCCCTCCAGCGGTTCTTCGTCCGCGGTCTCCTCGCCGGGTCCGTGAAGGGCTGACCACACGCGTCTGCGACTCACCGGTTCGGGGCCGGCCGTTCCACACGGCCGGCCCCGAACCGCGTTCATCTCCTGCGCTGGGAGTGGGACAGCAGTTGCCCCAGCGGCCACGTGTTGATGATCCGCTCCGGCGGGATACCGAGCGAGGCGGCGCGGTCCGCCCCTCGCGTGAGGAAGGACAACTGCTCGACGGCATGCGCGTCGGAGTCGATGGCGAACAGGCACCCCGACTCGACCGCGAGGGCGACCAGCTCGTCGGGCGGGTCGTCGCGGTCCGGGCGCGCGTTGACCTCAACGGCAACACCGAACATGGCGCAGGCTGCGAACACCAGCTCGGCGTCGAACTGCGAGGAGGGGCGCCAGCTCCCGTCAACGCGGCGCTTGCGGCCGGTGCAGTGCCCCAGCACGAGGGTGTGGGGATTGGCGACGGCCGCGACCATGCGACGAGTCAGGGCGGCGGGATCGGAGTCGAGCCCCGCGTGAACACTGGCGACGACGACCTCGGTGCGCGCCAGCACGTCCGGCGCCTGGTCGAGCGAGCCGTCCCGCAGGATGTCGACCTCGATGCCCCGGAGCACCGCCACGTCGGTCGAGCGGCCCACCGTCGCCAGTTCCTGCCACTGTCGTTCCAGGCGTGGGCGATCCAGCCCGTTGGCGACCCGCAACCGTGGCGAGTGATCGGTGATGGCCAGGTACTCAAGACCAAGCTCCTGGGCGCCAGCCACCATCTCGAGCACCGTGCCCGCACCGTCCGAATAGTGGGTGTGGGTGTGCAGGTCCCCACGCAGCGCGATGGTCGCTGCGGTGGTCTCGCCGGGCATCCCCACAGGCTAGGCCATCGCCATGACCACTAGTCTGGCCCGATGAGCAACCCCTCGCCTCGCCCCGGGACCCTGCCCGTGCAGATCACGTCGCAGCGCACCCGCTCCGGGATCCTGAAGCGACTGCGCGGCGCCACCGCCCGCATGAACACCGCCACCCTCGCTGCGATGGAATCTCGGCACGGGTGGTTCGGGACACTCGACGCGGAGTCACGGTCCTGGATCAACATCCTCGCCCGCAACGGGATCGACGGGTTCGTGACCTGGATCTCCGGAGAGGACTTCGCCCCCGAATCCGTGTTCGACGCAGCTCCGCGCGCCATGGCCGGCCGCATCACTCTGCAACAGACCGTGGACCTCGTGCGCACCACGACAGACGTCGTGGAGGAACAGATCCAGCTGCTGCTGCCGAGGAGCGACCGGCAGGTGCTGCAGCTCGGGATCCTGCACTACTCACGCGAGATCGCCTTCGCGGCGGCGGCCATCTATGCCCGGGCGGCGGAGTCACGTGGGGCGTGGGACACGCGCATCGAGGCCACGATTGTCGACGCCGTGGTTCGCGCGGAGGCTGACGAGTCCGTGGTGTCGCGTGCCTCGACCCTGGGCTGGCGAAGCGGTTCCAAGGTGGTCGTCGTCATCGGCGGTGCCCCGGCCGACCTGCGCGTGGAGCAATTGCGGCGCGCCGCCCGCAAACTCGGGCTTGACCTGCTCGCCGCGCCCCACGGTGAGCGCCTCGTGTGCATCTTCGGCGGCGGCACCATCGAGGACGCCGCCACGAGCTGTGACACCATCCGCGAACTCGAGGACCACTTCGCCGATGGTCACGTCGTGGTGGGGCCCGTCGCGGATTCCCTGGCCGACGCCCACGAGTCGGCCCGCTCCGCAGCCTCCGGCTATCGCGCCGCCCGCGCCTGGGCGGAGGGCCCCCGCACCCTCCTGTCCGTCGATCTGCTTCCCGAGCGCGCCCTCGCCGGCGACGGACATGCCCGCCGGGCGCTCGGGTCCGAGATCTACGGCTCCCTCTCGGGGCACAAGGAGTTGCTGGAGACGTGCGTCGCATTCCTGGACACGGGATGCTCCATGGAAGCCACGGCCAGAGTCCTGTTCGTGCATCCCAACACCGTTCGCTACCGCCTCCGGCGGATCCAGGAGGTCAGCGGGTACACCCCCACCGACGCCCGCGAAGCCTACGTGCTCCGCATGGCCATCACGCTGGGACGGCTCCTCGGACGGGAGTGAATCACACGGGCGTGATTCACTGCTGTCCACAATGAGCCCATCACCAGCCGCTGAGCGCGTGCCACACGTTTGTGGGAACCCGACAAGGGCAGTCGAGGGATTTTCGTTCGCCCGGGAGGCGCGCCAGACCGGGCGGGGACGGCATTGTGAGTCTCGTGCTAGCCGTCGTTGCTCCGGGCCAGGGTGCCCAGACCCCAGGTTTCCTCGCGCCCTGGTTGGATGACCCCACCAGCGCCGAGTTGCTCGGCCTGCTCAGCGAGCATGCCGGGACGGACCTCGTCGCCCACGGGACGACGTCGGACGCGGAGACGATTCGCGACACCGCCGTCGCCCAGCCGCTGCTCGTGGCCGCAGGCTTGACGGCCGCCTTCGCCCTGTTCCCCACCGGGACCCTCCCCGATGTCGTGCAGGTGACCGCCGGGCACTCCGTCGGCGAGATCACCGCCGCCGTGATCGCTGGCGTCATGGGGGCGCCAGAGGGCATGGAGTTCGTTTCCCTCCGGGGTCGTGCCATGGCTGAGGCCGCCGCGGCTCGCGCCACCTCCATGACTGCCATCATCGGCGGCGACCGGGACGAGGTGCTCGCGGCGATCGACCAGGTGGGAGCCACCCCCGCCAACCACAACGGATCCGGGCAGCTCGTCGCTGCCGGCACCGTCGAGCAACTGCAGCACCTGACCGAGGTCGCCCCGCGACGCACGCGACTGGTTCCCCTCAGCGTTGCCGGAGCCTTCCACACCATCCATATGTCACCCGCGGTGGAGTCGCTGGACTCGCTGGCATCGCGGCTCTCCCCCGCCGCGCCCGGCATCCGGCTCCTGAGCAACGCGGACGGCCGGGTCGTCACCGACGGGCAGGAGTACCTCCAGCGTTTGGTCCGCCAGGTCGCGAACCCAGTGCGGTGGGACCTGTGCATGCAGACCATGGCCGAGCTCGGGGTCACCGGGATGCTGGAACTCACCCCGGCGGGGACCCTCACCGGGATCGCCAAGCGCAACCTGCGCGGCGTGGAGCTCTTCAACCTCGATTCGCCGGAGCAACTCGAGGCCGCCCGCGCCTTCGCCGCCGACCACCGCGGCGCGCCGGCGTCCGCACAGTGACCACGCGACGCCGTTCCAGCACCCCCACACACGACCTGGAGTACTGATGCCGATCACCACCAGCCCTTCCGTCCCCCACGCACGGCTCCTGTCCATCGGTGGGGCACGTGGCAGCCGCGTCGTCACCAACGACGAGATGTGCCAGATGATCGAATCGAGCGACGAGTGGATCACCCAGCGCACGGGGATCAAAGAGCGTCGCTGGGCCACTGAGGACGAGGACGCCACCACCCTCGGCGTCGCAGCCGCACGAAAGGCCATTGCGCGCTCCGGCCTGGCTCCGGAGGAGATCGACGCCGTACTCGTCTCCACGATTTCTCACTTCCAGCAGACGCCGTCGCAGGCCTCCATCATCGCCGAGCAACTCGGGCTGCCCAGCCCCGCGGCCTTCGACATCTCCGCGGCCTGCGCCGGGTTCTGCTACGGCGTCGGGCTGGCCGAGGGCATGGTGCGTGCGGGACAGGCACGCCACGTCCTGGTCATCGGTGTGGAAGTGCTGTCGCGGTACACGGACATGTCCGACCGCAGCACGGCCTTCCTGTTCTCCGACGGCGCGGGCGCCACCATCGTCGGTCCCAGCGAGACCCCCGGCATCGGTCCCGTCGTCTGGGGCTCCGACCCGTCCCAGTCCCAGGTCATCACCATCGACGACTGGCGGGAGGACCGAGGCGGCGAGCCGCCGTACATCCACATGGAGGGCCGACAGGTCTTCAAGTGGGCCACGACGTTCATCGCCACACAGGCCCGTGAGGCACTCGACCGGGCGGGCGTCGCCCCCGAGGAATTGGACGTCTTCATCCCCCACCAGGCGAACAATCGCATCACCGACTCGATGCTGCGCCACCTCAAGCTCCCGTCCGACGTCGTCGTCTCCCGCGACATCGTCGGGATGGGGAACTCGTCCGCGGCGTCCGTGCCGCTGGCGATGGAGGCCCTGCTGGAATCCGGCGAGGCCTCGAGCGGACAGACCGCTCTCATCATCGGTTTCGGCGCAGGCCTCGTCTTCGCCGGCCAGACCGTCATCCTGCCCTGACCACCAATTGAAGGAGAACCACCATGGCAAGCACTGAAGAGATCCGTTCCGACCTCGCAGACATCGTCAACGACGTCGCCGGCGTCGCCCCCGAGGACGTCCAGCTCGACAAGTCCTTCGTGGACGACCTCGGCGTCGACTCGCTGTCGATGGTCGAGATCATCTACGCCTGCGAGGACAAGTTCGGCGTCGAGATCCCCGACGAGGACTCCAAGAACCTCAAGACCGTGGGCGACGCCGTCGCCTACATCGAGCGCGCCTCCAACTGAGGCCCGGACACCCCGAGGAGCCACATGACCACCGTCGTCATCACCGGATTCGGAGCGACCACCCCGCTGGGGGGTGACGCACCCTCCACCTGGCAGGCCATGCTGGAGGGCACGAGCGGCGTCAAGGCCCTCGAGGCAGAGTGGGCGCAGGAGCTACCCACCCGCATCGCCGCTCCGGTCAAGGTCGAACCCACCGAGGTGATCGACAGGGTGGAGGCACGCCGTCTCGACCGGTCCTCGCAGCTCGCTCTCGTGGCAGGGCTCGAGGCCTGGTCGGACGCGGGCTTCGGCCTGGGCGAGGACAACCCCGTCGACCGTGACCGGCTCGGCGTGGCCTGTGCGACCGGGATCGGGGGTCTTCACTCGCTGCTCGGGCAGTGGGACGTCCACAAGGACAAGGGCTATCGGCGCGTCTCACCCTTCACAATCCCGATGTTGATGGCCAATGCCCCCGCAGCGAACATCGGCCTGCGCATCGGGGCCCGTGCGGGGGTGCACACCCCGGTATCAGCCTGCGCTTCCGCCAACGAAGCCATTTCGCTGGGCGTCGACATGCTGCGACTCGGCCGTGCCGACCTCGCGGTGGTCGGCGGCACGGAAGCCGTGATCCACCCCCTGCCCATCGCCGCCTTCGGGAACATGCAGGCGCTGTCGCGGCGCAATGACGACCCGGCGGCCGCCTCACGGCCCTGGGACACCGGCCGCGACGGCTTCGTGTTGGGTGAGGGCGCCGTCCTCATGGTCATCGAGACCCTGGAACACGCCCAGGCCCGGGGCGCACGCATCTACGGCACCATCGCCGGCGCCGGCATCTCCGCCGACTCGCACGACATGGTGCAGCCCGATCCCATCGGCTACGGGCAGTCACTCGCCATGAGGCGTGCCCTCGCCGAGGCCGGCCTCGCACCCACCGACATCGCCCACGTCAACGCCCACGCCACGTCGACCCCACAGGGCGACACGACGGAGGCCGGCTCCATCCGCAACGCGCTCGGGACCCATGCGGACTCGGTGATCGTCACCGGCACCAAGTCGATGACGGGCCATCTGCTGGGGGCCGCGGGCGCCATTGAGACCTTCGCCACGGTGATGGCCCTCAAGTCGCGCCGTGTCCCGGGCACGATCAACATCGAGGACCTCGAACCCGATCTCGGGCTGGACGTCGCCACCACGACCCGCGAACTCCCGGCCGGGGACCTCGCCGCGTTGAACAATTCCTTCGGCTTCGGCGGCCACAACGTCGCCATCGCGGTCACCAACCAGAACATCACCGACTGACGCACGGCGCTGGAGCGCCTGCGTGGTGGGAGGGGACACCCAGCGGCTCCGAACTCGTCCTGCCACACAAGCAACCCGGCCTCCACTTACGCAACGGCCGCTAGGTTGATGTGGGTGACGGACTATCGGGAGATCCGAACGCAGCGCCTGTTGATGCGTCGCTGGCGCGCCAGTGACAGAGCTCCCTTCGCCGCCATGAACGCCGACCCCGAAGTCATGCGCTACTTCCCGGCGGCTCTGGGTCGTGCCGAAAGTGATCAGCTCATCGACCGCATCGAGGAACGCTTCGAGACCCAGGGATTCGGGCTCTGGGCACTTGAGATCCTCGAGAGCGGCGAGTTCATCGGCTTCACCGGACTCAACCCCATGCCGACAGATGTTCCGGGCAGTGGCGATCAGGAGATCGGCTGGCGACTCGCTCGCCGTGCATGGCACAGGGGCTACGCGACGGAAGCAGCGCGCGCGGCTCTCGACGTGGGGCTCAATCAGCTCGGGCTATCTGTGATCTGGTCGATGACTGCCGTGATCAACCTGCCCTCGCAGGCTGTGATGCAGCGGCTCGGGATGGCTCCCCATCGATTCTTCGACCATCCCAGAATCGCGATGGGCGACGCCCTGCGACCCCACATCGTCTACCGGATCGGACAGCCAGCCACTGAGTGAGGGACATCGTGCAGCTGGAATCGACCGAATCACCGGCCCGGTCGCGGGAGTTCGCTCGACCGGAACGGTTTGCCGTGCCCTGGGTAGACGGTCTTGACGCCGAGGCCGTTCAGCTTGCGGATGCTTGCGTGCGCTTGGGCCAAGTCGTCCATGTAGTAGTGCAGCGACGGTCTCATCACGTTCACGAGCAAGTCCCCACAAAACAGGTCCCCATCACCTGTGAGGATGCCGATTGATCCGCTCGAGTGACCCGGAAGGTGTACGACCCGCGCTCAAGCCCATACGTCGAGAGGTCCTGCTCGTCCTCCAGGAGTACGTCCGGCTCGAAGGCGTCGAAGTTCGTACCCTTCTTGGTGATCTTGTTCAGCAGCCCGGAGGTCCATGTCAGGAACCTGAACGCGCGAGTGTGCCTGTCGGGCTTGTCCGAGCGGCCGGCCGTCATGTCTCGGGTCCGGACCATCTCGGCATCGTGACGGTGGATCGCGATGGGGGCATGGTGAGTGCCGCGAAGATGTGCACTGTTGCCCGCATGATCGACATCGCCGTGGGTCAGGACGATGAGGCGCAGCTTGTCAGGCTCGCAACCTGCTGCAGCAAGTTCGGCGTCGAGTTTGTCCCGCTTGTTCGGGAAGCTGGTGTCGATGAGAACGTGGCCGCCCTCAACATCAATGAGATAGCAGTTCACGCCGAAGTCGATCCTGCGGATTCTGCCGACCATGCTGTCCTCCCCAGCTTGCGGCGTCACACCCTCCGAACCGCGATTTCCACGCTACGCCTCACCACTCTCGAAGACCAGCCGACGGGCTCGGCCTCCGGCAGCCGCACGCGAGGTCCCCGTCCCTAGACGACCTGGTGCAGCCAGCGCACCGGCGCCTGCTCGGTGGCATAGCGGAAGACGTCCAGCTCCACGTCCCATGGGACTCCGAGCAGCCGTTCGAGCGCTTGGCCGAGGGGCTCCCCGCCCATGGCCTCCTGGGCCATCGCGTGCTTCAGGCGGTCCTCACCCACGACGATGTCACCGTGCTGGCCGGTCGCAGCGGAGAACGCCCCCAGCGTCGGCGTGTAGCAGAACCTCCGCCCCTCCGACCCTGCCGCCGCGTCCTCGGTGACCTCGAATCGCACGCGCTCGAACGCTGCGAGCTTGCTGGCCAGCTGGGCGCCCGTCCCGGCGCGTCCGGCCCAGGACAATTCCGTTCGCCGGGCACCGGCCTCCGCGGGTTGAGTCGTCCACTCGACCACTGGCGCCGCGCCCAGAACGCCCGCCAGGGCCCATTCGAGGTGAGGGCACAGCGCAGCGGGCGTGGAGTGGATCTGGACGATCCCCCGCGCCTGCGGTTGACGCACTGCCGTGAAGCCTGCCGTCATGTCTGTTGTCCTCCTGGTGTCGGCCCGATTGCCTTCCCCTGCGATCGCCCGCAACACCAGGTACGCGCCATTGTGCCGCAGTGACGTGTCTTCCACAACGCCCGGAGTGCGGGCATCCGGCACCGATCAGGTATAACAGACGTCCATGAGCGCTCCCATGTCGATCGACGACGCCCTCCTGGGCCAGGACTCCATCTCGCAGGTGCGTGTGAGCGACCGAGGTGTGTCCTGGCTCGCCGGCATCGCCTCCGAGGACGGCAGGGTCACCATCCGCTGCTCCACCTCCGAGGGGATCGTCGACCTCACCCCCGACGCGAACGTCCGCACGCGGGTCATGGAGTACGGCGGGGGCGCCTACGACGCCAATGGCCCGCTCGTCGTCTACCACGACGACACCACCTCGAGCGTCGTCGTACTGGAGGACGGCAGCAGACGGGTGATCGCGGAGTCCGCCGGCCGCTTCCGCTTCGGCGGCCTCCACCTGGTGCCCGAGCGTCGCTGGGTCGTGGCGGTGCGCGAGGACCACTCCGTCGAGCCGGAGGAACGCTCGGAGATCGTCGCACTGTCCCTGGACACCGACAATCGGGACGGCGGGCTGGTGCTGGCTGGTGGCGCGGACTTCTACGCGGGACCGACGGTGCACGGCGACACGCTCGCGTGGTTCCAGTGGCACCATCCCGACATGTCATGGGACAGCGCCGAGGTGATGACCCGCGACCTCCGCACGGACTCCCCCGGCCAGCTCGTCGCCGGTGGTAATGGCGTGAGCGCGATGCACCCCATGTGGTGCTGCCACGGCCAGCTCGCCTGGGTCTCGGACGAGTCCGGCTTCTGGAACTGGTCCATCACCCGTACCGATGGGAGCACCGATACCTGGCGGGTGGAACACGACTGCGCCGGGCCCACGTGGGTGCTCAACCGCCCCGCCGCCTGCTGCGTCGCCGAGGACCTCGTGGCCACCGTGGAGTACGCCGACGGCGCGGGGGCACTCGCACTCTGGCAGCCCTCGACGGGCGGAGTCACCTACCCCCTCCCCCACACGGCCGGCATCGAGTCCATCGCCGCGCGCGATTTCGACCTCTTCGTCGTGGCCACGTGGCGAGACCGCCCCGCGTCCCTGCTGCGCATCTCACCCACCGGTGTGGTGGAGGAGATCGTGACCAGCACACCAATGGAGGGTGCCGTGTCACCCGTCTCCCGCTGGAGCCAGGGACCCGCAGGCCCGGTGCAGTCGTGGTTCTACTCCCCGCGCAACGTTGACACCCCTCCCCTGGTGGTGATGACGCACGGCGGACCGACCTCGTGGCACGACGCCGCCCTCGACCGCGACATCCAGTTCTGGGTCTCCCGGGGTTTCGCGGTGCTGGACGTCAACTACTCCGGCTCGACGGGCTTCGGGCGCGCCTACCGCGACCGCCTGAGGTCCCAGTGGGGGATCCTGGACGTGGCCGACGTCGAGGCAGCTGTTCGAGACGTGGTCGGCGCCGGGTTGGCAGACGGTTCACGCGTGGCGATCACCGGAGGGTCAGCGGGGGGCTACACCACCCTGCAGGCCCTCGTCAGTTCCGACGTCTTCGCCGCCGGGATCAGTTCGTATGGCATCGGTGATCTCACCACCCTGGTGACCGACACCCACAAGGCCGAGTCTCGGTACCCTCATTCGCTGGTGGGTCCGTGGCCGCAGGACCGGGAGACCTACCTGGTCCGCTCGCCCATCCGGCACCTCGATCGGCTCGCCACGCCCATGCTCATCCTGCAGGGTCTGGAGGACAAGGTCGTTCCCCCGAACCAGGCCTTCGCCATGGCGGATGCCGTCCGCGAGGCGGGGAAGCCACTCGCGGTGGTGACCTTCGAGGGGGAGGGACACGGGTTCCGGCAGCTCGCGAACCGCCGTCGCGCCCTGCAGGCGAAGGTGTCGTTCCTGGAGCAGGTCTTCGGCCTGGAGCACAGCTCGGACGTCCCGCGCCTCGACGTGGAGAACCTCTAGCATCGCCGATCGCCGAGTGGCGACGCAGTCCCGTGTCGAGGCGGCGCACGCCGCGGTCCCTAGGGCCAGCGGGCGCCGAGAGAGATGACGCCGAGCGCGGCGCCGATGGCGAAGATGATCGCGAGCCCGGCGTACCGGTCGGTGACCTCGGTCGGGACCTTCTCGTAGCCGATGTCCGAGCGGATGGCGTCGTAGATCTCGCGCAGCTCGCTGGCCGTCTCCGCGGAGAACTTCTTGCCCCCGGAGCGCTTCGCGATCTCGGAGAGTTCGTAGTGGTCCACCGCGACGCGCTGGCGCTCCCCGTTGGACTCCACCCACCCGTTCTGGGTGCCGTAGGCGATGGTGTAGATGGGCACGCCCTGCTCACCCGCCTGCTCCGCCGCCTCCCCGGAGTTGCGGCCGATGTTCGTCGCGCCATCGGCGAGCAGCACGATGGCGGCGGGCGGCACGTCCTCCGGGTCGTCGGGGTTCGGCGGCACGAGCTTGAGCGCCTCCAGGCTCGCATAGATCCCCTCGCCCGTGGCCGTCGACGGTGCCATCTCGAGGGCGTCGATGGAACGCGTGACCGCGCTCCGATCGATCGTCGGTGGCACTGCCACGCGCGCGGTGCCCGCGAACGCCACCAGGGCCACGTTGAACCGCTCCGGGAGCGAGACCACGAACTGCTTGGCGGACTCCTGTGCCGCACGGAGGCGGTTCGGCTCGACGTCGGTAGCCTCCATCGACCAGGAGACGTCCACCACCACGACGACGGTCGCCCGGTCCCGAGGAACGTTCACGTAATCCTTGGGCATCGCCCAGGCGACGATGAGCGACGCGAGGCTCAGCAACGCCAGGAGCACGGCGCCATGCCGCTTCCACAGGGCATCCTTTGGGATGACGAGCCGAAGCCGCGCCGAACCGGGGCGGTGGGTGGCCGTCCGACCGGCGAGCACTAGGTACAGGGCCGCGATCATGGGAATAATCGCCAACGCCCACAGCCGTTCTGGACGCAGGAACTCGAGCTCAAAGAGGATCACCGCGGCCACCTCGCTGCCATCATGACCGCACCGAGTGCTGCCACCACGGCGAAGCCCAGGGCGCCGAAGGCGTACTGCGCCGTGATCGGTTTGCGGACCTCCTCGTAGCCCACGGCGGAACCGATGTCACGGTAGGCGTCGGCGAGGTCCTCCGCGCTGTCGGCGTTCACCGACCGCCCCTCGGTGATGTCGGCCACCTGCCGCAGCGTCGCGGTGTCCGGTGCGACGTTCTCGCGTCGTCCGTCGATGTCGACGAACCCGTTCTCGGTCCCGTAGGCGATGGTGTGGACCGGCACCTCCTGCTGTGCGGCCTGCCGGGCCGCATCGATCGGCGCGGAGCCGGCAGTGTCCGTCCCGTCGGAGAGCAACACCACCATGGCCGGGGGCGGTTCCTCATCCTCCGCGGGCGGCGCCTGTGACACCGCCTGGAGAGCCACCTCCAGGGCGTCGCCGAGCGCGGTTCCGTCCTGCAGTTGCAGGGCGCCGATCGCGCGCTCCAACGCGCCCCTGTCGGTCGAGGGGGGCATCTTGATCGACGGCTGGGCGTTGAGGTCCACCAGGGCAACGTTGAAGCCGTCGGGCAGTCCGTCGACGAACGCCGACGCCGCCTGCTTGGCGGCGGTCAGGCGGTCCGGCTCGACGTCGGTGGCCTGCATGGACAGCGAGGTGTCGATGACGAGCACCACGGTTGCGCGTTCCCGCGGCACCTTCTCGGTGCCGAGCGGCTGGGCCCAGGCGAGGCCGAGCGCCACCAGGGAACACAGGGACATCGCGACGGCCAGGTGACGGGTCCAGCGGCGCTGCGAGCCGACGACGGCGCCCAGCAGACCAGTGTTGGTGAAGCGCATCGAGACGCGTCCCTTGAGGCGCAGCAGCACCAGGTAAAGCACGACGAGGACCGGCAGGGCCACCAGGACCCAGAGCCGCTGCGGCGATTCGAATTCGGGCCAGCTCAGCAGCAGGGTCACTTGCTCACCCCCTGTGGCGGCTGGTGCAGCATGCCGGCCACCCGACGGTAGTTCAGGACGAATCGGGCGATGTCGGCCACCCAGTCCCTGTCCGTCCGCAGCTGCACGTGACCGGCACCCGCACGTCGGATCGCCACCCGCACGCGTTCCCGTTGGGCCCGTGCCGCAGCGTCCATGCGACGACGGGCGGCCTCGTCGGAGGTGTTGATGTACCGGGCGAAGTCGGTCTCCGGATCCCGGATCAGCATCTCCCCGACATCGGGGAACTCGAGCTCGTGCTGGTCGACGACCTCGACACAGAGGACCTGGTTGCGCACGGCAAGTCTCCGGACTGCCCGTTCCCACGGCGGGGGGACATTGGGGTCCAGCTCGTGGTCGCCGGCTGTCAGGAAGTCGGAGACGACCACCCGCATTCCCCTGCGTCGCTGGGACCGTGCCAGTTGCTCGATGCCGTCTGTCAGCTCGAGCGACCCCTGGGCGTGGTCGGGGACGATGGGTTCCACCAACATCTTGCGCAGCAGCCCGTAGAGCGCGGTTCGTCCCGACAGCGCCGGCAGTCGCTTGACCCGGTCGGGCAACATCATCATCCCGCCGAACCGGTCGCCCATCCGCTGGCCAAGGAACCCGATCGTGGCGATGGCCGCGATCCCGAGGTCTCGCTTGGTGACCCCGCCGGTGCCCCAGTTCATCGACGGCGTGACGTCGAGCAGCGCCCACACCTCCAGTTCCCGGTCAGCCATCGTGTCACGGACGTGGGGCACCGTGGTGCGGGCGGTGACCGCCCAATCCATCATCCGCACGTCGTCCTGTCCCGGCTGGTACTCGCGGGCATCGTTGGTGTCGGACCCAGGACCGGGAAGGAGACCCAGATGGTCCCCGTGGAGGAAACCTTCCAGTCGCCGCACGATGGTGAGCTCGAGCCGCCGCAGGGCCGCCTCGGGCGCGAGCCGGTTGAGGGGGATGGTCGGCCCGGACGGGATGCGCAGCACCGACGACGCGGCCCCGGCATCCGTGACAGGAGGGCCGGGAGGCGGTTCGAACGAGACGGCCATCGGGGCCTAGCGTCGTCCGGGCTCGTGTGCGTGCTGCTGGTGCGATGCCTGACGCTGCTCCTGGTTCCACACGGGCGTCGGCGCCGGGACCATCGCGAGGATCCGCTCCACGACGTCGGAGGTCTGCACGTTGTCGGCGATGGCGTCGAAGCCGAGCACGATGCGGTGCGCCATCACGTCCTTGGCGACGGTCTGCACGTCCGTGGGCAGCACATAGTCGCGTCCGTGGATCAGGGCCAGGGCCCGGGAGGCGGCGACGAGGCCCAGGGTGGCGCGGGGCGAGCAGCCGATCTGGATCACGGACGTGAGGTCCGGCATCCCGAACTCTGCCGGGGTCCGGGAGGCCAGGACGAGCCGCACGATGTACTCGCTGACCAGATTGTGGACGAAGACGTTGCTGGCCATGTCCTGGAGGTGGCGAACCACGGCTGGGTTCAGGACCTGTTCCGCCGTGGGGGGGCTGACGCTCATCCGCCTCAGGATCTCGAACTCCTCATTCCCGCGCGGATAGGGCACGTCCACCTTGAGCAGGAAGCGGTCCCGCTGCGCCTCGGGGAGGGGGTACACGCCCTCGGACTCGACCGGGTTCTGGGTGGCGATGACGATGAAGGGGTTGGGCGCCGGGTAGGTCCGGCCACCGATCGAGACCTGCTTCTCGGCCATCAGCTCCAGCATCGCGGACTGCACCTTGGCGGGCGCCCGGTTGATCTCGTCGGCGAGCACGAAGTTCACGAAGACGGGTCCCAGTTCGATCTCGAACTTCTCCGACTGGGCCGAGTAGATCCGGGTGCCCACGATGTCGGAGGGCACCAGGTCGGGCGTGAACTGGACGCGCGCGAACTCGCCGCCCACCACGGTGGCGAAGGATCGGACGGCCAGGGTCTTCGCGACCCCGGGAACGCCCTCGAGGAGGCAGTGGCCCTTGGCGAGCAACGACACCATCAGCTGCTGGACCATGTGTTCCTGGCCGACGATGACGCGCTGGACCTGGCTGATGGCGGTCCCGAGGAGCTGCGCCGCCTCCGCCACGGAATCCGGCATCGGCGCCTCTGCGTACCCTGCGCTCACTCGTCCACTCCTCGCCTCATCGGTGATTCGGCGACCACGATACCCGCCCGGCCCGCGCAGGTCCCGCGTGCGACCGCGGCGGGCACGTCGCCCCGAGATGTGGTGTCATTGGCCTTGATGAGTGACCGAGACGCATCCAGCCCGGCGCCGCCGGGATCGGGCGGTAACCCCACCGGTGGGCGGCCGGCCCCCCAGGCCCCGCTGGAGCCCGGCGATCCCGTGCGCGTCGGTGACTTCTGGCTCGACTCACGGCTCGCGCTCTCGCCCGCCGGCATTGTCTACTCGGCGCACGAGGACGGTGGCGACCCCGTCATGCTCATCCTCCTGTCACGGGGCGCCGCGGCCGATCCCGCCGCCCGGTCACGGTTCTCGGGCGAGATCAACGCCATGCACATCGACACCGTCGTCGCACGCGGCGGAGAAGGTCAGGATGAGGGCCGCACCGCCGTGCGGTTCCGACCCGAGCACGACGACGGCCCGTCGCTCAAGCACCACGCCCCCCTGGCTCCGTGGGCCGCGCTGGCCCACGATGGCAGCCAGCCGGCCGTGGCCGAGGCGCAGCGGGTTCTCCATGCCGTGGACCTGCTCCGCACCCCGCCGCTCGGCACGCCTGCCGGACCGGATTTCCGTCTCCCCTGGTGGGAGCGACGGGAAGCCGGCACCACCAGATTGTGGCCGCTGCCGTGGCCGGGTCGCCGCGACCGTGCGGGCTGGATCACCTTCCTCGTGTCCTGGTTGCTCATGTTGCTGATCGCCGCGGTGGCCATCCTGCTGGCGATCCTGGTGTTCCAGAACCAGCCGTTGGTCAATCCCCCGCCGCCGGTGCCCACCCAGGGCAGCGGCTCGGGTGAGCCGACGTCCGGATCGCCCTCGGGTTCACCGTCGGAGCCGTCCTCCGCGTCGCCGTCCGAGGCCAGCGGTTCCCCCCAGTCTCCCGGCGGCGACCAACCGTCGCGTTCCGACTCGCCTTCCATGCGGGAGCCCTCCGGGGATGAGTCGGGCCCCGGTGAGCCCAGCCCCAACCGCCGGCTGTAGCCCTCTCCGCCTCGGCTAGGGTGGCGCCATGAAGCCCGCCCTCGTCGCCACCGACCTCGACGGCACTTTTCTCGGTGCCGGGGGCCGGGCGCACCGGGGAAACCTGCGTGCGGCGCGTGAGCTGGCTCGGGCTGGTGTTGAGCTGGTGATCGCCACGGGGAGGCCCCGCCGTTGGCTGGACCAGCTGGCTCCCCTGGAGGACGTCGACCCGATCGTGATCGCCAGCAACGGTGCGTCGATCGGGCGCCTGGCGACACTGGAACCGGAGCGCCTCCACCCCATCGATCCCGCCCTCGTCGAGGAGTTCGCCGAAGGACTCCCCCGACACCTCGATGTGTCCTTCGCGGTGGAGTTCCCGCTGGAGTGGGGTCGGGAGCCGGACTATCCCGCACCGCATCTGAGCCACGACGGCGTCGTCGCGTCCCTGGGTGAGCTGCTCGACGCCGGACCGGTGATCAAGCTGCTGGCGCACACACGGCTGGCCGACACGGAGGCGCTGGCCGAGGTGGCGCTCGAGGCGGCGGGCGAGGGCATGACCTGCACGTTCTCGTGGTCGGACCGCTTCGGCACCGTCGAGCTCAGCGCGCCGGGTGTCTCGAAGGGCACCGCCCTCGCCGAGGTGATCTCGTCGCTGGGCTTGGATCCCGCGGACTGCGTCGCGTTCGGTGACATGCCGAACGACCTCGAGATGTTGCGCCTCGTTGGCCAGCCCTTCATCATGGCCGGTTCGCACCCCTCTATGTTCGACCACGGCTTCACCGTGATCGGGCACCACCATGAAGGCGCGGTCGGCGAGGTGCTGCGTCGGCTGGTCGGCTGAGGCTCAGCCGGCGGACACCGCCTGGTCCAGCGCGGACCAGTCGATGCCCGATGGCGCCCGGTCGAGGATCCCCGCCAACAAGCCCAACCGCGCACGGCGGACCTCCGGGTCGTCGGCCATCACGAGGGTCTCGTCGAAGAACCGGGCGATGGGTGCCACCAGCTCGCCGCCGCGCTCGGCGAACGCCGTCAGTGTGGCGGCCGTCTCGAACCGGGTGACGGCATCGTGCAGGTCCCGCTCGGCCGGCTCGGTGAGCTGTGCCTCGTCCCAGCCGGGAGCGGTGTCGGCGGGCACGATGCGACGGACCCGGACGACCGCCTCGACGAGCGTGCGGAAATCGGCACGACCCACCAGTTCCACGATCTCCCCGGCGAGTCGGAACGCCCGACGCGGCATGGTCGCCGACGGCGCCACCGCCCCGACGACCTCGACGGGGATCCCCTCGTCGCGCATGAGCTGGGCGAAACGGCCGACGACGAACTCCTCGGCCGCCGCGAGGGCCGCCGCAGGCACCTCCACCCCCTGCTCGGCGAGGCGCGCTCCCGCGGCCGCCAGGCCGTCGCCGATCGTCAGGGACAAGAGGTCGTCGCGCTCCCTGAGGATTCGCACCACCCCGAGAGCGGCACGGCGCAGGCCGTAGGGATCCGAGGACCCGCTGGGCTTGGCCCCCAGGGCGAACATGGCGGCGAGCAGGTCGAACCGATCACCCAGCGCCAGCAGTGCGCCCGGCAGACCTGCCGGGACGGCGTCGCTGCTGGTGCGGGGCAACTCCATCTCGTGCAACGCCTCGGCCACCTCGCGACGCTCGCCCTTGCGGGCCGCGTACTCGCGCGCAACGAAGCCCGCCAGGCTCGTCATCTCCGTCACCAGGCTGGTGGCGAGGTCGAACTTCGCCAGCTCGCCGGCGCGGGCCAGGACCGCACGATCGGTGTCGGTGACGTCGACGGCGTCCGCCAGTCGGGAGGCGACGTCAGCGATCCGTCGGGCCCGCTGGCCCACGGAACCGAGGCGGTTCTCGAAGGTGAGCTTCTCCAGCCCCGGCAGGAATTCGTCCACCGCCTCCACCCGCAGGTCCTGGTTCCAGAAGAACAGGGCATCCTCGTACCGGGCGCGCAGGACCGACTCGTTGCCCGCCGCGACAACCGCGTCGTCGCACTGGCCGTTGGCCATCGTGATGAACAGCGGCAGCAGGCTGCCGTCCGGCCGACGGATCGGCAGGTAGCGCTGGTGCTTGGCCATGACGGAGGTGAGGATCCGCTCCGGCAACTCCAGGTAGCGCTCGTCGAACGTGCCGAGCACACCGTGCGGCTCCTCGACCAGGTTGGTGATTTCGTCGACGAGCGCCGCGTTGTCGTCGATCTCCACGACACCGCCGTGCTCAGCCGCCAGACCGGTTGCCTGCTCGATGACGGAACGCCGTCGCTCCTCGAGGGAGGCGATGATGCCGCCCGAGGCGAGGGCCGGCAGGTAGTCGTCGGCCGACGGGAGCTCCACGTGCCCCAGTCGAGTGCCGTCCGGCCGCTGCCCGGCGTCCGTCGTCGCCGCCGTTGGCCGCTGGAGGTAGGTCTCGCGTCCCGTCCGCAGGGCCGAGACGCTGGCCGGTACGACGTGGCGTCCCCAGAGGGCAACGAGCCAACGAACGGCGCGACTGAAGGAGAGCGCGGGGTCGCTCCACCGCATGTTTTTCTCCGCCCGCAGCCCCGAGACGGTCTCCTCCACGATCCCTCCCAGGACGTCGAAGACGGTCCTTCCGGGCACGTGGACCGGGACACAGGCGTGCTCCTGCCCTCCCACCTCCGCCCGCACGACGTCGGACAGTTCGACCCCCTGGCCGCGCATGAACCCCTGCAGGGGCTTGGTGGGATTGCCGTCTGCGTCGAAGGCGGCGGACCACTTGGGGCCCTTGCGCATCGACTCGGCGTCGGGCTCCCGGGCACCGACGTCGGGCACGATCACGAAGATGCGACGCGGCGTGCCGTCCACGGTGACCGGCCCGTGCACGAGTCGGGACTTCTCGAGGCCCGCGGTCACCGCGTCCGCCACCGCCGCGATGGTCTGTGACACCACGTGGGGCGGGAGCTCCTCCACCCCAATCTCGAGGACGAAGGTGGCGGGCCCGGCGTCCTCCGGCAGGTCCGCCGATTCCGCGGCGTTGACGGGGTCGGGGGCGGAGGGCTCCTTCAGCAGCGGGAAGCCCAGCTCCTCCCGCCGCTCGATCCACAGCGCTGCCGTGTCGCGCATGAGGCGGCGCATGGTGCCGAAGGCCTTGGCGCGTTCCGTGGTCGAGATGGCACCGCGTGCGTCCAGCACGTTGAAGGCATGCGAGGACTTGAGGATGAACTGGTGCGCTGGAACCGGGAGGCGGGCCTCCACCATGCGGGTGGCCTCGGCCACGTAGGCGTCGTAGAGCTGCTGGTTGGTGTCCACGTCCGCGTCGTCCAGGTAATACCGGCTCATCTCGTACTCCTGCTGGCCGAACGCCTCGCCATAGGTGACGACAGTGCCGTCCGGTTTCCGGGAATAGGCGATGTCCTTGAAGTGGGTGACGCCCTGCTGCGCCATGAGGATCCGCTCGACACCGTAGGTCAGCTCCACCGGGATCGGGTCGAGGTCCTGGCCGCCGACCTGCTGGAAGTAGGTGAACTGGGTGATCTCCATGCCGTCGAGCCAGACCTCCCACCCGAGCCCCCACGCCCCGATGGCGGGCTGCGCCCAGTTGTCCTCGACGAAGCGGACGTCGTGCGCGGCGAGATCGATACCCAACGCCTCGAGCGATCCCAGGTAGAGCTCCTGCGGGTTGCCCGGCTCCGGCTTCAGGATCACTTGGAACTGGGTGTGCATCTGGAGCCGGTTGGGATTCTCCCCGTAACGGGAGTCGTCCGGGCGGACGCTCGGCTCGACGTAGGCGACGTCCCAGGGTTCCGGACCGAGGACCCTCAGCACGGTGGCGGGGTTCATCGTTCCCGCGCCCACCTCGGTGTTGAACGGCTGCCACGTCAGGCAGCCGCGCGACGTCCAGTAGTCGGACAGGATCCTCAGGGCATCTTGCATCGTCAGCACGAGCGGCAGTCTATCCACCCACCCCCGTTCCTCCCCCACCACCGGACCGCGTGACGCTAGCATCCAGACAACGCCGCAAGGCGGCAAAGAGCTACCGAGGATGGAGTGCCCCGTGGACAGCGTGAGCGGACCCAAGCGCGGTGCCCCGGCCCAGTACGCGCGTCACCGGGCGATCGCGGACTTCGTCATGAAGCGCGGCTCGGTCAGCATCGACGACCTCGCCGAGCACACCGGGGTCTCGGCCATGACCATCTACCGCGACGTCAGCGCGTTGGAGGAGGCGGGGCTCGTGCAGCGGCACCGGGGTCAGGTCACCCCCGCCACGAGCAGTCTCCAGGAGGCCAGCGCCAGCTTCCGCGTCGAGCAGGACCCGGATGCGAAGAGCGCCATGGCGCGACTGGTGGCGGGGATGGTCCCGACGGGGAGCTCGATCCTGCTCGACGACTCGACCAGCGGTGTCTACGTGGTCCGGGAACTGGCCCGAAAGTCGCCCATGACCATCATCACCAACTCCCTGCTGATCGCACGCGAGACAGCGCAGGTCCCCGAACTGCACCTCTTCGTCACCGGAGGCTCCTACCAGGGTTGGGCCGACGCACTCCTGGGCCCGACGGCGATTGCCACGATCCAGGGGCTGGACCCCGATTTCTGCGTCCTGTCCGCATCCGGAATCGACCAGGGCCGCTGCTTCCACCCGTATGAGGACGTCGTGGCCGTCAAGCGGGCCATGCTCGACCAGGCGCGCACCCGGGTGCTGCTGCTGGACCACACCAAGCTCGCCCGCAAGGCCCTCCACGCATTCGCACGCCTCGCCGAGTTCGACCACGTGGTCGTCGATGCGGCCACTCCGAAGTCGGACCTTGATCAGCTGCGGGAGTGGGGGGCGCGAGTCACAGTCGCCACGGCATAGGTGTTAACTTTCACACCCTCGCTGTGATTCTTCACAGAGTTTGTGTTACCTTTGGTGGGACAGCACAGCCGCTGCATCCACCGAAGGAGGAAATCCATGGGCTACACCGTGGCTCTCGTGGCAGACCAGGCCGGAGTTTCGTACAAGGCCGCCATCCGTTCCATGCTCGAGCAGAACGAGCACGTCAGCGCCATCATCGACGTCGGTGTCAACGACGACACCGACCCCACCGCCTACCCCCATCCCGCCGTGGAGGGAGCCCGCAAGATCGCCTCGGGAGAGGCCGACCGCGGCATCTTCATCTGCGGCACCGGCATGGGTGTGGCCATCTCCGCCAACAAGGTCCCCGGCGTGCGCGCCAGCACCGCGCACGACTCGTACTCCGTCGAACGTCTCGTGCTCTCGAACAACGCACAGGTGCTGTGTCTGGGCGAGCGCGTCATCGGGCGGGAACTCGCCCTGAGGCTCGCCACCGAGTTCCTCACCTACGAGTTCGACCCCGCATCGGCATCCGCCGCCAAGGTCGACGCCCTCTGCTCCTACGAGCCCAGCGACCGCTGAGCCCTCACCTGAATAGGGGACAACGATGTTCACCACCACCCTGGGGATCTTCCTCCTCGGCCTCACCGTCGCCCTCGCCGGAGGCTTCGTCGGCGCGGCCATCGGCGCCAACTATGCCTTCGCGATGACCGGCTTCAACGTCTTCGCAGCGTGGGGCATGTACATCGGCTCCGGCTCCGGAGCCGGCTTCGACTTCCTCGCCTTCGGGCCGTTCATGGGTCCACACGTCGCCTTCGCAGGCGGCGTCGCTGCCGCCGCCTACGCCCACTCGCGGGGACTCGCCGACGGCCGGGACGTCTCCGAACCGCTGGCCCGGCTCGGACGGCCGAGCGTGCTCCTTGTCGGTGCCGCCTTCGGCCTCTTCGGCTACCTCACCCAGATCGCCATCTCCTTCATCCCGTGGTTCGGCTCCAACACCGACTCCGTGGCCCTCACCGTCGTCATCAGCGCGGTCGTGGCGCGCCTCCTCTTCGGTGGCGGGCTGGTCCGCCGGGACCGGATGAACCCCACGGCGCGCGGCTTCTGGGCGCGGATCGCCCCGGACGAGGCGAACCACTGGCTCCGCTACCAGGAGAAGGCCCCCCAGTACCTTACGATCGGCGCCTTCTTCGGGATCCTGGGCGGTGGCTCCGCCATCGCGCTGGCAACGTACTTCCCCGGCGCTGAGCAGTGGGCCCACACCTTCGCGTTCGGATTCTCGGCCCTGGTGGTCCTCTTCCTCATCCTCGGACACGGGATGCCGGTGCAGCACCACGTCACCATCGTCGGCGGTCTGGCCGCCGTGAAGTTCATGCCGCTCATCGCGGGCGACGCCTTCACGTGGGGAGAGTGGGGCGAGACGATCCGTTGGGCCGCCGTCCTGGCCCTGGTCGTCGCGGCCCTGTTCGGCATGGTCTCGGCGTTCCTCGGTGAGTTCCAGTCCCGTCTGGTCCACCAGCGCGGCGCCACCCACATCGACCCGCCCGCCATGGCGATCTGGGTCTCGACGACACTGGTGCTGGCCACCGCCGCCCTGTTCAGCTGATCCCACGGAAGGCTCACGATGACACCACACGAGATCGTTGTCCCGGAACAGCTCTACGACGCCTACGTCTTCGACCTGGACGGCACCATCTACCTGGGCGACCACCTGCTACCGGGCGCTGCCCGCTTGGTCCGGGAACTGCGACGCCGCGAGATTCCCGTCCGCTTCCTCTCCAACAACCCGACCAAGTCCCCGGTCCAGTACCAAGAGAAGCTGGCGGGCCTCGGGCTGCCCACCGAACTCGACGACATCGCCAACACGATCGTCACCACCGTGCGGTGGTTGAAGGCCCACCACCCGGACGCTGTGGTGTTTCCGATTGCCGAGCAGCCGCTGGTCGACGCGCTCACGGAGGCCGGCATCGCCATCAGCGACGACCCGGAAGAGATCGACATCGTCATCGCGTCCTACGACCGGGGCTTCGACTATCGGAAGCTCCAGATCGCCTTCGACGCCATCTGGTTCCACCAGCGAGCCTTCCTGATCCAGACCAACCCGGATCGGTTCTGTCCCTTCCCCGGTGGCCGCGGCGAACCCGACTGCGCCGCCATCACCGCAGCCATCGAGGCCTGCACGGGCGTGCAGTGCCAGGCGAGCCTCGGCAAGCCCTCGCGCCTCATGCTCGAGGAGGCCATGGAGGGGCTCGACGTCGCCACCGACCGAACGATCATGGTGGGCGACCGGCTCGGGACCGACATCCAGATGGCGCTGGACCAGTCCATGCCCTCCGCCCTCGTCCTGACCGGCGAGGCGACAGCCGAGGACGCTTCGGCCCTCGCACCCGCCCACCGCCCCCGCTACGTCCTCGACCGGGTCGACCGCCTCATCCCTGCGCACATCTGGGACGAACTCGGCTGGACCGAGCACAACTCCTGACCCCCCCGACTCCCGCATCCCGAACACTCAACGAAGAAGGTTCTCGACATGACCACCACCACCGGCCCCTACCTCATGGGTATCGACTTCGGCACCGAGAGCTGCCGCGTCGCCATCTTCGACCTGACCGGACGACCGGTCACCTTCGCCGCCACGCCCTACCAGACGTCCCACCCGCGTCCGGGCTGGGCCGAGCAGAACCCCTCCGACTGGTGGGACGCGCTGCAGGCCTCCAGCCGCCGCGCCCTCGCCAACTCCGGCCTGAGCGCCTCGGCGATCGCCGGGATCTCCTTCGACGCCACCACCATGACCGTGGTCGCCATGGACGCCCGCGGCGAGGCCCTGCGGCCAGCCATCATGTGGATGGACGTGCGAGCCACCGAGCAGGCGGCCCGCGCCCAGCAGTCGGACTCCGTCGCGCGGCTCTACAACGGTGGGGGCACGGCCCCTGCGACCGCCGAGTGGTATCCGTTCAAGGCGGCCTGGCTCCGCGAGAACGAGCCCGAGACCTACCGCGCCGCCCACCGGCTGGTCGACGCCCCCGACTGGGTCACCCACCGCCTCACCGGTGAGTGGACCGTCAACATCAACTCTGCGGCGCTGCGGATGTACCACAACCGCGAGCACGGCGGCTGGCCCGTCGACTTCTACGAGGCCATCGGCTGTGGAGACGTCTTCGACAAGCTGCCGACGGACATCGCGGACCTCGGCACCCCGGTCGGCCGCCTGACGCCCGCTGCCGCCACCGATCTGGGACTCGTCGCGGGGATCCCCGTCGCCCAAGGCCCGGCCGACGCCTGGGCCGGCCAGATCGGGCTCGGTGTCGTCACCCCCGGCAAGATGGCCCTGATCACGGGGTCCTCCCACGTCCTGACCGGACAGTCAGACAAGGCGATCCACGGCCAGGGCTTCTTCGGGGCCTACACCGACGGCGTGGTGAAGGGGCAGTACACCGTCGAGGGCGGTCAGGTGTCGACGGGTTCGGTGCTGAAGTGGTTCAAGGACAACTTCGCCCCCGACGTCGTCGCCCAGGCGGAGAAGTCCGGCCTCAACGCCTACGACCTCCTCAACGAGAAGTCCCGCAACATCCCCATCGGATCCGACGGCCTGATCGTCAATGAGTACTTCCAGGGCAACCGCACGCCCTACACCGATTCCAAGGCACGTGGCGTCATCTGGGGACTGTCGCTCCACCACACCGCCGCCCACGTCTACCATGCGATCCAGGAGGGCGTCTGCTTCGGCACCGCCCACAACCTGCGGGCCATGCGGTCCCAGGGTTTCGAGGTGGACGAGATCGTGGCGTGCGGGGGCGCCACCAACTCCCGCGAATGGATGCAGATGCACGCCGACGTGACCGGGGTGCCCGTCACCCTCACCGAGGTGGGCGACGCCGTGGTCCTGGGCAGCTGCATGCTGGCCGCCGTCGGCGCCGGACTCTACGCCGACATCCAGGACGCTGCGGCCAACATGGTCCACGAGGTGGACCGCATCGAACCCGACGCGAACCGTCACGACGAGTACCAGTTCTACCTCGACAAGTACTGCGCCTCCTACCCCCAGCTGGCCGACCTCACCCACGAGGTCGTCGACCACGAAGCCCGGAAGTGAACCACACCATGACCGACATCCTCACGAGCTCCCTCCGCGACGCCACGGACACGAAGGTGGTCGTCCTGCGCGACGGCGCCATCGACGACATCGCCCAAGTGCTTGGCGACGCATTCCCCGACCGCCCCGCGGTCGTCGTGGCTGACGAGCGCACCATGGCGGTGGCCGGCCACCGCGTCCAGGCGCTCCTGGGCGCGGCAGGCATGACCAGCCTGGATCCCGTGGTGCTAGCCGCCACCCCCGAGCTCTACGCGCAGTATGAGAACGTGGAGACCATCCGGGACCGGTTGGCGGGGACCGACGCGGTCCCCGTGGCCGTCGGTTCGGGCACGCTCAACGACCTCGTCAAGCGGGCCGCCAGCGAGCTCGGCCGCCAGTACGTGATCGTGGCCACGGCTGCCTCGATGGACGGCTACACCGCCTTCGGGGCCTCCATTGCCGTCGAGGGCTTCAAGCAGACACTCGAATGCCCGGCGCCCCGGGCCTGCGTCGCCGACACCGCCGTCATGGCGGCCGCACCGGAATCCATGACCGCCTCCGGCTACGGCGACCTGCTGGGCAAGGTGCCCGCGGGCGCCGACTGGATCGTCGCCGACGCCCTGGGTGTCGAGCCCATCGACCCCGCGGTGTGGCAGAAGGTCCAGGAGCGGCTGCACCAGGCGCTCGCACGTCCCGACGCCCTGCGTGCCGGGGACCCGTCCGCGGTCCACGAGCTCGCCGAGGGCCTCCTGATGTCCGGTCTCGCGATGCAGGCGCACGCCTCATCGCGCCCGGCTTCGGGCGCCGAGCACCAGTTCAGCCACCTCTGGGAGATGGAGGGCCACGGCGTCGACGTCGAGCCGCGTCGCCTGTCGCACGGGTTCAAGGTCGGGGTCGGATCGGTCGCCATGGCCGCCCTCTACGAGGAACTGCTCGCCACGGACCTGTCCGCACTCGACGTCGAGGCTGCCGTCGCCAACTGGCGGGACCGGGACGAGCTGGAGGCACACGTCCGCGCCCTCAACCCCAACCCCGAGTTCGTCGACGAATCGGTGCAGCAGTCCCTGGCGAAATGGATTCCCGCGGACGACCTTCGCGGGCGCCTGACGACGCTGACCCGTCAGTGGGAACCCCTCCGCGAGAGACTCCAGGCGCAGCTGCTGCCCGCCTCCGAACTGCAGGAGCGACTCCGCGCCGTCGGCGCCCCGGCCCACCCCTCCGACATCGGGCTGGACTGGGCTCGCTTCCGGCAGACCTACTTCCGGGCGCAGACGATCCGGAAGCGCTACACCGTCCTGGACACCCTCTTCGAGGCGGGGATGCTCACAGAGCTCGTCAATCGGCTGTTCTCCCCCGAGGGCTTCTGGGGGCGCCAGGCTGCCTGACCAGGGGGTCAGGCACCCGCCAGCGATTCGGGCTGCCAGATGCAGGTCGGGTCACTGGCGAGGGGATCGCCCAGCATCGCGTGGGCACGGGCCCGCGACCCGCCGCAAATCCAGTTGAACTCGCAGACACCGCACTTGCCGGAGTAGCCCGAGGGGTCCCGCAGCGCCTTCATCATGGGCGCTTCGGCGTAGACCTCGTGGAACGGCTGCTCCTTGACCGAGCCGCACCGGTGCGGCAGGAAGCCCGAGGGGTAGACGTCGCCCACGTGGTCGACGAAGGCGAATCCGCGACCGGAGTTGACGCCGATCGGGGGACGGGGCGGCCGACGCTCGGTGACCTCGCCGAGCAGGCGGTCGGTCTCGGCCATGAGCCAGGCGTGCAGCTCCCCCGTCTCCGGCATGGGCCGACCCTGGGCGCGGGCGTCGTCGCGCTGGATCGCGACCCGGCGGTAGTTCGGTGCCTCGGTGACCTTGACGGCGATGCGGTCGGAGACGTCGTGCAGCCAGTGCAGGACGTCCTCCATCTCCTCGGCGTCCAGGGGCTCCAGGTTGGAGCCGCGGCCCATCGGAACCAGGAACAGCAGGTACCACATATGGGCCCCCATCCTCATCACCGTGGAGAGGATCTCGGGCAGCTCGGCGAGATTGTTCCGGCAGATCGTGGTGTTCACCTGGAACCGGAACCCGTGCTTCACGACCAGCTCCGCCGCCGCCAGCGAGTCCTGGAACGTCCCGTCGATCCCGCGGAAGGAGTCGTGGGTCGCTGCGGTGGCGCCGTCGAGGGAGATGGAGAAGGCCTTGATGCCGGCCTCCCGCACGGATGCGAGCCTCTCATCGGTCAGCAGCGGTGTCACCGACGGGGACAGCGCCATCGGCAGCCCGAGGGACGTGCCGTGGGCGATCAGCTCCTCGAGGTCCAGGCGCTCGAAGGCGTCACCGCCGGAGAGGATCACGATGGGCCGGGGGGTCCCGTACGAGGCGAAGTCCTCCAGCAGCGTCTTGCCCTCTTCGGTCGTGAGCTGACGAGGGTCGGGGCGGGTGAACGCGTCGGCGCGGCAGTGTCGGCACGCCAGCTGGCAGGCTCGGGTCACCTCCCAGACGATGACGTGCGGCCGCTCCCCCGGGTCGTGGTGCAGCGTGCGGACCACACCCTTGCGGGCGTCATGGTGCGCGTGCGGATGTCCGGAAGGATGAGGACCCATGGCCGGATACTACAAAAGGTCGTAGTCAGGAGCTCGGGCGGGGTGGGTCAGCGGACCAGGGCCTGGCGCAACACGTCGAGTGGCACCGCCCCGAGTCCCAGGGCGCGGGAGTGGAAGTCCTTGAGGTCGAAGCTTTGACCACGGGACTCCACGAGGGTGCGGACCTCGTCGCGGACCTGCTCCCAGATGCGCTGGCCCACCCGATAGCTCGGCGCCTGGCCCGGCCAGCCCATGTAGCGTTCGAGCTCGAACCGCAACTGCGGTTCCTCGAGCAGCACGTTGTCGCGCATGAGGCGAAGCGCCTTGTCGAAGTCCCAGACTCCCCCGCCGTACTCCTCGAAGGCGGGCTTGCCGAGGTGGACGCCCAGGTCGACGACGACGCGCACGGCGCGCAGCCGCTGGGAATCGAGCATCCCGAAACGGTCGCCGTCGTTCGCCAGGAATCCGAACTCCTCCATCAGCCGCTCAGCATAGAGGGCCCAGCCCTCCCCGTGACCGGAGATGAACAACTGGCGTCGCCAGCGGTTCAGCAGATCGCTGTTGTGGGTCGCCGTCCCAATCTGGAGGTGGTGGCCCGGGACGCCCTCGTGTGAGAACGTCCTCCCGCGCTGGGTCGACTGGCTCCGCGAGCTCGCTCCCTGAGCTTGTCGTCCTCGTCCCCTGAGCTTGTCCTTCCGTGTTCCCTGAGCTTGTCCTTCCGTGTTCCCTGAGCTTGTCGAAGGGTTACGGCCGTGTGTGTGGTCGCCGCCCTGTGGTCGGGGGCGGCGGTGGAGGACGAGGTAGTTACCCTTCGACGGACGGGCTGCTCGCTGCGCTCGCTGGCCCTGCCCAGGGACCACCCTTCGGCGGACGTTCCTCACGCAGAGCGCTCGTCACTGCTCAGGGACCGATCCGGGGTCGGACCCGCCACCCTGACGTGCACAGTTGCGCGGACTTGGCTCGGCTCAGGTCTATCTTGTACTCATTCGCCGCACGGTGGCGCCGGCGTGAGTCAGGAGGAGGTGAAGATGCCCCCCAGAGCGAAGCGTCCCCCGCTGCCCGAGGTGGGCGAGCCCCTCGTGCAGACCCGGGACCTCAGCAAGATCTTCCGGGTGGGCGACTCCCGCGTCGTCGCCCTTAACCGGGTCAACCTCACGATCCCTCGGGGCAGCTTCACCGCCGTCGTCGGCACGTCGGGGTCCGGGAAGTCAACCCTGCTGAACATGCTCGGCGGCCTCGAGAAGCCGACCGCTGGCGAGGTCTTTGTGGCCGGCCAGCCGCTGCACAGGTTCACCCAGTCCGAGCTGGTCACCTACCGGCGCGAGCAGGTGGGTTTCATTTTTCAGTCCTTCAACCTGCTTCCCCAGCTCACGGCGCTGGACAACGTGGCGCTGCCGCTGAGCTTCCGGGGGGTGGCCAAGCACGCCCGCCAGGCCCGCGCCCGCGCCGTGCTCGCTCAACTCGGCCTCGCCAAACATATGCACCACAAGCCCGGTCAACTATCCGGCGGTCAGCAGCAGCGCGTGGGCATCGCCCGGGCGCTGGCCGTCCAGCCCACGCTGGTGTTCGCCGACGAGCCAACCGGGAATCTGGATTCCCGAACGTCCGAGGAAACCCTCAACCTTTTCCGAGCAGTCATCCGGCGCTTCCAGACGACGTGGATCATGGTCACCCACGACCACCACCTCGCCTCCTTCGCCGACACCATCGTCAGCATCGGCGACGGCCGCATCACCGACATCACCCAGACGGGGCACGCCCAGACGGCGTCGTTCGTCACGAACCAGAAGGTCACGCCATGAAGATGATCCACCGGCTCATGCTCGTCGTTACGATGGTCCTAAGCCTCAGCCTCGTCCCACTCAGCAGCGCTGCGGGGGACCCCGCCGACGAGGGGAGCGGAGGCAATGGCGGGGGAACAGTAGGCAGCGGAGGCACAAGCAGCGGAGGCGGCGTAGTGGTGCCGGATCCGGGCGGAGGGGGCGGTTCACCCGCCATTCCCGGCATCTCCACCCCGCGGGTGATCCTCGCCGGCTTCACCACCAACCCTGAGGTGGTGCAGGCCGGCCAGGACTTTCAAGTCACCTTCACCTTGCGCAATACGTCGACGCGCACCCGGGTGCAGAACATGAAGATCACGCTTGCGTCCGCGGACAACGCCTTCCTGCCCGCCAACGGGTCGTCGTCCATGTTCCTGCGCCGGATCAGCGCGGACGATGTGGAGATCGGGACCATGAACTTCCATTCGCTCCCCTCGCTGGAGGAGCGGCCGTATCAGATGGTGATCAGCGTCGAGTATGAGGACACCCTGGCAAACGCCTATTCCACGCAGGAGACGGTTTCGATTCCCGTCAAGCAGAGCATCCGGGCGGATTCATCGGTGCCTCAGCTGTCGCCCCCGCAACTCACGCTGGGCCAGGAGGCGTCGCTGACATTCAACATCTTCAATCAAGGCAAGACGAAGCTGTACAACGCCAAGGCCACCGTGGCGGAGGGGCAAGCCGTCACCGCGCCCGAGGTGTTCGTCGGCACCATCGAGCCGGGTACGTCGGGCGCGGTCGACATGACGGTCATGGCGGCGGAAGAGGCGGTCGGACCGGTCACGATCGTCGTCTCCTACGAGGATGTCGACGGCAAGGTCAGCACGATGGACAAGGTCGTCGAGGTCGCCGTCATGGAGCCCATGCCCATAGAAGAGCCTGGGGGATGGGAAGAACCGGTGGAAGAGGCCGCATTCCCCCTGGTGCCCATACTGGTCGCAGCCGGGCTGTTGGCGCTGCTCCTGATCATCGCGCTCGTGGCCCGTGGACGTCGCCGGAAGCGGCGTGAGGCCGAGGACATGGAGTCCCTTGCCGCGCTCGGGGAACCGCTCATCGGCCCCGACGTCCGCTGAGTTCGTCGTGCGTTGGTCCGATCTTCTCGCGGCGAGCTTCGCCAGCCTCCGGCAGCGCCTGTTCCGCACGTCGCTGACGGTTCTCGGCGTGTTGATCGGCACCACCGCGGTGATCGTGATGGTGTCGCTGGGCGTCGGCCTGTCGTCGAGCTTCACTGCGCAATTCCAGAACATCAACCTGCGTCAGGTACAGGTGTACGCCCCGCCCCCCGTGGAGCAGGGGATGCAGGGGGTGCCCACGAAGATGAACGACGCCATGCTTGCCTACCTGGAAACCATGCCCGGGGCGCAGGACGTCTGGCCCGTCTACTACGCGGACATGGAAATGAGCATCGGCAGCGGCCAGCAGTTCATGCAGATCCAGGGCCTGCCCGCCGATGCGTTCCCGGAGATGGACCTGACACTAGCCTGGGGGGAGTTGCCGCACGCCGGGTCCTTCTCGTTGTTGCTGGGCGACATGGTCCACGAACAGTTCTGGGACCCGATGACCGGCATGCCGCTGGAGATCGACTTCCGCACCCAGACGCTCTTCGGGACTCTCACCACCTGGGGTGACTACGGTCCCGTCCCCATCCCCGGCGATGACGGCCCCGTCGGCGAGGACCCGACGCAGCCGCCGCCGCCCAAGAAGCGGCACATCCTTCCGGTGGCGGGACAGCTGTTGAACGACCGCGGCGAGGGCCAGTGGGGGCCGAACTCGATGATGGTGTGGGCGGACCTCGACGCCATGGTCAAGTGGATGCAGAAAGCGCTGCCGGGCAAGGCGTTGCCCAACCAGCCTGCGACCTCGGACGGGAAACCCCTGGGGAAGGAGTTCATCTACAGCGAGTTCAGGGTGCTGACGCAGGACCCGGAGGCAGCGGAAGCCATGCTCAACAGTCTCCGCGAGCAGGGCATCCAGGCCAGCGCGGAGGTCGAGTGGATCCGGCAGGCGCAGAACCAGGCGGTGGTGGTCCAAGCCGTGTTCGGCGGCATCGGCTTCATCTCCTTGTTGGTGGCGGCCATCGGCATCGCCAACACGATGATGATGAGCGTCTACGAACGCACCAAGGAGATCGGCATCATGAAGGTCATGGGCGCTGCATTGGGCGACATCCGCAAGATGTTCCTCATCGAGTCCGCGGCCATCGGCTTCATCGGCGGCATCACCGGTCTACTGCTCTCCGTCGCGGTGTCCGCGCTACTGAACGCCACGTTGGGCTCGATGATGGGCGAGATGGGCGTCGAGGCCCAGCTCTCTGTGATCCCCATCTGGCTGATGGTGGGCGCCGTTGCGTTCGCCACGCTGATCGGGACGCTGGCCGGCATGGTGCCGGCGCAGCGCGCGATGAAGCTCAGCCCGTTGGCTGCGATCCGCAACGAATAGCGTCCCATGAGGACCTTCCGAAAGACCGGTAGTCGGCGCGCCATTGCCACCGAAGCTGCGAGCCTGCTGTGGCTGGCCGACGCCGGGGGAGCGGCCGTCGCGACCCTCGCCGAGGTCGGCGACACCTGGCTGGAGACGCTGCTGCTGACCCCCGGCACGCCGTCGCACGAGTCGGCCGCGGACTTCGGCCGACGCCTGGCCGCCACCCACGCCGCAGGGGCGGACTGGTGGGGGCAGGCGCCGCCTGGGCTCGACCCGGACGATCTGGCCACCGCGAACCTCCCGACCCCGGCCGCAGCGGAGCCGACGTGGCACACGTTCGGGGAGTACTACGCAGAGGGCAGGCTGCGGCCCTACATCGACATGGCGCAGGGTCTGGGCAGAGGCGAAGCGAAGGCGCTGCACGCAGCATGCGACGCCGTCGCGACCGGGAAGTTCGACTCCCCCCAGCCGGCGCTGTGCGGTGAGGTCGCGCGCATCCACGGCGACCTGTGGAGCGGGAATGTGGTCTGGGCCGACGGGAGGGTCGGTACGCTCATCGACCCGTGCGCCAACGGCGGCCACGCCGAAACGGACCTCGCCGAGCTGGCGCTGTTCGGCTCTCCCCACCTGGCCGACACGATCGCCGGCTACGAAGAGGTAAGCCCGCTGGCGGATGGGTGGCGGGAGCGGGTGCCGCTCCACCAGCTCCACATGTTGCTGGTGCACGTGGTGCTCTTCGGTGGCGGCTACCTCACGCAGGCGCTCGACGTCGCGCGCGAACTCAGCCGGTAAGAGGCCCCCCACCGACCGGTAGCGCCTAGCCTGGGGTCATGCACCGCATCTTCAGCGTCCCATTCAGCTCGGTCTATCCCCACTACGTGACCAAGGTGGAGCGGAAGGGCCGCACGAAAGAGGAGCTGCACGAGGTGATCAGGTGGCTGACCGGCTTCGACGACGCAACCCTGCAACGCCACATCGACGGCGACACCACATTCGAGGACTTCTTCGCCGAAGCAACGCTCAACTCCAACGCGCGCCTGATCACAGGGACGGTGTGTGGTGTGCGGGTCGAAGCCATCGAGGATCCGCTCATGCAGAAGCTGCGCTACCTGGACAAGCTGGTCGACGAGTTGGCCAAGGGCAAAGCGATGGAGAAGGTGCTGCGGAACTGAGCTTGGACGAGTTCCGCGTGCTTTAACGGCAGCCGGTGCCGCCGAGCGTCGGGTCGCCCGTTAGCGTTCTCGCATGAGCGAGCAATCGACAACGAAGTTTCAGTTCGGCCTCCTGCTGTGGAAGGTGTCGACGGACTCGGGCACGCTCCACCACATGCGGCCCGGCCGGGTGAAGTCCTCGGAGGGCCCCGTGTAGTAGATCGCCCCGGTCTGGCTCGGTGCGATCCGGCACTCGAGTCGCTTCAGGGGCGCCGGTATGTCGAAGAACTCGGCGTCGAGGGCGGCGATGGCCTCGTCGGAGGTGACCTGCATCCATTCGCGCAGCGCGGCCGTCCCCGACAGCGTGTGGCGGGGGTCCCGGTTGAGAGCGACGACGGCGTCGGCGACGCTCGCGTCCGGACCGGCGATGCGGCGCGCCAGTTCCTCCTGCTCGGCGGCGATCTCCCGGAGCGCGGCGACGCCCCACTCGTAGGTCTCGTCGAGGTCGATGGTGGCGCCCACGAAGTAGCGGGAACCGCGGGCGTAGCGGTCGCGACCGACGGCGTCAGCGGCGGGTGCCACGGGCGCGAGCTCGTCGCGCAGGAAGACGGCCAGGGCGCGGTAGGCGGCGGTCGCCTCGTCCAGCGCGGCGGCAAGCCCTGCGTGGCCACGGGGCGCCCTGTCGACCAGCGTCCGAAGTTCGGAGCGTTCCGGGTCTCCCGTGCGCTCGGCCTGCTCATGTCCGAGGATCGCCTGGCGCCGCGCGGGGACGAGCCCCCGGGCGATGCCCTCGGCGAGCGACTCTCGATAGCTGTCCAGCGCGGCCGGCACCGCCGACAGTCGAGCGGCAATCGTGTCCCAGTGCTCCGGCTCGTCGGTCGGCATCAGGTCGAAGACGTCGCGGATCGCCTGGATGGGGGACGCGATGTTGTTGAGGTCCACCAGGTGGTCGCCCGCCTCGAAGGCCTCCAGCTCGAGACCGAGTCGTTCGCGCATCGCGGCCAGCGTCACGTCATCGACATCGTCGACGGGCTGCGCCGCGTCCAGCTGTTCGAGCGTGGTCCCCACCCGATCAGCCCAACGCTGCGCAGCCCCCGGGGAGAAGTCATCCAGTTCGCCGTCGCGACCGGGAACCCCGAGATAGGTGGCGGCCAACGGGCTGTGGGCCACGAGGGCCTCCACGTGGTCGTTGGCGATGGCGTCGATGGCAGAGGGTTCGCGCATGGCGTCACGCTACCGTCGACGGGTTGGCGAGGGGTACCTGACCCGTGGTTGACTGGGCTCGCACTCGGGGCGTTAGCTCAGCCGGTCAGAGCAGAGGACTCATAATCCTTGGGTCGCGGGTTCGAGCCCCGCACGCCCCACCCGGGTCTCAGCCCAGCCGTCCCGCCAAGTCCTGCAGCCACGCGGCGACGCCGTCCGGGCCGTCGCAGACGACATCGGCCAGCGCCAGCAGGGCGTCCTGCTCCTCCGAGGCGCTGACCACCGCGCAGCAGCTGATCCTCTCCGACTCCAGGTCCTGGAGGAGCTCGAAGGCAGGCAGGTCGCCAAGGTCGTCGCCGACCATCGCGACCATCCGGGGGCGCTGCTCGTCCACGAGTTCCCTGAGCGCGTCTGCCTTGGTGGCTCCGGCCGCTCGCAGCTCGAGCACCATGCGCCCGGGCTCCACGTGCAGGTCGCGGCGCCGGGCAATGTCGGCCACCGGTGCGGACAGCGCGTCGAACGCGCCCTGGGGGTCCTCCGCCCGCCGCGTGTGGACACCGATGGCACGCCCCTTGTCCTCCAGGTACACGCCCGCGACCGGCTTCCCCGCACCGGCGAGTTCCGCGAGGAGGGCCACGACGTCGCGCTTGGCGGCTGCCACCCCGGGCGGCATGTCGGGGCTGCGCACCTCACCAGTGGCCACGTCGTAGCGCTCCACGCCGTACTGGCCGAGCACGACCAGGCGTTCAAGCCCCCGCCGGGAGTCGAGCTCTCCGAGTCGGCGGACGGCCTCCACCGCCCGTCCCGTGATGATGGCAAGCCGCCCAAGGCTGGAGCCGAGTTCAGCCAATGCCGTGGCAGCTCCTTGGTGCAGGCGGGAATCCTCCGGATCCTCCACGATCGCAGCCAGCGTGCCATCGAAGTCGAGGGCCAGGAGGGTGGAGCCGGGGTCCGCGGCCACGGCATCGGCGAACCGCCGGCCTCGTTCCGTCCGCACGTCGAAAGGAGTCGATGTCATGCACAACAGCCTGCCATGACGGCGGCGCGAGAGGCGCGTGGCGGGCGGGTCGATAGACTGCACCACAGATTCGAGGAGGAATTCGTGACTGCAGCGCACCTGAAGGCATCGTTCGTCGTCGTGGCCAACCGGCTCTCCGTGGACCGCGTGACCGAGGACGACGGCTCGGTCTCCTGGCGAACCGCCCCCGGGGGTCTGGTGACCGCCCTCGAGCCCGTCATGCGACAGCGGGGAGGGGCTTGGGTCGGGTGGCACGGCGCCTCGGATGAGGAAGTGGAGCCGTTCGAGCACGAGGGCTACACCATCCAGCCCGTCCCGCTCAGCCATTCGGAGGTGGAGGAGTACTACGAAGGATTCTCCAACGCCACCCTCTGGCCCCTCTTCCACGACTCGGTCGCGTTTCCCGAGTTCCACCGCGAATGGTGGGACGCCTACGTCACAGTCAACCAGCGCTTCGCGGAGAAGACCGCTGAGGTGGCGGAGGACGGTGCCACGGTGTGGGTGCAGGACTACCAGCTGCTGCTCGTGCCCCAGCTGCTGCGCGAGATGCGACCAGACCTCAGGATCGGGTTCTTCCTCCACATCCCCTTCCCGCCCGTTGAGCTGTTCCAGCAGCTGCCGTGGCGGAGGCAGATCCTCGAAGGCATGCTGGGAGCCGACCTCGTGGGTACCCAGGTCCCGGGTGGTGCCAGCAACTTCCTGCGGCTCGTGCGCACCCGCACCCAGCACAAGGTGGAGCGCGACCGCGTCCGTGTCGAGGGCTCGCACACCTGCGTCGCCCGCGCCTATCCGATCTCCATCGACAGCGCCGGGTTCGAGGAGCTTGCCAACTCCCCCGAGGTGATCGCCGAGGCGGAGGCACTCCTCGACGAGCTGGGTCACCCGAAGCAGGTCTTCCTGGGCGTCGACCGGCTGGACTACACCAAGGGTCTGCGCCAGCGCGTGCGCGCCATGGGTGAGCTGTTCCAGGAAGGGAAACTGGACCCGGCCGACGTCGTGTTCTTCCAGGTGGCCACACCGTCACGAGAGCGCGTGGACGAGTACCGGCGTCTCCGCGACGACATCGATCTGCTCGTCGGCCGCATCAACTCGGAGGTCGGCGGGGTCGGGAGGCCCGCGATCGTCTATCGCCACTCGTCCTTCCCGCGTTCGACGATGGCAGCCCTGTACCGGATCGCCGACGTCATGGTCGTCACCCCGTTGCGCGACGGCATGAACCTCGTGGCGAAGGAGTACCTCGCGTGCCACCCCGGCGAGGACGGCGCCCTGGTGCTCTCCGAGTTCGCCGGCGCCGCGCGGGAACTGCGACAGGCCTACATGGTCAACCCCTACGACCTGAACGGCATGAAGGACGTTCTGCTCCATGCGGCGACGGACTCCCCACGCAACCGGCGTCGCCGCATGCGGGCGCTGAAGCGGCAGGTCCGGGAGAACACCATCGAGGCGTGGGCGGACCGCTTCATCGACGACCTCGGGTCACTCGGTCGTGAGCCGCGGCAGCAGGAGGCCTGATTTCCTACTTCCGGAGCCGTTCTGCTACCGTTTGTGACCGCGGTTCGGTGATCCGGCCGCCGGTCCCCTGTAGCTCAATTGGCAGAGCATTCGACTGTTAATCGAAGGGTTGCTGGTTCGAGTCCAGCCGGGGGAGCCACCACTCAAAGCCGCTCTGACCAGGTGAAGAACCCCGGTCAGGGCGGTTCTCCGTTTGGGGAGTAGGGACGGGTTCCTGCCCCGACACGCTCTCACGCGCTGCTCTGGGCGCGCCTCGGACGCGCAACGAGCAGGTAGTCGCCGGCCAGATCGTGCCACGGCCGGTCCCAGCACACGAAGACGTCCTGGGTCAGGCGGCCGACCTCCCCGAGCAGCCTCCCCACGTCCCACGCCAGCGGGGTGTAGCGCTCACCGGTGTCGATGTTGGCGACGTTGACCACGAGGTGTCCCTCCGGCGTCAGGAGGTCGAGGCACTGGGCGAGGATGCCGCGCAGTTCGGCCAGATAGCCCTCGTACGAACTCGTGCCGGTGTAACCCGACAACGGATCCTCCGGACCGTCGTCCGTCGCCATGTACGGCGGGGACGTCAGGACCAAGTCGAAGGGACCATCCACAAGACCCCGGAGGTCGCGTGCATCGCCCAGCACCACGATGGAGGCGGGTGCCGCGGCAGCCGCGGCGGCGCAGCGCTCGGGCAGCAGTTCGACACCCACCGCGGTTCGCCCGAGGTCCTCGGCCACCAGCAGCGTGGTCCCGAACCCGGCGAACGGGTCGAGCACCCTGTCGCCCGGCCGCGTCAGGTCCTCGAGCACTGCACGGGCGAGCACTCGGGAAAAGTGCACGTCCTCGTCGGCCAGAGGATGCCGCTCGGCCACGACGGACTCCTGCTCGACAAGGATGTGGGGACGGAGCTGCACGCCTGCATCGTAGGACGTCTCCCGCCCTGCCTAGACTTCGGAGGGACACCACGTCCCACAGGAGGAGACATGCAACAACGCAGCCTGGGTGAACGCACGGTTGGCGCGATCGGTCTCGGCGGGATGCCGATGTCGATCGAGGGCCGGCCGGACGCTGCCCGATCGATCGCCACCGTGCGTGCCGCCGTGGAGGCCGGCGTCACCCTCATCGACACAGCGGATGCTTACCACCTGCACGCCGACGAGGTCGGACACAACGAGGAGCTCATCGCTCGGGCGCTGGGCGATCTCGGGGACGCGGCGCGCGACGTGCTGGTGGCGACCAAGGGTGGTCACCTGCGCCCGGGCGACGGCACCTGGACGAAGAATGGTGACCCTGCCTACCTCAAGCAGGCCGCGAAGGCCTCGGCCCGACGATTGGGAGTCGACGCGATCGGGCTCTACCAGTTCCACCGTCCCGACCCCGAGGTGCCGTACGCCGAGTCCGTGGGAGCCCTCCGGGACCTGCTGGACGAGGGCGTCATCCTGATGGCAGGCATCTCGAATGCCTCGGTGGCGCAGATCGACGAGGCCAACGAGATCCTGGGCGGCCGCCTGGTATCCGTGCAGAATCAGTTCTCCCCGCGCTTCAGGTCCTCCCAGGGGGAGCTCGAGCACTGCGCCCGGCTGGGCATCGCATTCCTGCCCTGGAGTCCCCTCGGTGGCATCAGCAACGCGCCCGAACTGGCGTCCCGCCATGCGGCCTTCGCCGAGGTGGCCGAGGCGCGCGGGGTGAGCGTCCACCAGGTCGTCCTCGCCTGGGAGCTCGCGCTCGCACCCGTTGTCATTCCCATCCCGGGCGCATCCCGCCCGGAGTCCATCACCGACTCGGCCCGCGCCGCGGACCTGGTCCTCACTCCCGACGAGGTGGCGGCGCTCAGCGCCGCCTGAAAGGGCACACCCATGAAAACCTTCACCCTGCCCGGTACGGACATCACGGCGCCGGCCGTGGTGCTGGGCCTCATGCGCATCCAGGACAAGTCGGACGAGGAGGTGCGCACCCTGGTGCGGACCGCTCTCGACGCCGGTATCGACTTCATGGACCACGCCGACGTGTACGGCTCCTCCATGCACGGTTGTGAGCGACGATTTGCCGAAGCCATGCGATTGACCTCATCTGAGCGCGAGTCAATCACGATCCAGTCCAAGGCCGGGATCGTCCCGGACGGGCCCCACTTCGACTTCTCCTACGACCGGATCGTCGGCCAGGTCGAGGGATCCCTGAAGGCCCTGGGCACGGACTATCTGGACATCCTCCTCCTCCACCGTCCCGACGCCCTGGTCGAGCCGGAGGAGGTGGCGCGAGCGTTCGACGAGCTCCACGCTGCCGGCAAGGTGCGCCATTTCGGTGTCTCGAACCACACGCCGGGCCAGATCGAGCTCCTCCGCAGGTACGTGCGGCAGCCGATCGTGGCCAACCAGATCCAGATCTCGGTCACCCACGCTCCTGCCATCGCCAGCGGGGTGGCGGCCAACATGGGAGACCTCGACCAGTCGATCGACCGCGACAACGGCATGGTGGACTACTGCCGCCTCCACGACATCACCCTGCAGGCCTGGTCACCTTTCCAGTCCCGATTCTTCACCGGTCCGTTCCTCGGCAACCCGGAGTACGCGGAGCTCAACTCGGTGATCGATCGCCTCGCCGGGAACTACGGCGTCGAGCCGGAATCGATCGCGGTCGCGTGGCTGACGAGGCACCCCGCACGCATGCAGGTGGTGCTGGGGACCACCACCCCCTCGCGCGTCGCCGCGGCCGCGCGCGGAGCCGACGTCGAACTCACCCGGGCGGAGTGGTACGAGATGTTCCGCGCCGCCGGACACACCGTTCCCTAGCCGGTACCGGGGTGGGGGAGGTGTCTCGCGGCACCTTCCCCACCCCTTGTCAGTGTTGCCGCTTAGAGGGCGAGGTCCGCCTTCAGCTGGTCGGTGCGTTCGACGACGAAACGCGCGGTCTCCTCGTCGGCGAGCGAAGCACCGCCACTGGCCAGGGCGTACCACTTCACTCGGCCACTGCCGTCGAGCGCCCGGCGCGCAATGATCTGCACCCGTCCCCCACTGACGTCGTGCGCCTCCGACATCATCGTCGAGGCCTGGATCCGCTCCCGGAACAGCTCAGGGAGACGCCCGACGTCGGACAGCACCGCTTCCCACTCCTCGCCCTGGGTCGTCTTCCAGCGCAGCCGGTTGTCCTCGGCCCGCCAACCCCCGCCGGCCACCTCGTGCCACCCCCATGTGCGCCACTCGCCAGCCCTGTGGAGGCCCAGCAGTTCGCGGGTGGCAAGCACGTCGACACCCTCGCCTCGGGCATGGACCAACACCTCGACGTGTGCGCCGCTGTGGGCGCGCACGCCGGCCTCGAGATCTTTCAGGGACTGCCTGTTCGTCTCCGCCATGACCCCCATTGTGCTCGATGGCACAGTGAGCACCCAGTCCGTGCGGTGTTGTCCCGCGCGACGTGCGTGTCGTCTGCTCGCTCGGCCGTGTCGTCGCAGTGCCGGCCGCCGCTGGCGGTCCACTCGAGGTGGGGCTGAGGTGGAGGCATGACCATCAACCATGCTTCCCTTGACGCTCCCCTGCTGACCGCGGCCGACGAAGTGGAACTCAGCCGCGCCATCGAGGCGGGCGTGTACGCCGAGTACCTGCTGGCTTCGGGTGACACGCGCCCGGGGCTGGGCCACGTGGCCGCAGCGGGGCAACGGGCCATGACCAGGCTCTGGGAGTCCAACCTGAGACTGGTCATGGTCATCGCCTCCCGGGCCGCGCGACGCCATGACCTTCCAGTCGATGACCTCTTCCAGGATGGCTGCGTCGGCCTCGCGGAGTCGATCCTGCGTTTCGATTGGAGTCGCGGGTTCAAGTTCAGCACCTATGCCCACGACCAGATCACCCACGCCGTGTGGGCCAGTTCGGCCAGGCGGGCAGGACTGCTGGACGGTCCCCTCCACCGCCTCCGGGTGCGACACAGCCTGCAGGCCGTGCAGGACGCCCAGGCTGTGGAGTCCGCGGCGCCGGTGTCGTCGCTCGAGGCCGCCCGGTTGGCCGGGTTCTCGACCGTGGAGGCGAGGCTCGCGCAGGTGACGGTGTCCTCGCTGGACGACGCCGCCCTCGAGTTGCCGGTGGTGGACTCCGCCTTCGAGGCCGTTGAGCGGGGCGATCTCGACTTCCTCCACCTCATGGGATGGACGGGAGACCTCCTGCGTGCCCGCTACGGGATCGGCTGTCGGAGGATCAGCAGGGCCGCGGCAGCCGCTCGGCTGGGAGTGCCGCCCTCCACCCTGGCGCGGGTGGAGGAGCGGGCGCTGCGCACGGCCAGGAAACTGCTGGAGCAGGACTCCTGCCGCCACCCAGCAGTGGCCTGAGAGGGTTAGTCACCCACGCCGACCATGAGCAGCCGCTTGCGCTGCATCTCCAGTTCCGTGAGTTCCGCGAACTGTCGGCGGTGGCCCGTCGGGTCCTTGACCGGGTCCGTGCGCTGCAGCCGTGACTTGCACTCCGCGATGCGGCGCACCACACGGCGAAGCTGGAGCTGGCTGCTGTGAGCGAGCGAGTACATCTCGTCGGGGTCGCGCAGCACCGGCTCCACGCACAGCGCCACCAGGAGTTGCGTCACCAAGGGATGCCCGGCGGCCGCCCGCAGGCGATCGATCCATCCCTCGCCGAGCTCCGTGGCCGAGACGAGGGCGAAGACCGTGCGGTACGCGGGATGGGTGAAGTCATCCTCCACCAGCCCGTTCCAGGCGGCATCGAACGTCTGGGGGTGCTGCAGCATCAACTTGAGTGTGTCTCGTTCCAGACGGAGCACCGGGTCGTTCGGATCAGGCCAGTCCGGAGCGTCCTCGCGCGGCGCGGCGACCGGTACGGGTTCGTCCTGGGCGCCTCGCCGGGATCGCCGTGACACCTCCGCGCGGACCTCCTCGATGTCCATTCCCAACATCCCGGACAGCTCCCGCAGGTACTGCGACAGCAGCGACGCGTCGCGAATCGACGAGATCAGACCAGCGGCCTCGCGCAGGGCCCCGAGACGCCCATCCGCGCGGTCCAGGTCGAAGCCGCGCAGGACGTTCTGCATAACGAAGCGATACAGCGGCACTCGTCGCGCGACCAGCTCGCGCACAGCCTCCGCGCCACCCTGCAGACGCAGGTCACACGGGTCCAGTCCGGTGGGCTCGACGGCCACGTAGGTCTGGGCGATGAAGTTCTGGTCACCCTTGAACACCTTCAGCGCAGCCTTCTGGCCCGCTGCGTCGCCGTCGAAGGTGAAGATGACCTCCCCGTGCATGCCGTCGACGCTGCCCATGAGCCGCTGGAGAAGTCGCGCGTGGTCGTCGCCGAAGGCCGTGCCACAGCTGGCGACGGCGGTCTCGACACCGGACAGGTGGGCAGCCATCACGTCGGTGTAACCCTCGACGACGACAGCCTGCGACGACCGGCCGATGGCCCGCCGGGCCAGGTCGAGACCGTAGAGGACCTGGGACTTCTTGTACACCGGGGACTCGGGGGTGTTGATGTACTTGGCGGGCAGGCGGTCGTCGTCGTGGATCCGCCGTGCCCCGAACCCAAGGACGGCCTGCGCCGAGTCGCGAATCGGCCACAGGAGCCGACCCACGAAGAAGTCCCGCCCACCGTCCCGCACCAGGCCGGCGGTCCTCAGCGTGGCGTCGTCGAACCCGCGGGCCCGGAGATGGCTCCGGAGGGCGTGCCCGCTTCGCGGGGCATAGCCCACGCGGAAGTGCTCCGCGGCCGCGCGATCGAAGCCTCGTGAGTCCAGGAACTGCCGGGCCACGATCGCCTCCGGCGTGGACAGCTGGGCGACGAAGTAGTCCTCCGCCGCCTGGTTGGCCTCGAGGATGCGTTTCCGGAGGCCCGGAGGTTGGCTGGGGGTGCCGTCGTCGCTCACCCGCAGCACGATCCCAGCGCGATCGGCAAGCACCTGCACGGCCTCCAGGAAGCCAAGGTTCTGCTGGCGCTGCAGGAACGTGATGACGTCGCCCCCCTCGCCGCAGCCAAAACAGTAGAAGAACCCGCGCGCCGGCGTCACCGTGAAGCTCGGTGTCTTCTCGTCGTGGAAGGGGCACAGACCCTTGAACGACCCCCCGCCCGCATTGCGGAGCGCCACGTAGTCCGAGACCACCTCGTCGATCCGGACACGTTGACGGACAGCCGCGATGTCCTCGTCGTTGATGCGTCCGGCCATGGTCAGGGAGTCTAGTCTCCTCTCAGATGCCCCGGCCGATCCCCCTCGGTAGTTCCGAGGGGTCCCAGCCGAGCAGGCGCTGTGCGGTGTCGAACGCGAAACGGTCAGTCATACCGCCCACGTAGGCCACCACGGCGTGCACCGGATCGCCGGTGCGGTGCGCATCCGGCAGCGCCTGCGGGTTGTCCAGGTAGAACTCCACCAGGTCGCGCAGCACCTGGACCACGGTCCTCGATTGTTGGACCGACTCTGGCCGCGTGTAGATGCGCTCGTAGTTGAACCGTCGGAGCTCCGCCAGAGCCGACGCCGTGTTGGGGGCCATGCCAACGACGCCAGTCGCCGTCGTGGTCTCGATGACCGAGTTGAGGAAGGTGGCCAGCTGGGTGCGCCGGGAGGTGCCGGCAACCTCGATGACCTCCGCGGGGACGTCCGTCGGGGCGACGATCCCGGCGTGCACGGCGTCCTCGAGGTCGTGGGCGCAGTAGGCGATGCGGTCGGCCCACGAGACGATCTCGCCCTCGATCGTCGCCGGCGCCGGCCGGGACCAGGAGTGGTTGCGGATCCCGTCGAGCGTCTCGCGGCAGAGGTTGAGGTCCGACAGCACGACGTCAGCCCCCCACGGACCGTGGTCGTAGCCGTCGGGAAGGAAGGCGTCGAAGGCGTCCTCGGACGCGTGGCCGCCGGGACCGTGTCCACAATCGTGTCCGAGTGCCATGGCCTCGGCGAGCGTCACGTTGGCCCCGATTCCCCTGGCCATCGCGACGGCGCACTGCGCCACTTCGATGGCATGCGTCAACCGCGTGCGCTGGTGATCGGTGGGGTGCACCACCACCTGGGTCTTGCCCGCCAGACGCCGGAAGGCCGTCGAGTGCACGATGCGGTCCCTGTCACGTTCGAAGCACGTTCGCAGCGGGTCGGGCTCCTCCTCGACCGCCCGGTCACCGGCGCCACGGGAGAAGGTCGCTGCGGCATTGAGGGTGCGACGCTCCGCCTCCTCCCGGGCGCGCCGATCACGAACCGTGTCCGGCGCGATGCGTGCGCTCGAGGAGGCGTGGGCCACGACGACGTCCTCGCGTCCGTGCCCGTGCATCGTCAACGCCCATTGCTGGGCCCTCGGCAGCAGCTCCTCGTCCATGTCGTGGCCACCCTAGCGCCGCGTACGGACAGCTGGGCGCCTCAGCGCTCCCCCATCGGCAACCACTCGGTCAGGGGATCGCCCACGTACAGCTGGCGTGGTCGATGGATTCGCTGGTCCGGGTTGTCGTGGATCTCCTTCCAATGGGCGATCCATCCCGGGGTGCGGCCGATCGCGAACAGGACCGTGAACATGTCCAGCGGGATCCCGATCGCCCGAAGGATGATGCCGGAGTAGAAGTCGACGTTCGGGTACAGCCGCCGCTCACGGAAGTAGTCGTCTGCCAGCGCGGCCTCCTCCACCTGGCGCGCAATGTCCAGTAGGGGGTCGGTGATGTGCATCGACTCGAGCAGGTCGTCGGCCGCCTGCTTGAGGATTTTCGCGCGCGGATCGAAGTTGCGGTAGATGCGGTGCCCGAACCCCATGAGCTTGACGCCCGACTTCTTGTCCTTGGCCTGGTCGATGTAGCGGGCGACGGGGGTGCCCTGCTCGTGGATGCTCTCCAGCATCTCGATCACCGCCATGTTCGCGCCCCCGTGCAGGGGGCCCCACAGTGCGTTGACACCGGCCGAGACGGACGTGAAGAGGTTCGCGCCACCGGAGGCCACCATGCGCACGGTCGACGTCGAGCAGTTCTGCTCGTGGTCGGCGTGGAGCACGAGGAACATGTTGAGGGCGTGCGCCACCTCAGGCGTCGCCTCGTAGTCCCGGTAGGGCACGGAGAACATCATGTGCAGGAAGTTCTCGGCGTAAGGGAGGTCGTAGCGCGGGTAGGCGATCGGTTGGCCGATGTGCGACTTGTACGATGCGGCCGCGATCGTCCGAGTCTTGGCGATCAGCGCCGCTGCGGCGCGGCGGAACCCGCCGGCGTCGGTGATGTGGATCTCGGGCAGGTCGTAGGCCTGGATGGCGTTGATCATGGCCGACAGGATCGCCATGGGGTGCGCATCGGCCGGGAAGCCATCGAAATGCTTGCGCATGTCGCGGTGCAGGGCCGAGTTCTCCGTGAGCAGGTCCCGGAACTCGGCGCGCTCCTCGTCGTCCGGCAGTTCTCCGAAGATGAGCAGCTCGGCGACTTCCACGAACGACGAACGCGCGGCGAGGTCCTCGATCGGAACGCCCCGGTAGCGCAGGACGCCGTTCTCGCCGTCGATGTAGGTGATCTGGGACGCGCAGGACCCCGTATTGGCGTAGCTGTCGTCCAGGGTGATCAGGCCCGTCCTGGAGCGCAGCCGGGAGATGTCGAGGGCCCTCTCCCCCTCCGTGCCCGTGAGAACGGGCAGCTCGTAGCTTCGCCCGTCGATGATCAACGTTGCTGTCTCGGTCATCGTCTCCTCCTCCTGCGCCGGTCGATCATTGAGCGACGCGGTGTGCCGGTTGCGACGAAACGCTAGCCCCAGCCCTCACGCCTACCGCGGGCGGGGTCGGTTGGGGAGGCGAAGACGCTTGTCAGGGGTGGATCAGCCGCCCGAGGAATCCAACTCCGCACCTGAGAGGTCGAGCTCGCAGCCGGTCGTGTCGTCGTACCAGCCGAGCGGGACGACCACCTTCGAGCGGGGGCTCCCCTGACGGCCGCGGGGAGTCCCGAGCTCCGTTTCGGGGAAGGGTTGCGCCGCGTCCAACTGGCCCACGAGGTCCACGAGCTCGTCCATCGTGCTCACCATCGCGAAACTCCGGCGCAGTTCGCCCACCGGGTAGCCCTTGAAGTACCAAGCCATGTGCTTGCGCAGATCGACGAGCCCGCGGGGGCCCATGATCCCGGTGAGGAGTTCGGCGTGGTGGATGATCATCCGGCCCACCTCCCCGAGCGTCGGGCGCTGGCGATGCTGCAGGCCATGGAACGCGGCGTCCAAATCACCGAACAGCCACGGGCGTCCCAGACAACCCCGCCCGATCACGACGCCGTCACAGCCGGTGGCGCGCATCATCTCGACGGCGTCCTCCGCCTCCCAGATGTCGCCGTTTCCCAGCACCGGGATGCCCACCGCCTGCTTGAGCTCGCCGATGCGATCCCAGTCAGCCTCGCCCGAGTACGCCTGCTGAACGGTGCGTGCATGCAGTGCGATGGCCGCGGCGCCCTCCTCCTCGGCGATGCGCCCCGCGTCGAGGAACGTCTCGTGCTCGTCGTCGATTCCGACCCTCGTCTTGATCGTCACCGGCACCCCGAACTCATCGGCGGCGCGGACGGTGGCGCGCACGATCTGGCGCAGGCGGTCACGCTTGTACGGCAGGACACCTCCACCACCCTTCCGCGTGACCTTGGGCACCGGGCATCCGAAGTTGAGGTCGATGTGGTCCACGGAGTAGTCGGTGCACAGGATCCGCGCGGCATCCGCCATCGTGCCCGGATCGACCCCGTAGAGCTGGACCGACCTCGTCGTCTCCCCCGGATCGAACTGCAGCATGTCGCGCGTCTTCGGGTCCCCCACCACGAGGCCGCGGGACGTGATCATCTCGCACACGTACAGGCCGGCACCCTGCTCGCGGCACAACTGTCGGAAGGCGGCGTTCGTGACGCCTGCCATCGGGGCCAGCACGACCGGGAGGTCGACGACGACGGCGTCCCGACGGCTGGGCGCGTGGAGACGGAGCGGCGCAGCGTCCACGGCGGTCGTGGTCATCAGTCCTCCTGGCGAATCGACTGCGCGAGTCTACCCCTCGCGATCCCGGCAGGCGATTGCATCGTGGGGCACCCTGCGGTGGGATGGGTGCATGACCAACCCTCTCCTTGCCCCATCCAGCCTGCCGTTCCAGCTCCCCGACTATGCCCGCATCAGCGACGACGACTTCCGCGAGGCGATCGAGGTGGGAATGGCCGAGCAGACCGCGGCGCTCAGCGCGATCGCCTCGGACGGATCGGCACCCACCGTGGACAATGTGCTCTCCGCGTGGGAACACAGCGACGCCACCCTGAAACGCGCGCTGCACGCCTTCTGGGTGGCCAAGTCGGCCGACAGGAACGACGCCAGGGACGCCATCGAGCAGGAGTTCGCGCCCCGGCTCGCCTCCCACTCCGACAGGATCCTGCTCGACCCGGACCTCCACTCCCGCCTCCAGGCGCTGCGCGACGCGGCTGACACCGGTGAGGTCACGCTGGACGAGGAGGACTCCTACAACCTTGACGAACGGCTCCGCGAGTTCCGACGCAACGGCATCACTCTGGACAACGCCGCCCAGGACCGGCTGCGCGCGATCAACTCCCGGCTGGCGGAGCTGACCACTCGGTTCGAGCAGCTGTTGGTCGCCGGACGCAACGCCGGCGGAGTCCTCGTGACGGACGAGGACGAGCTCGCCGGACTCTCCGAGGAGGAGAAGGAGCGGCTCAGGTCCGCGGCGGCGCGGGAGGGCCGCGAGGGCTTCCTCGTCGACCTCGTCAACACCACGGGACAGCCGGTCCTGGACTCCCTCGAACACCGTGGTCTCCGCGAGCGGATCCACCGCGCCTCGGTTGGGAGGGGCACGGGCGGCGAGCACGACACCCGGCCGCTCATCATCGAGATCGTTCGCCTGCGCGCCGAGCGCGCTGCACTGCTGGGCTACGAGAACCACGCGGCCTGGGTGGCCGAGGATGGCTGCGCCCGTTCCTCCGCAGCCGTGGCGGAACTGCTGTCCCGGGTCGCCCCCGGGGCACGGCTCCTGGCTGAACGCGAGGCCGACGATCTCCAAGGACTCCTGGAGGAGATGAACCCGTCGGCCCGGTTCGAGCCGTGGGACTGGCAGTTCCTCGCCGCGCGTCTCGCGGCACGCCGGGCTGTGGACCACGACGCGCTGCGGCAGTACCTGGAATTCGATCGCGTCCTCGAACGGGGAGTCTTCGCCGCGGCCACGCGCCTCTACGGCATCACCTTCCACGAGCGCCCCGATCTGGTCGGGTACACGGAGCAGACCAGGACGTTCGAGGTCCGGGAGTCCGACGGCTCCCCCCTCGGGGCCCTCCTGCTCGACGCCTACACCCGGCCCACCAAGCAGGGTGGGGCCTGGATGACCAGTCTGGTGGACCAGTCACACCTCCTGGGCGACCGCCCGGTGGTCACCAACACCTGCAACGTGCCGCCGCCGACCCCTGGCAGCCCGAGCCTCATGACGTGGGACTCGGTGATCACCCTGTTCCACGAGTTCGGCCACGCCCTGCACGGACTGCTCTCGGACGTGAAGTACCCGTCCCGCTCCGGGACCAACACCCCGCGGGACTTCGTCGAGTACCCCTCCCAGGTCAACGAGATCTGGGCCTGGCACCCCGAACTCCTCCAGGACTACGCCCGCCACCACACCACAGGCGAGCCGCTCCCCCAGGACGTCCGCAACCGCCTACTCGCGAGCCGCACGGAGGGAGCCGGCCACGCCACCTTCGAGCTCGTCTCGGCCATGGTCCTGGACCAGGCTTGGCACGCCGCGTCGGCTGATGAGCTCCCCCAGGCCCCGGAGCAGGTGGAGGGCTTCGAGCGGGTGGCCCTGGAGTCAGCCGGGCTGTGGTTCACGCTGGTACCTCCCCGCTACCGGTCCACGTACTTCTCCCACATCTTCGCTGGTGGGTACGCCGCCGCCTACTACGCCTACCTCTGGTCGCAGGTGATGGACGCCGACACCGTCGCCTGGTTCCGGGACAACGGCGACCTCGGTCGTGGCAGCGGCGAGCACTTCCGGCGGCGCCTGCTCGCCAGGGGTGGATCCGTGGACGCGATGGTTGCCTACCGCGAGTTCCGCGGCGCCGACCCCGACGTCGGCCACCTGCTCGAGCGACTCGGGCTTCACTGACCCCGCGGGACGTTGCTGCCCAGTTCCTCGGGCGGGAGGTAGGCCGAAGGTTCGTCGATGGCCCGGCTGAGGAGCGGGGTCAGCAGCATCTTGGCCTCGTAGCCCTGGAATGAACGACGGTAGTCCCCGACGGTCCCCCACTCGGAGATGATCGCCCAGAGTTCAGGCTCATCGAGGTTCTGGACGAGACGCGCGTCGACGCATCCCCGGCAGGAGCGCCAGAACGCGACGACCTGCTCGGCCTCGGCGACGAAGGCCTGGCCCCCGGATCTGAACCGGGAGATCGCGAGCATCGTGTGGCTGGCTCCTTGGTCGGTTTGACTCACAACCCGTCCTTATTGATAATGATTCTCATGAACAAGCGTTGTGCCGGTGTGGCCGTACTGACTGCGAGCATATTCCTTTCGGCGTGCGGCGGCTCGACGCCGGCGGAGGGGGACGGCGTCCGTGTGGCCGCCGCCTTCTACCCGCTCCAGTACGCTGCCGAGGTCGTCGGCGGCGACCTCGTGGCGGTCGACAACCTCACCACACCCGGCGCCGAGGCACACGACCTGGAGCTCTCGCCACGACGGATCGCCGAACTGGCGGAAGCGGACCTGGTGATCCACCTGACGGGGTTCCAGCCTGCCGTGGACGACGCGATCGCACAGTCGGGCCCCGAACGTGTGATCGATGCCGCCCACTTGGCGATGCGGGAACCCGAGACGGATCACGAGGATGAGGACCACGAGGACGAGGAGCACGCGCACGGCAACGCCGACCCACACTTCTGGCTCGACCCCACCCTCATGGTGACCCTGATGGACGACATCTCGGCCGAGCTGCAGGAGATTCTGCCGGAGGACGCCGAGCAGATCCGGGCCAACGCCGAGCAGGGCAAGGCAGAGATGATGCAACTGGATGACGAGTTCTCGGAGGGCCTCGGCCAGTGCCAGCTGGACGACTTCTTCACCACGCACGCCGCCTTCGGCTACCTGGCGGAGCGCTACGGCCTGCGCGAGGTGGCGCTGGCCGGCATCACCCCCGACGACGAGCCCTCACCGGCGCGGATCGCCGAGGTGCAGGAACAGATCGAGAAGACCGGCGCGACGACCATCTTCTTCGAGGCACAGACGAGCGACGCCGTCGCAAGCACCATCGCCGACGACCTCGGCCTCGAGACCGCGGTACTGGACCCGGTCCAGGGAGTGACCGACCAGTCACAGGGCGAGGACTACCCTTCCATCATGAGAGCCAACCTCGAGGCACTGCGGAGCGCGAATGGCTGCGCCTGACCCCGCCCCGCTCGTCGACGCCCGGGGGCTCTACGTCTCCCTCGGCGGGCTGCCGATCCTGCGCGACGTGTCCCTGCAGGTGCACCCTGGCGAAGCCGTGGCCATCCTCGGGGGCAACGGGTCCGGCAAGTCCACGCTGGTACGAGCGGTGATGGGGCTGGTCCCGCATCAGGAGGGCTCCGTCGAGCTCTTCGGCGTGCCGCTCGCCTCGTTCAAGCAGTGGTCGAGGATCGGCTACGTCCCGCAGCACTCGGCGCTGACGGTCTCGAACGCCACGGTGCGCGAGATCGTGTCGTCCGGACGCCTCGCGCACCGCGGCCTGTTCGGCCTGCCCAGCCGGCTTGACCGCGCCCATGTGGAGCGCGCCTTGGCCCTGGTGGAGCTGACCGACCGCGCCTCCTGGCCCTACCACGTGCTCTCCGGTGGGCAGAAGCAGCGGGCGCTCATCGCCCGCGCCCTGGCGACCGAACCGGAGCTCCTCGTCATGGACGAGCCATTGGCCGGGGTGGACCTGCACAGCCAGGAGGGACTCGCGTTCCTGCTCACCGGCCTGCGCGAGCAGGGGCTGGGCATGGCGATCGTCCTCCACGAGCAGGGCCCGCTGGCCGGACTGCTGGACCGGACCGTCGCCCTCTGCGATGGACGCATCGTGGACCACGACTCCGACGGCGCGATCGACTGCACCCCCGCCCGACCCAGGAGCGTCGTGGGCCTCTCCGACCCGCTGGAAGGGGTGGCCGGATGATCGAGATCCTGCAGCTGGAATTCATGCAGCGCGCGCTCATCGCGGCCGCCATGAGCGGTGTGATCGCCCCGGCCATCGGGATGTACATCGTCCAGCGCCGCCTGAGCCTGCTCGGTGACGGCCTCGGCCACGTCGCCATCATGGGGGTGGGACTCGCCCTCCTCACCGGTACCGCACCCCTGCCGGTCGCGGTGATCACCACGATCGTCGGAGCCGTCGTCGTCGAGCTGCTCCGCCAGCACGGCAAGACGAGCGGCGACCTCGGGCTGGCCGTGCTCTTCTACGGCGGCATCGCCGCCGGGGTCATGATGGCCGGGATCGCCGGTCAGGGCGCGGCCGGGCTGGCCGCCTTCCTGTTCGGGGCCCTCACCTCGGTGTCCGCCTCGGACCTGGTTCTCATCGCGATCCTCGCCGTGATCGTCCTGGTCCTCACGATCGGGCTGTCCCCCCGACTGTTCGCCATCTGCGCGGACGAGGACTACGCCCAGGTGCTGGGGATCCGGGTGAAGTGGCTCAACCTGCTCATCGTGGTCCTCGCGGCCGTCGCGGTGACGGTGTCCATGCGGACGGTGGGCCTGCTGCTGATCAGTGCACTCATGGTCATCCCGGTGGCCACGGCCCAGAACCTGTTCGTGGGGTTCAAGGCCACCTTCTTTGGCGCCATGGGCATCGGCGTCGTCGCCGCCCTCACGGGGACCGTCGGCTCGTTCTACCTCGACTCGGCCACGGGCGCCACCATCGTGGTGACCGCCATCCTGCTGCTGGGCGTCTCCTGGCTGCTGGCCGGCCCCCTGGACCGGCGGCGCAACTTCATTCCCTACATCGAGGACCACGCGACCCACCAGCACATGGTCGCGGAGAACCACGACGACACCTACGCCCACTCCGGGCACGTCCAGGTGGTCCAGCACGGGGACCACATCGACTACATCCACGACGGACACCGGCACGCCAAGCACGGGGACCACTATGACGAGCACTGAGAAGTCGCCATCGCCACCACGCAACACGTGGCAGCGGGCGGCGGTGCGTGACCTGCTGGCCGACGCGAGCGGCTTCCGGAGCGCCGGTCAGCTCCACGACGAACTCCGAGCGCGTGGCACGCGAGTCGCTCTGGCGACGGTCTACCGGACGCTCCAGGCCATGGCCGACGCCGGGGAGGTGGACACCCTGCGCACCGCCGAGGGCGAGGCGACCTACCGGTGCTGCACGCCTCGCCACCACCACCACCTCGTCTGCCGCCGCTGCGGAGCAGCCGTGGAAATCGCCGCCGATTCGGTGGAACGTTGGGCCGGGGACGTGGCGGCACAGCACGGCTACACCGACGTGGGACACGAACTCGAGGTCATCGGACTGTGCCCCGACTGCTCCTGACGGCTCAGCGCTCCAGGAAGGCCAGGGACCGCAGACCCCGGTCCATGTGCCAGGCCGCGTAGGCCACCACGATGCCGTGGGCGCGTCGTCCCACGTCCCCACCACCGGCCGCCACGGTTGGCCAGTCGCCCGAGACCAGCGCGGCCAGGTGGCGACCGACCTCGGGTTCCAGACGCACCGCAGACGCGGGCTTGCAGCGTGGGCACACGGCACCACCCCCTTGGACCGAGAACCATCCCGGCCCATCCACCACCCCGCACGAGACACAGGCGTCGAGGGTCACGGCCCAGCCCGCGGTCGCCAGGCATCGCAGGAGGTAGGAGTCAACGACGTCGAGGGGATCGCGTCCGGGTGACCGCAGGGCCAGCAGGGCCCCCAGGAGGAGTCGGTACTGCGGTAGCGCGGGTGCCCCGTCCTCGCTCACGACGCGCTCGGCCGCCTCGACGATCACCTCGGCGGCGGTGAACAATCGATAGTCCTCGCCCATCAGTCCGGGGTGCAGGGTCTCCACCTGCGTGACCACTTCGAGCGACCCCCGGCCCTCGGCGAACTGGATGTCGACGTGGCTGAAGGGTTCGAGACGCGAACCGAACTTGCTGCTCGTGCGCCGGATCCCCTTGGCGACGGCGCGCACCTTGCCGTGCTGGCGGGTCATGAGGCTCACGATCCGGTCGGCCTCACCGAGCTGGTGGGTCCGCAGCACCACGGCCTCGTCTCGATAGGTCGGCACGGCGCCATCCTACGCGGGGCCGAGCGACACCGGCGCTACGATGCCGACGTGCCCCCTCTCCCGCCACCACCGCATCCCAGCGGCGCCACGCCGCCGGTCATCGATCGCGATCGACTGCCCCGGCACGTCGCGATCGTCATGGACGGCAACGGCCGCTGGGCCAAGCAGCGGGGCCTGAAGCGCACCGAGGGTCATGCCCGTGGCGAGGCCTCCCTCCTCGAGGTCATCCATGGAGCCCTCGAGCTGGGCATCCCCTACCTCTCGGCGTACGCCTTCTCCACCGAGAACTGGCGCCGATCCCCCGACGAGGTGCGCTGGCTCATGGGCTTCAACCGCGACGTCATCCACCGGCGACGGGACGAACTCAACGCGCTCGGGGTCCGGATCCGCTGGGCCGGTCGGCGGCCACGCCTGTGGGGCTCCGTCATCAAGGAACTCGAGTTCGCCGAGGAGATGAGCAGGCGCAACGACCGTCTCACCCTGCAGTTCTGCGTGAACTACGGGGGACGCGCCGAGATCGTGGACGCCGCCCGCGAGATTGCACGGCTCGCGCGCGCCGGAAAGCTGGACCCCGACCGCCTCACGGAGGAACGCTTCGCCAAGTTCCTCGACGAACCCGACATCCCCGACGTCGACCTGTTCCTGCGCAGCTCCGGCGAGCAGCGCACCTCCAACTTTCTGCTGTGGCAGTCCGCGTACGCCGAGTTCCTCTTTCTGGACCGGCTGTGGCCGGACTTCGACCGTCTCGACCTGTGGGCCGCCGTCGAGCAGTACGCGACCCGGGAGCGGCGCTTCGGTTCCGCCTGAACACCTGCGAGGAGTCACCATGCTGCCTGCCCAACCCGACCGACTCGAGCACCCGCCGGCAGCCCTGCGCGCCTGGCGTGACACTGACGCACGACTCATTGCCTTGGTCGCGAGTGACCCGCTCATCCCCCTCATCACCTCCGTGCCGACCAGCGGCCAGCCGTCCGACATTGCCTCCTACCTCGAGCGGCAGCGCTCCCGGAGTGCCTCGGGCCAGGGGTACTCCTTCGCCATCGCGGACGTCCACACGGACGAGGCGGTGGGCAACATCGGTCTCTGGACCCGGGACCTCGACCGGGGCCGGGCGTCGATCGGCTACTGGATCGCCGCCCCACACCGGCACCACGGATACGCCGCTGCTGCGCTGCAGGCCTTGACGAGGTGGGCGGTGACGCTGGGCGACCTGGCCCGTCTGGAGCTGTTCGTCGAGCCGTGGAACGAGGCGTCATGGCGGATCGCCGAGGGCTGCGGCTTCATGCGGGAGGGCCTCCTGCGGCGGTGGCAGAAGGTGGGGTCCGAGCGCCGCGACATGTGGGTCTACAGCCTGATCCCCGACCGCGGCGACGACTGAGCCCGGCCACGCGACGACACGTCGTGACCGGGCCCAGGCTGGCCGTCAGACCGGCGCGTGCTCCCGCGAGGCGCGGTTCAGGGCGCTCAGGACCGCCTTCATCGAGGCGCTGGTGATGCTGGGATCCACCCCGACGCCCCAGTAGACGGTGGCGTCCGCGCCCTCGCCGACCTCGCACTCCACGTAGGCCGCCGCGGACGCGTCGCCGCCCGAGTCCAGCGCGTGTTCCGCGTAGTCGAGGACCTTCACGTGCGCGCCAGCTTCCCGAAGGGCATCCACGAAGGCCGACAGCGGCCCGTTGCCCTCACCGGTGACCTCGCGGTCGATCCCCTGCGGATCGTTGACCACGGCGTGGATCGTGAACTGTCCGTTCTGCGACGTCGAGCCTGCCGACGTCAGAGCCCACACGCCGTCGGCCAGGTACTCGCGGTTGAAGATGTCGACCATCTGCTGCGCCGAGACCTCCCCGCCCGCGGTGTCGGTGTGGGCCTGTACCACGCGGCTGAACTCCATCTGCAGGCGACGCGGCAGGTCCATCTTGGCCTCGGTCTTCATGAGGTAGGCCATGCCACCCTTGCCGGACTGCGAATTGACCCGGATCACCGCCTCGTAGGTGCGACCAACGTCGTGGGGGTCGATGGGCAGGTAGGGCGCCTCCCACGCAATCTCGGAGACCTGCTTGCCCTGCCGCATGGCCTCGGCCTCGAGGTGCTCCAGCCCCTTCTTGATGGCGTCCTGGTGGGATCCGGAGAAGGCCGTGTAGACGAGGTCGCCGGCGTAGGGGTGGCGAGGATGTACCGGCAGGCCGGTGCAGTACTCGACGGTGCGACGCACATGGTCGATGTCCGAGAAGTCGAGTTGGGGATCGATGCCCTGGGTGTACAGGTTGAGCGCCAGCGTGACGAGGTCGACGTTGCCCGTCCGCTCGCCATGGCCGAAGAGGCACCCCTCCACGCGGTCCGCACCGGCCATCTGGCCGAGCTCCGCGGCTGCGACGGCGGTGCCCCGGTCGTTGTGGGGGTGCAGCGACACGGCGACGTGCTCCCGGCTGCGCACGTGGCGGCAGAAGTACTCGATCTGGTCGGCGTAGGTGTTCGGCGTGGAACGCTCGACGGTGGCTGGGAGGTTGAAGATGATCTCGCGATCCGCGTCGGGCTGCCAGACGTCGGCGACGGCATTGCAGACCTCGACGGCGAAGTCGGTGGGGGTCTGGGTGAAGATCTCCGGCGAGTACTGGTAGCCGAACTCGACGTCGCCCAGGTACTTCTCGGCGTACTTCATGACGAGGCCGGTGCCCCGAACGGCCATGTCCACGCACTCGGCCTCGGAGATCCGGAACACGACGTCACGGAAGAGCTGGGCGGTGGCGTTGTACATGTGGATGGTCGCCCGCTTGGCTCCCACCAGGGATTCGGCGGTACGGCTGATGAGGTCCTCGCGGGCCTGGGTCAGCACCGAGATGGTCACGTCGTCGGGGACCACGTCCTCCTCGATGAGCTGCCGGACGAAGTCGAAGTCCGTCAGCGAAGCGGACGGGAAGCCGACCTCGATCTCCTTGTACCCGAGCTCCACCAGCAGCTCGAACATCCGGCGCTTGCGGGTGGGGGTCATCGGATCGATGAGGGCCTGGTTGCCGTCCCGGAGGTCCGTGGACAGCCAGCGCGGCGCCTGCGTGATCTTCGTCGACGGCCACGTGCGGTCCGGGACGTCGACGGGCTCGAAGGGGGTGTACCGGTGCACCGGCATGGGCGTCGGCTGCTGCTGCGGCCGCGGCTGGGTCCTGGTGTTCAGTCTCATGTGTGGCTCCTCGTGCTGGTGGTGACGCTGCCGGGCGCGTGCGAAGCTCCGCAGCGAGGAGGCCGGCGATGTTTCAGGACTGGGCCTCGCTGCGGCAACCAAGGAGCAGGGACTGCTGTGCCACGAGACCGACATTAACCCGGTCACCGGTGCAGGGCAACCACCCGTCCACGTGTCGGACCTCAGAAGCCGAGGCGCCCGAGGTACTTGGGGTCCCTCTGCCATTCCTTGAGGACCTTGACGTGCAGGTTCAGGTGCACGCGCGTCCCCAGCAGCCGGTTGATCTGCTCGCGGGCGTCTGTTCCGATCTCGCGGAGTCGGGCACCCCGGTGCCCGATGATGATGCCCTTCTGGGACTCGCGCTCCACGACGATGGAGGCGAAGATATCGGTCAGCGGCTTGTCGGCCGGCCGCCCCTCCCGCGGGAGGATTTCGTCGATCACCACGGCGATGCTGTGGGGCAACTCGTCGCGGACGCCCTCCAGCGCCGCCTCGCGGATCAGCTCCGCGATGAGGGTTTCCTCCGGCTCGTCGGTGATCTCGCCGTCGGGGTAGTAGGCCGGACCCTCGGGCAGCAGTCGGAGCAGCGTGTCCCGGACGAGGTCCACCTGGTGCCCGGCAGTCGCGGAGCACGGGATGACCTCGGCCCACTCGACCCCGAGCTCTTTGCCCACGGCATCCACGTCGACCAGGTGAGAGAGCACCCGTTCCTTGCTGACGAGATCCGTCTTGGTGGCCAGCGCCACCACCTTCGGGCGCCGCTCCAGCTCGGAGATCTGCTGGATCAGGTACGTGTCCCCGGGGCCGATGCGCTGGTCGCAGGGAAGACAGACGCCGACGACATCGACCTCCGTCCACGTGTCCCGGACCAGGTCGTTCAGGCGCTCCCCCAACAACGTGCGCGGGCGGTGCAGCCCGGGGGTGTCGATGAGGACCAGCTGGCCGTCGGGCCTGGTGATGATGCCGCGCACCGCGTGACGGGTGGTCTGGGGCTTGGATGACGCGATGGCGATCTTCTGACCCACCAGCGCGTTGGTGAGAGTGGACTTACCGGCGTTGGGTCGGCCGACCAGGCACGCGAAACCTGACCGGTGGGTGGGTGCGTGTTCCTCGCTCATGTGTCTTCCCTCTCGGCTTGGGTATCGTCGGTGGAGTTCTCCGGTGCGTGGCGGACCAGGACGGTACCCACTTGGTGGCGGCGTCCCACGGCGCGGTCGGCGACCATCTCGATCCCATCATGGATCACCTGCGAGCCCGGGATGGGGACGACGTCGAGGAGCTTCGCCATGAGTCCCCCCACGGTCTCGACGTCCTCGTCATCCCAGTCGCGCTCGAACAGGTCCCCCAGCTCGTCGAGCGGCAGGCGGGCCGACACACGGTACCCCCCATCCGGCAGCGGCTCCACCGCGGGGATCTCGTGGTCGTACTCGTCAACGATCTCGCCGACGATCTCCTCGACGATGTCCTCCATGGTGGCCAGCCCCGCCGTCCCGCCGAACTCGTCGATGACGATGACCAGGTGGGAGTGGCTGAGCTGCATGTCCCGCAACAGCTCGGTCACCGGCTTCGAGTCCGGCACGAAGCTCGGCACGCGCATCAGTGCGGCGACGGTCTCGGCGCGTTCCGCGTCCGGGTAGTCGTAGACGCGCTTGGTCACGTCCTTGAGGTAGACGACGCCCAGGACGTCGTCGATCCCGCCCTCTCCGACCACGGGGATACGGGAGAAGCCGCTCCGCAGCGCCAGCGAGAGCAGCTGGCGCAGGGTTCGGTCGGACTTCACGAAGACCATGTCGGTCCGCGGGACCATGACCTCCTTGACCAGCGTGTCCCCGAGCTCGAAGACGGAGTGGATCATGCGGGACTCCCCGGCCTCGATCACGTCGGCGGCCTCGGCGATGTCCACGAGGTCGCGGAGCTCCGCCTCCGAGGCGAACGGGCCATCCGCGAACCCCTTGCCGGGGGTCAGGGCGTTGCCGAGCAGCACCATGAGCTGCGCCAGCGGACCGAGGACAGTGGTCAGCAGGTTGACCAGTGGCGCGAAGGCACGCATGGTGCGCTCGGGGTGCTGGCGACCGAGGGTGTGGGGGGCCACCCCCCAGAGGATGAACGAGACCACCAGCATGATGGCGACGGTGGCGCCGATCCGGGCCCACTGCTCGGCGAAGGCGTCGAAGACCACGGCGGCCGCGAAGACGATGGCACTGGTTTGGAAGGCCATGCGCGTCACCATGACCGCGTTGATCGACGGGGCCGGGTCCTGGGCGATCAGCAGCACCCGCTCCGCTCCGGGAAGACCGTCGTCCACCATGCGCTCGGCCCGTGCCCTCGAGATCACCGACAGGCTCGTCTCGACGGCCGCCAGCACCGACGCGACGAGCGCGCAGCCGAACGCCACGGCCAACTCGATCCAGTCGGACTGCGTCACGGGAGTCGATCTCCTCCGTCCTGGGATCGCGTGGTGGGTCGCCCGAGTCTATCCCGCCGGCCGTGGCGCAGCCGCAGTGCGCGCACCCCGACGCCGAGGCCGATGACCAGGAGCCCCCCGGCGACCGCCACCGGCGGCAGCGTGGCCAGCAGTACCAGACACAGGACGATGCCGAGCCACTGGAGCGCGCGCGGGTAGAGGCGGTGTGGTGACGCCTGCCGCGCCGCTGACACGTTCGCCACGAGGTAGTAGACGAGGACGCCGAAGGACGAGAACCCGATCGCACCACGCAGGTCCAGTACGAGCACCACCACGGTGAGCACAGCCCCCAGGGCAAGGTCGAGGCGGTGCGGCACCCTGCGAGAGGGATGGATCGCAGCCAGCGCGAGCGGCAGGTCGCCCTCCCGTGCCATCGCCAGACCGGTGCGGGAGATGCCGGCAAGGAGCGAGAGCAGGGCGCCCGAGGCGGCTGCGACCGCCCCGACCACGACGATCGCGCCGAGGACCGGCGAGCCGTCGACGAGCAGGAGGAGTGGCTGCGTCGCGCCCGCCAGCCGGGGAGCTCCCAGCACGGACAACAGCGTCACCCCGACGACCGCGTAGACCACCAGCACCAGTGCCAGCGCGAGAGTGATCGCCCTGGGGATGGTCCGTCGCGGCCGCTCGACCTCTTCGCCCAGCGTGGCGATCCGTGCGTAACCCGCGAAGGCGAAGAACAACAGGCCGGCGGCCTGCAGGACGCCGTACCAACCGGCATCGGTGGGCGGACCCCACACCGCGGCACCCCCGCCCCGCGCGCCCCATCCGTGGACGATTGCCGCGGTGATGGCGGCGAGGGCGAGACCGGCCAGCAGCATCGCTGCCCGTGCTGTGCGCGTGATCCCGAGGAGGTTCGTGCCCACGAGCAGCCAGACGACGGCCACGGCTCCCGGACGCACCCAGTCTGCGGGGAGGGCATAGCTGGCGACCGTGAGCGCCATCGCGGCGCACGAGGCGGTCTTGCCGACCACGAAGCCCCACCCGGCGACGAAGCCGGTCCAGGGCCCCACCTGCTCACGCCCGTAGACGTAGGTGCCGCCTGCGGTCGGGAACTGTGCGGCCAATTGCGCGGACGAGGTTGCATTGGCGAAAGCCACGAGGCCGGCGAGGACGAGGGCGACCAGCAGCGCCTCCCCAGCGCTGGAGGCCGCGGGACCGAAGGCGGCGAAGACTCCGGCCCCCAGCATGGAGGCGACCCCGATGGCCACGGCGTCGCGCAGCCTGAGCGAGCGTTGGAGCGTGGTCACGGACGCCGTGGCACCTGGGCCGACCGGTCGGGCCGTGCGAGCTCCCAGGCGGCGATGATCTGGTCGTTGAGACCGAACATGATCGCCTTCTCCTCGGGTTCGGCGTGGTCGTGACCGAGCAGGTGGAGCAGCCCATGGATCAGTAGGTACTCGGCCTCCGCGTCGGCCTCGCGCCCGTTCTCGGCCGCCTGCGCACGCGTGACCTGCGGGCAGATGACGATGTCGCCCAGGAGGCCGAGGGGCGGTTCCTCGTCCTCCTCGGGCGCGCGGAGCTCGTCCATCGGGAAGCTCATGACGTCGGTGGGTCCCGGGAGGTCCATGAACCGCTCGTGGTAGTCGGCCATCGTGGTCTCGTCGACCAGGAGGATCGACAGGTCCGCCTGCGGGTGGATGCGCAGGCGATCGAGGGCGAAGCGCGCCAGGGCGACCAGCGAGAGCTCGTCGACCTCGACCCCGGACTCGTTGTTGATGTCGATCATCGGCTCCCCCTGGGGCGTTCCCCGGCGGGTCGCTGGGTCAGTGAGTCGAACTGGTCGTAAGCGGCCACGATGTGGCCCACCAGCCGGTGTCGCACGACGTCCCGGGCGGTGAGGGTGCAGAAGGCGATGTCATCGATGCCGTCGAGGATCCCCTGGACCTGCCTGAGACCGCTGCGCACGCCGCCCGGGAGGTCCACCTGTGTGACATCCCCCGTCACGACCACCTTTGAACCGAACCCGAGCCGGGTGAGGAACATCTTCATCTGCTCGCTGGAGGTGTTCTGGGCCTCGTCGAGGATGATGAACGCGTCGTTCAGCGTGCGGCCGCGCATGTAGGCCAGCGGTGCCACCTCCACGGTGCCGGACGTGAGCAGTTTCGGCACCGACTCGGCTTCCACCATGTCGTGCAGGGCGTCGTAGAGGGGACGCAGGTACGGGTCGATCTTGTCGTTCAGGGTGCCGGGCAGGAAACCGAGGCGCTCGCCCGCCTCGATGGCCGGACGCGTGAGGATGATGCGGCTGACCTGCTTCGCCTGGAGCGCCTGCACGGCCTTGGCCATGGCGAGGTAGGTCTTGCCCGTCCCTGCCGGGCCGATCCCGAAGACGACGGTGTGGCGGTCGATCGCGTCGACGTAGCGCTTCTGGTTGAGCGTCTTCGGCCTGACCGTTCGCCCCCGCGCCGAGACGATGTCGGCCGTGAGGATCTCGCTGGGCGGAGTGTCCGGGTCCCCCGACAGGTTCACCACCCGTTCGACGGTCTCGTCAGTGAGACCCTGGCCGGTTCGGATGATCGTGATGAGTTCGGTGAGGATCTCCACGGCCCGGTTGATCTCGGCGGCGGATCCAGTGATATTGATGGCCGAACCCCGGACGTGCAGTTCCGCGTCGAGGTGCTGCTCGAGGATGCGCAGGAAGTCGTCCCGCGGGCCCAGCAGGTTGACCATGTCTATGGAGGCCGGCACCTCCAGGGTGCGGATGGCCGGCTGCTCGCCCAGCGTCTGTGAGGGGGTCAGGGTCCTGCCTCTTCCGGTTGATCGGGCGCGGGCACCTCCCGCGCGGCTACCAGTGTAGGCGGTGGGAGGGCGGGCTCACTCGTCGTCGGACTCGTCGTCCTCGCCGATCACGTGCATGGCCGCCTCCTCGGCACTCGCGGCTCCACCGCTGTAGCCGACGTCGACGCCGAGAGTGTGCTCCCCGCCACCGGCGCCCTGCACGTGCATGAGGCGACCCGCACGTTCGCGGCCGACCTGCCGGTCCTCCTTGTTCGGGTTCCAGTTGCCGTCGGAGTCGGTTCGCTCTGGCGCCTCCTGGGCCACGCGCATCTCCAGGGTCTCCCCCTTGCGCATCTCCTCGATCGTATTGCCGAAGCCCTGCGCGGGGGACCACCGTTCGGGGGCCGTGTAGCCCTCGTCCAGCACGTCCGCCACGCCACGGTCGATGAGCGAGTCGCCCTCCTGGATCTGGTCCAGCTGCTCGGACTCGTCTGGGACGTGGTCCACTGCCATGTCGCCGATGTCTGTCATGACAACATCCTGCCACCCCTCAGGGCCCCGCACGCGGAAACCATCCCCGTGTCGACGACGTAGGATGCCGGGGTGATTCGACCCGGGCGTGGCAATTTCGACGTGGTGGTGGCGTCCTTCGTCGCCTTCCTGCTGATCTCCAACGTCGCTGCCGTCAAACTCATCGAATTCGGTCCCGACCTGACAGTCCTCGGTTTCCCGGTGCTCCCGATCGTGACCGACGGCGGCGCCTTCCTCTTTCCCCTCACCTACGTCATCGGCGACGTGCTGGCCGAGGTGTACGGGATGCGGGGGGCCCGGCGAGCCATCGTGATCGGATTCGCGATGTCCGCCTTGGCCTCGGTGACGTTCCTGGTCGTGGGCGCCGCCCCGCCGGCCGCGGACTGGCCGAACCAGGACGCCTTCGAGGCCGTGCTGGGATTCGTCCCACGGATCGTGGTGGCCAGCCTCGCCGGCTACCTCGCCGGTCAGTTCCTGAACGCCTGGGTCCTGGTCCGCATGAAGCGCCGCACCCGCGAGGGGTCGCTGTGGGCGAGGCTGCTTGGTTCAACCGTTGTCGGGGAACTGGCCGACACGGTGCTGTTCTGCGTGATCGCCTTCGGTGGCATCGTCTCCGGCGGCACCCTGCTGAACTACATCGTCGTCGGCTACGTCTACAAGGTCCTGGTGGAGGTCGTGCTCCTGCCCGTGACCTACCGGGTCATCGCCTTCGTCAAGCGACACGAACCGGACTACGTCCCCGAGCGTGACGCGGCGTAGAACCGTCCGAGGAACTCTTCGCGGTAGGCGTCGAACTGGCCCGCCGCGAGCGCGTGGCGGATGTTGTCGACCAGTCGCACCGTGAACCGCTCGTTGTGGATCGTGGCCAGGGTCGAGGCCAGGATCTCCTTCGCCTTGAACAGGTGGTGTAGGTAGGCGCGCGTGTAGTGCGTGCAGGTGTAGCAGTCGCAGCCGTCCTCCAGTGGTTCGAAGCTGCGCCGGGATCGGGCGGTGTTGACGTTGTAACGGCCGTCGGCGGTGTAGATGGCCGCGTTCCGGGCGACTCGTGACGGGTTGACGCAGTCGAACGTGTCGGCACCCGCCTCGACGGCAGCGAAGAGGTCGTCCGGCTCCGAGATGCCCAGGAGGTGCCGTGGCCGGTCCTCGGGGAGCTCTTCGCTCATCCAACCCACGATGGTCCCGAGGTTCTGCTTCTCCAGCGCGCCACCGAGGCCGAAGCCGTCGAACCGCTGCCCGTCGACCTCGAGGTCGGCAAGTCCGCGGGCCGCCTGTCGCCTCAGGTCCTCGTACTGGGCCCCCTGCACCACACCGAACAGGGCCTGGTAGGGCTTGCCGGAGCGCTCGCTCGTCAGGCGTCGGTGCTCGGCCAGGCACCGCGCCGCCCACCGGTGGGTCCGCTCCACCGACTCCTCCTGGTACCGGCGGGTGTTCATGAGCGTCGTCAGCTCGTCGAACGCGAAGATCACGTCCGCGCCGAGCTGGTGCTGGATCTGCATGGAGACTTCCGGGGTGAACCGGTGCCTGTCACCGTTGAGGTGGCTGGTGAACGTCACCCCGTCCTCGTCCACGTGGGCCATCCGGGACTTGCCCTCGGCGATCACGTCGTCGTCGGCCAGGCCTGCGGTGTCCATGGCCAGGACCTTCTTGAAGCCGGATCCCAGGCTCATGACCTGGAAGCCGCCGGAGTCGGTGAAGGTGGGGCCGTGCCACGCCATGAACTCCGAGAGGCCCCCGGCCTCGTCCACGATGTCGGCACCCGGCTGCAGGTAGAGGTGGTAGGCGTTCGCGAGGACGGCCTGCGCACCGAGTTCCCGGAGCGCTTCGGGCAGCACACCCTTCACCGTGGCCTTGGTCCCCACGACGATGAAGGCCGGGGTCTCGATCGCACCGTGGGGGGTGTGGATGACACCGGTGCGCCCGGCGCGACCCTCGAGGTGGCCGGTGACCTCGAACGAGAAACTCATGAAGTCCTCCCCGCCAGAACCTGGAGCTGGGCCAGCGCCACAGCACCGGCGGTCGAGGTGCGGAGCACGCCGTCGCTGATCCGCACGGCACGTGCACCGGTCGCCAGGAAGGTCTCGAGCTCGCCGGGGGCGATGCCTCCCTCGGGCCCGATCACCACGACGACCCTCCCTCGACCCGGGACGGCGACGTCGGCGATGTCCAGGTCGGCGTCCTCGTGGAGCACGAGCGCGACGTCGACCTCTGCAAGCAGGGCCGCCACGGCAGAGGTGTCCGCGTGATCCACCTCGGGGACGTGGAAGCGACGGGACTGCTTGCTGGCCTCCCGTGCTGTGGCCCGCCACTTCTCGAGGCTCCGCAGCCCCCGCTCGCCCTGCCAGCGCACGATGGAACGCTGCGCCTGCCAGGCGACGATGCGGGCCGCCCCGATCTCCGTCAGCATCTCGACCGCGAGGTCCGAGCGGTCCCCCTTGGCGAGTGCCTGGACGGCTGTCCACTCCACGGGCCGCTCGGGCGCCGACAGCACCTCGTCGACGATGACCTCCATGCGGGACTTCTCCGCCGCGGCCACGTTGCCCCGCACCGCAAGCCCGACGCCGTCCGAAACGAGCACGGTCTCTCCGACCCTGATCCGGCGCACCGCCACCGCGTGTCGTGCCTCGTCGCCGACAACCTCGACGACGCCGCCCACGACCGGCGCGATCAGTGGCGCCAGGAAGAGCGGATGGGTCACGAGAAGGTCTCGCGGAGCCAGCTCAGCACGCCCTTGCCGCCCTGGTGCGTCTCGGCCTCCGCCGAGGTCTCGTTCCGGGCTTCGGCGAGCTCGCGCAGCAGCTCGCGCTGCCGATCGTCGAGCCTGGTGGGTGTCTGCACCAGGACGGTGATGCCGAGGTCACCGCGGCCGCCGCCGCGCAGGCGAGGCACGCCACGCCCCTTGAGCGCGATGCGGGTCCCGGACTGCGTGCCCGGCGGGATCTCCACGGCGACCTTGCGGTCCTCGGGCGCGGACGCGTCCCACTCGGCCTCCAGGGTGGCGACGTCGACGGTGGTGCCCAGGGCTGCTGCGGTCATCGGCAGCTTCACGACCATCTCCAGGTTGTCGCCGTCGCGCCGGAAGGTGTCGTGCTCGGCGACACTCAATTCGACATAGAGGTCCCCGGCGGGGCCACCACCGGGCCCCACCTCGCCCTGGCCCTCCAGGTGGATGCGGATGCCGCTCGCGACACCCGCCGGGATCCGCACGGAGATGGTGCGGCTGGTACGCACCCGCCCCTCCCCGGAGCACTCGCCGCAGGGGCGGGGAATGGTGGTGCCGAAGCCCCGGCAGTTCGGGCAGGGCTGGGACGTACGGATGTCGCCGATGAAGGAGCGTTGGACCTGGGTGATGTCCCCGTGGCCGTCGCAGACGGGGCAGGTCACCGGCTCGGAGCCCGGTTCGCCGCCCTTGCCGTGGCAGGTCGGGCACACGACGGCCGTGTCGATCCGAATGGGCTTGGTGGTCCCGAACACGGCTTCGTGGAGCTGCAGTCGGGCCCGCACCAGGGCGTCCTGGCCCTGGCGGACGCGGGAGCGGGGTCCTCTGCTCCCCTGCGCCCCGAACATGGCGTCGACCAGGTTGCTGAAGTCGAAGCCACCCGCGAACCCACCACCGAAGCCCGAGAAGCCCGCACCCTGCCCTGACATCGGATCGCCGCCGCGGTCGTAGACCGCGCGCTTGTTCGGGTCGCTCAGCACCTCGTAGGCTTCGCTGAGCGCCTTGAACTTGTCCGCTGCGTCCTCGTCCTGCGCGACGTCGGGGTGCACCTTCATCGCCTGCCGGCGGTAGGCCTTCTTGATCTGCTCGGCCGTGGCGTCGTGGTCGACTCCGAGTGTGCCGTAGTAGTCCTTGCTCATGGGTCCTTCGGGTCAGCTTTCTGTCAGGAAGCGGCTCACGTACCGGGCGACTGCCCGGACGGAGGCGATGGTGGACGGGTAGTCCATGCGGGTGGGCCCGACGACCCCGAGGCTGGCCATGAGGTCGTCGGAGGAGCCGTAGGCGGAGGCGATGAGCGACGTGGACCGGAAGCCCTCGGCGGTGTTCTCCTCACCGATGCGCACGGTGATGTCGTCGCCGGACGCCTCGCCAAGCAGGTGCATCAGCACCACCTGTTCCTCCAGTGCCTCGAGGAGTGGGCGCATGCTGGTCTCGAAACTGGACCCGAACGACGCGAGGTTGGGCACGCCGGCGACCACCACCTGCCCGGTGTGCTGGGGGCCGAGCAGTTCGAGCGTGACGGAGACCAGGGTCGCCGCGAGCGCCCGGTGTTCGGGTGCGACCTCCTCGAGGATGCCCCCGAGGGCGCCCGCGGCATCCGCGGGGCTGCGTCCGACGATGGCCTCTCGGATCCTCCCGCGAATGGCGTGGATGTCGTCCTCCGAGTTGGTGGGCACCTCGAAGACGTGCTGCTCGGCCCGGCCCACGGCCCCGCCTGCAAGCGCCACGATACCGAGGACTCGCTCCGGGGTGAGGCTGATGAACTCCACGTGGCGCACCGTGCTGCGCTGGGTCACGGGGTATTGCACGATCGCCACTTGCCGGGTCACCTGCGCCAGCAGCCGGACGGTGCGCGTCACCATGTCGTCGAGGTCGACGGCGCCGGCCAGGAACATGGAGATCGCCCGGCGTTCGGCCGGCGACAGCGGCTTGATGGTGGCCAGCCGGTCGACGAAGAGCCGGTAGCCCTTGTCCGTCGGAATCCGCCCGGCGCTGGTGTGGGGCTGGGTGATGTAGCCCTCCTCCTCGAGCACCGCCATGTCGTTGCGCACGGTCGCGGAGGAGACGTCGAGCCGATGGCGCTCCACCAGCGCCTTGGAGCCGACCGGCTCCCGGCTGGCGACGTAATCGGTGACGATGGCCTTCAGCACGGCCAGCTTGCGGTCGTCCAGCATGGTCACCTCCCGTGGGTCGTCTTGGCACTCGCCATGGCTGAGTGCCAGTCTACCGACAGCGGGCGCGATCCCGAATTCCACGACTGCGCCTAGGCTGGGAGCCATGTCCGAAACCCTCGAGCCGCGCTGGCGGCAGCTCACTGCCCGAACCTGGTACTGCACGCTCGAGCCCGCCGGGGTCAACGTCGGGCTGGTCGTGGGCGACGACGCTGCCGTGCTGGTGGACGCGGGAGGCAGCCCCGCCCAGGGCCGGGCCCTCCTGGACTCGGCGGCGGAGGTCGCCGGGGTGCCGGTCCGCCACGTCGTGGTGACGCACAACCACTGGGACCACTGGTTCGGCATCGCCGGCATGCCGGGGATCGTCTCCGTGGCCCACGAGAACGTGGTGGCCACTCCCGCCTCCGCAGAGACGCTGGAACGTGCAGCCGAGCTGGGGATCGAGCCGCCGCGGCCGAGCGAGACCTTCGCGATCGCCCGTGCCCTCAGCCCCGGTGGTGTCCGCATGGAGCTGCTCCACTTCGGTGGTGGACACACCAACAGCGACGTCCTCGTCGCCGTCTCACCCGACGACGTGGTGTTCGCCGGTGACATGCTCGAGCAGGGCCAGGACCCCCAGTTCGACGAGACGTCGAACATCCGGAACTGGCCCACGGCCCTCGACGGCGTCCTCGGGGCCAGCACCGAGGCGACCGTCTTCGTGCCCGGGCACGGCGAGCCGGTGGACCGGACCTTCGCCTTCATCCAGCGCGCGGAGATCGGGATGCTGCACGGCAACACCGAGTTGCTCATCCAGCAGGGCGTTCGGTTGCCCGACGCCATCGCGAGCGACGATTGGCCCTTCACCCGCGAGACACTCGAGGTGGCGCTCCCCCTGGTCTACGCCGAACTCGAGGCGCAGGGGATCTCACCACGAACCCAGCTGCCGATCCTCGGCCTCTAGGCCTTCGGCGCACCCCGCCGCGCCGGCGGCCACGCCCGGTGCGCCGCCATCCACACCGACACGTCCGAGGCTACCAGGAGTCCCCTCGACCGGTTGAGGATGCTGTACGCGACGCCGTCCATCGTGCGGCTGACGCCCCCGTTCTCGGTCACCATGAGGGAGCCGGCCAGATGGTCCCAGGGGTGCATGCTCGTGTAGAACATGAAGTCGATGTCCCCGTGGAGGATCGCGGGGTAGTCGAAGCAGCAGGCGAACTGGGATGCCACCACCGGGCTCAGGGCCCCGTCGGCGTCGAAGCCGTGGAGCGCATCCTTGGACGATCCCCCCAGCGGGGGACGCTGGGGCCTGTTGACCACAACCTCCTCGCCGTTCACGCGGACGCCGGCGCCGCGCTCGGAGACGTACGCCCGGCCCGTCTGGGGCTGCCAGATCCAGCCACGGGTGGTGATGCCGCCGCGCAGCTCGGCCAGGATGACGCCGTGCTGGTCGCGACCGCGAACGAAGTTGCGGGTGCCGTCGACCGGGTCGATGACGAACGCGTGCTCGGCATTGGGGAGCGCTCGGGCGCGTTCAGGCTGCGCGAACACGGTCTCCTCCCCCACCACCAGCGCCTCCGGGAAGGCCGCGCGCAGTCGTGCCGTCAGGTACTCCTCGGCCTCGCGGTCGGCGACGGTCACGAGGTCCGTCGGACCCGACTTGGTTTCCACCTCGTCGGTGTTCAGGGACCGGAACCGGGGGGTGATGACCTGCTCGGCCGTCTCCTGCAGCAGTTCCGTGATTGCGTCGGTGTCCACCCCTGCAGCCTATAAGGAGTCCCGGACTCAGTCCTGGTGGTCGGCGGTGACGAAGTCGATGAGGCGCTCCACCTTGGTGTTGAACCCCGGCTCGAGATCCCGCCAGGAGCGCACCCTGCCGAGCATGGCCTGCCACGCTCGGGCGACGTCGCCCTGGTCCTGGCATGGCAGGCCGAGAGCGGCCAGGGTGCCCTTCTTGAAGTCGACGTCGCGGGGAATCTTCGGCCAGGCCTTCCTCCTGACCCGCTCGGGTTTGATGGCATGCCACACATCGATGTACTCGTGGCCCTCGACGAGGACCACGTCGCGATAGCCGGCGGCATGGACCTGGGCGACGATGCGCGACTCCTTGCTGCCGGGGACCAGGTGGTCGACGAGGATGCCGAGCCTTCGGCCGGGCTCGGGTCGGAACTCGGCGACGATGGCGGGCAGGTCGTCGATGCCTCCGAGGAACTCGACGACGACGCCGACGTGGCGGAGGTCGTCGCCCCAGATCTTCTCCACCAGCTCCGCGTCGTGGCGTCCCTCGACGTAGATGCGACTCGGGAGCGCGACCCTCGCCGTCTCGCGACGCTCCCCGACCCGCGAGCCGGACGCGGTGTAGCGCGGGGTTGGCGGTGTGGCGCGGAGGGGAGGCTGCAGGGAGACGGGCTCACCCTCGAGCAGGAAACCGGCGCCCATCGGGAAGCTCCGTTGCCTGCCGCGGCGGTCCTCCAGCACGACGATGCCGTTCTCCCAGCGCACCACGGCCCCACAGAAGTCGCCGCACTCGACCACCAGGTCGCGTTCCACCGGCACGTCACGGGTCTGGCGCAGGTGGGCCTTCTGCCAGCCCGGGCGCAGCACGTCGGAGTCATAACGGTCCACGGGCGTCCACCCTACGGTGCTGCGGGGACGCCGAGGGGGAACGCCACCCCGGACGCGACGAGGAAGCGGTGGAAGGGCAGAATTGGGGACATGACCACCCACGACTTGACGACGCGACGCGTGTCCTACGACTCCACCACCCTCGACGACGGCACCTCGTCGGATCCCTTCGAGCTGTTCGACACCTGGCTCGGGGAGGCGGTCACGGCGCAGGACCGGGGGGCCTCGTTCGAGGCAGCCGCGATGACCCTGGCGACCGCGCGACCGATGCCCGACGGCACCTGGCAGCCGCAGACCCGCGTCGTCCTGCTGAAGAAGTGGGACGAGGACGGATTCGTCCTGTTCACCAACTATGACTCGGACAAGGCGCACGCCGTCGACGCCAATCCCCGCGCCTGTCTCCATTTCCATTGGACCGAGATGTTCCGCCAGGTGAGGATCGACGGCACCGTCTCGCGCACGTCCCGTGAGGTCTCGGAGGAGTACTTCGCCTCCCGGCCCCGCGGTTCGCAGATCGCGGCCTGGGCGTCGAGGCAGAGCGAGTCGGTCGGCTCCCGCACGGAACTGGAGACCGAGTACCAGCGGATGGAGCAGCGCTTCGCCGGCTCCGACGTGCCCTGCCCGCCCGACTGGGGCGGCCTGCTGGTGCGGCCCGAGCGGATGGAGTTCTGGCAGGGTCGCGCCTCGCGCCTGCACGACCGGATCGTGTTCACCCGGACCGAGGCGGCCTGGGACATCACGCGTCTCTGCCCCTGAGGTGGCGCCGCGCCCGCGGCGGTACATGGATCTGCACCCGCGTCGACATCGCCGGATATCCGGGACATCGACACGCGGGCGCAGAAGTGTGGCCCCCGGCTGCTCAGACCAGGGAGACCTTCCTCTCCCAGGACACGATGGTTCGCCACACCAGCGGGACCACCATGAGCACCAGGACGGGCAGGAAGCCGATCGGCATGACGTCGGTCTCCTCGTTGGCAACCAGCAGCGACAGGAAGTCCTGCTCCACCAGCCCCAAGCGGCCGTCCACCAGACCGACTCCCCACGGAACCGTGACGATCGCGACGACGAAGGCGAGCTGGATCGCGAAGTAGATGAGCACCCAGACGAGGACCGGGCCCCCGGCGCCAAGGCCTGCGAAGCGGCGCTCACTCCCGACGGAAGCGGCGAAGTAGTACGCCGCGACGTTGCTGAGCATCAGGAGCACGACCAGGAGCAGGGCCAGCACCCAGAACCAGGCGGGTGCGGCCTGCGTGGCGAGTTCCCAGGTCCCGGTGACGGTGTCCCAGAGGTCCGCGGGTCGAGAATCGGTCACCCGCATGGAGCCGTACCAGAGGCCGACGCCGAGCACGATGCTCCAGGCCAGGGCGAGCAGCGACACGGCGGTTCCCCAGATCAGCCGGGCCCAGTACTGGGTGGCTCCCCGGATGGGCAGCGTCTGGGTGAAGTACCCGAGCCGCCGGTAGCTGCTGCGCCAGTAGTCCCAGGCGAGGGCGAGCTGCGCGACAGGCATCAGTGCGACGACGGCGAACGCCCCGAGCACCACTCCGAACGTGCTGACCATCGGCCAGTCGGTCAGCGCGAGGGCCGATCCCGTGGCGACGAGGAGCGTGGCGCCACCGAAGACCTGGGCCAGCCAGCCGCGCGCCCGGATGAACTCGTGCTTGATGATGGTGGTGATCATCGGTAGACCTCCCTGAAGATCTGGTCGATGGACTTGCCGTGCTGGGCCCGGAGGTCCTCGGTGTCGCCCGTGAGCAGCACACGGCCGTCGCGCATCATGACGACGCCGTCGAGGATCGGTTCCAGGTCGTGGATGAGATGGGTCGACACCAGCAGCAGGGAGTCGCCGGACAGGTTCCGCACGATGCCCTGCAGGATGACGTCCCGGGCCGCAGGGTCGATACCGGAGATGGGCTCGTCGAGGAGGTAGACCCGCGCCTGCCGGGACATTGCCAGCGCGATCTGCACCTTCTCCCGCATGCCCTTCGACATCTCTTTCAGCTTCATCGACTCCTCCAGCCGGAAGAACCCGATGAGGTCACGTGCCTTCTCCCGATCGAAGTCGGCGAAGAAGTCGGCGTAGAGCGCCAGGCAGTACTCGACGCGGGCGGAATCGGGCAGGAAGCTGGTGTCCGGCAGGAACGACACCAGGGCCTTGGATCGGTGGCCGGGGCGGTGCCCGGCGATCAGGACGTCCCCGGTGTAGTCCTGCAGGACGCCGGCGAGGACCTTCAGCAGCGTGGTCTTGCCGCATCCGTTCTCCCCCATCAGGCCGACGACCCGGCCGTACGGGAGCTGGAGGTCCAGCCCATCCAGGGCACGAACATGACCGTAGGCCTTGGTGAGACCCCGGACTTCCAGTGCTGACGCGGTCACGTGCCTACTCTCCTTCTGCGGTGCTGCGAGGGTTGCCGTCATGGCGGGTCCACCTTTCGTCAATGAGCGCCTGGGCGGCGGCCAGGTCCATGGCGAAGCCGCGGGCGCGGGTGATGTAGTCGTCGGCGGCCTGGGAAGCCAATTGGCGCCGCAGGCCCTGGAGGCGGTCGGGGTCATCCGTGACGAACCGGCCGGTCGTGCGCTCCGTGCGCATGAGGCCGTCCCTCTCGAGTTCGGCCAGCGAGCGCTGGACCGTGTTGGGGTTGACGCCCAGCTCCACCGCGAGGTCCCGGACGCCGGGGACGCGTTCCCCCGGTTGCCAGGTACCCACGACGATGCGGCGCGAGAACTCCGCGACCAGCTGCAGCCAGATCGGCTGAGTCGGATCGAACTCCATGCGGCACTCCGTATCGCTGTATTAGGTACTTAATACAGTAAGTCAGGGAAGGGCCCGTGTCAAGCATGGGAAGGTCATCAGGGCGACCAGGGATCAACGACGTCGGGCGGGTCCCGGGATCACAGCCATCGTGGCCAGGGCGAGGACACCCCAGAAGAGATACGCGCTCGCGACCAACTGTTGCCCCATCGTCCAGTCCGGCCGGGCGTCCTGCTCGCTGGGGTACCACCACTGCGGCATGGTCCACATCACCCACGCCCCCGCGGCCAGGACGGCCAGCCAGCCGGCCCGCGCCGATCGGCCGTGCCCCAGCAGCAGCCAGAGAGCGAGCACCACCAGCACGGGGACTGCGGAGACCCAGTGGTGGCCCCACGTCACGGGGGACGCGAAGAGCGCGATCATGCCGACGGTCAGGACCGCGGCGGCCTCCTGACCCGCGCGCAGGAGCCTGCGGGCGACAACGAGGATGGCCAATCCGACGACACTCGACACCAGGAACCACGCCACGGAGGCCGTCGCCCCCTCAAGACCGAGGCGGTGGAGGAAGCCGTTGACCGACAGGTTGGACGGGAAACCCGGATGCCCGATGCGATCGGTGTCGACCAAGGTCTGGGTCCAGTAGGTCCAGGAGTCCGTCGGGCGGAGCAGGAACCCGACGGCGGTGTAGGCCAAGAACGAGGCCACGACCATCGCCGTGGCCCGCCACTCGCGTCTCAGTAGGAAGTAGCAGAGCAGCACGGCGGGCGTCAGCTTGATGGCGACCGCGAGGCCGATGAGCGCCCCCTGCCACCACTTGCCCTTGCCGACGAGCGCGTCGGTCACCACCAGCGCCAGGAGCAAAAGGTTGATCTGCCCGAACTCGATGTTCTCCCGGATGGGTCCGAGCCACATCACTGCCGTCGATGCAGCCAGGGCGGCCCACGCCGAGCGGGTCCGGTCCCACCCGGTCACGTCGCGGACCACGAGATGGACCACCCAGGTGAGGGACGCCAGCGACGCTAGGGAGATCAGGGTGGACGCGGCACGGAGCGGCATGAGTGCGAACACGCTGAACAGTGCTGCCGCGATGGGCGGGTAGGTGAAGGGCAGGTTCGCGCCGATCTCCGTGTCCGGCAGCCGGGCGTAGAGCGGGTCGCCCTGCAGGAAGGCCTGCCCGCCGAGGCGGTAGACGTCGATGTCGATCCTGTAGTGCCAGGTGTACGGCAGCCAGAACACGAGCGCCGTCACCGACAACAGGAACGCAGCTCCCACGACGACGCGGGCCGCCGAGCGCGCCGCGGGGGTGTTCAACCCGCGACGACCGGACGGATGGTCACGGACTCGACCATCGACTCATCGGTGGTGTCGACGGCGAGCCGGACGGCGCGCGCGACGGACTCGGGTCGGATGTAGATCGATCCGTCGTAGGCGTCGTTGCCCATCGTGCGCTGCAGCTCCACCTGCATGTCGGTGTCGACGCGCCCCGGGTGAACGGAGCACACCCGGACGCGGCCGCGCAGCTCCTCACGGAGGGCGTCGGTCAGTGCGCGCAGCGCGAATTTCGAGCCGCTGTAGATCCCGCCCCCGGCGCCGGAACGGAACCCGGAACCGGAGTTGATGGCGATCACCTGACCGCCCACGGCCTCGAGTGCCGGGAGCAGGAGACGGGTCAGGTCGGCCACCGCGAAGACGTTGAGTTCGAACACCCGCCGCCAGACCTCGCGCTCCGTCCGGCCGATCTCCCCCGACTGCGCCACGCCGGCCGAGTGGACCAGGACGTCGAGCCGTTCGATCCCGGCGGCGGCATCGGCGACAGCGGTCTCGTCGGCCAGGTCGGCGACGAACACGTCGGCATCGGGCAGCTCACCGGCGATCGTGGCGGCGGTCTCGGCGTCGCGGCCGCCCACGAGGATCCGGTGGGTGCTCGAGAGCTCCCGGGCGATGGCCAACCCGATTCCGCGCGTGGCTCCGGTGACGAGGGCGACTGGTGTGGCGTTCATGGACGAGACCCTAGCGCCAGTTCAGTCGAGCAGGTCGCGCACGATGCCGTCCGCGAGCAGACGGCCAGGCAGGGTGAGGAGGAGCCTGTCGTCCTGGACCACCGCGAGACCGCCGTCCACGACCCCCGACACCCGGCCCCGCTCCGAGGGTGTGAGCAGGTCCAGCGGCAGGCCCTCGGCGAGCCGGACCTCGAGGAGGATGCGCTCCACCCTGCGCTCCTCGTCGGTGAGGTACTCCCCAGCTTGGATCGGAGAGCGTCCGGCAGCGAGCTCCCCCACCCACGATCGCGGGTGGCGCCGGTTCCAGAAGCGCACCCCGGAGACGTGACTGTGCGACCCGGGACCGAGCCCCCACCAGTTGGCACCCCACCAGTAGGCGAGGTTGTGGCGACAGCGCGACTCAGGCGTCATCGCCCAGTTGCTGGTCTCGTAATTGCGGAATCCCCGGTCGACGAGGTGCCGCTCGGCCATCAGGTACTTCTCTGCCAGATCATCCTCGTCGGGCATCGACAGGTCTCCCCGCCTGACCTGCAGCGCCAGGCGCGTTCCCGGCTCGACGATGAGCGAGTAGGCGCTGACGTGGTCGACGGGGGCGGCGTCGACGGCGTCCAGCGAACGCTGCCAGTCGTCGCGGGTCTCCCCCGGGGTGCCGAAGATGAGGTCCAGGCTCACGTGGTCGAATCCCGCCCGGTGGGCCCAGTGGGCGGCCTCCAGCGCTCGGCCGGGGGTGTGGACGCGCTCGAGGACGTCGAGCACGTGGGGCACAGCCGACTGCATGCCGAGCGAGACCCGTGTGAATCCCGCAGCGCGGAGGGTCTCGAAGTACGCAGGGTCCACCGTGTCCGGGTTGGCCTCCGTGGTCACCTCCGCGTCGGCCGCCAAGCCGAACTCGTCCCGAATCCACTGCAGGATCTCGGCCAGTTCCTCGGCCGGGAGGAGGGTTGGCGTCCCGCCACCGAAGAAGACGGTGGAGACGGCCGGCGGATCCTGCAGCACGCGACGGGCCAGCCGCAGCTCGGCCGCGATGCCGTCCACGTAGTCGGTGATCGACGTGCCCGGCAGCTCGGAGGCGGTGTAGGTGTTGAAGTCGCAGTAGCCGCAGCGCGTCCGGCAGAAGGGGACGTGGACGTAGATCGACAACGGGACGGCCGCAGCGGCGGCGACCACGGCCACCGGGAGGGAGCCATCGGAGGGGAACTCGACACCGTCGGGTGGTTGGGAGGGCACGCTCGTCAGGCTACGTCGTTGAACTGCCCCGGCGCGAGCGGGATCGACCCTGCTAGCTCGCCCGCAGCCAGTGCCGGACCGCCGCGATGCGCTGCTCCACCTGCTCGGTCGTGGCCTCCGGCACCGGGGGGCCGCCACATTCGCGTCGCAGGTTGGCATGGACGTGGCTGTGTGGGACACCGGCGGCTCGGGCGTACTGGGCCACAAGGCTGTTCAACTCCTTGCGCCTGCTGGCCAGCGCACGGTGGAGCGCGACGGCCGGCTCGGCCCGCTCGCGACGATCCTGCCGCTCCCGACGGCGCAGTTGGCGCTGCTGGCGTTCGGAGAGGAGGTGGCGGACCTGGTCCGGCTCCAGGAGCCCGGGCAGCCCCAGGAAGTCCTGCTCGTCCTCGCTCAGCGGCTCGGCGTGCATCCCGAAGGCCTGGGCGTCGAAGAGCACGTGGTCGAAGGTGGCCTGTGATTCGAGCGGCTCGAAAGTGCCCAACAGGTCGTCCTCGGCCGAGTCGGAGCGGTTCGCCTGCTCCAGCAGCGCCTCGGACTCGTCCCACAGATCGCCGTCGTCGTTGCGTGGGCGGCCCAGCACGTGGTCGCGCTGCCGCTCCAGGGCAGCGGCGTGACCCAGCAGGACCGGCACGGTCGGGAGGAAGACCGTGGCCACCTCACCCCGGCGGCGGGAACGTACGAATCGCCCGACCGCCTGCGCGAAGAACAGCGGGGTCGAGGTGGCCGTCGCATAGACACCCACCGCAAGCCGGGGAACGTCCACGCCCTCAGAAACCATGCGCACCGCGACCATCCACCGGTCCTCGGACTCCGAGAACTCTTCGATCCGCGAGCTGGCCCGGGCATCGTCCGAGAGTACGACGCACGGCTTCTCACCGGTGATCGACTCGAGGATGCGGGCGTAGCTGCGAGCCTGCGCCTGGTTGGACGCGATGACGAGTGCGCCGGCGTCGTGGACGTGGCGCCTCGCCTCCGTGAGACGCGTGTCCGCGGCTCGGAGCACCGCCGGGATCCATTCGCCGGTCGGCGCCAGCGCGGTGCGCCAGGCATGCGCTGTCAGGTCCTTGGTCAAGGGTGTGCCGAGGTCTACGGCGAGCGTCTCCCCGGACTTGGTCCGCCACCGCATGGGCCCGCCGTAGTTCATGAAGAGCACCGGCCGCACGACGTGGTCGGCGAGCGCCTCCGCGTAGCCGTAGGTGTAGTCGGCCCGCGAGGTCTGCACACCGGGCGCCGTCTCCTCGTAGGTGACGAAGGGGATCGGGTGGTCGTCCGAGCGGAAGGGCGTGCCCGTGAGCGCCAGGCGTCGTCGGGCTGCTCCGAAGGCGTCGCGGACGGAATCCCCCCAGGAGCGGGAGTCTCCGGCGTGGTGGATCTCGTCGAAGATGACGAGGGTGTCGACGGCATGGCACAGGGCGTCGTAGGCGAAGAACCGCATCGCCACCCCGGCATAGGTGACCACCGAGCCGTCGAACTCCCGGGAGCGACCCCGCCGGACGCCACCCGTGCCGGGATCGAGGTGGATCCCGACGCGCCCCGCCGCGTCGGCCCACTGGGTCTTGAGGTGCTCGGTCGGAGTTACGACGACGATGCGTTTGACCTCCCGCGTGGACAGCAGGTGGTGGGCGACGCGCAGCGCGAACGTGGTCTTGCCGGCACCGGGCGTGGCGACGCAGAGGAAGTCTCGCGGCTCGCGGCCGAGGTACTGGTCGAAGGCCTCCTGCTGCCAGGCGCGGAGGCTGGAGGCGGTTCCCCACGGCGCCCGCCTGGGATAGGCGGGGGGCAGGGATTCGAAGGGGGAAGCACGCATACAGTTGCGGAACTGTACTACTTCTTGGTGGGCTCCGACGTCGAGAGGGCGGCCACGAACGCCTCCTGGGGCACCTCCACGCGACCCACCATCTTCATGCGCTTCTTGCCCTCCTTCTGCTTCTCGAGGAGCTTGCGCTTGCGGGAGATGTCGCCGCCGTAGCACTTGGCCAGGACGTCCTTGCGGATGGCACGGATGGTCTCCCGGGCGATCACGCGCGATCCGATGGCGGCCTGGATCGGCACCTCGAACTGCTGTCGTGGGATCAGTTCCTTCAGCTTCGCGGCCATCTGGAGGCCGTAGGCGTAAGCCTTGTCTTTGTGCACGATCGCCGAGAAGGCGTCAACGGGGTCGCCGTGGAGGAGGATGTCCACCTTCACGAGATCGGCGACCTGTTCACCGTCGGGCTCGTAGTCGAGGGACGCATAGCCCTTCGTCCGCGACTTCAGCGCGTCGAAGAAGTCGAAGACGATTTCGGCCAGGGGCAGGGTGTAGCGGATCTCGACGCGATCCTCGCTCAAGTAGTCCAGTCCACGCTGGATCCCCCGGCGGGTCTGGCAGAGCTCGAGGATGGTGCCGATGTACTCCGCCGGCGCCAGAATCGTTCCGCGGACCACCGGCTCGTGGACCTCGGCGATCTTACCCTCGGGGTACTCCGACGGGTTGGTGACCGTGTGCTCGGAGCCGTCCTCCATGACGACGCGGTAGACGACGTTGGGCGCCGTGGAGATCAGGGCCAGGTCGAACTCGCGCTCGAGCCTCTCTCGGACGATCTCCATGTGCAACAACCCGAGGAATCCGATCCGGAACCCGAAGCCCAGGGCACCGGAGGTCTCCGGCTCGTAGGTGAGGGCGGCATCGTTCAGCTGGAGCTTCTCCAGCGCCTCGCGCAGTTCGCTGAAGTCGTCGCCGTCCACCGGGTACAGCCCTGCGTAGACCATGGGATTCGGGTGCCGGTAGCCCCCGAGCGCCTGGGTCGAGGACCGGCCCGCACCGGTGATCGTGTCGCCCACACGGGACTGGCGGACGTCCTTCACACCGGTGATGAGGTAGCCCACCTCGCCCACCCCCAGGGCGTCCGACTTGATCGGCTCCGGCGAGATGACGCCGACCTCGAGCATCTCGTGCTGGGCCTTGGTCGACATCATGAGGATCCGCTCGCGATGGCTCAACTCGCCGTCGATGACCCTGACGTAGGTCACCACTCCGCGGTAGGTGTCGTAGACCGAGTCGAAGATGAGCGCCCGGGCGGGTGCGTCGGCGTCCCCGACGGGGGCCGGTATCTGGCGCACGATCTCACCCAGCAGCGCCTCGACCCCCTCGCCGGTCTTGGCCGACACGCGCAGCACGTCGTCGACGTCGCAGCCGATGATCCCGGCGATCTCGGCTGCGTACTTCTCGGGCTGGGCGCCCGGCAGGTCGATCTTGTTGAGGACCGGGATGATGTGGAGGTTGGCCTCGAGCGCCAAGTACAGGTTGGCCAGGGTCTGGGCCTCGATCCCCTGGGCAGCGTCCACGAGGAGGAGGGCTCCCTCGCACGCGGCCAGCGAGCGAGAGACCTCGTAGGTGAAGTCGACGTGGCCCGGCGTGTCGATCATGTTGAGCACGTGGACGCGGCCGTCGACCTCCCACGGCATGCGAACCGCCTGGGACTTGATGGTGATGCCGCGTTCCCGTTCGATGTCCATGCGGTCGAGGTACTGCGCGCGCATGGAACGTGCATCGACCACTCCGGTCAACTGGAGCATGCGGTCGGCCAGCGTCGACTTGCCGTGGTCGATGTGAGCGATGATGCAGAAGTTGCGGATGATCTCCGGGTCGGTCTTGCCGGGACTCGGTTGACGCATTCACATTCCTTGCACGAGCGGGTGGGACTCCCCATGTTCTCACGGAACCCCGGTGGGCGCGATTTGGCCGCCGGTCACCGGCTGAAGTATTCTGGGTCGTCGCGCGCTCATGCGCGCTTCAATCCGAGTAGACAACGATCAAGCGAGGCAGCCTCCGTGGCGAACATCAAGTCCCAGAAGAAGCGGAACAAGACCAACGAGATCGCGCGCCAGCGCAACAAGGCCGTGAAGTCCCAGCTGCGCACCCACGTGCGCAACTTCCGCACCGCTGTCGCCGAGGGCGACAAGGACAAGGCCGTCGAGCTGGCCGCCGTGGCCAACCGCGCCCTCGACAAGGCCGCCTCGAAGGGCGTCATCCACGCCAACCAGGCCGCCAACCGCAAGTCGGCCATCTCGGCCACCGCTGCCGCCCTCAGCTGAAGCCGGCAACCCCAACGCCCTGACGCCAGCGCCTCGACCCAACTCGGTGGTCGGGGCGCTGTTGCGCGTCCTCAGGTGCGGCGTTGGGCGAGCACTCCGAGCACCATGCGCTCTAACGCGTACTCCGGGTCCCCGGCGGCGCCCTTGACGTCGGCGTCGGCCTGCGCCACCAGCTGGATCGCCCTGGCGACCGCGCCCGGCTCCCATCGTCGGGAGGATCGGGCGTACTCGTCGATCTTCCAGTGCGGGATCCCCAGCTGTTTGGCCAGCTCGAACTTGTTCATGCGCATGCCCTGCGCGTCCAGGTACTTGCCCATCCCACGGAACGCGCTCGCCATGGCGGACGTCACGAGCACAGGCGCCGCGCCCGTGTTCAACGCCCACCGGAGCCGCTCCACGGCCAGCGGCACGTTCCCGGCGATGACGGCGTCGGCGACGGCGAAGGATGTGACCTCCGCGCGCCCCGCGAAGTAGCGTTGGACCAGGGCGGGAGAGATGTGCTCACCGGAGGCATCGTCGGCGAGCTGTCCAATGGCGGCCACGAGGGCCCGCAGGTCGGAACCTACGGCCGCGACCAGGGCCTCCGCGGCATCCGTGGCCAGGCCGACGCCAAGCCGCTTGGCCTCGCGCTGGCAGAACCCCGGCAGTTCCCAGGGCTTGGGCGCGGCGACGGTCTCAACCGGCACCTTGGCCTTCTTCAGCTTGTCCATCAGACCCTTGCCCTTGTTCCCGCCTTGGTGCACGAGCACGAGGCACAGGTCCGGGCCGGGGTCCACCGCAGTGGCCACGAGCTGGTCCACGACATCGGGCGGGGTGGCGCCGACGTCGTCGATGATGGCGACGATGTGGCTGGAGAACAGCGAGCCCCCCACCACCTCGGCGAGCATGGAGCCCTCCAGTTCGACCGCCTCCAGACGGTTCACATCGGCCCCGGGCTGCTCGGCCAGGGCAGCGCTCCGCCGCTCGTCAACCAGACGGGAGGCGAGCAGTTGCTCCGTCCCCGAGACGACGAGGGTGGATCCGAAGGTGCTCACGTCGCCAAGCTTGCCATCCCCCACCGACGAGGGCACCTCCGGACATAGACTGGTGGACGCATCCTGATCGACGAAGGAGACATCGATGTCCACCACCAGCCCCCTCACATTCGGCATCCTCGGAGCAGCGGGAATCACTCCCCTGGCGCTGCTCGAACCCGCGCAGGATCGTGACGACGTCCGGGTGGTGGCCGTCGCGGCGCGCGAGCGTTCCCGCGCGGAGGAGTTCGCCCAGGAACACGGGATCCCACAGGTGCTCGATGACTACCAGGCCGTCCTCGACAGCGACGTCGAGGCCGTCTACATCCCCCTCCACAACAGTGCACACGCGGAGTGGGCCATCAAGGCCCTCCAAGCGGGCAAGCACGTCCTCCTCGAGAAGCCCTTTGCCGACAATGCCGACCAGGCTCGCGAGGTCGCCGCCGTCGCCGACGGCATCGATCGCGTCCTGATGGAGGCCTTCCACTACCGGCACCACGCCCTGTGGCACCGGCTGGACGAGCTCCTGCGCAGCGGCGTCATCGGCGACCTCGTCGACGCCAGCGCCGTCTTCGAGATCCACCTGCCGGACCGCAGCAACATCCGCTACCAGAGCGCCCTCGCCGGTGGAGCGACGATGGACCTCGGCTGTTACGCCATCCACCTGCTGCGCAGCCTGGTGGGTTCCGAGCCCACCGTGGTGACGGCGGTGGCCCGGACCACCGACGACCCAGAACTGGACGAGGCCCTGACCGCCCAGCTCACCTTCCCGGGTGGCATTTCGTCGACCATCACCAGCTCCCTGCTCGAGGAGGTGGAGGCACAGTCCGCACGCTTCACCGGCACCCAGGGCCACATCGACGTCGAGGGCTTCGTCCATCCCCAGAACGGGAACCGGATCACGGTGACCGTGGACGGCGAGTCCACCGAGGAGTCGGTACCTGCGCAGCCCAGCAGCTACGCGGCCCAGCTCGACGTCTTCGTCAAGGCCGTGCGGGAGGGCGGACCAGTCATCCCCGACCCGACGGACTCCATCAAGACCATGGAGGTCATCGACGCCATGTACGTGGCGGCCGGACTCCATCGCCGCGGGGACGTCTGATCACCGCGACGTCACTACCTGGAGGGATCCTGCCGTCCGCGTGATGGCCACGGACCCCTGCTGGTCCGTGCGCGCCAGCTGCATCCCACGGTCGACCGCCATCGCGAGCGCGGCCCGGGAGGGGTGGCCGTAGTCGTTGTCCTCGCCAGCGCTCGCGACGGCGAGCGAGGCTCCTGTGGCGTCGAAGAACTCCTCCTCCTGGCGCGACGAGCCATGGTGCGGGAGCTTGAGCACGTCCACCGCCAGCTCAACCCCGGACTCGCGGGCGTCCTGCAGGACGCGGCGCTGCGCCTCCGGCTCCGCATCCCCGGCCAGCAGCAGACGCAGTCCGTCCACCTCGACCACGACGACCACGGACGCGTTGTTCTCCGCGCTGCTCTCCCCCGGCCCCTGGTCGGCCGCGCCGTGGGGCACGCTCGCGCCGACCACCTGCATCCTGACCGATCCGGCCAGCCAGACCTGGCCGGGCTCCGCAACGTGTACCACCGAACCCACCGCACCCGCTGCGGCCCTCACGGCCCGGGCGGCACCGGCCGGCTCCTCCCACGGGCTGATGACTACATGCGTCGGCCGATACCGCGTGATGATCTCCACCGCGCCGCCCACGTGGTCGGCGTGGAAGTGCGTCACCACGAGCAAGGGGACCCGCCGCACGTCCGACTGACGCAGGCAGGCCAGGGTCGGTGCGGGGGCGGGCCCTGCGTCCACGAGCACTGCATCCCCGGGACCGGCCCGCAGCAGTGTTGCGTCGCCCTGGCCCACGTCACAGAAGACGGCCTGCCACTGCCGCGGCCAGCCGTGGGGAGTCGGCTGCAGGAGCAACGCCAGCAGGCTGAGGCCCGCCATCACGGTCGCACGCACCGGGCGTCCCAACACGGTGGGGACCAGCACGGCGATCGCGGCGACGGCCACCACCAGCAGCGCAATCCCGAGCGTCGTCGCGGGCCACGGGCGGGACGCACCCGGCAGGTCCGCGCCGATCGCAGCGATCCAGATGATGGGCTGCACGCACCATCCCGCCAGCCACGCCAAGGCCGTGGCTGCTGGAGGCAGCCACACCATCACCGTCGCCGCCATGCCGAGGATGGTGCCCGGGCCGACGAAGGGCCCCGCCAGCATGTTGGCCAACACACCCACCACCGATACCTGTCCGTTCAGGGCCGTCACCAGCGGCTGGGTGGCCAGCTGCGCAGCGAGCGGCAGGGCAAGCGCCTCCGCGAACCAGCGTGGCACCCAGCCCGACAGGGCGTCCGTCCAGGGAGCGAGCCAGACGGCGATGCCCGCACAGGCCGCGGCGGAGAGGGCAAGACCCCACGAGCGTGCCAGCCACGGGTCCACGAGCATCAGTCCGGTCACGGCGACGAAGAGGTGCCTCAGGCTCCGGCGCCCGGTTCCGGTGCCCATCGCAGCCAGCGCGACCAGGCCCATGGCTGCGGCGCGTACCACCGATGGCTCCGAGCGGCACAGGACCACGAAGAAGGCGACACAGGCCAGCGCCGCGCCGCGGACCCACCACCCCTGCAACCCCACGACGCGGACCAGCGTCAGCACGACGCCGAGGAGCAGTGTCAGGTTGGCGCCGGACACGGCCAGCAGGTGGCTCAGGGAGGTGTCCCGGAAGCTGGCGGTCAGCCCGTCGTCGATCGCTGACGTGTCACCCACCACGAGGGAGGGGACGAGGGCGGCCTGCTCCGGTGGCGAGTGTGCCGTGGCCTGACGCAGCCCCGCCCGCAGCCCGTTCACCACCTCGTCGAGGAGCGAGGGTGGCGCAACCATGGTCCCGAAACGCTCGACGCGCAGGAGGAGGGCCTCGGGCGAGGTGCGATCCGCGGGCGCGAGGATCCCTGTCAGTTCGTAGCGGCCGCCCGGTTCGGCATCGGCGACCGCGCGGGCCTGGTGCCCCGACGCCAAGATCGCGATGGGCTGGGTGGTGCGCACGTAATGGCCGCCGGAGCGCAGCTCCACCAGAGTGCCACGGCCAACCGCGAGTGGTGGGCGGTGGCCGGATGTGTCCGGGAGCCGGGGATCGCCGACCACTTCCACAACCACCTCGGCCGCCGACCTGTCCTGGGCCAGCCGGGCCGGCAGGGAGTGGTGCAACTGGACGCTGCGGACGCCCGCCAGCAGCGCCACCACGATGAGGACGACGCCAGCTGTCGCGATCCAGTGCGATCGTCGCCATGCCACGTGGGACAGTACGACGAGCCCCACAGCGGCGGCGACGACCAAGAGCCCCGCGGGAAGGGGCCAGGCACCCAGAGTCCCGAGCCACGCGCCCACCCACGCCCCCGCAGCGATCGGGCCCAACCGCCAGTCGTGGCCGGCGTTCACACCCGCACCAGCGGTTCGAGCCGCGCGAAGGTCTTCGCTCCGATGCCCGCGACCTCCTGCAGCTGCGAGACTGACGTGAACGGGCCGTGCTGCTCCCGGTGGGCGATGATCGCCCCGGCCAGTACCGGCCCCACACCGGGGAGTTCCTCGAGCTGCCCCGTCGACGCCCGGTTGAGGTCCACCGGTGCGCCTGCTGGACCGGCGTCTCCCCCGGAGCCTCCGATCACCTCTCCGCGGGGCGCGACCGTCGTCCCGACGACCACCTGCTGGCCGTCCGACAGGGGCGCGGCCAGGTTGAGGTCGCCCACATCGGCCTGGTCCTGCAGGCCACCCGCGGCTGCGAGCGCGTCGTCGACGATGCTGCCCAGCGGTACCACCACCACCCCCGGCTCCCTCACGGCCCCGAGGACGTGCACCCTCAGCATGGGGGTCGGCTGCGGCGACGGACTGGGGCTGGTCACGCGGACATCGGGGCTCACCACTGGCACCGGCGAGGCGCGACTCGAGGTCAGCGAGACCACCGCAAAGCCCACGCCGCAGAGCAGGATGAGCGCGACGACCACCAGATGGCGGCGGGACACGTCGACGAGCATCCCGGCAGGGCCGGCTGGGCCGTTCCCGGTCAAACGGTCCGGTAGGTCCGGCTCGATGGCGTCCTGCGGGTCAGGTTCGAGCGCGCGCCTGGGCCCGGGCGGGACGGGATCCGCCGCCGTGATGAGGGCCAACCTGGCGCGGGCGATCTCCCTGGTGGTGGGGTCAGGGCTCATACCTCCACTGTGTGGGTGGCGCCCGCTGCTCACCCACGAGAAGCCAATCCTGTGGAGAACCTCAGAGGCCGGGCGTGCTCTCCCGCACCACCACTTCGCCCAGCAGGGGCGGCCCCGGGGACCAGTCACCCTCAAGTGCCGCGCGCATCGCCTGGTATCCCGCCTCGACGAGTGGGAGGTGATACGTCGTCAGGGCAGGGGTGACGTCCTGACTCGTCGGGATGTCGTCGAAGCCGCACACCGGCACGTCGAAGCCGACCTCGCGCCCGGCCGCCCGGATGGCCGCACTCGCGCCGATGGCCACGACGTCGTTGACGCCGAAGACCAGCGTCCCCGGCTCCAGCCCCTCCCGCAGCACAGTGGCCATGTCCTGTTCGCCCGACTCGCGGGTGAATCGTCCTGGACGGACCGTGACATCGATTCCGCCACCCGCACGGAAGCCGTCGGTGAAGCCCGCGACGCGGTCATCCGAGGCGATCATCCCCGGTACGGCACCGATGACCAGCGCCCTGTCGTACCCCAACTGGGCCATTCTGCGGCCGAGCTCACGCGCCCCGGCCCGGTTGGCGAGCTGGACTCCCCGACAGATGTCATCGCACTCACCCAGCACCACCACACGCCCACCCCGGGAGGTGACGCCCTGCAGTTCGGCGCGGAGCGCCTGCGAGTCCTGGCCCTGCATGCGGGATGCGGAGAGGATGATCGCTTGCGGACGCTGGCCCTTGAGCGCCCGCACCATCTCCAGTTCGCGCGCCGGGTCCCGTTCGGTGATCGCGATGGTGACCACCAGCCCAGCCTCGTCCGCTGCTCGCACCACTCCGGAGGCGACCTGGCCGAAGTACGGGTCGGCGATGTCCGCGACCAGCAGCGCCACCATGGTCGAGGTCCCACGGGCCGTGGCCTGGGCCGAGAGGTTCGGCGTGTATCCCAGGGTTGCTGCGGCCATCCTGACACGTTCCTTGTAGCTGTCCGCCACCTTGCGGCTCGAGCCGTTGAGCACGCGGGAGGCGGTGGCCAGGGAGACGCCAGCGGCTTGGGCCACGTCGTGCAGCGTCACGTCGCGGTTCACCCGGCTCTCCCCCTCCACGTCTCGAGGTTATCGGAATCTGCCACGCCCCACGCTCCCCGCGTCCCGGTGGACGTGCTCATGTGGACGTACGGCCCCGGGCCTCCACCGCGACGACGGCGAGGAGGGCCACGCCGAGCGCTGGGAAGGCGAGCAGGGGCAGCTGCCAGGTGAGCACTCCGACCAACACGACGGCCAGTCCGACCCACAGCACCCCGGGCGCGTCGAACTCGACGGCGGGCCGGAGCGACCGGATCGCTCCCGTCCAACCGCGGGTGGGCTCCCACAACTTCGCCAGGAGGAGCAGCGCGGTGCCGACCACCAGGAGCCCCAGAGCGGCAACTGCCTGAACCAGGAGGCGCATCGCCCCCGTCTCGACGAGGCCGAGGAGCAGGGTGAAGCCCGTGGCGATGACCAGGAGCACGGCCGCGACCGCCACCCCAACGCCTCCCAGCAGGGACTGGCGAAAGTCCGCCCAGGCCCTCTGCCACGACGAGTCCTCCGCGGAGACGTAGCGCCGCAGGTGCCGAGTCCCAGCCGCCAACGCCGCAGGCGCAGTCACGAGCGGCACGCTCACCAGACCGGCCACAACGCCCACGAGCATCGCCTCCGCGAAGAGCGCGAAGCGGCTCGTGGCACCGGGAAAGAGTGGGAGCGGGGCATCGGGTCGCACCGGTCCGGCCCCCGACTGCGCATCGCGGTAGGCCTGCTTCGCCCGGCGGCGATCCGCCCTCGCTCCCACGCTCACCCCTTGAGGCCCTGCGTCGACACGCCCTGGATCAGCATCCGTTGGAACACGAGGAAGAACAGCAGGACCGGCACCAGGGCCAGGAAGCCGGCCGTCACGGTGGCGCCGTAGTCCGACGCGCTGGTGGCATCGTTGAAGAGCCTGAGCGCCACGGGAAGCGTGTACTTCTCCGGATCGGTGAGGTAGATCAGCGGGCCGAAGAAGTCGCCCCAGGTCCAGATGAACGTGAAGATCGCGCTGGTGATGAGTGCCGGCTTGATGAGCGGGAGCATGATCGAGAAGAAGATCCGGACGTGGCCGGCCCCGTCGACGCGCGCTGCCTCATCCATCTCCCGGGGGATGTTGCGGATGAACTGGACGATGAGGAAGACGAAGAAGGCGTCCGCCGCCAGGAACTTGCCGACCAGGAGCGGCACGTAGGTGTTGATCATGTCGAGCCGGTTGAACAGGATGTACTGCGGGATGATCACGACGTGGAACGGCAGGAGCAGGGTGGCGATCATGCAGGCGAAGAACACCCCGCGGCCACGGAACTGGATCCGACCGAAGGCGTAGGCCGCCATCGAGGCCGAGACGAGAATGGCTACGACGGCGATGGTCGCCACGAGCGTCGAGTTGGCGAAGAACCGCCACATCGGGACACCCGCGATGCCGTCCCAGACCGTCGCATAGTTCTGCAGCGTCGGGTTGTTCGGGATGATGCTGAGGTTGGAGCCGAACTCCGCCGACGGCTTGAACGTGGCGACCAGGAGCCACAGCAGCGGGTAGAGCACCACGGCCGAGAGCACCGCGAGCGCGCCGTAGATGAGGGCCAGCGCCAAGGGGCTGGTGCGAGGGCCGCCGTTGCGACGGCGGCGCCGGGCGGGAGCGGCCGAGGACTGGGTGGTGGGGTGGGCCCCCGAGGAGGCATTGATGGTGCTGGTCATCGGGACTCTCCTGCGTAGTGCACCCAGCCCTTGGAGGTGCGGAACATGATGGCGGCGACGATGGCGACGAACACCAGGACGATCCACGCGATGGCGGAGGCATAGCCCATCTGCATGTCGGCGAAACCACGCTTGTACATGTAGAGCGTGATGAAGTTCAGCTGGCCACCCGGCCCACCGGAGCCGTTGGAGATGATGAACGCGGACCCGAACACCTGGAAGGCGTGGATGGTCTCGAGCAGCAGGTTGAAGAAGATGACCGGCGAGAGCATCGGGAACGTGACGTGGAGGAACTTCGACACCCGGCCGGCGCCGTCCATCTCCGCGGCCTCGTACAGCTCCTGCGGGACCTGCTTGAGGCCCGCGAGGAAGATCACCATCGGCGCGCCGAAGGTCCACACGGCCAGGACGATCATCATGGGCATCGCGAGGTCGACGTTGCCGACCCAACCGCCGACGTCGATGCCGACGGATTTCAGGGCGGAATCGACGGGGCCGTTGGTCTGGAACATGGCCCGCCACACGATCGCGATCGAGACGGTGCCGCCGATCAGGCTGGGGGCGTAAAAGGCCGAGCGGAAGAAGCCGGATCCCCGAGTGATGGAATTGAGCAGCAGCGCGATGCCAAGGGCTGCGATCAGCTTCACGGGGGTCCCGATCAGCACGTACTTCAGGGTGACCTCGACCGAACGCAGGAACGTCGGGTCGGAAAAGAGGCGGGTGAAGTTGTCGAACCCGATCCACTGGGGCGGGGAGAAGATGTTGTAGCGCGTGAACGCCAGGTAGAGCGAGTACAGCATGGGTCCGACGGTGAGTCCGAAGAATCCGACCAGCCACGGCACCAGGAAGCCGTAGCCAGCGGCGGTCTCGCGACGCTGCATGGCGGTGTTGCGCCGCTCGGGCGGGCGGCCGTGGCGGGCCGCCCGCCCGGAGACGGCGTCGGGCGCCGCCCCCGAAGGGCTCGTCAAGGTTGTGCTCACAGTGAATCCTCCTTCGGGGGACGGCTCCGGCATCAGGAGTTGAGGATGACTTCCATCTCGCTGAAGAACTGCTCAACGGCCTGGTCGACCGTCATGGTGCCGAGACCGATCTCGGTGCCCAGCTGGCGGAACTTCTCCTCGATGGTGCCGTAGCCGGTGATCGGGACCGGAGGCGCATCGCCCAGGCGATCCTCGATCGAGCGCTCGTAGTCCAGCACCTTCTGCGACAGCGGATCCAGCTCGACGCCGGCCAGCTGCGACTCGGAGGCGGGCAGACCGCGGTTGGTGCCGAAGATCTCGCCGGCCTTCTCGCTGTTGATGAGGAAGTCGACGAGCAACGCCGACTGCTCCGGGTACTCCGTGTTAGCCGAGACCGCGTGCAGCATGGAGGGCTTCAGGTAGAGGTCCTGCGAGCCCTCGGCCGCGGTGGGGGGAGCCACGATGCTGAGCTGGTCCGCCTCGATGCCGAGGTCGGCGATGTAACCGGCGCCGAAGTTGTCCCACGACATCTCGGAGACCGTGAGCGCAGCGCCGAAGCCGGACTTCGGTGCCACCTCTTCGGAACGCTGGGTGGGGATGACCGCGCCGTTCTCGCGGATCTCGCTGCCGAGCTCCCAGAACGCCTTCAGGTCTTCCTGGGTGAACTGCGGCTCACCCGCGTCCGTGAACAAGTCCTGTCCGTTGGCACGCTGGTAGAGCTCGAAGAGCTGGATGCGGCCGGTCCAGTCCGGACCACCCCACAGGTCGTCGCCCGCCTGGGAGACCTCAGCCATCCAGGCGTTGTAGTCCTCCCACGAGCCGCCGCCCGGGTAGGTCTCGACGCCCTTCTCCTCGGCCAGGGCCTCGTTCTGGAACAGCGCCCATGCGTTGGTGGAGATCATGATCGCGGCGGTCTGGCCGTCCACGACGCCGATGCCCAGCTCCTGCTCGGTGAGGTTGTCGGTGTTGATCTGGTTGCCCAGGAACGGCCCCAGGTCGAGCAACAGGCCGTTCTCGGCGTACTGGCGCAGGTAGGAGTAGTCGAACTGCATCACGTCGGGCAGGCCGCCGCCGGCCGCCTCGATCTGGCGCTTCTCCCAGAACTCCGGGAACCCCAGGAAGGTGCTGTTCACCTCGATCTGCGGGTACTCCTCGGTGAAGGCCTCGAGCGCCTGGTTGTAGAGCTCGGCGCGGGTGTCGTTGCCCCAGAAGGCGAAGTTCAACGTGGCGGCCTCGACCTCACCGCCGTTGCCCTCCTCACCGGAGGTCTCCTCGCCCGTGGTCTCCTGGGCGGTCTCGTCGGCCGTCGCCTCGGCGCCGGTGGTCGGATCTGCCGTGGTCCCTCCGCCGTCGGAGCATCCGACGAGAAGTGCGGCGGACCCAGCAATGGCTGCGGTGAGCCTGATCGCTCGCCTGAAGCTGAACATCCTTGTCCTTTCGTTTGCGTTCTTTCCCGCCCTCGTGGGGGGTGGAACATCCACGTTCCATGAACCGTGCGCGGAAAGCGCTTGCCCTCAAGCTAACAGAGCCGTCCCCCGGGGCGCAAGCACCGAATCATAACGATTCAGAAACAGCCCCGGGGCACCCGATCACTGACGGCGCAGGTCGGTGACCGGACTCGCGAACCCCCGTCGATGGGTGGGGTGGGAAGCGAGGTCGGAGGGTCGGATGACGGCGCCGTCGGCTGCTGCGGAGGCGTAGATGGCGGCGACGAGCTCGAAGGATCGGGCCGGAGCGTCCGCCGTGTCCGGCAGCGGGCTACCGGTGAGCAGCGCGTCGAACACGTCGCGCAGCAGCGGCGCGTGTCCGCTGGACTCCTCCCCGCCGTCCGCGAGCTCCCAGCCGGCCGCCTCCTCCTCGGGGACGCCGGGGGCCGGCGTGATCGACCAGTTGGCATGCCCGTGGCCGTAGAGGTGCTCGACCGAAACCGTGGCCTTCTGGGTGTCGATGCGGATGCTGCTCACCTGTCGGGGTGCGACGGCGCTGGAGACGACACTGGCGACGACACCGTTGGCGAAGGTCACGGTGGCCGTCGATGTGTCCTCCGTCTCGGTCTCGCGATCCAGGCGCCACAGCCGGCCCTCGACGCTGGACCACTCCCCCAGGAGATGGCCCAGGAGGTCCAGTTGGTGGATCCCATGACCCAGGGTCGTGCCCCCACCCTCGGTCTCCCACTTCCCGCGCCAGGGCACGGCGAAGTAGTCGGCGTCGCGGTACCAGAGCGTCTGGCACTGGGCCAGCAGGGGGCGGCCCAGGGCGCCCGAGGACAGCAACCGCTTGTAGTGGGCGGCCGCAGTACCCGTCCGCTGCTGGAACACCACGGCGAGCTCTCGGCCCGCCTCCCGGGCGGCCGAACGCATGTCGTCCAGCTCTTCCAGGGACGGCGCGGGCGGCTTCTCCACAACGACGTGTGCTCCCGCAGCGAAGCTGGCCAGCACCTGTTCACGATGCACCCCTGGCGGCGTGCAGATGAGGACGACGTCGGGCTGCTCGGCGGCGAGCAGCTCCTCGACGGTCGAGTAGACGGTGGGTCCGCCCCACTTCTCGGCGAATGCCTCGGCCTTGGACCGGGTCTGGTTGGTGACGGCCACGAGTTCGGCCTGCGGGTGCGCCAGCACCGCCTCGGCATGGAGATGCGCCACCGCCCCTGTGCCGACGATGGCACACCTGAGGGTCCTGGTCATGAGTTGTCCTTCCGCTCGAAGATCTCGGCCGCGATGTCACGTGCCGCGTCGGCACGGTTGACGACGTCGGCGCCGTCGACCACGACCACGGCGGCCAGATCAATCCGACCCCCGTCGGCGACCACCGTCTCCTCGTGGAAGAAGGGCGCCGGGCACAGGCCTGCGAACTCGGCACTGCGCGCGAACCAGGGCTGCTCGCCTCCCGGCGCCGCGGAGTGCACGAGCACACCGATGCCTGTCCCGGGTGCGACGTACGCCAGCCAGTTGCCGGCCCGGCCACGGGCCGCGTCGCCTACCTCGCCCTCCGGCGAGTGGATCGCGCCGCCGGTGAACGCGGACGGGCCGCGCCAGAAGATCCCGGCGTAGCCGGCGTTTTCGCGTCCCTTCGTCGTCGGGGAGCCGAAGGCCAGAGGGCCGCCGCTCCGGTTGACGAGCCGGCTCGACCACGTCAGGGCCCAGGCCTGGTCATCGAGGACCCGCGCCGTGAGTGTCCGCTCCTCCCGCAGGACGGGCGCGCCGTCCTGGGCGTGCCACTCGAGGTCCTCGACGACCAGTGCGACGTCCCCCTCCTCGATCCGGGCGAAGCCCATGTGGCGCTGAGTGCCGTTGTTGGGCAGCTGGACGTACCCCTCGTCACGGACGTAGGTGGGGCCTCCCCAGAAGTTGTGGTCCCCCACGTTCGGGAGGGCAAGCGACAGGCCCTTGTGCCAGACATGGTCCTCCGGGCGGTACCCCGTCGCCGCGTCACCACCAAGGGTCCGGAGCATCAGGTACGGACGCGGCGACTCGAGCACGGGTTCAGTCGGACGATGGACATAGGTGGCGACGTCGACGTCGCCGTGGCGGAAGACCAGGGCATCGTCCCTGCTCGCGTCGATCCTCATTGACAGCCTCTCGATCGGGTCTCCGATCACCCTAGTACGACACGACGGAAAGCGCTATCCTGAACTGGATCCGGGGAGGGCGATGATGGCGATCCACTTGGCGGGCGACTCGACGGTCGCCCCGCAGCGGGCCGGCGAGGAGCCGATGAGCGGCTGGGGGCACCACCTCGCCCGATTCGTCGACGAACCGGTGTGCAACCTCGCCTTCGGAGGCGCCACGACCGGCTCGTTCATCGACAGTGGGCGGTGGGCGGAGGTCATCGGCAACCTCGAGGCGGGCGACGTCGTCGTGATCCAGTTCGGGCACAACGACCAGAAGTACCCCGAACTCGACGCGTGGGGTGGCTACACGGACAACCTCCGCGGTTTCGTGACGGATGTCCGGCAACGTGACGCGCGGCCCATCCTGTGCACGTCGGCCGAGCGGCGCCGGTTCGAGGCGGGGAGGGTGATGCCGTCCCACGGCGCCTATCCCAACGCAGTGCGAGACCTCGCGGCCGAGCTCGAGGTGCCGCTCATCGACCTCACTGTGTTCACCACCTGGCTGTACGAGGACCTGGGGGACGAGGAGTCCAAGCGACTCCTCAGCCACTATGCCCCGGGCGAGTACCCGGCCTGGCCCGAGGGGTTGCAGGACGACACGCACTTCTCGGACGAGGGGGCCCGCAGGGTCGCTGCCTTCGTCGCGCGAGCCCTCCGGGCCATCGGCCGGCGTGACGGCGACCTGCCACCGGCAGGGCGGCAGCTACCGCGCTGAGTCGCAGCGCTCCTGCGCGGCGGGGACACTGTCCCACGGCTCGTGGGCCTCGGGCATCCGTTCGTCGGCCGTGAGTTCGGTGGCCGCGCCGCTGACCATCGCGATCGCCGTGTTGCGGTCCGAGCCGGAGACGCCCATCAGTACCGGAGCGCCGTCGGAGGCACTCTCCCCGAGGGAGGCCACGGCGTCGGAGGGACAGCTGCACGCGTCGTGCCCGCCGTCGGCCCCACTCGTCCTTGCGAAGAGCGCGCGTCTCGCGCGCACCCATGCAGGTACCAGGAGGACCGCTGCGGCGATCCAGGCCAACGGGTTGGCCCACACGATGCCGGTGAAGCCGAAGATTCCGCCGAGCAGGACGGCGGCCCCTGCCCGCATGATGAGCTCCAGCACGCCGGAGACCGTGGGCACCAGCGTGCGTCCGAGCCCCTGGAGGGCACCACGGGCCACGAAGAGCACACCCAGGACGGCGTAGAGCGACCCGTTGACCACGAGGAACCAGTGCGCCATTTCCACGACGTCGTCCGCACCCCGCCCGACGAAGAGCCGGACGATCGCGTTGCCGCCGCCCACGAGGAGCACGCCGAGCATTCCTGCGGCGATGAGGGACATGATGACACCCTGCCGTGCACCGGTTCGGATGCGTCCGACCTCGCCCGCTCCGTAGTTCTGGGCCACGAACGTCGAGACGGCCAAGCCCAACGACGCGAGGAAGGCCACGGCGAGTCCGTCGACCCGCGTGGCGGTGGTGTAGGCCGCCACCGCGTCGGGGCCAAGGGTGTTCAGCCGGACCTGCACCGCGAGCGTGCCGATGGCGATGATGGAGGCCTGGAAGCCCATGGGCAGCCCGATGCCGAGGTGGTGGGCCAACTCGGCACGCGTGACGTGCCAGTCCTCACGCCGCACGTGCAGCAGCGGGATGTGGCGCACGACGTAGCGCAGGCAGAGCAGCACCGAGACCAGCTGTGCCAACACCGTCGCCAGCGCGGCTCCCCCCACGCCCATGCCCAGCACGGCCACGAGCAGCAGCACCACGGCGATGTTGACGATGCTCGACAGGATGAGGAACTTCAGCGGCGTGCGCGAATCTCCCAGAGCCCGAATGATCGCCGAGAGGAAGTTGAAGAACATCATCGTCGAGCCACCGAGGAAGCTGATGACGGCGAAGGTGGTCGCGTCGTCGAGGAGCGCAGCAGGGGTTTGCAGCAACTCCAGCATCGGCCGCGTCAGCAGCGGCGCCGCGACGGTGAGGATGATGCTGATTCCCGCCGTGAGGATGGCGCCGGCAGCGACGGAGCGGCGCAGCGCCAAGCCGTCACCGGCCCCGAACGCCTGCGCCGTGGGGATCGCGAAGCCGTTGGTCATCCCCCAAGCGAATCCCAGGAGCAGGAACAGCATGCTGCCCGTCGCCCCGACGGAGGCGAGGGCGTTCACGCCGAGCTCGCGCCCGACGACGATGGCGTCCGCCACCTGGTAGAGCTGCTGGACGAGGTTGCCGATCAGGAGTGGAAGTGCGAAAAGGAGGATGACGCGCCAGGGTGTGCCCGCGACGAGGGCCTTTGTCATGAGTGCAGAGCTCCGCGAAGGGAAGAGTGAAAGGAACGGGGATGACCCGGGAGGCGTCGACCTGGAATCCCAGTGCGCATCACCCGAGAGGACTTGCAAACCCTTTTCTACCACCAACCTGATACCGGTACCAACACCGCGCCGAGGAGCCGCACCCTCCGCGGAAAATCGATCACTGATCGATCTTCCCCCGTCCGCTTCTGAGAATTGATCACCGACTGGCTCTCACAGTCACGACAGGACCCCCGAGGGCTCAGCCCCGGGGGTCCAAACGTGCAGCGGATCAGGCTCCAGGCACGAGGCTCAGCATCTTCGGCAGTCTGGCGATCACCTTGGCCACCTCCCGGCCGGCGAGGGTGCGCTCCACCCCGGGATCGGCCAGGGCCAGTGCCAGCGCCGCCTCCTCGGTGACGTCGGACGGCACCTCAAGCTTGGCGCGGATCTTGCCCTGAATCTGGACGACCATGGTCACGGTCTCCTCCACCAGCAGGCTCGGGTCAGCCTCCGGCCAGGTGCTGTTGGCCACCGACGGGGGCAGGCCGAGTGCCTCCCACATCTCCTCGGCGACGTAGGGGGCGACGAGGGACAGGGACTGCGCGATGAACATCACCGCCTCGCGGACTGCTGGGTCCTCCCCGCCGACGTCACCGTCGATGGCCTTGCGAGTGGCATTGACCAGTTCCATCGTGCGGGCGACGGCCACGTTGAAGCGGCCGGACTCCACCAACTGGGTGATCTCCGCGATGGTCTTGTGAGTCGCGTGGCGCAGGCCGGGCGCACCTGCGGCCAGGTCGGCATCCGGGCCGCTCGTGACGTCGACGGCGAGCCGATAGGCGCGCTGCAGGAACTTCAGCGACGACGACGGGGACACCTCGGCCCAGTCGATGTCGTCCTCCGGCGGTCCGGCGAAGACCATCGTCAGGCGAACCGCGTCGACGCCGTACTCGTCGATCTGCTTGCCGAGGTCGACGCCGTTGCCCAGCGACTTGCTCATCGCCTTGCCCTGGTTGATGACCTGTCCCTGGTTGAGCAGCCGCTGCATGGGCTCGTCGAAGTCCACCAGTCCCATGTCACGCAGCACCTTGGAGAAGAAGCGCATGTAGAGCAGGTGCAGGATGGCGTGTTCGACGCCGCCGACGTACTGGGCCACCGGCATCCAGTTCGCGACGGCCTCCGGGTCGAACGGACCCCCGGAGTAGCCCGGCGAGCAGTAGCGGAAGAAGTACCAGGACGAGTCCACGAAGGTATCCATCGTGTCGGTGTCCCGGCGGGCCTCTCCCCCGCATCGCGGGCACGACGTCCGGACCCACTCCGTCGCCGCCGCCAGCGGCGAGGTGCCCTTGGGTGCGAGGTCCGCGCCACGCAGGTCAGGCAGCTTCACGGGCAGTTGGTCGTCCGGGACGGGCACCTCGCCGCAGTGGTCGCAGTGGACCACCGGGATCGGGCACCCCCAGAAACGCTGGCGGCTGAGCAGCCAGTCACGCAGGCGGAACTGGACGGTGCCCCTGCCCAGTTCCTGCTCCTGGAGCTGCTGGATGATCCGAGACACACCGGAGGCCTTGTCCGAGAGCCCATCCAGCGGACCCGAGTTGACGTACGTCCCGTCGCCGGAGGTCGCGACCCCCGTGACGGCAGGCTCCGTCCCGTCGACGTCGATGACGGTGCGCACCGGCAGGTCGTACGTCCGGGCGAAGTCCAGGTCCCGTTGGTCGTGTGCGGGGACCGCCATGATGGCGCCGGTTCCGTAGTCGGCCAGCACGTAGTCGGCGGCCCAGATGGGGATCTGTTCGCCGTTGACGGGGTTGGTGGCGTGGACACCGAGCCAGACGCCCGTCTTCTCGTGCTCGGTGGACTGGCGCTCGATCTCGGTCTGCCGTTTCACCTGCTCCACGTACTGTTCCAGCGCGGGGCGCTGGGCGTCGCTGACAAGCTCCATGGCGAGTGGGGCGTCGGGTGCCACCACCATGAACGTCGCCCCGAAGAGCGTGTCGGGTCGGGTGGTGAAGACGGTGATGGGTTCCTCGCGGCCCTCCACCCGGAAGTCGACGTGGGCGCCCTCCGAGCGTCCGATCCAGTTGCGCTGCATCGCGAGCACGTGGTCGGGCCAGCCCCCTTCGAGCTGCTCCATGTCGTCCAGCAACTGCTGGGCATAGTCGGTGATGCGGAAGTACCACTGGTTGAGCTGCCGCTTGGTCACTTCGGACTTGCAGCGTTCGCAGCGTCCGTCGACCACCTGCTCGTTGGCGAGCACGGTTTGGTCCTGGGGACACCAGTTGACGAACGAATCCTTGCGGTAGGCCAGACCCCGCTCGTGGAACCGGTTGAAGAGCCACTGCGTCCATCGGTAGTAGTCCTCGTCGGAGGTGTGGAGCCGCCGGGACCAGTCCAGACTGAGGCCGTACCTCTTGAACGACCGCGCCTGGGTCTCGATGTTCGCGTAGGTCCAGGCCGCGGGATGGGAGTTGGCACGGATGGCGGCGTTCTCGGCGGGCAGGCCGAACGAGTCCCACCCGATGGGATGCATCACGTCGTAGCCACGCAGTCGCAGGAAGCGGGACACGACGTCGCCCATCGCGTAGGCCTCCGCGTGCCCCATGTGCAGGTCGCCGGAGGGGTAGGGGAACATGTCCAGCACGTAGCGCCGCTCACGCGACCCGTCGTCGAGCGGCTCAAAGGTCTTGTCCTGCTCCCAGAAGGCCTGCCACTTGTCCTGCGCCCTCACCCGGTCATAGGTGGGGGACGTCCGCTGCGCTTCTGCCGACACGATGCTCCCTCTCGATGCTCTCGAGGCGCCCGTCGGGGCGCACACGAGTGGCCAATATACCGTCGTGTCGCGGCCTACTCGCCGTCGGAGAAGGCCGTGAGCTCGGCGAGCGTCGGGGGGTTCGCGCCCTTTCGCGTGCACACGAGTGCCGCGGCCGCCGCCCCTTGCGTGAGTGCGGCGGCGATGTCCTCGGGGTCGGCGACGTAGCGGGCCAGGAAGCCAGCCATGAAGGTGTCCCCTGCGCCGACGGTGTCCACCAGGTCGACTCGGTGCCCCGGCACTTCGATCCGCCGTCCGTCGGGCTTCACCGCGACGGCACCGTCGGCGCCGAGGGTGACGACGAACAGGGCCAGGCCGTATTCCGCGGCCCATGCCTCCGCGAAGCCCAGCGGGTCCTCGTCATCGGTGAGCCAGTTGATGTCCTCGTCGCTGGCCTTGACGATGCCACCGGAGCGCCCCACGGCGTCCATGAGCGCGGCAACGGCATCGAAGTACGCGGCTCTGTCAGGGAGGATGCCGGGGCGCACGTTGATGTCGTAGCTGAGGGCCGCCTGGGTGTTGCCGACGAAGCCCAGCAGCGCCCGCTGTCCGGGCCCGACCACAGCGCCGATGGAGCCGAAGTGCAACCAGTCGTCCTCACCCAGAGTGGGAAACTCCGAGCTCTGCCAGCCGAAGTTCGAGGTTCCCTCGATGTGGAAGACATAGGAGGCCTTGCCCTGCTCGTCGAGTGAGACGATGCCCAGCGTCGTCGGATCGCTCGACCGCACGACGAGGTCCGTGCCCACTCCGCCTGCCTCCAGATGCCGCTCGATCTGGGGGCCGAACGCGTCGCCCCCGAGACGCCCCAGGAACTGCGTGTGCTCGCCGAGCTTCGCGAGGGCGACGGCCGTGTTCAGGGGGCCACCACCCGCGAGAGCCGACCATGTGGTCTCGGAGGGGGACACGATGCCGCCCGGCAGCATGTCGATCAACGCCTCACCCATCACAACGAATCTCATGCCCCCCACTCTAGGGCTCGCGTCCCGATCCGCGCGGGCCGGTCAGTCGAGGTCCCACAGGCTGGGTGGGAGCCCGCCCTCCTGGAATCTCTGGAGCACCAGCAGGAGGCTGTGGTGGGGCTCGAGCAGCGCCAACTGGTCCATGCAGTCGTTTGTTTGGGCTCCCCGGCCGTCCAGCCAACATGCGAGCGCCAGCACGCCGACGACGTTCGCCTCGCTGGAGCTCCCCGTCCACTGACGGGCCTCCACGAGGTGGGGGAGAATGTCCGCAGCGGTCGTCGTGTCCAGCCGCACGAGGATCTCCGCCACCAGTTCCTCCCTGCGCAGCAGCAGACCGAGGAGCGCGGCCTCCCTCGGCCCCAGGGGCGCAGCTCTGGAGAGCAGCGCGTCCAGCGCTTCGAGCTCCTGCTGCGGCGTCCAGTCCACCAGGTCCGTGGCAAGTTCTGCCGCCTGCTCCTCGATACCCGGCATCCGATCCGTGGCAGGAGGACGCACGGCCGCCACCGCCGCCTCTCGCGACTCCTGAACGGCGATCCCGTTGTAGACGGCCTGGGCCGCGATGCCACAGTCGGTGAAGGCGTAGGGATGGCCCCCGGGTGGCTCCAGCTCCCCATCAGCCAGCAACCAGTAGCGACGATCGTCAGTCACGACGACGTCACGCGCCCCTCCGAGGACCTCCGCCAGGCGGTCCGCGGACTCGGCCACGACCTCGACGTCGTTGCCGTATCCCAGCACGATGACGTCACAGGTGCCCACGTTGTCGAGGGCCCTCAGGATGGGGTCCACCACCTGGTCCAAGCGGTGGAGGGGCCAATCCAGGTCCAGCCTCGCACTGAAGGCCACGCGGGAGCCGCGCATGCCCATGACGACGCACGACTCGCGGGGATGGAATCCGAGCAGGACCGACGGGATGGCCAGGAGGTCCGCGTAGGTGCTGCCGCGCAGGACGGGTGTTGGTGTACTCATGCCTCCACTGTGTGTGTGGCAGAACCGCACGCCCCATTCTCCCGGCAGCCTGTGGACAGAGGCGGCAGTATCGTGGGCGATGATGAGCAACGAGGAGTGGAACCAGCACCGGCAGCCCCCGCGTGGGCCGTCGGACTCGCCCTGGGCGACGTCGGACCCCTCGTGGCAGCCTCCTCGCTACCAGGATGCACCGGCTCGCGACCCGCGGCGGCCGTTCGGACAACCCGCGGCGCCGGTCGAGGGTGCGTCGGCCAGGATCCAGGACTTCCAGCCACCACGGCAGTCGAAGTGGCGCCCCGCACTCGTCATCGTCGCCGTGCTCGTGGTCGTCGGACTCTTGCTCGCGGCCCTCCAGTTCTTCGGCCCCGAGGGCTCGGGCAGCTCACCCACGGCCTCCCCCAGTGCCGCCGCGCAGGATCGCGCGACCGCATCGCCCGCGCCGGTCGCGACCGGCGGGACGTCGATCCCCTTCGAGGGCAACGGCACCGGAACGTTCGAGGTGCTCGACCAGAGCTGGACCGACGACGGCCTGAGTGTTCGGTTCCGGGTGACCGTGGACGAGGGCGAGCAAAGCTTCAGCGTCTACATCTTCAACAATGCCTCGATGCAGGTGGCCGACCCCCTCGACATCGCGCCGTTCTACGCCAGCTCCGAGCAGCCGCACGAGGCGACGGCGGTGTTCCCGGTGGAGCGTGGGCCGTCGACCCTCGTCCTCGCCAGCGGTTTCGGCCGGGCGTTGACGGCCCTACCGATCGACGGCTGAGGGATCGTCGTCCACGTCGGGTACCACGAGGGCCTGCGCCTGCGCGAGGGCCTCGACGGCGTCCTCCCGGGCCTCCTCCTCGGCGCGCCTGCGCTCCTCCACGGCGTCGGGGTGGTCCTTGCTCAGCAGCACGACTCCGTACACGGCGATGGCTCCGGAGATCGTCATCCCCATGCTCGGACCCCAGCCCATGCCCATTCCCTCGCCCAGGACGAAGAGTCCGAAGAGCACGGCGACGAAGGGGTCGACCGTGGTCATCGTGCCGACGGTGATCTCGGCGGGTCCCGATGCATAGCCCTGCTGGATCATCCAGACCCCGAGCCCGTAGCAGGCCAGCATGAAGCCGATGACCGTCACCACCTGCCAGTCCAGCAGGGAGAAGCCGTCCGCCTGGACGAGGTTCATCGCGGCCTTCATCATCCCTGAGGCCAGCCCGTAGAAGATGGCTCCGACCGAGGACCACAGCATGGCCTTGGCCCAGGGCGCGGCGCGCGTGGCGAAGAACGAGAGCACGAGGCAGAGCAGGCACACGACGACGAACGACCAGACGATCGGTAGGAAGTCGAACTCCTTCTCCCCGGTGGCGAAGAGCGACGAGAAGATGGTGAACCCGACGACGCCGGTGACGGTGACGCTCACGGCGAGCCAGATGCGGGCGGGGATCCGGTGGCCGTGGATCTTCGAGGCCAGGAGCACCGACCACGGAACCGCGAGGATGCCGACCGGCTGGACGACGGCGACCGGCGCCATGGACAGGGCGATGAGGTGCAGGAGCGCGCCCGCCAGCACGCAGCCGAGCCCGAGCAACCACTTCGGGATCCGGAAGAGCCGTAGGAGGCCGGCGAAGGTGAGTCGGTTCGAGGATGCCCGGCCGTTCGGGTCGAAGGTCGACTTCACGCCCAGGTGCTGGAGCGTCGCGCCGCTCGCGAACAGGAACGACGAGATCACCTGGAGGCCGATGGCCAGGGCAATGTTCACCCGCTACACCTTTCGTCGGGGTCTGGTGCGACGATAACGCACTGGTGACCCCGACGGCATCGGACCCAGGTCCGGTCGGACGCCGTCGGGGTCGTCCCCTAGTCGGTGTAGACCACGACCTTGTCACCGACCTTTGCGGTGTCGAAGAGCGACGCGACGGCTGCCTTGTCGCGGACGTTGACGCACCCGTGCGAGGCACCGTTGTAGCCGTTCGCGGCGAAGTCGGGCGAGTAATGGATCGCTTGGCCGCCCGAGAAGAACAGGGCGAAGGGCATGGGGGTGTCGTAGAGGCTTGACACGTGATCGCGCGACTTCCAGCCGACGGAGAACACACCGTTGCGCGTCGGGGTCAGCTCCGAACCAAACCGGACCTGCATCTGCATACGGATCTCACCGTCGACGACCCAGGCCAGCATGCGCTGCGCCTTGGAGATGCAGATCACCCGGCCCTCGAGGCAGCGGTCGTCGAGCGTCATGGCACTGGGCTCGGCGGCGGGGGTGGGTGTGATGTTGTTGAGCTCGTTGGCGGTGGGCGTCCGCGTCATGCCGTGCAGGCGGTCAAGGGTGCGCTGGTCCACCTCCCCTGTGACGGGGATCTCACGCTTGGCCTGGAACCCCTTCACCGACTCCACGGTGACCGGGCCATAATTCCCCGTGACGTCCCCGGAGAACCATCCGATCTGCTTCAGCCGGGCCTGGAGGTCCTTGACCGAGTCGCCCTTGTCCCCGTTCGACAGCAGCGCCGGACCGACAACCAGCACGTTGTACATCTCGTTCTTGGTGGGCGTGCGCGTCATGTCGAGCAGACGATCCCAGGTGGCCCGGTCGACCTCCCCAGTGATGGGAAGACCGCGCTTGCCCTGGAAGCCTTCAACCGCCAAGCGTGTCTGGTCGCCGTAGGTGGGGGTGATCTTGCCCTCGAACCATTCAATCTGCTGGAGGCGGTGCTGGAGCTCGCGCACCATGTCACCACTATCGCCCGGCTTGATGAGGGCCTTCGGTTTCGGTGCCGATGTGGGGCTCGACGTCGGCTTGGAGGTGGGTGTAGTCGGCTCCGCGACCGCAGGGGTCGAGGGTGCGGGCTCGGGCGTCTCGCTCGGCGTCTCGGAGGGAGGATCGGACGCTAGGGGGCTTTCCGACTCTTGGACCGCAGGTTGGATGGTGGGGGCCGCGGGAGTGGCCTCGGGCTCGCTGCTCAGGACCGCCGTCGGTGTCGCCGGAACGGCGGTCTCGGCGGCGGTATCGGGGGCGCATGCCGAGAGCATCAGGGCCGCAGTGACGGCAGCAGCCGCCACAAAGCGGTGGAATTGGACAGCCACGGGATATCTACCTTCCGAAAGTGCTCACTGATGGCGACGGCACCAGACCTAGTCAGGCTACGCTTCACCATCACCTATTACCCCACATACGCACCGCAGTTACCGAATCGTTGCATCGAGTTGGTGACAGACCTCCAGGAGGGCGCGCCGCAGGGGCCGCGCTCGCTCCGCGAAGCGCTTCTGGTGCGCCACGTACTCGCGTCGTCCCTCGGCGGTCTCCACTGCGATTGGCTCCAGTCCCCAGCCTGACAGGTCGTAGGCGCTGGCCCGCATGTCGACGTGGCGGATCTCCCGAGCCAAGCGGAAGCAGTCGAGCAACAGCTCGGACGCGACGGCCGGGGCGAGCTTCCCCGCCCACTTGTAGAGGTCCATGTTGACGTGAAGACAACCGGGCTGGTCGAGCTCTGGTTGCGCCTGGCGGGTGGGCTGGAGGACGTTCAGGGACCGAGCCTGCGGGGTGAAGAACCGGAACGCGTCGAAGTGCGTGCACCGACATCCGACGTCCTCGACGATGGCGGCGAGCTGCTCAGGTGGGAACCGGAGCGGCAGGTAGGGGTGACGCGTCTCGCCCGCCGGCAGCCGGTAGACCATGGCCCACTCGTGCATACCGAAGCATCCGAACCTCGGTGCTGCGTCCCGGGAGGCCTGGAGCAGTGCGGCGGCCGTGTGCACCGTGGATCCCCTCTTAGCGAGGAAGGCGGCTCCGTCGAACTCGACCGACCCTGCTGAGCGGCGGTGGTAGGGCCGCGAACCGAGTTCCGAAGCGCCCTCCAGCTCCACACCGATCCCCGGATGCCATGCCGCCAGCTGCGACGGGCGCAGGTTGTAGTACTGGAAGAGGAAGTCGTCGACGGGATGCTTCAGTCCACGGTCGCGGCGCCACACGACGTCGGCCAGCTCCTCCCCCGCACGTTCGCGATGGCGCGCTGCCCGCGCCCGCCACTGCTCGCGGCTGAGGGCGATCATGCACTCCCCCGCAGCGCGCGGCGGCGAGCCCCCCAGTCCGGCAGCAGTGCATCCATCCAGCGCCGGAACTCCGGCCCGTGGCCCGGGACGTGCAGGTGGACCATCTCGTGCACCACGACGTACTCCAGCGCCGCGGGCGGGTGCTCCACGAGCGCGAGGTTGAAGGTCATGGCGCGGGTACGGTGGTTGCAGCTCCCCCACCTGCTCGTCATGCGTCGAAGCCGGACCCGCGACGCCGTGCGCCCCACGCGCGGACCCCACTGGTCCAGCAGATCGGCCACGGCAGGACCCAATTCCCGCCGATAGAGGTTGTCCAGCGCTGCCGCTGTCCCCTCCGTGGTTGGCGTCGGGGACACCAGGTGGACCACCTCATCCCGGATCTCGCCCCTGGCCCGTCGACCAGACTGGACCCGGAGCGGGTACCACGTGCCCCACACGCGGACTCGCCCGCCGTCGACCAGCGACGGGGCGCCATCGGCCGAGCGGATGGCTTGGGTGTGACGTAACAGCCACTCTCGATGGCTGGCCAGGAAGCGTTGCACCGCCTGGGCCGAGGTCCCGTGGGGCACGGACACCCGGACTTGTCCGTGCGGGGGCACGATCCGCATGCGCAGGTGCTTCACGTCCTTGTAGGTGACCTCCGCCTCGATCCCGTCCGGCAACTGGACCCTGCGACTCACGGGGCGCGTGCTCATGGTGTCGTGAGCGGCGAGTGGTGTCGGTCCCAGCACTGCACGGTCATGCCTGCGTCAGCCCTGATGGCACCGAAGAGGTCCTCTCCCTCTCCGACGTAGGCCCCGTCCCACACCACCGACTCCTCCACCCGTCCCTCCACGACGGCACCCTTTCCCACGACACTGCGGCCGCTGTTGGCCAACAGGTTCGCGAGCAGGTAGTCGGACGGCGTCCCCGTGTCCAGGACCTCACCGTCGGCCTCGACGAATTCGAGCCCACCCGCGCGGTGGGCCGCGCTCCACACCTGCTCGTACAGGCCCGAGAAACCGTCCGGGAGCGACGCCACATGCCGATTGGGGAGCAGGGAGACACCGACGAACCGCCATGACCCGAAATCCGGGTCTACGTCGGCCCGGGTCACCAGCAGTCGCGGCCGCCGACGATCCCACCCGGCCACGAGCCGACCGAGGTCCCCCGTGAGCCAGGTGTCGGAGTTGTGGATGAGGACGTCTCGAGTCCCGATCCACTCCCGCAGCTGCGCAATGGCCCCACCGCTCCCGAGCGGCACGCGCTCGAGCGAGACGTGCACCGGGCGCCCCTTGAGATGGGACTCCACCTGCTCCGCCAGGTGCGAGGCATTCACCGCGACGGAGCTGCAGAACGGGTTCACCCGCTCAATGGCATGATCGAGCATCGGCTCGCCCGCCACCGGGCACAGCGCCTTGGGGCGGAGATCGGTCAACGGGCGCAGCCGCGTCCCGTACCCTGCGGCGAGGACGACGCCGGCCAGGTCTGTGATGGAGTTCGGCACGGCCACACCCTACGGTCCCCGACCGACCGGACCGCAAGTACTGTGGACAACGTGGAGCGACTGAGTCTGGACGCCATGTCCGGAAAGGACTTGGATGCCCTGCTGACGGAGTTGGACACGGACGCGGAGAACGGCCTCGACCCCGAGCAGGCACTGCGCAGGCTGTCCGCTGAGGGCGCGAACGAACTCCGTGCCTCTCCCCCGGTCCCGGTCTGGCGACGGGTACTGGCTCAGTTCCAGGATCCGCTCATCTACCTTCTCCTGTTGGCCGTGGTGATCTCCCTCGTCGCCTGGTGGATCGAGGGCGCCGTCGGCGTCCCTGTCGACGCGGTTGTCATCACCCTGGTCGTCATCGCCAATGCGGTGCTCGGCTTCGTCCAGGAGTCGCGCGCCGAACGTGCCGTCGCGGCCCTGCAAGCGATGAGCCACCCGCACGCCAGGGTGGTGCGCGGAGGACGGACCACGGAGATCACGGCCCGCGATGTTGTCACCGGTGACATCCTCCTGCTGTCCGAGGGTGACAGCGTGGCCGCCGACGGGCGCCTGCTGGCGTCCAGCGCCCTTCGCGTCGCCGAGGCCGCCCTGACCGGCGAGTCCGCGGCGGTGGGCAAGCAGCCCGGGGCACTCGCCGGCGACGTGCCCCTCGGGGACCGCACGAACATGGTGTTCTCTGGCACCGCCGTCACCCAGGGAACCGGGCGGGCGGTCGTGACGGCCACGGGCATGGACACCCAGATGGGAGAGGTGGCACGCCTGCTCGACGAGACGACGCGGGACGTCACACCCCTGGAACGCGAGATCGCGTTCGTCGGGAAGATGCTCGGTGTGGCCGTCATCGCCATCGCGGTTGTGGTGATGGTCACCGTGTGGTTCGTGAGCGGTGTGGACGCGCTCGACGACGCCGTCGGCGTGCTGCTGCTCGGGGTGTCACTGGCCGTGGCCGCCGTCCCCGAGGGCCTGCCCGCCATCCTTTCCGTGGTTCTGTCCATCGGGGTCCAGAAGATGGCGCGCCGCGACGCGATCGTCAAGGACCTCGCCTCGGTGGAGACGCTCGGCTCCGCCTCCGTGATCTGCTCCGACAAGACCGGCACCCTCACCAACAACGAGATGACCGTCCAGGAGATCCGCACCCTCTCAGGCACCGCCTCGGTCAGTGGTGTCGGGTACGCCCCGGACGGGGTGGTGGAAACGGGATCCGACGAGCAACGTCTCGAGGACGAACTCGTCCTGATGGGCGGCGCGCTCTCCTCCAACGCTGAACTGCGCGAGGACGACGGCGAGTGGCGGGTCCTGGGTGACCCCACCGAAGGCGCCTTCCTCGTCGCGGAACGGAAGCTCGGCATGCACGAACACTGCGACCAGCGATTCAGCCGGATCACCGAGGTGCCGTTCACCTCCGAGCGCAAACGGATGTCCACCCTGCAGCGCGACCATGAACGCGACCAGGTGGTCCTGGTGACCAAGGGCGCCCCTGACGTCGTCCTGGACCGCTGTACATCCGTCCGCCGGGGCCACGACGCCGTCGAACTGACCCGAGCGCTCCGGGATCAGCTCCTGACCGACGTCGAGGAGATGGGCGGCCGGGCTCTGCGCACCATGGGCGTGGCGTTCCGGGAGGTCGCCGACTCAGAAGCGCCGGGGGCATCCGACGACCTGGTGGACGCCGAACTTGCCGAGCCCCTGGAGGAAGGACTGACCTATCTCGGCACCGTGGGGATGATCGACCCGGCACGCGAGGAGGCCGCGGATGCCGTCGCGCGGGCCCAGCGCGCTGGGATTCGGGTCATCATGATCACCGGCGACCACCCCGGCACCGCGCTGCGGATCGCCCAGGACCTGGGCATCACCGACGCGGACGGCCGGGCCGTCACCGGCACCGAGCTCGACCGGTCCGACGACGAGGGGTTCGCAACCCTGGTTCGGGAGGCCAACGTCTTCGCCCGCGTCGCCCCGGAGCACAAGCTGCGGATCGTCGACGCGCTGCAGGCCGACGGACACGTTGTGGCCATGACCGGGGACGGCGTCAACGACGCCCCGGCGCTCAAGTCGGCCGACATCGGTGTCGCCATGGGCATCACCGGAACCGAGGTGACCAAGGAAGCCGGATCGATGATCCTGCGGGACGACAACTTCGCCACGATCGTGGCCGCCGTCGAGCAGGGCCGGGTGATCTTCGACGACATCAAGAAGTTCCTGCGTTATCTGCTGTCATCGAACATGGGCGAGGTCCTCACGGTCTTCTTCGGGGTGGTGCTCGCCGGCGTGATCGGGCTGACTGCCGCGTCGGAGGCCGCGATCGTCGTGCCGCTCCTCGCGACGCAGATCCTCTGGATCAACCTCGTGACGGACTCCGCGCCAGCCCTCGCCCTGGGCGTCGATCCCCCGACCGATGACGTCATGGCGAGGCGCCCCCGCGCCTTGGGCGAGCGCGTCATCGACCTGCCCATGTGGGGGATCATCGTCTTCGTCGGTGCCGTCATGGCGGCGTCGACGCTCCTGACCCTGGACATCTTCCTGACCGGCGGCCTCATCGCCGGGGACGACGACCTCGTCACCGCCCGCACCGCCGCCTTCACCACCCTGGTTTTCGCCCAGTTGTTCAACGTGTTCTCCGCCAGGTCCGCGGTCACGACGGCCTTCCATGGTCTGGGGTCGAACCGGTGGCTCCTCGCGGCGGTCGCCTTCGGGGCGATCGCGCAGGTCGCCGTTGTGGAGGTACCCCTGCTCCAGACGGCCTTCGGGACGACATCGCTGGATGCTCAGCACTGGTTGGTCACGGTGGGCATGGCCAGCACGGTGCTCTGGGCCGAGGAGATCCGTAAACTGGCCGCCAGGGCAAGACGAAGGAGCACGTCATGACCGAATCCGTGGCCGTCACCACCATTGACTCCCCCGTCGGGCCGCTGCTGCTGGCAGCCACCTCCCGAGGCCTTCTCCAGGTCCATTTCCAATGGGAGGATGTGGACGACTCCCGCCGCTGGATCGAGGACCACATCGGCCCGCTCGACGGCGAGCCCGGGTGGCTCGGGGCACCGGTGGCGCAGCTGCGCGAGTACTTCGCGGGGGACCGACGACGGTTCGACCTCGCCCTGGACCGGCGCCTCTCCTCCGGGTTCCGGAAGGAGGCACAGGACGCCATGGCAATGATTCCCTATGGCCAGGTGATGAGCTACGCGGAAGTCGCCGCCACGGCCGGCCGCCCACGCGCCGTACGCGCCGTCGGCTCCGCGTGCGCGACGAATCCGCTGCCGCTCGTCATCCCTTGCCACCGCGTGGTGCGCAGCGACGGGTCGATGGGGGGCTTTGCGGGGGGCGTGAAGACCAAAGAGGCGCTCCTGGCCCTGGAACGCTCCCACCTGGGCTGAAGTAGCTCAGAGCGAGAGGCCCACGTACTTGGTCTCCAGGTACTCCTCGATGCCCTCGTGGCTGCCCTCCCGACCGAGACCGGACTGCTTCACACCACCGAAGGGTGCCGCCGGATTGGAGATGATCCCCGTGTTCAAGGCCACCATCCCCACCTCCAGCGATTCGGCCACCCGAACAGCCTGCGTGACGTCGCGGGTCATGACGTAGGCAATGAGACCGAACTCCGTGTCGTTGGCCCGCCGGACGGCCTCCTCGTCCGATTCCACGGCCACGATGGGTGCGAGGGGGCCGAAGATCTCCTCGTGCAGCAGCCTGGCGTTGTGCGGGACGTCACCCAGGACCGTCGGCTGCATGTAGTGCCCGGGCCGCACCTCGGCCCGGCCCCCGGCGAGCACGCGCGCTCCCTTGGAGACCGCGTCGTCGACGAGCTCGACCACCTTGTCCAGGGCCGCCCGGTCGACGAGCGGGCCCAGGGTCGTGTCATCGGCAAGCCCCGGACCCAGCCGGAGTTCCTCCACGTTGCGGGTGAACCGCTCCTGGAACTCGTCCACGAGACCGCGGTGGACGTAGAGCCGATTGGCAGCCGTGCAGGCCTCACCATTGTTCCGGAACTTCGCTGCCATCGCCGCCGGCACGGCGACATCGAGGTCGGCGTCCTGGAGGACGAGGAACGGCGCGTTCCCACCGAGCTCCATCGAGGTGCGCAGGATGCTCCCGGCGGCCTGTTCGAGGAGCAGTCGTCCCACCTCGGTGGATCCGGTGAAGGTCAGTTTCCGCAGCCGCGGATCCCCCAGGACCACCTCGGACACCTCTGCGGAGCGCACCGTGGTGAGGCAGTTGACGACGCCCGCTGGGACCCCGGCGTCCTGCAGCACTTGCATCAAGAACAGCGTGGTGAGAGGCGAGAGGGAGGCCGGCTTGATGATGACCGTGCACCCGGCCGCGAGTGCGGGGGCGATCTTGCGGGTCCCCATCGCGAGAGGGAAGTTCCAGGGAGTGATGGCGTAGACCGGCCCCACCGGCTGACGCATCACGAGGAGCCGCGTTCCCCCTGACGGCGCGACGGTCCACCGCCCGTCGATACGGACCGCCTCCTCCGAGAACCACCGCAGGAACTCGGCGCCGTACAGCGCCTCTCCGCGGGACTCGGCCAGGGGCTTGCCCATCTCCAGCGTCATGATTGTCGCGAACGTGTCCTGCCTCTTGACCACCAGTTCGTAGGCGCGCCGTAGGATCTCGGCGCGTTCTCGGGGTTCCGTGGCGGCCCAAGGGCCAGCGGCCTCGCAAGCGGCGTCCATGGCAGCTTGCGCCTCGACGACCCCGGCGTCGCTGACCGCGCACAGGACCGAATCGTCTGACGGGTCGTGGACATCGAATTGCCGCTCGGTACCCACCCATCGCCCGCCGATGAAGAGGCCCTCAGGGAGCCTGCCCAGCACCTCCGCGACATCGATCACCATCGTCACCTCCGCCCCTCAGCCTACGAGCGCGGGGACCATTCCCCCTGCGGACCGGAGAGCCTACGATCTGGAGGCATGGAACGCGACGAGCACGGTCCCCTCGACGAGGCCATCGAGCTGCTCGGCGACCGCCGCGCCGCCGCGGCCCACGAGATGGCCGCCCTCGGAGGCAGCAGCTCCGCGTGCACGATGGGGCGCGCCGGGCGCTCCTTCCCCGCCTACAAGTACCACGAGGGGCAGGCGGCCGGGTTCGGTGCAGCCCTGCGGGTCCTGCGTCGCGCGGGTGACGACGCCGGAATGCGCCTCGATGCCCTGGCGGCGTCCAGCCGGCCGAGCTGGAAGGCAAGGGCGGTTCCGGCAGGGATTGGGAGGCCTACTCCCAGGGCGTGCTCGACGCCGTGCTCGCCGCTCGCGAAGCCCTCATCGGGGACGCCTGAGACGGGCGGTGTGCCCACCCCGCGTACCCGCGATGAACAGCGGGTGACAGAGGGGTGAATGGCGTCTGGAACCCTTGACGAACGCGGGCCGGGCGGCGAGAGTGATCCCGTTGATATCCATTCTCCCCCAGGAGCACATGTTCATGTCAGGATCCCGTCCCCGCACCGTCGCGGGGCTCTCCGCCGCCGCACTCGCCCTCTCCGGTCTCTCCCTCGGCGCCCCTCAGGTGGCGACCGCAGCCCCCGGGGAGTGCACCGCACCCACCACGTCGGTCAACGTCTACAGCTTCAATGACTTCCACGGCCGCATCGAGAAGGCCGCCGCCCTGTTCACCCCCGTCGAGGAGGACCGTGCCGCCAACGGCGAGGACCGTGTCCTCTTCACCTCCGCCGGGGACAACATCGGTGGCTCCACCTTCGTGTCCATGGCCGGCGACGACATCCCCACGAGCGACGTGTTGAACGCTGCCGACGTCGAGGTCATCGCTGCCGGCAACCACGAGTTCGACAAGGGCTGGGACGACCTTTCCTCGCGGATCGACGAGCTCTTCGATGCTCCCATGCTCGCCGCCAACGTCTACGAGGCTGGCACGACGACCGTGGCGGCTCCGCTCGGCGAGTACGAGGTCCTCGACAAGGGTGGAGTGAGGATCGCGGTCATCGGCGCCGTCACCGCCGACCTGCCGTCCCTGGTCTCGCCGGCTGGCATCTCCTCCCTCTCCATCGGCGACCCGGTGGAGGCAGTCAACCGGGTGGCGGCCCAGCTGTCCGACGGCGACGATGCCAACGGTGAAGCGGACATCATCGTCGCCTCCATCCACGAAGGGGCCCCCGACGGCTCGACCAGCGCGGCCGAGAACGCCGCCGCCTCCGAGGCCTTCGACGACATGTACAGCGGGCTCGCGGCCGACGTCGACGTCGTTTTCAACGGCCACACCCACCAGATCTATGCCTGGGAGACCGCGGGCGGCCGGCCCATCGTGCAGGCCGACCAGTACGGCGACGCCCTCGCACGCGTGACCCTCCAGATCGACGCGGACAACGCCGCCCTGTGCTCGACATCGACCGAGATCCTCGAGCTCCCTGATGAGCCGGTGGTGGGCACACAGCCCCGCATCGTCGCCATCCAAGAGGTGGTCGCGGAGTGGGTGGAGTTCGCCGCGGAGGTTGGCCAGGAACCTGTGGGAGAGGCAACGGCGGCTATCAGCACGCCGGGCGACGGCGGCTCCGGCACTCGGGACCAGGAGTCCCCGATGACGAACATGGTGGCGCAGATGTTCCACGACCAACTCGGCGGTGATGACGACGAGTTCATCGGCCTCCAGAACCCGGGCGGCACGCGCTCCAGCTTCGACAAGGGCACCGTGACCTACGAGGAAGCTGCACTGACGCTCCCATTCGCGAACTCGCTGTTCACGACCGAGATCACCGGCGCCCAGTTCAAGACCGTCCTGGAGCAGCAGTGGCAACGCGACGGCGACGGTGAGGTCCCGAGCCGCCCGTTCCTGCAGCTCGGGCTCTCCGACAACGTGAGCTACACCTACGACGAGGCGCGCAAGGAAGGTGACCGGATCACCTCGATCTGGATCAACGGCGCCCCCATCGACCCCCAGAAGCGCTACACCGTGGGGTCGGGCTCGTTCCTGATCACCGGCGGCGACAACTTCCATGAGCTCGCCGGCGGCACCAACACCCGCGACACCGGACGCATCGACCTCGAGGCCTGGGTTGAGTGGGTGGAGGACAACAGCCCGCTCTCCCCCGACTACACGAAGCGTGGCGTCTCGGTGACCGGCGCCGACGAGCTCGTGCTCGGGGGACCGGAGGTGACGTTCGTCCTGGGCGACACCCCCGAGGGCGCCGTGGCACCCCAGTCGCTGGACATGTACCTCGAGGACAGCGATGAGGGCGATGCGATCTCCCCCCAGCTGGCCAACTCGACGGTCACGGCCTGGCTCGGGAACACCAAGGTGGGCACGGGCTCCGTCGCTGACGGCGTGGGCACCATCACCGTGCGGCTGGCCTCCACCGGCATTGCACCCGGCAACAACGTCCTGCGCTTCGAGGTGCAGGACTCCGGAACAGAGGTCTTCTGGCCTGTCACGGTCGTGGAAGCGCCGACGCCGGGACTGCCGTCCACCGGTCACTGACGAACACAGCAAGGGCCGGGAGCGACCACTGGGTCCTCCCGGCCCTTGCTGCGCCGATGGTGACCTCTGCCCCTCCTAGGCTTCCAACGGAGAAGACATTGCTCCGTCCACGGGAGGAAACCATGACTGACAAGCACTCGAACAGCGACGACGCGCACCAGGAGCGGGACGACCAGCTGGTCTTCCAGAACCCCGTCGACCGCTACCCCACGATCGAACCGCCTGTCCAAGACCAGCCCGAGCCGGGGCTGGACGCCGAGCTGGAGCCCCAGACCGACCGCGGTGAGTTCTCGTACCGCGGCACCGGCCGGCTGGAGGGCCGCAAGGCACTCATCACGGGCGCCGACTCCGGCATCGGCGCCGCGGTCGCCATCGCCTTCGCCAAGGAGGGCGCCGACGTGGCCCTGAACTACCTGCCCGCCGAGGAGGAGGATGCCCAGTGGGTCAAGGGGGTCATCCAGGACGCCGGACGTACGGCTGTCCTGTTGCCCGGCGACCTGATGGATCGGGAGTTCTGCGAGAAGCTGCCCGATGACGCCGCCCGGGAACTCGGCGGGCTCGACATCCTCGTCAACAACGCGGGCAAGCAAATCGCCGTCGAGTCGCTCGAAGAGCTTTCCGACGAGCAGGTCGTCGAGACCTTCACCGTCAACATCATCGCGATGTTCCGCATTACCCGGGCTGCCCTCACGCACATGCCGGCCGGCTCGTCGATCATCAACACCACCTCGGTGCAGGCCTACAACCCCTCGCCCACCCTGCTGGACTACGCCTCCACCAAGGCCGCGATCAACAACTTCACCAAGGGGCTCGCGCAGCAGCTGGCGCCGAAGGGAATCCGGGTCAACGCCGTCGCACCCGGTCCGTTCTGGACCCCGCTGCAGGTCACCGACGGACAGCCGAAGGAGGACCTGCCGGAGTTCGGCAAGCAGACCCCCATCGGCCGGGCCGGGCAGCCCACCGAGCTGGCGCCCGCCTACGTTTTCCTCGCGTCGCCCGAATCGAGCTACGTGATGGGCGAGACCCTCAACGTCAACGGCGGGAGCCCCACGCCCTGACCCACTAGGCCGGTGGCCGGCCCGCATCGCGCACGAAGTAGCGACCCATGGGACGTGAGCCTAGGCCGAGTTGGGTCACCCGAGGACCGCCGGAAAATGACGTTGGCCCGGGACTCGTGTCCCGGGCCAACAGAAGTGGAACTCCGTAGAGAGTTTGAGAACCTTTCCCCGGCCTTGAGAACCGCGGCTTCTCGGCTGTCTCGGGGAGACTACCGGCGGGATCGGCGGGGTTGTGAGCGGCGGATCACGGATACGCGGGGGCCGTTGGTGCGCTCACTTGGGATGACTCAAACCCTGCTCTCTCCCGCCCAGGTGGACGAGCTTGTCGTCGCGTACATCGCGAGCGCGACGCTAGTGGAACTGGCCGCAAAGTTCCGAGTGCATCGCCGAACCGCCGCCGCGCACTTGTATCGGCGTGGCATCACACCGAGGACCCGGGGACTGGAACCGAGCGAGGCTGCGGAAGCGTGCCGCCTGTACGCGGACGGGCTCACTCACACTCCCGTTCGGGACAGCCCTCGTCCTCCTGCGCGCCGCGCCGCCGATCGTCACCCGGATGCGGACCTGGATCACCCGCCCCGACGCCGCACGCCTGCGCGCCGAGGTCGAGAAGCTGCTGCAACAGAGCCCCTCCGGCTCATAGGGGCGCCGCGCGTACCTGCCTGGCAAGAGCGACCCCGGCACGCGGGGTCGCGAGACAGGTCAGGAGGACAGTCCGATGGCTATCCGCACGCAGCAGTCGATTTCAGGGTTCATCGCATCCGATCCGCAGTTGAAGATCGCCGACAGTGGCAAGGCCCGGTTCTATGCCCGGTTCGGGCAGCGGCACTACCGGGCGACGGGGCCGGGTGAGTTCGAGGAGCTGGAGGCGACGTTCCACGATCTGGTGATCCATGGCAAGACCGCCGAGCGCGCCTACGAACTCTTCGCCAAGGGCGACAGCTTCGTCGCCGAAGGCTATCTCGACCGGGACGAGTACATCCGCGACGGGCAGACGATGACCGGGGAGAAGTTCGTCGCCAAGAAGATCGGCCACGACACCGCACGCTCCACCTACACCGTCGAACGCGCCCGCCGTGAACCACCCGCACGCGCCCCGGAGTTCGAGCCGCCGTCCCGGCCTGCCACCAACCGCAGCCACGCGATCAGCCGGTGAATCAGGAGCACGATCATGATCGACACCCCTGACGAGTTCGACCCAGACCTCGACACTGATCTTGATACCGACGAGCCCGAACCCGAGGACGACGTGGACGGCGGGTCTGATGACGCCGGGGTGGCCGAGCCGCCACACCCGGTGAACTGGAATCTGCTGACCGCGCATGAGGCAGAGATCGAGTGGCTGGAGCTGAACCGGTGGGTACACTGGCTGCGCCACACCTACGGGCTGCCCGCCAGCGTGATCCCTCCGTTCTGGCACCATCACCCCGAACTCGTCTGGGAACTGTCCGCCCTGCATCTGCACTGGCTGTGCGCGTACGACCCCGAGCAGAACGGGTCCGCTACGCTTCTGGGCAACCACACAGCGGCGCGTCCCCCGGAGCGAGTTCCGGTTGGACCACCCCATCGGCCGGCCCGAGCACGGGGGCGCTGCCGGTGGAGGCGAGCCAAGCAAACTCGAGGGTTTCGGGCGTGGGCATCTCAGTCATGGCGGACTCCCAGGGGCGGAGGGTGAACAGTGCGCGGCACGCTAACAGCAAGGCGCCGACGGCCGTCAGGTGGTCGGCTTAGCGCGGGTACGCCTCCCCGGGCCGCAGCTCAGCCCAGTCGCTCGGTCGGGGACGCGTCCCAGACGTAGATGAGCGCGTCCCAGGCCTCCGCGGGGGTGACGCTCACCGTGTGCGACGGCGGCACCCACGCCTGCCACGAGGCGAACGGCTCGCCGGCGCTGACCATCGTCGTGGCGCCGCGCAACAACTCGGCGTCGGCCCCGGTGACCGAGGCCAGCTCCAGGTAGCCCACCGTCGTGCCTTCGAACAGACCGCGGATGCGCCCGTTCACCGTCAGCGTCGACACCGTTCCCTGCGAGTTCAGCCCCACGCGATGCCCGTCGGTGCCGATCACCCGGTAGTCATCTCCCCACTGCCGCGCGGCCAGCCGCCCCACGGTGTCGCCCCCGACCGCGGTCGCCTGCCCCGCGCGGTCGAGGTGCCCGTTGTGGCCGAACAGCAGCGTGCGCTCGCGCCCGGACGCCGTCCCGCGCTCCACGAGCCAGGCCAGGTTGTCGAACATCATCGCGTCCCGGTTGCCGACACCGAGGCCTCGCTGCCGGGCTTGCTCCAGCACGCGCCCCGCCTGCCGCGCCTCGGCCGCTGCCTCGCTCCCGTCATCGGACGCCGTGAGCGCGGCCTGCAGGTCCGCCACGGCCGACTCGACGTCGGCGGCCACCGCCCTGTCCCACAGGGATTCATCGGTGAAGCGCGCCAGCCGCGCGGTCAGGTCGGCCGCAGCCGTGGGGTTCCGCGCGGCCAGCCAGGCGAGCGCAAGCCCCTTGGTGACGGTGGGACGCGCGGCGTCGATGCCCACGAAGCGGATGTCCTCGCCCGCCGGGTGTTGGTCATTGTGCGCGCGCACCCAGGTCAGCAAGTCGACCGTGTCCCGGGTCCGGTTCAGGCCGTAGCCGAACAGACGGGCGGCCTCCACGGCGGTGCCCGGTCCACCCTGCAGCCAGGCGTCAACCGAGGCGACGCTGCCGAAGTCTTCCTCCCAGGCGACGGTCGTGAAGCCCTGGTCCGCGACCTTCTGCAGCAATTGCAGGCGCAGCGCCTGAAACTCATGGGTGCCATGCGTGGCCTCCCCCAGTGCCAGCACCCGGGCGGAGGTCATCCGTTCCGAGAGAACCGCCTCGGTGAACTCACCAGCCACAGGTGAGCCCTGCGGGCGGGACTGCCACCACGACACCATCGCCGCGACGGCCGCCACGCTGACGATGATGGCGACGAACACCAGGCCGAGGGGCTTGCGCTTCTTCATGGACGTCTCCTTCTGGTCGGGGTTCGTCACAGGTCGTCGCGCAGCAGACGCAGCGTCCCGACGGTACCTGGGGCGAAGATCCACACCATCGCGGCGACGACCACGGCCAGCGGACCGACGACCGCCGCGTCCGGAAGAAGTTCGTGGAGCGGATCGACGGCCACGAAAGCCATGGCGCGCGCTGCGGTGTCGGAGATGCTGCCGACCAGCATGGCCACCGTGGGCCACACCAGCAGGAAGGCGATCGGGGCGGCCGCGTTGCGCAGCGCCAGGGCCCACGCGAAGCCCGCCAGGACCAGGAAGGCACCATTGCCGGCCACCACGGCGAGCGAGGCGACGTCAAACGTCCACGCCATGGACACACCGGTGATCAGCGGCGCCACCACCATCACGAGCGCCGCCGCCACGACAGCCAAGGTCGTCGCGACGACCCACAGCCCCAGGACGGTCAGACTCTTCGCCAACACCAGACGGCCACGGCGGGGATCGAGGGTCAACGTCACGGAGGCGGTGCGGGCCGAGAACTCACCGGCCACGAGCAGCACCGCGAGCACCATCGAGATCATGGACGCCGGCACCACAGCCATCGACGCCAGTTTGCCGAAGTCGGTTCCTGTGGTGGGGAACAGGGCACGTCCCCCGGCAAAGGCGCCCGACAGGAGAGCTGCCGCAGCGATCAGCACGGGTCCGATGCGGGTGTTGACCAGCTTGCGGGTCTCTACGGCCACGGCGCGGGCCAGTGCCCGACCGGAGGTCTCGTTCGAGGCGACGCGCGCAGCGCGCACCGGAGCGGCGGCAGGAGCGGGGACGGAAGCGGTGTGGACGGTCATCTCGGGGTCCTTTCGAGCGTGGTGGTCAGGCGGCGCGGTCAGCGCCAGAGGTGAGGGTGAAGTACTGCTCTTCGAGCTCGGCGCTGGACGCGGCGGTGATGGGCTCGTCGGCGAGCACCCGACCGCGGGCCACCATCACAACGCGGTCGGCCAGGCGGCTGACCTCGTGCAGATCGTGGCTGCTGAGCAGGACCGCGCACCCACGCTCGGCGCGTGAACGGAGCAGACCCGCAAGCCAGCGCTGACCCTGCGGGTCGAGGCCGTTGGCCGGCTCGTCGAGCACGAGCGCGGCAGGGTCGCCGAGCAGGGCGTGGGCCAGGCCGAGACGCTGCCGCATGCCCAGGGAGTAGGTGCCGACGCGACGGCGTCCCTCGGCAGCGGTCAGGCCAACCTCGTCCAGCGCGTCGTCGACGCGGCTCGCGGGCAGGCCCAGCGTGATGGACGCCAACCGCAGGGTTTCGCGTCCGGTGCGGCCGGGGTGGAAGGAGTCGGCCGAGAGCAGGGCACCCACGACATGGGCGGGGTCGGCGAGGGTGGCGTAGGCCATCCCGTTCACGGTGGCCTCCCCGGAGTCGGGGCGGACGAGACCAACCAGGGAACGCAGGCAGGTCGACTTGCCGGCCCCGTTGGGGCCGAGGAACCCGACGATTGTGCCGGGAGCGACAGAGAACGTGACGTCATCGAGCGCCACGGTGGCGCCGAAACGCTTGGTGAGGTGGGTCAGGTTGATCATGGGTTCAGTTCAGCCCAGCCATCCGGGGTGCCGCATCGGGTGATCAGCCACCGTGACGGGTCGCTTCGGCGCTGGGGAAGGTCCGATCGGACCCCCCTCCGCGGGCCGCTCGGCCGACGCCCCTCGAAGGCACCAGCGTTAGGTTGGGACCGTGACCGCGCCACCCCTCGCCCCTGCCCCGCCCCGATTCGTGGTGTGGACCGTGGCAGTGCTCGCGTTCCTCTACTACCTGACGCCGGTCGCCGCCCGCCTCGCCGCTGGACGCCCACTCCCATGGTCGCTCGTCCTCCTGCTGGTCCTCCCGGCCATCGCAGCCCTTGTCGCGCTGCCTTGGCGCGAGCGAGCTCCGATCGCGATCGCACTCGTCATCGCCGCCTTGTGGGTGCCGAGCCCTGGGGTGCTCGGGGCAGCGATCGTGGCGCAGGAGTCGGTGGCCCGACGCCGGAGCCTCACCAGCGCCCTGACGACGGGTGCCGTCCTCATCGCCGCCAAGGTGCTCGAGCTATTCGCGTCGGCCTCGGGTGCTGCTGCGACGGCGCTCAGCTTCGAACTGGCGTTGGCCATCGCTGGCGTGGTGATCGCGACCCTCATCGGATTGTTGGCGTCCAGCCGCGCTCAGGCCCAGCACGACCGCGAATCGGCGGAGCAGGCACGACGCGAGGCCGAGGCGTCCCGCATCAACGAGGTGCGTATGGCCGAACGCGAGCGCATCGCTCGCGAGATGCACGACGTCGTGGCGCACCGCCTGTCGCTGGTCGCCCTGCATGCCGGCGGCCTGGCCTATCGAACGAATCTCACCGCGGATGAAGCCCAGGCAGCGGCCAGGATGATTCAGCTCAATGCGCAGGCGTCACTCGACGAGCTTCGCACGATGCTTGCCACGCTGCGAGGAGCTGAGGCACCGCCCGAGCCTCCCCAGCCGACGATCGCCGAGCTGGACGTCCTGCTGGCCGACGCCGAAGACATCGGCCAGCGCGTCACCGTGACCCACATCGGCGACCTTGAGGCGGTGGCCACCCACGCGTCTCGGCAGGCATTCCGGATCGTCCAGGAGTGCCTCACCAACGCCCGCAAGCACGCCCCCGGAGCGCCGCTGCACCTCAGCCTCACCGCACGCGACGAAGTCTTGCACCTGCGGGTATCGAACCCGCTCGCTGACCTGGCGATCCCCGACGCGAGCGGGTCACGGCTCGGTCTGGTGGGCATCGCCGAACGCGTCGGGCTGGTGGGCGGAACGCTCACCCACGGCGTCCGGGATGGACAATTCGTGGTGGACGCCGCCCTCCCGTGGGGCGCGCCGGCGAAGGAGGGCGCATGATCCGGCTCGGAATCGTTGATGACGACGCCATGGTGCGGACCGGTCTGGCTTTCATCCTGGGCGGTGAGGCTGACATCGAGGTGGCCTGGCAGGCCGCCAACGGGATCGAGGCGCTGGAGCACCTGGCGGCGCAGGGTGCCGACCTGTTGTTGCTCGACATCCGCATGCCGGGCATGGATGGTCTCGCGACCCTGGACGCCCTGGCCGGGCGGGACGATCGGCCTCGCGTCATCGTGCTGACCACGTTCAACACCGACGACTACGTGGTGCGGGCGCTGCGGCAAGGCGCCGACGGGTTCTTGTTGAAGGACACCGATCCGGCCCGGGTGGTCGACGCGATCCGTCGAGTTCACGCCGGGGAGCGGACGCTGTCACCGGAGGTCACCGACACGCTCATCCAGGTCGCCACCGAGCGTCCGGCCGCCGAAGCACAGGCGAACGCGGCGCTGGAGCAACTCACCCAACGCGAGCGCGAGATCGCCGTCCTCATGGCCGAGGGCTTGACCAACGCCCAGATCGGCTCGCGGCTGAACGTGTCCATGGCGTCGGTCAAGGCGCACCTGTCCCACATCTTCACCAAGCTCGGCGTCGACAACCGAGTCTCCGCGGCGATGATGGTGCGCGAGGTCCGCACGTAGGTTGGTTTCCTGCCCGACCGCTGGTGATCCTGCTCCACGGCACCCGTTCCAGCTCTCGCGCGGCCAACAGCATCCGCGGGCCGCGCCCTCGTGTACCGAAGCCGACCCTGCACCTTCGGACTGTGGGCGGCAGATGTGCGCGTTCTTCCTCCGCCACGGTGGTGGGTGAGGCCGTTCAGGTGCGGTGTGCCGACGGTGAGGCCCGTGAGCGCTTGCGCGAATGGGTCGCGACGGGCAGCACCCGCTTGGACCGCGACCGTCCCACGAGGCAGACCGCCTGGCCCGGTGAGGACCCTGCGCGGCCGGTCGAGGATGTCGTGATCGAGCATCGGGAGAAGGAGTTCGTGCAGTTCGTTCTCGACGACGTGGCCCGCCGCCAAGAGAAGGAGGACGCCTTCTATGCCGACTTCGACACCGGGGAGGTGCGCGACTGATGGGCTCCAGCTATGTGCGCAAGACCGATCGGCGACGCTACGAGGACCGGAAGTTCTCCATCCGCGCCGTGCACCGTGACCCGGTAGACCTGCACAAGCTCGCCGAGGTGCTGATCCGGCTCACCTTGCAGGAGACCGGGCAGACGCGCGCGATCCGCCGCAACCAGGAACCACCCGAGACCTACCGGGTTCGCCCGGCCGGCGCCCACACGGACCCGATCCCTGTGCCGGTGTCGGAGGGCCAGGTAGAATAGATGTACGCCTCGCGCGAAGCGTGGGGTGTTGTGGTCCTCAACCCCGCCACTCGTGACGGGCATATCTCACGTGGATGCCCCGGCGTCCTAGTCCTCCGGCCTTCGGGCTTCTTCTCACGATCGACACCTCGATCCCTCTTCTGGGCGCTTCGCGCGAGGGCCAGACGAGTCCGAGCGAGAGAAGAAGCCATGAGCACCACAGCCATCGAGCACGCCGACACGGCGCACCCCGAACCCGCCCGCACCGACCCGGTGCGGAGTCTCATCGACCCACCCAAGGGCACCGCCCTGGCGGTTTCCTACCTGCGTGTGTCCACCAGGGAGCAAGCCGAGAAGGGCGGCACCGAGGAAGGGTTCTCCATCCCCGCGCAGCGAGAGGCGAACCGCCGCAAGGCCGAGCAACTCGGCGCGGTCGTCGTGGAGGAGTTCACCGACGCAGGCACATCGGCGAAGTCCGCCGACCGTCCCGAGCTGATGCGGATGATCCGCTACGTCAAACAGCACAAGGTCGCGTACTGCATCGTCCACAAGGTCGACCGGCACGCCCGAAACCGCGCCGACGACGTGACTATCCACCTCGCTCTGCAGCAGGCCGGGGTGCTGCTGGTCTCGGCGACGGAGAACATCGATGAGACCCCCTCGGGTATGCTGCTGCACGGCATCATGTCCACCATCGCGGAGTTCTACTCCCGCAACCTCGCCACCGAGGTCGTCAAAGGCATGTCGCAGAAGGCCGCGAACGGCGGCACCCTCGGCAAAGCACCCATCGGGTACCTCAACGTCCGTGTCCGCGATGAGCTCGGCCGCGAGGTCCGCACCGTCCAGCTCGACCCCGAACGTGCCCCGCTGGTCGAATGGGCGTTCAAGGCCTACGCCTCTGGAGACTGGACCGTCAGTCAACTCCACGAAGAACTCACCGCCCGCGGCCTGGTCAGCGTGCCCACGCCGAAGCGACCCGCCAATCCGCTTGCCGTCTCCTCGGTGCACCGGCTGCTGACCAACCCCTACTACAAGGGAGACGTCACCTACCGGGGCGTCAACTACAAGGGAGCCCACTCACCGCTCGTGCCGGCCGAGGTCTGGTACCAGGTGCAGTCGGTGCTCACCTCCCACAAGAGCGCCGCCGAGGCCACGCAGATTCACGACCACTACCTCAAAGGCAGCATCTACTGCGGCGCCTGTGGCTCCCGCCTGATGGTCTCCAACTCCAAGAACCGGCACGGATTCGTCTACCCCTACTTCGTCTGCTCCGGCCGGCACTCCAAGCGCACCGACTGCACCCGCAGCGCCATCCTCATCGAAGACGTCGAGCATCTGATCGAGGACTACTACGCCCGCATCCAGATCACCCCCGCCCGTCGCGAAGCCCTCGCCGGAATGCTGCATCACGAGTTCGACCGGCTCATGTCCGCCGAGACCGACGAACTCGCCCAGCTCACCGCGAACCGTGATCGGCTGGAGAACGAACAGACCCGTCTCATCCAAGCCCACTCGGCCGACGCGATCCCGCTGTCCCTGCTGAAACGAGAACAAGACCGCATCCTCACCGAACTGGACCACATCACGCGCCGCATCGACGCGCACCACGGCGAGTACACCGAAGCCCGCGCCCACCTAGACGACGCGCTGAACCTGTTGGAGAACTGCGTAGACATCTACAAGCGGTGCGACGACGCCAACCGGCGCCTGTGCAACCAAGCCTTCTTCACAAAGATCTATGTGGACGAGGACGATGACCTCCACGTCGAGTACGCCCGCCCCTACGAGATGCTCCTCGACCCTGAAATCAACGACAACGCCCTCACCTGGGCCGCGAACGCCGACAAGGCCCGAACCCAGCCCAATGATTCTTCGGGCAAGGGTTCGAGCCTTGTGCGCGGGGTGGAGCTAAGGGGATTCGAACCCCTGACCTCTTCCATGCCATGGAAGCGCGCTACCAACTGCGCCATAGCCCCGTGACGTCCTCGCGGACGACTCCGGAAAGCTTAGCGCACTCGCGTCATCGGTCAACTCGAGCCGAGTGCCACCAGGGCGACGTCGTGGGGCGCCACCTCCAGCGCGAGGCGGCCGTCGGCGATCGGGACCTGACCACCTGTCCACAGGTCCGTGGCACCGGTGGCGTCCTGGGCACCCAGGTCCCCGACGAGCAGGGAGGCCTCGAGTCGAACGTCCCCAGTATTGAAGATCGCCACGCGCCGACGCCCGTCCCGCACGTCCGTCGCCCCCCAGACCACGAGATCATCCTCGCGCCACAATTCCGCGTTGTCGGTGGTGTGGCGCGTGAGGTCGAGGACCGCGTCGTTGGTGAACAGGCCGAGCACCTCCGCGGGAGTCGTCGAGAGGTCGCAGCCCAGCATCAGCGGCGAGCGGGCGATGCACCACAGGCTCATCAGGGTGCGCTGTTCCGGACCGGTGAGGCGTGACATCCGCGGCTCGCCCCGTTCCCCGCGGAGCGCGATGTGACCGATGGGAATCATGTCCGCATCGGCCCATGCCCCACTCCGCTGCAGCGGTGCCCACCGCGCGAGCCGCGTGAACTGGTCCGCCACGTCCTCCCAGCGGTCCCAGAGGTCATCGGAGATGCGCCACATCTGCGCATGCTGCGACAGGTGGTCCCGACGGGCGGCGGACAGGCTGGTCCCCGGGGAGAGGCTGAGCGTGATGTCCCGGCCGCTGCGCTGGATGGCCAGCGCGAGGGACTCGATGGCGTCGGCGTGGTGGGGGGCCAGCATGTCGTCGGCCTTGATGAAATCGACCCCCCATGCCGCGAACTGCGCCACCTGGGCGTCCACCCAGGCCTGGGCGGCGGGGTGGGTGTGGTCCAGGCCGTAGTTGTCGGGGTTCCAGGCGCAGATGTCCGCCGTGTTTGCCACCTGGTCCGCCGTCGCGTCGGTGCCCCAGACCGGCAGCTGTCGTTCCACGGCTCGACGCGGGATGCCCCGCATGATGTGGATGCCGAACTTCAGCCCGAGTTCGTGGAGGCGGGCGGCCAGCGGGCCGAAACCCTCACCGCCCGCGGCCGATGGGAACCGGTTGGTCGCTGGCATCTGGCGGCCGTAGGCGTCGAGCTCCACGCGCGGTTCCGGGTTGTAGCCGTGGGCCTTGGCGTCCGGGTCGTACCACGCGATGTCCACCACGACCGTGTCCCATCCGTGCGGCAGGAGCCGCTCCGCCATCACCGTGGCGTTGGCCAGCACCTCCTCCTCCGTGACCGACGTGCCGAAGCAGTCCCAGCTGTTCCAACCCAGCGGCGGGTGGTGTGCAAGCATTCGTCCTCCTCGTTCCTGCCGGCACCCTACTTCATCGATTACCCGTGGCGGGAGGCGTCTATTCGGGGTCGATTGGGTGAAGGGTGGGTGAACAATGCACACTAGTTCGGTGACCCCGGAACTCCTGATCCTGTCATTGGTGGTCGTGACGGCTCTCGCCTTCGACTTCACGAACGGCTTCCATGACACCGGAAACGCGATGGCGACCTCCATCGCCACCAAGGCGCTGAAGCCCAAGACGGCGGTGACGCTGTCCGCCATCCTCAACCTGGTGGGTGCATTCCTGTCGGTCGAAGTGGCCCTGACCGTCACCAACGCCGTCGTGAACATCCAGGACGCCAACGGGGCCCCACGGCCGGAACTGCTCGACGACGGGGGCGTGTCGCTCCTCATGATCGTGCTCGCCGGCCTCGTCGGCGCCATCGTGTGGAACCTTCTCACTTGGCTGTTCGGCCTCCCCTCGTCCTCCTCCCATGCCCTCTTCGGCGGTCTGGTCGGCGCCACCATGGCCGGTCTCGGCGTCGGGGGCGTCAAATGGGTCGGAGACGGCACCAAACTCGACGGAGTTGTCGGCAAGGTCATCCTCCCCGCCCTGATGTCCCCCATGATCGCCATCGCGGTCGCGGCGGTGGGCACCTGGCTCATCTACCGGATCACCGACGGGGTGGCCAAGCGCTTCCGCGAGTCCGGCTTCCGCTGGGGCCAGATCGGGTCGGCGTCCCTCGTCTCTTTGGCGCACGGGACCAACGACGCCCAGAAGACGATGGGCGTGATCACACTCGCGCTGATCGCGGCCGGCCAGTGGACCGACCTCGAGGCGGTCCCGTTCTGGGTCAAGTTCGCGTGCGCTGTCGCCATCGCGGCCGGCACCTACATCGGCGGCTGGCGGATCATCCGCACCCTGGGCAAGGGTCTCGTGGAGATTGCGTCCCCTCAGGGCATGGCGGCCGAATCGTCCTCCGCGGCCGTCATCCTCGCGTCGAGCCACATGGGCTTCGCGCTGTCCACGACGCACGTCGCCACGGGCTCCATCCTCGGCTCGGGTGTCGGCAAGAAGGGCGCCCGCGTGAACTGGCGGGTGGCGGGCAGGATGCTGCTCGCATGGGGAATCACGCTGCCGGCTGCGGGAGCCGTCGGTGCCGTGATGTGGTTCATCGGTCACAGCATCGGTGGACTCTTCGGGGCCCTTGTCATCTTCGCCATCCTCGTCGGCGCCTCAGCCTGGATGTACTTCCATTCCGAGAAGTCACGCATCGACCACAACAACGTCAACGATGACTGGGTCGACAACATCGCAGCGGGCGCCAAGCCGAGCAAGCCGATCGTCCAGAAAAAGAAGAAGAAGCACAAGAAGCACAAGGCGGCCTCCTGATGAACCTGTTCCTGCTGCTGCTGGAAGGCGCCTGGCACGTCCTGCTGGCCGGTCTCGTCCTGGGAGCCGGGCTCCCCGCCATCTTCGCCATCGGGATCCGGGCGCTGTCCTACGGCGCCACCGACGGCCAGGCCGTCGCCGACCACCGCCCGCACCCGGGGGCACGCGCGATTGCCTACCTGTCCTTCGGGATCGTTCTGGCCGCCATCGCCCTCGGGATCGGCATCATCGTCGCCTCGGGCTTCGGGATGCGCTTCGAGCTCGGCTGGCCCCTGTTCGTCCCGGAGTGACCACCCTCCCCTCAGCGTGAGGGGCCGAGCAGCGCCTTCTCGAGCAAGTCGACGACGTCGCGCGCCAAGTAGGAGTCCGTCCGCCCGGCGACATTCACCTTGGCCCTCTCGAGCACCCGCGCCGCGGAGTCCCCGACGGCGATGACCGGCACGTCGTCCCGCCACCCGAGCAGCTGGCCCATCGCCAGGGCATTGGACCCGGACAGGACCACCACTGCGTCGTAACGCCCTTCACGCCAGGCCTCCGCGACGTCCTGCGGCGCCTCCGGGAGGACCTGCATCGTGTAGATCGGTATCAGCTGGGCCTTGTAGCCCTTCTGCTGCAGCCCGGCGACCATGTTGGGGGCCAGGAGGGCCGAACCGGGCACGAGGACCCGACCCTCTCCCTCGGGGAAGACATCGAGCAGCGCGTGGATGCCCGCCTCCTCGGTGGGCACGAGGTCGACGGTGTAGCCGAGCTCCTCCAGCGCCGACGCGGTACCGGGCCCGATGGCGGCGATCTTGGCCTCGCGGGGCAGGGTCCATCCCAGTTCGTTGATGGACTTCACCGCGCGCGTCGAGGTGAAGGCCAGCCAGTCCGCCCCGTCCAGTGTGCTGCTGACGTCCAGGACGATCCGCCTCTGCAGCGGCACCGCGTCCACGGTCAGTCCGGCCTCTCGAAGGCCGGCCGCCATGGCCCCGTCCTCACGCGGCACGAGGATGCGTGCCTCCGCAAGGGAGCTGGGACGTGGGCGCGGTTCCTCCGGCTCGGCGGGCTTTTCGGGGGCGTCGGGGCGCCCCAACCGCTCGGCACCCCGCTGGCGCAGCGCCGAGGCGATCCGTTGCCCGCTGCGAACGGCGTGCAATTCCGAGGTGGGCAGTCCCATCTGCAGGCTAAGTCCCTTCGAGCCATCCTCGGGAACGATGTCCACTCGCAGCGAGAGCACGCCCTCGCGTGTGGCGCGCCCCGCGGCGAGGATCCCGTCGGCCAGGTCGAGGTTGAACACCGCGGCACGCTCCGCCAGGACACACACCCTCGTATCCGTGTCGTCGAACTCTGCCAGCACGTCGATCAGCTCCTGATCCTCCGACCGGCACTCCAGGCCCAGGGCACCCTGGCCCGGTGTGGGCATCGTGGGCAGGTGGTCGGTGATCTCCTCCTCGCGCTCCAGCACGAGGATGTCGGCGGCTGAGGTGACCACGCCGTCGAGCTCACCCGCCGCGACCTGGTCGAGGCAGGTGGTGAGATCGGGCTTGAGGTCGACGAAGTCCAGGTTCCCGTGCAGCCGCCTCAGGCTGGCCTGCCTCACGGGCGAACCGGTGGCCACCCGCGAGCCCTGCGGCAGCCCGGACACGGACAGGTTGTTGCGGCCGACGAGGACATCGCGCCAGTCGTGCCTGGCCGGCATCGCGGCAATGACGAGACCGGGGGGCGTGTCCTTCGGGACCCTGTTCATGCGATGGATGGCCAGGTCGAAGTCGCCTCGCAGCAATCCCAACCGCAACTGTCCGATGTTCTCACGATCTCCCACGTCGGGGACCGTGATCAGGTCGACCTCGTGGCCGGCTTCCGTCAGCCACTCGGCCACCATCTCCGAGCGCCGGTAGGCGATGTCCGAGCCCTTGGTCCCGATCCGGATCTTCACGTGAGTCCTCTTCCCGCCCTCGACGATCCCGGCGCGAGACGAGCTGCGTCTCCCTGCCGGGGGGTGCCCGTTCAGGTTATCGCGAACCGGCGGCTGCCGCCCGCGCAGCCTGGGGCAGGGCCGCGATGATGCGCTCGAGCACGGCGTCGTCGTGCGCGGCCGAGAGGAACCAGGCTTCGAAGGCACTCGGGGGCAGGGCGACGCCCTGGTCCAGCATCGCGTGGAAGAAGCGGCCGAAGGCGATGGTGTCCTGGTCCTTGGCATCGCGATAGTCACGCACGGCGCCATCGCGGAAGAAGACCGAGAACAGGCTTCCGGCGCGCTGCACCACGTGCGGCACACCCGCCGCGACCAGCGCATCGTCGACGGCCGCTTGGAGGGTGAGCGACGCCTTGTCAACGTGGCGGTAGACGTGCTCGTCCGCCAGTGACAGCGTCGCGATCCCGGCTGCGGTAGCGAGGGGGTTTCCGGAGAGCGTGCCAGCCTGGTAGACCGGCCCCAGCGGGGCCAGCAGGTCCATGACGTCCGCGCGTCCTGCGAGGGCGGCCAGAGGCATCCCGCCCCCGACCACCTTGCCGAAGGCGAACAGGTCCGGGGTCCAGGCGGGGGCATCGACGCCCGCCTCGAGACCCCACCAGCCGGCAGGTCCCACACGGAAGCCGGTCAGCACCTCATCGAGGATCATCAACGCGCCCGCGTCCCGCGTGACCTGACGGATGGCGGCGTTGAAGCCGTCCTGCGGGGGCACCACGCCCATGTTCGCCGGAGCGGCTTCGGTGATCACAGCGGCGACCCTGGAGCCCTGCTCGGCAAACACCGCGCGCAGGGCGTCGACGTCGTTGTACTCCAGCACGATCGTGTCGGCCGTGGCCGCCGCAGTCACGCCTGCCGAACCGGGCAGGCCCTGGGTGGCCACCCCCGACCCTGCGGCAGCCAGGAGTGCGTCGCTGTGGCCGTGGTAGCAGCCGGCGAACTTCACGATCACGTCACGACCGGTGGCGCCGCGGGCCAGGCGCACGGCAGTCATGGTCGCCTCTGTCCCGGTGGAGACGAACCGGACCTTCTCTGCGGCGGGCACGCGCCCGCGAATGAGGTCCGCGAGGACCACCTCCGCCTCCGTCGGCGCGCCGAAGGACAGTCCCCGGGCAGCCTGCTGCTGGACGGCCTCCACCACCGCTGGGTGGGCGTGGCCGAGCAGCGCCGGGCCCCAGGAGCACACCAGGTCGAGGTACTCGCGTCCGGCGACGTCACGGACCGTGGCCCCGCTCGCCGACTGGATGAACACGGGGGTGCCCCCCACCGCGCCGAACGCCCGCACGGGCGACGAGACGCCGCCGGGGATCACCTGCCGGGCACGGGCCATCAGGTCCTCGTTCAGCGCCACCATCCAGCCAACTCCTTTGCCCAGTACGTCAGGACCACGTCCGCCCCGGCCCGCACGATACCCGTGACGGACTCCTCGATCGCCGCGCGGCGGTTGATCCATCCCTGCGCCGCGGCCGCCTCGATCATCGAGTACTCCCCCGAGACCTGGTACGCCGCCACGGGGACGTCGGAGGCCGCGGCGACGTCGCTCACCACGTCGAGGTAGTGGCTGGCCGGCTTGACCATCACCATGTCCGCACCTTCAGCGAGGTCGAGGAGAGCCTCGCGCAGCCCCTCACGCCGATTGGCCGGATCCTGCTGGTACGTCCGGCGATCACCCTGCAGGGATGACCCCACGGCGTCTCGGAACGGCCCGTAGAAGGCGGAGGCGTACTTCGCGGAGTACGCCAGGATGGCGACGTCGGCGAACCCCTCCCCGTCCAGTGCTCCACGGATGGCCTCGACCTGTCCGTCCATCATTCCCGAGGGCGCGACGACGTGGGCACCGGCCCGGGCCTGTGCCACCGCCATTCGTGCGTAGCACTCCAAGGTGGCGTCGTTGTCCACTCGCCCGGCGTCGTCCAGAACTCCGCAGTGGCCGTGCGAGGTGAACTCGTCCAGGCAGGTGTCGATCATCGTCACGACGTCGTCTCCCACGGCATCGCGGATGCGCTCGATCGCCCGCTGTGCGATGCCGTCAGGCGCCCAGCCCTGGGAGCCGACGTCGTCCTTCTCGGACTCCTCCGGCACGCCGAACACCATGATCCCACCGAGCCCCAGGTCACGGACCTGACGCGCCTCGTCGACGACCCCGTCCACGGTCACGCGGGCCACTCCGGGCATCGACGGGATCGGCGCTGCCGTGGAGCCCACGAAGACCGGCAGCACGAGTTGCTCGGGTCGGGGACGGGTCTCCCGGACCAGGCGGCGCATGGCCGGCGTGGTCCGCAGTCGCCGTGGTCGCAGTACCGGGCTCACTACTCCATCTCCTCACACAACTGGACCATGGCCTCGACCACTCCCTCCGGGTTCTGCTCTTTCGCCACCGTGCACCGGACTCCGAGTCCGGCGAGGACCGTCGCGCTCGGGGGGCCGAAGGCCACCACCTTGAGGTCGTCCCGCCAGCCGAGGGATTGCCCGATCGCACGCGCCACGGAGCCGGCGGTCACGACCACGGCGTCGATCTGGTGCCGCTGCCAGGCGACGCGGAGCGAGCCGGACACGTCCACGGGCTCCATGGTGTAGAGCGGCAGCGAGCTCGCGTCCCAGCCCCGCCCGCGCAGTCCGTCGACCAACGTGGTCCGGGAGAGCTGGGAGCCCGGGACGAGCACGGAGCCGGTACCCGTCGGCCACGACGCCAGGAGCGCCTCGGCACTGGAGCCGTCGCTGGGAACCAGATCGACGCGATAGCCGGACTCGCGCAGCGCCTGGGCCGTCGCCGGGCCCACCGCGGCAATGCTCGCCGAGTCGGGAATCCGCCAGCCGAGGTCCTCGAGAGCTGCGACGGTCCGCACCGACGTGACGGCCACCCAGTCGGTGACGGGTAGTTGGTCCAGGTCCTGTGGGAGGTTGCGTCGGCGAAGCATCGGTTCCCACCAGACGGCCGCCCCGGCATCCTGAAGGGCGCGGCCAATGGGGCCTGGCTCCTTGGGTACCAAAACGGTCAGCCCGTCCAAGCGCTTCCTCGCCCACAGTTCGCGGTCATCGTGGAACTCGTCCAGACGCGAGTCCCGCGAGGCCCCGAGCTGGGTGATCAGGGCGGCGCCCTCGGCGAGGAGCTGGTCGGCCACCGCCTTGCCGGCCGCCTCCGCCGCCTCCGCTGTGGTGTCCCGGCTCGCGACACGCGCGCTGGTCCCGTCGCCCGCGAACACGCCGCCGGTCACCTGCAGGCGTCCCTGGTTGACCTCGGCCCGTGCGGCGATGGGCGCGGCGCAGCCGCCGCCCAACCCGGCAAGGACCGCACGTTCGGCGTCAACGGCCTCGCGAGTGGGCGGGTGGTCGAGGATGGCGATGGCCTCCAGCACGTCAGCGTCGTCCTGCCTGCATTCGACCGCCAGGGCGCCCTGGCCAGGCGCGGGCAGGATCGGCAGGAACTCCGTGGCACGGTGCAGCTCACCCACGCGGGAGAGGCCTGCGGCTGCGAGGACGACGGCGTCGAGGTCGCCGGGAGCCACCCGCGCGAGGCGGGTGCCGATGTTGCCGCGGATGTCCACGAACTCGCAGTCCGGTCGCAGGGCCCGCAGTTGCGCGACCCGTCGCGGCGACCCGGACCCGACCCGAGAAGCGGGCGGGAGGTCCTCCAGCGTGAGGCCGTCCCGGGCGCACAGCACGTCCCGGAGGTCTTCCCGCTCCGGGACCGCCCCCACGACGAGGCCCTCCACCGGTGCCGTGGGCAGGTCCTTCATCGAGTGCACGGCGATGTCGCACTCGGCGTCCCGCAGGGCCCGACGCAGTTCCGCCGCGAACACGCCGATGCCGCCCATCTCGGTGAGGGAGCTACGGTCCGTGTCTCCCTGCGTCCGCACCACGACGATGTCGACCTCGTGCCCCGCAGCACGCAGCCGGTCGGCCACCCACCGCGACTGGGTGGTGGCGAGGACGGACCCCCGGGTCCCGAGCCGGATCCTCATGACGTGGCCGCCTTCGCCGCACCGACGACAGCGGCCAAACCATTCCCGGCGAGCCAGGCCCCGGCGACGCTGAGACCGGCCGTCGCGGCCAGGTCTGCCAGGAGCCGCTCCCGGTCGGCTGCGGGCATGACCTGCGGCATGTCCTCCCACACGGCCACGTGGTGGTCGACGAGGTGGTGCTCGCGCAGGTCGAGCCCCAGCAGCACGCCGGCGTCGGACATCGCCTGCGCGAGGGAGGGCTCGTCCTCGGCGGGCCAGGCGAGCCGGACGACGTGGACGTGGTCGCTGGTGGCCCAGGGCCACTTGGCCGAGTAGTGCGTGAGGGACTTGGCGACGACGCCGGCGGGTCGCTCGGCCAGCAGGAGGCCGGTCCCGACGGGGGCACCGTCCAGTCCCGGGTGACGCAGCGCCAGCAACACGCTGCGGGTGACGTGGGTCCCCGGGGGCTCGAAATCCACCCCCGCACCGGCAAGCAGGGCCTGGGCAGGCCGCGCCGGTGTCGCCACCACCACCCGTTCAGCCGAGAGGGACCCGTCCGTGGTCGTCACACACCACTGCGCGTCCGATCGCAGGAGTTTCGTGGCTGCGACGTTGGTCATCACCGTGGCGCCGCCGTCGGCCAGCGACGAGGCCAGTGCCGTGATGAGCATGTGCATGCCCCCGACGGGCTGCTCGGTTCCGGGGCGGTCCTGCGAGAGGGCTGCGACCGCGCGCACCAGGGAACCCTCTCGACGCGTCGCCTCGGCCAGTCCCGGGGCGTACTGGTCGAGCGACAGCTGGTCGGGCTCTCGGCTGAAGACGCCCCGGGTGAGTGGCGCGACGAGCCTTTCCACCACGGCCGGGCCCAGGCGGTCGTTGACCAGATCGGCGACGGTGCCCCCGATGGCCCCCACCGGCGCCGTGAGGTCTTCCCTGGCGCGCCGCAGTTCGTCCGCGTCCAGCGCCAGCGTCAGCGCCTCGTCGTCGAGGCTGGAGGGGATGCCCAGCAGTCCCTGGGCCAGCGGCAGCGTCCTCGGAGGGTGCGCCCAGAAGACGTGTGAGCGGCCGGACGGGGCGGCGACGTCGAGGCCGAGAGCCCGGCACAGGTCGCGCACCACGGGAGTGCGCGTGGCGTAGGCCTCCGCACCGGCGTCGACCGCCATTCCCGCGAGCAGGACCCCCTGGACCATCCCGCCGAGACGGTCGGAGGCCTCGAGCAGCGTGACGGTCTCGCCCTGCAACATCAGTTCGTGGGCGGCCACGAGTCCCGCCACTCCGCCACCGACGACGACGGCGTTCACAGCTCGTGCACCAGGGCGACGAGGTCTGTCAGGACCTGGGGGTCGGTGGCCGGTGGGACGCCATGCCCCAGGTTCACCACGTGGGCGCGTGCTGCCCGTCCGCGCTCCACGACGGCACGGGTGTGGGTCTCCAGCGGTGACCAGCCAGCCCCCAGCATGGCCGGGTCGATGTTGCCCTGGAGGGGTAGCCCCGGCAGCAGTGCAGCCGCCTCGTCCAACGGAGTGCGGTAGTCGATGCCCATGGCCTCGACGCCGCACCCGGCCATGTCCTGGAGCATGTGGAGCGTCCCCGTGCCGAAGTGGATGCGGGGCACGCGGCCCGGCGCCGAGGCCAGAACCTGTTGGGAATAGGGGGCGACGTGGGCGACGTAGTCCTCGCGTGACAGCGACCCCGCCCACGAGTCGAACAGCTGGACGACGCGGGCACCGGCGTCGATCTGGACACCCAGGAAAGCTGCAGACAGCTCGGCACACCACGTCAGCAGACGGTCCCACGAGGCGGGATCTGCGTGCATGAACGCACGCGCCGCCAGGTGGTCTCGTGACCCGCGGCCCTCGACCAGGTAGGCGGCCAGGGTGAACGGCGCACCCGCGAACCCGATCAGCGGGACCGACGGGGGCAGCTCCCCCACCACGAGCTGGACGGCCCGCGTGATGGCGTCGGCGTCCTCGATGCGATGCGCCGTGATCCTGGTCACGTCGTCCGCGCTGCGCACCGGGGGTTCGATGACCGGCCCGATGCCGGAGCGGATGTCGACGTCGACGCCGGCCAGGACGAGGGGGGTCATGATGTCGGAGAAGAAGATGGCGGCGTCCACCCCGTGGCGCCGCACGGGCTGGAGTGTGATCTCGGCGGCGAGCTCGGGCTGCAGGCATGCCTCGAGGATCGTCGTCTCTCCACGCGCCTCCCGGTACTCCGGGAGCGAACGCCCGGCTTGGCGCATGAACCACACCGGCAGCCGCTCCGGTCGCGTTCCGGCAAGGGCTTCCAGCAGCGGGGACGAGGTGGGATCCATCACGTGCTCGATTCTGCCCTACATCGCAAGGGATGGTTGAATGAAGCCACTGTGACCCTTCACGTCCTCTCCGTCCAGCACGACCAGCACGGCCTCGCGGAGGTCGAGCGTGTCCACAATGCCCTCCCCGATCTTGTAGCGGCGCTGCGCCTGGTCCCATCGGTGCGTGGCGTCGTCCCACTCGGCACCTGCAACCGGGTCGAGCTCTACTGCGACGCCCCCAACGCCGCCACATCCCAGCTGCTCGATGCGGCCGCCTCGGTGCTCAGCCCAGCCCCCGCCTGGCGCTCCCTGGACGGCGACGGCGCCATGCTTCATGTCTTTCGGGTGGCCGCAGGTCTCGAGTCCGTGGTGCTCGGTGAGCGGGAGATCGCGGGGCAGGTCCGCCGCGCGCTGTCCGAATCCCAAGACCTCGGACTCTGTTCGTCCCTGCTGACCACGGTCTGCGAGGCAGCGCTCCGCACCTCCCGCCGGGTGGCGCGTGAGACCACGCTCGCCCACGCGGGGCGCAGCGTCGTCAGCGAGGGGCTGGACCTCATGGAGCCGGTGGAGTGGTCGAACACGCGGGTGCTCCTGGTGGGGACTGGAGCGTTCGCCGGTGCCAGCGTCGCGTCCCTGCGGGCACGTGGCGCCCAGCACATCTCCGTGCACTCGGCCAGCGGCCGGGGTGAGGAGTTCGCCAACAGCCACAACCTCGGTTGCGTTGCCGACCTGCCCACGGGCCTGGCGAGCGCCGACCTCGTGGTGACCTGCCGCGGCGCGGGCACCCCCGCGGTGTCTCTCGACCATCTCCCGCCGGCGGGAATGGTCCCCCGGTTCCTCGACCTCTCGCTGCACCGCGACGTCGACCCTGCCGTCGTCGAGTCGGGAGCCCACGTCGTGGACCTCCAGACGATCTCGGAACGCGTCGCCCCCCGCTGGGACCAGGACACTGCCCACGCCGAAAGGGTGGTGGCCGAGGGCTGCGCCGAGTTGCGAAGCAAGTTGGACGCCCGTGTCCTGGACCCAGCCGTGGTCAACCTCCGCGAGGCGGTCCTGGAGCTGGTAGCCGACGAGGTCGCCCGACTCCCGCAGGGCAGGGCTCTGACTCAGGACGACGCGGCCCACGCCCTGCGGCGTCTCGCCACCCGGCTGCTGCACGTGCCCTCCATGCGCGCGAAACAGGCCGCCGCCAGCGGGCGCACCCAGGAGTACCTGTCCGCCATGGCGGAGCTCTACGGCATCGGGCCCGCCGGCGATGCCCTCGACGACCACAGTTGCCCTGCCACGGGGTACACCGTCTCGGACCTCGACGCCCGCGCCACCACGGAGGAGGCCTCATGAGCAGCCCGTTGGAGCCCTACACCGCCGTCCTCGTCGCCTCCTACGGCGGGCCCGACAAGTCGGAGGACGTGCTGCCGTTCATGCGCAACGCCACCGCTGGTCGCGGCATCCCCGACGAACGCCTCGTGGAGGTCTCCCAGCACTACGAGCTCTTCGGGGGTCGCTCCCCGATCAACCAGCTGAACGCGGAGCTGATGGATGCCCTGCGAGCGGAGCTGGCGCATCGTGGGATCGAGGTCCCGGTCGTCATCGGCAACCGCAACTGGCACCCGTTCCACGCCGAGACCGTACCGGCGCTGCAGGAGGACGGGCACCGTCGCGTCGTCGCGCTCGCCACCGCCGCCTACGGGTCCTACTCCAGCTGCCGGCAGTACCACGAGGACCTCGAGAAGGCACAGGACGTCGTCGACGGCGCCGTGGAGATCGACAAGGTCGGCCCGTTCTCGCACCGCGGCGCCTACGCCCGAGCGCACGCCCGGGCCCTGGCCGACGGGGTCCGGCGCCTGCGCCACCAGATCGGTGACGGCCCCCTCCGCGTCGTGTTCGTGACGCACTCCATCCCGATCGCCATGAACGAGGTTTCGGGCATCAAGTCGGGCCGCGGCACCTACCTCACGCAACATGAGGCCGTGGCGTCGCGGGTCGCGGATCTGGCCTCCCGGGAGTTGGGCGAGGAGCTCGGCTGGGAACTCACGTTCTGCTCCCGCTCCGGCGCCCCGCACATCCCCTGGCTGGAGCCTGACGTCAACGACCGGCTGCCCGAGATCAAGGCGGAGGGGGTCGCGGGCGTGGTGGCATCCCCCATCGGGTTCCTGAGCGACCACATGGAGGTCATCTACGACCTCGACACCCAGGCCAACGAGACGGCCCGGGACGCCGACCTGCCGTACGTCCGCGCTGCCACCATCAACACCGACCCCGAGTTCGTCTCCTTCCTGGCCGACCTTCTCCTCGAGCGGGCGGCCGTGGCACGTGGCGAGGCCAGCGAAGACGTCGAGCGCCAGCACCTGTGCGCGGAGGGGTGCTGCGTGATGCAGCGTCGCCCGAGCCAGCCCTGACAACCCGAGGAGTCCCATGACCCAGGTCCACCCCAGCCGCGACGAGCGGGACGCCGCCGGCGCCGACGTCGAGGCCATCAACAGCGACTCGCTGTACGCCATGTACTCGGTCTTCGCCACCGTGGGCGGGCTCCCGGAGGGCCTGCACGTGGCCGAGGCGGAGAATGACGTCGCCGGGACCGGCGCCGAGATCCGCGGCTTCTACGACATCGGGGGGTTCCGGGCGGATGCCGACCTGATGATGTGGACCACCGCCAAGGATCCGGCCGCACTCCAGGCTGCCTACCACGCCCTGCGTGCCTCGGAACTCGGACGTCATCTGGAGCCCGTCTGGTCGGTCATGGCCGTCCACCGTCCTGCCGAGTTCAACCGCAGCCACGTCCCGTCGTGCTTCGCCGGCTTCGCTCCTCGCGCCTGGGTCTGCGTGTACCCGTTCGTCCGCTCACTCGAGTGGTACAACCTCGACGACGCCGACCGCTCCCGGATGCTGCGCGAGCACGGAATGGCGGCGCGTGACTACCCGGATGTCATCGCCTCCACGCTCTCCGCCTTCGCGCTGGGAGACTACGAGTGGATGCTGGCGTTCGAAGCCGATGAACTGCACCGCTTGACAGACGTCATGCGGGCCCAGCGAGCGGTCGAGGCCCGCCTGCACGTGCGCGAGGAGACACCATTCTTCACGGGCCCCCGCGTCGACCTCGCCGGGTGGGCGGCACGGCAACCGACCGCCTGACTTCCTCCCTGGCGACCCACGTGACTCCGGAACGTGGTAAAAATGCGCCATGCATGATTTGTCTCACCGCAAAACGAACACGCGGGTCGTCGTCCTCAAGGACGGCGCTCCCCTCGCCGACAGCACTGTCACCGTCGAACAGGTGGACCACGCCTTCCGGTTCGGCAACATCGGCTTCGAGTTCGTCGACTGGGTCGGGGGCCCGCCATCGGAGGGTGCCCCGCGCTCCAACCACATCCCGACCGACGACATGGAGGCCTTGGCCGCCAAGTGGTTCGCGGTCTTCAACCAGGCCACCCTCCCCTTCTACTGGCGCCAGTTCGAGCCCGTGCAGGGCCACCCGGAGACCGAGCGCCTCATGGCAGCGGCGCGCTGGTTCGTCGACCGTGGCGTCCCTGTCAAGGGACACCCGCTGCTGTGGCACACATTGGCTCCGCAGTGGCTCATGGACCTCGACGACGCGGCCGTCGAGGAGGCGATCCGCACGCGGATCACCCGCGACGTCACCGACTTCGCCGGGGTGGTGGACCTCTGGGACGCCATCAACGAAGTCGTCATCCTGCCTGTCTTCACCGCCGAGGAGAACGCCATCACGCGGTTGGCCCAGACCAAGGGTCGCGTCGGTATGGTGCGGCTCGCCTTCGAGACTGCTCGCGAGGCCAATCCCAACGCCCGCTTGGTGCTGAACGACTTCGACCTCACGGAGGACTACGAGCGACTGATCGAGGAATGCCTCGACGCCGGTATCCAGATCGACGCGCTCGGCCTGCAGACCCACATGCACCAGGGATTCCGCGGCGCCGACGGCATCTGGGAGCGCATCGAACGGTTCGCACGGTTCGGACTCCCGATCCAGCTCACTGAGACCACGCTCGTCTCCGGGGACCTCATGCCCCCGGACATCGTCGACCTGAACGACTTCGTCGTCGAGGACTGGCCCACCACGGAGGAGGGCGAGGCACGGCAGGCCGACGACCTGGTGCAGCACTACTCCACCGTGTTCGCGCATCCCGCCACGGAATCGCTGACCTACTGGGGCATCACCGATCATGGGTCCTGGCTGGGGGCACCCTGTGGGCTGCTGCGCAAGGATGGGTCCGCCAAGCCGGGCTACGACGCCATCCATGACCTCATCAAGAACCAATGGTGGTCGGCGCCGACGGAGCTATGCACCGACGCCGGTGGCGGCGTGCTGGTGGACGGTTTCGCGGGGCGCTACCGCGTCTCGACTCCCGAGGGATCAGCGGAGGTGGACCTGCCCCGCGGTGGTGGCGACGGTATCGTGACCGCGGACATCTCCCCCGCCTGACCAACCCACACACAACGAGGGCCCCGCACCACACCTGGTGCGGGGCCCTCGTCATTGGTGGAGCTAAGGGGATTCGAACCCCTGGCCTCTTCCATGCCATGGAAGCGCGCTACCAACTGCGCCATAGCCCCGAATGGAACTGTGAAAGGATAGCGCAGCGCCCCAACCGCGGCGAAATCGGCCGGCTACTTCCACCCGAGCTCCTGGGCAACGATCAGGAGGTTCTCCATCCAGTGGGCGTTGTACTCCACCCCCAGCTGGCTGGGCATGGTGAAGAGCACGTAGTCGGCCGCCGCGACGGCCTCATCGGCCGCCAGCATCCGCGCCACGTCCTCCACGCTCCCGACGAACTGCGGTCCCGAGCGGGCGGAGACGCCCTCCAGGATCCCCACGGCGTCGCCCGAGCCGGCATGGCGCCCGAAGTACCGCCGGTCGTCGTCGCTCGTGATCGGGAAGGCCGGGCGCGTGACGGCCGCCTTCGGGCTCCCCTCGTGCCCGGCACGCGCGAAGGCTTCCCGGAAGGCGCGTACCTGGTCTGCCTGCTGGACGTGGAAAGGTCTCCCGTCCTCCGCGAGCAGCAACGTCGAACTGACGAGGTTCATGCCTTGCTGTCCTGCCCAGACGCCGGTCTCGTGCGTCCCGGCTCCCCACCAGATCCTCTCCGGGAGACCGGGGCTGAGCGGTCGGATGGGCAGGTCAGGCTCCTCGACGCCGAACTGCGAGGCCCGGTGCGACCTGGCCACGGGCTCCCCGGCGATCGCCCGCCGGAAGAGTTCCGCCTTGGAGCGCGCGTGGTCGGACCACGACTCGTCCTCTCCCAGGTGGTACCCGAAGCGGGCCTGTCCGTCGGCGGCTTGCTCGGGGCTGCCCCTGCTCACCCCGAGCTGGAGGCGTCCGCCGCTGAGCAGATCCGTGGCCGCCGCCTCCTCGGCGAGGTACAGCGGGTTCTCGTAGCGCAGGTCCACCACCCCGGTGCCGACGTCGATCCGACGCGTGCGCGCGGCCATGGCGCTCAGGAGGGGGAACGGGGCGGCCAGGGACTCCTCGAAGTGGTGCACCCGCAGCCAGGCGCCGTCGAACCCGATCTCCTCGGCGCGCACGGCGAGCTCGACGTGCTGCAGCAGGGAGTCGGCGGCGGTGCCGACCCGGGCGCCGGGGACGTCGCGGTAGTGACCGAACGACAGGAATCCGATATGCATGACACCCTCCCACACATAGTTGAAGTGTGAACTATATCATCCGTGGAGGTGGGGAGGGACGTTGTGGCTGATGACCCACGCCACGTCGTCATCCGTGATACCGATCTCGCTCCAGTGGCCGTTCCTGAGCCCGCCCAGAATCCTCGACTGCGCCGGGATCCCGACGAGGTGCTGGGCCAGTTGCGCGAAACAAAAACCGTGCCCCACGACCAACACCTCGTGGCCGCGGTGACGGTCGACAATCTCGCGGATGGCCGGGGACACTCGCGCCACCATCTCGGCGACGGTCTCCCCGGTGGCCGACCGGCGGAAGTCCTGGCCCGCGAAGTACATCTCCGCGAACCCGGGATACTCGACCTCGATCTCCCTCCGGGTGAGCCCGCTCCAGGAACCGACATTGATCTCCTGGAGCCGGTGGTCCAGCACGACGGGCAGGCCGAGGTCGCCAGCCACCACCTCCGCGGTGTGGCGGGCCCGGACGAGGTCGGAGGAGTACACGGCGGTGAAGTCGCGTCCGCCCAGCGTCCGGGCGGCAGCGTGGGCCTGCTCGACGCCGACGGCGTCCAGCTCGACGTCGGCCTGGCCCTGCATCCGTCCGGTGTCGTTCCACTCCGTCTGTCCGTGACGGAGGAGGACCAGAGTGGTGGTCCTCACCAGCCGGCGGGCAGGTCGTCGTCCGCCTCGGACTCCGGCTCCGGGATGTCGAGCTCGAGCGGGATCTGGGGGCAGTCCTTCCAGAGCCGCTCGAGGTTGTACAGGGAACGCTCCTCGGTGTGCTGGACGTGCACCACGAAGTCGATGTAGTCGAGCAGCACCCAACGGTTCTCCCGGTCGCCCTCGCGCCGGACCGGCTTGCGCCCGGTCTTCAGGAGCGCCTCCTCGACGCCGTCCACCACGGCGCCCACCTGTCGTTCGTTCTTCGCGCTGGCGATGAGGAACACGTCGGTGATGGCGAGCTGCTCGCTCACGTCGAAGGCGACGATGTTGGTGGCGAACTTGTTGGCGGCGGCCTGGGCTGCCTCTTGGACGGGCGGGATGACGTCGTCAGCTACGGTCAACGGGAACTCCTGACTCGGGATGCGGGTAGAGGCCCCGCTTCTGGATGTACTGCACGATACCGTCGGGCACCAGGTACCAGATGGGTTCCCCCGCGGCCACCCGGGTGCGGCAGTCGGTGGACGAGATGGCCAGCGCCGGAACCTCCAGCAATGTGACCCGGTCCGCCGGGAGGTGCTTGAGGTCGTCGGCCGTCATCGGCACCCCCGGTCGAGTGACCCCGACGAAGTGCGCGAGGTCGAACAGTTCGTCCGCGCCGTGCCACGTGAGGATCTGCCGCACGGCGTCCGCGCCCGTGATGAAGAACAGGTCCGTCTCCGCACCGCGTTCGCGGCGCAGGTCCTTGAGGGTGTCGACGGTGTAGGTGTTGCCCGGCCGGTCAATGTCGACGCGGGAGACGGAGAAGCGTGGGTTGGACGCCGTCGCGATGACCGTCATGAGGTACCGGTCCTCGGCCTGGGACACCTCCCGGTGGGACTTCTGCCATGGCACACCGGTGGGAACGAAGACCACCTCGTCGAGGCCGAACTTGTCGGCGACCTCACTGGCCGCCACGAGGTGCCCGTGGTGGATGGGGTCGAAGGTGCCGCCCATCACACCCAGTCGATACCGGCGCCCGTTCCCCTGCCGGGCGGTCCACAGCTCGGTGGAAGTCACTTGGAGTGCGGCCGGCCCGAGCCCATGCCCACCACCCACAGGAGCGCGATCAGCATGACGGCGAGGGCAAGGATGCCCATCACGATGCTCGGCACGGCCGGCTCGGAGTGGGCGGTTTCCAGGAGAGTCGCAAGAACCATGGGCGCGATCCTATCCACTCAGCCGCGCTCAGGCACGGACCTGACCGTCGCCCTCCACCACGTACTTGGTGGAGGTCATCTCCGGCAGCCCCATGGGACCACGGGCGTGCAGCTTCTGCGTCGAGATCCCGATCTCGGCCCCGAAGCCGAACTCGCCGCCGTCGACGAAACGACTGGAGGCGTTGACCAGGACGGCGGCGGCATCCACCTCGGCGACGAACTTGTCCGCGGAGCGCCGGTCCTCGGTGACGATGGTCTCCGAATGCCCGGTGGTGTAGCGGCGGATGTGCGCGATCGCCTCGTCGAGGTCGCTCACCACCTTGGAGGCGATGTCGAGCGACAGGTACTCCGCTTCGAACTCGTCATCGCGGGCCGGGACGACGGCATCGGAGAGCGAGCACACCGCCTCGTCGCCGTGCACGGTGACGTCGTTGGCCGCCAGCGCCTCGAGCGCACGGGGCAGGAACTCGGGGGCGATGTCCTGGTGCACGAGCAGCGTCTCGACCGCGTTGCAGACGCTGCAGCGTTGCACCTTGGCGTTGAGCATGATGTCCAGGGCCATGTCGATGTTCGCTGAGGCGTCGACGTAGAGGTGGCAGTTTCCGGTGCCCGTCTCGATGACGGGGACCTTGGCCCCCTCGACGACGGCGTTGATCAGGCCGGCGCCACCCCGCGGGATGAGGACGTCAACGAGTCCCCGTGCCGCCATCATCTCGCTGGTCACCTCGCGGCCACCCTCGACGAGGTTGACGCAGTTCGGATCCACTCCGACGTGCTCGAGGCCGGCACGCAATGCCGCCGTGGTGGCCAGGTTCGTCGTCATCGCCGAGCTGGATCCGCGCAGCAGGACGGCGTTGCCGGACTTCAGCGCGATGCCCGCCGCGTCCGCGGTGACGTTGGGGCGCGCCTCGTAGATGATGCCCACCACGCCGAACGGCACCCGCACCTGCGTGACCTTGACACCGTTGGCGAGCCGCCAGCCGCGCACGACGTCCCCGACCGGGTCCGGCAGCGCCGCCAGGTCCCGCAACCCACCCACCATCTGGGCTATGCGCCCGGGGTTCAGGGCCAGGCGGTCGATGATGGCAGGATCCGTGCCCGCGTCCTGCGCCACCTCGACGTCGACGGCGTTGGCCTCGAGGAGCGCCTCCTGCGCATCGGCCAACGAGTCGGCCATGGCATGGAGGGCCGCGTCCTTGGCCTGTCGGTTGAGGGAGGCCAGTTGGCGGCTGGCCTCCCGGGCTGCGCGTGCCTGATCAGTGAAGCTCATGGCACGCCAGTCTACGGTGACCTCCGGGAGTCTGGCCCCGGGTGATCATCCTGGCAGCGGCTGTGCGGGCCCGGGGGTCCCGTCCAGCGGTCCATCCCTGCGGAGTCGGTGGAGGTAGTAGGCGAACGAGACGGCCATCATCGTCGAGAGGGACCCAGCCGCGATTCGGATGGCCCATTCCCCCTCGATGATCCCCCAGGTGAGCCAGAGCCACTGGACCAGGAGAGCGAGGGCCAGGAACGGCCCGGAGACGCCGTCGACACGGAAGGAGCGCATCATGGCGCGCAACTGCGCGAAGGTCCCCAGGAACGGTGGCACTGCGATCACGGCACCGTACACCGCGGACCCGAAGAGGACGTCGGTGGCCGCGCCGGCGAGGATCACGGCGAAGGGCAGCGGCAGCATGAGCCAGAACGACTCCCGCCGCTCCCGGGCGATGAGCAGCAGGATCCACAGGGCGGTCGCGGTCAGGAGGATGTTGGGCACCTGCATCTGCTCGACGCCGACGTAGAAGCCGTGGAAGGCCCAGGCCCCCGTCGTGCCCCCGGCGATCTGCCACGACCGGGTGGAGACGCCCAGGGTGGTGCGGGTGCGCAACAGGCGCGCCAGCTGCGGGAGGTTGGACAGCACGCCAAGCACGGCGGCCGTCCAACCGAAGAGTTCGACGGGGGTCACGACATCTCCTGGACGATGCGCCCGCCCCAGGCGGGCGCCTTCCGGGCAGGGCCCGGGTGGTACGGCTCCATCCTAGAGCTGGATCAGCACGTCGCGGTGTACGACGGGGCGCAGGTGCTCGTCTCCCGGCAGCTCAGCGCTTCGACGTCCGGCAACCCCGGCGATCTCATCCGAGGAGTAGCTGGTGAACCCACGCGCGAAGGGACGGCCCTCCGCATCGACCACGTCCACCGGGTCGCCCTCCCCGAACGTGCCGTGGACGGCAACCACGCCCGCGGGCAGCAGCGACGCGTGACGCTGGGCCAGCGCGCGGCGGGCACCGTCGTCGACGACGAGTTGCCCGCGCGTCTCGGCTGCGTAGGCGAGCCACAGCAGTCGGCGGGGCCGCCGCTTGCGCGTGGCCGGGAAGAACGTCCCCACGGCTCCGCCAGCGACGGCAGCGTCGAGGAGGTCGGCATGGGTCAGCAGGACCTGGACCCCCGCTTGGGAGGCGATCTGGGCAGCTTCCAGCTTGGTCCGCATGCCTCCGGTCCCCACCTTGGAGCCGACCCGCGAGGTGTCGGCCACCAGTGCGTCGAAGTCGGCGACCTCGGTGATCAACTCGCTGTCCGGCTCGTCCGGATGAGCTGTGAACAGCCCCTCCACATCGCTCAGCAGAAGAAGCGCGTCGGCGCGCACGAGGTGGGCGACGAGGGCGGCCAGCCGGTCGTTGTCACCGAAGCGGATCTCGTGGGTGGCCACGGTGTCGTTCTCGTTGATGATGGGCACCACCCCGAGCCGGAACAGGCGGGAGATGGTGTTGAGGGCGTTGCGGTAGGTGGTGGGTCGCAGCACGTCCTCCACCGTCAGCAGGAGCTGTGCCACCAGCACGCCGTGGGCGGCGAAAGCGTCCGCGTAGTGCCTGATGAGGATGCCCTGCCCGACTGCCGCCGCGGCCTGCTGGGTCTCGAGGTCGCGGGGTCGGCGACGCAGCCCCAACGGACCCAGCGCCGCGGCGATGGCCCCCGAGGTGACGAGCACCACACGTTTGCCCTCCTCGTGCAGGCGCGACAGGGTGCCCGCCAGGGACTCGACGCGGTCCTCGTCCAGCGTTCCGTCCGGCATCGTGAGCGACGAGGACCCCACCTTGATCACGAGCCGCTGGGCGGCCGCGATGCCATCACGGTTCAACGTCGTCCTCGTCCTCGGGCTGGTAGCCGGTGGCGGCGTGGTCCACCGCCTGCTTGGCGGCATGGTACTCCGCATCCATCTGGCGACGACGACGGGCCGCGGGACGTTCCGTCTCCAGCCGGGCGTCCTCGCCGCGCCGGGACAGGATCTCGGCGCCGATCTCCACCTGCGGTGCGAAGTCGAAGACGACGGCGTCCTCACCGCCGATGGCGACGGCATCCCCGGCCCGGGCCCCCATCTCCAGGAGGCGGTCCTCCACGCCGAGGCGGTTGAGGCGGTCGGCGAGGTAGCCGACGGCCTCCGCGTTGTTGAAGTCGGTCTGCCGGATCCAACGCTCAGGCTTCTCGCCCCGCACTCGCCACAGGAAGCCGCCGGTGTCATCGCCCTGCCGCTTGATGGTGAACTCCTCGACGGCCTTGGCGCGACCGACCGGCCTGGGGCGAATCACCGGCCGCTCGGCGACAGGCTCGGCCAGCGCCTGGCGACGGGCCTGCACGACCTCGGCCATCGCGAACTTGAGGTCCTGGAGGCCCTCGCCGGTCTTGGTCGAGATCTCGAAGACGCGGTGCCCGAATCGTGCGAGCTCCGGCCGCGCCAGCTCCGCGAGGTCAGGCGCGTCGGGGAGGTCCATCTTGTTCAGGGCGATCATCCTGACGCGGTCCTCGAGTCCCCCATGTGCCTCCAGCTCGGCCTCGATGACCTCGAGGTCCCCGATCGGGTCGCGGCCCGGCTCGTAGGTGCCCAGGTCGATGACGTGGACGATGGCCTGGCAGCGCTCGATGTGTCGCAGGAAGTCGAACCCGAGGCCGCGGCCCTCGGAGGCGCCCTCGATCAGACCCGGCACGTCGGCGACGGTGTAGGTGACGTCACCGGCCACCACGACGCCGAGGTTCGGCACCAGCGTGGTGAACGGGTAGTCGGCGATCTTGGGCCGCGCGCGTGAGATGGCCGCGATGAGGGACGACTTCCCGGCGCTCGGGAAACCGACGAGGCCCACGTCGGCGACCACCTTGAGTTCGAGCTGGAGCTGTCGCTGCTGACCCTCCTCACCGAGGAGCGCGAATCCCGGCGCCTTGCGCGACGACGACGCGAGGGCGGCGTTGCCCAGACCCCCCTTGCCGCCCAGGGCGGCCACGTACTCCTCGCCGGGCCGCGTGAGATCCGCCAGTAGCTCTCCGGTGGCGGCATCGGTGATGACGGTCCCGGAGGGGACCGGCAGGACGACGTCCTCGCCCTTGGCGCCGTGCTGGAGATCGCCCTTGCCCGGCTGGCCGTTGGTGGCCTTGCGCACGGACTGCCGGTGGTACTCCACAAGCGTGGTCAGGTTGTCCTCGACTCGGAAGACGACCGAGCCGCCGTCGCCGCCGTTCCCCCCGTCCGGGCCGCCGAGCGGCTTGAACTTCTCACGCCGGATGGACGCGATGCCGTGACCGCCGTTGCCGGCCTGGACCGTCAGCTTGACGCGATCGACGAATGACGGGATCGCCATGATGCCCCCTGGGTGTGGAGTTGGGTCACGAGATTACCGCGCCGCGACGCCGACGCCGGGGACGTCGGCCGGGAGTGGTCCCGCAGGAACGACATCAGGCAGCCCCCGGGAGGCCCGGGGACTGCCTGATGGATATGCAGTGTGGGTGAGGCTCAGGCCTCGACCGGTGCGATGTTGACGACGCGGCGGCCGCGCTTGACACCGAACTCGACGTGCCCGGGAACGAGCGCGAAGAGGGTGTCGTCGCCACCGCGGCCGACGCCGTCGCCCGGGTGGAAGTGGGTGCCGCGCTGGCGGACGATGATCTCGCCGGCGCCGACGAGCTGGCCGCCGAAGCGCTTCACGCCGAGGCGCTGCGCGTTGGAGTCACGACCGTTCCGCGTCGAGGACGCGCCCTTCTTGTGTGCCATGAGTCAGCCCCTCAGCTCTCGATGCCGGTGATCTTCACCTGGGTGTACCGCTGGCGGTGACCCTGGCGCTTCTTGTAACCGGTCTTGTTCTTGTACTTCAGAATCCGGATCTTGGGACCCTTGGTCTGGCCGAGCACCTCGGCCGTGACCTGGACCTTGCCGAGTCCCTTGCTGTCGGAGGTGACCTTGCCGTCCTCCACGAGCAGCAGGGGCTGCAGGTTGACGGTACCGCCGACCTCTTCGGACACCAGGTCGATGTCCAGGATGTCACCAACAGCAACCTTGTGCTGGCGTCCGCCGTTGCGCACGATCGCGTACACGCCTGACCTACCTTCTCAGTTTCATTCTCTGACTGGTGAACGGGCTCCGAAAGGAGTCCGGTTCGGGTGGGCGCCGGCCGCGCGCGATGTCCGCGGAGCCAAATGCACCGATGGACAACTCTACGCGGCCGGCGTCGGCCGGGTCAAACCGGCCTCACTCCTGCTGGGACTTGCCGTTCTTGGCCTCGTCCGAGCCCTTGCCTCGATTGTCATCGGAGGACCGGCGCCGGCGTGAGCCGCCCCGGCTGGTGTGGCTCGTCCTGCGCTCCCCGCCGTCGGCCTGGGCCTGGGAGTCCACGGGCTCGTCGTGGCTGATGTAGCCCGAACCGTTGCAGCACTCGCACTTCTCGGTGAACGCCTCCGCGAGTCCGGTTCCGATCTTCTTCCGGGTGAGCTGCACGAGGCCGAGGCTCGTGACCTCCGCCACCTGGTGACGTGTGCGGTCGCGGCCGAGGCACTCGACGAGCCGCCGCAGCAGCAGCTCGCGGTTGCTCGGCAGGACCATGTCGATGAAGTCGATGACGATGATGCCGCCGATGTCGCGCAGCCGGAGCTGGCGGACGATCTCCTCCGCAGCCTCCAGGTTGTTGCTGGTCACGGTGGCCTCGAGGTTGCCCCCCGAGCCGGTGAACCGGCCGGTGTTGACGTCGACGACGGTCATCGCTTCGGTCCGGTCGATCACGAGCGAGCCGCCGGAGGGCAGGAAGACCTTCCGGTCCAGCGCCTTGGCGATCTGCTCATCGATCCGGTACTTCGCGAACACGTCGCGCCCGTCGTCGGAGGCCTCGAACCGCTCCAGTCGTTCCGCCAAGTGTGGGGCGACGTGCGAGACGTAGGCGCTGATGGCGTCGTAGCTGTCCTCCGGTCCACCGTTGCCCTGCACCACGAGCCTGGCGAAGTCCTCCGTGAAGAGGTCACGCACGATCCGGAGGGTGAGGTCCGGCTCCGCATACAGCGCCTCCGGCGCCCGGCCGGCCTTGGCCTTCTTGTCGATGACCTGCCACTGCGCCTTCAGGCGATTGACGTCCCGCACGAGTTCCTCGGTGCTCGCCCCCTCGGCCGCGGTCCGCACGATGACGGACTCGTCGTCGGAGATGAGGTCGGCAAGGATGTCGCGCAGCCGTGCTCGCTCGGTGTCGGGGAGCTTGCGGGAGATCCCGGAGAGGTGGCCACCCGGCGAGTAGACGATGTAACGGCCGGGCAGGGAGATGTGACCGGTCAGCCTGGCGCCCTTGGCCCCCACGGGGTCCTTGGTCACCTGGACCAGGACGGACTGCCCGGACTTGAAGACCTTCTCGACCTTCCGGTCCTCGGCGGAGACGCCGAAGTTGTCCCAGTCCACCTCGCCGGCGTAGAGCACGGCATTGCGTCCGCGACCGATGTCGATGAACGCCGCCTCCATCGAGGGCAGCACGTTCTGGACACGGCCCAGGTAGATGTTGCCGATCAGCGACGTGGCGGATGCCCGGTCCACGTAGTGCTCGACGAGGATCCCGTCCTCGATGACCGCGAGCTGCGTGTAGTCGTCGGCCTGTCGGATCACCATGGTCCGGTCCACCGACTCGCGGCGCGCGAGGAACTCCGCCTCGCTCAGGATCGGGGCACGCCGACGGCCGGCGGCGCGGTTCTCCTTGCGGCGCTGGCGCTTGGCCTCCATCCGCGTGGATCCCTCGATGCCGGTGATCTCGTCGTTGCTGCTGGTGGAGTCGTCCCCGGAACCGGATCCCCCGCTGCGACGGCGGCGGCGACGACGACGCCGGGTGCTGCTGCCCTCGTCGCCCTCGGAGGCGTCACCGTCGGACGACTCGTCGGACTCGGAGTCGGCGCCGTCATCGGACCCTGCGGAGTCCTTGTCGTCGTTGTCGCTGTCGTCGGCGTCATCCGCATCGTCGGATCGCTGGCCGGCGCCCCGGCGACGGCGGCGGCCCCCGCGACGGCGGCGACGGCGGCTGGGGCGATCGTCGTCGGAGTCGCTGGAATCGTCGTCGTCCGAGTCCTCGTCGCTGTCGTCCTCGTCGTCGTCGGCGTCCTGGTCGCCCTCGTCCGCGGGTTCGGTGTCCTCGTCGTCGGTGTCGTCGAGGTCCGCGTCCTCATCGTCCGACTCGTCGTCACCCTCGGACGTGAAGCCGCCCGAGGCGATGGCCCCGGCCAGGGCGTCGAGCTGGGCCTGCCGGCTGTTGCCCACAGCGAAGGGATCTGCGACCAGGGAGCGGGAGCGTGCGTTCTGCTCCGCCATGCGCAGCGCGGCGGCGATGGCGTCCTCCTGCGCCGTCTCCTCGCCGGCGGGCAGTTCCTCGGCCGTCGACGGCGAGTCCTCTGCGGTGACGATGGCTGCGGACTCCCCGGCCCGGGTCTCGTCAGCACCGATGGCCTGCTCCGGCAGCGTCGGCTCGTCGCGCACAGGATCCGCGGCGGCGGCGGCGCGGCTGCTGCGACGACGACGGGTGGCCGGCTTGGTGGGCGCCGCCTCGTCAGCGACCTCGGCGCTCGCGTCCGGAGTGGCGGCTGCGCGTCGGGTGGCGCGCTTCCGAGGTGTCGTTTCGCCGTCGACCTCGGGGGACTCGGCATCGGCGCTGCCGCTGGATCGGCGGGTGCGACGGGGGCGCTCGGCGGGCTCATCAGCCGCTGCGGGCGTCTCCGGCTCGGCGGCGGGGACCGGCTCCGGCGTTGACGTCGGGCGGGACGCACGACGGCGGCGAGTGGCGGGTGCGACCTGCACGTCGGCGGCGGGCGCCGCATCTGGCTGAGGGGTGCTCTCGGCGGCCGGCCGGGTCACCGGCACCTCCGTGGGCACCTCCACAGGCCTGGGTGCCCCCGCGGGGCGCGACGCGGCACGACGTCGCCGGGTGGGCTGGGGGCTCTCCGTCCCCTCCGTCGAGGAGGTCGTGGATTCGTTCTCGTTGTCGAGCATGTGGCTCCTAAGGCGTAGCACGCTACGCGTGATCGGCGCAGCGAACTGCGCTTCAAGACAGACGGTCTACGAGGACCGGCCTTGGGAGCCGCGGTCGAAAGACTTTCGTCGCGGTACTGGACCCAGGCGGCCCACGGCGGCACCGGCGGTGCGTGACCTGCCCACATTGTTCCACAGATCACGGTTGGATAACGACTGGACCGGCGGCGCGTCGCGAGCGTCACCCTCGGGACTGGAGCGGGTCCAGGATCTCGTCGCCCTCGAGGACGCCCTGCCGGAGGCGCTCCAGCAGCGGGGCCACGCCGGGCACCCGGGGGTCCACCTGCCGCAGCGCACCCACCACGTCGTCCGGCCGAACGGCGGGCACCAGGTGGCGCAGCCGCAGCAGCACCGTGTCGTCACCCACAGCTGTGACCGCCACGATGGCCCCCAGCACGTCGAAGCGGCGCAGTCCGTTCTTGGTCATGCGCTCGACCGGGAACTCGTCATGTGTCGCCAACCGCGCGACGGCGTCGGCGAGGATGCCGGGAGCGGCCGGCAGCGTGATGCGCCAATCGGAGGCCTGCAACAGTTCGGTCAGGGACTCCCCCGTCGCGTTGCTCGCCGCCAACACCACGAACCCAGGAGGGAGGACCTCGTTGAGTGCGGACATCACCTTCGCCGGGTCACAGTGCTGGCTCAGCCCGAGTTCGACGTACTCGGCCTCGGAGGCCGCCGAGGTGGGCGAGGCGTTGGCGTAGGAGATGCGCGGGTGCGGGGTGAAGCCGGAGGAGTACGCCATGGGGATGGAGGCGCGCCGCAGGGCACGCTCGAGCGCCCGACCGACGTCGCGGTGCGAGCTGAAACGCGCCGGTCCGCGCTTGGCGTAGCGCAGACGGAGCTTCTGCACGGGCGGCGCCTGCTGCACCGGTGGCTGTCGCTGTCCCACGAGACGGCATTCTAGGAGGTGGGCCCGCTGCGCGGCTTCGCCTATGCTGAGCGCGCCCGATCGACGGAGGTGTGGTGGAAACCCGCTCATTCACACGCGATGCCTGGCTGCCGCTCCTCGCGGTGCTGTTGCTGGCGTTCAATCTGCGACCCGTGGCCATCTCGGTGGGACCCGCCCTGACGGCCATCAGTCGCGACCTCGACATGAGCGGAACCGCGGCCGGGATCCTCACGTCACTGCCCGCGCTCGCGTTCGCCGTGTTCGGCGCCCTGGCACCCGAGTTGTCGCGACGCATCGGTCCCCACCGCACCGTGGGCATCGCGCTGGTCGTCCTCATCGTCGGCCAGGCGTCCCGGGCGCTCGTGACGTCTCCCGGGGCCTTCCTCCTCCTGTCCACGGTGGCGCTGGCGGGGATGGCGCTCGCCAATGTGCTGCTCCCGACCCTGGTGCGCCTCCACTTCCCCCACCGGGTGGGGCTGGCGACGTCGCTGTACTCGCTCACCATGACGATCGGCGTCACTGTCGCCAGCGCGGGCACCATCCCGCTGGCCAACTCGTTGGGGGGATGGCGGGGCGCGTTCCTCGCAGGCACGGGGATCGCCGTCGCCGCCCTCATCGTGTGGCTGCCCATGCTGCGCTACGCCGTCGGGATCCACGGCCGACCAGCCAACGACGGCGCCGTGACACTGCAGCAGGTGGCCCGGACCCGGATGGGCTGGTACATGGCCGTCTTCTTCGGCGTCCAGTCCGCACAGGCGTACACGATTTTCGGCTGGCTGCCCACCATCTTCCAGGACGCGGGACTCGACGAGGTCACGGCCGGCCTCATGCTGGGCATCGCCACCGGAGCGGGCATCATTCCCGCCTTCATCGTGCCCACCTACGCGACACGTGTCCGGGAACCCGTGGGGCTCTTCCTGACGATCATGGCCTTTCTTGCCAGCGGCTACCTCGGACTCCTGCTGGCGCCGACGTCGGTCCCCTGGCTGTGGGCCATCTGCCTGGCCCTCGGCACGGCCTCATTCCCGCTCATCCTGGCCCTCCTGGGGCTGCGCGCCAGGACATCGTCGGGGACGGCAGCCCTCTCCGGGTTCGCGCAGTCCGTGGGATACCTGATCGCTGCGGCTGGTCCGGTCGCCGTCGGGGTGATGTACTCCCGGCTCGGCGACTGGACCGTACCGCTGCTGACGCAGCTCGGGCTCGTGGTGCCGATGGTCTGGGTGGGGATCCAGTGCACCCGACAGTGGACGCTCGAGGACGGCATCCCGAGCCGCTGACACGGCCCTCGACATGGCCGGTTTGCGACGTCGGCGGACGGACCGTCAACAGCGGGACTCGGTGTTCGAAATTCGGAAGCGGACGGGGGAAGATCAATGCCTGATCGATTTTCGGATCCGCGGCGCTAGGTTGCGGCTCAGCGAAGGTCGGGGGCTGCGACGGTGAGCGGCAGCAGCGAGCGGCCGGTGGGACCGATCTGGATGTCGCTCCCCAGCTCCGGGCAGACCCCGCAGTCGAAGCACGGCGTCCAGCGGCAGTCCTCGACGGGGACCTCGTCGAGCGAGTCCTGCCAGTCGCTCCACAGCCAGTCCCTGTCCAGGCCCGCGTCGAGGTGGTCCCAGGGCAGCACCTCCTCCCGGGCGCGTTCCCGGGTGGTGTACCAGTCGACGTCGATCCCCCAGGGCGCGAGTTCCTCCTGGGCACAACCCATCCAGCGGTCGAAGTCGAAGTGTTCGCTCCAGCCGTCGAACTTGCCGCCCTCGCGCCACGCGCGTTCGATCACGCGGCCGACGCGCCGGTCACCCCGGGACAGCAGCCCCTCGATGAGCCCGGGCCTGCCGTCGTGGTAGCGCAGCCCAATCGCACGGCCGTAGTTGCGGTCCTGCCGGATCCTGTCGCGCAGCAGCATGAGTCGTCGGTCGATGGTTTCGACGTCCGCCTGGGCCGCCCACTGGAACGGCGTGTGGGGCTTCGGCACGAAGCCCCCGATGGACACGGTGCAGCGGATGTCGCGGGTTCCGGAGACTTCTCGGCCGGTGGCGATGACGCGCGAGGCGAGGTCGGCGATCGCCAGGACGTCCTCGTCGGTTTCGGTGGGGAGCCCGCACATGAAATAGAGCTTCACCTGGCGCCAGCCGTTGCCGAAGGCGGCGGCGACGGTGGAGATGAGGTCGTCCTCGCTGACCATCTTGTTGATCACGCGACGCATCCGCTCGCTGCCCCCCTCCGGGGCGAACGTCAGGCCGGAACGCCGCCCGTTGCGGGACAGCTCGTTGGCCAGTTCGATGTTGAAGGCGTCGACGCGGGTGGAGGGGAGCGAGAGGGAGACGTTGGTGCCTTCGTAGCGGTCGGCCAGTTCCGTGGTGACCTGCCCGATCTCCGAGTGGTCGGCGCTGGAGAGGCTCAGGAGGCCGATCTCCTCCAACCCTGTGGCCTCCAGCCCTGACGCCACCATCTGCCCGATCGTGTCGATGCTGCGCTCGCGGACGGGTCGCGTGATCATGCCGGCCTGGCAGAAGCGGCAGCCCCGGGTGCAGCCGCGGAAGATCTCGACCGAGTACCGCTCGTGGACGGTCTCGGCCATCGGGACGATCGGCCGCGCCGGGTAGGGCCACTCGTCCAGGTCCATGAGGGTGTGCTTGCGGACCTGGAAGGGGACTCCTGGACGCGTCGGAGCGACCCGCTCGATCCCCCCGTCGTCGTGATAGGTGACCTCGTAGAACCGGGGAACGTAGAAGGCGCCGGTCACGGCCAGCCGACCCAGGGCCCCGTCGCGGCCGCCGGGGCGCCCGTCGGACTTCCACTCACGGATGATCTGCGACATCAGCAGGGAGGCCTCCTCCCCGTCACCGAGGACGGCCACGTCGATGAAGTCAGCGATCGGCTCGGGGTTGAAGGCGGAGTGGCCCCCCGCGACCACGAACGGGTCGTCGTCAGTGCGGTCCCCTGCATGCAGCGGGATCCCGGCCAGGTCGAGGACCGTGAGCAGGTTGGTGTAGCCCAGCTCGGTGGCGAAGCTCACACCGAGCAGGTCGAAGCTCCCGACGGGGCGGTGCGCATCGAGGGTGAACTGCGGGATGCCGGCCTCCCGCATCGCCGCCTCCATGTCGGGCCAGACGGCGTAGGTGCGCTCGGCGAGCACCCAGTCGGTCTCGTTGAGCACCTCGTAGAGGATCGCCACGCCCTGGTTGGGCTGGCCCACCTCGTAGGCGTCGGGATAGCAGAGGCACCAGCGCACCTCGACCGCATCCCAGTCCTTGACGACGCTGTTGTGCTCGCCGCCGACGTACTGGATGGGCTTGGAGACTCCAGCGAGCAGCGGCTCCAGGCGCGAGTACAGCGAGTGCTTCGGCGTCGTCGTCATGGCCGCCTCAGGATAACCGGACGACCCCGGACTGGGAAGCGGTCTCGGGTCTCAGCCGGGACCGCCCGCCGACCCCGGTGCGGCATGAGCGACGACGCCGCCGCGCCGCGCCTTGCGGTCCAGCCAGAGCGCGACGGCGCCGAGGATGACGACCTGGACGAGCATCCACGGACTCCCCACGCCGGCTGAACGGTCGAAGACTCCGTCGAGGTCCATGAACGGCACCAGTGCCAGGGCGAGCATGTTGTTGGCGACGTGGAGCGCGACGGCCACCTCCAGGCCGCCCGTGCGCCACGTGATCCACCAGAAGAGCAACCCCATCGTGAAGTAGATGATGTTCAGCCACAGGTCACCGGCGCCGTGCAGGAACATGAACACCGTGCTGGTGGCGAGCGCGGACAGCGCCAGGCCCACGCCGCGGGAGGGGATGATGGACGCGACCGCGCGGCCCAACACGCCCCGGACGAGGTACTCCTCGCCGGCAGCCTGGAAGGGGGTCACGAGCATCACGGCGATGAGGAACCACCAGGTGTCGTCATTGACTCGCAGGTCCAGGCTGTCCCAGCCCTCAAGCGTCTGGCTGCCGAGGACGTAGATGGCCACCCCGACGAGGCTGACGAGCAGGGCACGGCCGAGCCAACCCCAACGCACGCGTCCCTCGACGGAGTGGATGTAGCGGGCGGGCTGCCCGACCAGTCGGCCCAGGAGGAGGGCGAGCACGATCATCAGCCCGAGGGACGCGCTGTTGGCCACGAAGAGGACGGGGGTTACGTCGCCCTCCAGGAGACCATTCATCACGTCCTCGATGCCGGCCGGGTCCCGAAAGCCCTCGACGAGGAAGCCGACGATGATGACGGCGGTGGAGATCACGAAGAAGCCGACCACCCCGAGGATGACGGCCAAAATGGGCTTCCAGATGGGGATGCCCGGGGCGCGCCAGAACCGCATGTAGTCGCGCGGTTCAACGGGAAGCCGCGGGGCGCGGGAGGGGGCCACAGGACGCGGCGGACCCCACGTCCCGGGCACTCCGGGCGAGGTCGGCGCCGGCTGCGTGCCCGGCGCCTGCGGTGGGGGCCAGGGCCCAGACTCGCTCATCCTCGCGGGAACCAGAGGGCGATCTCGGCCTCCGCCGACTCCGGAGAGTCCGAGCCGTGCACGGCGTTCTCCCGGACCGAGGTCGCGTGGTCCGCCCGGATCGTGCCCGGGGCGGCCTCCGCTGGATCGGTGGCGCCGTGGATGGTCCGGACGCGTCGAACGGCGTCCGGACCCGAGACGACGACGGCGACCACCGGTCCCGACGTCATGAACTCCCGCAGCGGCGGATAGAAGTCCCGCTCCAGGTGGGCCGCGTAGTGCCGGTCGGCGAAGTCGCCGTCGATGCTGCGCATCTCGATGGCCTCCAGGCCCAGACCCTCCCGCTCGTAGCGGGACAAGATCTCGCCGACGATGCCAGCGCGCACCGCATCGGGCTTGATGATGACGAAGGTTCGTTCGGTCATGGTGCTCCTCGTTGACTCTCAGCCGTCCCACGCTTCTCGAGGCGCTTTCCCAGGACGAACGACATGATCCAGATCAGGGCGAAGATGATACCCATCGCGTACATCCACGGCGTGAGGACGCCCAATGCGATCGCGGCGGCCTGCGCGGCCCAGCCGAACCAGTATCCCCAACGTCGGCGCAGTCCGGCGGCACCCGCGATGGCCAGGAGGCTCGCTGCCGCGGTCCACCCGACGGCGACCGCCACCGGCTGGTCCGAGACCTGCACCATGCCCGCGAACGCCAGCCAGAACACGACGACCTCGAAGACCAGCACCGACATCAGCGCGGAGCGCAGGGGGTTGGAGGGGGCGAGCGTCACAGCTCGTCCTCCTCGGCCGGCATGGCCTTGAGCAGGTCCCGGGCCTCCCCCGCGGCAATCACGGACCCGGCGACGAGGATGCCGGAGTGGGTGCCGGCCGTGTCCGCCAGCATGGCCGCGAGCTCCAGCGCGTCGGACATGGACTGCGCACGCTGGACGCGCTCCCGCGGCCACACCTCCTCAGCCTCGGCGGCCAGGTCGTCGACGCTGCGGGCGCGGGGCGAATTCGCGGTGCGGGTGATGACGACGTAGTCCATCTCCTCGGCGAAGATCCGCAGCACCTCGCGTGAGTCCTTGTCCTGCATCATCGCGACGACGCCGACGGTGGGCATGAACGCGAAGGACTCCTTGAGGGCGTCGATCGTCGCCCGGGCGGCGTGGGGGTTGTGGGCGGTGTCGACGACGAAGGCCGGCGAGCGTCGCACGAGCTCCAACCGGGCGGGCGCTTCGACCGCGTCCAGTCCTTCGGTGATGATGTCGGGGTTCAACGCCTGGCCACCGAGGAACGCCTCGACGGCGGCGACGGCCAGGGCCGCGTTGCGGGCCATGTGCTCGCCGTGCAGGGGCAGGAAGACGTCGGCGACGGGGCCGCCCGCGGTGTCGATCCGCATCAGCTGCCCGCCCACGGCGACCTGGCGTGAGAGCAGCCCGAAGTCCGGGCCCTCGGCACGCACCTTGGCCCCGACGTCGACGGCACGGGCGAGCAGGACCTGCGCCGCCGCGGTGTCCTGGCCCGCAAGCACCGCCGTGGCTCCGGTCTTGATGATCCCGGCCTTCTCGGCGGCCACCTCCTGGATGGTGGACCCGAGGATGTGGGTGTGGTCGAGCGCGACGGGGCAGACCACCGCGACCTGCGGGTCGGCGACGCTGGTGGCGTCCCACCTACCGCCCAAGCCGACCTCCACCACGGCCACGTCGACCGGGGCGTCGGCGAACGCGGCGTAGGCCATCCCGGTGATGACCTCGAAGAACGTCATGTCCACGCCGTCGAGCTTCTGCTCGTCCACCATCGCCACGAAGGGCTGGATCTCCCGCCACACCTCGTCGAACCGCTCCTCGCTGATGGGCTCGCCGTCGATGACGATCCGCTCCCGAGCGTCGCTGAGGTGGGGGGACGCGAAACGTCCCACCCGCAACCCGGCCGCCCTGAGGAGTGCGTCGATCATGATGCAGGTGCTGCCCTTGCCGTTGGTGCCGGCGACCTGGATCACCGGGACCGCGCGCTGGGGCTCGCCGAGCAGCTCCATCAGCGCGCTGATGCGGCTCAGGGAGGGCGCGACTCGATGCTCGGGCCAGCGGCTCGTGAGCTCGGCCACGAGTTGCTTGTGGGAATCTGTCATGGTGCGGCCATCGTATCGGTCACCCGGCGCCGAGGGCGCCCTTGTCGACGCCGTTAGGATGTGCCCGTGAGCGAGATCCCCCGCGCGCCCCGGACGAGGCGATGGCCCGACTGGGTCGGCCTCGCCGCGCGCCTCCTGCTCGGCGGCGTGCTGCTCGTTGCCGGCATCGTCCAACTCGGGGACCCGGGTGGTCTGCAGGACCGCGCCGAAGCACTCGGCCTGGCCGTGCCCGCCGGAGTCTGGACGGTGCTGGTCGTGGCAGCGCCCGTCATCCAGATGCTGTGCGGACTCCTGCTGGTGCTGGGTGCACTGACGCGGTCCGCGGCCACCGTCGCGATCCTGGTGCTGCTGGTCGGCATGGGGGCGACGGTGTGGGCGTGGACGCGGTCCCTCCCCGGCCCGCACGCCGCGGGACTCTGGTCGGGCCTGGCCCTGGCGTGCGTCGCGGGCTGGCTGGTCCTGCGTCCCGCCACCGCATTCTCACTCGACGGGTGGCTGCGGTCGGGCCGCAGCAGGGAGGGCGACCTCCATGAACCCGTCCTCCAGTCCCACCAGCGTCCTGACCACCACCGAGGAATAGCGAGATAACGATGGCAAACAATTCCGGTATGAGCCGACGAGCGGCGCTGAAGCAGCAGCAGGAGCTCGAGGAGCGCAACCGCAAGAACCGGCGGCTGCTGGCGTTCGGGCTGGGAGCCGTCGCGCTGGTGGTCGTGGTGATCCTCGGCATCGTCATCCTCCAGACCGTGGGGCAGAACCGGGAGGTCACGGCCAATCAGCAGACGCCCCCGAACGGCACCGAGGCGGGAGGGGTCATGCTCACGAGCCAGGCCGAGGAGGCCTCGGACGACGCACCGCATCTCGTGATCTACGAGGATTACCAGTGCCCGGCCTGTGCGGCACGTGAGGCAGCCTATGGGCCGGCGATCAAGGAACTCGTCGACGCCGGCTCCATCAGCGTCGAGATCCGCACCGCGGTGTTCATGGAGGAGCAGCTCATGAACGACTCCTCCACCCGCCCCGCCATCGCGGCCGCCGCGGCTGACGCCGTCGGCAAGTACCGCGAGTACCACTCCACTATCTACGCGAACCAGCACCCGCAGGGCGGTGGCTACACGGACCAGCAGCTGCGCGAGGAGTTCCCCGCCGCGGTGGGGATCGAGGGCGAGGACCTCACCCGCTTCCAGGAGCTCTACGACACCCAGGCATTCCAGGAGTTCGTCGACCAGGGGAACCAGACGTTCATGGACGAGGGCATCCGCTCCACGCCGACGTACGTCGTCGGGGACACGCAGTTGCAGTTCGTCGACGAGAACCAGCAGGTGCTCATCGAGCCGACTGCCGACGACCTCCTGGCCGCGATCGAGGCCGCTGCCGCCTGATCAGGATTGGGGAGGCCGCCGCTCAGTCACTAGGATTCAGCACATGACTGCTGACGCCACCCAGCCCGCCGGCCTCCCCGACAAGCCAGCCCTCGAAGGGCTGGAGTCGAAGTGGAGCCAGGTCTGGCGCGACGAGAAGACCTACGCCTTCGAGCGCCCCGCCTCCCGCGAGGACGTCTTCAGCATCGACACCCCGCCCCCGACGGTCTCCGGCTCGCTGCACGTCGGGCACGTGTTCAGCTACACCCACACCGACCTCGTGGCGCGCTACCAGCGGATGCGCGGCAAGCAGGTGTTCTACCCGATGGGCTGGGACGACAACGGCCTGCCCACGGAACGTCGCGTCCAGAACTACTACGGCGTCCGGTGCGACCCGTCGGTCCCCTTCGAGGCGGACTTCACGCCCCCGGCCAAACCGGATCCCAAGCGTCAGGCCGCGATCTCGCGCGCGAACTTCGTCGAGCTGTGCCACGAACTGACCGCCATCGACGAGCAGGCCTTCGAGGACATGTGGCGCCAGCTCGGTCTCTCGGTGGACTGGGACACCCTCTACACCACCATCTCCGACGAGGCGCAGGCCGTCGCGCAGCGGGCGTTCCTGAGGAACCATGCCCGCGGCGAGGCCTACCTCAGCCATGCCCCGACGCTGTGGGACGTGACCTTCCACACCGCCGTGGCGCAGGCCGAGCTCGAGGCCCGCGAGTACCCGGGCGCCTACCACCGCGTCGCGTTCCACCGTGAGGACGGGGAGAACGTCTACATCGAGACCACCCGGCCCGAGCTGCTGGTCAGCGTGTGTGCCCTCATCGCGCACCCCGACGACGAGCGCTACCAGGACCTGTTCGGCAGCACCGTCACCTCCCCACTGTTCGGCGTCGAGATTCCCGTGCTGGCGCACCCGGCGGCGGAGCCCGACAAGGGCGCGGGCATCGCCATGTGCTGTACCTTCGGCGACCTGACCGACGTGTTGTGGTGGCGCGAGCTGAACCTGCCCACCCGGACCGTCATCGGCCGCGATGGCCGATTCGCCCTCGACCTGCCCGAGTGGGTCGAGAACCCGGCGGCGTATGAACCGCTCGCCGGCAAGACCGTCTTCAGCGCCCGCGAGGCCACGGTCCAGATGCTGCGCGACTCTGGCGACCTGGACGGCGACCCGAAGGCCACGACCCGCATGGCCAACTTCTACGAGAAGGGCGACAAGCCCCTCGAGATCGTCGCCACCCGCCAGTGGTACATCCGCAATGGCGGCCGGGACCAGGACCTCAAGGCCGCGCTCGTGGCCCGTGGGGACGAGCTGAAGTGGGTGCCTGACCACATGCGCCACCGCTACGAGAACTGGGTGAGCGGCCTCAACGGCGACTGGCTCATCTCCCGACAGCGGTTCTTCGGAGTACCGTTCCCGTTGTGGTACCCGATCACCGAGGAGGGGGAGCCGGACTACGACCATCCCATTCTCGCCTCCGAACAGGCCCTCCCGATCGACCCGGTCACCGCCGTGCCGCCGGGATACTCGGAGGACCAGCGTGGCGTCCCGGGTGGCTTCATGGCGGATCCCGACGTCATGGACACCTGGGCGACATCCTCCCTCACCCCACAGATCGCCTGCGGGTGGGAACGCGACGAGGAACTGTTCAACCTCACCTTCCCCATGGACCTGGCACCCCAGGCCCACGACATCATCCGCACCTGGCTGTTCAGCAGGATCGTGCGCTCCCACCTGGAGCACGACGCCCTGCCCTGGAAGCGCGCCACCATCTCCGGCTTCGTGACGGACCCGGACCGCAAGAAGATGAGCAAGTCCAAGGGCAACGTCGTCGTCCCCACCGACATCCTGGACCGGTTCGGCTCCGACGCCGTCCGGTGGCGCGCCGCCATGGCCCGCCCCGGTCAGGATTCGCCGTTCGACGAGTCCCAGATGAAGGTCGGACGTCGACTGGCCATGAAGATCCTGAACGCCAGCAAGTTCGTGATCTCCCTGTCCGAGGGCGCCGGCGGCCTGGAGGCCGTGACCAACCCCGTCGACACGGCCATGCTGGCCGGGCTGCGCGACGTCGTCGCGGAGGCAACGGCGTCGTTCGAGGCGTTCGACTACAGCTCGGCGTTGGAGCAGGCCGAGACGTTCTTCTGGTCGTTCTGCGACGACTACCTCGAGCTGGTCAAGGAGCGCGCGTACGGGAGCCACTCCTCCGCCGCGGAACAGGGCTCCGCACGAGCCGCCCTGGGGCTCGCGCTGGACGTCCAGCAGCGCCTCTTCGCGCCGTTCATGCCGTTCGTGACCGAGGAGACCTGGAGCTGGACCCATACAGACTCCATCCACCGTGCGGCGTGGCCGGGCGTCGACGAGCTGGCGATCGACGGGGACCCGGCGCTTCTCGCTGACGTCGCCGCCGCCCTCATCGGCATCCGGGGAGCCAAGTCCAATGCCAAGGTCTCGATGCGCACGGAGGTCACGAGCGCCGCGTTCACCGGACCGGAAGAGGTGCTCGGCCGGCTCCAGCGGATCGAGGACGACCTTCGGGCCGTGGGTCGACTGACCGGCGACGTCACGTGGGCGCCGGGCGGGGACTCACTGGCCGTGGACGTGGAGCTGGCTGACGCGACGTGACCCCTGCGCTCGGCATCGGGAAGGAAACGGCGGAGGCGTGGGCCGGGGCGTGCGTCGCCGCGCTCTCGACCCCGTTCCCCTACGCGAGTGGCCACGTCTCGCTGGGACCGGACGACCTGGACGTCAACCCGTTCCAGCTCCACCCGGCCTTCCACGGCTGCCTGGACTGGCATTCGAGCTGCCACATGCAATGGTCGCTGTTGCAGCTACGGCCAGCCCTTGGGAGAAAGGCCAGGAGTGAGGTCGACGAGCTCCTCGACGACCGCTTGAACCACGACGCCATCCAGGTCGAGGTGGGCTATGTGCGACGTCACCCCTCGTTCGAGCGTCCCTACGGGTGGGTGTGGGCCCTGATGCTCGCGGCCGCGGCGCGTGACACGAGGTGGGAGACCGCCGTCGCCCCGCTGGCCCACCACCTCGGAGCCGCCGTGCTGGCTTGGCTCCCAACCCTTCCCCTGCCCGTCCGACATGGCGTGCACGGCAACACGGCCCTGGCACTCCTGCTGGGTCTGCGGGCGGCCTCCGGCCTGGGGATGACCGAGCTCGAGGTGGCCATCCGCCACCACGCACGGCGGCTCTACGGAGATGACAAGCGTGCAGGCTGGGAACAGGAACCCTCGGCCCACGACTTCCTTTCACCCTCTCTCACCGAGGCGACCCTGATGGCCGAGGTCCTCGACGACCCCTCGGCATGGCTGACCGGGTTCCTGGAGGGGGTGACGTCGAGCGCGGTGCTCCAAGCTCCTCCCGACGTCACCGACGCGGATGGCCAGCTGGCCCATCTGGGAGGTCTCGCGATCAGCCGATCCTGGCTGCTGCGGCGTCTCTCACCACACGTACCGCCCCACCTGGCTAGCCAGTTCACGCGATCCGCGAACGCTCAATACGACGCCGTCGTCGATCGGATCACCTCCGGCGATTTCATGTCCACCCATTGGCTGGTCACCTTCGCGCTGCTTGCCACGGAGAGCGGGCCGTGGACGAACTGACCTTCCTCCCCCGAGACTTCCTCACAGGTCCCGCCCGCGAGCTGGCGCCCCGCCTCCTCGGCTGCCACGTGGTCTCGGACGACGTGGTGCTCCGGATCACGGAGGTCGAGGCGTACGAGGGCGAGACGGACCCCGGCTCGCACGCCTACCGGGGCCGGACCGCCCGAAACGCCACCATGTTCGGACCAGCGGGACACCTGTACGCCTACCGCCACATGGGCCTGCACTCCTGCTGCAACGTCGTGACATCGGTCGAGGGGCACGCGAACGCCGTCCTGCTGCGAGCGGGCGAGGTGGTGCGGGGAGTGGAGGTGGCGCGGGCCCGTCGCGCCGCGGCCGGCGTCACCCGACGCGACACGGACCTCGCCCAGGGACCCGGCCGCCTCACGGTGGCGTTGGGCATCACGTGGCGCGACGACGGCATCGACCTCTGCGCTCCCGACAGTTTGCTGCGGATCGCGGACAGGACGGGACCGGCCCCCGACTGGGTGGCGGGGCCACGGATTGGGCTCAGGCCCGAGGCCACGGACCCTGAGCACCTCTGGCTGCGCTACTGGATCCCGGGTGACCCGACCGTCTCCCGACGACGCTGACCCCTCAGAGGAAGGCGGGAGCCCAGCGCAGGATCTCCAGGATCAAGACGACCACGAGCCAGCCGATGAGGATGATGGTCAACCAGCCGCCCTTGACGAAGGCCACCGCCCGGCGGTGCTGCTCCGGGGACAGGAACAGGTTGTTCTCGAGGATGTTCCACTGCGTCATGGAGAAGAACACGAAAGTGGTGGCCAGGGTGACGAGGATGCACCACGGGCAGAGAGCCCCGATGACGTACGTGGACTGGAACAGCAGCCAGTAGGCGAAGATCACGCCCAGCAGGTACACCGCGTTGGCCGTGAACATGAACCACCGCGGGAACCGGACGCCCGAGAGCGAGGCCACCGCGATCGTCATGACAACAGGCTCGGAGATGAGCCCGAGGAACGCGTTCGGGAACCCGAACACCGCCGCCTGCCAGGTGAGGCCGACCTTCGCGCAGTCGAGGAACGGGTTGATCGAGCAGGACAGCTCGACGTTCGGGTCGGCCGCCAGAAGGATGGCGTCATAGGACAGCACGAACGAGGCGACGAGGCTGATGGTGGCGAACAGGAGCATTTCGCCGAAGAGGAACAGCCGGGAACGGCGCCACTCCCCCTCGGTCAGTAGGTCCTCGCCGGTGGTGGTCTCGGCCATCGCCGTGTCGCTCGCCATGCACGTCCCCTCGGGTCCCGCCTCATGCCCTCTTCCGGGCGCACCCCAAGGTACCGCGAGCATCAGGGGCTTCGGTAGCCGCCCACCGCGAGGGGCCGCCGGGGTTCACCGGCCTCGGGAGGACGCATCCCTCTCCACGGCCATGACGCGTGGTGTCCCGTCGTCGAAGCCCACGACGACGACGTCCCGCCCCACATGACCCTGCAGGGCCGCCAGCAGCGTCCCCGGCTCCCACTGGACCGCATCGCTCGACTCCCAGACCTCGACGGGGCACCCGGCTTCGGAGAGGACACGTCGGGCGTCCGGGGCGTCGCCCCCGATGAACACCACCGACCGCGGCACCGGCACCAGGTCGCCCACCTCATCTCCAGCTGCCGTTGAACGCTCCGCGCGCACCAGGAGACCGTGGTAGAGCGCGACCGCAGCGGCGGCGACGAGGACCCCCAGTCCGTAGCGCAACGACCGGAGCGTCGCCGGGCCGAACTGGGTGTCGATGGCGTCCTGCAGCAACGTGAAGACGACGGTGATGAGCGACACGATCGCGGCGATGGCCGAGACCCCCAGGACGATGGCCAGGAACACCCGGCGGGAGGGCGACGTCGTCTCATCCCGGGGACTCTCCCGCAGAGCCCTCTGGGCCAACCTCCAGTGCAGCCACCAGACGGGGACACCCACCACGAGGAGGGTGATGGCCGCCAAGAGGGTGTTGAGGGTGGACATCCCGATGTCGATGCCCGGTGTGACGGCCTCGATCAAGGCCACGATCACGGTGCCGACTCCCGCGGCTGTGGCCGCCAGCCCCAGGCCGGCGACGAGGTACTCGTAGACTCGTCGCACCTCCGGGCGCCCGGGCAATTGGCCGAGCACACTGCGGTGGTACCACCACAGGACCAGCCCGATCAGCAGCGCCGACAGCTGGGTGGGGGCGGAGGCGAAGTGCTGCGCCGCGGCTGCTCCACCGGGATCTCCGACCAGCCAGACGAGGAGCGTCCACCCGAGGAGGGTCCCGGACACGAGCGCCATGACCAGCGCCCCGGCGACTCCCACGAGCAGGACCGCCGCCAGCCAGATGGTGTCGCGGTGCCGGCGAAGTCCGTGCGCCACCCAGTACCAGACCCAGAGCGCGACACCCGCGACGAAGGTTGCGGCGGCCTCGCCCAGCACGGACCTGGGCTCTCCGATGACGAGGGGACGCAACAGCAGCACCTCGAGTGATGTCCCCAGCAGGTAGACGCCGCCGCTGGCCATGAGCACCAGGCCCACGACGGAACCGCCGAGGATGTGGAAGGAGTCGGTGCCCTCGGCGAGCGATGTACGCGCCCACCACCAGTGGGCGGCCCAGGCGGTACCCCACACGATGAGGGATGCTGCGGCGTCGGCGTCCAGCTCGACGTCCGCCACGAGAGCCTGGATCACGCCCTGCAGGCTGACCGCTGTCACCGTCGCCGTGACCAGTGCCATCAGGGTGAGGTAGACCACGGTCCATGCTGAGTGGCGTTCGGCAGGGTCGCGCCGGTGCGAGGTCAGCGTCCACCACAGCAACAGCCCCGTGGCCGGGGCGCCGACGAGGACGAAGGCCCAGGCCTGCGCCAGCAGGAAGGCACCGTCCTCCCAGGCAGCGGGTCGTGACCCAAGGAGCCGGGCGATCAGCTCGCTGGCGCCGAGGCAGGTGACGATGACGAGCGCGAAGAGGATGAGGTACTGGAAGAAGCGCCGGACGCTGCGTGGATCCATCCGATCGTGCGATCCCCGACGGCGCACCGCCGAGACGACGAGACCGGCGGCACCGGCCAGCAACCCGACCATGACAACAGTGACCACTACCCCGATGACCATGTCGGCCTCACTTGCACTTGTAGACGGGCCACGGCTCCCCCGTGACCATCCAGCCGTCCCCGACGCGCTCGAGCTCGAATCGCTCGCGGTGCGACCAGGAGTCGAAGAGACCCTGCCCGTGCTCGGTGATCTCGACGACGACGGTGGCGGTGTCGCCGCGCTCGTCACTCTCGACGATGGAGAGCGACACGCGCGACGGCACGTACATTTCTCGCAGGGGCGCGATGCACCCCAGTTCGGGATCCAGCACCTCCTCGACCGTCTCGTCGTCGTGGTTCACCAGCGCGGTGACGTAGGCCTGGACCGTACCGTCGGGCGTGGAGAGGTCCATGGTGGGGTTCTCTCGGGTCGTCGCGACAACGCCCGCCACCACGGCGAGCACTACCACCAGCGCACCGATGACGGCGAGGACGACGTTCGACCTGCTGGTCATGCTCCCAGTATCCGCCTATACGGCCAACGGCGACGACGAACAGGTGAAGGCCAGACCTAGAGTCCCAGTCTCGTCACGTAGGCGTTGCGGAACCGGCCCTGCGGGTCCAGCCGGGCACGCAGCTCGCGGAAGTCCGACCACCGCGGGTAGCGGCCGGCGACCGTCGCGCCGCCCATCGTGAACACCTTGCCCCAGTGTGGGCGCGCAGTCTCCGGCAGCGCCGCCTCCAGCCTGGGCAGGAGTGCGCGGACGGCATCCTCATCGGGATGCCAGGTGAAGTGGAGCCCCACCGTGTCCGCGCCGTGGGCGGGCGAGAGCCACAGGTCATCGGCCGCCATGGTCCGGATCTCGCTGACGTAGAGCAGGGGTGCGATCTCCGTGGCCATGGCCGCCACCGCCTCGATGGCCCGGACGGCGTCCCCGCGCGGCACGAGGAACTCCGACTGCAGCTCGGCCCCGACGGACGGGGTGAACTCCAGGCGGAAGTGCGGCAGCCGGTCGAACCACGGCCCGAACTCCCCCAGCTGCGGCGTGCAGGGTTCCGGGTCGATCCCGGGGATGGGGTGACGCTTGCCGTCGGCCGCACGTCCACCCGCAGCAGCGATCGCCTCGACATCCATCTCGCCCGCCGACTTCACCCACACCTGGTTCACGGATTCTGGGTCCTGCCATGTCGTGAACAGGCTGACGCTGTCGCCGGCGCCCGTGATGGCATCGAGATCCGCCAGCACCGTCTCCAGGTGCACGGCCTCGAAGACCCGTTGCGACACGGGCACGGCGGGCACGACGTCGAGCTGGACGTGCGTGATCACCCCGAGGGAACCGAGTCCCACGACGGCGCCGTCGAAGTCGGCGTCGCCGCGCTCGAGTCGCACCAGCTCCCCGCCACCGTCGACGAGTTCGAGCGCCGATACCTGGGTGGCCAGCGACCCGATCCTGTCGCCGGAGCCGTGAGTGCCGGTCTGGACGGCTCCCGCCACGGAGATGTGAGGTAGGGAGGCCAGGTTGGTCAGGGCGACGCCCGCCTCCTCCAGCGCGGGTACCAGGTCTCCGTAGCGCAACCACGCGGGCACGCGGAACGTCGAGTCATCGACACGGACCGGGCCCTCGGACTGCAGGGAGGCAAGCGAGACCTGGACGCCCGTGGTGTCCGCGATGTCGTTGAAGCAGTGCCGCGACCCCACCACCCGCACCGCAGGCTCTGAACTCACCAGCTCCTGGAGCTCCGCCACTGTCCGTGGCTCCGCCACCGCTTGGGCCCGGTAGGTGACGTTGCCGGCCCAGTTCCTCTTCACGTCACCCATCCTTGCGGCCTCCGCGCGGGGCCTCGAAGGCGGGCGGAGTCGATGCCGGCTTCCTCCCGAGGCGGTCCAGCGCCTCCTGGATCGCGACGTCCAGCTGCCGGTCGGAATCCGACTCCCAGTCGGCCGGGTCCAGGGCGACCTCGATGTCTGGGTCGGTGCCGTGGTTCTCCAGCCCGAAGCCGTGCTTGTCGAAGGCATGGGCGTAGCGGGGCTGGGTCACCTCCGTGCCGTCGACCAGCACGAACCGCCCGTCGATGCCGACGACGCCGCCCCAGCTGCGCTCCCCGATGACGGGCCCGAGGTCCAGGTTCTGCGCCGCACCCGTGACGATGTCGCCGTCGGACCCGGCATAGGAGTTCGTGACGAAGACCAGTGGGCCGCGCATGCCCTGGGTGGGGTAGGTGAAGGGTTCGTCGAAGTGCCGGCCGAACCCCCACCCGATCACCCTGCGAGCCAGTCGCTCGATGATGAGCTCGGAGGTGTGCCCGCCGGCGTTGTAGCGGACGTCGACGACCACCGCCTCGCAGCGAGCCGCCTTCTCGATGAGCCGGTGGAACTCCGCCCAGCCCGGCGCGGTCATGTCCGGGACGTGGACATACCCGATCCGACCCTCGGACCGCTCGGCGACGTAGGCCGCGCGACCGGCGACCCACTCGTGGTAGCGCAGGCTTGCCTCGGAGGCCAGGGGGACGACGGCGACGCGACGCTTCATCCGCCCGCGAACCAGCGTCAGTTCGACGACCTTCTCCGCCGACCCCTGGAGCAGGACACCGATGTCCGGCACCTCCGAGGTCGGTCGACCGTCCACGGCGACGATGACGTCTCCCTCCTCGGCAGCGACACCGGCCGCGCGCAGCGGCGAGCGGGCCGAAGGGTCCGACGACTCGCCGGGCAGGATTCGCTTGATGACCACCTCACCCTTGGCGTTGCGTCCGAACTCGGCCCCCAGCCAACCCACGCGGGGCGCGTCGTCCCCGTGAGACGGCGGGGAGACATAGGCGTGGGACGTGTTGAGCTCCCCGACCGTCTCCCACAGCACGTCCACCAGGTCGTCGTGGGTGGCAATCTCCTCGACCAACGGGCGGTAGGCCGCCGTCACGGCCATCCAGTCGATGCCGTCCATGTCCTCGCGCCAGTAGTGGTCGCGCATGAGGCGGGCGTTCTCGTCGAACATCTGGCGCCACTCGTCGCGCGGGTTGACCACACGCCGCAACCGGGTGAGGTCGACGGCGATCTTCGCGTCGTCCTCCTCCGCCTTGGCATCCGAGGCCTGGACCCACAGGTCGTCCCCGTTGCGCACCACGAGGTGCTTGCCGTCGCCGCTGACGCGTGCACGGTCGCAGGCCTCGACGACGACGACGAGCTTGCGCTTCGTGACGTCATAGTGCTCGATCGAGTCCTTCGCCTCGTCCCCGGAGACGCGGCCGTCACCGATCTCACCGGTGTAGGAGGATCGGCGGCGCCACAGAACGCCGTGGTGGGAGGTCTGCAGGTCGGTGTAGCGCCCGGACGGCACGGGGAGCGGGACCATGCGATCCTCCGCTCCGTCGAGGTCGAAGACAACCACCTCCGGCTTGCTCTCCTCCTCGCCCTTTGTCTCCTTGGCCTTCGGGTCGTCGGACTTGCCCTTCTCGTCGTCGTCCTCCCCGACGGCCCAACCGTCCGCCGAAGGGCCGAACGGCGCCGGGTCCTCCGCGCGCAGCGGGATCACGAACGGCCGCGTGGTGTTGGTGAACGACAGGTCGAAGGTGAGCTCGTCGTAGGTGGGATCGATCGTCCTGTTGGACAGGAAGTAGAGGAACTTCCCGTCCAGGCTGAAGGCCGGGGAGAAGTCGTTGAACTGGCCGCGGGTCAGCTCGAAGGCGGTGTTCTCGGTGAGGTCGTAGCCGACCAGGCGACCGAGGAGGCCCTCGTTGGCGATCGCCTCGCGCCACACCAGGTACCGGCCGTCGGGTGAGAACACCAGCCCGGTGGCCTCGCCGTTGGCGGAACGCCCCAGCCGCTTCACCGACCCACGAGCGACGTCGACGGCGTGGATGGCCCCGTCGTGGCTGGCCACGGCAACCCGGGTTCCCTCGGCGTCGGAGGCCAGCGCCAGGACGCGCCCGAGCTTGCCCTGGGCGAGGCGACGCGGGTCGCCGTCACCGTCGAGGGCCATGATCTCCAGGCAGTCCTCCCCCTCGGCGTCGGTGGCCCAGACGGCCTTGCCGGACGAGCCGAGGACCAGGGGCTCCCGGATCCGGACCCCGGGCAGGTCGCTGAGCGCCCGCGCCGGGCCGCCGCGGTGGGTGAGGTACCAGGCGGAGCCGCGCCAGTCGAGGACCGAGCCGTCCCCGCCGTGGTCGGGCCAGAAGGTTTCGAGTCGCTCGGTGGGGGACAACACCTCGGGTGCGGGGTCGGCCACTCCCAGAACCACGTCCAGGCGGCGCGGCCGGGCGTCGAGGTCATCGAGCACGAACAGCTGGCCGCGCGAGTGGTGGACGATGCGACTGCCGTCTGTGGTGGCATCACGCACATAGCCGTCCGCGAACGAGTGCCGTGTGTGCTGGCGCAGGTCAGTCCCGTCGGGGGCGACGGAGTACACCTGCGCCTGCTCGTCGGGGTTGCCGGGCAGGGCGGCCCCGAGGTCGGAGGTGAACAGGATGCGCTCCCCGTGCCACTGGGGCATGTGCAGGCTCGCCGCCTCGTCCGGCAGCAGCCGCTCCCACCGCTTGCGCTTGGCGTCCGAGACCCACGCGCGCACGGCCATGCCGCCGCGGTAGCGCTTCCAGCCTTCCGGGCCGCGGTAGTTGGGTGATGCCACGACGACCCGGCCCTTCGGACCCACCGACGCGTCCATCGCCGGGCCCCACGGGAGACGCTCCACGTCGCCGTCGAGGGAGACCGAGTACAGGTGGGTCAGCGACCAGGAGTGATCGGCGTGGTCGGAGGCCACGAGCACGTGCTCGTCGTCCAGCCAGCCCGAGACTCGCATGCGGCGCGCGCCGATCCAGGTCAAGCGTCGACGCTGGCCGCTCAGTTCTATGACGTGGACGTCCTGGCCGCCGTGGATGCTGCTGATGAACGCGACCCGCTGCCCGTCCGGTGAGAAGCGCGGGGTGCGCGGCGGATGCTCGTCGGCGGTCAAGCGATGCGCCCGACCACCCTGGATGGTGGTGAGCCAGAGGTCGTCGGCAGCGACGAACACGACGTTGTCGCCGTGGATGTGGGGGTACCTGAGATAGCCGCGCGTCATGCGCCCAAACCTACCCCGCGAGGGCACTCAGGCGGACAGGTCCCGACGCCGGGCCATCTTGGCTCGAGGGACGATCTCAGGCTTTTCCGCGCCGGCGACCGCATCCTCCGTCACGACCACGAGCGCCGCGTCGTCCGACGACGGGACGTCGAACATGACGTCGAGCAGGAGCTCCTCCAGGATGGCTCGCAGACCACGGGCGCCGGTCCCCCGCTCCAGCGCTTGGTCCGCGATGGCCTCAATGGCCTCGTCGGTGAACTCGAGCCGCACGCCGTCGAGTTCAAAGAGCTTGGCGAACTGTTTGGTGAGAGCGTTCTTGGGCTCGACCAGGATCCTGACCAGGGCGTCGCGGTCCAGTTGCGAGACGCTGGAGATCATGGGGAGGCGTCCGATGAACTCCGGGATCAGACCGTACTTGTGCAGGTCCTCTGGTCGCACCTTGGCGAACGGGTCCGTGATCTCGGGCTTCTTCTCGACGCCCTTGCTGAATCCCAGCGGCCGCTTGCCCATGCGGGCGTTGATGATTTCCTCGAGGCCGGAGAAGGCACCGCCAACGATGAAGAGGATCTTGGTGGTGTCGATCTGCAGGAACTCCTGGTGTGGGTGCTTGCGGCCACCCTGCGGCGGTACGGAGGCCACCGTGCCCTCGAGGATCTTCAGCAGTGCCTGCTGGACGCCCTCGCCCGAGACGTCACGGGTGATGGAGGGGTTCTCTGACTTCCGCGCGACCTTGTCGATCTCGTCGATGTAGATGATGCCGGTCTCGGCCTTCTTGATGTCGAAGTCCGCGGCCTGGATGAGCTTGAGCAGGATGTTCTCGACGTCCTCGCCCACGTAGCCGGCCTCGGTCAGTGCGGTGGCGTCCGCCATGGCGAACGGCACGTCCAGCATCCTCGCGAGAGTCTGGGCGAGATAGGTCTTACCGCACCCGGTGGGTCCGATGAGCAGGATGTTGGACTTGGCGACGTCGACATGTTCGTGGTCGGCTCCGGCCCGGGCTGGGGCCTGCGACTCCGACTGGACCCGCTTGTAATGGTTGTACACGGCGACACTGAGTGCCTTCTTTGCCGCGTCCTGACCGATGACGTACGTGTCGAGGAAGTCCCGGATCTGGTGGGGGGTGGGCAGTTCCTCGGCGAGGCCGGCCGCCCCCTCCTCGGGGAACTCCTCCTCGATGATCTCGTTGCACAGCGCGATGCACTCGTCGCAGATGTAGACGCCGGGGCCGGCGATCAGCTTCTTGACCTGCTTCTGGCTCTTGCCGCAGAAGTTGCATTTGAAGAGCTCGCTCGATTCTCCGATGCGTGCCACGTCGTCCACCTCCTCACGCCCCTGGGGCGATGCATCACGGGGTCGAAATCCACACTACCTGCCCGGGTGCCACGCAGTGCCGCAACACCCGGACGAGGCTAGCTGTGGATCAGTCCACGTCCTTCAGTGACGTCAGGATGTCGTCGACGATGCCGTACTCCTTGGCCTCCTCGGCCGTAAGGTACTTGTCGCGCTCGATGTCGAGGGAGACCTTCTCCACCGGCTGACCGGTGTCGGCCGCCAGCATGTTCTCCATCAGCGAGCGGATCCGCATGATCTCGCGCGCCTGGATCTCCAGGTCCGAGGACTGGCCGTAGCCGCCCTCGGTGGCGGGCTGGTGGATGAGGATCCGGCTGTTCGGGAGCGCGAGGCGCTTGCCCTTGGTCCCCGCCGCCAGCAGCAGGGCCGCGGCGGAGGCGGCCTGCCCGAGGCAGATGGTCTGGATGTCGGGCTTGATGTAGCGCATGGTGTCGTAGATCGCCGTCAACGCCGTGAACGATCCGCCCGGGGAGTTGATGTAGATCGAGATCTGCCGCTCGGCATCCATGGACTGCAGGACGAGGAGCTGGGACATCACGGCGTTGGCGATGTCGTCGCTGATCGGGGTGCCGAGGAAGATGATGCGGTCCTCGAACAGCTTGGTGTAGGGGTCGATGCGCCTGACGCCGTAGCTGGTGCGCTCCTCCCACTGCGGGATGTAGTAGTCCATCGACGGGCCGGCGGGGGCGAGGCCCCCGGGCAGGGCGTGGTTCATCACTGGTTCGGGCCCTCCGTCTTGATCTGGGACGCACGCTCGTAGACGTGGTCGATGAAGCCGTACTCGAGCGCCTGCTCGGCGGTGAACCAGCGGTCGCGGTCCGAGTCCGCCTCGATCTGCTCGATCGTCTGGCCCGTGTGCTGGGCGATGAGGTTCGCCATCGTCTTCTTGATGTGGAGCGACTGCTCGGCCTGGATGCGGATGTCAGACGCGGTGCCGCCGAGACCGCCCGAGGGCTGGTGCATCATGATGCGGCTGTGCGGCAGCGCGAACCGCTTGCCCGGGGTGCCGGCCGAGAGCAGGAACTGCCCCATCGACGCCGCGAGTCCCATGGCAACGGTGGCGACGTCGTTGCTGATCCACTGCATGGTGTCGAAGATGGCCATGCCGGAGTCGACGGAGCCGCCCGGGGAGTTGATGTAGAGGTAGATGTCCTTGTGGGGGTCCTCGGCGTTGAGCAGCAGCATCTGCGCGCAGATCGCGTTGGCGTTCTCGTCGCGCACCTCCGAACCGAGGAAGATGATCCGGTTCGCCAGGAGGGCGGAGTAGACGTTGTCGTTCAGGCCGAGGCCAGCGGCACTGGGGCCGGCCATGGTCGGTGGTTGTAGCTTCTCGGTCACGGCCCCCAACCTACCGGGTCCGGGGATGAACCCAAGGGGCAACACCACATGTTCGCGCTGCGGGGAATCGATCCCGGTCAGTCCGCTCGGTCCAGGGCCAGCGCCTTGCGAGGATTGGAGGAGATGAGGGCATTGAGCCATCGCATGCGCGGGTCGCTGTCGATCAGCATCGCCTTGATCATGAGCGTGAACGGCAGCGCGATGAGGGCCCCCAGCCCCCCGAAGACCGCGGTCCACAGCAACAGCGAGATGAAGGAGACCGTGGGGGTGATGCCGACGGCGTCGCCAGTGAATTTCGGCTGGATGATCGACTGGATCACGAAGTTGAGGACGCTGTAGGCGATCACGACGACCAGGGCCGTCACCGGACCGTTCTCCACGAGTGCGAGAAGGGCTGGGGGGACGAGGCCGATGACGAAGCCGACGTTCGGGATGTAGTTGGTGATGAAGCTCAGCACGGCCCACACCAGCGGGAGCGGGACTCCGAGCAGAAGGAGCACGGCGCCGTCGAGCACGGCCACGACCAGGCCGAAGATGGTGGTGACCATCCAGTACCTCCGGATGCCCAGCACGAAGGCCCGGACGGAGTCACCGAGCCCCGGCTGGAGGCGACCGGCGATCCGGAACCGCTCCCCCATGCTCGGCAGGTCCATCACCATGAACACCATCGCCACGAGCACCACCATGGTGAGGGCCGTCGCCCCTGACGCACGCGAGGCGATGTCCCCGACGACGGAGAGGATGCTCCCCGGCGAGATGCCACGAAGCTGCTCCAGCAGCGCGGCTTGGTCGAAGCCGAACCGGGCCAAGTAGTCGATGGTGGAGGTGTAGAGGGCGGTGAACTGAGGCCCGTAGTCCCGCAGCGCGTCGACCATCGACGTCACCGACCAGACCACCGCCACGGCACCCAGGACCAGCACGAGGAGGACCGTCAATCCGGCGGCCGTCGCCGACAACCAGCGCGGCACGCCCTGGCGGGCGAGCCAGCTGTGGACCGGATAGGCGGTGATGAGCAGGTTCACGCCGAGGAAGAGAGGGGCGACGATGGCGCTGAAGTCGCGGAGCAACCAAAGTGAGACGGCGATCGCAGCCAGTACCAGTGCCACCTTCGCCAGCATCGGGGCGCCGCCCTCGTCGCGGCGTGGGCCTGCCGCCGTCTGCTCATCCATCAGTGGTCTCCCTCCGCGGTATCGCGCCGTAGCCGAGTGTAGTGGCCGGACCTGGGACGACGCCGCGGGGCAGTGCCGCCGCGGCGTCGTCCAGTGGGTCTGCTGTGCGGGAGATCAGGCCTTCTCGTCCGCCTGCGAGTCCTCGGCCACCGCGGCGTCGCCCTCGACTGCGTCCGCATCAACGTCGGCCGTGGCCTCGACGTCATCACCGGACTCCTCGGCCGCGACCTCGGGGAACTCCACGACGTTGCCGTCGCTGTCCTTGACGGTGGCAGCGGCGCACATGGCGGCCAGGGCCTTGCTGCGACGGATCTCCTGCATCCAGTCGCCCATGTGGTTGTGCTCCATCATGTGGTTGATCTCGTCCTGCGGCGAGGTGCGGTTCTCCTGCGCCTTGCGGAAGATGAGCTCCGTGAGCTCCTGCTGGGAGACACCGACCTCGTGCTCGTCGGCGTACTTGTCCAGGAGGATCTGGGCGCGGACGGCCTGCTCCGAGCGCTCGTCGATGCCCTTCCAGAACTCCTCCTCGGTCTCCGCGTCCTCATCGTCGGCGTTCTCGAGGTACTGGTCCACCGTCAGGCCGGCCTGGGCCAGCTGGTTGGTGATCTGCTTGCGGCGGGCCTCGAGCTCGGCGGCCAGCACACCCTCCGGAACGCTGAACTCGGCACGCTCAATTGCGACCTCGAGGACCTTGTCGCGGGCCTCGGCCAGCTGCTCGGCCTTGCCCTGCTCCTCCGCGGCGCGCCTGAGGTCGGCCATCATCTCGTCGACGGTGTCGAACTCGGAGATCATCTGGGCGAACTCGTCGTCAACCTCGGGGAGCTCCTGCTCGGAGACCTTGGTGACAGTGACCTCGATCTCGGCCTCCTCGTCGCGGTGGGCCCCGCCCACGAGCTTCGAGGTGAACGTCTTGGAATCGCCGGCCTTGAGGCCGATGACGGCCTCGTCCAGGCCCTCGAGCATGCCGCGCTCGTCGCCGATCTTGTAGGTGACGCCCGTGGCGTTGCCCTCCTCGAGGGTGGTGCCGTCCTGCGACGCGACGAGGTCGATGGTGACGACGTCGCCCTCGCGGGCCTCGCGCTCCACGTCGGTGTTGGTGGCGAAGCGCCGCCGGAGCATCTCGACACGCTCGTTGACGGCTTCGTCGGTGGCCTCGACGGGCTCCACCTCCGCCTCAACGGTGGAGAAGTCAGGCAGGTCGAATTCGGGACGCACGTCCACCTCGGCGGTGAACTCGACCAGGTCGTTGTCCTCGAGCTTGGTCACGTCGACCTCGGGCTGACCCATGGGGCGCACCTCGTTCTCGGCCAACGCCTTCTGGTAGGCCTCGGGCAGTGCCTCGTTGATGGCCTCCTGCAGGACGACGCCGCGGCCGAAGCGCTGGTCGATGACGGCAGCCGGCACCTTGCCCTTGCGGAATCCGGGGATGTTGACCTGCTGGGCGATTTCCTTGTACGCCTTGTCCAGGTACGGCTTCAGATCGGCGAACGGGATCTCGACGGTGAGCTTGACCCGGGTCGGGCTGAGCTTGTCTACGGTGCTGGGCACGAGAGTGGTCTCCTGATTGAATCGGTTGTCCGCATCATCCTAGCGACGCCGCGCCACGTCCTCGAAATCACGCGGCACCCCGCCGACCCCATGGATTGGTCCCCCACAGGCAACCTTTGTATGATGGGCGGCGGTTCTGCGGATGTAGCTCAATGGTAGAGCCCCAGTCTTCCAAACTGGCTACGCGGGTTCGATTCCCGTCATCCGCTCTTTGGCCCCCAGCAGCCCAAGCTGACTGGGGGTTTTCCCTTGTCAGAGATGGTTTCGGCTCTGACGGCACTCCGCACGAACACGCATAGATGTGCTTGAAGTGGCACAGAAATGGTACTAAAGTACCGCAGCAGAATCACGAATTGGACCCACCGGAGGGCCGCTGATGCCGGGCAAGCAAGAGTTGGCTCGAGGGATCTCCCGAGTGCGGTCGCGGCGCGGAGGCAGGGACATCACCCTCTACCAGGTTCGCGTCACCTGGGAGGGGCGCCGCGAACTCGTTGGCCGCTTCGACACTCTCACCGACGCCCGCGTCGCCGCAGACCTCGCCCGAGCCGACGTCATCCGTGGCGTCTTCGTTCCGCCACGCGTGCTCCGGCGCGAAGCGGTGGCGCGCGTGAGAGCGGCCCAGGAGAAGCGGCAACGCGAACGCCTGACGGTGGAGGAACTCGCGGAACTATGGCTGGCCCACGTCCAGCGGATGGGCGGTAAGGACAGCACCATCTACAGCTACCGACGACGCCTCGAGAAACACGTCCAGCCACGGTTCGGAGCAACGCCCGCAGCCGAGGTGACGCCCAACGCCGTCGAACTCTGGTTCAACGAACTCAACACCGCAAGCGGCAACGGCGTCAGCCGAGGGGCCTACATGGCGCTCTCATCCATGTTCAACTACGCGGTGGGCAAGGCCAAGGGACAGAACGCCAGCTTCGCGGCACTAAGCGAGCAAGAGCCCCCATGTCCGGGATGCTCGCAAGCACCAGGAGCGTTCCTACGCCAGCTGGCCCACCAACGCTAGAGGCCACACCGCCGCCATCAAGGTCGAGAGCGTTGAGGCATCCGGGTTCCCCGACGAACAGGGGTACAGCACCGACAGCCCTCGCTGCGAGGCACTTCGCATCATGCATCTTCGCCCTCAGGATCGCCTGAGGCAGCAAGCCGGTCGGGTAGCCGGCAAGTGACCCGCCAGAGAACAAACCCAACACCTCTTCGGAGAGTCCGAGATCATTCCTGATCTCGGCCAGCGTCGATCCCTAGGCATACCGAGGCAACCAGGTAAGCCGGCTTTCGAGACGGCGCCCTCCGGAATCTCTTGCGATCCGCTGAGATCAACTGGTCCTCGCGTGCTTCGCGTTGTCGGGCCCCGTCAGAGGCGCACATAGCCAGTGAAGAGGGAGGACTACCGAATATCCACATCCTGACGCAACAGCTTGCAGATGGTGTGACCAACGGCGCCCTCGTGATTGTGCCCGACCGTGGTGAACCCCTCTTGGAACAGGCTCGGGTGGGAATCTCGCATGATGAAGGGCTGGCCCACCACTCGGAGCATCTCCAAGTCGTTCGGCATGTCACCGAAGGCTGCGCAGGCGCCGGGATCGAGGTCCAACCTGCGGATCACCTCCACCAGCGCGGAACCCTTGCTGACTCCGGGTGCGCTCAACTCAACCGTTCCGAACCTGTCGGACCAGGAGTAGGTGCAGGTCATGCCCTCCCCTGCCGCCTCGACCGCCACCTCCGCCAAGGCTTCCGTGTTCGCCTGACGTGTGTGAGCCAACAGCTTGATGACCGGCTCGCCCACGATGAGCTCCTCCAATGGGGCCACAACCCTCTCCAGAGCCGGCTCCGGGGCGGGGTAGGAAGGCTCGCGCGCGGTGTCCGACGGATAATCAACCGCGAACGCCACGTCGAGGTGGCGCGGTAGGCGCCCGACGAAATCCCGAATGAGGTCCGGAGGGATCGGGTGGATCACCTCCGGCTCCGACGCCTCCAGTCGACCGATGGTGGCTCCATTGCTGGCGATCACGATCGGATCCATCTCCAGCAAGGGTTCGAGCAAGCCCAGCCACTGCCGGCCCCTCCCCGTGGCGATGACCAACTCTGCTCCAGCCGCGGCCAGCTCGTACGCTGCCTCGATGCTCCTCGGGTGGAGCTCGCCGCGCCCGCCGAGGAACGTGCCGTCAAGGTCGGTGGCGACCAGACGCAAGGGCATGATGGGATCTCCTCTGGCAGTGGTGGGCTGGCGGACTCAGGCGTCGACCGGGACCGGGCGGCTGCGTAGGTAGGCGACCGAGTCATCCACCCACTGGCGTTCCAGTTCGCAGGTCCCGGCGATGGTCGATTGCCGTGGTAACCAGTGCTCGATGATCTCATTGACGTGACGTCCCGCCGACGCGAGGACGCCCACCATGGCTTCATAGTCCAGGAGACCCTGCCCTAGAGGCGCCCCGGCGAAGCGGAAGCCGATCATGGCCTCGGATCGGGAGAAGGCGAAATCCTTGATGTGGAGGTTCACGACATGGGGCGCCGTGGCGGCGATGACGTCGGCGGGCCGCTCGAGCCGGGCAACGCTGTTGCCGGGGTCGAGGCAGATGCCGAGGTGGCTGGAGCCGACTGCCTCGACGACCCCGATGAGTTCGGCGGTGGAGAACTGCTCGTAGGTCTCCAGACCGAGCGTCACGCCATTCCTCTCAAAGTCGGGCATGACTTCCCCAAGCGCGGCGATGGCCTGCGGAAGTGTGGGAACCCCTCGTGGACTTGAGAGCATGGAGCGCACGAACGTCGCGCCCAGGTCAAGCGCGTGAACGAGGTGGCGACGCAGGTGATCCGGCTCCACCCCTTTGGTCCCGGTCTCCAGGAGCATGCCCCGGCTCTCGGTGGCACGCCGCAGGCATCGGAGTGCGTGCGGGTCCGCGTTCTCGAGTTCAGGGGCGTCGCAAATCTGGACGAGGCGCACGCCCAGCCGTTCGGCATCGTCCACCACCTGGAGGAGGGACCATGGCGTCGAGGCGTCGGGGTGGCGTCGCCACGCATAGGCGTAGGTGCTGAGTCCCAACATGGGCATCCGAGTCTCCTCACGAGCTGGCGGGCGAGCACTGATATCCTACTGGCATCTCAGTTCCGGTCCTACCGGGGTGGAGGATTGGCCAGTAGCGGGGATGACGGGGGAAGTGATGGGCTCTTTGGAGGGCAAGCGAGTTGTGGTAACCGGCGCCGGTTCCGGAATCGGCATGGGTGTCGCCAGGAGATTCTGCGCAGAGGGCGCCGAGGTGTGGTTCCTCGGACGGCACCGGGACAATCTTGAGGAGGCTGCCGCCGGATCTTCGACGGCTCATGTGCTGGTGGCTGACGTCTCGGACCTTGCCGCCATGGAAGAAGCCATCTCGAGCATCCCCGGCCGCCTCGACGCGTTGGTGGCCAATGCTGCGATCCAGTTGATCGGCCAAGATGCACCGATCGCTGAGGTGCCCATCGAAGTCTGGCAGACCACCACGGCGGTCAACTTCACCGGCACGTTCAACACACTGCGGGTGGGCGTCCAGCGGATGCTCTCCCAACCCCTACTGGCCGGTACGCGCGGTTCCATCATCGTCTCCGGCTCCCCCACAGGGGTGACCGGTGAGGGGGCGGGTTTTGCCGCCTACTCGGCCACCAAGGCGGGCGTCCATGGCATGGCCCGCACCGCCGCGATGGACTACGCCCGACACGGGATACGCGTTAATACAGTGGTACCCGGCCACACCCTGACCCCCCTGGTGAACCAGCTTCGTGAGGACCCTTCCACGGCCGCAGCCGTGGACGCCCGCATACCCATGGGTCGGCCGGGCACCGTCGAGGAGTGCACCGGGGCTTACGTCTACCTCGCCAGCGATGACTCGACCTACGCGACCGGCGGGATGGTCTACGTGGACGGCGGCATGACGAACCTGTGAGCCGGCCCCGGTCACTCGCCGTAGGCGCCGCCGAGGAGCATGAACCTCTTGCCGTGTTCCAGATGGGCGATGACAAGGGCAGCCGCACGGTTCCCGTCCCCTGATTGGAGCGCGTCGAAGATCGCCTGGTGCTCAGCACAGCTGTGGGCCAGGACAGCATTGTCGCGGGAAGCGATCGACTCGACCAGACGCTCCACCTTGTCCCAGTGTCGCTGCAGCACGCGCTCGAACTCCACGTTCCCCGTGGCCTGGGTCAACAGCTGGTGAAATTCAGCGTCCGCGGACATGAAGCCCCGAACGTCGATGGTGGCTCCACCCACCTGTGCTCGTTGCAGGGACAAGTTCTCCTTGAGCGCCGTGAGCTGGGCGTCACTCAGCCGGCCGGCCACCTGGCGCGCGATCCAACTCTCGAGAGCCATGCGCAGGTCGTAGTGATCGGCGATCTCCTGGGCCGTGAGGGTCCGCACGATGACTCCCCGCTGCGGGGCGATGGTGACGAATCCCTGCTCTTCCAGTCTTTCCAACGCAGCGCGGACGGGGGTCTTGCTCATCGCCAGGTGGATGGACAACTCGCGCTCCGAGATGAACTGACCCGGTTGGTAGGTGCCGTCCAGGATCAGTCCCTTGATGTGCTCGAATGCACGGTCCTTCATCAGGGGTCGAGCGCTCACCATGGGGTCCTCTGTCAAGTGGAGTGGCTACTACCGGCTTTCCCGGGCATGGGCGACGGCTGCTCCAGCCCGAGTGAGTCGACCGTCCTTCGCCAAGTCGCTCACGGACAGGGTACAGATCCGATCCACCCCGGCCCGGTCCCACGCCGAGAAGCTCTCGGCGAGCCAGGACTCCGGGCCGCTCACGCCATCACGCAGTGGGCCGATGCTGAAAGCCGCCTGGGGGGCGACGGCATGGGCCGTCGCCGCGATGGCCGGGTAACTCTGTGGGGTCTCCTCGATCGACCGGTCGTCGGCGGCATGCACAGTGGGTGAATAGGTGCAGCTGATCAGGTCCAAGTGTGCCAGAGGGTTTCGCTGCAGTTCACAGAAGTTGAGGGGGGTGCCACCACCCCAGACGGTGGGCAGCGGGCCCAGGCCTCTGCGCGCCTCGGCCAGCAGCTCGACGCTGGTGGTCTCCTCCGCGGTTCCCGAGATGGCGTCTGCTGGCAGGACGATCAGGCATTCGGGAGCCGGCACGGCGCTCAGCAGTGTGGCAAGACCCTCCCAGTCCGCGTGTCTAGGGGCGTGAACCTCCAACTCCCAAGGGCCCGCAGCAGACACCCGGCGGATCAGGGGGTCGGTGATCCCAGCATCGTTCATGTCGTCTGCATGGACGCGTACCCGCACAGTGTCCACCGCCTCACGGACCGCCTTCAGGTCGGCGTCGGGGACGAGCTGCTCCATCAGAGCGCTCCAGCGGCTTCCACCCCTTGCTGGAGGCAGCGGAGCCTCGGGCAGGGTCGCCGTCGGTCCGATCGGAGAAAGGTCGATCGTGACCACCTGTTGGATCTGGCTTCCGCGACCGAATTGCTGCGGGCGGGGCAGGGACAGGGGGGTGGAGTAGGTCTTGAACGACGCGTCCGTCCAATTGCGCTGGTCCTCGGTCTCGAAGAAGTCGCCTTCGAATTGCATGTCGAGCCGCAGGTCGCTCGTCTCGATGACGAGTGCAGAGAAGGGACCCCAGGCCGGTTCCAGATCTCCATTGGAGCCCACCCGCTGGGGACTCACGAGTCCCGGTACGGTCCCGGACCACGTCGAGTCTCCCATCCGGCACTCGAGGGCGCTCCCGACCTGGGTGAGTGGGTGCAGGAGACACCACCCCATCCGGTTGACGCTCATCGGCTCGAGGGCCGTGCCGTCGAAGGTGGCCGTCAGCGTCGTCGCGGTCAGTTCGAGTGTCCCCGTCCAGACGAGGGGCAGCCCCGCGGCGGAGTGGTCACTACTGAAGCAGATCCGAGCTCGATCGCGCCCAAATGAACTCTCCATCCGGCCCACGACACCCGGGACCGTTCCCCAGGCGTCATCACGGACAGCGACGTGGAGCCGTTGCAGCACGTCCGCGCCCCGCCAGCGCAGGGCGCGGATGTCACCACCGTCGAGGTCGAACGAGAAGTCGCCCCATTCGATCGCGTGTCGGGAGGAGTCGGTCACGCTCAGCCGCCCGTGATCGAGCGGGTGCTGCGAGCCACCTCCTCGGGGTCGAGGATTCGGTGCCAGTCGTCCTTGAACAGGATGGCGCGCGACTCCTCGGCAGCCTTGATGGCCCCTTCGGACAGCTTCCATTCCAGCTCGTCGAAGATGAGCGAGATCCCGATCTGGAGGTGCCCCATGAAGAAGTCGTCGACCGCGTCGGCCGGGACGCCCATCTCCTTGATCCGCTCACGCGTCTCGCGCATGAGACCGAGACACGCATTGGTCACCGATTCGCTCATCGCCGGCTCGAGGAGGACCATCTGGTCCACCGTGACGCGATGCGAACGGCTGACCGGGGCGAACATCACCTTGGCCAGTTCCTCCACCATCGTGTACTTGGACTCGTCCCCCCAGGCCTTGGCGAACACGATCGCCTGATGCGCCAGGCCGCCGCCCCAGAAGTCGCGACGTGCCTGCGCATCCTCCTCCCGGAGCAGGTCGTACAACGGGGGGTGCGTCGGGTGTACGACGAACATGTTGATGTCCTCACGCACCGGGATACGACCGGCGTGGGCGGCGGCCGGATCCAGCGACAGGACGGAGGTGCCGGAGTCGAGCGAGGGAATGAGGTCCTCGGCGATGTCCTTGACGATGCGATCCGGCACGGCGAGCACCACGACGTCCGTGCCCTTAATGGCCTCCTCGACCGGGGTGTGCTTCGTGCCGAACTCCTCGGCGATCAGCTGTTGGCCCGACTCGCTCGGTTCGACGAAGCGGAGGTCGTAGCCGGCCTCGCCGATGAGGGCCCGGGTGATGCGGCGCCCCATGGCGCCCCCGGCTCCCAGAATCGTTACCTTGGTCATGATGTCCGTCCTTCTCGGTTGCCGGGTTCCCGGCGCAACTTGTTGTTGGCGTACAGAAATTGGGTTTCGTGCTGGTCAGTGCTCGTGACGTCGCCGGAGCACATAGGCGAACTCGCTGAAGTGCCGCGGCGTCTCGATGATGATGGTGCGTCCACCGGCGCCCGAACTGGTGCGGACGTGGACGGGACAGCGGGCCAGGATGTCGTAGCCGGTGACGTCGTAGTGGTCGTACTCGAGCTCGATCTCACACCTCAGCGAGTCCGGCGAGTGGACGACGACGAGTCCGAGATCCTCGGAGCCCCCGACGGTGGCACCGGAATGGTCGCGGAACAGGAGGTCGCTGCGGTCCTTGAGGAGCCAGAACTCGTTGAGCCGGGCCACCTGCCCGAGCCAGGCGATGTCGGACGCTCCCGAGAACCGCATGGCCACCTCCACGTCGAAGGGCATGGAGGAGTAGCCCTCGCTGCTGAAGGGTTGCCCCTCGCGATGCCAGGACCAGACCCCGTGTGCGCCGTAGCCGATCCCCGCGCCGGCACCGGTGATCATGGAGCGCCAACTGGCCAACCGCACGTCCCGTCCGGTGAACCGTCCGCGGCCGCCACCGTAACCGTGCGCCTCGTACGCGGGCTCCAGGTTCATCGATGGCATCCGCGTGGGCAGGCACGCCACGTAGCGGTTCCAGTGCTGGGGCTTGGTGGCCCAGTCGTCCCCGTGGCTGGACTGGTAGCCGATGAAGTCGACCAGGCCGGCCAGCTCGGCCGGGAAGTTGATCCACGCGCCCGTGTGGGAGGTGATGACCGCGTCCGGGTCCAGCTGCCGTACGAGTTCGGCGATCATGGAGTGGCGCTCGACGGCCCCCGAGCTGTTGAAGGTGTCATCGCCCGACGTCGACCAGATGGGTTGCGTGTGGGCGAACGCCGGAACCATCCTCTGGACGAAGGCCTTGGTGTCTTCCGCTGACATCGTCCGCTCGGGTGCGGACAGCGCCGCCCAGGACCCGGGAACGTAGTCCACCCACTGCAGCATCAGCATCGGCGTCAGACCGTGCCGGGTCACGACCTCAACCATCCCGACCGCTCGTTCCAGCCATGCCTCGTCCAGGCGGGAGTAGTCAGGACTTCCATCGGGTTCGCTCTGGAAGGGGTGGTGCAGCAGTCCCGACCAGTCATGCGCCAACGGCAGCAGGCTCATCATGATCGTGTTAAAACCCTGCTCGGCGCGAAGCTTCACCAAGGACTCGAAGTGCTCTGGCTCGGCGCTGTGCAGAGCCGCCCAGACGGTGTCGGCCACGACCACGTCGGGATGGCCGTCACGCAGGAGGTGGTCACGGTTGGGGGAGATGGTCCAGCGGGCCATGGCAGCCTTTCTTCGAGTGTGCTGGCCGACGTCGGGGGAAAAGGCGTCGCGGGTGGGCGGCTCGTCCACGAGGCAGGGTAGGCCGGGCGGTTCGTCGCGGGTCATCATCAGCCCTTGACGGCCCCGCTCTCCACGCCCTTGAAGAACTGCTTCTGCATCGCGACGAACAGGGCGATGATGGGCAGGAGCGCGATGATCGTTCCCGCTGCCACCACCCGGGGGTTGGTGCCGAAGTTGGCCTGGAGGTACTGCATCCCGACGGTCAGCGTGTACTTCTCGGGATCAGTGAGCACCACCAGCGGCCACAGGAACTCGTCCCACGACCCGATGAAGCTCATGAGCGCCACCACACTGATCATGCCGCGCACGTTGGGCCACACCACGTGCCGGATGCGCTGGACGGTGCTGGCTCCGTCCAGGATGGATGCCTCGATGATCGAGTCCGGAATGGCCGAGCAGGCGGCTGTCATCAGGAGCACGTTGATCGCGTGGATCGCGCCCGGCAGGAAGACTCCGACGAGGGTGTTGGCCAATCCGAGGGAGTTGATGGTCAGGAAGTTGCTCGTCAGTGTCACTTCCCCCGGCAGCAGGAGCGTGGAGAACACCAGGGCGAGGATGAGGAGACGTCCCCGAAACCTCGCGATGCCCAGTGCGTAGCCGGCCATCGTCGCGAAGACACAGTTGGTGATGACCGTCCCCGTCGCCACCAGGAGCGAGTGCCACGCGTAGCGGGGCACAGGTACGGTCCGCAGAACCGTAGCGAAGTTCTCGAGGGTGGGATCGCCCGGTATGAACGACGGCGGGAAGCCGTAGACGTCGTCCCCGGGGCCCTTGAGCGACGTCCCCAGTTGCCACAGGAATGGTCCCACCGAGACCGCCAGCATCAGGAACAGCAAGGAGTAGCGAAGGATCATCTCACCCGGGAGCATGTCCCATCGGGACTTGAACTGGCGTCGACGCAGGACTCGCTGGTTCTTGGTCACTGGACTGCCTTCCTGTTCCGCCGGCGACCGAAGTTCTCACGGACCGAATCCCCCATGTTCAGCCACCCCACCAGGAGCAGAGGGCCGATGGTGAGGAGGAACAGGGCCACGGAGACGGCGGATGCGTAACCGAGTCGACCGGCCAGACCCGAGCCAACCTGCTTGATGTACATGACGAGGCTCATGGCCTGCCCGCCGGGACCCCCTGTACCGCCACTGAGGACGTACAGCTCTGCGAAGACACGCAAGGCTGCGGCTGTGATCAGGGCGGCGATGAGCAGCATGGCGTTTCGGACGCCCGGGACAGTGACGTGCCAGAACCGCTGGATCGGGTTGGCGCCGTCCAACGCCGCTGCCTCGTAGAGGCCCTTGTCGAGATTGCCGAGGGCTGCGAGGTAGACGACCATGTAGTAGCCGAGCCCCTTCCAGATCGTGAGCAGTGCCGCACACATGATGAGGAGCCAGCGGTCCACGAGGAAGTTGATCGGCCGATCAGCGAGCCCCGACCACTGCAGGAGCGCGTTGACGAGCCCTTGGGAGTCGAACAGCCAGCTCCAGATGATTCCCACGACCACAACTGACGCGATGACGGGGAAGTAGATGGTGGTTCGGAAGAACGTGACCCCCGGAACCTTCTTCTGCACGAGCAGCGCCAGGAAGAGGGGGAAGAAGGTGAGCACCGGCACACACAGCACCATGTAGACGACTGACGTCGTGACGCCGTACCAGAACTGCTCGTCACTGAACATCCGCACATAGTTGGCCACCCCCACGCCCTCGGGCGCACGGAGCGGGCGAGCATCCGTGAACGACAGGACGATGGTGTTGATGAACGGCCAGATGGAGAACACCAATACCCACAGCAACGCTGGGGCTGCCAGCAGGTAGGGGGTGAACCAACGATGTGACTTCATGGATCAGCTCTCGAGGATCTCGTTCGCGTTGTCTTCGGCCTTCTGCAGGGCCTCTTCAATGGAGATGTCACCCTGCACAGCCAGTGCGACCTGCTGCTTGAAGTAGGTATCCATCGGATCGGTGTGAGCGATCGGGTACTCGTTGACGGCCTTGTCGATCTCGGCTGCCGCGATGTTGGCGGCCTCGCGCTGCGCAGGGAGCTCGATCACCGACGTGAACGCCTCGGGATCCGAGTTGGCCTCCTTGGTGCCGGGGAAGAACCCCTGGGCCAGCTTGAGGAACTCGATCTGGTTCTCGGTGTTCGTGACGAACTGGGCGAAGGCGAGCGCGGTATCCGGGTGCTCGGAGTTGGCCGAGACGCTGATGCCCTGACCGAACAGGGACGGATTGCCCGTCCGCGGAGTCGGGATGGAGTTCTCCAGGAGGGTGGGGGTGTCGTTGGCCATCTCGGAGGCGAAGCCAGCAGCTCCCGAGGCGTGTGCGACCTTGCCCTCCTTGTAGAGGACGGTCTTGCCCTGGTACTCACCGAGGAGCGCCTCGGCCGGCATTGCTCCGGCCTCGTAGGCGTCCTTGTAGCGCTGCACGACTTCGACCGCCTCGGGCGTGTTGAGGACGAACTTCCCGTCCTGGAAGATCTCGAGACCCGCGTTTGAGAGGGTTCCCATCTTGGGAGCCTCGGGGATCACCTTCACCGCGCCGTCGGTTGCCTCTGCAACCTCGATGGCGAAGTCGAAGAGCTCCTCGATGGTGGTGGGGAGATCGGCCTCGGTCTTGCCGGCCTGCTCCAACATCTCCATGTTCCACCAGTTGACGTCGGTGCCCTGGTACCAGGGGTATCCGTAGACTCCCTCAACCCCCAGGTCGTCGAACGTGTACTCGGCGATGGCTCCCTCGATGTAGAGGTCCAGGGACTCCTGGGCCGCATCGCGCAGGTTGACGAGTGCTCCCGCATCCGCCAGTCGGTAGGCGAAGGACCCGTTCAGGTTGACGACGTCCGGCAGCGAGTTCGAGTTGGCCTGTTGCAGGACCTTCTCCTCGTACCCGTCTCCGGGCTGGTCCATCCAGTTGATCTTGACGTCGGGGTTCTCGGCGGTGAAATCGGCGATGAGGTCCTCGAAGTAGGGGGTGAACCTGTCGTTCTTCAGGGACCAGGTCTGGAACGTGATCTCGCCGCTGAGTCCGTCGGTGGACGTGCTCGAGGCAGGCGCCGACGACTCCTCCGTCGGGTCTGGTGTGGCCGCGGGGGCCCCAGTGCATGCAGTGAGTGAGATCGCAACAGCGAGACCAGCAGTGGTCACGATGGCTTTGCGGTTGAACATGTTTTCTCCTTCGACTATGAAGCGTGATGTGAACTATACCGGTTTAGTTATTGAGTGATGCAACCAGGGGTCGTTGAGCGGATGTGTCACCCCCAGCCAGCGGTTGGGCCACCTGCTTCGAGGCCCGTACGAGGGAGGGGACGCGACCGTCTAGCGTCTGCTCCAGCCACGCGGCGAAGATCGTGCCGGTGGGTGCCGTCGCGACACGCGCCTGCGACAGGTCCTCGTCAGGAAATGCGATGGACGGCCGGTCGTCTGGCGCATTCGGCGCATCGTCCCAGTCGCTGATCGTCTCGGCCAGCGCCCGTCCCGCTGGCTTCACTTCGCCGGACTCATCGATCAGCCCCAGGGTGTACTCCAGTTCTGGATAATCGGCCAGGGACCTGCTGACGTCGTGGGAACACCACCATGTGACACCCCACAACGGCTGGAAGCCCTGCAGGTGCCGCAGCGTGCTCCTGATGAAGTCGGGGACTGCAGCCTCGGTCACGCTGCTCGACGGCGCGCCGACCTCCTGCAGCCACAACTCCCGACCGGGCTCATCCACCCAGGCATGGGCGAGCTCACACAGATAGCGTGCGAACGTGCCGAGGCCGGGATGGTCCGTGCCCAGGTGCGGGCCCAGGTGGCTGAATACCCAGGAGTGAACCGTCGTGACGTCGCCCAACCCGGCCAGGGCGGGGGTGAAGGCGTGGGAAGGATCGAAGAAGAGGTCGTCGTCGTAGCTGTGGGTGTGCAGGCCGCTGGGCCACACGGCGCTGGCTTCGCCCAACAACGTGCGCAACCATGCTTTCGCTCCCGCCTCATCGACGGCGTGCGGGAAGGGGTGCCGCGTGGCTGCGAACTGCATGAACTCATTCCCGATCGACAGGCCCAGTGCGTTGGGCTCTGCTGACAGGCGCTCGCCCATGGCCCTCACGAGCGCCGACTGACCAGAGAGAACGTCTGGGTCGGAGAAGAGGTTCCGACGGTGCCAACTCGATACCCACGAGGGCAGGAAGTCGAACGAGGACAGGTGCCCCTGCAACACGTCCACCACGACGTCGAGGCCGCAATCCGCAGCCACGCGGACGACCCGGACCACGTCGTCCAGCGCTTGGGCCCTGACCAATGTGCGGTTCGGCTGCAGCAGGGGCCACAGGGGGAAGATCCTCACGTGATCCATGCCCAGTCTCCGGAGCGCCTCAAAGTCCCGCTGCACCTCGGCCAGGTCGAGGTCGAGCCACGAGAAGAACCAGCCCTTCCGGGGGGTGTAGTTTGCGCCGAACCTCATGCGAGCCTGCCTGCCTTCTTATCTCTGGGAACGCCCATGGAGACGAGAGCGTCTCCACGGAGGACATGCTAGACCGGTTTAGTTCTGTCGTCATAACCGGGGTGCTTCAAGCGATCGAGCCAGCCCTGTTCCGAATTGTCAAAGCGCGCGAAAGGGTGGATGATGAGCGCATGCGCCGGGTAACCATCAGAGACATCGCCCGGATGGCGCACGTGTCGCCAGGTGCAGTCTCGCTCGCCCTCAACAACAAGCCAGGAGTCTCGGAGCAGACCCGCCAACGGATCGTCCAGGTTGCAGACTCCATTGGATGGACCCCGAGTGCCGCAGCCAAGGCCCTCTCGTCCTCACGAGCCAGCTCCGTGGGACTCGTCCTTGCTCGCCCCAGAGCGTCGATCGACGAGGAACACTTCTACTTCAGCTTCATCTGCGGCGTCGAACAGGTACTCAATGAGCACAAGCAGGCGTTCCTGCTCCAGATGGTCGACGACGTCAACGAGGAGGCGGCTGTCTACCGGGACTGGTGGGCGGAACGCCGCGTCGATGCCGTCATCCTCGTCGATCCCCGGCTCGAGGACCCCCGGCCGGACGTCTTGACAGCACTGGGCATGCCCTTCGTATCAGTCGGACGCCACTTCAGCAGTGGCAGTGCCGTCGTGGTCGAGGACTCCACCATGTCCATGGCGCTCGACCACTTGGCCGCTGAAGGCTACACCAGCGTCGCCTACGTCTGCGGTCTCCCGAGCCTGCAACACACCACCGACCGCGTGGCGGCCTTCCGCGAGCACGCCCTGAGGATCGGTATGGACGCCCGGATCAGCAACTACACCAACTACTCCGAGGATGCCGGCGCTCACGAAACCGGAGCGCTGCTCCAATCCCAGGCTCGCCCCGACGCAATCATCTTCGACAACGAGATCCTGACAATCGGTGGTGTCAGCGCCCTCACGCGCCACGGACTTTTCTGGCCGGATGACGTGGCGGTCCTATCCTTGGAAGATTCGCCGCTTTGCCGCGTGTCCAGTCCCAGCATCACAGCGCTTCAGCGAGATCCGGCGTCTCTCGGTGCAGCTGCAGCCAGACTGCTCCTAGAGGGCGGCGACCGAGAGGTTGTCCACCTTCCCCCTCCCGAGCTCAAGATTCGTGCTTCGACAAAGCGAGCTCATTGAAGCCTGGTGTTCGGCGGCATCTTTCACGCGGACTAGTAGGCTCGCTTCCGCGCCAGAACGCCGAAGGCTCGAACGGCTCCCCCCATTCTGGAGAACCGAACGTCCCTTCGTAACATCGTGCGTTATGGCAAGACTGTGTTGAGCGATGTTCGTACGCTCGAAAGCGTCGATGACAGCGAGAAGCACGCCGAAGCGACAGTAGCACCTGAACCGCACTGGGTTTGATGGAGACTCGCCCTATTTGATTCCTACCAGCTGTTGATGGTCGGTTTGTTCAGCATAGAACGCGTTCTCGAACTCGGCGGGTGGGACATCACCGAGGTAACCGTGAAGGCGAGTGGTGTTGTGCCAGTGCACCCATCCGAGGGTCGCGAGCTCGAGGTCCTCGACGCTCTTCCATGGACCGGGCCGGACGGGACCGCGGACCAGTTCGGTCTTGTAGTAGCCGTTGACCGTCTCGGCCAGAGCGTTGTCGAATGAGTCGCCGACGGTCCCGATCGAGGGGGTCGCGCCGATCTCGGCGAGTCGCTCACCGTAGCGGATGGAGCCGCAGTCTAACCATACGTATGACGTATGTCGAGCCTGATTCGCAACTCGAGCCTCCGGTTCCCGGGGAGTCGGTTGTGCTCGGGTGTACTGATCGAGACGGTCCATCTGGTGATGGGTTGCTCGTTCGCAGGCTGGGTGGGTTCACCGTTGATTCCCGTCATCCGCTCTCTGACCCCCAGCAGCTCAGGCTGACTGGGGGTTTTCCCTTGTCAGAGATGGTTTCGGCTCTGACGGCACTCCGCACGAACACGCACAGATGCGCTTGAAGTGGCACAGATATGGTACTAAAGTACCGCAGCAGAACCACGAATTGGACCCACCGGAGGGCGCTGATGCCGGGCAAGCAAGAGTTGCCTCGAGGGATCTCCCGAGTGCGGTCACGGCGTGGAGGCAGGGAGGTCACCCTCTACCAAGTTCGTGTCACCTGGGAGGGGCGCCGCGAACTCGTTGGTCGCTTCGACACTCTCACCGACGCCCGCGTCGCCGCAGACCTCGCCCGAGCCGACGTCATCCGTGGCGTCTTTGTCCCGCCACGCGTGCTCCGGCGCGAAGCGGTGGCGCGCGTGAGAGCGGCGCAGGAGAAGCGGCAGCGCGAACGCCTGACGGTGGAGCAACTCGCGGAGCTGTGGCTGGCGCACGTACAGCGGATGGGTGGCAAGGACAGCACCATCTACAGCTACCGACGACGCCTCGAGAAGCACGTCCTGCCCCGGTTCGGAGCAACGCCCGCAGCCGAGGTAACGCCCGACGACGTTGAACTCTGGTTCAACGAGCTCAACACCGTGAGCGGCAACGGCGTCAGCCGCGGGGCCTACATGGCGCTCTCATCGATGTTCAATTACGCGGTGGGCAAGGCGAAGGGGCAGAACGCCAGCTTCGCTCCCCTGCTCGACCGCTCCCCCTGCGGGATCTCCGGCGCAGCCGTCCACAAGGCCGTCAAGCCCGCCAGCGCCGCTGAGAAGGTCATCACAGCTTCGCAGATCGCTGCCATCGCGAGACATATGCCCGGGGCTGAGCAACTCGCCGTTCTTCTCGCCGGCTACATGGCGCTTCGGATCGGTGAGGTCCTCGGGCTACAACGTCGTGACGTCGACGGCGGCATGCTTCACATCCAGCGCCAGGCACAATCCCGCGGGGCCGGCCTCGTCTACTCGACCCCGAAGTCGAAGGCTGGCATCCGCTCACTGCCTATCCCAGCCCCTCTGCAACCGCTGGTCATCGCGCATCTGAGGAATCACGTTGGTGCCGCGAACGACGCACCCCTCCTACCGCGCACATCCAAGGGCAACAAGCCAACGGCACCCAATACGCTCCGCCGCCACTTCGACGCCGCAGTCACCGCGGCAAACAAGGCAGGAGCTGCGGTACCTGAAGGTTTCGTGTTCCACGGGCTGCGACACACCGCGCTCACAGCGATCAGCCGCACGGGAGCCACCATGGCCGAACTCAAACTCTGGGCGGGCCATGCCGACGACGCCACCGTGCAGAGGTACCAGCACGCCACTGCTGACCGTATGACCGCCCAAGCCGCACAGCTGGATGTCCGCATACCGACCTGAGACAGTGTGAACGACATCAGCGGAGGATGCTCTCGTGCCGGAGCTCTCGCCACATCCCCGAAAGACGTAGTCTGCTAGCCGGCGCCCCGAAGAACCAGTCACAGCAGGGTGACAGGCGCGCAGATGGACGGCAGCGGCGTATCCATCGACGCGGAGGACAGGGTGCAGTTGTGCGTAAGCTTTGTCCAAGCACTTCACGACGCAGGGCTGTAGTAGCGCCCCGGGCGGAGTCGGTGTCGAAGTCGTCCGCTGGCATCTGACCACGGGGACATCTCGACACGCGTTTCCTGGTACGCGGTCACTTGCTGGAGGGGCGCCGCACAGATCACGACGATGGCGACACCCGAAGTGGCCAAGTCCATGGGTACCGGTCCCGCACACGCTCCCGCTGAATCACGTTCCTTCGTGTCCACCTACCTAGCGGGAGTCGAGGACACACTCGGGGACAGCTGATCCGTCGCGTGCGGCGAGTGCCGTCACGGGCCAGGCGCCGAGCCCCCACTAGCGTCGGGGCGCTCTGTCACCGACTCGCGAATGTACGTGATGCCGAACGCTTTGACCTCGCGGTACTTCTGGTACCTGGTGGCGAGGTCGAACGGGCTGTCGGACATGCGCTGGAAGATGTCGAGGCCGCGGCCCAACAGAATCTTCCAACCCGTGTCGGTCGTGATCGAGCGATCGTGGATGGTCTGGGGCTTGGCGAACTCGACGTCGAGGACGATCCCCAGCACCCCGGCGCTCTTCTGAATCTGAAGCAGGTACTCGTACTGCTTCTGGCGCTTGACTGGGTCGTCCTGAAACTCAACCGTCACGAGCTTCAGCGTGACTTCGTCCGCCGGATCCTTGCCACGGGCGATGCCCTCGACGAGCTCCATAAGGTTCCTGGCCTGGTGGAACAGCCTCACGTAGGGGTCGATGATCGTGATCTGCGAGGCACCACGGAGATGCGGGACAAGCAGCTCGCCGTACGAAACGCCCCGCTGACCCTCGTGATACTCCCGGTGCCCTTGGAAGAGCCCGGGGGCGGGGGCGGGCTCGGCACTCTGGTCCGTCGAAGTCCGACCGGTCGGGGTCGGATCACCGCCGAGCGGGTCAGCGTCAGCGGAAGTCTCGGCAGGCTCAGTGTCCTTGCGTCTTCGGTGGTAGTAGGTCGGATACTCGTCTTCCTCAAGAGTGGCGACGCCGTGCCAGGAGCCCTCCTTGTCGAGGTAGCCGAACTTGACCTCGGGCATCGTGGAGTCGATTCGAAGGATCTGGTCCTTGACCCGTTTGCGGCCTTCGATGGCGAACCGGAGGATGTCCTCGATCTCCTCGCTGCTGGCCCGGCCGTCGGGATAGAGGATCTTCATCAGGCCGGAGAAGGTCTTGTGGATGCCGTCGCGGTCTCGGGTGGAGATGTCGGGCGACAGCGTGAAGTGGTGCTGGTAGCGGTCCGAGTAGTCCTTGGAGCGCATGGACTTGAGGACTTCCGCGATGTAGTCAACGACGAACCCGTAGCCGTTGGAGAACATCTCGCCGCGGATGATGTCGACTTCCCAGCCCGGGATGTAGTTGTGCAGACGGTCCAGGTAGGCGGGGTCGTGATAGGCCTCGGGCAGCTCGTCGAAGAGATCGGAGTTCTTGAGCATGTAGGGCACGGTGTGTGAGGTGTTGCCCACGAACACCATGGACGCCTCCGCGCCGAGGGTCTCGATACCCCGGGAGAAGGACTTGTTCGCCATGTAGTTCTTCATGATGTCGACGAGCGCCCGGTCGGTGCGCTTCTTCTTGCCGGCGAACTCGTCGAACGCCACCACATCCCAGTAGCCGACGAGGCCGATACGTCCGTTGGCGTTGTTGACGAAGAGCTTGGGGACGGTGACCTCCCCGCCGGAGATCAGCATCCCGTGGGGTGAGAACTCCGAGAAGATGTGGGACTTGCCGGTGCCCTTGGGCCCGAGCTCGACCAGGTTGTAGTTCCGTTCGACGAACGGGATGAGGCGCACGAGCTGGAAGAACTTCCCGCGCCTGCTGAACATCTCGGGGTTGAAGCCGATCGACTGCATGAGCAGGTCGATCCACTCGTCGGTGGTGAACCCGCGTCGAGACTCCAGGTATTGGTCCACATCGAAGCGCGAGAGCTGGATGGGCTTGATGGAGCCCAGGATCCAGGGAACGACCCGCTGGTCGTCGGTGTGGAAGTACTCGATGTCACAGATGCACCAAACCCCGCCCACCAGCAGCTTGGGGTGGGCTGTGATGATTGGCGAGTCGACGATGACGCCCTTGATGCCGAGGTTGGCGAACTCGGCCTCGTAGACGTCGGCCTTCTCGTTGAGGATGACCGTGACTTTGTCGATGATCCGGTGGCGCCCGCGTTCCTTGATCTTGGACTTGACCAGCTCGGACTCGCTGCGGTGGACGTAGTGCTCGGCGAGGATCTGGCGGACGGTGTCGATGCCGGCCTGGATGGTGGCTTCGTCGTCCGAGGCGGCGTATTGGCCCAGCAGGTACTCCAGGACGTAGGACGGCACGATGGCGTTGCCCTTGACCGCCTTGACCAGATCCTTGCGGACGACAACGCCGCCAAACAGGAGGTTGATCTTGTAGTCGAGGTCACTCTGTTGCGGCTCACCGGCGTTGTGGTCCTCGTTGTGGGTTTCGCTCATCTCGCCTCTCCTCAGAAGTCGAAGTCTGACGTGAAGGAACGCTTCAGCGTGTAGGTGGCCTTCTCGTAGACGCGCCACTGATTCGTGTTGGGGATACGCTCCTCCAGCCGGAACTCGACAGCCCGGTTGTTGTAGTCGTTGGCGTCTTGGCTGAGCAGCATCCGCGGACTCTGGTAGCGGTCTCGTGCGTCGGCTGACAACTCGTCGAAGGTCAGGTTGACGAGGTTCGAGAGCAGCGTTTCGCCGGCATAGAGCCCTGCTCGGAGGGAGCGCGGCTGGACCTTGTCGCTGACCGGTTCTGACTGGAACAAGCGGACGACCACTTGCCCGGTCGTGATCTTGTCCGACTCAGGCAGGATCCTCACATTCACCGGCCGAACGTCGCTCCTGCGCTTCTTGTTGACCGCCAACACAGGGACGACGATCTCCTGCAAGGTCGCCCCACCATGAACGAAGCGCGAGCCACTTCCGGCCAGCCGCAAGCGGTGGATCGACTTGGGAATCTGAACTTCCAGCTCGCTGTCCAGCCCGAGCTGTGCAGCCTTGAAGGTGGCGAAGGCGGGATCAACCTTCAGGCCCGTGCCCAACACGAAGCGCTTGTTGACGTACTTGAGGTCGTCGCCCTGTGGCTTGGTCGACAGGAAGAAGGGGTCTACCAGCGCCTCGTCCTGGAACAGGAAGCCGTGGTCGGCCGTAATGAAGATGTTGGTGGCGTTGGCGCCGGCCAGCTTCTTCACCAGGTCGACGATGTCGCGCAGCGTGTCTTCCACAGCTTCGAACACCTGGCGCTCGGTGCCCTGCTTGTCCCCCGTGGCGTCGATCCGGTTGTGGTAGACGTACAGGACCCGGTTGGCCTTGTAGAGCTCGCGCCGCTCGTCGGCGGTGAGGGCCTTGAAGTCCTCGGTCTGGATTGCCGACCCACCGACCGCCTCCAGGATCTTGCTCCGGAGCGTGGTGTTGTGCGTCGGTTGGTCGTCGGCCAGCACGGTCTTGGCGTCGGCCGAGTGCTTGAGCGTCGAGTGCGGCAGCAGGGCGGCCATACCGAGCTGGGTGTAGCTGGGCAGCACACCCAGGACTGCCTCCAGGGTCGCGTCGAAGCGATCCTCTTGCCTGATCAGCGAGCCGAGTTCGTCGGCCACCTCGTAGCGCATGGCGTCGGAGATGATGACGACGGCCTTCTTGTCGCCGTCGCGCACGAGCGGTTCGACGTAGCGGAGGTAGAAGTCGGTCTGGGAGCGCAGTGCGGTCGAGCGCCACGACTCGACCTGGTCGACCTGCTGCTGCCAGGCGTTGCCCAGCTCGTAGACGTACTTGTTGGTGTAACGCTTCTCGACCTGCTCACGCAGCGATTCGAGGGGCTTGGGGTACTCCGCAGTGCGGGCAGCGACGACGAACTGGCGGTAGAGCTGGTCGATGCGGAACCACTCGCGACGGTAGCGCTCCAGCCCGTTGTCGAACGACTGCATGGCCAGGTTCAGCGCTGCCAGCTCGCCCAGCAGCTCCGAAGCGCTCGCCACGGCTGTGTAGAGCCGTCGATAGTTGTCGATCCAGACGCTGCTCTGCCGCGCCCGGACCACCTCGGCAACCTCACGTGGCGTGACGGTCTGCTCGGCCACCGCGCGCGCCAGGTCGCTGATGATCTTCTGATCGGTCTCTTCGAACAGGTCGACACTGATCAGGTCGCGGAAGCTGATGTCCTGGATCTTCGACTTGTAGTCCAAGTCCTTGGCGGCCCGCTTGGCGAGCGTGGACATGGCTTCCTGGCTGCGCCGGTCGTTTCGCAGGCTCGCGAAATCGAGTTGGGCGTTCTGCAGCGCGCCCGGGCGGTCCGACTTGAACCCCTCAAGGGCTCGCTGGAAGATCCACAACACCAGGTCGGCGATGCTCGGCGTGGATGATTCGTAGCCGTAGATGCGGGCCACGCCCTGCCAATAGAAGCTGTCGAGCCCGTAGTCGACGAGAACGTCGTACTTGGCGTGCGATCCCTTGGCGTTCTCGGACAGGAGGGTGCGCGTGATCTCCAGCAGGCTGTGCTCCCGCTGGCCGAGCACCACGGCGCTGATCTTGGCACGCAGTCGAGCAGCGTCGTCGTCCGGGCTGAGCAGTGCCTTCAGGCTCTGGACGCGCTTGGCGGCGTTGAAGAACTTCTCGTGTGCGTGCACGACCTCGTCGATGCCCTCGCCGACCAGGCCCAGATCCTGCGCAACGAGTGCGGTGCGGTCGGCTGTGAAGACCCCGTAGGCCAGCTCCAGATCGAGCAGCCAATCCGCGATGCCGCTGGGCACCTGACCTGCGCGATAGACGAGAAACTTCGTCTCTGGCTCGTCGTGCAACATCCGGTTCTTGACGGCGAACTCATCGTTGGCGACACGGATCGTCTGGATCCCGGGCAGGTCGAGGCTGTCGATGTCGGCCGCGTACTGCCCCTCCGGGTCATGCCAGAACACGACGCGGCGGCTGTCGAACCAGCGCAGCAGGTGCGGACGGACGGTGGCGGTGTCACTCATCGCTGGCCTCAAGTCCGGGGATCTTCTTGAGCGCGGTACCGAACTTCGGATAGTTCGCCTTCACGCCGTCATCCAGATCGATCGCGAGCTGTCGGGACGCCAGTGGGTACAGCACGTCGCGCTCATATTCCTCGAGCTCTAGCAGCACCTTGCGGAGCCGATCGGCCTCCTTCTGGGCGGCCGCCTGCTGACGCGGCGTCCCAGCGCCAGCCGCCAGGCGCTCCTGCTGATGCAGGCTCGACGTGAGCTTGGCCGTGAACTCGCGCAGGTACTCGTTGAGCACCGTCGAGACCGTGGACGGCGTGTAGCGGTGCATGTAGATCAGGGCGTTGAACGATCCCTTGGGGCTTGAGAACAGCCAGTAGATCGGGCGCTTCTTGTACCGCTGGACGTGGTCCTTGTAGAACGACCGCACGAAGTAGTCACGGATGTCCTTGACGCCGAGCGACTCGGTCACGAAGCGCAGGTTCTCCTCGAAGTATTGCTCGCCGAAAGCCACCCGCAGGAACGTGCGGAAGCGCGCAACGATGTCGTCCTCGAACCAGTCGCCGTCAACGACAGGGATGACATTGTCCTTGTCGGGGGCGAACGTCGGCTTCGGCACCTTCGCTAGGTAGTCCTGTACCGTTGCCCCCTGGTCGGCAAGAATGAGACCCGGCTCGTCCAAGCTGTAGCGGCCAAAAACGCAGCCGATGGCGTAGGAGACAAGATCGGTGACGATCGCCCGATTGAAGTCCTCGGGACGGGCTGCCAAAGGATTGTTGGTCAGGGCCACGTCTTCCGGTGGCACCACCGGTTCCACCACACCGCGCAGCCCATAGATGTCGATGGCGGCTCGATTATTGGCCGATTCCAGAGTCGCCAGCTCTCTCGCTTGACTCGCCGCGCGATCCATCAGAGCGGAGGCCGCAAGAAACAGTCGCATTTCGCCACCAGAGAGCAAGGGTGACACCTGAAAGTCAATCGACTCCTCGTGATCGTCCCAGTTCTGCTTGACTATTGAAACACATTCCCAAGTTGCCAGCACCCCATCTAGGATCTCGGGTACGACCAACAGATCGGCGACCGAACCGGGCTGGAAGTGACTACCATTGCATAGGAATTCGAAGAACAGATCGGCGACCACAGTGTTGACAAGGGCCCCAATGGCCCCTAGGTGACTGGGCGAGAATATTGTCGCACCTGCGCTGTCGAATACGGCATTGCCCGGAGTATAGCGGGCGGAGAAGTCACCAAAGGAAGCCTCACTGTACGTGAATCCCTCAGTGAAATAGAACCGTTCATTGCGAATGGTCGCTCGACGCGTATCGGCCCGGGCTTGCTCTTTGACAGCTCGTCCGCCATTCTCCCACAGGATCACATACTCCTGATTGCCATACCAGCGCCGAAAGCTCCCACCCTTGTTGTACGGGACCCATCGAGCCGCCCCGATTGATCCGTCTCGAGAATTCCCCACGAGCGACCGAGAGACCTCGGACCACCGACGCAGAAAGCGGTCATGATTTCCGGTGTCCATACCCTTGCGAACAGAGCCGAATTTGGCCAGGGTGCTTCCTTCAGAATACAGCTCCCGCTGTCTCGCGCCCACCCAATACGCCACCGGAGCCCCAGGAATCATTCGGAGTTCAGCCGGAGTACACCAGTGAAACAGTGGCTCAGCCCTCTCCTGAAGGGCTTCAAGTGCGCCAGCGTGTTTCTGCTCACTCGAACCAAGGTCTGACAATGCTATGTACCCACCGGGCCTAGACTGGGTTGGCTGACCCAAAACGAAGGCGCAGGTGCTCACGACTTCACCCGTCTGCCCCTCAAAGGCGTGGGGTCCCAAATGGGCCAGGGTGACAATGCCTAGCTCGAGGATGGTCTTCCGAAGTTCGGAGTAAGTGGACTTGAACATCCACGATTGCATCGTGATCATTCCAATGATGCCACCACGACTAACCATGCGAGTGCAGCGCTCGATGAAAGCGGCGTCAAGGCCAGCCTTACCCAGCGGGAGGTGCACATTGACGTAGCTACTCAGCAGTGAGCCCATGTTCACGCGACCCAGATACGGTGGGTTTGTGATGGCCACACAATAATGCGGCGAGAGGTACTCGGCCTGCTCGATCACCCGCCCCGCCCAGTCCAGCACGTCGGCCAGCAGGATGTCCCCCCGGTCGTCGAGCTGGGCGATGTGCCGCTTGAGGAGGACGGTCAGTTCAGGGTCGGGCTGGATAAGAGATCCGAATGTGTCGGCATCCTTGAACTGGTTCCAGAACTCAGCCTCGGCGTGCTTGTCGCCGCCGCGCGTCAAGAGGAAGGCGATCTCGTCCTGAGTGAAGCTGATCGGGTCAAGCACACAGACGTTGGGCTCGACCTGCTTGTTGAAGAACGTCCGCTGCTTAGAGCGGGCCTTCATGGTCAGGGCGAAAGCTGCGAGGGCTCCGGCGCGGGTGTCGATCTCGATGCCGTAGAGGTTGTTGGTCAGGATGAGGCCGGGGATCTCGGCGGGGGCGTAGCCCTCTTCTTCGTAGATGGCGTACAGCAGGTCGAAGGCGTAGGTCAGCATGTGCCCCGACCCGCAGGCCGGGTCGACGACCTTGAGTTCCTCGGTTCGGCTGATCTTGAGGAACTCGGTCTCCTCGTCGACCGGGGCAATGTAGTAATCCATATGGTCGACCAGGCGGGAGTCGGGGCGGTTGAGCATCCACAGCCGGCCGAGGGAGTTCTCGACGAGGTATCGGACGATCCAATGCGGTGTGAACAACTGGGTGGCAGCGGGGATCTCGTCGGCGCCGGCCTTCTTGTTCTTCTTGAAACCCGCGAAGACCTCATCCTTCCGCTCCGAGATGTAGAACTGGTAGAGCCAGCCGATGACCTCGACGTCCTGGCAGACGTCCTCGGTCAGCACCTTCACCGCTCGGCTCAGGACCGAGTCGTCGACAAGCAGATTCGCCGGCATGACCAACTCGGTGAAGTCGCCCTCTCGCTCGAACATGAACGGCATGGCGCGGTTCCAGTGGCGACAGTAGTCCGCCAGCAGCAAGGCGTAGGCCTCGCCTTGGGCATCGTCGCTGCGTCGGGTGCCGTTGAGCAGACTCGTGACGATCCCGCCGGTCTTGCCCGCGACCACCCCGGTGTCGATATTGCCGCGCTTGGCCTCGGCCAAGACCTCAGGCTGACCGGTCTCGACGCCGGCCTGCGGAGAGACGACACCGACGCCGGTGTAGCCGTTGGCGTCCATGAAGCGCAGGGCGATGATCCGGTTGAACCACGTGTAGGCGACCTTGTCGGCGACGGCAGCCCTGCCCTTGTCGCCCCCACCTCCCGCCGCGACGGCCTTCTCCAATGCATCCACGGACCGAGGCTGTTCAACCCGCTCGACTGAGGCCGGAGCAAGCACGACAGCGATCCGCGCGGTCACCTCGCGGATGAGTTCCTTGCGTGCCCAGGTGGCGAACGACTTCAACGGTGCGGTTTCCATCAGAGAGAGATTCGCTTTCCGTCGTTGAGGGTCTTCACGAGCGCCACGCGCAGGGCGTCGAGGTAGCGGTCGATGTCCGCCTCGGTCTCCAGCACTCCGGAGATGCCGATGGCGGAGATGGTCCTGACCGATACCGTCTGTATCGGGAGTGGCGGCGCCTCGTCATCGCCGGCGCCCCCTCCCGGCTGTGAAGCGGCCAGCTGGTCAAGCAGGCTCGGGTAGACGGTCTCCTCAAAGCTCGAGCCGGTCTCCCGGATGAGGGCGATCTGATTCTGGGTGCGGACACGGGCGATCGTCTGGTCGACGTGTCGCAGCACTCTCGTCTGGGCGTCGGGAGTTGCCTTCGCGTAGAAGGCGCTCTGCTCGATCTCGGCCTTGCGTTCCTCGATCGCTTCGAGGACGCTAGCGCGGTTGTCAGCGACGACCCGGTCAATCTGGGTGCGCAGCTGGTCGGCGGCTTGCTTGAGCTGGGCCATCTTGTTACCCCGGAAGGCATTCGGGTCGTCCAGGGCGGCTCGCACTGTGGCGTCGCTGCCGGAGGGCAGGTAGCCGAGGTTGCCAGCGTGGGTGGTCAACAGGGCGAGGGCGTCGTCGTAGATAGCTCTTTGGCCGCCGCTGATGAAGGCCTGGATCGGGTCGATGGTCGATTCTTTGGCATCGAGCAGGTCATCGCCGAGGTTGAAGTCGGTCAGGTACCAGTCGTTGGCCTTCCCCACCACTTGGTCGAGCAGGTCGATCGGGCCAGAGAGCTGGCTGACGAACGGGTACTTGGAACTGGTGATCGTGGCCTTGAGTTCGTCGCGCTTGGCTTTCAGCTTGTCGGCTCCGTGGCGCCCCAACTCCAGCGGGTCCTTGGGGGCGTTGGGCTCGTCGAAGAAGTCAGTGCAGAACTTCCGGAAGGCTGCGACCTTGCGCTCGTCGAAGGTCTTCTGCGGTGACACCACGGCGTGGGCGTGCTTCTGGGTGTTGCGCAGCGCCGTGGCGACTTCGGAACGCTTGAGGAGGTTGCCGTCCACGGTGAGAGTTACCTTGGAGGTCCCGATCAGGTAGGCGATCAGGACTTCGATCGAGGCTAGGTCCCAGCCGTAGGGCTTGGCCGTGAAGCTGTCGACGATGGTCTTCACCGTTACCTGTTCACCGAGGAATTCCTTGCGCAGGACGAAGGACAGCACCTCTTCGGACGGCGCGAAGAGCTTGCTTGCCTCGGCGGCGTCGAACAGGCCGCTGTCGGGGTTGGCTGCCCCGGCGACCTGCTGCTCGCTGTACGTTCGGCCGCCGAGCAGCTTGAGCTGGGTGTAGGTGCGGCTGATCAGCTCCTGAAAACCTTCGGTCACCCGGACCAGCGCATCCAGCGAGCTGGAGGTGATGTCGGCGGCGTTGATGACCAGCGTGGACTTGCCCACCGAGGCCTTGACCCGCTCAATCAGCTCCTTCTCCCGCCCGGTGTTCTGCACACCCTTGGTCTGCAGGATCTGGCCTTCGATGGCCGAGATCGAGGTGCCCTGCTTGCGCTTGATGTACTTCTCGGTCTTGATCAACAGCCTTAGATCCGACAGCACCCGCCCATCAGGTTCTAGGATGACGCGCAGCTCGTCCTTTCCCGCGCTGTGCATGCGGATCTCTTCAGGCGAATACGGGTACTCCGGGGAGATGAAGTGGACCGACAGCTCCTTCTGGGAGCCGTGGGCCTGGTCGTCCAGTTTGAACCCGAACGGGAAGTCCTGCCCGTTCTTGGTATAGCGGATTCTGCTGGTCTTGATGACGTCGCCGGACAGAATTCTGAACAACCGACCGCTGACCTCGGACCCGTCGATCTCGACGTTCTTGATCTCCTCCTCGATGACCTGCTCTTCGTTGGTCAGGTACTCGTAGGTGTTGCCGTGGCGCTGAACGTAGGTCTGCGCCTCCAGAACGGTCAGTGCTTCCTTGACCTGCTGCGACAGCGCTGGCAGGTCGAGGCCGAATCGGTCGTACACGAGCACCGTGAGGTTGCGGGGCGTCGCCTGGAAGCTCTCGACGTACTTGACGAGGAATAGCGCCTTGAGGAGCCGGATCGCGAGGGGATTGTCGAGGTTGCGTTCGGCGACGTCGATCGAGCGCTGGGCGGCCGACTTCAGGGAGGCACGGATACCGGCGAACATGCTGTCGAACGTGGCGAGGTAGCCGACCTCGACATTGCCGATGTCCTTGACGACCTGCTGGACGACGCCGAGCATCGAGCGCTCCCCCACCGAGCTGTTGCGCCCCTCGAAAACGTTGTGATCCGAGATGCCTTCGATGGCAGCCTGGAACAGTGGGAACTGGTAGCTGACGAACGGGTAGGTGCCGACGAAGTTGGCCTCGTCGGTGTAGTTGCGGTAGCTCTTGGCCCCGTCGACGAAGTCGAACAGAGTCTTGAAGTTGGCGTGCTGCTCGGCGTAGATCACCGACAGCGCACCAACCCCTACGTCGTTCTTCTCCAGCAGCCGCTTGCGAATGACCTCCTCGACATCGGCGCTGGTCAGTTTCAGCCGGGTTTTGAACCGCGCCTGGATCTTTGAGAAGTCGTTGCCCTGTTGGCGTGTGCGGTCGCCCAAGACCTTCTCCATGTCCTCCTGGCTGGTCACAAACACCCATGCCCGACCGCCGCACTTGGTGTTGAGCGATTCGGCGATGGTCTGCAGGTTGAGCATCAGCTTGGTGTCTGAGCCGATGAACTGCCCCACCTCGTCGACGAAGAAGTTCAGGCGGAAGGTCGGGTCAGACTGCTTGTCCAGCCAGGCCTTGACCTGGTCGGCGAAATCCTCGATCGAGACCGAGTATGAGGTGCTGTACTGCTGGATGACCCCATGGTGGTCCTTGCCGTCGACTTCGGTGAAGGCACGATCGATGCTCGGTCCTTCGAGCGCTGTCTGTTCGCGCCCCTGGGCCCACGGGATACCGGAGATGCGCTCAAACGCGTTTTGGAAGGCCTGGTACTGGCCCCGGTTGTCGAGCTGGCGCTCGAAGCGAGCGACGTGGCCCTGATTGCCGTAGTAGCCCTGAGCCTCGTCGAAGACCTTGACGAACACCTTGAGCAGGGCATCGGTCTGGTCCTTACTGATCAGGGTGGCTTTCTGGTCGATGTTGAACAGAAGGCTCTTGGCGGGGATCCGATCTGCCTTGTTCAGCAGCCCCGGAAGGAAAGCATCAGGAGCCTTCGATCGGAAGTTGTCCGAAACGTTCTGGCGCGAGAAGTCCTGTCCTTCGACGTCGCCCAAGAGGTGGGCGAGCATCTTGAGCATGTGCGACTTGCCAGAGCCGAAGAAGCCGGAGATCCACACCCCGTTGCCGTTGGTGTAGGAGGTGTACTCCTCCAGCAGGATCTCCAGCCCCTTGGCGGCCTCGTTGGTCAGCACATACTCGTCGACCTCAGTGGCCAGATGCGCAGCGTCATCAGCCTTGATGACGCCCTCAATCGGGCGCTGGATGTCCTTGGCGAAGATCTGGTCGAGCTGCATCAGCTCACGCCTCCTGTTCCAAAATGTTCTTGGCTCGGTAGTACTGGTCGTCCTTGAGCCGGCCGAACAACACCAGCGACGAGCCCAAGGTGTCGGACTGCTCATATCGGCCCGGGAAGAACATCAGCATCGGTTTTCTCTTCACCACCGACTGCAGATTGTTCAGCACGTTGTGGGAGCGGATGTAGGGGAACACCTCACCGATGCCGGTGAGGAAGAAGATGTCGAACTGCTCCTGCGCAAGCCGGTCTCGGATTGCCGGCGCGATGTGGAGCTGCGGGTCCAGCATGCCCTGGAGCAGTTCGCGGAAGTCGGCCTTGTCCTGGTCGGGCTCGACCGACAACACCCGGTCCCAGACCTTTCGCCCCTTGAGCAGCTCGACCGACAAGTCGTAGAGGTTGATCTCGAAGACCTTCACTCCAACAGCGGCAAGTCGGTTCTTGACCCGCTTCTTCGCCCCTGCCACCTCAAGCGCCGCCTCGGGGGGATAGGGGTAGATGAAGAAGGGAACCTCATTGCCCAGGCCTTCCATCTGCAAGAAGCGATCCCCCCTGAGAACAGCGAACAGATGATCCTCCTGCTCGGGCAGTGTCTTCGGGATCACAGCGCAGTCACCTCTCCAGCAATCGGCCGGATCGGGAAGAACCGCAGGTCGCTCGGAGTGTGGGAGCCCAGCGCGACCGAGAGTCGCTCCGACAGCAAGGCGGGCATGATGCGCCCAGCCACCGACAGCAACCCTGCCTCCTTCAACATCCGGAACACATTCGACCTCAACTTCCGTAACGTCGAGTCTCTGATCTCTGCCAGCTCTTCGTGCCACAACGCCTTACTCCGTACGAAACTGTCGAAGTCCTGATGATCCAGAGTCGGCGCCAGGAGCAGGAACCGCTCGCGGAGCACTTCCTCGGCGAAGTCCCCGATGAGTTCGTACTGGCGGCAGGCGGCGACCCACATCAGATGATTGCGCTCTGTTGATGTGACCTCGGTCACAAGCCGCACTTCATTGTCAGTCAGCGACGACAGGCGCTTCACCGTCTCACGGGCCACGCGGACCGCCGTGCTGTGCGTCCTCGCTTGGAGCTCGTTGCCCGTCACTGACATGTCGCGCACCTTGACCCAGTCGCGGTGCTCGACGTACAGCCGCGCGAGAACTTCAGCCTCATGTGATAGCAGGGCTCCCGTGGTGAAAGACAACGCATAGCGCGTAGGCGCAATCGACGCTGCTTCCTGATTCATCTTTCCCTCCACTGAGCCAGTAGCTGCAGCTCCAAGTCGGCAGGAAGGATTTCCACCGCAATCACTCAAGTTCCCGTACCGGCTGACGCTGTCCGCACGCTTCACTACGACCTTAGCGGGCCCTCCCGACGCTTCCCATCACCCCCGCCGTCGGAACGATGAGAGCAGCCCTGCGCCACATCCATGATCTGCGCTGCGCGTGGGCGGCCTTCGTGATCGACGAACCGGAGAACGGGAGCCCCTGCCATAGCCTCCGCGCTTGAAGGGATACGCGGGATCATGAGTCGATGCTTGTGTTGCCGAAGAGTCTCAGCCCCCGACTCTTCGAGACCAATCACACTTCCCTAGCCCAACAATGATTGAAGCCGAACCACGCTTTCCGTACTGCCGATCCACGCACCCCCTGATTGTGAAGTCGCACACACCTCTTGCACTGTCGGTGCCGCCCCGTCGGGGTGTAGCTGGGGTTCTTGGGGGGTATGACGGCGTCGCTGCACAAGCTGACGGCCGGGTCAGGCTATGACTACCTGACCCGGCAGGTCGCAGCGATGGACTCCACCGGCAAGGGCCGCACATCGTTGGCGTCGTACTACTCCGAGAAGGGCGAGGTACCCGGCCGCTGGGTCGGCACCGCCCTGCCAGCGTTGGAGATGCCGGCGGGTTCGGCAGTGACGGCCGAACAGATGCGGGCCCTCTTCGGTGCCGGGATGCACCCCAACATGGCCGCCCGCCTCGCCGCACTCCCTACCGATGCGTCCCCCGACCAGGTCCGCGACGCGGCCCGGCTCGGGACACCCTTCAAAGTCCACGCCGCGGCGACCAGGTTCCAGCACGAAGTCGCCGAACGCACCACACAATGGGCCACCAGACACGGCCTGGACGGCGGTGAGGTGCCGTTGCGTGTGCTGGCGGAGATCCGCAACGACATCGCCCGGGAACAGTTCACCGCCCGGATCGGCCGCACCCCCAACGCTGTGGAGTTGTCCTCGGAGGTGGCGCGGTTGTCGCGGAACCCGACCACCGCCTGCGCCGGCTACGACATCACCTTCACACCGGTGAAGTCCATCTCAACCCTGTGGGCCGTCGCGCCGACCTGGATGGCCGCCCAGATTGAGCAGGCCCACGACGCCGCCGTCGCCGACGCGCTGCGTTACTTGGAGCAGCGGGTGTTGTTCTCCCGCCGCGGCGCCGCAGGGGTCAGGCAGGTCGAGGTCACTGGCCTGATCGGTGCCGCGTTCACCCACCGCGACTCCCGCGCCGGGGACCCCAACCTCCACACCCACGTCGCCATCGCCAACAAAGTCCAGACCCTCGACGGGGCATGGCTCGCCATCGACGGCCGCCCCCTCCACGCCGGGATGGTCAGCATTTCCGAGGTCTACAACACCCAGCTCGAGGCCCACCTCGCCCAGCGGCTGGGGTTGCGGTTCGCCGCCGAACCGCTCCGAGACCCGTCGAAACGACCGATACGCGAGGTGGTGGGCGTGCCGGCACGGTTGCGGGAGGCGTGGTCCAGCCGCCGCGCCGCCATCGAAGCCCGCCAAGCCGAACTCGCCGCCATCTTCCAGGACGACCACGGGCGCCCGCCCACCCCGGTGGAGGCGCTGAAGCTGGCCCAGCAGGCAACTCTCGAGACCAGGGACGCGAAGCACGAACCCCGAACCCTGGCCGAGCAACGCGCAGCATGGCGCGCACAGGCGGTCGCTGTGCTCGGCGCGAGTGGCATCCCTGAGCTGCTCCGAGCTGTGTCGGGCGCTCCCCCAGTGCCCGACGCTCCCGTCGAAGCCGATTGGCTGGCCACCACCGCAGCACAGGTTGTCGAGCAACTGAGCACGACCCGCGCCTCCTGGAATGCCTGGCATCTGCATGCCGAAGCATCCCGACGTGCACGTGAGAGAGCCTCCTCTCCCAAGCAAGCATCGGCTCTGACGGACCAGCTCATGCATGCCGCTGCCGCTGCTTGTGTGCCGATCGAGGGTGCGGCCGACCCGATCAGCGATCCCGCCATTCTTCGGCGGTCGTCCGGTGAGTCGATGTATGTCACCGTCGGCTCGCAGCGCTACACCTCCCGTGAGGTCGTGGCGGCCGAGGAGTTGATCATTTCCGCTGCCGCGCGCACCGACGGCCGACGGATCGACGAGGCTGACCTCACACTCGCGCTCTTGGCCGCGAACTCGAAGAACGTCACGCTGAACGCGGGCCAGACCAGCCTCGTGCGTGAGTTGTCCACCAGCGGCCATCGTGTTCAGCTCGCGCTCGCCGCTGCCGGCTCCGGCAAGACCACCGCGCTGTCAGTACTGGCCGAAGCGTGGCGGGAAGGCGGCGGTACCGTCCTCGGACTGGCACCCTCAGCAGTCGCCGCCCGAGTCCTCGACGAACACATCGGCCACTCCACCACCCTGGCGAAGATGGCCTGGGACATCGACCACAGACCTGAAGTCGCTCAACAAATGGTGGGCCCCGAGACCCTGGTGATCGTCGACGAAGCGGGAATGGCTGACACGCCGACTCTGGCGAGGATCCTCGAGCATGCGATGCGCCGTGGCGCGTCCGTGCGGCTGATCGGCGACGATCAACAACTCGCCGCCATCGGCGCAGGAGGCATCCTCCGAGACATCGCCAACCACCACGGCGTAGTCCAGCTCAGCCAGATCATGCGGTTCGATGACCCCGCCGAAGCCGCCGCCAGCATCGCCCTTCGCGACGGCCGCCCTGAAGCGTTGGGCTACTACCTTGACCATCACCGACTCCACGCCGGCAGCGACGAAACCATCCTGCGGTCAGTCCTCGACGCCTGGGGCCAGGACCGCGCCTCCGGCCTCGACAGCATCATGCTTGCCGCCACCCGCGACCACGTCACCACCCTCAACAAATGGGCCCGCGAAGACCGCATCGCCAGCGCCGCCCCCACCGGGAGCTCCCCCACCATCGAACTTGCGGACGGCAACCTCGCCTCAACTGGCGACCTCATCCTCACCCGGATGAACGACCGACGCCTGAGGATCTCCGCCACAGACTGGGTCAAGAACGGAGACCGCTGGATCATCAACTCCATCACCCCGACCGGCAGCATCCAAGCCACCCACACCACGTCCGGGCTCCGGGCGCAGATCCCCGCCGACTATGTCCACGATCACGTCCACCTCGGCTACGCCCTGACCATCCACGGCGCCCAAGGCACCACCGTCGACACCACCCACACCATCATCACCGGCTCTGAAACACGCCAGCAGCTCTACGTCGCCCTCACCCGCGGCCGTCAGTCCAACCACAGCTACGTCCAGGTACTCGACCCCGTCACAGAGAACTCACCGATCCACCCCAACACGCTCCACCCCACAACGGCCGTAGACACCCTGCAGGCCATCCTCGCCCGCGACGGATCAGCCACCTCTGCCACCACCCAACAGCAACAAGCCCACGACCCCGCCACCCGACTGGGCCAGGCCGTCGCCCGCTACACCGACGCCATCACCGTCGCCATCGAGAACCTCCACAACAACGCCGCCCAAGAACTCGACCGCGACGCCGACGACATCGTCGACCACCTCACCGCCTACCCGGCATGGCCCACGCTGCGGGCCCACCTCCTCCAGCTCACCGCTGATGCCCCTCAGTCAGCGTTGGATCTGCTGCGCGCCGCCGTCGACTCGCGAGAACTGGTTTCCGCCGCTGATCCGGCAGCCGTCCTCAGCTGGCGGCTCCCCCACCCCACCGGCGGCGGCCCTCTGCCCTGGTTGCCGCCGATCCCCGCCAGCATCGCCGGACACCCACAATGGAACTCTTACCTCACCGCCCGCTCACGCCAAGTGCGCGACCTCGCGGCCGACGTCGCCGCCTCAGCTGACCCCCGTCCCGTTTGGGCGTTGCCCGGACAGACCCTCAACACCTCTGCCGTCCAGGACATCGCAGTCTGGCGGGCCGCATGCCAAGTCGACCCGACCGACCGACGCCCCACCGGCCCCACCCAACTCGGCTCCTCCGCACAGGCGTGGCAGCAACGACTCAATGACCGGATCCGACCAGCCCATCCATTGAGCATCTGGCACGACCTCCTCACCGACATCCGCCCTGACCTCGCGAAAGACCCCTACATCACCGCGCTCACCCACCGCCTCGCCGCCCTCCACGCCAACGGCGTCCCCGTCACCGAACAACTCGCAGTTGCCGTCGCCGAAGCACCATTACCCGCCCAACACGCCGCAGCCGCCCTCTGGTGGCGCCTCAGCCGCCATATCGCCGACCACGAGACCGGCGGCGTGTGGGACTGGGAACCCCGGCTGGTGGAACACATCGGCTACGACCGCGCCGCAGAACTCGAGGCAAGCCCTTGGTGGCCCCACCTGGCAGCCGCCCTCACCCAAGCCCACAAGCTGGGCATCGACCTCAGCCAGCTGGCCCGCGCCGGTGATGATCTCTCCGGCTTCGACGACGCCTGCCACGCCATGCTGTGGCGCGCCCACCATCTCAGCGCCGAGGCGCCCGAGTTAGCAGAGCCGCCTCACCCCGACGACCTACCCCCAGACGACATCGCCAACCTCGACGAGCCCGCGAGCTTGATCACGGCCCTCGAGGAGGCTGCCCGGTTGCGGGAACGCACCGAGCCGGATTTCGCGGACCTCGAAACCCGACAGGCCTTCGCCACCGCTGACCGCTGGGAGAGCTGCCCCCACACCCCGCAACGCCTCGCCGAGGTGACCGAGGCGGCCGCCCGGTACTACGAGGAGCGGCTCCCCGGCAGTTGGACCCAGACATATATGACCGAGCGACTGGGGCACGACCTCACCGGTGACCCGCGCTTCCGCCTCGGGCACGCCCCCGCCGGCTGGACCAACCTCACGAACCACCTCCGCAGGCAAGGGTTCACCCCCGATGAACTCATCGCCGCCGGGGTAGCCACCACCAGCCGGCACGAGCGCCTCATCGACCGCTTCCGCGACCGCGCCATTCTCCCCATCATCCACGACGAGGTCGTCGTCGGATTCGTCGCTCGCCGCCACCCCGACGTCGACGACACGCATGGCCCCAAGTACATCAACAGCCCCACCAACCCATTGTTCGCGAAAAGAGGTGTCCTGTACGGCGGCCACCTTCTGGACGGGGCTGCAATCCCCGTCATCGCGGAAGGCCCTCTCGATGCCATCGCCATCACCCTCGCAGGCAAGGATGACTTCACCGGCGTGGCGCCCCTGGGCACAGCCCTCACCCCCGAGCAAGCACTCCTTCTTGGCAAGGTTCCCTCAGTCGTCATCGCCACCGACAACGACCTAGCCGGCAACACAGCCGCCGAGTACGCCTTCTGGCTCCTCGCCCAGCACCGCCAAGACCCGGGACGGCTTCAGCTCCCACCGGGGAGCGATCCGGCCGAATACCTCCACGACCACGGCTCCAACGCCCTCGGCCGGCGGCTCGACGAGGCCATCCCGCAAGCACATCTGATGATCCGCGAACGCACCGCCACCCTGCCTGTCGCCGACGCCAGCAGACAGATCAGCGAGATCACCGGCGCTCGGCCGAGCTCTGCGTGGAAAGGACTCGATCCACTCACCGCCGGAGCATCACGTCAGCTACTCACAAGCGCCCACCGCTGGACGACCCAGCCTGCAGCATCAGCAGATGCCGCTCGAGAGCAGACCAACCAGATGCGACGACGCTGGCAGCAGGCAGCCATTGAGCGCTGGAAGCCATGGGCCGCCGCCACCGCACCAGAGCTTCCTGACCACCAAGCATGGTCCGACATCGCTGCCCGACTCGATGACCTCCACCAAAACGGTGAGAACCTGCACGCCTTCTCCCACAGCGTGAGCCATCTGCCAGTAGACGCGGTCGCAGAGGCACTGACAGACAATCAAGCCGTCCGTCTGACCACTCTTCAGTTGACGTCTTGGGTCGAGACGATCCACCCCGGCATCACTCGTGGCTCAACCTGGAAGCGCATAGGGTCGCAGCTAGAGCAACTGCGAGAGCTTGGAGTCCCTCTGGAATCCGTCGCCCACATCCTCGCGACTCCCAAGTCGGAGGACATCTCTAGGCGCCTGAACCGCACTCTCTTGGAAGTCGAGCGCAGCGTTCTTGTAGGCCAAGCGCTTGGGGCCACTCACAGGACTTTGGCGAGATTGCGGGACCTAAGTTCTGGTCAGCGGCGCTCCTACCGCAGATATGACAATCCTTGAGTCTCGCGGTTCACCCTTCGAACGGGAGGGACGCGGGCGCGACTTCTTCCCCTCGGCTCGGGCTGTCCTTGAACTGTGGATGGGAGTCCTGGTTTCCAGGCTTGGGAGCGAAGTACCGCAGACGAGACTCCACCGTGACCCTCTTCAGCCCAAAGGCCCGCGCCACCGCCCCCACAGAATACCCGTGCTCCCGAATCACCTGTCGCACCAGCAACGACCACGCCCGCAGGTCGGTTTGATCCTCCAACAGGCTCCGGTGTTCCTTGGACAGCTCCTTCTGGGCCCGCCGGGGCACTTCGGCTCGCAACAGCCGATACTGCACCCTGGAGAACGCCTCCGAACCGCGAGCAGCCCTCGACGCCGCCACCGGGTCACGGTGGGCCTCCAGCCGCGCCAAATGCTCACCCTGCCTCGCCAGCCACTTCTGCGACATCAGCTCCCGCACACGCTCCGCCACCAACCGGGTCCCGGAGGTCAGCCCGTAGCGTTCCCGGTAGTCATCCGCGGACAGTCCGTGAGCCCGCCGCGCGTGGGTGCCCAGATGCAGCAGACCCCTTCCACACACGTGGCAGAGGAGATGCCCGGAATCGTCCTGTGAGAGCAGGCCGAAGCGTCCTTGGTCGATGGGCTCTCCGATCTCCACCAGTCATCCTCCTTGATACTCCGAGGACACATTGTGCCAACCCGGGCTTCACCACCGGGCATATGCTGGGTCCACGCCACAGCACCACTCAACGTTCAAACGGGACGCCCAGGAACGGGCACTCCGTAACGACCCATGTGCAATGAACCTTCGGCGGCTCCCGGCCTCCACAATTGTGGCGGTCAATTCACGGCTGGTGTCACTGCTTTATGCCTCACAGTGCCAACCAGTAGCGCCGACCGACAGGGACGGAGCACTACGGCCTCCTAGCGGCAAATCCGCGTGTTCCGTGTCGCCACCTCGGAGGTGTCACTGTCGCGCTCTAGCCTGACCCTGTGACTCCTTT
>CANMNB010000004.1 GCA_947499145.1 uncultured Arachnia sp.
ACTCCGTCTTCTCCTGCGCAGTCCAACGCCCCATCATCGCCTCCCCAGTGACTCACACTCAGGATGACAACTACGGACTGGTCGATCTTCCCCCGTCCGCTTCCGAGAATGCATCGCTGACCCCCCGAATTCGTCAGTGACAGCGCGGGCACCGACGCGCGCGCGACACACGCCGTCGACTGGGCCCCGGCCAGCCCCGCTGCCGGAGCACCGCCTCTACGATGCGTGCCACCTTGCAGGGGTCGACGACCACGTCGCGCCACCCGAACCGCAGCGTCCAGTAGCCGGCCAGGAGATGGCGGTTGTCGCGCTCCGCGTCACGGAACGCGCCGTTGCCGATGTGGCCGAGCGTGCCGTCGAGCTCGACGAGGAGCTGGTACTCCTCGTAGAGGACGTCGCTACGAGTGCCATCCGAGATGGAGGCCTGCCTGATTCCCTCTGGCAGGCGGTGGGCCCGCTCGACCCGGCGGAGGTAACCGTGCTCCAGCCCGCTCTCGACGCCCTCCGCCAGGTCTGGCAGGAGTTCGAGCAGCATCCGTCGATGGCGCTGACGCTCGTTCGCCTCGACCATCGCGTGCAGTCGCGACGCCGTCGTGATCCTCCCGCGCAGGGCCCCGGCCAGCAAGTCGAGCACCTCGTCCGGCGTGGCCTCGGAGCAGGCGTCGAGGATGCTTTCATCCGGGGGCAGCGTCGGGAGCGAACCCTGACGGGGACGGCTGCCGCGTCGGAACCGCCACGGCCCGACGGTGCGCGTCAGGTCCGGCCCCCACACAGTGATGCTGGACGGGGGCTTGCTGACGACCCCGCGCAGGTGAGCCGCGGCTAGACCCCCGATCGAGCCGGCGTCCGTGCCGGACAGGAGCAGCCCGCCCCAGCAGTAGGTCTCGAAGGTGGGGGATCGCTGGAGTGAGTAGATGCCTTGACCGAGACGAATCCACGAGTCGTTGCGGAGGGCGCGGTCGATCTGGCGTTGGTGCCCACCCAGCGCCAGGAACTGCTGGCGGCTGAAGGCGCCGCCTTGGCCTTCGGCCAGTGGGATGAGGTCGGTCGGGAGTGGGAGTGCGTGCTTCATACCAACGTTATGCGTGCGGGAGGGCCTCATGACCCACTTGTCCACAGGGTCGCCGATCGATTCTCGGATGCGGACAGGGGAAGATCGATCAGTGATCGATTTTCGAAACGGGGGGCGACTTTCGAAATCGTGCGGATTTGTTGCCCCGGTGCACTTACCCCCTCTACGGTGGCCCCACAGCCTCTTGAGAAGCGAAGGAGCACCATGACGCTGCGTCCCCCTGCGTCGGCCAAGCGCCGACCACTAGCCCTAACAATGGCCCTGGCCATGTTGGGCGGCATTTCCCTTGCGTCGCCAATGATGGCGGCGGCGGACTCGACCATCCTGTCCGTGGATTTCGAAAACGGTCAGTACACGCCGCTCGAACAGAGCGGCGACGTCGGTCTCGCGGTCGTCGATCTCGACGGCGGGAAGGTCCTCCAGGTGAGTGACCGCGACGCCGATTACGCCGGCGTGCAGACCGCCGCTGGCACGCTGGAGCCCGGCGAGACCTATGAGTTCTCGGTCGACGTGATGCTCGGCGCCGACACACCGAATGCCTCTGCCCGCCTGGTCGGCGTGCCCGGCTACACGTGGATTGGCAACACCGACGTGACGAGCACGGACTGGACCACGATCAGCGGCTCCTGGACCGTACCGACAGATGCGAGCGCGACGGAGACGAAGGTCTACGTGGGCACGAGTGACCTGGACCCGAAGGCGCCCTACGAGTACTACATCGACAACTTCACCGTCACCCTCGTCGGCGACGACGCGGGCACCCCGGCGGATTCGCCGCTGAGCAACGACTTCGAGGAGACGCTGGAGCCCTGGGGCGTCCGGGGGTCCGGCGAGGCGACGGCGGAACTCACCACCGACGAGGCTCACGAGGGCACGCAGTCCGCGCTGGTCGCGGGCCGCACCAATGCCTGGAACGGGCTGGGGGCGCCCATCGCCGGGGTCCTGGAGGCGGGTTCCCAGTACAACCTGTCCGCCGCCGTGAAGCTCCCGTCAGGCGCCGAGGGGGCCGCTGACGTGCGTGTCTCCGTGCAACGCGCCGTCGCGGATGACGTCGCGGACAAGTGGATGACGCTGTCCACGATCGAGGGAGTGACCTCATCGGAGTGGACGACGGTGGACTTCTCCTTCACCACTCCTGCGGAGCCCGAGCTGCTGTACTTCGAGACGGCTGACGGGACAATGGACTTCCTGGTGGACTCCATCGTCGTGACGGGCTCCGCCAGCGAGCCGGGCGAGGCCCAGGACCTGACCCCCATCAAGGACACCGTGGACTTCCCGATCGGCGTCGCGATCGACGAGCGCGAGACCACGGGAACGGCGGCCGAGCTGCTCGTCAAGCACTTCGACCAGATCACCGCCGAGAACCACATGAAGGTCGAGGCGTGGTACGACGCTGACGGCAACTTCCGCGCCCATCCCCAGGCCGACGCCCTCATGGTCTTCGCACAGGAGAACGACCTGCGCGTCTACGGACACACCCTCGTGTGGCACAGCCAGACCCCTGAGTGGTTCTTCCAGGACGACGAGGGCAGCGACCTGACCGATTCCGACGCCGACAAGCAGTTCCTCCGCGATCGACTGCGTGCGCACATCTTCAACATCGCCGAGTACCTGTCGACCGAGTATGGCGAGTTCGGCTCGGAGACCAACCCGCTCGTCGCCTGGGACGTCGTCAACGAGGTCATCTCCGACGAGGCCCGCCCCGACGGTCTGCGCACGTCCCGCTGGTACGAGGTGCTGGGCCACGAGTTCATCGACCTCGCCTTCGATTACGCGGACCAGGCCTTCAACCAGGAGTACGCCGCCGAAGCGGCCGACCGTCCCGTCGCCCTGTTCATCAACGACTACAACACGGAGCTCGGCGCCAAGCAGGACCAGTACCGCCTGGTCATCGAGGGCCTGCTCGAGCGGGACGTCCCGATCGACGGCGTGGGCCATCAGTTCCACGTCAGCCTCAACATGCCCGTCAGCGAGCTCGCCGCGGCCATCGACCGGTTCTCCGACCTCGGGCTCACGCAGGCCGTGACCGAACTCGACGTCGGCCTGGGTGCACCCGCCAACGAGGCGCTGCTCATCGAGCAGGGCCACTACTACCGCGACGCCTTCGAGGTGTTCCGGGATCGCTCCGACGAGTTGTTCTCGGTGACCATCTGGGGCCTCACGGACGACCGGACCTGGCGCGAGGGGCAGTCGCCGCTCGTGTTCGACCAGAACTTCCAGGCCAAGCACGCCTACTACGGTGTCGTCGACTCCGACGAGCTGGCCTCGATCATCCTGCGGGGACTGGTCTTCCAGGGCGAGGCACCGATCACGCAGGCCGGGTTGTCGAACCCGATGTGGCAGGACCTGCCGTTGTTCCCGATCGGTGACCTCGGAGGGTTCCAGGCACGGTGGGCGGAGGACGAGCTGACCGTCTACGTCCACGTCGAGGACGATTTCGACGAGATCGAGATCAATCTCGGAGGCGACGTCATGACGATCCCGCGCTCCGGTGCGTCGAACGCCTTCGTCGGCAACGGGGACCCGGTGGGCGTGCTGGTGCATGTGCCCGGCGACTTCGCCCAGGACGCGAGCATCGAACTCGATGTCACTATCGTCGACGGCGACAACCGGGCGGACTGGAACCCGGGCGACGCGCTCGGCATCCTCCAGTTGGTCGAGGAGCTGTCGGTGACCGAGGCCATCGAGGCACCGGCCGAGGTCGTCGTCGACGGCGCCGTCGAGTCGCAGTGGGACGACGCCAACTCCGTCCTCACCGAGACCGTCATCGAGGGCGAGGGCGACACCGCCACCGCCGAGGTCCGGACGATGTGGCGGGGAACCAAGCTCTACGTGGTGGCCGAGGTCACGGACCCCGTGATCGACCTCACGGCCTCCAACCCGTGGGAGCAGGACTCCGTCGAGTTCTTCGTCGACATGGGCAACGCCAAGAACGGTGCCTACCGGGCCGAGGACATGCAGATCCGCATCAACGCGGACAACGAGGTGTCCTTCGGAACCGGCGACGAGGCCACCCAGCGCGCCCGGGTCACGAGCGCGACCGCGCTCACCGAGACCGGCTACGTGGTGGAGGCCGCGATCGAGCTCGGTGACCTGGGCGGTGCCAACACCGTGCACGGCTTCGATGCCCAGGTGAACGATGGCCAGGACGGCGCCCGCATCGGTGTGAAGACGTGGGCGGACCCGACCGGGCTCGGCTACCAGAACACCGAGCACTGGGGTGTCGTGCGACTGGTTCCGGCCGACGAGCCCGGCCAGCCCGGACAGCCGGGGCAGCCGGGGCAGCCGGGCAAGCCGAAGCCCGCACCGGGATTGCCGAAGACCGGCTCCTGATTCGGCGATGACGAAGCGGCTGTCCCTCCCAAGTGGAGGGGCAGCCGCTTTCTCGTGAGGTCAGAGGACCTTGTCGAAGAAGTCCCTGGTCCGCTGCTGGGTGGGCGCGTCGATGACCTCGGCGGGGGTGCCCCGCTCGACGATGAGGCCGTCGTCCATGAAGACCACCTGTTCGGCGACCTCCCGGGCGAAACCCACCTCGTGGGTGACGACGATCATCGTCATCCCGCTCGCCGCCAGCTCCTGCATGACCGCGAGCACCTCACCGACGAGCTCGGGGTCGAGCGCGGACGTCGGCTCGTCGAACAGCATGAGCTCGGGCTCCATCGCGAGGGCCCGGGCGATGGCCACGCGCTGCTGCTGCCCGCCGGAGAGCTGGGCGGGGTAGTGCTCGGCGCGGTCCCCGAGCCCGACGCGAGCGAGCTGCTCCGTGGCGAGGGCACGCGCTGCCTCCTTGGACAGTCCGCGCACCTGCCGCGGGGCCTCCATGACGTTCTCCAGCGCTGTCAGGTGAGGGAACAGGTTGAAGCGCTGGAAGACCATGCCCACCTTGGCCCGCTGCCGTGCGATCTCCTTGTCACCGAGCCGGTGCAGGACGCCGTCGACCTCGCGAAGGCCCATGAGGTCGCCGTCGACGACAATGCGGCCGGCGCTGATCTGCTCCAGTTCGTTGATGCAGCGGATGAGGGTGGACTTGCCGGACCCGGAGGGCCCCAGGACGACGCACACCTCACCGCGCTCGACGGTGAGGTCGACCCCCTTGAGGACGTGCAGGTCCCCGAACAGCTTGTGCACGCCACGGACCTCGACCATGGCCGTCACGGGGTCACCTCCAGGTTGGGGTCGCTGTGGACGGTGCCGGCGGCGAGGATCGCCTGCTGGCGCTTCGACATGCCCCGTACCGTCCTGGGTGCGGTCTCACTGTCGTCGAAGCCGCGGCCGTAGTAGGCCTCGAGCCGTGCCTGGCCCACCATCAGGATGGAGGTGACCACCAGGTAGTAGATGGCCGCGACGATCAGGAGCGGCACCGGCAGGAAGTTGCGGTTGCCGATGGCGTTGGTCACGAACGTGAGCTCGAGCGAGAACGGGACCGCCAGCACCAGCGACGTGGTCTTCAGCATGGAGATGGTCTCGTTGCCCGTCGGGGGCACGATGACCCGCATGGCCTGGGGGATGATGATGCGCCGCAGTGTCGTCGAGCGGCGCATGCCCAGCGCCGTCGCCGCCTCCCACTGTCCCTTGTCCACGGAGTTGAGGCCGCCGCGCACGATTTCGGAGAGGTAGGCGCCCTCGTTGAGGCCGAGCCCGATGACGGCTGCGACCCCGGCGTTGATGACGTCCTGGGTGGTGAAGACGAACCACTCCGGCCCGAACGGGATCCCCAGGCTCAACCGCGGGTACAGGACGGGCAGCAGCCCCCAGAACACCAGCTGGGTGTAGATGGGGGTGCCGCGGAAGAACCAGATGTAGACCCAGGCCACGGCCCTAAGCACCGGATTGGTGCCCATCCGCATGATGGCGGTGGTGACCGCCAGCGTGATGCCGATCACCATGGCCCCGACGGTCAGGAGCAGGGTCCAGCCCAGGGCCGAGACGATCCGCGGGTCGAAGAGGTGCTGGGCGACGACGTCCCACCGGTAGTTGGGGTTCGTCAGGAGCCCGTGCACCAGCATCGCCACCAGGACGAGCACGACGGCCGTCCACACCCACACGCTCGGCCGTCGGACCGGCTTGGCGCGGATCAGCTCGGGGGCCTGGGCGGACACGCTCAGCCCTGCGGGTTCAGCTCGGCGGTCTCGAGGGCTGCCTCGGTGACGCCCCAGCTGTCGAGGATCGCGTCCCAGGTGCCGTCGTCCATCAGGTGCTGCACGGCCCGCTGGATGGCCTCGGTCAGTTCGGCGTCGTCCTGCGAGACGACGATGCCCTGCGGCGCGGCGTCGCGGACCCCGCCGACCACCTCGAGCTGGTCGCCGGTCAGCGCGACGGAGTAGCTAGCGACGGTGGAGTCGGCGTAGAAGGCGTCGATCTTGCCGCCCACCAGGTTGGTGGTGACGTCCGATTGGTTGGAGTAGGGGAGGACCTCGATCGCGTCCTTGCCGTCCGCGGCGCACTCCTCGTTGAAGCCCGCGAGCTCCTCCTCCTGCCATGTGCCGGTCTGCACGCCGACCGTGGTGCCGCACACGTCGTCGGGGTCGAAGCCGGCGGGGTTGCCCTGCTGGACCGCGTAGCTGGAGCCGACGGTGATGTAGCTGATCATGTTGTAGCTGGCGGTGCGCTCCGGCGTGATCGTGAACGACGAGATCCCGATGTCGTACTTGGTGCCGATGCCGGGCAGCAGGGAGGCGAACTCGCCGTCGGAGACCTCCGTCTCCACGCCCAGCACGCGGCCGATGGCCTTGCCCAGGTCGACGTCGTATCCGATGGCGGTGGTGAGGTCCTCGGCGCGGAACTCGGCCGGGGCGTAGTCGGTGGAGGCGCCGATCACGAGCTTGCCCCGGTCCTTGATCTCCTGCGGCAGCAACTCGGCGATCTCATCGACCTGCTCGACGCCGGAGACGTCGTGGGTGCGGTCGGAGGAGTCGGCGGCGCTCGCACCGCCGTCGGCCGTCTCGGTCTCGGCGCTGCAGGCGGTGAGGGCAAGGGCGGCCAGCAGGCCGGCGGACAGGAATCGGCGCATGGGGATCCTCTCGAGGAACAGGGGGGAAGGGTTTCGACGGCACGAGACTACGTCACGGAGCCGGGGGAATCCCTCCCGGGGCGGCCCTGCGGCGCCGGATTTGGTCGTTACCGGCGCTGGCAGTAGAGTTCGTCGAAGCCAAAGACCGCTGGTGACGTGAAGTCCTAAGGCCCATCCGGGCGCCCGCGCAGGTGATCGCAAGTGTAATGGGTCCTTTCCCACGACGCCCCGCGCCACCTGGCAGCGGGGTTTTTCAGTCTCCACCGGTTGTAGGTGTGACAAGGAAAGGAGACCCAATGGCGAGGCCGGACAAGGCTGCCAAGGTCGCGGAGTTGACCGAGCAGTTCAACACCTCCGCGGCAGCAGTGCTGACCGAGTACCGCGGTCTCACCGTCGCGAACCTGCGCGATCTGCGCCGGGCGCTCGGTGAGGACGCCACCTACGCCGTTGCGAAGAACACCCTGACCGCGATCGCGGCCGAGGAGGCCGGTGTCGAGGGAGTCGCTGACACCCTCACCGGGCCCACGGCCATCGCGTTCATCAAGGGGGATGTTGCCACCGCCGCCAAGGGGCTGCGGGACTTCGCAAAGGCCAATCCGTTCCTGGCAATCAAGGGCGGCGTCATGGACGGACAGTTCCTCGACGCCAAGGCCGTCCTGAAGCTCGCGGACCTCGAGTCCCGCGAGGTCCTGCTGGCCAAGATGGCGGGAGCCCTGCAGGCCAACATGGCCAAGGCAGCGGCCCTCTTCCAGGCCCCGCTCGCCAAGGGCGCCCGCGCCCTGGCAGCGCTCGAGACGGCGGCCCAGGCCGATCCGTCGAAGATCGGTGGCGCTGGTACCGCCGCCGAGACTGCCTCGAACGACACCACCCCCGCCGCCGACGCGGCAACCGAAGCAGCAGACGCTGCGGAATGATCCGTTGCAGCTGACGCTGCTGACGAAAACCAGAAAGGAACGCCCATCATGGCGAAGCTCAGCAAGGACGAGCTCCTTGACGCCTTCAAGGAGATGACCCTTATCGAACTCTCCGAGTTCGTGAAGCTCTTCGAGGAGACCTTCGAGGTCACCGCTGCCGCTCCGGTCGCCGTCGCGGCCGCCGGCGCCCCGGCTGCTGCCGGTGGCGACGATGCCGGTGCAGAAGAGGCCGGCAGCGACAAGGTCGACGTCATCCTCACCTCCGGTGGCGACAAGAAGATCGCCGTCATCAAGGAGGTGCGCGCGCTCACCTCGCTCGGCCTCAAGGAGGCCAAGGACCTCGTCGAGGGGGCTCCCAAGCCCGTCCTCGAGCAGGTCGACAAGGACACCGCCGCCAAGGCGAAGGAGGCCCTCGAGGCCGCCGGAGGTTCCGTCGAGGTCAAGTGACCCGACACGTAAGGACCCTGGTCCGAGCACGTGGCCCGTTCCCCTTGGGGGCGGGCCACGTGCCGTTCCCGGGGTGTGGTGGACAGCGCGGCGTCGGTGCGTGATAATTCCACGCAGGAACGGGACACGGTGGTCCCGAGGGTGGACGAAGGCCCTGGTTGGGGGTATGGTTCACCGCTTGCCACTTGCGCGAGGGTGCCCTATAGTGGTTGTTTGCCCTGCTATGCAATCGACCCCGTAATTGACACGGGCCTTTTGCTGTGCGGAGAACCAGCTGCTCGCGTTCTCGGAAGGACCGAATCTTGGCCGCCTCGCGCTCTGCGTTGAAGAACACCAATGTTGTCTCCCCCAGTGGTCGGATCTCATTCGCGAAGATCCACGAACCACTCGAGGTCCCCAATCTGCTGGACCTGCAGATCGACTCCTACAACTGGCTGATCGGAAACGAGGAGTGGAGCCGCAGCGTTGAAGAGCGGCTCGCCGCCGGCCGTACCGACGTCAACACCCGCTCCGGCCTCGAGGAGATCTTCTCGGAGATCTCGCCCATCGAGGACTTCAACGAGACGATGTCGCTGTCGTTCCGCGACCACCGCTTCGAGGAGCCGAAGTACACCATCGAGGAGTGCAAGGACCGCGACGTCACCTACGCCGCGCCGCTCTTCGTCACCGCCGAGTTCGTCAACAACGAGACCGGCGAGATCAAGTCCCAGACCGTCTTCATCGGCGATTTCCCGCTGATGACCGACAAGGGCACCTTCATCATCAACGGCACCGAGCGTGTCGTCGTCTCGCAGCTCGTGCGCTCCCCGGGCGTCTACTTCGAGCAGGTCCCGGACAAGACCTCCGACAAGGACATCTTCTCCGCCAAGATCATCCCGTCGCGTGGCGCCTGGCTGGAGTTCGAGATCGACAAGCGCGACATGGTGTTCGTGCGGCTCGACCGCAAGCGCAAGCAGAACGTCACCGTCCTGCTCAAGGCCCTCGGCTGGAGCGAGGATCGCATCCTCGAGGAGTTCGGTGACTACGAGTCGATGCGCCTGACGCTGGAGAAGGACTCGGTCCAGACCCAGGACGAGGCGCTCCTCGACATCTACCGCAAGCTGCGCCCGGGCGAACCGCCGGCCCGTGACGCGGCGCAGGCGCTGTTGGAGAACTACTACTTCAACCCGAAGCGCTACGACCTCGCGAAGGTCGGCCGCTACAAGATCAACAAGAAGCTGGGGGAGAAGCTCCCCTACGACCAGCAGGTGCTGACCATCGACGACATCGTCGCCGTGATCCGCTACCTGGTGGCCCTCCACGAGCGCAAGGACGAGATCGACGGCGTGCCCGTCGAGGCCGACGACATCGACCACTTCGGCAACCGTCGCCTCCGCACCGTGGGTGAGCTGATCCAGAACCAGCTGCGCACCGGGCTCGGCCGCATGGAGCGCGTGGTCCGCGACCGGATGACCACCCAGGACATCGAGGCGATCACGCCGCAGACCCTGATCAACATCCGACCCGTGACCGCCGCGCTGAAGGAGTTCTTCGGAACCTCCCAGCTGTCGCAGTTCATGGACCAGAACAACCCGCTGGCCGGCCTGACGCACAAGCGTCGTCTGTCCGCGCTGGGCCCGGGTGGCCTCTCGCGTGACCGTGCCGGCATGGAGGTCCGCGACGTCCACCCGTCGCACTACGGCCGCATGTGCCCGATCGAGACCCCTGAGGGCCCGAACATCGGCCTGATCGGCTCGCTCGCGTCCTTCGCCCGCGTCAACGCCTTCGGCTTCATCGAGACGCCGTACCGCAAGGTCGTCGACGGCAAGGTCACCGACCAGATCGACTACCTGACCGCGGACGAGGAGGACCGGTACGCGATCGCGCAGGCCAACGCCGCCGTCGACAAGTCCGGTCACCTGGTCGAGGACCGTGTCCTGGTGCGCATCAAGCATGGTGACGCGGACGCCGTCCCGGCCTCCGAGGTCGAGTACATGGACGTCTCCCCGCGCCAGATGGTGTCGGTGGCGACGGCCCTCATCCCGTTCCTCGAGCACGACGACGCGTCGCGTGCCCTCATGGGCGCCAACATGCAGCGCCAGGCGGTCCCACTGCTGCGCAGCGAGTCCCCGTTCGTGGGTACCGGCATGGAGTACCGCGCCGCGGTCGACGTCGGCGACGTGACGCTGGCCAAGAAGGGCGGCGTCGTGCAGGCCGTCTCCGGTGACCTCATCGAGATCGCCAACGACGACGGCACCTACTCCTCCTTCAAGCTGGACAAGTTCGTGCGCTCCAACGCCGGCACCTGCATCAACCAGCGTCCGCTGGTGGCCGCCGGTGACCGCGTCGAGGTGGGCACCCCGCTGGCCGACGGTCCCTGCACCGACGGCGGCGAGCTCGCGCTCGGCAAGAACCTCCTCGTCGCGTTCATGCCCTGGGAGGGCCTGAACTACGAGGACGCGATCATCCTGTCCCAGCGCATCGTCCAGGACGACACGCTCACCTCGATCCACATCGAGGAGCACGAGGTCGACGCCCGCGACACCAAGCTGGGCGCCGAGGAGATCACCCGCGACATCCCGAACGTCTCCGACGAGATGCTCGCCGAGCTCGACGAGCGCGGCATCATCCGCATCGGCGCCGAGGTCTCGGCGGGAGACATCCTGGTCGGCAAGGTCACCCCCAAGGGCGAGACCGAGCTGACCCCCGAGGAGCGCCTGCTCCGCGCCATCTTCGGTGAGAAGGCGCGCGAGGTCCGCGACACGTCGCTCAAGGTCCCCCACGGCGAGGCCGGCACCGTCATCGGCGTTCGCGTCTTCGACGCCGAGGAGGGCGACGAGCTTCCCCCGGGCGTCAACCAGCTCGTGCGTGTCCACGTGGCACAGAAGCGCAAGATCTCCGACGGCGACAAGCTCGCCGGCCGCCACGGCAACAAGGGCGTCATCTCGAAGATCCTGCCGGTCGAGGACATGCCGTTCATGGAGGACGGCACCCCGATCGACATCGTCCTGAACCCGCTGGGCGTGCCTTCGCGCATGAACATCGGCCAGGTGCTGGAGAACCACCTCGGGTGGATCGCCAAGACCGGTTGGGACGTCTCCGAGGTGGCCGAGGAGTGGGCCGAGCGCCTGCGCGAGGTCGGCCTGGGCCGCATGGAGGGTGACGGTCGCGTCGCCACGCCCGTCTTCGACGGCGCGAACGAGGCCGAGATCTCGGGCCTGCTCGAGCACTCCCTCGCCACCCGCGACGGGGATCGACTCATCGACGGCGGCGGCAAGGCGTACCTCTTCGACGGTCGCTCCGGCGAGCCCTACCCCGAGAAGATCGGCGTGGGCTACATGTACATGCTCAAGCTGCACCACCTCGTGGACGACAAGATCCACGCCCGGTCCACCGGCCCGTACTCGATGATCACCCAGCAGCCGCTGGGCGGCAAGGCGCAGTTCGGTGGCCAGCGGTTCGGCGAGATGGAGGTGTGGGCGCTCGAGGCCTATGGCGCCGCCTGGGCCCTGCAGGAGCTCCTGACCATCAAGTCCGACGACGTCCCCGGCCGCGTGAAGGTCTACGAGGCGATCGTCAAGGGCGAGAACATCCCCGAGCCCGGCATCCCCGAGTCCTTCAAGGTGCTCGTCAAGGAGATGAAGTCGCTCTGCCTGAACGTCGAGGTGCTCTCGGACGATGGTCGCATCATCGACCTGCGTGACTCCGAGGAGGACCTGCGCTCGGCCGAGGACTTCGGCATCGACCTGGGTCGCCGCCCCGGTGGGGACCACTTCATGGACGTCGGTGAAGTCTGAGTTGTGAGCTCAGTCATCTGAGCCGGGAGACCGGCGAGAAACGAACAACTCAGAATTTCTTTGGACAATGCGCCCACCTGACGAGGTGGGAGGAAAGAGAAGCAACGTGCTGGACGTGAACTTCTACGACGAACTGCGGATCGGCCTGGCGAGCGCCGACCAGATCCGCGAGTGGTCGCACGGCGAGGTCAAGAAGCCGGAGACCATCAACTACCGCACCCTGAAGCCCGAGCGCGACGGTCTCTTCTGCGAGAAGATCTTCGGCCCCACCCGGGACTGGGAGTGCTACTGCGGCAAGTACAAGCGGGTCCGCTTCAAGGGCATCATCTGTGAGCGCTGTGGCGTCGAGGTGACCCGGTCCAACGTGCGTCGCGAGCGGATGGGCCACATCGAGCTCGCCGCTCCCGTGACCCACATCTGGTACTTCAAGGGCGTTCCGAGCCGGCTGGGCTACCTGCTGGACATCGCGCCGAAGGACCTCGAGAAGGTCATCTACTTCGCCGCCCACATGATCACCGCCGTCGACGAGGAGGCCCGCCACCGGGACCTCTCCTCGCTGCAGGCGAAGGTCGAGGTCGAGCTGAAGCAGGTCGCGAACCGTCGTGACGCGGACATCGAGACCCGCATGCGCAAGCTGGAGGAGGACCTGGCGCAGCTCGAGAAGGAGGGCGCCAAGGCCGACATCGTGCGCAAGGTCCGCGAGGGCGCCGAGAAGGAGGCCGGGCAGCTCCGCACCCGCGCCCAGCGCCAGCTCGACCGCATCCAGGAGGTCTGGGACCGCTTCAAGACCCTGAAGGTCCAGGACCTCGAGGGCGACGAGATCCTCTACCGCGAGATGAAGACCCGCTTCGGCAAGTACTTCGAGGGCTACATGGGCGCCGAGGCGATCCAGAAGCGCCTGCAGTCCTTCGACCTGAAGGCCGAGTCCGAGTCGCTCCGCGAGATCATCGCCACCGGCAAGGGCCAGCGCAAGACCCGCGCCCTCAAGCGTCTCAAGGTGGTCAGCGCGTTCCTCTCCGGCGGCAACGACCCGGCCGGCATGGTGCTGGACGCCGTCCCCGTCATCCCGCCGGACCTGCGTCCTATGGTCCAGCTCGACGGCGGCCGGTTCGCCACGTCGGACCTCAACGACCTCTACCGTCGCGTCATCAACCGCAACAACCGCCTCAAGCGGCTGCTGGACCTGGGCGCGCCGGAGATCATCGTCAACAACGAGAAGCGGATGCTCCAGGAGGCCGTCGACTCGCTGTTCGACAACGGTCGCCGCGGTCGCCCCGTCACCGGGCCCGGCAACCGTCCGCTGAAGTCGATCTCCGACATGCTGAAAGGCAAGCAGGGCCGGTTCCGCCAGAACCTGCTCGGCAAGCGCGTCGACTACTCGGGCCGCTCGGTCATCGTGGTCGGCCCGCAGCTGAAGCTGCACCAGTGCGGCCTGCCGAAGGCCATGGCGCTCGAGCTGTTCAAGCCGTTCGTCATGAAGCGCCTGGACGACCTCAACCACGCCCAGAACATCAAGGCTGCCAAGCGCATGGTCGAGCGCCAGCGCCCCGTGGTGTGGGACGTTCTGGAAGAGGTCATCGCCGAGCACCCCGTGTTGCTCAACCGTGCTCCCACCCTGCACCGCCTCGGCATCCAGGCCTTCGAGCCGCAGCTGATCGAGGGCAAGGCCATCCAGATCCACCCGCTCGTCTGCACCGCCTTCAACGCGGACTTCGACGGCGACCAGATGGCCGTGCACCTGCCGCTGTCCGCGGAGGCGCAGGCCGAGGCCCGCGTCCTGATGCTGTCGACGAACAACATCCTCAAGCCCGCCGACGGTCGCCCTGTGACGATGCCCACCCAGGACATGATCATCGGGCACTACTTCCTGACGTCGGAGCGCGACGGCAAGGGCAAGGGCCGCGTCTTCTCGTCGCTGGCCGAGGCCCTGATGGCCCACGACCTGGGCCAGCTGGACGTCAACGCCCCGATCCGGATGCGCTTGACCGACATCGTCCTGGACGGCGTCGAGCCGCGTCACGACGGCTCGTTCCTGCTGGAGACCACTCTGGGCCGCGCCCTGTTCAACGAGGCCCTCCCGGAGGACTTCGGCTTCGTCAACGAGGTCGTGGGCAAGCGCGTCCTCGGCCGCATCGTCAACGAGCTGGCCGAGCGCTACCCGAAGATCGTCGTCGCCACGGCGCTGGACAACCTCAAGGACCTCGGCTTCCACTGGGCGACGCGCTCCGGTGTCACCGTGTCCATCGCGGACGTCCAGACCCCGCCGCAGAAGGCCGAGATCCTCGCCGGCTACGAGGCGCGCGCCACCAAGATCGACAAGCTCTACGAGCGCGGTTCGGTCACGGAGGACGAGCGTCGCCAGGAGCTCATCGAGATCTGGACCGACGCCACGGCGGAGCTGACGCAGGCGATGAAGGAGAACTTCACCTCCACCAACCCCATCTTCATGATGGTCGACTCCGGCGCCCGAGGAAACATGACGCAGATGCGTCAGATCGCAGCCATGCGAGGCCTCGTGGCGAACCCGCGCGGTGACATCATCGCCCGCCCGATCAAGTCGAACTTCCGTGAGGGCCTGTCGGTGCTGGAGTACTTCATCTCCACGCACGGTGGTCGAAAGGGCCAGGCCGACACGGCACTGCGCACCGCCGACTCCGGCTACCTGACCCGTCGTCTGGTCGATGTGTCCCAGGACGTCATCATCCGCGAGGAGGACTGTGGCACCGAGCGTGGCCTGACCAAGCAGATCGCCAGCTGGACGACGATGGGCACCGACGAGACCGGGCGTCCTGTCGAGGTCGCGGCCGAGCCGTTCGCCAAGGACGCACGGATGGAGATCCTCCCGGACGTGGAGACCTCCGTGTACGCGCGCTCCCTGGCCGTTGACGCCACAAACGCCGACGGCGAGGTGCTCGTCGATGCGGGCACCGACCTCGGTGACCTGGAGATCCAGCGGCTGGCCGAGGCCGGCGTGACCGAGGTCAAAGTGCGCTCCGTCCTCACCTGTGAGGCGGCCACCGGCACCTGCGCCATGTGCTACGGGCGTTCGCTGGCCAGCGGCAAGCTGGTCGACGTCGGCGAGGCCGTGGGTATCGTCGCGGCCCAGTCCATCGGCGAGCCCGGCACCCAGCTCACGATGCGTACCTTCCACACCGGTGGTGTGGCGGGCGACGACATCACGCAGGGTCTGCCGCGCGTCGTCGAGCTGTTCGAGGCCCGCATGCCCAAGGGCAAGGCCCCGATCGCCGAGGCCGACGGCGTCATCCGCATCGAGGACGGCGACCGCAGCCGCAAGATCATCATCGTCCGCGACGACGGTGGCGAGGACCTGGAGTACCCGGTCGCTCGTCGTACCCGTCTCGAGTTCGAGGATCCCGACGGCCGTCGCATCCACATCGCCGACGGCGTGCACGTCAAGATCGGTCAGCAGCTCACGGCCGGCCAGGTGGACCCGCAGGACGTCCTGCGCATCCGCGGCCTGCGCCGGGTGCAGGAGCACCTGGTCGACGAGGTGCAGCGCGTGTACCGCACGCAGGGCGCCCCGATCCACGACAAGCACATCGAGATCATCGTGCGCCAGATGCTCCGTCGCGTGACGGTCATCGACTCCGGCGACACCGCGATGATGCCGGGCGAGCTCGTGGACCGGCAGTCCTACGAGGGTCACAACCGCAAGGCGCTCACCGAGGGCGGCAAGCCCGCGGAGGGTCGTCCCGTGCTGATGGGCATCACCAAGGCCTCCCTGGCCACGGACTCCTGGCTCTCCGCCGCGTCCTTCCAGGAGACCACCAAGGTGCTGACCGATGCCGCCATCCAGGGCAAGAGCGATTCGCTCGTCGGCCTCAAGGAGAACGTCATCCTCGGCAAGCTGATCCCGGCGGGTACCGGTCTCGACCGCTACCGCAACATCCGGGTCGAGCCCACCGAGGAGGCACGGGCCACCGCGTTCACGGCGAACTACGACGCCTACGACTACGCGTTCGGTTCCGACGTCGAGGGTCCCGGCGTGCCGCTGGACGACATCGACTTCGGCGAGATGCGCTGACGTCACCCACGACAACAGGAGGGGCCGGGAGAAATCCCGGCCCCTCCTGTGTTGTCTGCGGTTACCGCCCCGCGCTGGGTGCAGGGGGACTGTTCGGTTCCTGGTCAGGGCACCACAGCCAGTGTCCGTGGGAACCGTCCGGCGGGGGCTACTTGATGCCAGTCGTCGCGAACCCTCGGATCAGCCAGCGCTGGCCGACGAGGAACGCGAGGAACAGCGGGATCAGCGACACCACCGACATCGCGAACATGGCGCCGTAGTTCGACGTGGACTGGGCGTCGACGAAGCCCTTGAGCGCGACGGAGACCGTCCAGTTCTCGCGGGTGCGCAGGTAGATCAGCGGACCGAAGAAGTCGCCCCACGTCCAGATGAACGTGAAGATGGTCGTGGTGGCCAGGGCGGGCACCATGAGGGGGAGCGTGACCTGGGCGTAGATCCGGAACTGCCCGGCGCCGTCGATGCGGGCGGCCTCGAAGATCTCCTTCGGCAGGGCCCGGATGAACTGGACCATCAGGAAGACGAAGAAGGCTTCCGTCGCCAGGAACTTCGGGACCACGAGGGGCAGGAAGGTCTCCAGCCAGCCGAGCTCGCGGAAGATGATGAACTGGGGGACCAGGACGACGTGGAACGGCAGCATGATCGTGCCGAGCATGATCGCGAAGAACATGTTGCGGCCCCAGAACCGGAGTCGTGCGAAGGCGTATGCGGCCAGCGAGCACGAGATGAGGTTGCCGATGATCGCCCCGACGACGAGGATCGTGGAGTTGATCAGGAAGACGCTGAAGGGCAGCTGCTGGCTGGTCCAGCCGTAGGTGTAGTTCTCCGTCGTCAGCTGCTCGGGGAAGATCGTGAGGTCGCGGAAGATCTCGCTGTTGGGCTTGAACGACGAGACGACGAGCCAGATCAGCGGGTAGATCATCACGAGCGACAACGCCACGAGGCCGATGTGCTTGAACACCGAGACCACGTTGCGCCGCGTGTTCTCCCGGCGACGCCGACGGGCTGCGGCGGCGAGCGGATCGGCGGCGGTGGGCTGTTCCTGCAGGGTGGTGGTCATGGTCGGTTCTCCTCGAGGACGCGGGTGCCGGGGACGGGACGCTGCGGATCAGTCGTCATAGAAGACCCAGAACTTGGAGAGCCAGAAGTTGAAGGCGGTGAAGCCCGCGATCACCAGCAGCAGGAACCACGCCATGGCTGACGCGTAGCCCATGTTCAGCTGCGTGAAGGCCTCTTTGTAGAGGAACAGCGTGAAGAACATCGTGGAGTCGCTGGGGCCGCCCGTGCCCCCCGAGACGATGTAGGCCTGAGTGAACGACTGGAACGCGAAGATCACCTGGAGCACCAGGTTGAAGAAGATGATGGGCGTGAGCAGCGGCATCGTGATCGAGAAGAAGCGACGCAGCTTCCCGGCGCCGTCGACCTGGGCGGCCTCGTAGTACATCTCCGGGATCTGGCGCAGTCCGGCGAGGAAGATGACCATCGGTGAGCCGAAGGTCCACACGTGCAGCAGCACGAGGGTGCCCAGGGCGTAGTCCGGGTGGCTGATCCAGCCCTGCCCCTGGATCCCGAACCACGCGAGGACCTGGTTGATCAGTCCGTTCTGGCCGAAGACCTGACGCCAGAGGATGGCGATGGCGACGGAGCCGCCCATCAGGCTCGGGAGGTAGAAGATCGAGCGATAGAAGGACAGGCCTCGCATCCCACGGTCCAGGAGCAACGCCACGGCCAGCGCCAGCAGCAGCTGCAGCGGGACCGAGGTGAAGACATAGACGATCGTCACCTTGAACGAGTTCCAGAGGCGTGCGTCGCCGGCCATCTCGCGGAAGTTGTCGAGGCCGCTGAACTCGGGGGGTTGGAGCAGGTTGTAGTCGGTGAACGACAGGTACAGCGACGCCACCATCGGGCCGATGGTGAAGGCCAACAGGCCGACGAGCCACGGCGCCAGGAACAGGAATCCCGCGAGGTTGTCCGGGTACTTCTGCTTCACTTTCGGCCCGTGGTGGCGGGCTTGCTTGGCGAGTGTCCTGAACTCACTCAGACTGCTCACGCGGTGACCTCCCTGTCGCGTCCCCCGCCGGTGGGAGACTTTTCGCACTGGTAAGAAAGCGGTTTCTCGTGCGATGATTGATTATGTAGGCGCCCTCGACGGTTCGTCAACCGCGACGACCCGGGGCGAGTGGGGGAGGAAGCCGTGGGGAAGCGATCAGGGTCGACGACGATCTCGGAGGTGGCGCAGCGGGCCGGCGTGTCCAATGCCACCGTCTCACGCATCATGAACGGCCGTTTCGTGGGGGACCCCCTCGTCGCTGACAGGGTCCGCGACGTGGCCAAGCAGCTCGGCTACAGCCCGAGCCCGCTGGCGCGAGGCCTGGCGCTGGGTCGCACACGCACGATCGCGTTCGTGGTCCCCGACCTTGCCAACCCCGCGTTCCAGGCCGTCCTTGCCGGTCTGTCGAAGAGTGCGGGGCAGGACGGCTATCGCGTGCTCGTGGCCGATTCTGCTGAGTCCACCGAGGAGGAGACGCTGCTGGCCACCGAGTGCCGGCGACGCTGTGACTCCGTCGTCCTCTGCGCCCCACGCATGCCCGACGACCAGCTGGTGGCGCTCGAATCCACCCTCGATCCACTCGTCCTGGTCAACCGGCCGTCCGCGAGGACCGGGGCGCCGTCGTTGTCCATCGACTACGCCATGGGGGTCCAGGGACTCGCCCAGCACCTCCATGACCTCGGGCACCGCCGCCTCGTCTACGTCGCCGGTCCCGAGGGCAGCGTGTCCAACCAGCACCGGGTGCGGGGCCTGGAGGAGTTCCAGCGCCTCTACCCCGACGTGGACGTCGCCCGGGTGCAGGGCGGGGTGCGCCCCGAGGAGGGCATCGCCGCCGCGAATGAAGTGCTGGCCACGGGCGCCACTGCGGCGCTCGCGTTCAACGACCTCGTGGCCGTCGGCCTCATGAACGAGCTGGTCGCACGTGGGAAGCGCGTGCCGGAGGACATCTCCGTCGTGGGCTTCGACGACATCCCCTTCGCCCGCTTCACGGCGCCGCCGCTCACCACGGCGTCGGTGCCGTACGAGGAGTTGGGTGTCCAGGCCTGGGAGCGGCTCCACTCCGTGATCCGACACCAGAGCCCGGGTCACAACGTGACGTTCCAGCCGCGCGTGGAGGTGCGGGGCTCGTCGGGGCCAGCGCCACGAGTCGACTGACCGGGCGTCTGTCGAAACCGTTGACAGGGGACCACCCTGCTGCTACCTTCCCAGAAAGCGGTTTCTCATTTGAACTGCTGTTGGACCAATACCCAGCCCCTCGCTCCAGGGGCCCGGAAACACAGAGAGGCGCAATGATGCGTACCAGACTGACAAGGACGGCCCGGCTCGCCGTGGCCGGCACCGCAGCCGCCGCGCTGCTGCTCGCCGGATGCGGCACCGACGGGGACGCCGACGACGTCGCCGCCGACCCGACCGATGACGCCACCACCGCCGCCGAGGCTCCGGCCGAGGGCCAGGAGGGCGAGAGCGAAGCGCCTGCGGACCAGGAGCCCGTGGAGCTGAAGATCGCTTGGTGGGGCAACGACGAGCGTGCTGCGATCATGACCGAGGTCATCGACATGTTCGAGGAGAAGTACCCCTACATCACGGTGGTCGAGGAGCCGGTCGGCGCCCCCGACGACCTGTTCAACCGCCTCGCGACGGACTTCGCCTCCGACACCGCTCCGGACGTCTTCGCCTTGGGCGGCGCCAAGCCCCAGGAGTACGGCGCGGCGGGCACCCTGCTGGACCTCAGCACCGTGTCCGACGTCCTGGACATCGAGTCCTACGCGGACTTCACCCTGACCAACGCCATCGTCGACGACACCCTCTACGGCCTGCCCACCGGCGGCAACGCCATCGGCACCGTGATCAACACAACGATCCTGGAGGAAGCGGGCATCGAGGTGCCCGGCGACGACTGGACGTGGGAGGACCTCAGCGAGATCGCCACCCAAGTCTCCAACGAGGTCGACGGCGTCGTGGGCCTCGACCTGCGCATCCAGGACATCCTCGGCACGTACGTTGCCCAGTACGTCGAGGAGGGCATGTACAGCTGGGAGGGTGACCTCGCCGTCGGCCCCGACATTATCCAGCAGTGGTACGAGTACGAGCAGTCCCTCGTGGAGTCCGGCGCGCTGCCCGACCCGGCCGTGATCGTCGAGCACCACAACGTCACTCCCGACCAGAGCCTCTTCGGCACCGGCAAGGCCGCCATCGCGTTCTCCTACAGCAACCAGATCCCTGCCTACGCCGCGGGTACCGGTGGCGCCGAGGTTGTGATGGTGCCCCCGCCGTCGAGCACGGACCTCTCCGGTGTCGCGGTGCTGCCGTCGCAGTTCTGGGCCATCGCCGCAGGGTCGGACCACCCGACGGAAGCCGCCATGCTCGTCGACTGGCTCCTGAACGACACCGAGGCGGCGCAGGTCATCCTCGCCAACCGCGGCCTGCAGTTCAACCCCGAGGTGCTGGAGGCCATCCGGCCCAACCTCAGCCCAGAGGACGCCCAGGCCGCCGAGTACCTCGAGAAGGTCCTCGAGACCGGTCTGGTCGCTGCCCCGCAGCCCGCGGGCGGCGCCATCCTCAATGAACTCAGCCAGCGCATCGAGTCCGACATCCTCTTCGGTCGCACCACGCCCGAGGCCGGAGCCCAGCAGTGGGTCGAGGAACTCAGCGCCTCCCTCGAGGACGCCCAGTAACACCCAACCCCATGTGACTGCGCGGGTGGCCCGACGGCTGCCCGCGCAGTTGCACGTCTACGGGAGGATGGAGCCATGTCCGACACCACCGAGGCGCTCCTGCTGCAGCGACTCCGGAGCGATGCAGCCCGCTGCGGGCCGGCGGCGCTGGCCGCGATCGGCGGCCCCCTCGAGGACGCCTGGCGACAGGCCGTCGCTGAACTGGAACTGTGCATCCGACCCACCGCGCCGGGAACCGAGCCCATCCTGCACGAGGGCGGCCCGTACCCCGGAGCGTGGGTGGAGTCGACCGCCAGCATCAGCACGGAGGTCCTCGGTCGATTCCGGCCCGAGGTGAGCCGCGCCACCCACCTGGCCCTGGCCGCCCATCAGCGCGACGACGGCCTGCTGCCCTACAAGGTGACCTCGGCGGGGCCCGGCTTCGCGCAGATCCAGATGGTCACGCCGCTCGCGCGCAGCGTCTGGCGGCACTACGAGCGCACGCGGGACCGGGAGTACCTCGCCACCATGTACGCGGCGCTGTCCCGCCACGACGCCTGGCTGGCCGAGCACCGCGACACCCGCGGCACCGGCGGAGTGGAGGCCTTCTGCACCTATGACGCCGGCCACGACCGGTCACCGCGCTTCTGGGGGGTGCCCAACCAGACCCCGGCCGGCGACCCCGCGCGCTACGACGCGCACGCCGGGGGGCTGCCGTACCTGGCCCCGGACCTCACCGCCAACGTCGCATGCCAGCGCAGCTACCTCGCCCGGATGGCCGCGGAGCTCGGCGACGACCCAGCCGTGTGGGAGGCCCGCGCCGCCGCGAGCCGCGAGGCGCTCCAGCTCTGCCACGACGAACCGGACGACTTCTTCTACGACCTCGACGGCCTCGGCCGGCCGGTCCGGATCCAGACCGACGTCCTGCTGCGGGTCCTGGCCTGCGAGGTGCTCGACGACGACGCGGCCGCCAGCGCGCTGCGGCGCTACGTGCTGAACCGTCGCAAGTTCTACTCCGGCTATCCCTTCACGTCCGTGGCGATGGACGATGCGAGGTTCGATCGCGACGTCGCCGCCAACTCCTGGGGCGGCCCCGTGAACTTCCTCACGCTGATCCGCACACCCGATGCGTTCGAGCCCTACGGGCGCCACGCGGAGCTCACCGCGGCGTGGACGCCGGTCCTCGCCGCCGTCGCGCGCATGGGCCGGTTCCCCCAGACGATGAGCCCGTGGTCCGGGGAGCCGGGCTACACCGAGCAGTACTCACCGGCCATCCTGTGGTTCCTCGACGCCTGCGAGCGGCTCCTCGGGATCACCGCCACCCCGGACGGTGACCTCTGGTTCACGGCCATGACGCCCCGCCGCGTGGACAGCCACGACGTCGCCGACGCCGTCGCCTACTCCCGCGACCACCGCGGCCACCGATACGAGACGATCACCACCGCCGACGGCGGTCTCGTCCTCCGCGACGGTGCCACCCACCTCCGGCTGCCCTGGGGCACACGGGCGGTGACCGACGGCGAGGGCGCGCTGCGGGCCGTTGTCGCCGTGTCGCCCGGCGGGGCGGCGGGGACGCTGCGGGGGGAGGGCTGGGAACTCGAACTCAATCTCCGCCCGAACGAGCGGTGGGAGATCCGGGACGGTAACGTGGAGGCCAGCTCGTGCGTGGAGTGGATCGCACCCACGAACTGAGCGCTGGCCACGCCCTGCGGTTTTGACCGGGGGTGTGCGCCGGAGTAGTCTTGTGAACCGTGTCCGCCCTCGCGGGCACTGGTGCGTGCCCTGGCATCGGGTCCGGAAAGCTTAAACGTTGCGAAGCTGTCTGGATGCGTGCGGAGTCCGCACAGCAACCCACGGCGCCCAGCCCGATGGAAACGGTGACCCGTCGCCTCGGTGCCCGCAGTTGCACAGCCAGGGATCTTGGATGTCCAGACAACGAAAGTGATACCTACAGGTGCCAACCATTCAGCAGCTGGTCCGCAAGGGCCGCAAGGACAAGTCAGTCAGTAGCAACACCCCCGCGCTCAAGGGATCGCCCCAGCGCCGTGGTGTGTGCACGCGTGTGTACACCACCACCCCCAAGAAGCCGAACTCCGCACTGCGCAAGGTGGCGCGTGTCCGCCTGAGCTCCGGCATCGAAGTCACCGCCTACATTCCCGGTGTCGGCCACAACCTGCAGGAGCACTCGATGGTGCTCGTGCGCGGCGGCCGCGTGAAGGACCTCCCGGGTGTCCGTTACAAGATTGTCCGCGGCTCGCTCGACACCCAGGGTGTCAAGGGACGCAAGCAGGCCCGCAGCCGCTACGGCGCCAAGAAGGAGAAGTAAGACATGCCTCGTAAGGGTCCGGCGCCGAAGCGCCCCGTGAACATCGATCCGGTCTACGGGTCCCCGCTGGTCTCCCAGCTGGTCAGCAAGATCCTCCTCGACGGCAAGAAGACCGTCGCGCAGGGCATCGTGTACAACGCCCTCGAGGGCGTCCGCGCCAAGACGAACACCGATCCGGTGCAGACCTTCAAGCGCGCGCTCGACAACGTCAAGCCGTCCATCGAGGTCAAGTCCCGCCGCGTGGGTGGTGCCACCTACCAGGTCCCGATCGAGGTCAAGCCCGGTCGCCAGACCACGCTGGCCCTCCGCTGGCTGGTGAGCTTTGCCCGCGCTCGTCGCGAGAAGACGATGACCGAGCGCCTGATGAACGAGATCCTCGACGCCTCCAACGGCCTCGGCGCCTCCGTGAAGCGTCGCGAGGACACCCACAAGATGGCCGAAGCCAACCGCGCGTTCGCCCACTACCGCTGGTGATGACGAGCTCCCGGCCCCGCGGGGTCGGGAGCCTCTCACCATCCGAACTCCCACTCGACCAGCCAGGAAAAGGACTTCCACGTGGCCAAACACGACCTAGGTAAGGTCCGCAACATCGGCATCATGGCCCACATCGATGCCGGTAAGACCACCACCACTGAGCGCATCTTGTTCTACACGGGCAAGAACTACAAGATCGGTGAGACGCACGACGGCTCGGCGACCATGGACTGGATGGAGCAGGAGCAGGAGCGTGGCATCACGATCACCTCTGCTGCCACCACGTGTTTCTGGAAAGACCACCTGATCAACATCATCGACACCCCCGGGCACGTCGACTTCACCGTCGAGGTGGAGCGCTCGCTCCGCGTGCTCGACGGTGCCGTCGCGGTGTTCGACGGCGTGGCGGGCGTGGAGCCGCAGTCCCAGACGGTGTGGCGCCAGGCCACCAAGTACCGCGTCCCCCGCATCTGTTACATCAACAAGCTCGACCGCACCGGCGCGTCCTTCGACCACGTGGTCAAGACCATCCGCGAGCGCCTCAACACCGATCCGGTGCTGCTGCAGCTGCCGATCGGCTCCGAGGGCGACTTCCTGGGCGTCGTCGACCTGGTCCAGATGCGTGCCCTGACCTGGCGCGGCGAGACCAAGATGGGCGAGGACTACGAGGTCGAGGAGATCCCCGCCGACCTCAAGGACGCAGCCGAGGCCGGCCATGCCGCCCTGATCGAGCGCGTCGCCGACGTCGACGACGAGATCATGGAGATGTACCTCGAGGGCGAGGAGCCCTCGGTCCAGCAGATCAAGGAGGCCATCCGCAAGGGTGTCATCTCCAACACCTTCACCGCGGTCGTGTGTGGCACGTCGTTCAAGAACAAGGGCGTCCAGCCCCTGCTCGACGCGGTCATCGACTACCTGCCGGCGCCGACCAACGTCCCGCCGATGGTGGGCTTCAAGCCCGGCGACGAGTCCGTCACGATCGAGCGCAAGCCCTCCGACGACGAGCCGCTCTCGGCCCTGGCCTTCAAGGTGGCCGCCGATCCGCACCTCGGTCGCCTGACCTTCGTGCGCGTCTACTCCGGCGTGCTGCAGGCCGGTTCCCAGGTGCTCAACGCCACCAAGGGCCGCAAGGAGCGCATCGGCAAGATCTACCAGATGCACGCCAACAAGCGTGAGGAGATCGACTCGATCGGCGCGGGCATGATCTGCGCCGTCATGGGCCTCAAGGACACCACCACGGGCGAGACCCTGTGCGACCCGAGCAACCCGGTCGTGCTGGAGTCGATGGAGTTCCCGGCACCGGTCATCGAACAGGCCATCGAGCCGAAGACGAAGTCCGACCAGGAGAAGCTGTCGATGGCCATCCAGCGTCTCGCGGAGGAGGACCCGACGTTCCAGGTCCACACCGACGAGGAGACCGGCCAGACCATCATCGCCGGCATGGGCGAGCTGCACCTCGACGTGCTCATCGACCGCATGCGGCGTGAGTTCAAGGTCGAGGCCAACATCGGCAAGCCGCAGGTGGCCTACCGCGAGACCCTGCGCCGCAAGGTGGAGAAGGTCGAGTACACCCACAAGAAGCAGACCGGTGGCTCCGGCCAGTTCGGCCGCGTCATCATCGACCTGGAGCCCACCGAGCCCGGCACCGGCTACGAGTTCGTCAACGCCGTCACCGGTGGCCGCATCCCGCGGGAGTACATCCCGGCCGTGGACGCGGGCATCAAGGAGGCCATGCAGTTCGGTGTGCTCGCCGGCTACCCGGTCGAGGACATCAAGGTGACGCTGACCGACGGTGCCTACCACGACGTCGACTCGTCCGAACTGGCCTTCAAGCTCGCCGGCTCGATGGCGTTCAAGGAGGCGGCTCGCAAGGCTGATCCCGCCATCCTCGAGCCGATGATGGCCGTCGAGGTCACCACTCCGGATGACTACCTGGGCACCGTGATCGGCGACCTCAACGCCCGCCGCGGCCACGTCCAGTCCATGGACGAGGTCCACGGCAACCGCGTCGTGCGCGCCCTCGTGCCGCTGTCCGAGATGTTCGGCTACGTCGGGGACCTGCGGTCCAAGACCTCCGGCCAGGCGTCGTACTCCATGGAGTTCCACTCCTACGCGGAGACGCCGAAGAACATCTCCGAGGAGATCGTGGCGAAGGCCCGCGGCGTCGAGTGATCGACCCGCAGGCCCGCTGACGACGGCGCCGCCTCCCGGATCCCCGGGGGTCGGCGCCGTCGCCGTTTCCCGAGGGCGGTTCAGGGCCGTCCCCGGTTTGACTCACCGCCCACATTCCACCAGACTGGTCAGGTCCCCTGTGTCCGGATCAGGGTGAACCCGATACACGTCCGCTTCGCAGGGTGCGGGGCGGAGTCCCAGAAGGAGCCCAAGTGGCAAAGGCCAAGTTTGAGCGGACGAAGCCGCACGTAAACATCGGCACCATTGGACACGTCGACCACGGCAAGACCACTCTGACCGCGGCGATCTCCAAGGTGCTCCATGACAAGTACCCCGATCTGAACGAGGCCTCCCCGTTCGACAAGATCGACAAGGCGCCCGAAGAGCGCCAGCGCGGTATCACGATCTCGATCTCCCACATCGAGTACCAGACCGAGAAGCGCCACTACGCGCACGTTGACTGCCCCGGCCACGCCGACTACGTCAAGAACATGATCACCGGTGCCGCCCAGATGGACGGTGCGATCCTCGTCGTGGCCGCCACCGACGGCCCGATGGCGCAGACCCACGAGCACATCCTCCTGGCCCGCCAGGTCGGCGTGCCGGCGATCGTCGTCGCCCTCAACAAGTGCGACATGATCGACGACGACGACGCCGATCTGATTGACCTGGTCGAGATGGAGCTCCGTGAGATCCTCTCCGCCCAGGAGTTCGACGGCGACAACCTGCCGATCGTCCGTGTGGCCGCCTTCCCGGCGCTGAACGGCGACGAGAAGTGGTCGCAGTCGATCCTCGAGCTCATGGACGCTGTCGACGAGTACATCCCGCAGCCCGAGCGTGACGTCGAGAAGCCCTTCCTCATGCCTGTCGAGGACGTCTTCACGATCACCGGTCGTGGCACGGTTATCACCGGCCGCATCGAGCGTGGCGTCGTGAAGACCGGCGAGACCGTCGACATCATCGGCATCCGCGACGACAAGCAGACCAGCACTGTCACCGGTGTCGAGATGTTCCGCAAGATCCTCGACGAGGGTCGCGCGGGCGAGAACGTCGGCCTGCTGCTCCGTGGCACCAAGAAGGAGGACGTGGAGCGCGGCATGGTCGTCATCAAGCCCGGGTCGACCACCCCGCACACCGACTTCGAGGCCAACGTCTACGTGCTGAACAAGGAGGAGGGTGGCCGTCACAAGCCGTTCTTCTCGAACTACTCGCCCCAGTTCTACTTCCGTACCACGGACGTGACCGGCGTGGTTCAGCTCCCCGAGGGCACCGACATGGTGATGCCCGGTGACAACACCGAGATGACCGTTCACCTCAACAAGCCGATCGCCATGGAGGAGAACCTCAAGTTCGCCATCCGTGAGGGCGGCCGCACCGTCGGCGCCGGCAACGTGACCAAGATCATCAAGTGATCTGACCCACGGCCAAGCTGAAGAGGCCCGCACCCCTGGGGGTGCGGGCCTCTTGCTGTGCCTGACGGATTCGGCTGCCGCGCCGCTCAGGCCTCGCGTTTCTGGATCGCGGCCCACTCGTCGCGCAGTCCCACCGTGCGGTGGAACAGGCCGGTGTCCCGGGTGTCGACGGCGAAGTAGCCGAGGCGCTCGAACTGCAGAGACTCGCCCGGCGCGACGTCGCCCAGTGCCGCCTCGCCCCAGCACCCGTCGAGCAGCTCGCGGGAGTCCGGGTTCACGTCGTCGAGGGCCTCCCCGGTGCGCTCGCCGGGGTTCTCGGCGGTGAACAGGCGCTCGTAGAGGGCGGCGCGGACGGGCACCGCGTGCGGGGCGGAGACCCAGTGCATCGTCGACTTCACCTTGCGCCCGTCGGGGGCCGTACCGCCCTTGGACTCCGGGTCGAAGGTGGCGTGCACCTCCACGACGTCGCCCGCCTCGTCCTTCACCACGTCGGTTGCGGTGACCAGGTACGCCCCGCGCAGCCGCACCTCACGGCCGGGGGAGAGGCGGAAGTACTTCGGCGGCGGGACCTCGCGGAAGTCGTCCCGCTCGATCCACAGCTCCCCGGTGAACGGGACCTGCCGCGTGCCGTCCTCGGCGCGCTCCGGGTTGTTGGCCACCTCGAAGTACTCGACCACCGGGTTGCCCTGCTCGTCGGCCGGCCAGTTGTCCAGGACCAGCTTCAGCGGGTGCAGCACTGCCATGCGCCGCTGCGCCGTCGCGTTGAGCTCGCGTCGGACGTAGGACTCGAGCTCCTCGATGCGATGCCGCGAGTTGGTGCGCGTGGTGCCGATCTCTCGGCAGAAGGCCCGAATCGCGGCAGACGGGTAGCCGCGGCGTCGTAGGCCGCGGATCGTCGGCATCCGGGGGTCGTCCCACCCGTCGACGATGCCGTCCATCACCAGGGTGGCCAAGCGCCGCTTCGAGGTCACCGTGTGGGTGAACTCCAGGCGTGCGAACTCGATCTGCTTCGGCGGAGTGCGGTCGAGGTCGAGGTTGGCCAGGAACCAGTCGTAGAGGGGGCGGTGGGACTCGAACTCGAGCGTGCAGATGGAGTGCGTGACGCCCTCGATGGCGTCGCTCTGGCCATGGGCCCAGTCGTAGGTGGGGTAGATGGCCCAGGCGTTACCGGTGCGGTGGTGGGGGAGGTTGCGGATGCGGTACATGATCGGGTCGCGGAGCTGCATGTTCTCGGCGTTCATGTCGATCTTCGCGCGCAGCACCCGCGAACCGTCCGGGTAGTGACCGTGCCGCATCTTCTCGAAGATCTCCAGGCTCTCCTCGACCGGGCGGTCGCGCCACGGCGATTCGACGCCCGGCTTGCCGAACCCGCCGCGATGGGCGGAGATCGTCTCGCTGTCCTGCTCGTCCACGTAGGCGAGGCCCTTGGTGATGAGGAGCACGGCCCAGTCGTAGAGCTGGTCGAAGTAGTCCGACGCGTGGCGCACCTCGGCCGGTTCGTAGCCCAGCCACTCGATGTCATGGACGATCGAGTCGACGAACGCGGTCTCCTCGGTCTCGGGGTTGGTGTCGTCGAGGCGCAGCATGCAGACCCCGTCGAAGTCCTCGGCGGTTCCGAAGTCGACGACGATGGCCTTCGCGTGGCCGATGTGGAGATAGCCGTTCGGCTCGGGTGGGAACCGCGTCTGGACGCGACCGCCGTAGGTCCCGTCGCGCGTGTCACGGTCAACGATGTCGGCGATGAAGTTCGATGCCCTGCGACCCGGTTCCGTCATGCGCCATAACGTAGCAGGATGGGCCTCAGCCGCCGGTGATGAGGTGGTCGGCCCACAGCAGCGCCGCCACCGGCACCCCGACCACCACGAGCAGGATGACGAGCAGCATGGCGGCGACCGTGATCCAGTAGGTCAGGGAGGCCTTGCGAACCTGCTCCCGTTCGGCGATCGTGCGGTTGAGCAGGCGGAGGTTCTTGCGGTTCGAGCGGTAGGCCATGTCGAAGAACGCCCCGAGGAAGGGCACCAGACCGACGAGCCAGTCGATGACGTAGTTGCCGAGCATGCGGGCCAGGACGGGTACGGGTGCCCGCAGCCGCACCGCATCCACCAGGACGACGGCCCCGAAGGCCGCACCGACGGCCGAGCCGGCCGCGGGGATGAGGCTGAGCACCGGGTCGACGCCGAACCGCCAGTTGGTGCCCGGCACCCGCACGAGGTCGTCAAGGACGTAGCTGAAGGCGCGCGTGAGGCGTGCCGGCTCGGCAGGCGGGTCGGAGTGCAGCGCCTGCCGGGCCACCTCCCTGTCCGGGTCCAGCGTCGTGGTGGCGTCCTCGCGCAGCGCCTGGCGTGCCAGCCGCAGGGCGCGCTCGGTCGAGGACTCGGGGCGGCCGCCATCGCTCATGGACCAAGGATGCCACCGGCCTCGCCCAAGGGGCACCGGCGACCGCGGCGCGGCTAGGCTGGGTCCACTATGAGCCAGCACCACGCACCTGCCCGTACCCGCGTCGCCCCCTCCCCGACGGGTGACCCCCACGTCGGCACCGCCTTCATGGCCCTGTTCGACCTGGCGTGGGCACGCAAGACCGGCGGCCAGTTCGTCCTGCGCATCGAGGACACGGACCAGAACCGCCTCGTGCCCGGCAGCGAGCAGCAGATCTTCGAGTCCCTGGACTGGCTGGGGCTGTCCCCGGACGAGGGTCCCCGCGAGGGTGGCTCCCACGGGCCCTACCGACAGTCGGAACGGCTGGAAACCTATGCCCCCTTCGTGGAGAAGCTCCTCGCCTCGGGGCACGCCTACCTGTGCTGGTGCTCGGCCGACCGCCTCAAGGAGCTCCGGGAGCAGCAGCAGCAGTCCAAGCAGGCCGTCACCGGCTACGACCGCATGTGCCTCGGCCTGACCCGCGAGGAGCGCGCCCAGCTGCCCGGCTTCGCGGAGCATCCGGTCGTCCGCATGCTCGTCCCCGACGACGTGCCGCTGGAGTTTGACGACCTCATCCGCGGTCGCGTCAGCGCGCCCCGGCCCGATGACCAGGTCATCCTCAAGGCCGATGGCTTCCCCACCTACCACCTGGCCGTGGTCGTCGACGACCACCTCATGGGGATCACGACGATCGTTCGTGGCGAGGAATGGATCAGCTCCACGCCGAAGCACCTGCTGCTGTACCGCTGGCTCGGCTTCGACGTGCCGCAGTTCGCGCACATGCCGCTGCTTCGCAACACCGACAGGTCCAAGATCTCCAAGCGCAAGAACCCCGCGGCGCGGCTGCTGTGGTTCCGCGAGCAGGGCTACCTGCCGGAAGCCGTGCGCAACTTCCTGCAGCTGCTTGGCTACCCGCCCAGCGCCGATGGGGAAGAGGTCGCGACGTTCGAGGAGTTCGTCGAGCACTTCTCCTGGGACAAGGTGAACACCACCGGGCCGATCTTCGACCTCACCAAGCTCGACTGGCTGAACGGCCACTACATCCGTGACCTGGACCCCGACGAGCTCGCCGACCGGATCATCGAGTGGGCGAAGGAGACGGGGGAGTGGCCGGAGAAGCCGTCGAAGCGGCACGTCGAACTCCTGCGGGGCGCCACGCCGCTGATCCAGCCGCGCCTCACCCGGCTGAACGAGGCGCTCCCGCAGTTGGACTTCCTGTTCGCCGCCGACGATGAGCTCGAGGTCGACGACGACGCGGTGGCCTCCCTCCGCGACGACGCCATCCCGGTGCTGGAGACCGCGATCGTCGAGGTCGAGGCAGCGGAGCCCTTCTCCCACGAGGAACTGATGGCCCGACTGCGTGCCCGACTCGTCGACGAGATGGGGATCAAGGCCAAGTTCGCCTTCGCTCCGGTCCGGGTTGCGGTCACGGGCCGCAAGGTGTCCCCGCCGCTGTTCGAGTCGATGGAACTGCTGGGCCGCGAGTCGACGCTGGTCCGCCTCAGGGCCCTCCACGCGCGACTGTTGGAGGCCGCCACCGCCGAGGGGTGACGGCCTGCGACGTGGCTACCCCCGTTCGTGCGGGGTGTGCCACCCGGTCAGGTCCGGGCCCTTCGGCACGATGCTCAGCGGGTTCAGGTCGGTGTGCACGACGTAGTAGTGCTGCTTGATCTGCTCGAAGTCGATGTTGTTCCCGAAGCCCGGGGTCTGGAACAGGTCACGCGCGTAGCCCCAGAGGTGCGGCATCTCGGTCAGCTTGTTCCGGTTGCACTTGAAGTGCCCGTGGTAGACGGGATCGAAGCGCGCCAACGTCGTGAACAGGCGGATGTCGGCCTCGGTGATCTGGTCGCCCATCAGGTAACGCCGGTCGGACAGGCGCTCCTCGAGCCAGTCCATGGCGGTCCACAGGCGGTCGTAGGCGGCGTCGTAGGCCTCCTGGGAGCCGGCGAAACCGCAGCGGTAGACGCCGTTGTTGACCTCCGTGTAGACCCGCCGCATCACCTCCTCCATCTCCTCGCGCACCTCGTCGGGCCAGAGGTTGGGGGCTCCTTCTCGATGGTGGTCGCGCCACTGGAAGTAGAGGTCCTCGGTGATTTGCGCGAAGTCATTGGTCACCACGCCACCGGTGGTGGTGTCGACGATGGCCGGGACCGTGATGCCCCGGGGGTAGCCGGGGAACCGGGTCTCGTAGGCGTCCTTCAAACGCGGGATCCCCAGGACCGGGTCGACGCCCCCCGGGTCCAGGTCGAAGGTCCACGAGTCGGCGTCGTGCGTGGGGCCCGGGGTCCCCAGCGAGATGACGTCCTGCAGCCCGAGTAGCTCGCGCACGATGATGGACCGGTTGGCCCAAGGGCAGGCGTAGGCGGCGACCAGGCGGTATCGGCCGGGTTCGACGGGGTAGTCGTCCGTTCCTTCCCGCGGTTCGGCCATGATCCGCGTCGTGATGTAGCGGGTGTCGCGGTCGAACTCCTTGCCCTTGCTGGAGTAGACGCCGCCCTTCGTGTGCTGGGTGCTCTCGTCGCTCATACGTCCCGACTCTACGTGGCGCTGGTAGCGTGGCGGTGACGTCACCGGGGGAGTAGGGCAGGGCGGCGCAGCCCCCGATTTGGTCTCGCTGACGTGCCGTGCAAGAATGTTCAGGTTGCTCCGCAGGCGGCAGGTCAGCCGACGTGTCCGGATCTCCACTCTCCAGGTGGCGGTTCGAGTCGGTAGGGATCGCCTCCTGATCGAGGCCGGCCCGTTTTGTCCAAGCACGAGATGTGGCCTTCGGGAAATCCGGAGGCAGTCTCATCTTGCGGCTGCAGGCGCGACACTCCCGACCTCGGGGGTCGGTGCGACAGGGGAAACCTCCCCGACAAGTTCTTCAGAACTACATCAGGGACGAGAAGAAGGAACCAACTGTGGCGGGACAAAAGATCCGCATCAGGCTGCGGGCCTACGACCATGAGGTCATCGACGACTCGGCGCGAAAGATCGTCGACACGGTGACCCGCACGGGTGCGAAGGTGGCCGGTCCGGTGCCGCTGCCGACGGAGAAGAACGTGTTCTGCGTCATCCGTTCGCCCCATAAGTACAAGGACAGCCGCGAGCACTTCGAGATGCGCACGCACAAGCGGCTGATCGACATCCTCGACCCCACGCCCAAGACGGTTGACTCGCTCATGCGCCTCGACCTCCCGGCGGGTGTCGACATCGAGATCAAGCTTCCGTGAGGTCCGTGATGAGCAATAACCAGAGAATCGTCAAGGGCATCCTGGGCACCAAGCTCGGCATGACCCAGCTGTGGGACGAGAACAACCGCGTCGTCCCCGTGACCGTCATCCAGGCCGGTCCCTGCGTCGTCACGCAGGTCCGCACCCCCGAGACCGACGGCTACAACGCCGTTCAGCTCGGCTTCGGTGCCGTGAAGGCCAAGAAGGTCACCAAGCCGGCCGCCGGGCACTTCGCCAAGGCCGACGTCACCCCGCGCAAGCACCTCCTCGAGCTGCGCACCGCGGACGCCTCCGAGTACACCCTCGGCCAGGAGCTGACCGCCGAGGCGTTCGCCAGCGGCGACGTCGTCGACGTGACCGGCACCTCCAAGGGCAAGGGCACCGCCGGCGTCATGAAGCGCCACGGCTTCCACGGCCTGCGCGCCTCGCACGGTGTGCACCGCAAGCACCGTTCGCCCGGCTCGATCGGTGGGGCCTCCACCCCCGCCCGCGTGTTCAAGGGCCTCAAGATGGCCGGCCGCATGGGCAACGCCAAGGTGACCGTCCAGAACCTCACGATCCACGCCGTCGACGCCGAGCGCGGCCTCCTGCTCGTCCGCGGAGCCATCCCGGGCAACAAGGGCTCCCTCGTCGTCGTGCGCAGCGCAGCAAAGAAGGGTGACGCAGCATGAGCGACGCACTCAAGGTCGACGTCATCGACCCGAAGGGCAAGAAGGCCGGCACGGCCGAGCTGCCCGCCGAGATCTTCGACGTCCAGACGAACATCCCCCTGATCCACCAGGTCGTCGTGGCCCAGCTCGCGGCAGCACGCCAGGGCACCCACGCCACGAAGACCCGGGCCATGGTCAGCGGCACGGGTGCCAAGCCGTGGCGCCAGAAGGGCACCGGCCGTGCACGTCACGGTTCGCGTCGCTCCCCCCAGTGGACCGGCGGTGGCATCTCCCACGGACCGCAGCCGCGCGACTACTCGCAGCGCACCCCCAAGAAGATGGTGGCCGCCGCCCTCCGCGGTGCCCTGTCCGACCGGGCGCGCGACGGCCACGTGTACGTCGTCTCGGAGTTCGTCTCCGGCGACGCCCCGTCCACCAAGGATGCGATCACGACCATCAAGCACCTCGGTGAGCTCACCAAGGTCCTCGTGGTGCTCGACCGCTTCGAGGACGTGGCCTGGTACTCCCTGCGCAACGCCGCCGACGTGCACGTGCTCGCGGTGGACCAGCTGAACACCTACGACGTGCTCGTCAACGACCACGTGGTGTTCACCTCCGCAGCGCTGGCCGCCTTCGTCAACCCGGCCCACGGGCACGAGGCGTCCGCCACCGAGACCGAGGCCGCCGAGGCCGCGACCGAGGAGAACGACAAGTGAGCCTGAAGATCCGCGACCACCGCGACGTCATCCTGCGCCCCGTCGTCAGCGAGAAGAGCTACAACCTCCTCGACGAGGGCAAGTACACCTTCGTCGTCGCGCCCGACGCCAACAAGACCGAGATCAAGATCGCGATCGAGAAGATCTTCGGGGTCAAGGTCACCTCCGTGAACACCCTCAACCGTGAAGGCAAGCGCCGTCGCACCCGCTTCGGGATTGGCAAGAAGGTCAACACCAAGCGCGCGATCGTGACCCTCGCCGAGGGTGACCGCATCGACATCTTCGGGGGCTCGGTCGCCTGACCGGGAGCGAAGAAGGAAAAGGACTACAACCATGGGAATCCGCAAGTACAAGCCGACCACGCCCGGTCGTCGCGGCTCCAGCGTGTCCGACTTCGTCGAGCTCACCCGCTCGACCCCCGAGAAGTCGCTCCTGGCGCCCAAGCCGAAGACGGGCGGCCGCAACAACACCGGCCGCATCACCACCCGTCACATCGGCGGCGGCCACAAGCAGGCCTACCGCATCATCGACTTCAAGCGCTACGACAAGGACGGCGTGCCGGCCAAGGTCGCTCACATCGAGTACGACCCGAACCGCACCGCACGCATCGCCCTGCTGCACTACGTCGATGGTGAGAAGCGCTACATCATCGCCCCCAACGGCCTGAACCAGGGCACCGTCGTCGTTTCCGGCGAGGGTGCCGACATCAAGCCCGGCAACAACCTCGAGCTCCGCCAGATCCCCGTCGGCACCACCGTGCACGCCGTGGAGATGCGCCCGGGCGGCGGGGCCAAGCTCGGCCGCTCCGCCGGCGCCAGCATCCAGCTGGTCGCCCGTGAGGGCAAGTACGCCACCCTGCGCATGCCCTCGGGCGAAATGCGCATGGTCGACGTTCGCTGCCGCGCCACCGTCGGGACCGTCGGCAACGCCGAGCAGTCCAACATCAACTGGGGCAAGGCCGGCCGCAACCGCTGGAAGGGCGTCCGCCCGACCGTCCGCGGTGTCGTGATGAACCCCGTCGACCACCCCCACGGTGGTGGCGAGGGCCGCACCTCCGGTGGCCGTCACCCGGTGAGCCCCTGGGGCAAGCCCGAGGGCCGCACCCGCGACAAGAACAAGGCGAGCAGCCGTCTGATCGTCCGCCGCCGCAAGACCGGCAAGAAGCGCTGATAGGGAGCCTGAGAAGAAATGCCACGCAGCCTGAAGAAGGGCCCCTTCGTCGACGACCACCTGCAGAAGAAGGTGGACGCTCAGAACGAAAAGGGCACCAAGAACGTCATCAAGACCTGGTCGCGCCGCTCGATGATCGTGCCGGACATGCTGGGTCACACCATTGCCGTCCACGACGGCCGCAAGCACGTCCCGGTGTTCGTCACCGAGGCCATGATCGGCCACAAGCTGGGCGAATTCGCTCCCACGCGTACCTTCCGGGGTCACGTGAAGGACGACAAGAAGGCCCGCCGCCGCTGAGGCAGCGAGAGAAGGAACTGATTCGATAATGAGCAACGAGAACGGCAACAGCCGTCGTCGCGAGGCCCTGCTCGGGGATCGTCCTGGCTCGTACGCCATGGCGCGGCACGTCCGGATGAGCCCGATGAAGGTGCGTCGTGTGGTGGACCTGGTCCGCGGCATGGACGTGTCCGAGGCACTGGTGGCCCTGAAGTTCGCCCCCCAGGCGGCTTCCGAGCCCGTGTACAAGGTGGTGGCCTCCGCAGTGGCCAACGCCGAGAACGCCGAGGACCTCCGCACCGAGGACCTCTACATCTCCAAGGCGTTCGTCGACGAGGGCGTGACCCTGCGTCGTATCCGCCCCCGGGCCAAGGGATCGGCCAGCCGCATCCTGAAGCGCGGGTCGCACATCACCGTGGTCGTCGAACCCCGCGAGACGAAGGGAGCCTGATTATGGGCCAAAAGATCAACCCGATTGGCTTCCGCCTCGGCATCTCCACTGACCACACCACCCGGTGGTACGCGGAGAAGCAGTACGCCGACTACGTGGCCGAGGACGTCAAGATCCGCGAGTACCTCCACAAGAGCCTCGAGCGCGCCGGCATCTCCTCCATCGAGATCGAGCGCCGCTCCGAGCGGATCACTCTCTTCCTCCACGCCGCCCGCCCGGGCATCGTCATCGGTCGCTCCGGCGCCGAGGCGGAGCGCATCCGCGGTGAGCTGGAGAAGATGACTGGCAAGCAGGTGCAGCTGAACATCCTCGAGGTCAAAAACCCCGAGATCGACGCGCAGCTCGTCGCCCAGGGCGTCGCCGAACAGCTGGGCGCCCGCGTGGCGTTCCGCCGTGCGATGCGCAAGGCGCAGCAGACCGCCATGCGTGCCGGCGCCAAGGGCATCCGGATCAAGTGCTCCGGCCGTCTCGGCGGCGCCGAGATGTCCCGCTCCGAGGGCTACCGCGACGGCCAGGTGCCGCTGCACACCCTCCGCGCGGACATCGACTACGGCTTCTACGAGGCCCGCACCACCTTCGGTCGCATCGGCGTCAAGGTGTGGATCTACAAGGGTGACGTCACCGGAACCCGCGCCGAGCGCGCCGCCCAGAAGGCTGCCCGCAACGCCGCCCCCGGCGGCCGTCAGCGTCCGGGCCGTCGTCCCGGCCGTGGCGAGGGCCGCTCTGACCGTCCCGAGCGCGGCGGACGCCGTCGCGCCGACGCAGCCCAGGCCCCGGCCGAGGCTGCGCCCGCCACCGAGAACGCAGGAGCCTGAGCATGCTGATTCCTCGTCGCGTCAAGTTCCGCAAGCAGCACCACCCCAAGCGTGACGGCATGGCCAAGGGCGGCACCGAGCTGGCCTTCGGTGACTTCGGCATCCAGGCCCTGGAGTCGTCGTACCTCACCAACCGCCAGATCGAGGCTGCTCGTATCGCCATGACCCGCCACATCAAGCGTGGCGGCAAGGTGTGGATCAACGTCTACCCCGATCGTCCGCTCACCAAGAAGCCCGCCGAGACCCGCATGGGTTCCGGCAAGGGCTCCCCCGAGTGGTGGGTCGCCAACATCAAGCCCGGCCGTGTCCTGTTCGAGCTCTCCGGTGTCTCGGAGGAAATCGCTCGCGAGGCCATGCGCCTGGCCATTCACAAGCTGCCCTTCAAGGCACGCTTCATCAAGCGCGAAGCAGGTGACAACTGATGCCCAAGTCCACGACTGCCAACGATCTTCGTGGTCTGTCTCGTGAGCAGCTGAACGAGAAGGTCGTCGAGCTGAAGGAGGAGCTGTTCGGGCTCCGCTTCCAGGCCGCCACGGGACAACTCGAGTCCCACGGCCGGCTGCGTGAGGTTCGCAAGGACATCGCGCGCATCTACACCGTGCTGCAGGAGCGCAACCTCGGCATCGTCGACGAGCCGGATGTCCAGGAGAAGTGAGTATGAGCGAAGAGAACACCACCACCACTGAGGCCGATCGCGCACGTCGCAAGGTGCTCACCGGTGTCGTCGTCTCCGACAAGATGGACAAGACCATCGTCGTCGAGGTCGAGGACCGCGTGAAGCACCCCCTCTACGGCAAGGTCATGACCAAGACCTCACGGGTCAAGGCCCACGACGAGACCAACGACGCCGGCACCGGCGACCGGGTCCGCGTCATGGAGACCCGGCCGCTGTCGGCCACCAAGCGCTGGCGCCTCATCGAGGTCGTCGAGCGCGCCAAGTGAGCCGCTGACACACCACGAACCGGTCCGTTCCCTGGGGAGCGGGCCGGTTTCGTTATGCCCGCCGCACCTGCCGCGTCATCGCCGGTGGCGGCTCCTGGCAGCGGCGTTCGGCCTCGGCCCCAGGCAGTCGCTCGGCCGTCCGACCCCAGCTCCGAAAATCGATCAGTGATCGATCTTCCCCCGTCCGCTTCCGAGGATCGATCGCTGACCCCCGCCTTTTGCCACGGGAGACGGCGCCTGGTGCAGGTGCCACGACGCCGACCGCGGGCACGCCGGCCAGCTCTCGTAGTCGCCGAGGATGGTGGTCGCCCCCACCTCCGAGAATCGATCGGTGGTCGATTTTCCCCCGTCCGCTTCCGAGAACTGATCGCTGACCCCGACATGTTGCCAGTCGACGGCGAGGATGCGCTTCCCGCCCTGCCACGCGGCGACGTCGGCAGCGCTCAGGCGCGACGCTGCGGCAGGGCTGGCCCCCAAGGGGCCACCGGAGTAGCCGCGACGTGCCACCCCCGACATGCGACGGTGGACGTCGCCGGCGCCCGAGCCGCCGCTCCGGACCGTCGCCGAGTGGCCACCGACGACGTGGCGTCAGCCGGTGCTCGGGGGGACTTCCGACGACGACCCGCCCGCCGAGCGCGACGCCGCGACGCCCCGGTGCCGCGCGCCTCGGGGCGATGAGGGGTGCCACGCAGCCCGGACCACCGACGTCGACGCGCCCGGGACGCGACCTGACAGCCCATCCTGAGAGGATTCTTAGGGATTTCTTAAGATCGAACATTCGGTCCGCCTGACTAGTAAGGCAGCATCGCCTGAATCCTGAGAAACCGGCTGCAGTCGGGCCTGATCCCCACGTCTGGTTTGACCAATCAACCAATCTTCGGGACGGTGGATAACCCGGCCCTTTGTGGTTCATCCTGCTCGGATTCGAGCCCAGCGCGGCCGGGTCGTTCGCGCAGCACCCCAGCGGGGTGCGCTGAGCGAGTCCACCGTTCCCGGTACCAAGGAGTGATGTGAGCGCGATACAGGCCTCACACGTCTACAAGATCTTCGGCCGCCGCGCCGAGGCGGGCGTCGCACAACTCGAGTCTGGCGCAAGCCGCGACGACCTGCGCAAGCACGGTCTCACCGCTGCCGTCATCGACGCCTCGTTCGAGGTGGAGCCCGGCGAGATCTTCGTCGTCATGGGCCTCTCCGGCTCAGGCAAGTCCACCCTCATCCGAATGGTCAACGGCCTCCTGCCGATGACCTCCGGCGAGATGGTGATCCACGGCAACGAGCTCAGCAAGCTCAGCAAGCCGGACCTTCGCAAGGTCCGTCGCGAGAACGTCTCCATGGTGTTCCAGCACTTCGCGCTGCTCCCGCACCGCACCGTCGGCGAGAACGTCGCCTACGGCCTCAAGATCCAGGGCCTCAACCGCGCTGATCGCGAGAAGAAGGCGGACGAGGCGCTCAAGATGGTCGACCTGGACGGATGGGGCGGCTACAAGCCGGGCGAGCTGTCCGGCGGCATGCAGCAGCGCGTCGGTCTGGCACGCGCCCTCGCCAGCGAGACTGACATCCTGCTGATGGACGAGGCTTTCTCCGCCCTCGACCCGCTGATCCGACGCGGCATGCAGGACCAGCTCATCGAGCTCCAGCGGAAGCTGGACAAGACCATCCTCTTCATCACCCATGACCTGAACGAGGCCATGCGGTTGGGCGACCGCATCGCCATGATGCGCGACGGTCGGATCGAGCAGATCGGCACCGCCGAGGACATCCTCAACGATCCGGCGTCCAACTACGTCGCCCGCTTCGTCGCCGACGTCGACCGCACACGCGTGCTCACCGCCGGCAGCATCGCCGAACCGCCCTACGCCGTGCTCGGGAACGAGCAGGGCCCGCAGGCGGCGCACAAGCTGCTCCGCGAGCACCAGCCGTCGTGGCTGCTCGTGGTCGGTCGTGACCGGACCGCGAAGGGCTTCGTCTGGGAGGACGACGTCGCCCAGGCCGTCCGCACCGGCCAGCGCGAGCTCCCGTTCTCCGACGTCCACGAGATGCACACCGTGCACCAGGACACCCCGATCAACGAGCTCTTCGATCTGTCAGCCCAACACCGGGCGCCGCTCGTGGTCCTCGACGAGCATGAACGCGTCATCGGTGTCATCCCGCGCGTCACGCTGCTGGCAGCGGCCGGGCAGGCGGCCTCCAACGGCATCGAGGGTGACCCCGTGCTGGAAGAGCAGGCCGACGTGGAAGGAGAAGGCGCATGACACTCTTCGAGACCGGCCTCGTGCCGCGCATCCCGATCGGCCAGTGGATCGACTCCGGCATCGACTGGATCACCGACAACCTCGACGCCCTCCTCGACGCCATCAGCGACGGCGGCACCGCCATCACCGAGGGCCTCACGTGGCTCCTCCTGCTCCCGCACCCGCTGATCATGGTGGCCCTCTTCGGCCTCCTCAGCTGGCTCGTGCGGTCGTGGAAGCTGGCCGTCGGCGTCGTGCTGTCCTTCCTGCTCATCATCTCGATGAACCAGTGGGAGCAGGCGATGCAGACACTGGCGCTCGTCCTGATAGCGACGCTCACAGCGGTGATCATCGCCGTGCCCCTGGGTATCTGGGCGGCCAAGAGCGACACGGTCAGCGCCATCCTGAGGCCCATCCTCGACCTGATGCAGACCATGCCGGCGTTCGTCTACCTGATCCCGGCCGTGACGTTCTTCTCCATCGGCGTCGTCCCCGGGCTGTTCTCGACCATCATCTTCGCCCTGCCGCCGGGCGTCCGGCTCACGGAACTCGGCATCCGGCAGGTCGACTCCGAGACTGTGGAGGCCGGCAAGAGCTTCGGCGCCACGGACTGGGAGATCCTCACCGGTATCCAGCTGCCGCTGGCAGTCCGCAGCATTATGGCCGGCGTCAACCAGGTCATCATGCTCGCCCTGTCCATGGCGGTCATCGCCGGCATGGTCGGCGCCGACGGCCTCGGCAAGGAGGTCGTCTCCGCGCTGGCCACCATCAACATCGCCAAGGGTGCTGAGGCAGGTCTGGCGATCGTGTTCCTCGCGATCTTCCTGGACCGCTTCACCTCCGCCCTTGGCGCCCCCGCAGACCATCGCTCATCGCTGCTGGCGCTCTGGAAGAAGAAGCGCGCAGCAAGGAGCACCCACGTAGCCACCGCTGCGTGACCCACCAGAAAGGAACCACATGTTCACCACTGGAATCCGCAAGTTCGGCATCGCCGCTCTCGGCGTGACCATGACCGCAGCGCTCGCCGCCTGTGGCACCGACGAGCCCACCGCCACCGAGGCGACCGGCGACGCCGGCACCGAGGACAAGGGCACCATCACCCTGGGCTTCATCCCGTCCTGGACCGACGGCCGCTCCACCGCCTACCTGCTCGAGAACAAGCTCGAGGAGATGGGCTACACCGTCGAGATGGAGGAGCTCAGCGAGCCCGGCCCGCTGTACGCCGGCCTGGCTCAGGGCGACGTCGACATGTACCCGTCCGCGTGGCCCGAGGTCACCCACGCCTCCTACATGGAGGAGTACTCCGACAACATCGAGGACCTCGGGTCCTACTACGACAACGCCAAGCTGACGTGGGCGGTGCCCGAGTACAGCGAGATCACCTCCATCGCTGACATCCCGGACTACGCCGACGAGCTCGAGAACCGCATCATCGGCATCGAGCCCGGCGCCGGCCTGACCAAGGCGTCGCAGGAGCAGGTCATCCCGCAGTACGGCCTGGACGACTGGGAGCTGGTCACGTCGTCGACCACCGCCATGCTCGCCGAGCTGAGCAAGGCCGTCGACAACGAGGAGGAGATCGTCGTGACGCTGTGGCGCCCGTTCTGGGCCAACAGCGAGTTCGGCATGCGCGACCTGGAGGATCCCGAGGGCGCACTCGGCGAGTCCGAGGGCCTGCACTTCCTCGCGCGCTCCGGCTTCTCCGATGACCACCCGGAGGCCGCTGAGTGGATCAGCGAGCTCCAGCTGAACGACGAGCAGTACGGGTCCCTCGAGGACACCGTCGTCAACCAGTTCGAGGAGGGCCAGGAAGCCGAGGCCGTCGAGGCTTGGCTCGAGGACAACGCGGACGCGCTGCCCGAGGCCTGATCCCACCCGCGGGGGAGGGGCGCACCACGCGCCCCTCTCCCGTTTCGTTTGCCCCGACCACGACACGACACGCGCGGCAACCGTCGCGTGACGCAACCGGAAGGACACCCCCACCATGCCCACCAACGCAACCCGCAGGATCGGCGGAGCGCTGCTGGCAGGAACGATGACGCTGGGACTCGCCGCATGCGGCGGCGACGACGGCGGCGACAAGGAGATCTCGATCGGCTACATCCCGCCGTGGTCCGACACCCGGGTCGCGGCAGCCCTCATGACCTACAAGGCCGAGGAGCTCGGCTACGAGGTCGAGTGGGAGGACGTCGGCGAGCCGCCGCTGCTGTTCGCCGGTGTTGCCGAGGGCGACATCGACATCTACGCGTCCGCTTGGGCGGAACGCAACCACGCCGCCTTCATGGCGGAGTACGGTGACCAGCTCGAGGACCTCGGCCCGTACTACGAGGGCGCCGGGAACTTCCTGGCCGTCCCCGAGTACAGCGAGATCACCTCGATCGAGGAGATCCCGGAGTACTCCGAGGAGCTGGACGGCCGCATCATCGGGATCGAGGCCGGTGCTGGTCTGACGAAGCAGGTGACGGAGGACGTGCTCCCCGCCTACGGGCTGGACGAGTCGATGGAATTCGTGACGTCGTCGACGACGGCGATGCTCGCCGAGCTGAAGGGCGCCATCGACGCACAGGAGGAGGTCGTCGTGACCCTCTGGGCGCCCTATTGGGCGGCGACGGAGTTCAACGTCCGTCCGCTGGAGGACCCGAAGGACGCCTTCGGCGCGACGGAGGGCATGCACTACGTCGCGACGGCGGGCTTCTCCGAGGAGCACCCGGAGATCGCCGAGTGGGTCGAGGGCTTCCTCGTGAACGAGGAGGAGTTCGCGACGCTCGAGAACATGATCCTCAACGAGTACGACGAGGGCGAGGAGCTTGAGGCCGTCGAGGACTGGCTGGAGGACAACCCGGACGTCTTCGAGGAGTGACGCGAACACGCCGGTCCTGTCCCCCGGGCAGGGCCGGCGCATTTGTCCCCGCTCCCCGAGTAGGGCCGTAGGCCCGTGTCGAGGGGTCTGTCGCCTCGACACGCCGCCTGCGGCGGCTACTCGGCGAATGTGGTGCGGCGGGCGGCTACTCGGCGAATGTGGTGCGGCGGGGCGGCTACTCGGCGAATGTGGTGCGGCGGGGCGGCTACTCAGCGAACGTGGTGTGGCGGATACTCGGCGAGCGCCGAGCGCCGAGCGCCGGGGGCCGGGGGCTGCGGGCCCCGTGATTTCGCGGGACTGCGGGTGCTGATGTACGCTTGTCAAGTTGCCTTGGGTCTGTGCCCTCTGCCTCGGCAGGTGGGGACCTTTCCCGGGCCAACGAAACCCCGTGTCTTCCAAGATGCAGGGCGCCTCCTGGCAAAATCCAGGGGGTTCATCACAAGTCCCGAACGGGCCCCACGAGGGAACCAGTCGGTACAAGGAGAACACATGATCCAGCAGGAGTCGCGACTGAAGGTCGCCGACAACACTGGTGCCAAGGAGATCTTGTGCATCCGCGTTCTCGGTGGCTCGAAGCGTCGTTACGCCTACCTCGGTGACACCATCGTCGCCACGGTCAAGGACGCCATTCCGGGCGGAAACGTCAAGAAGGGCGACGTCGTCAAGGCCGTCGTAGTGCGTACCAAGAAGGAGCGTCGGCGCGCCGACGGTTCCTACATCAAGTTCGACGAGAACGCAGCCGTCATCCTCAAGCCCGACGGCGAGCCCCGCGGTACCCGAATCTTCGGCCCGGTGGCCCGTGAGCTGCGCGAGCGCAAGTTCATGCGCATCATCTCACTCGCCCCGGAGGTGATCTGACATGAATTCACTGCACGTCAAGAAGGGTGACCGCGTCAAGGTCATCGCAGGCAAGGACAAGGGCGTCGTCGGCGACATCATCGCCGTCTACCCCGAGCAGGAGAAGGTGACGGTCGAGGGCGTCAACATCGTCAAGCGCCACCGCCGCGAGTCCCAGGGCGCCGGCGGGCGTCGCATCGAGGGCGGCATCATCTCCAGCGAGGCTCCGATCCACGTGTCGAACGTCCAGCTCGTCACCAAGGTCGACGGCCAGGAGGTCCCGACGCGCGTCGGTTACGAGCGCGTCGAGGTGACCAAGAAGCGCGCCGACGGCACCGAGTACAAGGCGTTCCGCAGCCAGCGCGTCGCCCGCAAGACCGGGAAGGAGATCTGATGAGCGCCGAGACCATCGAGACGCGGCAGATCCCGCGACTCAAGCAGAAGTACCGCGAGGACATCGTCCCCGCACTCCAGAGCGAGTTCGACTACGCCAACGTCCACCAGATCCCCAACCTGGTGAAGGTCGTCGTGAACATGGGCGTCGGCGAGGCCGCGCGCGACTCGAAGATCATCGAGGGCGCCATCAAGGACCTCACCGCCATCACCGGCCAGAAGCCGTCGGTGACCAAGGCCCGCAAGTCCATCGCCCAGTTCAAGCTGCGTGAGGGCCAGCCCATCGGCTGCCACGTCACGCTGCGCGGCGACCGGATGTGGGAGTTCGCCGACCGGCTGCTCACGCTGGCCCTGCCCCGTATCCGCGACTTCCGTGGCCTCAACGGCCGCCAGTTCGACGGCAACGGCAACTACACCTTCGGTCTCAACGAGCAGGTCATGTTCCTCGAGATCGACCAGGACAAGATCGACCGTGTGCGTGGCATGGACATCACCTTCGTGACCTCGGCTGACAACGACGAGGAGGGCCGCGCGCTGCTGAAGCACCTCGGCTTCCCGTTCAAGGCGGTCGACGACCCGAAGAAGCAGAAGTCGAAGCGCGGCCCGGCCTACTACGCCAAGAAGAAGAAGTGAGCTGACAGATGGCAAAGACAGCACTGAAGGTCAAGCAGGCTCGCAAGCCGAAGTTCGGGGTGCAGGCGTACTCCCGCTGCAAGCGTTGTGGCCGACCCCGCTCCGTGTACCGCAAGTTCGGCCTGTGCCGCATCTGCCTCCGCGAGCTGGCGCACGCCGGCGAGCTGCCCGGTGTGACCAAGTCGTCCTGGTGACCCGCGGATACCAACCCACTAGCAACATGACCCGTGCCAGGTCCGGAGCAGAAACCGGAAACCGGCTCGAGAAAGAGGCTCAACAGCCATGACAATGACTGATCCGATCGCAGACATGCTGACGCGTCTGCGCAACGCCAATCAGGCGTACCAGGAGTCGACGAGCATGCCCTCGTCGAAGATCAAGGTCGGTATCGCGGAGATCCTGAAGGCCGAGGGTTACATCTCGAACTTCGAGGTCAGCGACATCGAGGGACATCCCGGCAAGGTGCTCACCGTCACCCTCAAGTACGGCGACTCCCGTGAGCGTTCGCTCGCCGGGCTCCGCCGCATCAGCAAGCCGGGTCTGCGCGTGTACGCGAAGGCCAACAGCCTGCCCAAGGTGCTCGGTGGCCTCGGTGTCGCCATCATCTCGACCTCCCACGGCCTGCTCACTGACAAGCAGGCCAACGCCAAGTCCGTCGGCGGCGAAGTGCTCGCCTACGTCTGGTGACCGGACGTAGAGAGCAGAAGGAGAGTAAGTAGATGTCACGAATTGGCAAGCTCCCGATCACCGTCCCGACCGGCGTCGACGTGAAGCTCGATGGCCGCAAGGTCGACGTCAAGGGCCCCAAGGGCGCCCTGTCGCTGACCGTCGCCGAGCCGATCACCGTCGCCCGCAATGACGACGGCCAGATCGAGGTGTCCCGTCCCAACGACGAGCGCGAGTCCCGCTCGCTGCACGGCCTGACCCGCACCCTGGTGTCCAACATGGTCACCGGTGTCACCGAGGGCTACGAGAAGAAGCTCGAGATCGTGGGCGTCGGCTACCGCGTGGTGGCCAAGTCCCCGACGCAGCTCGAGTTCGCACTCGGCTTCTCCCACCCGGTGGTGGTGAACGCTCCCGAGGGGATCTCGTTCACCGTCGAGAGCCCGACCCGCCTGACGGTGTCGGGGATCGACAAGCAGCTCGTGGGGGAGACCGCGGCCAACATCCGCAAGATCCGCAAGCCCGAGCCGTACAAGGGCAAGGGCGTCCGCTACGCGGGCGAGCACGTCCGCCGCAAGGCCGGAAAGGCTGGTAAGTAATGGCTATCTCGCTCGGGGCCCGCAAGGGCCTGGCCCCGAAGACTGCTTCGCGGGCTCGCCGCCAGCTTCGCGCTCGCAAGCGCATCAATGGCTCGGTCGAGAGGCCGCGTCTGGTTGTCACCCGCTCCGCCCGTCACCTGTTCGTTCAGGTGATCGACGATGTCGCCGGCCGCACGCTCGTGTCCGCCTCCACCATGGAGGCCGACCTGCGCGGGCTCGACGGCGACAAGTCGGCCAAGGCACGCAAGGTCGGCGAGCTGATCGCCGAGCGCGCGAAGTCCGCCGGGGTGGAGAAGGTCGTGTTCGACCGTGCAGGCAACAAGTACCAGGGTCGCATCGCGGCGCTCGCTGACGCGGCGCGCGAGGCTGGCTTGGATTTCTGACGACGAAAGGTAAGGGAACACGATGAGTGAAACCCAGCAGCGCGGTGGCAACCGCGGCGGCGGTGAGCGTCGTGGCCGTGACGATCGTCGTGGCCAGGCTCCTCGCGATGACAAGTACTTGGAGCGCGTGGTTGCGATCAACCGCGTCGCCAAGGTGGTCCAGGGTGGCCGCCGCTTCAGCTTCACCGCTCTCGTAGTGGTGGGCGACGGCGAGGGCAACGTGGGCGTCGGCTACGGCAAGGCCAAGGAGGTGCCCGCGGCGATCGCCAAGGGTGTCGAGGAGGCCAAGAAGAGCTTCTTCCGCGTGCCCATGATCCAGAAGACCATCCCGCACCCCGTCCAGGGTGAGAAGGCCGGCGGCGTCGTGCTGCTGCGCCCCGCCTCTCCCGGTACCGGTGTGATCGCCGGCGGCTCCGCCCGCGCGGTGCTCGAGTGCGCAGGTATCCACGACGTGCTGTCGAAGTCTCTCGGCTCGGCCAACGCCATCAACGTGGTGCACGCCACGGTGAACGCGCTGAAGCAGCTCGAGACCCCCGAGGACGTCGCCAAGCGTCGCGGACTGCCGGTCGAGGACGTCGCCCCCGCGGCGATGCTCCGCGCCCGCAAGGAGGAGGTGGCCTGATGCCGCAGCTGAAGATCACCCAGACGAAGTCCGGCGTGGGCGGCAAGCAGAACCAGAAGGACACGCTTCGCACCCTCGGCCTTCGCCGCGTCGGCCAGTCCGTCGTGCGCGAGGACCGTCCCGAGGTGCTCGGCATGATCCGCACCGTCGCCCACCTCGTGGATGTGGAAGAGGTCAAGTAATCATGGCGTTGAAGATTCATCACCTGCAGCCCGCCCCGGGCGCCAAGACGGACAAGACCCGTGTTGGCCGAGGCGAGGGCGGCAAGCGAGGCAAGACCGCGGGTCGCGGTACGAAGGGCACCGGCGCGCGCAAGAACGTGCCCGCGAACTTCGAGGGCGGCCAGATGCCGATGCACATGCGGATCCCGAAGCTCAAGGGCTTCAAGAACCCGTTCCGCGTCGAGTACCAGGTGGTCAACGTCGGCAAGCTCGCCGAGTTGTTCCCCAAGGGTGGCACCGTGACCGTTGAGGACCTCGCCGAGGCCGGGGCCGTGCGCTCCGGCTCCCTGGTGAAGGTGCTCGGCACCGGCGACATCGACGTGGCGCTGAACGTCTCGGCGCATGCATTCTCCGGGTCCGCCAAGGACAAGCTGGAGAAGGCGGGCGGCTCGGCAGAGCAGCTCTGAGCTGATCGGGAACCGCTCTAGCACTCCATAAGCATCGCGTGGCCGGCACTCTCGAGTGTCGGCCACGCGGTTTGTCCAGTAGTCACCAGTTGGGACGGCCATAGGCAGCTTGATAGGCTGCCGTGGTTGCCGCATGGTGACTGCCGTCCATGTTCATGTTGAACCGTCATCGGAAAGTGGGGCCGGATGCTCTCCGCCTTCGCACAAGCGTTCAAGACGCCTGAACTGCGCAAGAAGATCTTCTTCACCCTGGGGATCGTCGCGCTGTTCCGGCTCGGGTCGACGGTGCCGTCCCCCAACGTGAACATCAGCCGGATCGACCAGTGCCTCGCGCTCGCGCAGCAGGGCGAGACCGCCGGCGTCTACAACATGATCAACCTGTTCTCCGGTGGCGCGTTGCTGCAGCTGACGGTGTTCGCGCTCGGGATCATGCCGTACATCACGGCCTCGATCATCCTGCAGCTCCTGACGGTTGTGATCCCCAAGCTCGAGGCCCTCAAGAAGGAGGGCGCCTCCGGCACGGCCAAGATCACGCAGTACACCCGCTACCTCACGATCGTGCTGGCCATCCTGAACGCGACGGCGTTCGTCACGCTGGCCCGCACCGGCCAGCTGTTCCCGGGCTGCACGGGCATCCTCTACTCCGACGAGATCTTCCCGCTGTTCGTCATGGTCATGACCATGACCGCGGGCACCGCCGTCATCATGTGGATGGGCGAGCTCATCACCGAGCGCGGCGTCGGCAACGGTATGTCGGTGATGATCTTCACCCAGATCGCCGCGTCCTTCCCGGCCGGCCTGTGGAGCATCAAGCAGATGCACCCCGGCGCCACCGGCTGGTTCCTGTTCTTCCTGGTCATCGGCATCGGCCTGCTGGTGATGCTCGGCATCGTGTTCGTCGAGCAGGGCCAGCGCCGCATCCCGGTGCAGTACGCCAAGCGCATGGTCGGACGACGCCTCGTCGGCGGCTCCACCACCTACATCCCGCTGAAGGTCAACCAGGCCGGCGTCATCCCCGTCATCTTCGCCTCCTCGATCCTCTACCTCCCCGTGCTGTTCTCGACCTTCCGGCCGGACAGCAGCATCGGTCGCTGGATCGCCGCGAACTTCACCACCAACGGCCTCTGGTACTCGGTGGCCATGTTCCTGCTGATCATCGCCTTCACCTACTTCTACGTCTCGATCACCTTCAACCCCGAAGAGGTCTCGGACAACATGAAGAAGTACGGCGGCTTCATCCCCGGTATCCGCGCGGGCAAGCCCACCGAGCGCTACCTTGCCTATGTGCTGTCTCGGCTGACCGCGCCGGGCTCGCTGTACCTGGCGCTCATCTCGCTGCTGCCGACGCTGGCCTTCATGTCGGTCGGCGCCAGCCAGAACTTCCCCTTCGGCGGCACGTCGATCCTCATCATCGTCGGCGTCGCCCTCGACACCGTCAAGCGCATCGAGAGCCAGCTCCAGCAGCGCAGCTACGAGGGCTTCCTGCGATGAAGCTGCTGATCATGGGGGCCCCCGGAGCGGGCAAGGGCACCCAAGCATCAGCGCTGGCCGCACGCTACGACGTCCCCGCCATCTCCACCGGCGACATCTTCCGGGCCAACATCAAGAACGGCACCCCGCTCGGCGTGAAGGTCAAGGAGATCATCGAGGCCGGCGAGTACGTGCCCGACGAACTGACCGAGGAGATCGTCGCCGACCGTCTGGCGCAGGACGACGCCGCCGGCGGGTTCCTGCTCGACGGGTTCCCGCGCACCATGCACCAGGTCCACTTCCTCGACCGCCACCTCGCCGACCGCGGCGAGCGGCTCGACGCCGTGGTCTCGCTCGTGGTGGACCCCGACGTCCTCGTGGAACGCCTCTTGGATCGCGCCCGCATCGAGGGCCGGGCCGACGACAACGAGGACACCATCCGCCGCCGCATGGAGGTCTACGCCGGCCAGACCGCCCCGCTGCTCTACCACTACGAGAAGCTCGACCTGCTCGTCGAGGTGGAGGGCACCGGCACCGTCGACGAGGTGCGCGAGCGGATGCTCGACGCCGTCGACCGGCACACCGCCGCCCGATGAGCATCGAGATCAAGTCCCCCGAGCAGTTGCGCCTCATGCGGCGCGCCGGACTGGTCGTCGCCGAGGGGCTCCGCGCCATGGAGGAGTTCGCCGACGTCGGCGTCACCACCGCAGAGATCGACGCCGTCGGTCGCGACGTGCTGGCCGCCGCCGGAGCCCGGTCGTCCTTCCTCAACTACGGCGCGGAGTACGGCACCGGCTTCCCGGGCGTCGCCTGCATCTCCGTCAACGACGAGCTCGTCCACGCCATCCCCGGCGATCGTGTGCTGGGCGACGGCGACGTCGTCTCCGTCGACTTCGGCGCCATCGTCCAGGGCTGGCACGGCGACGCCGCCCGCACCTTCATCGTCGGCTCGCCCCGACCGATCGACGTCGACCTGGTCGACGCCACCCGCGGCGCCCTCTGGGCCGGGATCGGTGCCGTCCGCTCAGGAGGACGGGTCAACGACATCTCCAAGGCCATCGAGGACCACGTCTCCGGCCTGCCCCGCCGCTACGGCACCCTGCGCGAGTACACCGGCCACGGGATCGGCTCCCAGATGCACATGGAGCCCGACGTGCCGAACTTCGCCCGCCGCCGGCCCACCCCCAAGCTCGAGGTCGGCATGGCGCTGGCCATCGAGCCGATGCTGACGCTGGGGCTGCACCAGACGTCGGTGTGCGAGGACGACTGGACCGTCGTCAGCCGCGACGGTTCCCGCGGCGCTCACTGGGAGCACACCGTCGCGATCACGCCCACCGGCCTGTGGGTGATGACCGCATTCGACGGGGGAGAGGCGGAGCTCGCCGCCCGCGACCTCCCCTTCGGTGCCCTGTCCGACTGACTACCATGGCGGGCATGAGCGTTCCCGCCCTGCCGCCGTCGTCGAAGTACATCCAGAAGGCCCACGAGCCCGTCGACGACGTCGAGCGCGAGGCCATCTCGAAGCGTCTCTCCGACGCCTACGCCGACGGTCGGGTCTCGCAGGACGACTACCTGGGGGCGATGGACGTCGTCTACGGCGCACGGACGCTCGGCGACCTGGTGCCGGTGATGGAGAAGCTGCCGGCCGCAGCGACGGACGTCCCGGCCATCGTCGGAACGGGCAGCGTCCCGGCTGGCCAGGTGAACGAGGGGCGCAACGTGCTGGCGCCGGCGTTCATGGCGACGACGGCCGCGATCTCCCTGCTGGTGCTGCTGGGGATCCTGCTCGTCATCCTCCTGTAGCCGGAGGGCTCAGGGGGCGAACACCCCGATCACCGGGTTCCACTCGCGGATCTCCCGGTCGACGATGACGCCTTTGGCCAGGAACGGGTCGTGGTCCAGCTCCGCCGCGATCTCGTCCGCCGTCTCGGCCCGGAACAGGAGCATGGCGCCAGCGGTGTCGGTCCCCACCCACGGCCCGGACGCGACGAGGCCGTCGGTCAGCAGGGTGTTGATGAACTCCCGGTGGGCGGGGCGGTGCCGGGCCGCCAGGTCAGCGTCAGCGCTGTAGGTGTAGTGCACGACGAAGTAGGCCATGCGAGCGACCGTACCGCGCCGGAACGCGTGCCCGCCATACTGGGGCCATGGAAATGCTCCCCATGGTCTTCGCGTCGGGTTGGGCCGCGGGCATCAACGCGTACGCGACGGTCCTGGTGCTGGGCCTCATGGGCCGCTTCCTCGACACCGGGGGAGTGCCCGAGGGCTTCCAGCGCACCGACGTGCTCATCGTGATGGCGGTGCTCGCCCTCGTGGAGTTCGTGGCCGACAAGATCCCGCTCGTGGACTCGATCTGGGACGCGCCGTCGACCGTCGTCCGACCGGCCGCCGGCGCGCTCATCGGCGCGCTCGCGGCCGGGGCGAACGGCGACCTGCTCACCATCACCCTGGCTGCCGTGGGTGGGGTGACCGCCCTGCTGAGCCACGTCGGCAAGGCCAGCATCCGGTTGGCGGTCAACACCTCGCCTGAACCGGTGAGCAACGTCGCAGCCTCGATGGCGGGCGACGTCGGCGTCGTGGGTATCAGCGTGCTGGCCGTCCTGTTCCCGCTCGTGGCCGCGGCGATCGCGGCCCTGCTGCTGGTGGGGATGCTCGCGCTGGCCTGGTTCCTGGCCGTCAGGGTGCGTCGCGGGTGGCGTCTGGTGCGCCGTCGATTTGGGGGGGACCCCGCCACGGCGTAAAATGGCCCGAAACCGCGCTTCCGCGCGCCCAGCGACAGCTGGCCGATCGACGATTGAGAGTACATGGCGAAGAAAGAAGGAGCCCTCGAACTTGAGGGGACCGTGGTCGAGGCACTGCCCAACGCGATGTTCCGCGTCGAGCTGGCCAACGGCCACAAGGTGCTGACCACGATCAGCGGCAAGATGCGCCAGCACTACATCCGCATCCTCCCCGCCGACCGCGTGGTCGTGGAGCTGTCCCCCTACGACCTCACCCGCGGACGGATCGTCTACCGTCACAAGTGAGCAACCCGTCTGAGCGCCCGGCCCCGGCCGGGCGTTTTCGCGTCCCGGAGCCCTTCGCCGATTTGGGCAACCCCGCCGAACTGGCGTAGAGTTGGCAGCCGGTCGTGTGCGTCCCACGCGTCCGGCGTGCCCTTGGCGCGCCGGTGGGAGGCCGCAGCCGGATCTCCATCCACCAAGATAGGGGCGCGTGCGTCCTCATCGCCGATTGAAAAGGTTGCTCGAATGAAGGTTCAGCCGAGCGTCAAGAAGATCTGCGACAAGTGCAAGGTCATCCGCCGGCACGGTCGTGTGATGGTGATCTGCGACAACCCGCGGCACAAGCAGCGCCAGGGCTGAGTTCCTGACCACTGCTCGCGGCTACAGCAGAACACCGCGGGCCATGCCCGCCGACACAACTCAACACCGAAAGAACGTGAACGCAAGGGTCGTCGAACCGGGTTGAAACCCGACGGCGGCTCCCACCCTCGGACGAAGGCCGGGGCTCCGTCGGTTGCCAGGTGCAGCCGGTAAGGCAAGCGGAGACGCGTCACGCCGCACACCTTCGCGGTCGCAACACCGTCCCGTCGAGGACACGACCGAAAACCAATGAAAGGTACCGCCTGATGGCACGCCTAGTTGGTGTCGACCTCCCGCGCGAGAAGCGCCTCGAGGTGGCACTCACCTACATCTTCGGCATGGGCAAGACCCGCGCCGCCGAGACCCTCGCCGCCACTGGAGTCAGTGGCGACACCCGCGTCCACCAGCTCACCGACGAACAGCTCGTCGCGCTGCGTGACCACATTGAAGGCAACTACGAGATCGAGGGCGATCTTCGTCGCTCCGTCGCCGCCGACATCCGCCGCAAGGTCGAGATCGGCAACTACCAGGGCCGACGCCACCGCAGCGGCCTGCCGGTTCGTGGTCAGCGCACGCGCACCAACGCCCGCACCCGCAAGGGCAAGAAGAAGGCTGTTGCCGGCAAGAAGAAGGCACGCTGACCCCGCGGGGTGAGCTGAGACAGGACTCAGGAGTAAACGAAACTTATGGCTACTGCAGGCCGCAAGGCGACCGCAAAGACGAAGGTCCGTCGCAAGGAGAAGAAGAACGTCCTTGCCGGGCAGGCTCACATCAAGAGCACCTTCAACAACACCATCATCGCGATCACGGACCCCAACGGTGCTGTGATCTCATGGGCCTCCGCCGGCACCGTCGGCTTCAAGGGCTCCCGCAAGTCGACCCCCTTCGCCGCCCAGATGGCCGCTGAGGCCGCTGGCCGCCGCGCCATGGAGCACGGCATGAAGCGCGTCGACGTGTTCGTCAAGGGTCCGGGTTCGGGCCGCGAGACCGCGATCCGCTCGCTGGGCGCCGTGGGCCTGGAGGTCGGGGCCATCTCCGACGTCACGCCCGTGCCGCACAACGGCTGCCGCCCGCCCAAGCGCCGTCGCGTCTGATCGCCCCGAGCACAGTAAAGGACTGAGAACAAATGGCTCGTTACACCGGCCCCATGACCAAGAAGTCCCGTCGCCTCGGGACGGACCTGGTCGGCAATGACAAGGCGTTCGAACGCCGCCCCTACCCCCCGGGCGTCCACGGCCGTGGCCGCACCAAGGACTCCGAGTACTCGCAGCAGCTCAAGGAGAAGCAGAAGGCCCGCTTCGCCTACGGCGTGCTCGAGAAGCAGTTCCGCCGCTACTATGAGGAGGCCGACCGCCACCCCGGACGCACCGGCGACCGACTGCTGCAGATCCTGGAGTCCCGTCTCGACAACGTCGTGTACCGCTCCGGTTTCGCCTCGACCCGTCGCCAGGCCCGCCAGCTCGTCGTGCACGGCCACTTCCTGGTCAACGGCAAGCGCGTCAACGTCCCGTCCTACCGGGTGCGTGCGCACGACATCATCGACGTCGCCGAGAAGTCGATGAACATGACGCCGTTCGTCGTCGCCCGTGAGACCCACGGCGAGCGCGACGTCCCGGCCTGGCTCGAGGTGCGTCCCAACCGGATGCGCATCCTCGTCCACCAGCTCCCCGTCCGCGAGCAGATCGTCGTGGACGTCCAGGAGCAGATGATCGTCGAGCTCTACTCGAAGTAATCACCACCCTGATCGGGGTGGGGCGCGCAGGTGCTCCATCCCGATCCCGGGGCCTTGCGGCCCTGCCGGTCGGGAGCGGTTCCCGGCCGGGATTTCGCACCTTCATATAGCGGTAGGTGCGGGAAGGATCATTCATGCTCATCGCACAGCGACCGACTCTCTCCGAAGAGCCGATCTCCGGCTACCGGTCCCGGTTCGTCATCGAGCCGCTCGAGCCCGGCTTCGGCTACACCCTCGGCAACTCCCTGCGCCGGACCCTGCTGTCGTCCATCCCGGGCGCTTCGGTCACCAGCATCAAGGTCGAGGGCACCCAGCACGAGTTCTCCACGGTGGAGGGTGTCGTCGAGGACGTCACCGAGATCATCCTCAACCTCAAGGGCCTCGTCATCTCCTCCGAGGAGGACGAGCCCGTGGTGATGTACCTCCGCAAGGCGGGCGCCGGTGAGGTCACCGCCGCGGACATCCAGCCCCCGGCCGGCGTGGAGATCCACAACCCCGAGCTCCACATCGCCACCCTCAACGACAACGGCAAGCTCGAGATGGAGCTCGTCGTCGAGCGCGGCCGAGGCTACGTCTCCAGCGTCCTGAACAAGGACCCCGACGCCGAGATCGGCCGCATCCCGGTCGACTCGATCTACTCGCCGGTGCTCAAGGTCACCTACAAGGTGGAGGCCACGCGTGTGGCCCAGCGCACCGACTTCGACCGCCTCATCATCGACGTCGAGACCAAGCCCTCGATCCAGCCGCGCGACGCCGTCGCCTCCGCCGGCCGCACCCTGGTCGAGCTGTTCGGGCTGGCCCGCGAGCTGAACGTCGAGGCCGAGGGCATCGAGATCGGTCCGTCGCCCGTCGACGAGCAGATCGCCGAGTCCCTGGGTCTGCCCGTCGAGGAGCTGGACCTGTCCGTGCGCTCCTACAACTGCCTCAAGCGCGAGGGCATCCACACCGTCGGCGAGCTCGTCGCCCGCTCCGAGGAGGACCTCCTCGACATCCGCAACTTCGGCTCGAAGTCCATCGTCGAGGTGAAGATGACGCTGGCCAACCTCGGGCTGTCGCTGCGTGACTCGAGCCCGGGCTTCGACCCGCTCGAGGCCATCGAGCGCTACGACGACGAGTCCGACACTGACGAGGACGCCGACGGCGACTTCGCCGAGACCGAGCAGTACTGAGCCCTCCGAGCGCTGCTCGGATCACTACGAAAGATTGATGAGTTATGCCGAAGCCAACCAAGGGTCCCCGCATCGGCGGTAGCCCCACCCACCAGCGCATCATCATGCGCAACCTGGCCACCCAGCTCTTCGAGCACGGCCGCATCACCACCACCGAGACCAAGGCGCGTCGCCTGCAGCCCCTCGCCGAGAAGCTGCTGACCAAGGCCAAGCGGGGCGACCTGCACTCGCGTCGTCTGGTGCTGCAGTCCGTCACCAGCCAGGAGGTGGTGCACAAGCTCTTCGCCGAGATCGCACCCGGCCTCGAGGGCCGCGAGGGTGGCTACACCCGCATCACGAAGATCGGCCCCCGCAAGGGCGACAACGCCCCGATGGCCATCATCGAGATCGTGACCGAGAGCGTGGAGGAGTCCCGCTCGCGTCGCCCGAAGAAGGCTGCCCCCCCGAAGGCTGAGCCCAAGGCCGCCAAGGCGGAGGAGACACCGGCCGACGAGCCGGTCGAGGCGGAGGAGACCGAGGTCGCCACCGAGTCCGAGACCGTCGAGACCGCCGCCGCCCCCGAGGCAGCTGCGGCCGACGAGATCGCCGCCGAGGAGGCCCCGGAGTCCGACGACGCCGCTGCCGACGAGGACGAGGCCGAGAAGGCCTGAGCGAAGCGCAACTGATGGGGGGAGGGCATCCGATGCTCTCCCTCCATCGCCATTTCCTTACACTGTTCGAGGACGGAGCCCACCGATGACCCACCGCCCGGCACTCGCCGCCGCCGTCGCGGCCGCCACCCTGCTGGCCGCCTGCAGCACGCCCGAGCAGGCACCCGAGGCGGAGGAGACCGTCTCGATCGGGGCAGTGACCATCGTCTCCCATCCCTCGCTCGACGCCGTCTTCGAAGGGCTGAAGTCGGGCCTCGCCGACGCGGGCTACGTCGAGGGCGAGAACCTGGAGCTTGAGTTCCAGAACCCGCAGGGCGACCAGGCGACCCTGGCGAACATCGCCAACACCTACGCCGGCTCGGACCACGACCTGTTCGTCGCCCTCGCGACGCCGCCCGCGCAGGCGCTGTCGCAGGTCATCCAGGACCGCCCCATCGTCTTCGCCTCCGTCACCGACCCTGTCGCGGCCGGCCTGGTGGAGTCGATGGACGCCCCCGGCGGCAACGTCACCGGCACCAGCGACCAGCTGCCCACCGATCGCCAGCTCGCCCTGCTGCAGGAGATCCTCCCCGACGTCGAGACCGTCGGCATCGTCTACAGCTCCGCCGAGGTGAACGCCCAGGTGCAGGCCGAGGCCGCCATCGCCGCGGGCGAGGAGCTCGGGATCGAGGTGCTCACCGCGACGATCGCCAACTCCTCGGAGGTGCAGCAGGCGGCCGAGTCCCTCGACGTCGACGCCTACTTCACGCTCGTGGACAACACCGTCGTCAGCGCCATCGAGTCGATCGTGCAGGTGGGCGAGCAGCGTGGCCGACCGCTGGTGACCTCGGACCCGGACTCCGTGGGCCGCGGCGCCATCGCCGCCCTGTCCACGGACTACGAGGCGCAGGGCCGCCAGACCGCCGAGATGGTCGTGCGCATCATCGAGGGCGCCGACCCGGCCGAGACCGCCGTCGAACTCCAGAAGTCGCTGAAGCTCGTGGTGAACCCCGACGCCGCCGAGCGCATGGGCGTGACCATCCCCGACGCCGTGCTCGACCGGGCCGACGAGATGTACTGAGCGGTGGACGCGGTCGGGCGCCCCGGTCGCTGGTAACTAGGCTGCACCCGAGCACACATCACGAGGAGAACCATGAAGATCAGGACCGCCGCCCTCGGCCTCATCGCCGCACTCGCCCTCACGGCCTGCGGCGGGGACGCCGACCCGGCCGAGACCGCAGCGCCGGACGTCGACGAGACGACCGCCGCCGAGACGTCGGCCGAGGAGACCTCCGCAGAGGAGACGACGGGCGAGGAGACCGCCGCCCCCACCGAGTCGTACTCCATCGGGGTGGCCACCATCGTCTCCCACCCCGCGCTGGACGCGGTGCAGGAGGGCTTCAAGGAGGCGTTCGCCGAGGCGGGCTACGCCGAGGGGGAGGGCGTCACGTTCGACATCCAGAACGCGCAGGGCGACCAAGCCACGCTCACCAACATCGCCAACACCTTCGCCAGCTCCGACCACGACCTGTTCCTGGCCATCGCCACCCCCACTGCGCAATCGCTGGCCACCGTCATCCAGGACCGGCCGATCGTCTTCGCCGCCGTGACCGACCCCGTCGCCGCCGGCCTCGTCGCCTCCTGGGACGCCCCCGACGCCAACCTCACCGGCGTCTCGGACCTCAACCCGATGCGCGCCCAGCTCGAGCTGATCCAGGAGGCGATGCCCGACGTCGCCACCGTCGGCATCGTCTACAGCTCCGGTGAGGTCAACTCCGAGGTGCAGGTGGCCGAGGCCGAGAAGGCCGCGGAGGAGCTGGGCCTCGAGATCCGCAGCGCCACCGTCACCAACTCATCCGAGGTGCAGCAGGCCGCCGACTCGCTCGACGTCGACGCCTACCTGATCCCCACCGACAACACCGTCGTCTCCGCCGCCGAGGCCGTCATCCAGGTGGCCGAGCAGAAGCAGGCCCCCGTGTTCGCCTCCGACGAGGCGACGATGGAGCGCGGTGCCGCCGCCGGCCTCAGCGTGAACTACCTCCAGCAGGGCCGCGACGCGGCCGCCGTCGCACTGCAGCTGCTCGAGGGTGCCGAGGCATCGAGCATCCCCGTCGAGACCCAGACGGAGTTCGACCTGTTCGTCAACGTCGAGGGCGCCAAGGCACAGGGCCTGGAGCTGCCGGAGGGCATCGTCTCCCGCGCGACGACGCAGTTCTGAGTCCCGCATGGTCATCGCGCTGGAGATCGGACTGCTGTACGCCGTCATGGCGTTGGGTGTGTACCTGACGTACCGGGTCCTCGACTTCCCGGACCTGACGGTGGACGGCTCGTTCACGACGGGGGCGGCCACCTGCGCCATCCTCATCGTGAACGGCGTACCGGTCCCCATCGCGGTGGTCGCGGCCGTGATCGCCGGCATGATCGCCGGGGCGATCACCGGCCTGCTCCACGTGTGGGGCAACATCAACCCGCTGCTGGCGGGCATCCTCACCCAGATCGCCCTGTACTCGATCAACCTGCGGATCATGGGCAACAAGGCCAACCTGCCCCTGCTCCGCAACGAGACCCTGTTCAGCCCGCTCCGTGAGGCAGGGCTCCTCGGCACCTGGTGGTCGATCGGCATGTTCACCGTGTTCGTGGCGCTGGTCGGGGCGATCGTCTACTGGTTCCTCGGCACCGGCTACGGTGTGGCGATCCGGGCCACCGGCGACAACGAGATGATGGCGCGCTCCCAAGGCATCAACACCGGGCGCACGAAGATCGTCGGCCTCATGCTCTCCAACGGCATGGTGGCCCTGTGCGGCTCGATGGTGGCGCAGTACCAGGGATTCTCGGATATCTCGATGGGCATCGGCCTCATCGTCGCCGGTCTGGCCTCGGTCATCGTCGGCCAGGCGATCTTCGGCATGACCGCCGTGTGGCAGGCCGTCACCGCCGCCGCCCTCGGCTCGATCATCTACCGCGGTGTCATCCAGGCCGCCCTCAGTGCCGGCCTCAACCCGAACGACATGAAGCTCATCTCGGCGGTCCTCGTCGTGCTCGCGCTGGTCCTGCCCCAGTGGGGCGTGTTCAAGCGCCTGCGGATGAGGCGCCGTCGAATGCTGGAAGCCAGGGCCGCCTGATGCTCAACCTCTCGGACATCACCAAACGGTTCTTCGCCGGCACCGTCAACGAGCGCACGGCGCTGGACGGCCTGTCGCTGACGCTGAACGAGGGCGACTTCGTCACCGTCATCGGCTCCAACGGCGCCGGGAAGTCCACGCTCCTGAACGTCATCTCGGGGCGCTACCTGCCCGACTCCGGCAACGTCGTCATCGACGGCCGGGACGTGACGAAGATGGCCGAGCATCGTCGCGCCCGCTGGGTGGGACGCGTGTTCCAGGACCCGATGGCCGGGACCAGCCCCCACCTGACGATCGAGGAGAACCTGGCCATCGCCTTCGGCCGCGGCGGACGTCGGGGCCTCGGGATGGCCGTGACCAAGTCGAAGCGCGAGGTCTTCCGCGAGGAGCTGCGCTCGCTCGAGCTGGGCCTCGAGGACCGGCTGGAGATGCGCGTCGGGATGCTGTCGGGCGGCCAGCGCCAGGCGCTGTCCCTGCTGATGGCGACGTACTCCAAGCCCGCCATCCTCCTGCTCGACGAGCACACGGCCGCGCTCGACCCATCGCGGGCGGAGCTCATCACGCGCCTGACGGGGGAGCAGGTGGCCCGCCACGGGCTGACCGCCCTCATGGTGACCCACAACATGCACCAGGCCATCGAGTTGGGCAACCGGCTGATCATGATGCACGAGGGCCGGATCGTGCTCGAGGTGGACGAGGAGGCCAAGGCACGCACCACGCCTGAGCACCTGCTGGAGGAGTTCAGCAAGATCAAGGGCGCCGCCCTGTCCGACCGGACGCTCCTGGACTGACCCGCCCCGACGGTCGCCGCCCGCGCCGTCGCCACCGGCCCCCGCTCCGTCGCCCGCCCCCGCGAAAATCGATCAGTGATCGATTTTCCCCCGTCCGCTTCCGAGAACTGAACGCTGACCCCCCGGTTTTGCCACCGGCCCCGCGACGGCGCACCTCGCGGATCCCCGGGGTGACGTCGGATCGGTGGTTATCCTTGAGGCGCCGGTCGAACGGAGATCACGTGAGCAGCCAGAACACGACTCCGGGGCGCCCCAACATCCGTCAGGTGGCGTCCCGGGCAGGCGTGTCCCACATGACGGTCTCCCGCGTCCTCAACGGCCACCCCAACATCCGACCCGAGACGCGTGAGCGCGTGCTCCAGGTGATCGGTGAGCTGAACTACCGGCCCAACAGCGCCGCCCGGGCGTTGGCCACCCAGCGCACCCGACGCATCGGCGTCATGATCGAGAGCGCGCTGGAGTACGGTCCCACGGGCACGCTCCGCGGGCTCGAGGTGGCCGCCCGGGCAGCGGGGTACTCCGTCACGTCCGTGGCCCTGCGATCCGGGTCGGAACTGACCCCCCAGGAGGCGGTCGACCACCTCACGGCCCAGGGCGTGGATGCCATCTGCGTGATCGCGCCGCGGTCGTCGTCGGTCGCGGCACTGCGGCAGCTCTCCATCGACGTGCCCGTCCTGGTCATCAAGTCACAGCTGGACGCGCACTTCCTCACCGTCGCCGTCGACCAGCACGCAGGGACCGGCATGCTCGTCGACCACCTCGCACGGCTCGGCCACACCGACGTCCTCCACCTCTCCGGACCTCTGGACTGGCTGGACGCCCGTGCGCGTGAGCGCGCCTTCCATGCGCGCTCGGCCGAATGGCAGATGCGGCAGCGCCCGGTCGTGGTGGGCGACTGGTCCGCCGACTTCGCCTACGACTGGGTCCGCAGCATGAAACGCGCCCCCGAGTACACCGCCATCTTCGCCGCCAACGACGAGATGGCGCTCGGGCTGCTGCACGGCTTCCACGAGCGGGGCATCACGGTCCCCGACGACATGAGCGTCGTGGGATTCGACGACATCCCGCTGGCCGCGCATTTCCTGCCGCCCCTGACGACGATCAGACAGGACCTGGCTGCACTCGGTCGCACCTCCGTGGAGGTCCTCAGCGCCGCGGCGGAGGGACGCGAGATCCCCCAGCGCACGCTCCACCCCGTCGAGTTGGTCGTGCGCGCATCGACGGGACCGCCGCCCAGGAGAGCACGATGACGGGACCAGTGCCTGTCGTCGAGCTGCGCCACATCACCGTCTCCTTCCCGGGTATGGAGGCCCTGAAGGAGGTCAGCCTCCGGCTGTTCCCGGGCGAGGTGCACGCCATCCTGGGGGAGAACGGCGCGGGGAAGTCCACCATCATCCGCGCGCTCAACGGCGTCGTGCCCCTCCAGTCCGGGACCATCGTGGTCGACGGCGCGCGCCGCGACCTCCGTTCGCCGGCCCACAGTCAGGCACTGGGGATCGAGACCGTCTTCCAGGACGTGCAGCTGCAGCCTGCGCTCAGCGTGGGGGAGAACGTCATGCTGGGCCACGAAGTCGTCGGCCGCCTCGGCATCGACCGGCGTGCGAGCGACGACGTCGCGGCGCGGACCCTCACGAGCCTGGGACTGGAGAACCTGCAGCTGTCCCGCAAGGTCTCGTCCCTCTCGCCGTCGGAGCGGCAACTCGTGGCCATCGCCCGGGCCATGGCGACGAAGCCCCGCGTGCTACTCCTGGACGAGCCGACGGCCAGCCTGGAGAACACCGACGTCGCCCGCATGTTCGGCGTCATCCGGCGGCTCCGTGACAGCGGCGTCGCGATCGTGTTCGTCTCCCACTTCCTCGACCAGGTCTATGCCATCAGCGACCGCCTGACGATCCTGCGCGACGGCGCCCTCGTCGGCGAGTACCTGACCGACGACATCGACCGGACCGAGCTCATCTCTCTCATGCTCGGACGGGATCTCGACGCGCTGCAGCAGCTGGGATCCGAGCGGCAGGCCCACCGTGAGGAGCCCGACGGCGAACCGGTGCTGACGGCGGACGAGATCTCCCGCGACGGTGTCCTCACCCCCACGGACCTTGAGCTGTACCGGGGCGAGATCGTCGGGTTTGCCGGACTGCGCGGCTCGGGTCGCACGGAGCTGGGTCGGTTGCTCGCCGGCGTGGACCGCTCCGACACCGGGCATGTGCGGCTGGACCGGAGCGCCACGGCCGGGTGGGCAGCCGGGGCGCGGGCCGGTGCGAGCTACCTTCCCGAGGACCGCTCCGACGGGGGAGTGATCCACGACCTCTCGGTGGCCGACAACATCGTGCTGGCGCTGCAGGCAGCACGTGGGTGGCACCGGCCCATGACCGAGCGCGAGCGCAACGAGATCGTCGACTGGTACCTGACCACGTTCAACATCGACCACGTCAGCCCCGACGCCCCCGTCGGGACGCTCTCCGGGGGATCCCAGCAGAAGGTGCTCATGGCCCGGCTGCTGGCGACGCGTCCGCGCATCGTCGTCCTGGACGAGCCGACGAGCGGCATCGACATCGCCTCCAAGGTGGAGATCCAGGCGCAGGTCTCCAAGCTGGCGACGCAGGGGGTCTCCGTGGTGTTCATCTCCTCGGACCTGGCCGAGGTGGTCCGCCTCGCGGATCGCATCGTCGTGCTGCGCGACGGCACCAAGATCGGCGAGCTGAGCAACGGGCCTGGCGTCACCGTCGACACGGTGGTGGAGATGATCGCTGCCGACCTCGAGTCGCTCGGGACGTCCTAACCGCTCCGTGACCCAATCGTTATCGACGAATGTCGGACACCTCTTGTTACCGGTAAATGTTCCCGGTAACATCACCGTCAATGCCGGTACTCCGGCGAGTGAAGAATCGGATCTGTCACCAGGGCGGTGGGGGTCCACATCTCAAGGAGGAGACAGATGTCCACATCCAAGCGTTGGGCCCGGATGGTGGGTCTCGTCGGGGCCGCAGCCATGGCCCTCACGATGACCGCGTGCGGCGAGGACGACTCGGCCATCGGGGCCGACCCCGCAAGCACCGGTGGTAGCGATTCCGAGGTGACGACCATCGGGTTCGTCGCCGTCGGTCCGGAGGGCGCCTGGCGCCAAGCCAACGAGAAGAACATGCAGGAGACCTTCACGGAGGAGGCCGGCTACGAACTCAAGTACGCCCCGGCCACCAACCTCGACCAGAAGTCGCAGATCGACGCCTTCACCTCGTTCGTCGACGAGGGAGTGGACGTCATCCTGCTCTCGGCCACCGAGGGGTCGGGCTGGGAGGACTCCCTGACGCGTGCGCAGGAGGCCGAGATCCCGGTCATCCTCATCGACCGCGGTATCGAGCCCGACAACACTGACCTGTACGTGACCCGGATCGCGCCCGACAACATCGAGGTCAGCAAGGCCGTGGCGTCGTGGGCGCAGGAGGAGTTCCCGGACGGGGCGAACTACTTCGTCCTCGAGGGCCCGGCCGGCGTGTCCGTCGTCAACGAGCGCAACGTCGGCTGGGACGAGGTCATCGGCTCGGACTCCAAGTTCAACAAGGTGGGCGCCCAGACGGCGAACTGGTCCACCGAAGAGGCGAAGGGCGTCTTCGAGACGGTCCTGAAGTCGAACAACAACGACGTCCAGATGGTGTTCGCCCAGAACGACGAGATGGGCCTCGGTGCCGTCCAGGCGGTCGAGGAGGCGGGCCTGGTCCCCGGTGAGGACGTCAAGATCGCCACGATCGACGGCACGAAGAACGCCCTCCAGGCACTGGCCGACGGCAAGCTCAGCTTCGTCGCCGAGTACAACCCGCTGTTCGGCGAGACGGCGATGGACGTCGTCGAGAAGGTGCTGGCCGGTGAGGACGTCGAGCCCTACATCATCGTCGAGAGCCTGACATTCGACTCGCCGGAGGCTGCTGCCGAGGCGTTGCCGGACCGCCAGTTCTGACAGCTGGATACTGAGCCCTGCGCGGTGGCCGACGAGTCGCCGCGCAGGGTCGGCCCTCGACACGAAGGAGAACCCATGCAGGCCCAGCCGATCGTGGAGATGTCCGGGATCACCGTGACCTTTCCCGGGGTCAAGGCCCTGGACGCGGTGGACTTCCGACTCTTCCCCGGTGAGGTGCACTCGCTGCTGGGTGAGAACGGCGCCGGCAAGTCGACTCTCATCAAGGCCCTGACGGGCGTCTACCGGATCGACGCCGGGGAAGTGCGGATGGCCGGCGAGCCGCTCCACCTCCACGGCACCGCCGATGCGCAGGAGGCCGGGATCTCCACGGTGTACCAGGAGGTCAACCTGGCCTCCAACCTCACCATCGGTGAGAACGTGATGCTGGGCCACGAGGTGTACGGCCGTGGCGGAATCAACTGGAAGGCCACCCACAAGGCGGCAGCGGAGCACCTCGCAAAGCTTGGCCTGTCCCACCTGGACCCGCGGGCCCCGTTGTCCTCGCTCTCGCTGGCAATCCAGCAGCTGGTCGCGCTCAGCCGTGCCATGGTGACGCAGGCCAAGGTCCTGATCCTCGACGAGCCCACCTCGAGCCTCGACGCCCACGAGGTGGACCAATTGTTCACCGTCATCAGGCGGCTGCGCGCCGAGGGCGTCGCCATCCTCTTCGTCTCCCACTTCCTCGACCAGGTCTTCGAGATCAGCGACCGGCTGACAGTGCTGCGCAACGGGTCCCTCGTCGGGGAGCACCTGATCGACGAAATCAGCCGTGCGGGCCTCATCTCGGAGATGATCGGCCAGGACCTTGCGCTGCTGCGGTCCATGGAGTCCGAGCGCGACGTCGATCCCGCCGCCGGGGACGTCATCTACCGCGCCCACGGACTGGGTCGCAAGGGGTCCATCGCCGCCACCGACCTCGAACTGCGCCGCGGCGAGGTGATCGGCGTCGCCGGTCTGCTGGGCTCCGGCCGCACCGAACTGGCGCGGCTGGTCTACGGCGCGGACAAGCCCGACACCGGCACGATCGAACTCCACGGCGAACGCACCGACATCCACACGCCCGCAGCCGGCATGCGACGGCGCATCGCCCTGTCCAGCGAGAACCGTCGCGACGAGGGCATCATCCGCGACCTCACGGTGCGGGAGAACATCATCCTCGGCCTCCAGGCGAAGCGCGGCTGGGCCAGGCCGCTGCCGCGCAAGGAGGTCGACGAGCTCGTCGCCACCTACCTGCGCGACCTCAACGTGCGCCCCCCGGACCCCGACCGCGCCATCAAGAACCTCTCCGGCGGCAACCAGCAGAAGGTGCTGCTGGGCCGCTGGCTCGCCACCGACCCCGAGATCCTCATCCTCGACGAGCCGACCCGCGGGATCGACGTCGGGGCCAAGGCCGAGATCCAGAAACGTGTCCTGGAACTGGCGGAGGGAGGTGTCTCGGTGGTGTTCATCTCATCGGAACTCGACGAGGTCGTGCGCCTCAGTGACAGGATCATCGTGATGAAGGATCGCAAGAAGATCGCGGAGATCGCCAACGGACCGGACGTCACGGTGGAGTCCATCGTGCAGCTGATCGCGGCCGAGGACGACGAGACCGCCGTCGGCAACACGCAGGGGGTCGCGCGGTGAGCGGCGACACGTCGAGGCCTGCGTTGCTTGGGATCCTCCGCCACCAGTACATGTGGGGCGTCATCGCCATCGTCCTGCTCCTGCTGGTCAACCTGGCGAAGGACCCCACCTACCTGGCCATCAGCTACAACGCCGCCAACGGCAACCTCGTCGGGAACCTCATCGACATCCTGCGTGCCGCCGCCCCGATCATGATGATCGCCATCGGCATGTGCCTGGTCATCGCCACCAGCGGCATCGACCTCTCGGTGGGCTCGGTCATGGTGGTGGCCGGCGCCGTGGCCATGGAGTTCCTCTCCGGGGCACCGGACAACGTCGGCTCGGCCGCCCTGGCGCTCGCGCTGTCCCTGCTCCTCGCGCTGGTGCTGGGACTGTTCAACGGGTTCCTCGTGGCCGTGGTGGGACTCCAACCGTTCATCAGCACGCTGGTGATGATGATGGCCGGTCGCGGCATCGCCAAGGTCATCACGTCAGGGCAGAACACCGCCTCCACGAACGGCTCGTTCCGGTGGCTGGCCAACGGGTACGTGTTCGGCCTGCCGGTGGTGTTCCTCATCGCCCTGGCCGTCGTCATCGGCGTCGGGCTGCTGGTGCGACGCAGCGCACTGGGTCTGATGATCGAGGCGATCGGCATGGACCCGAAGGCCGCGCGGCTGGCCGGCGTGAACCGTCGCGGACTCCTGCTGGCCGTGTACTCGCTGAGCGGCCTGCTGGCCGGCGTCGCGGGGGTGTTCGCCACCGCGTCGGTCATGACGGTCGACGTGTCGCGCACCGGCTACCAGCTGGAGATGGACGCGATCCTGGCCGTCGTCATCGGCGGCACCTCCCTGGCCGGCGGCAAGTTCAACCTCGCCGGCGCGACGATCGGCGCACTGCTCATCGCCGTGCTCGACAAGACCGTGGTGTTCCTCGGGGTCTCCTCGTCGGCCACCCCCGCGTTCAAGGCGATGGTGATCGTGATCCTCTGCCTGCTGCAGTCGGAGCGCGTCCGCACCCTGTTCCGAGCCCGACGTCGCCCACCGGCGGTCGCATCCCAGGAGAAGGAGGTCGTGGCGGCATGACGACCACACTCACCCCCCAGCACAAGCCCGGGACCCGGCAGCGGCGTTCGCCCGCAGAGTGGGTCAAGCTCAGGCTGGACCTCCTGCCCACCGTCGCGGCCGTGGTCATCTTCCTGGCCATGGTGGCCTACGGCGAGATCGCCTACGGGCGCATCCTGCAGATGAACACGATCTCCAACCTGTTCATCAACAACGCCCACCTCATCATCCTCGCCGTCGGGATGACGTTCGTGATCCTGACCGGGGGCATCGACCTCTCCGTCGGCGCGGTCATCGCCTTCAGCAGCGTCGCCGGCGTGATGCTGATGAACGCCGGACTCAACGGCTGGTTGGTCATCGTCCTCATGGTGGCGATCGGCGCTGCCTTCGGCCTGGCCTCCGGTGTGCTGGTGCAGTACTTCGACGTCCAGCCGTTCATCGCGACGCTCGCCATGATGTTCCTCGCGCGCGGCCTCGCGTCGATCCTCAGCACCGTGCCCGAGCGACTCGAGGACGGCGTCGCCATCCGATCCCTCGCGACGCAGTTCAAGATCATCGACGGCCCGAAGGTCAACGACCTCGTCATCACCCCCGGCGTCCTCATCGCCGCCGTGGTGGTCCTAGCCGGCTACTTCGTGCTGCACCGCACGCGGACCGGACGGACCGTCTACGCCATCGGCGGGTCCGAGCAGTCGGCGTCGCTGATGGGCCTGCCGGTGCACCGGACGAAGATGCTGGTCTACGTCATCAGCGGCTCGCTCGCCGGGCTGGCCGCCGTCGTCTACACGGCGAGGCTCGGCATCGCGCAGAACATCACCGGCATCGGGTGGGAGTTGGACGCGATCGCCGCCACCGTCATCGGCGGAACGCTCCTGACCGGCGGTGCGGGCTTCGTGCTCGGGTCGGTCGTCGGCTCGCTGGTGCTCGGTCTCATGATCGTCCTCATCACGCGCGACGGCAGCGTCCCTCCGGAGGCGACGACCATCATCACCGGCGGCATCCTGCTGGTGTTCGTCCTGTTGCAGCGCCTCGTCCTCACGCGCCGGGGCGACTGAGTGGGGCCAAAGTGACACAAAGGGCTAGTCAGGTATCGATACTCGGAAGCGGACGGGGGAAAATCGATCAGTGATCGATTTTCACAGGGGCGGCGGGGCTGACCTGCAGGCTGGTTGAATGGGGCGGTGCGCATCGCCCAGCTGGCCAACTTCGTGGGGCCGACGTCGGGTGGCATGAAGGTGGTCATCGACCAACTGGGCGCCGGCTACGTCGCCGCCGGACACGAGCGCATCTTCGTCTCGCCCGGGAAGCAGGACTCCGTCGTCGAGACCGAGGCCGGGATCCTCGTGACCGTCCGGGCACCCCGGCTGACGCCCCAGTACCGGATGATCGCGCGGCCGTGGCGGGCGCTCGAGGTGCTCGAGCGGTTCGGGCCCACGTCGATCGAGGTCTCGGACAAGTGGACCCTCTCACCCGCTGGACGGTGGGCATCCAAGCGAGGGATCGGGTCCGTGCTGTTCAGCCATGAGCGCCTCTCCGACATGCTGACGATGTGGATCCGCCGCTCCTTCGGCGTGGAGGCGACGGTGGGGGCGCTCAACCGGCGGCTCGCCAAGGAGTTCGACGCGGTGGTCGTCACCTCCCGCTACGCCGCCGACGAGTTCGCCGACACCGGGGCCGACCTTGAACTGGTGCCGCTCGGAGTCGACCTGCAGACCTTCCACCCGAGCAAGGGGGAACCGGCCGACGACGGGTGGATCACGCTCTGCTACGTCGGCAGACTCAGCCACGAGAAGAGCCCGCAACTCGCCGTCGCCACAGCCGTCGAGCTGCATCGCCGTGGGCACCGGGTGCGTCTCGACGCCTACGGCACCGGCCCCGACCTGGCCGAGCTCCAGCAGATCGCCGGCGACGCCCCGGTCACCTTCCACGGCTTCGTCGACGGCCGCGACGCCGTCGCGCGGGCCTTCGCCACCAGCGACATCTCCCTGTCCGTGTGCCCCGCGGAGACCTTCGGGCTGGCCGTCCTCGAGGCCCTCGCCTGCGGCACACCCGTCGTCACTGCTGATCGCGGGGGCGCACGCGAACTCGTCGACGAGACGTCCGGGGCGTGGGGGAGGCCGGATCCCCAATCCCTGGCCGACGCGGTCGAGACCTTGCTGCCGCGCCTGTCGCCCGACCTCCGGCGGGCCGCCCGACAACGCGCCGAGCGCTACACCTGGCAACACACCATCGACCGCATGCTCGACCTGCACGAACGACTCGCCGCAAAGGAGGACCGATGAACCATCCGATCCGCAACTCGCTGTTGCTGCTCGGTGGAACCGCCGCCGCTGCTGCCCTCGGAGCCCCCCGCCCCACACCCCACCGGGACACGTCGGTCAGCGAGCTCGTGGACCGGCTCCGGACCACCGGGCTGGAGGGCGCCGCACTCGTGAACGAGGCCATTCGCGACGTGGCCCGGAACTTCCCACACCACTCCGTGTGGCACCTGTGGGAGACCCCGCATGTGGCGCTGCGGAACGGACGCGGCTGGTCCCACCAGTACAACTCCGTGCTCGCAGAGGTTCTGCGGGGCCTCGGCCTCGACGTGCGCCTCGTGCACGCCGCCCGGGTCCGGGGGTTCGGCAGTCCCTGGTTCTTCACGAGCCACGCCTGGGTGAAGGTGGTGGTCGACGGACGGCTGCGGGACGCCTGCGCCAGCCGGGAGACCAACACCGTCGAGCGCGTCCCGTTCGTCGCCGTCACCGAGGAACTGCCGTTCCGGCGGGTCAGCCGGATCGCGACGGCGATGGGCCTCGTCCCGTTCGTCGTCGGGGCGGTGTGGCGGTCCTGGCTGACCGGCGAGACCGTGCCGGACTGGCTCTACCGGGAGCGTCCCTCAGGAGCCTGACAGGAGGTCCAGGACCATCGGCTTCACCCGGGTGCCGTAGAGCTCGACGGCGCGCATCATGTCGTCGTGGGGGAGGGTGCCGTTGCCGTACTTCATCCCGAACCGGGTGGCACCCAGTGAGGAAATGGTGCGGGCGATCTTCGTCGCCACGGTCTCCGGCGACCCCAGGTGCAGGGCCCCGTCGCGCATCTCGGCCTGGAACTGTGCCCGGCTCGGCGGCGGCCAACCACGCTCCGCCCCGATGCGCCGCATGCTCGCCTCCCAGTGCGGGAAGTAACTCTCCGCCGCCTCCTCGTCGGTGTCGGCCACGAAGCCGTGCGAGTGCACCGCCACCCGCCGCTCGCCGTGTCCGGCCTCGGCCAAGGCGTGACGGAAGTAGTCGGCGAAGGGCGCGAACCTCTCCGGCTGGCCGCCGATGATGGCCAGCTCCAAACCGAAGCCGTATGCAGCCGCCCGCGCCACCGACGCCGGGGTGCCGCCGACGGCGACCCACGTCGGGATCCCGTGCTCGTGGCCTGTGGTGGGGAAGATGCGCTGGTCGGTCAACCCGGCTCGTGTCCGACCCGACCAGGTCACGGGTCCCTCCGAGCGGAGCTGCGCGAACAGGTCGAGCTTCTCGCTGAACAGGTCCTCGTAGTCGGCCAGGTCGTAGCCGAACAGCGGGAACGACTCGATGAAGGAGCCGCGACCGAGTGACACCTCGGCCCGACCCTCGGAGATGCCGTCCAGCGTGGCGAAGCGTTCGTAGACCCGCACTGGGTCGTCCGAGGACAGGACGGTCACCGCCGAGATCAGCTTGACGTGCGAGGTCCGCGCGGCGATGGCGGACAGCACGACGTCGGGTGCGGAGACGGCGTAGTCGGGACGGTGGTGCTCCCCGATGCCGACGACGTCGAGCCCCACGTCGTCGGCCAGGACCCCCTCCGCGACGACGTCGCGCAGCACCTGGCCGTGGGACTTCTCCCGGCCGTGCTCGTCGAGCGTCACGTCGCCGAAGGTGTGGATCCCGAACTCGATCACGTCGGTGTGCCGTTCAGTGGACCTGCTCATGTCCCGGGTTCCTTCCTCAGACGCCGATGGCCCCGGACCGATCGGTCCGAGGCCACCCTGCGCGATGTGCGTGGTGTCAGGCCAGCGCGTCGGCGGCCCGACGGGCCTTCTCGAGGCGCTGGGCGACGTCGTTCCAGTTGACGACGTTCCACCAGGCGTCGACGTAGTCGCCCTTCACGTTCTTGTACTGCAGGTAGTACGCGTGCTCCCACATGTCCAGCTGCAGCAGCGCGATCTGCCCCGACGGCAGGTTGCCCTGCTGGTCGTAGAGCTGGTTGATGTTGAGGCGCTTGCCGACCGTGTCGAACACGAGCATCGACCAGCCGGAGCCCTGCACGCCGTTGGCGACGGCGTTGAAGTGCTTCTGGAAGCCCTCGAAGCCGCCGAAGTGCTCATCGATGGCGGACGCGAGCTCGCCCTCGGGGCGGCCGCCGCCGTCGGGCGACATGTTCTTCCAGAACACGGAGTGGTTGACGTGGCCGCCCAGGTGGAAGGCCAGGTCCTTCTCCAGCTTGTTGACCGCGCCCAGCTCGCCCTTGTCGCGGGCCTCGGCCAGCTGCTCGAGCGCGGTGTTCGCGCCCTTCACATAGGTGGCGTGGTGCTTGCTGTGGTGGAGCTCCATGATCTCCGGAGCGATGTGCGGGGCGAGTGCGCCGTAGTCGTAGTCCAGGTCAGGAAGGGTGTAGGTCATGTGCTCTCCTTCGTCGATGGCGGGTGCGGGTTTCCGCACGAACACACTGCCATCCTATGCATGCGAAGGATCGGCACGCCCCGTCTTCAGCACCCGGAAGCCCTTTGCGGACGCCAGTTTCGCTGTTGGCCAACCCTGCTCGGTCAGCCAGGCGGCGAGGGAATCGGCCCCGAGGTTGCGGCCCACGACCAGGTAGGCCACGCCGTCGGGACGCAACCGGGGTAGCCAGCGCAGCAACAGCGCGTGCAGGGCCTCCTTGCCGATGCGGATGGGCGGGTTCGACCAGATCTCGTCGTAGGTGGTGCCGGGGTCCACGTCGTCCGGCAGGGTGGGATGCACCCTCTCCGAGACGCCGGCGCGTTCCGCGTTCCTCCGGGTGAGCATGAGCGCGCGCTCGTTCACGTCGACGGCGTCCACCCGAACCGACGGCGAGGCCACGGCGAGCCCGACGGCGATGGGGCCGAACCCGCAGCCCAGGTCCAGGACGTGGCCCCCCTCGGGGGGCGCGACGGTGCGCAGCAGCACGGAGGTGCCGAGGTCCAGTCGGGAACCGGAGAACACGCCGCCGGCGGTCGTGAACGTCAGGTCGTGGTCGAAGATCCTCGCCTCGATGTCGCGGGTGACGAGGGGGGAGTCGTCGTTGGTGAAGTAGTGGCTCATGTCTCCTCCAGGGTGCGCACGGAGCGGGCGACGGCGGCGCGGCGGGCCAGCTCGGCATCCGCCGGGTACCCGACCTCCTCCAGGGTCAGCCCCGCCGCCGGCATCACGTGGACCTCGTTGTGGCGACGGGGGTGCACGGCGACGTGGGCCAGCCAGTCGAGGTCGCGACGACCGCCCGCGACGGCGGTGAGCGCGCCGACCACGGAGCGCACCATCGAGTGGCAGAACGCGTCGGCAAGGAGATGGATCTCGGTGACCCCGTCGTCGCGCCGGGTGGCGTGCAGTTCGCGGAGGTCCCGGATGGTGGTCGCGGCGTCGCGCGGCTTGCAGAAGGCGGCGAAGTCCCGCAGGCCGACGAGCATGCCGGCCGCCTCGTGGAAGAGGTCGAGGTCCAGCCCGTGGCGCAGTTTCACCACGTGGCGCCGCATGAGGGGATCCGGGGAGTGGGCCACGTCCACGACGCGGTAGCAGTACCGCCGCCAGAGTGCCGAGAAGCGGGCGTCGAAGCCGTCGGGTGCGGGGGAGACCCGGCGCACGACGAGGTCGTCGGGCAGCACCCGGGTCAGGCGTCGGTGGAGGGTGGCGGACAGGTCGTCGCCGTCGGGCACATCGACGTGCGCGACCTGCCCGCGGGCGTGGACCCCCGCGTCCGTCCTGCCGGCGACCGTGAGCGCCACCGGGTCCGGGATGCGTAGGACCTGGGGGATGTGGTGCTCCAGGAGGCCCTGGACCGTGCGCAGGCCGGGTTGGACCGCCCAGCCGCTGAAGTCGGTGCCGTCGTAGGAGAGGTCCAGTCGCAGCCGCATCACGGCTCCCGGCGGTAGGTCAGGTCGAACACCTCACGGCCGGCGTCGAGGCCACGCTGTTCGTACTTGGTGACGGGGCGCTCCGCCAGGCGCGGGGCCCACCCGCCGTGCAGGTTGGCGAACCTGGCGTGGGCGTCCAGGACCTCCCGCTGCCACAGCGCGTAGTCCTCCCAGTCCGTGGCGAGGCGCCACAGGCCACCGGGGCGCAACTTGGCGGCCACGACGTCGGCGAACCCGGCGTTGACCAGCCGGCGCTTGTGGTGGCGGACCTTGTGCCACGGGTCGGCGAAGAAGGTCCAGACCTCGTCGAGCGACTCGTCGTCGACCAGCAACGGCAGACCCTGGGCGCCGTCGGCCAGGACGAGCCGAACGTTCGTGACGTCGTCGCGGCCCATGCGGCCGAGCGTGGAGGCCACGGACGGGGGATAGACCTCGAAGGCGATGAAGTCGACGTCCGGACGGGCCTTCGCCATCGGCACCAGGGAATCGCCGCCGCCGGAGCCAATCTCGACGATCCGGGGAGCCCGCCGCCCGAACTCGGCGTCCCAGTCGACGCCGGCGTCGGGGGCGACGGAGGTGTCGCGGTCCGCGCGTGGGACGTCGACGACGAAGCGAGCGGCCCAGCGTTCCCAGGCCTTGTGCTGGGACTCGTTCATGCGCGGGCTGCGTCGCACGAAACTGACGATGCCGCGTCGCGGGTCCGGGGTGCTCATCACCCGCCGAGCCTACCGCCAGCGTCGGGAGGGGCGAACGGGTCGGAGGCTGGGTCTTGCCGGCCGGTCGGGTGGGCCTGATGACGAAAAACGCACAACAGACGGACGTTTCCCCCCCGTTTTTCGGCTGAGCGCGGCCGATCGTGTGCGTTTTTCGTCGTCGGAGCCCGGGAGCGAGTCCTGCGCAAGGAATACTTGAAGCGTCAACGATGTTGTACGGTCATGATCATGGAGAAGCTGGCAGCTGCCACCACCGTCGGAACGCTCGAGCTCAGGGTGCGCGACATGACCACGATGCTCGCCTATTACACCGATGGCATCGGTCTGGAGCCCCTGCGACATGCTTCGGGGGCCGTCGTGCTCGGGCTCGGGAACCGGGAGATCGTCACGCTGACCGAGTCCACGGACCTCCGGCCGGCCCGCGCGGGCGAGGCGGGCCTCTTCCACACCGCGGTCCTCTTCGACGACGCCGGCGCCCTGGCCCGGTCGCTGGTGTCCATGTTCACCAAGCACGCCTCGACCTACATCGGGTCGGCGGACCACCTCGTCTCCGAGGCCTTCTACTTCACCGACCCTGAGGGCAACGGTGTGGAGCTCTACCACGATCGCCCCCGCGACCAGTGGCAGTGGGACGGCAATCACGTCCGCATGGCCACCCTCTGGCTCGACCCGGAGGAGTTCGTCCGCAAGCACCGGACCGAGCAGGCCGGTGCGGGCGGGATGCTCGGCCACGTGCACCTCCAGGTGGGGGACATCGCCACGGCCCACGGGTTCTACGTCGACGCGCTGGGCTTCGACGAGACCGCCCGGCTGGGCGGCCAGGCGCTGTTCGTGTCGGCCGGCGGCTACCACCACCACATGGCCATGAACGTCTGGAACTCCGCCGGCGCCGGCCCGCGCCAGAACACGCTGGGCCTGGGTGTCGTCGACATCCTCGTCCCCTCCGCCGACGAGCTCGACGCAGTCGCCGAGCGGATGCGCGGCCGCGGTGTCGACGTCCGTGACGATGGCCGCACGCTCAGCGTCCTCGACCCGTGGCGCAACGAACTACGGCTGAGCGTGGCTCGCTGACGATCGCGGAGATGTCGTTCGCCGAGTAGCGACGCAGTCGCGTGTCGAGGCGTTCATCTCGACACGCCCACTTCGTGGCCTACTCGATGAACGAAACACGGCCACTTCACGGCCTGGCGTCCTGACGGGATCCGGGAAGGATCGGGGTCGATCCCGATGTGGCGGAGCCGCCGGTCGCCTACCCTCGAAGGAGGCACTAGGAGGAAACCATGCGCACGATCCTGAACATCATCTGGCTGGTCTTCGGCGGCATCTGGTTGGCCGCGCTGTACTTCATGGCCGGCATCATCGCCTTCATCCCGATCATCACGATCCCCTTCGGCGTCGCCTCGCTCCGGATGGCCCGCTACGTCCTGTGGCCGTACGGGAAGGCTGTCGTCCCCAGGCCGGACGCCGGCGCGGCATCCGCGATCGGCAACGTCCTGTGGTTCGTGCTGGCCGGCTGGTGGCTGGCGATCGGCCACGTCGTCACCGCGATCATGCAGTCGCTCACCATCATCGGCATCATCGACGCGATCGTGAACCTCAAGATGATCCCCGTCACGTGCTTCCCGTTCGGCAAGCGGATCGTCGATCGCGACTCGCTGCGCCCGGGCGAACGGCCGCTCCACTCCATCTGATGACGCGGGAATAGATCTCCCGGCGGATCGGTTGTACAGTTAGTTGAGACTTCAATCAATCCGTCAGGAGGCGGCCATGCAGATCGGCATCTTCACCATCGGTGACGTGACCGAGGACCCCACCACGGGGCGGGTCCCCACCGAGCACGAGAAGATCAGGAACACCCTCGCGATCGCCCGGCACGCCGAGGAGGTGGGCTTCGACGTCTTCGCGAGCGGGCAGCACCACAACCCGCCCTTCGCCGCTCCCGCCAACCCGCCCGTCCTGCTGGCGCACGTGGCGGCGCAGACCGAGAGACTCATCCTCTCGACCGCGACGACGCTGATCACCACCACCGACCCGGTGCGCATCGCAGAGGACTACGCCTACCTGCAGCACCTGGCGGAGGGTCGCGTCGACCTCACGATGGGCCGCGGCAACACCGGTCCCGTCTACCCGTGGTTCGGCAAGGACATCCGGCAGGGCATCCCGCTCGCCGTCGAGAACTACGCGTTGCTCCACCAGCTGTGGCGCGAGGAGGTCGTCGACTTCAAGGGCCGGTTCCGCACCCCGCTGCAGGGTTTCACCGCCACGCCGCGCCCTCTCGACGACGTGCCCCCGTTCGTGTGGCACGGCTCCATCCGCTCCCCGGAGATCGCCGAACAGGCCGCCTACTACGGTGACGGGTTCTTCCACAACAACATCTTCTGGAACTTCGAGCACGTCCAGCGGATGGTGGCGTTGTACCGCGAGCGGTTCGAGTACTACGGCCACGGCAAGCGTCACCAGGCCTTCGTCGCGCTCGGCGGCCAGGCCTACATGGCGAAGAACTCCCAGGACGCCGTCCGCGAGTTCCGCCCGTACTTCGACAACGCGCCGGTCTACGGGCACGGGCCGTCGCTGGAGGACTTCTCGGAGCAGACGCCTCTGACCGTCGGCTCCCCGCAGGAGGTCATCGAGCGCACCCTCAGCTTCCGTAACTGGGTGGGCGACTACCAGCGCCAGATGTTCCTCATCGACCACGCCGGCCTGCCGCTGAAGGCCGTCATGGAGCAGCTGGACCTCTTCGGCTCCGAGGTGCTGCCCGTCCTGCGCAGGGAGTTCGCGGCGCTGAAGCCCGCCGACGTCCCCGAGGCCCCCACCCACGAGTGGCTCGTCGAGCGCCATCGCCGGGGCGAGGACCCGGTGCCTGGCGGCACGGAAGGTTCCCAGGCCTGGATCGACGCCCAGGAGCACGCCGGGCGGAGGGGTGCATGAGCCTCGCCCACGAGTCGACGGACCCCTTCACCCCTCAGGCCCGCCACCTGGTGGTGCTCTCGGCCGGCGTGAGCGACCCGTCGTCGACGAAGCTGCTGGCGGATCGGCTCGCCGACGCGGCGGCCGGTTGGCTGTCGGAGCTGGGACTCGTGCCGGAGGTCCACCACGTGGAGCTCCGCCGCCTTACCGGGGCCATCGGCGAGGCCGTCGTCACGTTCCACCGCTCACCGGAGCTGCAGGACGCCCTCCGACAGGTGGAGCAGGCGGACGGCATCATCGCCGTCAGCCCCACCTACAAGGGCAGCTACTCGGGGCTCTTCAAGTCCTTCGTCGACCTCGTCGACGAGGACGCGCTGGTCGACGTCCCGGTCCTGCTCGGCGCCACCGGCGGCACCCCCCGGCACTCCCTGATGATCGACTTCGCCCTGCGCCCGCTGTTCGCCTACTTCAAGGCCGCGGCCCTCCCGACGTCGGTCTTCGCGGCCGCCGACGACTGGGGCGACGTCGAGGGCGGGCAGGAGTCACGGCGCACCGATCCCCTCGACGAGCGCATCCGGCGAGCAGCCGCAGCGCTGGGGGAGCGGATGGCCGACCGCCGGGCCCGGAGACGGCTGGAGCCCGGCGACACGGGACCTGTCGACGTCGTCCCGTTCGCCGAGCTCCTGCGAGGGCAAGGGTCCTAGGGGCCCGAGCTCAGGCCTTCTTCTCCGGCCACATCTCCCGGGGCATCAGCTCGTAGCCGTGGAACTCTCGGGTGAAGGAGCCGGTGCCCTGCGCGAGTCCGCGCAGGTCGATCGGGTAGTTGATCAGCTCGGACTGGGGCACCAGCGCCTCGATGATCGCGTGGTGCTCGGCGTCGCCGTCGCTGCCCAGCACCTGGCCGCGCCGCCCCGACAGGTCCGTCAGCACCGGACCGACGTAGGCCTCGTGGACCGTCACCGTCACCTTGTCGACCGGCTCCAGCAGCGCCATCGTCTTCTCGGACGCCGCCTCCTTGATCGCCAGCGATCCGGCGGTCTGGAACGCCATGTCCGACGAGTCGACGGAGTGGGCCTTGCCGTCGTAGAGCGTCACAGCGACGTCGACGATCGGGTAACCCCACAGCGCGCCGTGCGCGAGCTGGGCCTGGATCCCCTTGTCCACCGACGAGATGAACTGCCGCGGCACCGCGCCGCCCACCACCTTGTCGACGAACTGGTACCCCGCGCCGCGGTCCAGTGGCTGGATCTCCACGTCCACGACGGCGTACTGGCCGTGGCCACCGGACTGCTTCACGTGCCGCCCGTGAGCCTTGGTGGGCGCGACGAAGGTCTCGCGCAACGGCACCGTCACCGGCTCCTCGGAGATCGAGAGGCCGTAGCGGTTCCGCAGCCGGGACAGCAGGAGCTCCTTGTGCGCCTGACCCATCACCCAGACCAGCTGCTGGTCGGTCTCCGCGTTGCGCTGGATCCGCACGGTCATGTCCTCGACGGCCAGCCGTTGCAGCGCGCCGCCCAGCTTGTCGTCGTCGGCCCGGGTGTCCGCCTTGATCGCCACGGGCAGCAGCGGCTCGGGCAGCGGCCACGGCTGGACCAGCGCCGGCCGCTCCGCAGCCGAGAGCGTGTCGCCGGTCTCGGCGCGCGACAGCTTGGCGACGTAGACGATCTCGCCGGCGATCGCGACGTCCTTCGGTGCCAGTTCGACGCCGATGGGTGCGGACAGCGGTCCCACCCGATCCGTCTCGTCATGGTCCGGGTGGGCCGGGTCGGCCTGGCCGGTGAAGAGCTCGCGGTGGCCGGAGACGTGCACCTGGTCGTCGGTGCGCAGGGTGCCGGAGAAGATGCGCACCAGGCTGAGCCGGCCCGCGTACTGGTCGCTGGTGGTCCGGATGACCTGGGCGACGAGGGGGGCGTCGGGGTCGCAGTCCGAGCCGGGCAGCGTGGCGCCGTTCGGCGTCATGACCGGGGGGATCGTGTGGGTGGAGGCGGCGGGGAAACCGCGCTCGATCCAGCGGAGCAGCTCCTCGGTGCCGACGTCGCTGGTCGTGTGGGCCGGGAGCACCGGGAAGAACCGGGCGCCGATGATGGCGCGGTTCAGGACCTCGTAGACCTCGGCGACGGCGATCTCCTCACCCTCGAGGTAGCGCTCCATGAGGTCCTCGTCCTCGATCTCGGTGATGAGTGCCTCGAGGAACGGTGCGCGCTGCTCGGCGATCAGCTCGGCCTCCTCGTCGGTGGCGTCGCGGGAGACCCGGGTGCCGGAGGAGTAGTCGTGGATGCGCTTGTTGAGCAAAGAAATGTTGCCGATGCTGCGATCCCCTTCGCGCATCGGCAACAGTGCTGCGACGACCCCGTCGCCGAAGGCCTCCTGGCAGGCGGCCACCATGGCGTCGAAGTCCGAACGCCCCTGGTCGAGTTTGGTGATGGCGATGATGCGGGGCATGGCCACGCGGTCGCACTCCTGCCACAGCGTGATGGTCGAGGCCTGTATCTCCTCGCCTGCGGGGATCGCGAAGACGGCGGCGTCGGCGGCACGGAGTCCGGCGCGGAGCTCACCCATGTAGTCGGGGTGGCCCGGGGCGTCCAGCAGGTTGATCTGGACGTCGGTCGCCGGGATCGACGCCATGGTCAGCGACGCCGCGCGTTCGGGGGTGTCCTTCTCCCCGCGGTATCCGTCGACCCTGGCGCGCAACAGGTGCTCGAAGAGGGTGGTCTTGCCCGAGCCGCTGGCACCCACGAGGATGACGTTGCGCACGGCGTCGGGGCCGGTGATCGTGATGTGTGAACTCGACTTTGAGGCCATGGCGAGACTCTAGTACCGTCGCTCCGGGCCCGCTGGGGGACCCCCGGATTGCGCGTTCCCGCCGCCCCGCGCCCTCGATGATGGGGTGCTTTTGACCAGCACATGGGCGCGGACGTAGGATGGGTAGCTGTTGCGCGCATGCATCGACCCGGCCGTCGGCACGGGTTGGCGGGCAACCCCCATCGGATCACATACGAATGGAAGTGGGATTGTGTCCACGTACACCCCAAAGTCGGGCGACATCGCCCGCAACTGGCACGTCATCGACGCCGAGGACGTGATCCTCGGACGGCTGGCCACCCAGGTCGCCAACCTCCTGCGCGGCAAGCACAAGCCGCAGTTCGCCCCGCACGTCGACACGGGCGACTTCGTCATCGTCGTGAATGCCTCCAAGATCGCCCTGTCGGGCAACAAGCGCACCGACTCGATGCGCTACACGCACTCCGGTCGCCCGGGCGGCCTCCGCGCCGTCGCCATCGGCGAGCTGCTGGAGAAGGACCCGCGCCGCGCCGTCGAGCGCGCCGTGTGGGGCATGCTGCCGAAGAACAAGCTCAGCCGCCAGATGCTGAGCAAGCTCAAGGTCTACTCCGGCCCCGAGCACCCCCACGCTGCGCAGAAGCCGCAGCCCTTCGAGATCACCCAGATCGCCCAGTGAGCCGAGGACCTGAGATGACTGAGACCACCAACGAAGAGACCGTCGTCGAGGAGACCACCACCTCCTTCACCGACGAGCAGAACCGCGAGATCGCCTACCGCTCCGACGCGAACCCCGCCGTCGCCGCCGGCTCCGACGTGCGCCAGGCCGTCGTGGCCCCCGGTGCCGCCACCGGCCGTCGCAAGGAGGCCATCGCCCGCGTCCGCATCATCCCCGGCTCGGGGAACTGGACCATCAACGGCCGCACCCTGGACGAGTACTTCCCGAACAAGGTGCACCAGCAGCTGGCGTCCGACCCGTTCGTGACCGCCGGTGTCGAGGGCGCCTACGACGTCATCGCCCGCATCGAGGGTGGCGGCGTGACCGGCCAGGCCGGCGCCCTGCGCCTCGGCGTGGCCCGCGCGCTGAACGCCGTGGACAGCGAGGCCAGCCGCCCGGCTCTCAAGAAGGCCGGCATGCTGACCCGCGACGCCCGCATCAAGGAGCGCAAGAAGGCCGGCCTCAAGAAGGCCCGCAAGGCCCCGCAGTACAGCAAGCGCTGACGCGCCGCAGCTCGCAGGTGCCCGTCCCCTCACCGGGGGCGGGCACTTTCGCGTTCGAGGGGACGGGTTCGCCCGCGGCCCGGGACCGGCAGTAGTCTTCGGCGCATGCCACGACTTTTCGGAACCGACGGCGTGCGCGGCGTCGCCAACGTCGACCTCACGGCCGAGCTGGCCCTCAACCTCTCGGTCGCAGCGGCCCACGTGCTGGGCGAGGCCGGGGCCTTCGGGCGTCGCCAGCCTACCGCCCTCGTCGCCCGCGACCCACGCGTCTCCGGCGAATTCATCGAGGCCGCCGTGTGCGCCGGACTGGCCAGCGCGGGCGTCGACGTGATGCGCGTCGGCGTCGTCCCCACCCCGGCGGCGGCGTTCCTGGTCAACGAGTACCGCACCGATCTGGGGGTCATGATCTCGGCCTCCCACAACGCCATGCCCGACAACGGCATCAAGTTCTTCTCCCGCGGCGGGGTCAAACTGAACGACGACCTCGAGGACGCCATCGAGGACCGCCTCGAGGACGACTGGAAGCGCCCCGTCGGCGACAAGGTCGGCCGGGTCATCGACCAGCCCGATGCCGTCGAGTCCTACATCGACCACCTTGTCCGCTCCCTGCGGGGAGATGACGCGCTGAAGGGCCTGAGCGTCGTGCTCGACTGCGCGAACGGCGCCAGCTTCTACACCGCGCGCGAGGCATTCGAGCGGGCCGGCGCGTCGGTCACCACGATCTTCGCCGAGCCGGACGGGCTCAACATCAACCACAACTGCGGTTCGACGCACCCCGAGCGCCTGCAGCGCGCCGTCGTCGACTCCCACGCCGACCTGGGCCTCGCGTTCGACGGCGACGCCGACCGCTGCCTCGCCGTCGACCACGAGGGCAACCTCGTCGACGGTGACCAGATCATGGCCATCCTCGCCATCGCGCTCCAGGAGGACCACCGCCTCGCCTCGAACACCGTGGTCGCGACGGTGATGAGCAACCTCGGCCTGACCCTGGCCATGAAGGAGCATGCCATCCGGGTCGACCAGACCAAGGTCGGCGACCGCTACGTGCTCGAGTCGATGAACGCCAACGGCTTCAGCCTGGGCGGCGAGCAGTCCGGCCACATCATCATGAGCGAGTTCGCCAACACCGGCGACGGCGTCCTGACCGGCCTGCACCTGGCCAAGCGCATCGCCACCACCGGCCAGACGCTGAAGGACCTGGCGTCGGTGATGACCCGACTGCCGCAGGTGATGATCAATGTCAAGAACGTCGACAAGCTGCGCGCCGGCATCGACCCGGAGGTCAACTCCGCCGTCGCCGACGCCAACCACGAGCTGGGCGACGAGGGTCGCGTGCTGCTGCGCCCGTCCGGCACCGAGCCGGTGGTGCGCGTGATGGTGGAGGCCCCGACGATGGACCAGGCGCAGGAGATCGCTGATCGCCTGGCCGCGCTGGTCAAGCGCCGCCTCGGCAACTGACGCGAGCCCGCTCCGTCGCCGCTGCGCCCGACAAACGCAACGCCCGCGTCGTCGTCGGCTCCGCTACTCCGGCCGCGGCGGGCCGCGTCGTCGTCGTCGGCTCCGCTACTCCGACCGCGTGGGGGGCCGCGTCGTCGTCGCCGCTACTCGGGAAAATCGATCAGTGGTCGAGTTTCCCCCGTCCGCTTCCGACAATGCTTCACCGACCCCCGGTTTTGTCGTGGGCGACGGGGACCGCACCGGTCTGTGAGCACGCGGTCGGGGCAGCAACGGCGCCCGGGAGCGCGGGTGATCCACGGGCCACTGAGTGGGAGGGTTGATCGCGTCCTTCCGTCCAAAACTCCCACTTAGGTCATACCCGTACCCCGCAGTTCCCTCCAGACGGGGGAAAATCGATCAGTGATCGATTTTCCTGGGGGGCGAAGGCGACGCGTCGGGCCCCTCGTCACGGGCCTGCGGCCCTGCTCGGGGAGCGGGTGGCGTGATGCTCGGGAGCGGGTGGTGCATGATGCTCGGGCAGCGGGGCTGACCCGTCGAGACGGGCCTACGGACCTACTCGGGGAGCGGACGGTGGCGGCTGCTCAGATCTTGCGGATCGCTATGGTCCTCACGCTGTGGTCCGGACCCTTCCGCAGCACCGCGGTCGCGCGGTCCCGGGTGGGGGCGATGTTCTCGCGCAGGTTCGGACCGTTGATCTCCTCCCACACCTGCGACGCCGTCGCGAGCGCTTCGTCGTCGCTGAGGTCGGCGAAGACCTTGAAGAAGCTGCGCTCGTCCCGGAACGCCGTGGTGCGCAGGGCCATGAACCGTTCGGTGAACCACCGCTTGATGTCCGCCTCGTCGGCGTCGACGAAGACCGAGAAGTCGAAGAAGTCGCTGACCGCCAGGCCCGGATGCCCCTCGGTGTCGACGCGCGCCGGCTGCAGAACGTTGAGGCCCTCGACGATGAGGATGTCGGGGCGGGAGACCTCGATGGCCGACTCCGCGACGATGTCGTAGGTCACGTGGTCGTAGACGGGGGTCCGCACGGTCGGCACACCGGACTTCACGTCGCTGACGAACTGCAGCAGCGCCCGTCGGTTGTAGGACTCGGGGAATCCCTTGCGCTCCAGCAGCCCCCGCCGCTGCAGCTCGGCGTTGGGGTAGAGGAAGCCGTCGGTGGTGACGAGGTCCACCTTCGGTTGTCCCGGTGCGCGCCGCAGGAGCTCCTGCAGCAGCCGGGACGTCGTGGACTTCCCGACCGCCACCGAGCCGGCCACCCCGATGACGAACGGCGTGCGCCGCTCGTCGAGTTGCAGGAACTCGTTGGAGTCCTGGTAGAGCCGGCCGGTGTTCGCCATGTAGAGGTGCAGGAGCTGGGTCAGCGGCCGGTAGACCTCCGCGACGTCGGCGTGCGACGTCGGGTCGCCCAGACCCCGGAGCCGGTCCAGGGTCGCCTCGTCGACGTCGATCTGCGTGGTGTCGGCGAGCGAGGCCCATGCGTCGCGGCGCAGGACGACGTAGGGACGGGGCACGGACTTCCTCCCGGGCGGTCGACGATGTCCGGTCATGCTAGCCGAGCCGGTGCGGCACAGTGGGGCCATGACGTCGATCCTCTGGCTGCGTCGCGACCTCCGTCGCCGCGACCTGCCCGCCCTCCTCGCGGCGGCCGACGACGGCCCGGTCCTCCCTGTGTTCATCCTCGACGACGGCCTACTGGCCGAGTCCGACGTGCGCACTGCAGGGCTGGTGCGGGCACTGCACGGGGCCATGGACGCCTACGACGGCGGCCTCGTCATCCGGCGCGGCGACCCCGCCGCCGTCCTCCCCGAGCTCGTCCGTGCCTCCGGTGCGACGTCGGTGCACATCTCCGCCGAGCCGCACCCGTACGGGCGCCTCCGCGACCAGCGGGTGCGCGACGCGCTCGACGTTCCCCTCGTTGCCACCGGCAGTCCCTACGCCGTCGGCCCCGGGACCCTCACCACGCAGCAGGGCCGCCCCTACAGCGTCTTCACGCCGTTCTCGCGGGCCTGGCGCGCCCACGGCTGGCCCACCCCCGCGCCCGAGCCACGCGGACTGCGACTGGCCGCCGCGGAGTCCCTCCCGCTACCCGAGGTCCCGGTCATCGACGTCGACCTCCCCGACGTCTCGGAGCGCGCCGCCCTCGAACGCTGGGACGAGTTCCGCCATCGTCTCGACGACTACGCCACGGCTCGCGACCGGGCCGACCTCGACGGCACCTCGCGCATGTCGGTCCACCTGAAGTTCGGCACCATCCATCCCCGCACCCTGCTGGCCGACCTCGATCCTGAGCGCGAGTCCCACGGCCGCTACCTGCTGGAGCTGGGCTGGCGCGAGTTCTACGCCGACGTCACCTGGCACCGACCCGAATCCGTGGAGCAGGACCTCAGGACGCTGCCGCTGGACTACGACGACCCCGCCACCGATCCCGCCACGGCCGCCCTGCTCCGGGCCTGGCAGGAGGGCCGCACGGGCTATCCGTTCGTCGACGCCGGGATGCGCCAGCTGCTGGCCACCGGCTGGATGCACAACCGCGTGCGGATGGTCGTGGCGAGCTTCCTGACCAAGGACCTCCACATCTGGTGGCCGCACGGCGCCCGATGGTTCATGAGGCACCTCGTCGACGGGGACCCGGCCTCCAACTCCCACGGCTGGCAGTGGGTGGCGGGCACCGGAACCGACGCGTCCCCGTACTTCCGCGTGTTCAACCCCGTGGCGCAGGGACAGCGGTTCGACCCGGTCGGCGACTACGTCCGACGCTGGGTCCCGGAGCTTCGCGACGTCCCCGGCAAGGGGGTCCACGAGCCGTGGAACCTGCCCGGCGGGGGAGTGCCCGGCTACCCGGCACCCGTCGTCGATCACGCGGAGGAACGCCTGGAGGCGCTGCGCCGGTACGAGGCGGCCCGCGCGGCCAAGGGTGGGAATTGACGTCGCCTGCGGTACCTTTTTCGACGTGTGTGGAATCGTTGGATACCTCGGAGACCGTGAAGCCCTCGACATCGTGATCTCTGGCCTGAAGAGGCTGGAGTACCGCGGATACGACTCGGCGGGCGTGGCGCTGGCCGCGGACGGCGCCATCGAATGGCGCAAGAAGCAGGGCAAGATCGCCAACCTCGTCGGCGCCATCGAGGACGATCCCCTCCCGAGCGCGACCATCGGGATCGGGCACACGCGGTGGGCGACGCACGGCGCCCCCACCGACGCGAACTCCCACCCGCACGTCGCCCGACGGATCGCGATCGTGCACAACGGCATCATCGAGAACCATGCGCCCCTGCGGGCCGAGCTCGAGGCCGCGGGGGCCGAGTTCACCTCCGAGACCGACTCGGAGGTGGCCGCCCACCTGCTCGAGAGCGCGGTCGCCGGCGGCGCAGGCCTCGTCGACGCGATGCGCCAGGTGGTGTCCCGCCTGGAGGGCGCCTTCACCCTCGTCGCGATCGACGCGCAGGACCCGGACCGCATCGTGGCCGCGCGGCGCAACTCCCCGCTCGTCGTGGGCGTCGGCGACGGCGAGTACTTCCTCGCCTCCGACGTCGCTGCCTTCATCGAGCACACCCGGGACGCGATCGAACTGGGGCAGGACCAGGTCGTCGAGCTCACCCGCGACGGCGTCAACGTCACCACCTTCGACGGCGCCCCGGCGCAGACGAAGGCGTTCCACGTCGACTGGGACCTCCAGGCCGCGCAGAAGCAGGGCTACGACTGGTTCATGCGCAAGGAGATCTTCGAGCAGCCGCACGCGGTCGCCGACACCCTCCTCGGCCGGCTCAACGACAACGGCGAACTGGTCCTCGACGAGATCCGCATCAGCCCCGAGGAGCTGCGCCGGATCAACAAGATCGTCATCGTCGCGTGCGGCACCGCGTTCTACGCGGGCCTGGTGGCCAAGTACGCCATCGAGCACTGGACCCGCATCCCGTGCGAGGTCGAGATCGCGAGCGAGTTCCGCTACCGCGACCCCATCATCGACCCGATGACCCTCGTCGTCACCATCTCCCAGTCCGGCGAGACCGCCGACACGCTCATGGCCATCCGCCACGCCCGCGAGCAGCACGCCAAGGTGATCGCGATCTGCAACACCAACGGCGCCACCATCCCGCGCGAGTCCGACGCCGTCATCTACACCCACGCCGGCCCCGAGATCGGCGTCGCCTCCACGAAGGGCTTCACCACGCAGCTGGTCGCCTGCTACCTGCTGGGCCTCTACCTGGCCCAGGTGCGCGGGATGAAGTACGGCGACGAGATCGCCGCCGTGCTGGGCGAGCTGGAGCGGATGCCGCAGGAGATCCAGCACCTGCTGGACAACCAGGCCCCGATCCTGGAGCTCGCGGAGGAGCTGAAGGAGGAGCCGTCGATCCTCTTCCTGGGCCGCCACGTCGGCTATCCCGTTGCCCTCGAGGGCGCCCTGAAGCTGAAGGAACTGGCCTATATCCACGCCGAGGGCTTCCCGGCCGGCGAACTCAAGCACGGCCCCATCGCTCTCGTCTCGCAGGACCTGCCGATGTTCGTCGTGGTCCCGCCGGGCGGCCGCGACCAGCTGCGCGACAAGGTCATCTCCAACATCGCCGAGGTCAAGGCCCGTGGCGCGCGGACCATCGTGCTGGCGGAGGCCGGCGACGAGGAGGCCCGCAAGCACGCGGACCACTTCATCGAACTCCCGCGCATCTCGACCCTGCTCCAACCTCTCGTCGCGATCGTCCCGCTGCAGCTGTTCGCGTGCGAGGTGGCCACACTGCGCGGCCACGACGTCGACCAGCCCCGCAACCTGGCGAAGTCCGTCACCGTCGAGTGATCGCCTGATCACTAGGGTGGATGCATGATCATCGGGATCGGCACCGACCTGTGCGTGGTCGAGCGCTTCGAGGCCATGTTGGCGCGCCGGCCCGGTCTCCGAGAGCGCCTGCTGGCGCCGGCGGAGCGGGAGCTGTCGATCCAGTCCCAGGCGGCACGCTTTGCCGCCAAGGAGGCCTTGGCCAAGGCGCTCGGGTCGCCGGGCGGGCTCCGGTGGCTCGACGCCGAGGTGGTCAAGTCCGACGCAGGCGTCCCGAGCTTCCGGGTCACCGGCACCGTCGCCGAGCGCGTGGCGGCCCTGCGGATCGCGCGGATCCACCTCTCCATCTCCCACGACGGCGGCTACGCCACCGCGCTGGTGGTGTGCGAACGATGAGACCCGTCGTCACCGCGGAGCAGATGCGCGCGGCAGAGCAGGCGGTCTTCGACGCCCACCCCGGCATAGACCTCATGGGCGTTGCGGCCGCTGCCGTCGCCGCAGAAGCCCGCCGCGCCTGGTGCTCCGGTCCGATCCTCGTGGTGGCCGGTCCGGGCAACAACGGCGGCGACGGGCTCTTCGCCGCCGCGGAGCTCGCGACGGACCACGACGTGCGGGTGTGGCTCGCGCTGGACGCCGCACACGAGGCGGGCCTTCGGGCCGCTCGGGAGGCCGGCTGCCGCGTCGTCGAGGCCCCCGAGGCCATCACTCTGCTCGTGGATGCCGGCCTCGTCATCGACGCCGTGCTCGGCATCGGCGGCCGTCCGGGGCTGAGCGGACCGCTCGAGACGTTCGCGCACGCGTGCCGTGACGTCGAGGTCCCGGTCCTCGCCGTCGACCTGCCGAGCGGGCTCGACGCCGACTCCGGGCTGGCGCATTCCAGCCTCCACGCGACGACGACCGTCACCTTCGCCGCGCTGAAGCCCTGCCACGTCCTCGCGCCGGCGGCCGAGCGGTGCGGACGGGTCGTCGTCGCCGACATCGACGTGCCCATCCGGGAGGTCGCGTGGTCACAGGCCGAGCGGGCCGACGTCGCCCGCACCTGGCCGGTGCCCGACAGCTCCGACCACAAGTACACCCGGGGCGTCGTCGGCCTGGACGTCGGCTCCGAGCAGTACCCGGGGGCCGCGCTCCTCTCCTGCGCCGGTGCGCTGCACACCGGTCCCGGCATGGTGCGCTACCTGGGCACGGCGCCGGCCGAGATGATCGTGCAGCGCTTCCCGAGCGTCGTCACTGCCGAGGGGCGGGTGCAGGCCATGGTGGTGGGCTCGGGGTGGGGCGACGTCGACGCCGAGGACCGGTTCCGCGAGGCCGCCGGGCGCGGGGTCCCATCGGTCGTCGATGCCGACGCCCTGCGCTGGGTGCAGCACGGACTCCCCGAGGGCTCCCTGCTGACCCCCCACGCGGGCGAGCTCGCGCGCCTGCTGGACGTCGACCGTTCCGAGGTCGAAGCCGAGCCCCGGCACCACGCGGCGCTGGCGGCCGAACGCTTCGGCGCGACGGTCCTGCTCAAGGGAGCGGTGCAATTCGTTGCGGAACCGGGGGGACGCGTCATGACGGCCGTCCGGGGACCGGCCTGGACGGGGCAGGCAGGCTCGGGTGACGTGCTCGCCGGGGCCTGCGGAACGCTGCTGGCGGCCGGACTGACGGCCCTCGACGCCGCCGTCGCCGCCGCCAGCCTCCAGGCGATGACCGCCGAGGCCCACCCAGGTCCGTGGCCGCCCGACCGTGTGGCCGAATGGTTCCCGGAGGTCATCGCAGGGCTGGCAGCCTCGACGCCGCAGCTCGACGGCTGAATGGGAGATCTCGTTCCGAGGACGCCACCACTTCTCCCTCGGAGGGCGGTGGGGCTCAGTCGAGCAGTGTCTGGCCGATCCAGCCGCCGGCCTCGAACCCCGGCGGGATGACGAAGACCGCGGAGCCGATGGCGTGGGTCCACTCGTTGAGGGCGTCGAGCTGGTCCAGCCGCTGCTGGACCGGGACGAACTGCTCCGCGATGCTGGCCTGGAACGCCAGGAACAGCAGCCCGTGGGTGGTGGTGCCGACGTCGTCGGTGTGCACGTAGTTCACGCTGCGACGCAGCATCTGGCGGCCGCGGTTCTCCGACGGGTGCGCCCGGCGGGCGTGGGCGTCGAGGGCGATGGCCGGTGCGCCGTCGGCGGTCGCGGCCAGGTCGACGTCGTCGTGCTCCTCCCCGCCCGTGAGGGGTGCCCCCGCCGCGAGGTCACGTCCCAGGGAGCGCTCCTGACGGTCGCGGGTGGCGGTGTCCCAGTCGTCGAGGTCCATCTCGATGCGCCGGATCACCAGCTGGGTGCCGCCCGCCAGCCAGCCGTCGTCGCTCCAGACCACCTCGTCGAGAGCCTCGCCGGCGGGGTTGCGGCTCCCGTCGACCTGCCCGAAGTGGTTGCGCCCCGTCACCGCACGGCCCTCGGCGTCGACGCCGCGCCAGGACCCGGCCTGCGTCCAGCGGGGGCGCGCGAAGGGTCGGGCGTCGACGGTGAGGCGGCGCGTGGCGTAGCCCAAGGTGGTGTCGTCGTCCGCCTGGAGCATGACCAGCAGGTCGCCGCCCACCCAGCGCTCCTGGAGGCGGTCGTGGTCCATGGGTGGGATCTCGACGAAGCCAGCCGGTCGCCGCGACTCGAGGCCGGGGAGGTCGAAGACCCCCGGGCCGAAGCCGAGCGTGGCAGTGAACGAGACGGCGCCGCGGGCCATGTCGGGCGCGGCGTCGCCCGGGGCGGGGCGCCCCTCGGTGAGGGCGACAACGGTGGCGCTCCACACCCGCATGAGACGTCCGAGCGCGGCTGCGTCGAAATCGGGCAACAGGTCGAAGGCCACGAGCTGCTGGGCGGCCGGGGTGGGGGTCACGATGCCCGGTTGGTGCGCCCCGTGGGGGGAGTAGGTCTGCCCCCGAACCCCCTCACCGACGGGCAGATTGTGGGGGCCGGACTGGTCGGCCCACGCCTTCCCGCCGACAACCCCGGCCGCGGTGCCCACGCCGGCCGCCCCGGCGTATCCGAACAGGCGACGACGCGAGACGGCGGGTTGGTCAGGCATGGTTCCACTGTAGTTCGCGGCGCCGAAGAGTCACCTTTCGGCAAGTGCTACGACGCGGAGTAGTGTGATGGCCGTGAAACCCGTGCTGCTCGCTGGCCTGCTGGGCCTCGTCGCTGTCGTCGGCTGCTCCTCCCAGGGCAGCTCCACCCCCGGGATCATCGCCGGGGAGTCCTGGGTGCGCACCACCGACGGGGCCGAGCGTCCCGAGATGACGGCCGTGTTCGTCAACCTCACCAACCCGAGTTCCGAGGACATCACGATGGTGTCGGCCGACTGTGGCGACGTTGCGATGAAGGTGGAACTCCACGAGATGGTGATGGTCGACGGGGAGGTGGTGATGCGCGAGGTCGACGGCGGCCTCGTGGTGCCCAAGGAGGGTCACCTGCACCTGGCCCCGGGAGGGCCGCACGTCATGCTCATGGGGCTGAACCGGGAGCTGCCTGCCGGTTCGGAGGAGCTGGCCTGCACGCTGACGTTCGACAACGAGCAGGAGATCGAGATCCTCGCCCCCGTGAAGGAGTTCACCGAGGAGCAGGACACCTACCACACGCACGAGCCCAGCGAGGACTGAACCCGGCCGGGCTCAGGCCGCAAGCGCCCGCCGCTGCGGGGAGAGCGCCATTGCCTCCTCGTAGTGGACGACGAGCTCGGCGCAGATGTTGCGCCACGTCCGGTCCAGCACGGACTCGCGAGCTGCGGCGCCGAACGCGGCTCGCTTGGCGTCGTCGCCCAGCAGGTCGGCCACGTGCCGCCGCATCGCCTTGAGGTCGCCGGGCTGGTACAGCCAGCCGGTGCGTGAGTGGTCGACGAGGTCGATGGGGCCGCCCCGGCGCGGGGCGATGACAGGGAGTCCCGCGGCCTTGGCCTCCTGGATTGACTGGCAGAACGTCTCCAGCTCCCCGGGGTGGACGAACACGTCGAAACTAGCCAGCGCCCGCGCCAGTTCCTCACCCTCGAGCTGGCCCGTGAACACCGCGCCGGGAAGGGCCTCCTCGATCTCAGCGCGCAGCGGCCCGTCGCCGACGACCACCAGCCGCGTGTCCGGCAGGTCGAGGAGGTGCGAGAGGTCGTCGACCCGCTTCTCCGTGGCCAGCCGACCCATGTAGCCGATGATGCGCTGACCAGCGGGAGCCCACTCGCGTCGCAGGTCCTCGGAGCGCTTGTCGGGGGAGAAGCGGACCGCATCAACACCCCGGCCCCAGACCCCCACGCGGGGGATGCCCTGTGCCGCCAGTTGGTCGCGGGCGAAGGTGGACGGCGCGAAGTTCAGCGTGGCGAGGGAGTGGATCTGCCGCACGTGGTGCCACAGCAACGGCTCGAGTTGCGGGAAGCCGTACTGGGAGACATACGACGGCACCTCGGTCTGGTACACCCCGACCATCGGTACGCCCATGCGGGCCGCCACGTGGGCTGCCTTGTAGCCGACGATGAACGGGGCGGCCAGGTGCACGACGTCGGGCTGGAACGAGGTGAGGATCTTCTCGAGGGTGAACGACGACGTCGTCACCACCCTCACCACCTCGTAGCCGGGAAGGCCGATGGAACTGACGGTCACGACGGGGAAGCCGCTGTAGCTCGTCGGGGTCCTGTTGCCGTCGGCCGGGGCCACCACGAGGGCCTCGTGGCCGGTGTCGTGGAGGTGGTCCAGCACCCGCAGCACGGAGTTGGTGACCCCGTTGACCTGCGGGAGGAAGGACTCCGCGATGATGGCGACGCGCACGGGAATGAGTGTAGTGCTGCCGGTAGTCAGCACCCGACAAGCGCGCCAACGGCCGCTGAACAGCGGGTGAACGGCTGGTGCCGGGCTCGCCGTTGCGGTCACGGGGATTCGGGGAATCGGGGGGTGAGCAGGTAGTCTGGACGGCGGCCCGCTCTCCGGGCCCGACGCCGTCGGCTCCACATCTCGTTTCCGGTCGCGTCCCTCCCCACTCGAAGGACCACACCCATGGCCATGCCCAGGAAAAAGGGCCCCAAGTCCCACAAGGCCGACGGAACACCGAAGAAGCGCTGGAGCGCCGCCGAGCGTGCCTCGCGCGGCGTCGGCCCCCGCCACAGCGGTGGCAAGCGCAACGCTGACGAACGCCGTTCCCCCCGTCGCTTCGGCGACGACGACCGCCGCGAGACCCGTCCCACGGGCCGCGACGATGACCGTCGTGACGCGCGCGGCCCCCGTCGCGATGACGACCGACGCGAGTTCCGTGGCGCCGGCCGCCGCGACGACGACTTCCGTGGAGGCAACCGCCGCGAGGAGAACCGTGGTCACCGCGGGCCGCGCGACGACGATCGGCGTGACTCCCGCGGTCCCACACGCCGCGACGACGACCGACGTGACTTCCGCGACAACCGACGTGACGACAGCCGTGGCTACCGCGGGGCGCGCGAGGATGATCGTCGCGACGCGCGCGGGCCCCGTCGCGATGACGACCGCCGTGATTTCCGTGGCGGATCGCGTCGCGATGACGACCGTGGTGGGTTCCGTGGTGGATCGCGTCGTGAGGACGACCGCCGCGACTTCCGCGACTCCCGTGGCGACGACCGTCGGGGCCCGCGCCGCGACGACGACTCCCGCGGCCAGCGCTCCTGGTCGGGCCGGGACGATCGCCGCACCGGAGGCACCGACCGACCCGTCCGCCAACACCGCCCCCTGCGCGAGGAGGTGCGTCCCTACCCGGCCTCCAGTCGCCGTCCCGACGACCGACGCTCCTTCCGCGACGATCGCCCCCGCTCCAGCTGGCAGGATCGCCCCGCGCGGGACGACCGGCCCCGCCGCGACGACCGCGAGCAGCAGGCGCCCGAGAGCGACCAGATGAGCTGGGAGGCCGCCGTCGCCGGTGATCTCGAGGTCTCGGCGCAGCACGAGCAGTCCGGGTTCGCCGAACTCGGCGTGGCGCTGCCCCTCGTGGCCGCGATGGCCGCCCGCGGGATCACGGAGCCCTTCCCGATCCAGCGCGCCACCATCGCCGACGCCATCGCCGGACGCGACGTCCTCGGCCGCGGCCGGACCGGCTCGGGCAAGACTCTCGCCTTCGGCCTGCCGATGCTGACCAAGCTCGCCGAGGGCTTCGGTGTCGGCGCTCCGCGCGCGGTCATCCTCACCCCCACCCGCGAACTGGCGCTGCAGATCGCCGACAACCTGTCGCCGCTGGCGGCCGCCGTCGGTGTGGACCTGACCCTCGTCGCGGGCGGCATGTCCTACGGGCCGCAGCTCAAGGCCTTCGAGCGTGGCGTCGACGTCGTCGTCGCCACCCCCGGCCGCCTCATCGACCTGCTGGAACAGGGCGCCGCCGACCTCAGCCAGGTCCAGGTCGTCGTCCTCGACGAGGCCGACCACATGAGCGAGCTGGGCTTCATGGAGCCGGTCCGCACCATCCTCGACGCCACCCCCGCCGAGGGCCAGCGGCTGCTGTTCTCCGCCACCCTCGATGGGGCGGTGGACCAGCTGGTCCGGCGCTACCTGCACGACCCGGTGACCCACGAGGTCGACTCCGGTCAGGCGAGCGTCACCACCATGACGCACCACCTGCTGCAGCTGGCACCCCACCACAAGAACGCCATCACCGCCGAGATCGCCAACCGCGACGGCCGCACGCTCGTGTTCGCCCGCACCCAGATGGGTGCCGACCGCATCGCCGGCCAACTCCGCGAGGCGGGCGTGCTCGCCGGCGCGCTGCACGGAGGACTCACGCAGGGTGCCCGCGCCCGCATCCTGGCTGCCTTCAAGGACGGCAAGGTGCCGGTGCTGGTGGCCACCGACGTCGCGGCCCGCGGGATCCACGTCGACGACGTGACCCTGGTGCTGCAGGTGGACCCGCCGATGAACTCCAAGGACTACCTGCACCGCGCCGGACGCACCGCCCGTGCGGGGGAGTCCGGTGCCGTCGTCAGCCTCATGCTGCCGCACCAGCGCAAGCAGATTCGCCGCCTCACCGGCCAGGCCGGAGTGCACGCCACGCCGCTGGGTGTCGAGCCGGGGAGCGTGGAGCTCCGCGAGGTCACCGGTGCGCGACCGTGTTCCCAGACCCCGATCCCCGAGTCGGAGTACCTGGCGCTCATCGCGCCCAAGCCGCAGCAGCGTCGTCGGCCCCGCCACGACGGCTCCGGCGGCGGGTGGAAGCGCCACGGACAGGGTGGTCGCCCGCGCGGCAACCGCGGTGGCCGCTACTAGAATCACGGGCGCCATGAGTACCTCCGCCATCAGCATCCGTCTGGCCGAACCCTCGGACGCGCCGCAGATGCTGCGTGTCATCCACGAGGCCTTCGGGTCCAGGCGCGCCGTCGAGCCGCCACCAGAGGCGCTGCGCGACACCGTGGACGACGTGCGTGCGGCACTGGAAGCCGGCCACGGCGTCTGCGCCGAGCGTGACGGCGAGCTGGTGGGCTGCCTTCTGGTCTCGACCGACGGCGATGTCGCCACGCTCCGACGCGTCAGCGTCCTGCCATCGGCCGCCCGGCTCGGAGTCGCGCGTGAGCTGGTGCTCGGTGCGGTCTCGCTGGCCATGGACCTGGGGTGCCGCACCGTCGAGCTGCTGACCCGCCGCGAGTTCCCCGAGCTCAGGCGCTGGTGGGAGGGTCACGGCTTCGCGGCCGTGCGCGACGTGGAGCTGGGGCAGATCCTCTCCCGCGAGCTGCCTGTTCGACTTGAGGTCCCGACGGCCGAGGCCATGCAGGAGCTGGGACGACGACTCGCCCGAGGCCTGCGCCGCGGAGACGTGATCCTGGCGAGTGGGGAACTCGGCGCGGGGAAGACCACCCTGGCGCAAGGGATCGGGGAAGGCCTGCAGGTCACCGGCCCCGTCATCTCGCCCACGTTCGTGCTGTCGCGCGTGCACCCGAGCGCCGTGGGCGGTCCGGCGTTCGTGCACGTCGATGCCTACCGACTGGGCGACGACGCCGAGCTGGCGGACATCGACCTCGACGAGACCCTCGATGAGTCCGTCACCCTCATCGAGTGGGGCGAGGGCAAGGCCGAGTGGCTGAGCGACGAACGCCTCGAGATCACCATCGACCGGGACCAGGGCGACGACGTCCGCGTCGTCACGCTCTACCCCGTCGGGACGCGGTTCGAGGAGCTGTGCGAGACCATCAGGAGCGTCACGTGAGCTGGACCCTGGCCATCGACACCTCCCACCACGTGGCCGTTGGCCTCGCGCGCGACGATCAGCCCGTCGACCGGGTCGTCGTTGAGGACACCCGCGCCCACGGCGAGGCACTGGCCCCCGCCGTGCGTGACCTGTGCGCCCGACACGGGATCCGGGTGGCCGATGTCGCCGAGTTCGCCGTCGGGATGGGACCGGGCCCGTTCACCGGACTGCGCGTCGGCATCGTCGCCGCAACCACGTTCGCCCATGTCGGCGGTGCACCCGTCCATCGCGTGTGCTCCCTCGACGTCATCGCGGCGCAGTGGACCGACGCTCCGGAGGAGTTCCTGGTGGTCTCCGACGCGCGGCGCAAGGAGGTCTACTGGGCCCGGTACGCCGACGGCGTGCGCGTTGGCGAGCCACAGGTCGGCCATCCTGCCGACCTCCCTGACCTTCCCGTGGCAGGACCCGTTCCCACCGGCTTCGCCGCCGAACTGAGCGCCGCGAACGGTGCGCCCACGGCCCTGGATCCCGCCGTGCTCGCTGCCCGTTGGGCCGACATGGCCGAGGCGCCGACCGAGCCCTACTACCTGCGCGCAGCCGACGCCACCGTCTCCACCACCCGCAAGTCGGCGCTGCCCCGGCTGAGGCCGCGACGGTGACCGTCACCACGGCGGTGGAGCACGACCTCGCCGGTATCCACTCCCTCGAGCTGTGTTTCGCCGCGGAGGACCGGTGGTCCGAGACGGCCTGGCGGGACGAACTGGTGGCCGCGGACCGATGGGTCGGCGTCGTGCGCGACAGCGGACACGTCGTCGCGGCGGCCACGTTCCAGGTGGCCGGTGACCTGGCGGACCTGCACCGGGTCGTCGTCGCCCCCAGCCACCGCGGCCGCGGACTCGCCCGGGACCTCGTGAGCCGGGGCATGGCATGGGCCGTGGGGCGGGGTGCTGCGTCGATCCTCCTCGAGGTGGCCGCCGACAACGGGCCGGCCAGGACCCTCTACGCGTCGCTCGGGTTCCAGGAGCTCACCGTGCGACGCGACTACTACGGAGCCGGTCGTGACGCCGTCGTGATGTCGGCGAGCCCGGCGCAGGGGCAAGGAGACGAAGCATGAGTGAACCACTGGTCATCGGCATCGAGTCGTCCTGCGACGAGACGGGCGTCGGGATCGTGCGCGGCCACGAGTTGCTGGCCAACGAGGTCGCGAGCTCCGTGGAGAGTCACGTCCGCTTCGGCGGTGTGGTGCCGGAGGTGGCGAGCCGCGCCCACCTGAGCGCCATGGTGCCCGCCCTCGAGCGCGCCACCGCGACGGCGGGGATCGACCTCGCGGAGGTCGACGCCATCGCCGTCACCGCCGGACCGGGTCTCATGGGGGCCCTATTGGTGGGCATCTCCAGCGCCAAGGCCCTCGCCACCCACCTCGACACACCGCTCTACGGGGTCAACCACCTCGTCGGCCACGTCGCGGTCGACCTGCTGGACCACGGCCCCCTGCCGATGCCGTCGTTGGCGCTGCTGGTCTCGGGCGGCCACACGTCGCTGCTCCACGTGCGAGACATCGCCACCGACATCACCGAGCTCGGCGCGACCATCGACGACGCCGCGGGGGAGGCCTACGACAAGGTCGCCCGGCTGCTGGGGCTCTCCTACCCGGGTGGGCCCATCATCGACAAGCTGGCCGCCGACGGCGATCCCACGGCCATCCGCTTCCCGCGGGGCCTGACCGCGCGGCACGACCTCGAGCGCCATCGCTTCGACTTCTCGTTCTCCGGTCTGAAGACCGCGGTCGCGCGGTGGGTGGAGACCCGCCAGCTGGAGGGCAAGGACATCCCGGTGGCCGACGTGTGCGCGAGCTTCCAGGAGGCGGTCTGCGACGTCCTGACCGCGAAGACCATCGACGCTGCCGAGTACCTGGGCGTGGACACGATCCTGCTCGGCGGGGGAGTGGCCGCCAACTCACGACTGAGGGGTCTGCTGGAGGAGCGCGCCAGCGCCGCAGGCCTCGAGGTGCGACGGCCCCGGCCGGCGCTGTGCACCGACAACGGAGCGATGATCGCGGCTGTCGGCGCCGAGGTGGTCCGGGCGGGCCTGCCGCCGTCGCCCCTGGACTTCAGCGCCGACTCCGGCCTGCCGGTCTCCCGCGTCCTGGTCTAATCCGGGATCTCCGCTTCCTCGCGGCCCCGCAGGCGGTCGATCGCGCGGCGGTCCCGCTTGGTGGGCCGTCCTGCACCACGGTCCCGGCGCGCCACCGGCGTCGCCAGATAAGCGGGCCGTTCGGGGGAGAGGTCCCGGTAGGCCTTCTGCGCGATGGGCGCGCCCACACGCTTGTGGAGCAGCTCGACGATCTCGAACTCGCGGACCCAGCCGGGCTCCTTGACGGACACCCGGTCGCCCGGCTTGACGACGTGCGCGGGCTTGACGGGCGAGCCGTTCAGCCGCAGGTGTCCGCCGCGCACCGCGTTCGTGGCGAGGGAGCGCGTCTTGAAGAGCCTGACCGACCACAGCCAGACATCGAGCCTCGTCATCCGTACCTCCTGGCGACCGAGTCTACGGACCCGCAACAGTCTCCGAGTAGGGCGCGCATCGCCCGTGTGTCCCGGACGTTCTCCGAGTGGGGCGCGCAGCGCCCGTGTGTCCCGGACGTTCTCCGAGTGGGGCGCGCAGCGCCCGTGTGTCCCGGACGTTCTCCGAGTAGGGCGCGCAGCGCCCGTGTCGAGGAGAGTTCGCTACCGTGTCGAGGTGGACCTCCTCAGCCCCGAAGGACGCCGCGCCATCGACGTGGCCGCGTCGCTGCCGGACCCGGAGTCACTGGCGGCCGCCGATCGGATGAGGCGCGAGTTTCCCGCCGACCTCGCCGCCGCGGCGCTGACCCAGGTGGCGCTGCGACGACGGGCCGCACACAAGCTGCCCCACGCCGCCGAGATGTTCCTGACACGCGACGGCGTCGAGCAGGCCACTCGCCACGCCGTGGCCCGGTGGCGAGCCGAACGCTTCGTCGCCGCCGGCGTCGATGTCGTCTGGGACCTCGGCTGCGGCATCGGTGCCGACGCGATGGCCATGCAGGAGGCGGGGATCCGCGTGCGGACCGTGGAGTTGGAGCCACAGACAGCGACGTTCGCGACGGCGAACCTCGCGCTGGTCGGGGGAGCCCCGGTGGTGGTCGCCCGCGCGGAGGACGTCGAGGTCCCGGAAGGCGACGGGATCTTCCTGGACCCGGCCCGGCGGGGTGAGCGTGGGCGGACATGGCGGACAGAGGACCTCAGCCCGTCCTGGGCCCTCGTCGAGCGCCATCTGGGTGGGCAGTACCCGGTGTGCGTGAAGCTCGGTCCCGGGTTCCCGAAGCAGCTCATCCCGGATGGGGTGGAGGCGGCGTGGGTCTCGGAGCACGGCGACGTCGTCGAGCTGTCGCTGTGGAACACCGCCCCCGAGGGCCGTGTGGCCGTCGTCTTCCCGCGGGACGGGACCGCGCCGGTCGAGGTGAGGGCACCGTCGGGCGGGGTGCCGGAGCCGCCGGTGCGGCCCATCGGGCGCTACGTGATCGAGCCCGACAACGCCGTGATCCGCGCCGGACTGGTGGGGTGCCTGGCGGGGGACGACGCCTGGCTGCTCGCCGACGGCGTCGCGTACCTGTCGTCGGACCGGCCGGGGGACCCCGTGCTGTCGGACTCCTTCGAGGTGGTCGAGGTGCTGCCCTACGACCAGAAGGTCGTGCGGCGCTGGCTGCGTGACCACCGCGTCGGGACGCTGGAGATCAAGGCGCGCGGCGTCGACGTCGACCCGGCCAAGCTCCGACGCGCGCTCGGACTCAAGGGACCGGACTCCTACACGCTCATCCTCCTGCGCACGCCCGACGGTGCCCGCGCCGCCGTCGCGCGACGCGTCCCTCGCATGTGACGCGTGGGTCGGGACGCTTGTGCGCCGGCGCGCAACCCCCGTCGCCAGCGCAACAGACACGTCGCCAGCGTTACCTCACGTTCCCTGACGCACTCGCCAGTCCCGGCCTCGTCGCCAGCCCAACTCCACGTCGCCAGTGATACATGGCTGGCGAAGAGCAGTTGCGCTGGTGACCGCGCGGTATGGCTGGCGCCCTCGACAGGCGCTGGCGTTCCAGCGGTATCGCTGGCGGTGGCAAAACGGGGCAGTCAGAGTTCGATTCTCGGAAGCGGACGGGGGAAGATCGAGCACTGATCGATTTTCGGAGTGGGGGCGCCGACGACGCGGCGGCCGGAGAGCGCGATCCCGGGGCCCGGACCGGGCCCGAGAGGGCAAAATCGAACGAAATGCTACCAATTGGGTAACAATCCGGACACGGAGGGGTCTTCCAGTACCCCCGGAAGCTAGGAAGTCGCTATTGTCCCAGTCACTGCCATGCCCCGGGCCGTTCGGGGTTGTCGTTCTACGACTAGGAGAAGGAATGAAGTTCAGGAGGACTAGCGCAGCCCTCGGCGTCATGCTGAGTGGTGCGCTGCTGCTGGGTGCCTGCACGAGCGAGGACCCGGAGGTCGAAACGACCCCCGAGGCCACGGCCGAGGAGACCGCCGAGGAGACCGAAACCGCCGCGCCCGAGGCGACCGAGGGTGAAACCGAGGGCGAGGGCGAAGGCTCGACCGACGCCGCCGCGGGTTGCCTGCAGGACGTCGGCATCACCGAGACCGCCGACGGTCAGGTCAGCTTCACCGCTGGCCCCGGCAACTGGAACGGCTACAACTCCGTCACCAGCGCCACCTACTCGACCTACAACTCGGTGATCGCCGGTCAGATGTTCACCGGATTCGTCTACTTCGGCGACGACGGCACCGTCTGCGAGAACACCGACTTCGGCACCATCGAGGTCGTCTCGGAGGATCCGCTGCAGGTCAAGTACACGATCAACGAAGAGGCCACCTGGTCCGACGGCACCCCCGTCACGATCAACGACTACCTCCTCGACTACGCCGCGCAGAACCCCGAGTGGCTCGTGCCCGGCTACGCCAGCGGCGAGAACCCCGACGCCAAAGCGGTCTTCGACCACGTGAGCGCCTCCTTCGCGGCCGACGCGCCCGAGGGGCCGCAGGGTGAGGTCGGCTCCAAGGAGTTCACCGTCACCTTCGAGAACAAGAACCCCGACTACAAGCTCATCGTCACCTCCGCGCTTCCGGCGCACGTGGCCGCGCAGCAGGCCGGGCTCGAGCCCGACGCCCTCGCGCAGGCGATCCTGGACAAGGACGCCGAGACGGTGAAGCAGGTCGCCGAGTTCTGGAACACCGGCTGGGCCTACAACCCGGGCGAGCTCCCGGACCTGGCTCAGACCCCGTCCAGCGGCCCGTACATGCTGAAGGAAGGCGGCTGGCAGGCCGATACCGCCCTGACGCTGACCGCCAACGACAACTACTGGGGTGCTCCGGCCGCCACGCGCGACCTGATCTTCCGCTTCATCGACGACGCTGCCATGGCCCAGGCCCTGCAGAACGGTGACGTCCAGGTGATCGAGCCCCAGGCCACCGTTGACACGGTTGCCCAGCTCCAGGGCATCGGCGACTCGGTCGAGGTGGCGAGCTTCGCCAACCTGACCTGGGAGCACCTGGACTTCAACTTCCGTGACACCAGCGCCTTCTCGGACGCCAACGGCGGCCTGGCCCTGCGCGAGGCCTTCGCTCTCTGCGTGCCCCGCCAGACCATCGTCGACAACCTGATCAAGCCGATCGACCCGAGCGCCGAGGTCATGAACACCCGTGAGGTCTTCCCCTTCCAGGAAAACTATGACGAGGTTGTCGAGGCCGCCTATGACGGCCGCTACGACCAGGCCGACATCGAGGCCGCCGCGGCGAAGGTCGAGGAGGCCGGCGTCAGCACCCCGGTCGACGTCCGTATCGGCTACCGCTCCGGCAACCAGCGCCGCACCGAGACCGTTGCCGCCATCGCGGCTTCCTGCAAGGACGCCGGCTTCAACGTGATCGACGCCTCCGCCGAGGACTTCTTCTCCAACGCGCTGGTGAACGGTGACTACGAGGTCGCTCTGTTCGCGTGGGCCGGCTCCGGCCAGATCGCGTCGGGCCAGAACATCTACTCCACTGGCCTGCCGCAGAACTACGGCGAGTTCAGCAACGCTGAGGTCGACGCAGCCTGGAAGACCCTGGCCGGCTCCCTGGATCCCGAGGTCCACGCCGAGCAGGTCAAGGTCATCGAGAAGCTGCTGTGGGACAACCTCTTCGGTATCCCGCTGTACGCGCACCCCGGTGTCGCGGCCTACGACGCCAACCTGGAGAACGTCCGCCCGAGCGCGGCCCAGGACGGTATCAGCTGGAACGCCTCGCAGTGGGTGGCCCAGTGAGCCGTGAGATGACATCTCACCGGTGAACCCCTAGCGTGGGGCAGGTGGCCTGAGAACCAAGCCACCTGCCCCACGTCTGCGTTCAATCGATCTGACGCCCCCAGCGTCGCTGACGTATGCTGTGGGCGCCCTCGGTGTGGTCCGGCGGCGCGCCGCACTGACAGGGACTGACAACATGGAGAAGGACCGCAAGTGATCAAGTTCATCGCGAAACGCCTCGGGATCTCCGCGGCGATCCTGCTGCTGGGCTCAGCGCTGTTGTACGTGCTGACCGTCCACTCCGGCGACCCACTCGAGGACCTGCGAGAGTCCAACAGCCCGAACCGCGAGAACCTGATCCGGCAGCGCACGGAGAACATGGAACTCAACGTCCCGTGGTATCTGCGCTACTTCAACTGGCTCGCCGGCGCCTCGCGCTGCCTCATCGGCCAGTGCGACCTCGGCAAGAATGCCGCCGGCCAGGACGTCTCGGCGCTCGTGGTCCAGGCCGCCGGCTCGACGCTGCGCCTGGTGGTGCTCGCCACGATCCTGGCCATCATCATCGGCGTCACGCTCGGCATCGTGAGCGCTGTGCGCCAGTACAGCGGCTTCGACTACGCGGTCACGCTGATGGCCTTCGTCTTCTTCTCCCTGCCCGTCTTCTGGGCGGCCGTCCTGCTCAAGCACTACGCCGCCATCGAGTTCAACAACTGGCTGGCCGATCCAACGTTCAGTCCACTGACGATCGTGATCACCGCCGCCATCCTCGCGTTCGTCCTGCAGGCCGCCCTGGGCGGCGATGTGAAGCGCCGCCTCATCACGTGGGCAGCTGCCGCGGGCGTCATCGCCGCCGTGATGTTCTACTTCGATGCCGTGACGTGGTTCCGTCGTCCGGCGCTCGGGCTGCCGGTCTACATCCTCGCGGTGCTTGGGGCCGCCGTGATCATCCTTGTGATGACCGCGGGCTTCGGGAACACGAAGGTGCGCAACGCCATCGCCGTCACAGCTGGCGTCGCCATCATCAGCTACTCGATCCTGCGCGGCACCCTGCTCACCGATCCCAGCACAGGCCTCCTGTTCGCCTGCCTGCTCGCGGCCATCGTCGTCGCAGTGGCGGCCGGTTGGCTGCTCGGGGGCTTCTCACGCCGACAGGCGATCATGGCGTCGGTGACCCTGGCAATCGTGTCGTCCTTCCTGGCCCTGAGCGACCTGCTGCTGAGCAACTGGTCCGCCTACCTGAAGGTCCAGTCCCGCCCGATCCCGACCATCGGCGCGCAGACCCCGAACTTCTCCACCACCTACTGGGGCCACGTCATCGATGCGCTGACCCACCTGATGCTCCCGACGATCGTGCTGACCCTGATCTCGATCGCCGGCTACACCCGCTACACCCGCGCCTCGATGCTCGACGTCCTGAACCAGGACTACATCCGCACCGCTCGCTCCAAGGGCATCTCCGAGCGCAAGGTCATCACCCGGCACGCCCTGCGAAACTCGCTGATCCCGCTGGCGACGATCGTGGCCTTCGACTTCGCCGGCCTCATCGCCGGAGCGCTCATCACGGAGACCGTGTTCGGCTGGCAGGGGATGGGCAACCTCTTCCGCACCGGACTGGCCCAGGTGGACCCGGCACCCGTCATGGGCTTCTACGTCGTGACGGGCACGGCGGCCGTCGTGATGAACATGATCGCCGACATTGCCTACGCCATTCTTGACCCGAGGATCACACGATGACGAGCCACCACGACCCGCACCACCTGGACGACGGCGACGCGCCCGTGGATCCCGACAAGACGACCCCCACGGACGACCTCCTGACAGTGGAGGACGACCTGGAGGGCAAGACCGACAAGTCCTACTCCCAGGGCGCCCTCGTCCTGCGCCGGTTCCTCCGGCACCGGGGCGCCATGGCCGCCCTGGTGGTGCTGCTCTTCGTCGTGCTGCTGGCCTTCACCTCCATCGGCATCGGCCCGATCCCCGGCTGGTGGGGCAAGAACACGGTCGACCTGTACCCGCAGGTCAACATGGGCCGCCCGACGATGCAGCTGTGGCCGTTCCAGATCGGCGAGCACCCGTTCGGCCAGGACACCATCGGCAAGGACTACTTCGCCCTGGTGATGCGCGGGGCCCAGATCTCGCTGTTCATCGCCTTCACCGTCGGTATCGTCGCCACCCTCATCGGCACCACCATCGGCGCCGCCGCGGGCTACGTGCGGGGCATCGTCGAGGCGTTCCTGATGCGCATGACGGACCTGTTCATCATCATCCCGACGCTGGTCCTCGCAGCCGTCCTCGGCCGCATGGTCTCCGGCGGCGGCGTCTGGCTGCTCGCCCTCATGCTCGGCCTGGTCTCCTGGACCGGCCTGGCCCGTCTGGTGCGCGCCGAGGTGCTGTCCCTGCGTGAGCGGGAGTTCGTGGCCGCGGCCCGGGCCATCGGCACGCCGACCCCCCGGATCATCGTGCAGCACATCCTGCCCAACGCGCTGGGTACCATCGTCGTCAACGCGACCCTGCTGATCTCCGCCGCGATCCTGACCGAGACGGCGCTGTCCTTCCTCGGCTTCGGCGTGCGACCGCCGGACACCTCGCTCGGCCTCTTGATCTCCGACTACCAGAACGCGCTCACCACGCGCCCCTGGCTGTTCTGGTGGCCGGGTGCCTTCATCCTCATGATCGCGCTGTGCGTCAACTTCATCGGTGACGGCCTGCGCGATGCCTTCGATCCCCGCCAGCAGATGGACTGAGGTGGCCTGACATGACCAACACCGCTGAGTACAACGCCACCACTGATCCGGTCCTGCAGTTCCGGGACCTCGACGTCTCGTTCCGCACCGAGTTCGGCCGCGTCCACGCCGTCAAGGGCATCAACCTGAAGGTCGACCCGGGCGAAGTCGTCGCTCTGGTGGGCGAGTCCGGTTCCGGCAAGTCCGTGACCGCCACCACGGCCCTCGGCCTGCTGCCGAAGACGGCCCGGGTGCAGGGCGAGACCCAGGTGGCCGACAAAGTCATCAACAAGCTGAACGGCAAGGGCCTGCGCGCCGTCCGCGGCGACCGCGTCGCCATGGTGTTCCAGGAGCCCATGACCGCGCTGAACCCGGTCATCCGGATCGGGGAACAGCTCACGGAGTCGATGGAGGTCCACGGCATCGCCCACGGCCGCGAGGCCTGGGACCGCGCCGTCGGCCTGTTGGACGCCGTCGGCATCCCCAACCCGGAGCGCCGTGCCAAGCAGTTCCCGCACGAGCTCTCGGGCGGCATGCGGCAGCGCGTGGTCATCGCCATGGCGCTGGCCTGCGACCCCGAGGTGATCATCGCCGACGAGCCCACCACGGCCCTCGACGTCACCGTCCAGGCCGACATCCTCGACCTGCTGCGCTCGCTGAAGGACAAGCTCAACACCGGCATCCTGCTCATCACGCACAACATGGGCGTCGTCGCCGACATGGCCGACCGCGTCGCCGTGATGTTCAAGGGCGACATCGTCGAGCGCGGCACAGTCCAGGAGGTGCTGCTCAACCCCCAGCACCCCTACACCAAGAAGCTGCTCGACGCCGTCCCGCACCTCGGCGAGGGGCAGGGGCAGTTCGGCGTGCCCCCGCACCCGGTGGCCGTCGACGCCGAGCACGCCCTCGAGGTGGAGAACCTCGTGGTCGAGTACGAGCGCACCGGCAAGAAGCCGTTCCGCGCCGTCGACGACGTCTCCTTCGACGTGCGACGCGGCGAGATCGTCGGCCTGGTGGGGGAGTCTGGCTCGGGCAAATCCACCATCGGTCGGGCCCTGCTCGGCCTCATCCCCGTCCACAGCGGCTCCGTCCGCGTGCTCGGCACCGATGCCCTGGCCACCCGTGCCCGCGACGGCAAGGAGTTGCGCAAGCGGATCGGCATCATCTTCCAGGACCCGGCGGCGTCGCTCAACCCGAGGCTGCCCGTCGGTGACGTCATCGCCGAGCCGATGAGCGTGCACAAGGTGGGCAACGGCAAGGAGCGCCAGCAGAAGGTGCTCGAGCTGCTCGATGCGGTCAAGCTGCCGAAGAGTGCGTACAACCGTTACCCGCACGAGCTCTCCGGTGGCCAGCGCCAGCGCGTCTCGATCGCCCGCGCGCTGTCGCTGCGACCCGACCTGCTCATCGCCGACGAGCCGACCTCCGCCCTGGACGTCTCGGTCCAGGCCTCCGTGCTGGCCATGCTCATCGACCTGCAGCGGGACTTCGGCTTCGCCTGCCTCTTCATCAGCCACGACCTCGCCGTCGTCGACGCCCTGGCGCACCGGGTCGTCGTCATGCAGTACGGCAAGATCGTCGAGAAGGGCGACCGCGAGACGGTGCTGCACAGCCCGCAGGAGGAGTACACCAAGCGTCTCCTGGCCGCCGCGCCGGTCCCGGACCCCAACGAGCAGCGAGTGCGTCGTGAGCAGCGGCACGCCCTGCTGGCCGAGTTGGGCGACGAGATCGCGGAGCTCGACACCCGCGAGCTGGCTTTCGACGAGGACCACCACCACAGCTGACCCTGCGGAGGCTGTGTGCGATTGTGGTTGGCAGTCCAACCCGAATGGCACACATCCCGCCCGCGCGTGCTGTGCCGTGCCGACGTCTGGCACTCGGGTTGAGCGAGTGCTAATACCGGTGTAACGTGAGCTTTGGCACTCGACCCCGTCGGGTGCTAACGGTTTCGGGTGGCACCGCGACGACGCCCGACGCCGGTTTCCCATCATGCAACTTCTGACCCGGACATCCGGGCTAGCAACAGAAAGGGGTTTGACGTGGCAGCCACGATCAAGCCGCTCGAGGACCGCGTCCTCGTCGAGCCGCTGGAAGCCGAGCAGACCACCGCCTCCGGGCTGGTCATTCCCGACACCGCCAAGGAGAAGCCGCAGGAGGGCCGCGTCGTGGCCACCGGGCCCGGCCGCATCGACGACAAGGGCAACCGCGTCCCGCTGGACGTCGCCGAGGGCGACGTCGTGATCTTCTCGAAGTACGGCGGCACCGAGGTCAAGTACGACGGCAAGGAGTACCTCCTCCTCAACGCGCGCGACATCCTCGCAGTCGTCTCCAAGTAAGGAGCAACACACATGCCGAAGATCCTGCAGTTCGACGAGGAGGCACGCCGCTCACTCGAGCGTGGTGTCGATGCCCTCGCCAACACTGTCAAGGTGACCCTGGGCCCCAAGGGGCGCTACGTCGTCATTGACAAGAAGTGGGGCGCCCCCACCATCACCAACGACGGCGTGACCGTGGCCAAGGAAGTGGAGCTGGAGGATCCGTACGAGGACCTCGGCGCCCAGCTGGCCAAGGAGGTCGCCACCAAGACCAACGATGTCGCCGGAGACGGCACCACCACCGCGACGGTGCTCGCCCAGGCGCTCGTGCACGAGGGTCTCCGCGCCGTCGCTGCCGGGGCCAACCCGGTCGGCCTCAAGCGTGGTATCGACCAGGCCGTCGAGGCCGTCGTCGAGCGCTTGCGCGGCAACGCCCGCCCGGTCGACACCACCTCCGACATGGCCTCGGTCGCCACCATCTCCTCGCGCGACGAGGAGATCGGCGAGCTCATCGCCGACGCGTTCGACAAGGTCGGCAAGGACGGCGTCATCACGGTCGACGAGTCGCAGACCCTGGGCACCGAACTCGAGTTCACCGAGGGCATGCAGTTCGACAAGGGCTACCTGTCGCCCTACTTCGTCACCGACGCCGAGCGCATGGAGGCCGTCCTCGAGGACCCCTACATCCTCATCCACTCGGGCAAGATCAGCTCGATGAACGACCTCCTTCCCCTGCTGGAGAAGGTCATCGGCGCCAAGGGCACGCTCTTCATCGTGGCCGAGGACGTCGAGGGCGAGGCCCTGTCCACCCTCGTGGTGAACAAGATCCGCGGCACCTTCACCTCCGTGGCCGTCAAGGCCCCGGCCTTCGGTGACCGCCGCAAGGCCATGCTCCAGGACATCGCGATCCTCACCGGCGGCCAGGTCGTCGCCGCCGAGGTCGGCCTGAAGCTCGACCAGGTGGACCTCGACGTGCTGGGCCGCGCCCGCCGCATCGTCGTCACCAAGGACAACACCACCATCGTCGACGGTGCGGGCGACACCTCCGAGGTGCAGGGCCGCGTGGCCCAGCTCCAGGCGGAGATCGAGCGCACGGACTCCGACTGGGACCGCGAGAAGCTGCAGGAGCGGGTCGCCAAGCTCGCCGGCGGTGTCTGCGTCATCAAGGTCGGCGCCGCCACCGAAGTGGAGCTCAAGGAGAAGAAGCACCGCATCGAGGACGCCGTCTCGGCCACTCGTGCAGCCATCGAGGAGGGCATCGTCGCCGGCGGCGGCTCGGCCCTCATCCACGCCGGCAAGGCGCTCGACGGCGACCTGGGCCTGGAGGGCGACGAGAAGACCGGCGTCTCCATCGTCCGCAAGTCCCTCGCGGAGCCCCTCCGCTGGATTGCGGAGAACGGTGGCGAGGCTGGCTACGTCATCACCTCGAAGGTCGCAGAGATGGAAGTCGGTCACGGCTACAACGCCCGAATCGGCGAGTACCAGAACCTCGTCGAGAACGGCGTCATCGACCCGGTGAAGGTGACGCGCTCCGCGCTCGCCAACGCCGCGTCGATCGCCTCCCTGCTGCTCACCACGGAGACCCTCGTGGTGGACAAGCGGGAGGACGAGGAGGACTGACCTCCCGACCCCGACACGACGGACCCCGGAGCACCTCGGTGCCCCGGGGTCCGTTGCTGTCCGGGGTCCCGCGCGCGAGTGGCCCGCCGCGGGCCGCGCGATAGAGTGGCGAGGAAAACGCCACGCAGGAGGAGACCGCATCGTGTCCGCACTCACTGGTTCGGGGGTCCCTGGCCCGTTCGAGGTCCTGGGCCTGACGTTCGACGACGTCCTGCTGCAGCCCAACGAGTCGGACGTCATCCCGTCCGAGGCCACCACCGACACCCTGCTCACCCGCCGGGTCCGTCTCAACGTTCCGCTGGCAAGCGCCGCCATGGACACGGTCACCGAGGCTCGCATGGCCATCGCGATGGCCCGTGAGGGCGGCATCGGGATCCTGCACCGCAACCTGTCCATCGAGGACCAGGCCCACATGGTGGACCGGGTCAAGCGCTCGGAGGCGGGGATGGTGACCCAGCCCGTGACGATCAGCGCCGAAGCCACGCTGCGGGAGGTGGACGACCTCTGCGCCACCTACCGGATCTCCGGGGTGCCGGTCGTCGACGGCGAGGGCCACCTCGTCGGCATCATCACCAACCGCGACCTGCGCTTCGAGGACGACGGCGACAAGCGCGTCGACGAGGTCATGACGCGGATGCCGCTGGTGACCGCCAAGGAGGGCGTCGGTCGGGACCAGGCTCTGGCCCTGCTCGCGCAGCACAAGGTCGAGAAGCTGCCCATCGTCGACGACGAGGGTCGGCTCACCGGCCTCATCACGCTCAAGGATTTCGTCAAGGCCGACAAGTACCCCCACGCCGCGAAGGACGATGCCGGCCGATTGCGCGTCGGGGCGGCCGTCGGGTTCTTCGGCGACTCGTGGGAGCGGGCCATGGCGCTCATCGAGGCCGGTGTCGACGTGGTCGTCGTCGACACGGCACACGGCCACAGCCGCGGCGTCGTGGACATGATCCGTCGGCTCAAAGCTGACCCGGCAGCGGCCACCGCGGACATCGTCGGTGGCAACGTCGCCACGTATGCCGGCGCGAAGGCACTCGTGGAGGCGGGCGCCGACGCGATCAAGGTGGGCGTCGGCCCGGGCTCCATCTGCACCACGCGCGTGGTCGCCGGCGTCGGCGTCCCGCAGGTCACCGCGATCCACGACGCCGCCCGCGCCGCCAAGCCCGCCGGCGTCCCCGTGATCGGCGACGGTGGCCTGCAGTACTCGGGCGACATCGCCAAGGCCATCGTCGCCGGCGCGAACACCGTGATGCTGGGCTCCCTGCTCGCCGGCTGCGACGAGAGCCCCGGTGAGCTCGTCTTCATCAACGGCAAGCAGTTCAAGAGCTACCGGGGGATGGGCTCACTGGGCGCCATGGCCGCGCGCGGTCGGAAGGCGTCCTACTCGAAGGACCGCTACTTCCAGGGCGACGTCGCCACCGACGACAAGCTCATCCCGGAGGGGATCGAGGGTCAGGTCGCCTACCGCGGGCCGCTCGGGCAGGTGGCCTACCAACTCGTCGGGGGCCTGCGGCAGGCCATGTTCTACTCCGGGGCACGCAGCATCCCCGAGCTGCAGGAACGCGGCCGGTTCGTCCGCATCACCGCCGCGGGTCTGCGAGAATCGCATCCCCACGACATCCAGCTGACCGCCGAGGCGCCCAACTACTGGTCGCGCTGACCGAGGACCCAAGGAGCACCAGTCATGAACGAGCTCGGACGCAGCAAGCGCGCCAGCCGCGGTTACAGCTTCGACGATGTTGCCATCGCCCCCGCCCGTCGCACCCGTGGCGAGGCCGAGGTGGACCTGAATTGGCGGATCGACGCGGTCACCTTCGACCTGCCGATCGTCGCCGCCCCGATGGACTCGGTGATGTCGCCGGCCACGGCCATCCTCATGGGCCAGCTCGGCGGGCTGGGGGTGCTGAACCTCGAGGGCCTGTGGACCCGCTACGAGGACCCCAGCCGCCAGTACGAGCAGCTGACCGAACCCGTCGACCAGGTGACGGCCACCAAGCGGCTCCAGCAGATCTATGCCGAGCCGGTGAAGGCAGAGCTCATCGAGGCCCGCCTCGCCGAGATCCGGGAGGCAGGTGTACCGGTCGCCGGCGCGCTGTCCCCGGCCCGGACGCAGGAGTTCGCCGACGTCATCGCAGGGGCGGGACTGGACTTCTTCGTCATCCGCGGCACCACCGTGTCGGCGGAGCACGTCGACGACGCCGAGCAGCCCCTGAACCTCAAGGAGTTCATCTACCGATTCGACACCCCCGTCCTCGTCGGCGGTTGCGCCACCTATCGCAGCGCCCTGCACCTCATGCGAGCCGGGGCGGCCGGCGTCCTGGTCGGCTTCGGGGGCGGTGCCACTCACACCACCGCGTCCGTGCTGGGCATCGAGGTCCCCATGGCCTCGGCCGTCGCGGACGTCGCCGAGGCCCGCCGCGACTACCTCGAGGAGTCGCAGGGACGCTACGTGCACCTCATCGCTGACGGCGCCGTCGGCCGGTCGGGCGACATCGCCAAGGCCATCGCCTGCGGTGCTGACGCCGTCATGGTGGGTTCCCCGTTGGCGCGGGCCACCGAGGCGCCCGGCCGCGGCTGGCACTGGGGCTCCGAGGCATGGCACGCGAGCCTCCCTCGCGGCGAGCGGGTGTTCTTCGACCAGGTCGGCTCGCTGGCCGAAGTGGTCTCGGGCCCCAGCCACGTGCCCGACGGCACGATGAACCTGGCCGGCGGGCTGCGCAAGGCGATGGCCCTCACGGGCTACACCGACGTCAAGTCCTTCCAGCGCATCGACCTCATGCTCCACTGACATGGACATCTCCGACGCACGCGCCGAACTGGAGACGATGCGCGGCAGCATCGACAACATGGACGCTGCGCTCATCCACCTGCTGGCGGAGCGCTTCAAGATCACGCAGAAGGTCGGGCGTCTCAAGGCCGCAGCCGGGCTTCCCCCGGCCGATCCCGAGCGGGAGCAGCGCCAGATCAGGCGGCTGCGGATCCTCGCCGAGGAGGCCCAGCTCGATCCCGAATTGGCCGAGAAGTTCCTGACGTTCATCGTGGCCGAGGTCGTGCGGCACCACGAGCAGATCGCCCGCGAGCAGGGCTGAACCCGACGACGGGTCAAGGAGGCTGGACATGACGGACATCGTGATCGGTGCAGGCCTCGCCGGGCTCAACGCGGCCCGGGTGCTGCGGGGACGTGGCCGCGAGGTGCGGGTCCTCGAAGCCGACTCCCGGATCGGCGGGCGCGTGGCCACCGACGTCGTCGACGGCTTCCGCTGCGACCGGGGCTTCCAGCTGCTGAACCCGAGCTACCCCGCCGCCCGGCGGGCCCTCGACTTCACCCGCCTCGACCTCCACCGGTTCGGGCGCGGGGCCGCCGTCCTGACCGAGGACGGGCACCAGGTGCTCGCCGATCCCACCCGCCACCCCCAGCACGCCCCGGCCCTGTTCCGCGGACTCCTGGAACTCGGGGACCTGGGAGCACTGGTGACGTGGCTGCGTCGCGCCGGCGAGGACGACGCCACGTTCGCCGCATCGCTGGATGCTGCCGGATTCGGGCCCGGCCTCCGCGCCCTGCTGGAGCGGTTCTTCACCGGTGTCACGCTCGACCCCCACCACGAGACGTCGGCGAGCCAGGTCCGGCGCCTCGCCGGCTACTTCGCGGTGGGGACCCCTGGCGTCCCCGGACAGGGCATGGCCGCGGTGCCGCAGCAACTCGCCGAGGGCCTGCACGACGTCATCCGGATCGACTCCCCGGTGACCGCCGTGCAGCGCGAGGAGGGCGCCTGGACCGTGATCGTCGACGGCGAGGGCCATCGCGCGGAGCACGTGGTCCTGGCCTGCGACCCCATCACCACCGCCCGGCTCCTGCACCGCGTACCCCCCACGATGCTGGGTGTAACCACGTGGTGGTTCGCCACCGACCGGGCGCCATCGCGGCTGCCCTTCCTCCACCTCGACCTGCGCTCCGACGCGCGTCTCGCGAACGCCGCGGTGGTGTCCACCGCCGCCCCCTCGTACGCTCCGGCCGGCCAGCACCTGATCCAGGCCAGCGCCGTGGCTGGTCACGACCTGGACGACGAGCAGGCCGCGACCCAGGCAGCGGAGCTGCTGGGCGCCGACGCGACGGGGTGGCGCCTGCTCGTGCGGCACGACGTCGACCGGGCCCTTCCCGCGCAACGGCCCGGTCGCGTGGACGTCCCGGCCGAGCCGGGACTCCACGTGGCAGGGGACTGGGCGGGTGCCTCGATCCAGGATGCGCTTGCCACCGGTGAGAAGGTCGCGAAGAGGCTCGCCGCGACCTCCTGATCCGCTAGACATGGGGGCATGACCCTCATCGGATTCCACGCGTCCCACGAGCAACTCTCACCGCGGGAGCTGCTGCGCGACGTCCAACGGGCCGAACGGATCGGGTTCCAGGCCGCGATGTGCTCGGACCACATCGAGCCGTGGTCCGAGCGCCAGGGCCACTCGGGCTTCGCCTGGTCCTGGCTCGGGGCCGCGCTCGCCACCACCGACCTGCGCTTCGGCGTCGTGAACGCCCCCGGGCAGCGGTACCACCCCGCGATCATCGCGCACGCCTCCGCGACCCTCGGGCAGATGTTCCCTGGCCGGTTCTGGATGGCCGCAGGCAGCGGCGAGAACATGAACGAGCACATCACCGGTGACGAGTGGCCGGACAAGGAGACACGGCAGCTCCGGCTGGAGGAATCGGTGGACCTGATCCGCCGCCTGCACACCGGTGAGCGGGTCTCCCACGACGGCCTGGTGCGCATGGACCGCGCGAAGTTGTGGGACCTCCCCGAGCAGCCGGTGCCGATCGTCGCGCCCGCGGTGTCCGTGGAGACCGCCCGCCGCTCGGCGGCCTGGGCCGATGGGTTGATCACCATCAACCAGCCGCACGACGTCCTGCGCGAGATGGTCGACGCCTACCGCTCCAACGGCGGGAGGGGGCCGGTTGCCCTGCAGGTCCACCTGGCCTGGGCCCCGAGCCGTGAGGAGGCGGAGGCGACCGCCCTCGACCAGTGGCGCACCAACACCTTCTCCCCGCCGAAGTGCTGGGACCTCGCCACCAGCGACGAATTCGACGCCGAGTCCCGCAACATCGGGCTGGAGGAGGTCTCCCGTGCGGTGCGGATCTCCTCCGACGTCGAACAGCACCTCGAGTGGCTCCGGGAGTACGAGGCCCTGGGGTTCGACGAGATCTACCTGCACTACGTCGGCCAGGACCACGACCGCTACTTCGACCAGTTCGCCCCGGCGGTCCTGGCCGAGCTCACTGAGGGAGGCGCAGCATGAGGACCGCAGAGACCTCCGACCTGTGGTGGAAGACCGCCGTGTTCTACTGCCTGGACGTGGAGAAGTTCTTCGACGCCAATGGCGACGGGGTGGGCGACTTCGAGGGACTCACGGACCGTGTGCAGTATCTGCAGGAGCTCGGCGTGACGTGCCTGTGGCTCATGCCGTTCTACCCCTCGCCCGGGAAGGACGACGGCTACGACGTCGCCGACTTCTACGGCGTGGACCCCCGCCTGGGTGACCTCGGCGACCTGGTGGAGTTCATCCGGGCCGCGAAGGACTCCGGCATGCGAGTCATCGTCGACGCCCTGGTCAACCACACCTCGGACCAGCACCCCTGGTTCCGCTCTGCTCTGAGGAGCAAGAACAGCCCCCACCGTGACTACTACGTGTGGCGCGCGGAGGAGCCGCCGGACACGTCGCACAAGGTGGTCTTCCCGGACGAGGAGGATTCCATCTGGACCAAGGACGAGAAGTCGGGGGAGTGGTACCTGCACAACTTCTATCGACACCAGCCCGACCTGAACACCTCGAATCCGGCCGTCCGCGACGAGATCGCCAAGATGATGGGGTTCTGGCTGGAGCTCGGCATCGACGGTTTCCGCATCGACGCCGTGCCCTTCTCGCTGGAGGTCAACGGTGGCTACACCGAGACGCCGCAGTTCTTCACCGATCCGCACGACTTCCTGAGGAACCTTCGGGGTTTCACGTCGCGACGTCGCGGTGACAGCGTCCTGCTCGGTGAGGTCAACCTCCCCTACGAGGACCAGCTCGGCTTCTTCGGCGGCGAGGATGCCAACGAGCTCACGATGATGTTCGACTTCGTCGGGATGCAGTACACGTACCTGGCCCTCGCCCGGCAGGATGCGGGACCCCTGGTCGACAAGCTGGGGAAGCGACCGGTGCTGCCGTCGGTGAACCAGTGGGCGACGTTCCTGCGCAATCACGACGAGCTCACCCTGGACAAGCTGAGCGACGAGGAGCGCCAGGAGGTCTTCGCCGCGTTCGGGCCGGAGCCGGAGATGCAGATCTTTGACCGCGGCCTCAAGCGGCGCCTGCCCCCGATGCTCGGGGGTGACCCGCGCAGGATCCGGATGGCCTACTCCCTGATGTTCACGATGGGAGGCTCCCCGGTGCTCTTCTACGGCGAGGAGATCGGGATGGGGGAGAACCTCGATGCGAAGGGTCGGATGGCGGTCCGCACGCCCATGCAGTGGGCCAACTCGAGGAACGGAGGATTCTCCGGGGCGCCGCCACGCAAGCTCGTCCAGCCGGTGGTGGAGGGCGGCTACGGGCCTGAGCACGTCAATGTCGTCGACGCCCGGCGGGATCCCGACTCGCTGTTCCACTTCTTCAAGAAGTTGATCCACCTGTACCGGCGGACGCCCGAGATCGGGTGGGGGACGCTGGAGGTCCTCGACCAGTCGTGCCCCTCGGTCCTGGCCCATTCGATGACGTGGACCGGGATGGACGCTGCGGAACCCGTGGAGGGCGAGGCCAGCGCCCAGGTCTCGGACACGCTGGTGCCCATGACCACCTACTTCGTGCACAACCTCTCCGACGAGGCCGTCACGGTGACCCTCGACGTCACCAGCAAGTGGTTCGATGCAGAGGCGTTGGCGGGCTGCGAGCTGCGGGACCTGATGGACTCGGCGGACGTTCCCGTGGCCGAGGACGGCACGGTGGAGGTGCCGCTCTCCGGCTACGGATTCGTGTGGCTGAGGTTGGCCCACGACCGGGACCAAAGACTGGCCTAGCGACGCTCAGGCGATGACGTCGCCCTCGTGCACCTTGCTCGGAATCCCCACGACGACGGTGCCGGGGGCGACGTCCTTGACCACGAGGGCGTTGGCGCCGATCTTCGCGTCGTCCCCGATCGTGATGGCGCCGATGATCTTGGCGCCGGCGCCGAGCAGCACCCTGTCACCGACGGTGGGGTGGCGCTTGAACCGGCCGCGGGCGCGTCCCCCCAGGGTGACCTGGTGGTACATCAGGACGTCGTCGCCCACGATCGCCGTCTCCCCGATGACGACGCCCATGCCGTGGTCGATGAAGAAGCGGCGACCGATGACGGCGCCGGGGTGGATCTCGATACCGGTGGCGAACCGGGCGAACTGGCTGATGATGCGCGCCAGCGGCTGCAGCGCGGGGGAGCGCTGCCACAGCCGGTGGGCGATGCGGTGCGACCAGATGGCATGGATGCCGGGATACGCCAGGGCCACCTCCAACCTGCTGCGTGCAGCGGGGTCCTCCCGCATGGCTGTGGCGATGTCCTCAGCCATGCGGGAGGCGATCAGCCGGAGGCGGCTCGGCAATGTCACTAGTCGATGAGTCCTTCGAACAAGACGGTGGACAGGTAGCGCTCACCGAATGAAGGAATGATAACCACGATCGTCTTGCCCGCGTTCTCCGGCCGGGCTGCGACCTCGGCCGCGGCGGACAGGGCGGCACCGGACGAGAGGCCCACGAGGAGCCCCTCCTCCCTGGCTGCGCGGCGTGCGAAGTCGACCGACTGGTCGATGTTGCGGGGCAGGACCTCGTCGATGATGGAGCGGTCGAGGATCTCGGGGATGAAGTTCGCGCCGATGCCCTGGATCTTGTGGGGGCCGGGAGCGTTGCCGGAGAGGATCGCGGACTCCTCGGGCTCCACTGCCACGATCTGCACCTCGGGCTTGCGCTCTTTGAGGACCTGGCCGACGCCGGAGATCGTGCCGCCGGTGCCGATGCCGGCCACGACGATGTCGACCGTGCCGTCGGTGTCGTTCCAGATCTCCTCAGCCGTGGTGCGGCGATGGATGTCGACGTTGGCGGGGTTGGCGAACTGGCGGGCGAGAACACCCCCGCGCTCGGCGGCGATCTCGTTGGCCTTTTCGACGGCACCCTTCATCCCCAGGGGGCCGGGGGTCAGCACCAGCTCCGCGCCGAACGCGCGCAGGAGAGCCCTGCGCTCCTTGGACATGGTCTCCGGCATCGCCAGCACGACGTTGTAGCCCTTGGCGGCGCCGACCATCGCCAGGGCGATGCCGGTGTTGCCGCTGGTGGCCTCGACGATGGTGCCGCCGGGCTGAAGTTCGCCCGACGCCTCGGCGGCCTCGACGATGGCCACGCCGATGCGGTCCTTCACCGAGTTGGCGGGGTTGTAGAACTCGAGCTTGGCGACGACGGTGGCGTTGTCGTCCACGATGCGGTTCAGCTTCACGAGGGGGGTGCGGCCGATGAGTGCCGTCACGTCAGAGTAGATCGTCATGTTGTGATTGAACGCGACCGGGAGGGGGTTTATTCCTCACCGGGCCCACGAATCCCGCTGCGGTTCGGAGGCCCGGACGTTCGGCTCTAGACTCGGGCGCATGATGTCGCAACATGACCTCGTGCTGGTGGTCGACTACGGTGCCCAGTACGCGCAGCTGATTGCCCGTCGGGTCCGTGAGGCGTCCGTGTACTCGGAGATCATCAGCGGATCGGCCAGCGTCGAGGAGATCATGGGACGGCAGCCCGCCGCCATCATCCTGTCGGGCGGTCCCTCGTCGGTCTACGAGCCGGACGCGCCCCAGGTCGACCCGGCGCTCTTCGACACCGGCATCCCGGTCCTCGGTATCTGCTACGGCTTCCAGGCGATGGCGCAGGCGCTCGGCGGCACCGTCGCCAGGACCGGGCAGCGGGAGTACGGGCGCACCTCGCTGTCCATCCAGAACAGCGGCTGCCTGCTCTCCAGCCTTCCCAACACCCTGAACGTGTGGATGAGCCATGGCGACTCCGTCGCCCGGGCCCCCGAAGGGTTCCAGGTCCTGGCCCGCACGGCGGGCGCCCCCGTCGCCGCGTTCGAGCACAAGGAGCGCAAGCTCGCCGGCGTGCAGTGGCACCCCGAGGTGCAGCACTCCCAGTGGGGCCAGCAGGTCCTGGAGCACTTCCTGTTCAACATCGCCGGGCTCACGCCCGACTGGACGTCGGAGAACATCGTCGACGAGTCCATCGCCGCGATCCGCGAGACGGTGGGGGACAAGCGGGTCCTGTGCGCGTTGTCCGGTGGCGTCGACTCCGCCGTGGCCGCAGCCCTGGTCCAGGAGGCCATCGGCTCGCAGCTCACCTGCGTCTTCGTCGACCACGGCCTGCTGCGGGAGGGCGAGGCCGAGCAGGTCAAGACCGACTTCGTCCGTGCCACCGGCGTTGACCTGGTGGTGGCGGACGAGAAGGACCGCTTCCTCGGTGCGCTGAGGGGCGTCACCGACCCCGAGGAGAAGCGTAAGATCATCGGCCGCGAGTTCATCCGGACCTTCGAGGCCACGGCGCGACAGTTGGCGGGCGAACTGGGAGTCGAGTTCCTCGTGCAGGGCACGCTGTACCCCGACGTCGTCGAGTCCGGTGGCGGCGAGGGCGCTGCGAACATCAAGAGCCACCACAACGTCGGTGGCCTTCCGGACGACCTGGAGTTCATCCTCATCGAGCCGCTGCGGGCGATGTTCAAGGACGAGGTCCGAGCGGTCGGTGCCCGCCTCGGGCTGCCTGAGGCGATGGTGTGGCGTCACCCGTTCCCCGGACCCGGGCTCGGCATCAGGATCATCGGAGAGGTCAACGCGGAGCGGCTCGCCATCCTGCGACGCGCCGACGCCATCGCGCGCCAGGAGCTGGCGGAGGCGCGCCTTGAGCGCGACGTGTGGCAGTTCCCGGTGGTGCTGCTGGCCGACGTCCGCTCCGTGGGCGTGCAGGGTGACGGTCGCACGTACGGGCATCCCATCGTGCTGCGACCCGTCACGAGTGACGACGCGATGACGGCCGACTGGGCGAAGCTGCCCTACGAGGTGCTGGAGCGCATCTCCAGCCGGATCACTAACGAGGTGCCCGAGGTCAATCGCGTGGTGTTGGACATCACGACGAAGCCCCCGGGCACCATCGAGTGGGAGTGAGCGCTCAGTAGGCTCCGGGGCCCTGGCCGTCGCGCTTGCGCGAGCTGTACCAGTCCTGGGCTTTGTGGACCCCTTCCTCGGCGAGCGTGCCGCCGGCGGGTCGGGGCATGATGATCCAGAGGGCGACGTACAGCGCGAGGCCGGTGCCCCAGATGAGCGAGATCAGGACGAAGGCGATGCGTACCCAGGTGGCATCGACGCCGAGGGCTCTGCCGAGCCCACTGGCGACGCCTGCGACGATCTTGCCCTCGTCGGAGCGGCGGATGTTGGCGAGTTCCATGGTGTTTCTCCTTGGGTGGTGGGTGGTTCAGGAACGGGATTGGTGCCTCAGCGCCAGGAGGACGCCGAGGATGCCGGAGGCGATCAGGACGACGGCGTAGCCGACCTGGGGTGGTCCCACGACGGTGCCGCCGCTGACCAGGTGGGCGGTGAGGCCGGCGAAGCCCAAGAGGATTAGGCCGGTGACGAGGGTCGAGGTGGTGGAGGCGTTCCTCATGAGGTGCGGACCTCCACGTCGGAGAGTCGGGCGGTGATGTGGACGGTCCACGGGATCGCGTCGTCGTCGCGGTCCGTCCCGAGACCGGGCGGCAGGGTGACGTCGCTCAACACCGAGGAGGTGGTGATCTCCTCGACCGCTCCGGGAAGGATCACGCGCAGTGACGAGGCGGTCGCTTCGATGTCGATGGTGGCGGCTGCGGAGGTGTCGAGGGCCGTGAGGTCGAGCGTCGCGTCCTCCGCGACGAACCGGTGCACGGCCACGTCGGTGACCGGGGTGGTCACGTCATCGGGCTGCAGGAGCAACGCGGTGCCTGCCGTGGCCCCGGCCGAGACGAGCGCGGCGACGAGGACGAAGGCCGGGATTCCGCGGCGAGCGACCAGCCCCCAGAGTGTGAGGCCGAGTCCCATGGCCAGCGTGCTGCCCACCAGGGCCCAGGCGGGGGTGGGGGTCCAGCCGAGCGCGAGCGCGGGGAGGGAACCGGCCGCACCCAGGGCCAGGACCGCGAGTGCACCCCACCAGCTCGGGCTCGGACGCGGCGTGGGAGTGGGCCCGAGGTCGCGCAGCGCGGGCGATGCTGCGTCGGGTGTACCGGTGTAGGGCGCCAAGTGTGCTCGCCACGCGGCCACGCTCTCCATGGGAAGCCCGGTCGAGGGCGCTCCCGACGGAGCCGGCGGAGCGGAGTGGGACGCGGTCGGCGCGAGCGTGTCGTCGCCGGGGCGCCGGTGCAACAGGACCAGCAGGAGGATCGCGGCGGCCGTCGTGCCCCACGCCACCCCGACACTGGAGGCCAGGAGGATCACGGCGAGGACGCTCGTGGCTCCGATGACCATGATCTGGGTCCCGGTGTCCCACCGCGCGAAGGCGGGCCAGTGGCGCTCGACGGGAGCCGCGAGGTCCTCCCGGGGAGTGATCGCGGTCAGCCACAGGTAGGCGATGATGCCGAGGCCACCGGAGAAGGCCAGCCCGACGAAGCCGATGCGGACCAGCAGCGGGTCCACACCCCACCGGCGGGCCAGCGCCACGCTCAAGCCGCTCACCAGCCCGCCCGAGGCGGGTCGCTCGAGGCGGTCCAGCCGCTTGTCGAGCGTTGCGAGGTCGACCAGGTTGCTCATGTGTCGATTCTCCGCCGCCCCGGGTGCGTGTGGGTATCCGGTGCCACCCTGAGACGTCACTGATGTTGCGGCTCGGGGGTTCTCCCTCCCGGGTGCGACGTGCCACAGTGGAGAGGATGTCGCAGCCACCAGTCCCCGCCGCGCCCGCGCCGCAGCGCACCCCGAGCCTCGTGCGCGAGCCGTCCGGGCGCGCCATCGCGGGAGTCGCCACGGGGCTGGCACGCCACCTGGGCGTGCGCGTGGCGTGGGTCAGGCTCGCCTTCGTGGCTCTGGTGCTCTTCGACGGCGTCGGCGTGCTGCTCTACGCGGCGCTGTGGCTGCTCGTCCCACCGGCGACCGCGGCACCCCGCCCGCTCGGCATCGACGCGGCCACGAGGCGCGGAGCGCGGACGTCGAGCGTGAGCCCCCCACCGGTGGACGGGACGATGGTGTTCCACGTCGGCGCCATCGCACTGGGGGTGTGGTGGGTCCTCATCACGGCGGGCGTCTTCCCGGCGGAGGTGCTGTGGCCCGTGACACTGGCCGGTGCCGGCGTGGTGCTGCTGTGGCTGCAGGCTGACCGAGCGGCGCTGTCCTCGTCGGAGATGGCGGGGCTGGGTCGGTGGACGAAGCTCACGCAAGGGCGATCCGCCGCCTCCGTGCTGCGCCTCGTCGGTGGCCTCGCCCTCGTGGCGCTGGGGGTGAGTTGGGTCCTCGCGTCGCAGGTCGGTCCCGCCCAATTACCGGCCGTCCTGGCGGCGGCCTTGGCGCTCCTGGCCGGCGTGGTGGTGGTCGTCGCCCCGTGGATCTTCCGCGGCTGGCAGCGCCTGCGCACGGCCGACCAGGACCGGGTGAGGGCCGCCGCCCAGGCGGACATGGCGGCGCACCTCCACGACTCGGTCCTGCAGACGCTGGCGCTGATCCAGCGCCAGTCGCAGGACGCCACCACCGTCTCCCGCTTGGCTCGGCAGCAGGAGCGTGAACTGCGCACCTGGCTCTACGGCGAACCGCCCCGGCCATCCTCGATCAAGGGCGCATTGGACGGGGTGGTCGCGGACGTCGAGGCGGCCTTCCCGGTGTCGGTGGAGGCCGTGTGCGTGGGCGACGCCGAGATGGACGAGCGGCTGCAGCACCTCGTCGCGGCCGCCCGCGAGGCGGCCTGGAACGCGGCCAAGCACTCCGGGGCCGACCGCGTCGACATCTTCGCCGAGGTCGAGGAGGGCCGCGTGGAACTGTTCGTGCGTGACCGCGGATCGGGCTTCGACGAGACCCGGGTCCCGGCGGACCGTCGCGGAGTGCGAGAATCGATCCAGGCACGGATGGCCCGGCACGACGGCGCGGCGCGGATCCGTTCGGTGCCGGGGGAGGGCACCGAGGTGAGACTGGAGATGAGCCGATGAGCGAGGGTGCGACGTCCCGGGAACGCCTCCGGGTGGTGCTGGTGGACGACCACGAGATGTTCCGCGCGGGCGTGCGGCACGAAATCGGGGACCGGTGCGACGTCGTGGGCGAGGGCTGGGACGTCGAGAGCTCCGTGGAGGCGATCTGCGGCTCGGCTCCGGACGTCGTGCTGCTCGACGTCCACCTGCCCGGCGGCGGTGGGGCCGAGGTCATCAGGCGCACCGTGGCGGCCGGCTGTGAGACCCGATTCCTCGCGCTCTCGGTCTCCGACGCCGCCGAGGACGTGATCGGTGTCATCAGGGCCGGTGCGCGCGGCTACGTCACGAAGTCGATCTCCTCGGAGGAGTTGTGGGAGGGCATTGAGCGCGTGGCCTCCGGCGACGCCGTCTTCTCTCCCCGGTTGGCAGGCTTCGTGCTGGACGCGTTCTCCGGCGCCATCGACATCGCGTCCGTGGACGAGGAGCTCGACCGGCTCAGCGCCCGCGAGCGCGAGGTCATGAAGCTCATCGCGCGCGGCTACGCGTACAAGGAGGTCGCGAGGGAGCTCTACATCTCGATCAAGACCGTCGAGACGCACGTCTCGAGTGTGCTGCGCAAGCTGCAGTTGAGCAATCGACACCAACTGACGAAGTGGGCGACGGATCGGCACCTCATCTGAGCTCGCGGGAAACGCAACAGGAGCGCCCCCGAGGGGACGCTCCTGAAGGTGTTGGTGTGGGACGGTCAGGCGCGGTTCTTGGTCACGAGACCGTAGATGAACAGCACCAGGAGGGCGCCGAGCACCGAGAACAGCAGACCCTCGAGGGAGAAGATGTCCTCGTAGCTCACGTCGAAGATGAGGCCACCGAGGAATCCACCCAGGAGGGCGCCCACGATGCCCAGGATCATGGTGGCGAGCCAGCCGCCACCCTGCTTGCCGGGGAAGATCGCCTTGGCGATGGCTCCACCGATCAGACCGATAACAATGTAAGCAAGAATCGTCAACATGTGACCAGCATGCACCACTGTGGGGTCACTTCTCGCAATTCCCGGCAATTTTCGCGACGGCGTGTCGCTTCCGGTTGGCGGGGACCAGCGTCTCGTGGCTACCCTGAGCCCCATGGAAATCCTGCACCAGTTGGTCCTGCTCCTGCATTTCATCGGTTTCGCGGCACTCTTCGGGGGCGCGTTCACGCAGCTGAAGGGCCCGCGCCGCGTCAACGCCGCCATGGTGCACGGTGCTTGGACCCAGCTCGTCACGGGTCTGCTCCTCGTCGCCTTCCTGGAAATGGGGGACGGTGACGTCAACCACATGAAGGTGGGGGTCAAGCTCCTCGTCCTCGTGGGCATCGTGGTCCTGGTCCTGCTGAACAAGAAGAAGGAGGTCCTCGCGGACGGCATCTTCTTCGGCATCCTCGGCCTGACCGTCCTGAACGCCGCCATCGCCGTCATGTGGTGACGAGCCCGCCCCGACGCGTGCACGACGGGGGCCCGATCGGGGGAGGCGAGGACACTACGTCCCTGTCCCCACTGATCGGGCCCCTTCCAGGTCCGGCGCGGTAGACGCACAGGACCCGCGTTGCCCAACGAGCCGCCGGCCGGGTCCCCCGAGCCGCCTAGAACATCGGGCGCCAGGGGGCGAGCAGCGACTCGGTGGCCTTCTCCACCCACGAACGACGGCGCCACTGCTCCAGTGTGAGCTCCATGGTGTTGGTCTCGTCGACGGCGAAGATCCGTTCCATCTCCTCCGCGGCTGCGGCGTCGAGGATTTCAAGGTTGATCTCGTAGTTTCCCCACAGGCTCAGGCGGTCCAGGTTCGCCGTCCCGATCGTCGACCATTGGCCGTCGATGGTCGCCGTCTTCGAGTGCACCATCGCACCCTGATAGAGGAACAACCGGATCCCGGACGACAGCAGGTCCTCGTAGAAGCCGCGGGATAGCCAGTCCGCCACGACGTGGTTGGACTTGCGAGGGACGATGATCCGCACGTCCACGCCGCGCTTGACCGCATCGCGCAGCGATTGGACGAGGTCGTCGTCGGGGATGAGGTAGGCATGGGTCAACCAGATCCGCTCGGAGGCCCGGTCGATGGCCTCCAGGTACATGTTGCGGATCGGGTACACCTGGATGCGCGGAGTGTTGCGGTGCACGCGGAAAGCCGAGTGCCATCGCCGGGGCGCCGTGTTCGGCAAGGGCTGTTGTCCCCGCCGCACGTGCAGGTTCCAGAAGTCGACGTAGGCGTTGGACAGCTCGGCGACGGCAGGGCCCACGAGCCGGGCGTGGGTGTCGCGCCACTTCGTGGCGTACAACGAGCCGATGTTGTACCCACCCACGAACCCGATGGTGTCGTCGACGACGAGGATCTTGCGGTGGTCGCGGCCCCAGTGACGCGGCGACCAGGGTATGGGGATTGCGGGGTGGCGCATCACCCGCAGACCCTCAGGCATGTGGAAGAACCGCCGTGGCACCACGAGGTTGGCGAAGTCGTCCCAGATGACGTGGACCGCCACGCCACGCTCTGCCGCACGTGCGAACGCGCGCTTGAACCGCTCCCCGACCTCGTCCCCCTTCCAGATGAAGGTCTCGAAGTAGATGGTCTCCCGGGCGCCGTCGATGGCCTCGAGCATGTCCTCGTAGAGGTGTTCGCCGTAGGTGTAGACCGTGAGCTCGTCGTCCTCGACGGCCATGGGTCGGGGCCGGGTATGGGGGAACCGTCGGAGCTTGCGGTGCTTCTTTCGGAGGGACTCCAGGACCGTGAGCCCGATCATCGTGGCGATCTGGACGAGGATCACGCCCAGCGATACCCAGGGCAACGCCCGTCGCAGGGACCGGAGCGCAGGCGTCATGGCACTCAGCCTATCGGAGCGGCGGTAGGCTGTTCCGGACATCATGACTGACTCCCTGTTCCCGGACCTGTTCTCCGTCTTCGCGTCCCCTCCGGCCGCCCGCGAGGCGTCACCCGACGCCACCGAGGATCGGGCGCGATCCGCTGCGAAGGCCCGTCAGGCCAGCGAGGCGGAGCTCCTCGAGGGGCTGAACCCGCCGCAGCGCAGTGCCGTGCTCCACGAGGGCTCCCCGGTGCTCGTCGTGGCCGGGGCCGGCTCCGGCAAGACCCGGGTGCTGACGCGTCGCATCGCGCACCTCGTGGCCGCGCGAGGGGTGCACCCGGGGGCGATCCTGGCCATCACCTTCACCAACAAGGCCGCGGCGGAGATGCGCGAGCGCGTGGTGGACCTGGTGGGGAACCGGGCCCGCCTGATGTGGGTGTCCACCTTCCACTCCGCCTGCGTGCGGATCCTGCGTGCGGACATCGACCGGTTCGGCATGTCCAAGTCCTTCTCCATCTATGACGACGCGGACGCCAAGCGACTCATGTCCCTGGTGGTGCGGGACCATGAACTCGACCCCAAGCGGTACCCGGTCCGGGCGGTCATGAACGCGGTGAGCAACTTCAAGAACGAGCTGGTGGACTTCGAGACCGCCTCAGCCGAGGCAGAGGGACCGCGGCAGCGGGCCATCGCCGATGCCTACGCGGACTACCAGAAGCGGCTGCGGGCGGCCAACGCCCTCGATTTCGACGACCTCATCATGATGTCGGTGCACCTCATGCAGGCCTTCCCCGACATCCGGGAGAAGTACCGTCGCCGGTTCCGGCACGTGCTCGTCGACGAGTACCAGGACACCAACCACGCCCAGTACTCGCTGGTGCGGGAGCTCTGTGCCCCGCAAGGGGAGCACGAGCACGCGGTCGAGCCGGCCGAACTCATGGTGGTGGGCGACTCCGACCAGTCCATCTATGCCTTCCGAGGCGCCACGATCCGCAACATCCTCGACTTCGAGAGCGACTTCCCCGGTGCCACCACCGTGGTGCTGGACCAGAACTACCGATCCACCGGCAACGTGCTGACGGCGGCCAACTCGGTGATCTCACGCAACTCGTCGCGGCGCGACAAGAGGCTGTGGTCCGAGCTGGGCGACGGGGAGCTCATCGTCGGCTACGTCGCCGACACCGAGCACGACGAGGCCCAGTTCGTGGCTGACGAGATCGACAGGCTCGTCGACGCCGGCGCGACCCGCTACGGCGACGTCGCCGTGTTCTACCGCACGAACGCGCAGTCCCGGGCGCTGGAGGAGGTGTTCATCCGCGTCGGCCTGCCCTACAAGGTGGTCGGCGGGGTGCGCTTCTACGAGCGCCGGGAGGTCCGCGACGCCCTGGCCTACCTGCGCGCCCTGGCCAACCCCGCGGACGACGTCTCGGTGCGGCGCATCCTCAACGTCCCCAAGCGCGGCATCGGCGACAGGGCGGAGGCGGCCGTCGCATCCCTCGCCTCCGCCGAGCAACTCACCTTCTTCGAGGCCCTCAGCCGCGCAGAGGAGGCCCCGGGCATCGCCACGCGCTCCCTCAAGCAGATCCGTGGTTTCGTGGACATGATGGACCTGCACCGCGTGATGGTGGCCGAGGGCCAGCCCGCGGATGAGATCCTCACCTCGGTGCTGCACGCCTCCGGCTACGTGCCCGAACTGCGCGCCTCGACGGACCCGCAGGACGAGACCAGACTCGAGAACCTCGAGGAACTGGTCAGCGTGGCCGCGGAGTTCGTGGCCGGCGCCAACACGGTCGACCTGGAGGCAGCCACGTCCGCGGGCCTGGCCGCGGGTATGCCCGAGCCCGACGACTCGCTGGCCGCGTTCCTGGAGCGGGTGGCGCTCGTCGCGGATGCCGACCAGGTCCCGACCACGGACGATGGCCAGGGCGTGGTGACGCTGATGACGCTCCACACCGCCAAGGGGCTGGAGTTCGACACGGTCTTCCTCACGGGTATGGAGGAGGGCGTCTTCCCCCACATGCGGGCCTTCGACAACGTGGACGAACTGGAGGAGGAGCGGCGGCTGGCCTACGTCGGGATCACCCGCGCCCGCAAGCTCCTGCACGTCTCGCGGGCCGCCGTCCGCGTCACGTTCGGCTCGCCCACCTACAATCCGCCCTCCCGCTTCCTGTCCGAGATCCCCGGCCACGTCATGGACTGGCGCCGGACGGGAGAGGCCATCACCAGCTGGGCGGCCACCTCGGCCACGAGGAACCAGCGGACCACCCGTGCCATGTCCAGCTTCGGGGATTCGTCGCCGGCCCCGTCGCGGGTGACGAGCGTTGCCGTGGGCGATCGTGTGCTGCACGCCACCTTCGGCCTCGGTGAGGTCCTGGCGGTGCATGGCACCGGGGACGCCACCAAGGCCGATGTGGACTTCGGTTCGGCGGGTGCGAAGCGGCTCAGCCTCAAGCACGCGCCGATGGAGAAGATCTAGCGGGTCAGCCGCCCATGCGGCGGATGAAGGACATCGGGTTGGACGCGCTGTACACGTCGCCCGGGGTCACGCCCGGCTTGTAGTACTCCAGGTGCAGGTGGGAGCCGAAGGACCGACCGGTGTTGCCGACGTAGCCGATGAGCTGGCCCGCCTTCACGGCCTGTCCCGGTGAGACGGTGCGACCCGACATGTGGGCGTAGAGCGTCGCGCCGTTGTTCCCGTGCTGGATGACCACATTGATGCCGGCCCATCCGCCCGCGGTGGGGGAGAGGACGATGCCAGAGGCGACGGCGTAGATGGGCGTGCCGCTGGGGGCCGGGAAGTCCTGCCCGGTGTGGTAGCGCGACCAGGAACCGGTGGCACCGAATCCGGCGCCGACGCGGTAGTTCGACTTGACCGGCATGGAACCGCCGGTGGAGGTGGCGGCGGCGATGTCGGCCGCCGGGACCTTCTTGGAGCCTGTGCTGGCAACTGCCTGCTGTGCCGCCTTGGCCTGTCGCGCCTTCTCGGCTTCGGCGGCCTTCCGGGCCTCCTCGAGGCGGCGAGCGGCTTCCTCGGCTTCCTTCTTCAGCTTGTCGGCCTGGGCCCGGACGAGCTTCATGTCCTCGTCCATCTTGGCTTCGCGCTCGGCGGCGGAGTCCGCGGTCATGGTGGCGTAGGCGCTGTCGACGGAGGCGTCCATCGCTTCGGAGCGGCTCCGAGCGGTCTCGCCCGCGACAGCCTCGGTGAGGTTGGAGCGGACCGCGTTGCGGGACGCGTCCTGCGTCCGGTCGGCGAAGCCTTGCTCCACCGCCTGCACCGCCGCGTCCGGGACGGCCATGTCGACGGCCACCTGGTCGATGCTCATGTCCTCGCCGCCACGGGCGGAGAACGCGTACCCGAACAGGGTGCCTGCGCTCAGCACGCCGGCGAGGACAGCGGCGACGGCCCCACGGCCAATGCGTGCGCTCCGGCCACGGCGGGCGGATCCCCGGGAATCGATGACGACGTCGACCTCGCTGGTGGGCTGGTCGAAGGAGTCGATGGAAACAGCGCGACGAGGGCTGTTGCTGCTCGACTTGATCAAGGAAGTCTCCCGGGAACTACGTGGACTGGGGGTCTGGTATGAAACCTTAGCATTTCTCAGGAAGCTCTCAAACTCGGGGTCCGGGAGCCTGGCCTGGCGGCCGATCTCGGCATGCGAGTGACCATGCCCGGCGGGTAGTCTGGCACGGCACACACCAGCCTGCAGACGAATGGAGTCACAGTGGACCTCCTCGAGTACCAAGCTCGGGACCTGTTCGAATCCTTCGACGTCCCGGTCCTGCCGGGCGTCGTGGCCCGGACCCCCGGCGAAGCGCGCAAAGCCTACGAGGATTTCGGCAGCGGAGTGGTCGTCGTGAAGGCCCAGGTCCGCACGGGTGGCCGCGGCAAGGCGGGCGGCGTGAAACTTGCCCGCAGCGCCGAGGAGGCCGAGAGCATCGCGGCCGAGATCCTCGGGATGGACATCAAGGGCCACGTGGTGGAAATCGTCATGGTGAGCCCGGGCGCCGCCATCGCGTCGGAGTTCTACTTCTCCATCCTCCTCGACCGCACCGCCGGCAGCTACATCGCCATGTGCAGCGTGGAGGGCGGCGTGGACATCGAGACCCTCGCCGTGGAGCGCCCCGAGGCGCTCGTCAGGAAGCCGCTCGACCCGGTGGCGGGCATCACCGCAGACGTGGCGGACCAGATCGTTGCCGAGGCCGGATTCGACGAGCAGGACCGGGAGCAGGTCGCCGCCGTCATGCAGACGCTGTGGACGGTCTTCCGTGAGTCCGACGCCACCCTCGTGGAGGTGAACCCCCTGGTGCGCACGGAGGAGGGCAAGGTCCTCGCGCTCGACGGCAAGGTGACGCTCGACGGCAACGCCGAATTCCGGCACGCCGAGTGGGAGAGGTACGAGGAGACCTCCGGCGACGTGGACCTCGAGCGCCAGGCTCGAGAGCTCGACCTCAACTACGTGAAGCTCGACGGCTCCGTCGGCATCATCGGCAACGGCGCGGGCCTCGTGATGAGCACCCTCGACGTGGTCGACAGCGCTGGTCGTGACCTCCCCGGCACGCCGCGCCCCGCGAACTTCCTCGACATCGGGGGCGGCGCCTCCTCGACCGTCATGGCCAACGGGCTTCGCATCATCATGAGCGACCCCCAGGTCAAGGCCGTCCTCGTCAACGTGTTCGGTGGAATCACCGCCTGCAGCGACGTCGCCAACGGGATCGTGCACGCCCTCGACATGCTCGGCGACGACGCGACACTGCCCATCGTCGTGCGCCTGGACGGCAACTCCGTCGAGGTGGGCAAGGAGATCCTGCGGGAGGCGGACCATCCGCTGATCCACGTCGAGTCCACCATGGACGGGGCTGCTGCCGCCGTCGCCAAGCTTGCGAGCGAGAGGAACTGAACCCGTGGCCGTCTTCATCAACGAGACATCCCGCGTCATCGTGCAGGGCATGACGGGCCGGGAGGGGCGCAAGCACACCCAGCGCATGATCATGTCCGGCACCCGGGTCGTCGGCGGCGTGACGCCCGGCAAGAGCGGCGAGTCCGTGGTCTTCGAGGAGGACCCGGTACCGGTGTTCGGGTCCGTGGCCGAGGCCATGGAGCAGACGCACGCCAACGTGTCGGTGGTGTTCGTGCCGCCCAAGTTCGCCAAGGACGCGGTGCTTGAGGCCGTCGAGGCGGGAATCGAGCTCTGCGTCGTCATCACCGAGGGCATCCCGGTGCGCGACTCGCTCGAGTTCCACGCCGCGGCCAGGGACAGCAGGACCAGGATCATCGGTCCGAACTGCCCCGGGCTCATCTCTCCCGGCAAGTCGAACGTCGGCATCATCCCGGCCCACATCGCCGGCGCCGGCAACATCGGACTCGTGTCGAAGTCGGGCACCCTGACCTACCAGATGATGTACGAGCTGCGTGACCACGGCTTCTCCACCGCCATCGGAATCGGCGGTGACCCGGTCGTCGGCACCACGCACATCGACGCCCTCCAGGCCTTCGAGGACGACCCCGACACGGACCTCATCGTCATGATCGGCGAGATCGGCGGCGACGCCGAGGAGCGGGCCGGCGCCTACATCGCCGAGCACGTCACCAAGCCGGTCATCGGCTACGTAGCGGGCTTCACCGCGCCGCCCGGGAAGACCATGGGGCACGCCGGGGCCATCATCACCGGCAGCAGCGGCACCGCCGCGGCGAAGAAGGAGGCCCTGGAGGCCGCAGGCGTTCGGGTGGGGGAGACCCCGAGCCAGACGGCCCAGTTGGCCCGCGACGCGATCGCCGAGCTTCGCCGGGGGCGTCGACCCTGAGGCCGCCGCCGCGACGATCCTCAGCTGGGGGAGCTAGTCCTGGGTTGCCCGCCGGGCGGCCCGCAGGGCCAGCTCCCTCAGCTGTGCCTCGGAGAACTTGTACTCCTCGTCGACGGTGCCCAGCAGGTAGGCGACCTGATCGCCGGCCTTGGCGACCGCGAGCTGGTAGAGCACGGACGAGGTCTCCGAGGTCGCCTGCTGGATGGTGAACACGCGGGCCGAGACAGGGACGTCACCGGCCCCGGTCCCCGACACCGCCTCGTGCTCGGTGACGGTGGCCGTGAGGAACCGGTCCTTGCAGCTCGCGAGCGCATCGGCCAGTTTGGTGCCGAACGCGTCCGCGCCCGCGGCGTCGGCGAACGTGAACACCATCTCGTCGAGGCCGAACGTCGCGGGCGTGCCAGGGTCCTGGGTCATCAGGAACGTCCGCTGCTGCCGATCGGTCGGGCCCGGCTCGGTGGCCAGGGGAAGGTTCTCGCACCCCATCCCTGTGGCGCTCAGCGGCTCGGGCTCGGTGGCGGTCCACTGGCCCGTCCCCAGCGTGAGGCGCGGCAGGTCGGCCGTCACGAGCCAACCGGCCGGCTGCGCCGCAACGGGGAGGGCGTTGCCGTACGAGAGCTCCGCCGGACAGGCCCCCTCGACCCGCTCGCACAGCTCGGTGGCCGAGCGGAGGAGTGCCGGACCCACCGCATTCGGGGGGACGGCCTCGCCGTGGCGCACGACGTCAGCGACGGTGACCGCACGCCCAGTTCGGCTCACCACGATCGTGTGGTACTCCACCGGGTCGTTCTCGTAGGCGATCGTCATCTGCGTCACCTCGTCGGCGAGCCCCTGCACGGCAGAAGCCGAAACGATGCGGGCCGGGACCTCGTCGCAGTTCGCCAACGCGCGGACGTGCTCCGCCGTCACTTGCCGGGCCGCGGCGTCCGAGGCGTAGACCTCGACCTGGTGCAGGGCGGCCAGCTGGTCCGCCTGGGAAGTTCCGAAAGTGCGCTGCAGAGAGATGGTGGGGTTGACGTCGGAGACCTCGGAGCTGAGGCAGGCGGGCTTCGCGAACGCCCCGGAGCGGTCCGTCACGGTGTTGGTGATGGCCCAGCTGGCGTCCGGGACGATGAGCGACGCGTCCTCCAGACTCATGAGGTCCTCGTCCGTGGCATCCGGGACCTCGGACGCCGAGGCGCTGGACGAGGTGCCGGCGGGGACTTCGGGACTCGGCCCGGTACCGGGGGTCTGGCCGCGCTGGAAGAGGAAGACGCCGAAGGCCAGCAGCAACGCCGCCACGAGCGCTCCGACCGCCCAGGTGATGAGCGTCCTGCGATGGTGGTCGAGCCAGGACCCCCCTGCGCCCGTGGTGCGCGGGGGGACGGGAGCCGGGATGAGGGGGTCCTGTTCCGGCGGGGTCATGGAGCTCACCGCGGAGCGGCGGGGCGCTGGCCGAGGACCATCGGCGATCCCACCCATCCTGCGGCCCTCGGTGGGCTCGTCGGAGTTGTCCTCGAAGGCCAGGAGCGGCGGCTGCGCAGGGATGTCGGCGGCCGAGCCGGGGGTCACGGGCTGGGAGGCGCTGGCGGTGCCCGGTCGGGCGAACGGGTTTGCCGGGGCGGCAGGATTCAGGGGCTCGACGTCCGCATTGGAACTGAGGCCCCGCCGGGGGCTGCCCTGGGGCATGGGTAGGTCGCGTTCCTCCGGGGAGGGAGCGCCGCTGTCGTCCGCGTCGGCGGGGATGCCGCGGCGCGGACGGTTCTGCTCGAACTCCGTCACTTCGATCCCACCCCCGACTCGGCCGACGCTTGCACGGCGAACAACGCTCGATGCACCAGACTAGCGTGGACAGTGCATCCAGACTTTCACCGAGGAGACGTGATCCGTGGCTGACAGATCGGCTCACCGCACACTGGCGCTGGAGGTCGACGCCCCCACGTCGACCGACAGGGCAACGCTGCCGTGGCCCTGGTGGCTGGTCGTCGGAGCGGGGGCTGTCGGCGTCGTCGCCGCCGGCTGGCTGCTGCTGGCAGGGCTGGCGGCGTTGGGATGGCTCACCGCCGCGGACGCGGCCCTGCCGGACGCCCTGCGCCTGGCCTCGGCGGTCCTCCTGCTGGCCTACGGCGCGGAGGTCGTCATCGCGGGGCAACCGGTCAGCATCGCGCCGCTGCTGCTCACCGGCGTCCTGGTCCTGCTGGGACAGCCGGTCGCGGCCCTCGCAGCACGACAGGCCGCTGCGGCGGACGCACGGCCGGACGACACCGGCGCCCTCTGGGTCGACGGCGGTCCGGTCGTGGCGCGCGTGGCCGCCGGGTACGCCGTCGTGCACGCGGTGGCGGTCCTGGTGCTCGGCAGCACCGTCTCTCCCGACGCGGCGTGGCGGGGCGCGATCGGGGCACTGGTCGTCGGCGGGGTCGCGGGCCTCTGGGGCGCCAGTCACGCACTGGGGCACGACCCGCGGCGTGACTGGCCGGTCTGGTTGCGCTCGGTGCCGAGTGCCATGGGGGCAGCGCTCCTCCTGGTGCTGGCCTCGGGAGCCGCTGCGCTCATCGTCGGTCTCGTTGGCGGGCGCGAACGCGTCGCGACCCTGCAGGACTCCCTCGAACCCGGGGCGATGGGAGTGGCGCTCCTCGTGGTCATCCAGTTGCTGTACCTGCCCAACCTTGTCCTGTGGGCGGTCTCGTGGGTGCTGGGGGCCGGCGTGGGACTGGGCGACGGGTCCCTGCTCACGATCCAGGTCACCGACGTCGGCTTCCTCCCCGCGATCCCCGTCCTGGGCATCGTGCCCGAGGCGGGAATCCATCCGCCGGCGATGCTGTGGTGGCTCGCGACGGGTGTGCTGGCCGGGGTGGTGGCGGCGACCCTCGTTGCCCTGGCACGTCCCCGAGCCCGGTTCGACGAGACCGCCTTGGTGGGGGGACTGACCGGTGTCGCGGTGGGGCTCCTCATCGTGCTGCTCGCGTCGCTGTCGGGGGGTGGCCTGGGTGGGCAGCGCCTCGCAGCCGTGGGGCCGGAGACCGCGGCACTGGTCATCACGGCGCCGTCGTTGCTGGGGCTGGCCGGCCTGCTGGCGGGCCTGATCATAGGCCTTGTGCGACTGGTGGTGCACCGTGCGCCCATGGGTGAGAAGACGGCGGAGCAGCCCGAGAAGTAGTGCATAGGATGTCGCCCGTGACGACACGGGTGGTGGTGCTGGCCTCGGGATCGGGAACGCTCCTGCAGGCCCTCATCGACGCCTCCGTCGCCGGACAGGTCGATGCCGAGGTGGTCGCCGTCGTGACGGACCGGGCGGGTGTCGGTGCCCTGCACCGAGCCGCCGCCCATGGCATCCCCGGGGTGGCGCACGTGCTCGAGCCGGGCATGGACCGGACCCAGTGGGACCGGGAGCTGCGCGACATCGTCGCGGCCCACCAGCCGGACCTCGTGGCCTCGGCCGGCTTCATGCGGCTGGTCGGGCCGGATTTCCTCGCGGAGTTCGGCGGGCGGACCATCAACACCCACCCGGCCCTGCTACCGAGCTTCCCCGGCATGCACGGTCCCCGTGACGCCCTGAGGGCAGGGGTCAAGGTCTCCGGGGCCACGGTCTTCCTCGTCGACGAAGGCGTCGACTCGGGGAGGATCCTGCTGCAGGGGGCAGTCGACGTGCTGGACGACGACGATGTCTCCTCGCTGCACGAACGAATCAAGATCGTGGAACGCGACCTGCTGGTGCGGGCCGTGGCGCACTGGAACAAAGGAGAGCAATGACCACTCGGACCCCGCTGCGACGAGCCCTGGTGTCCGTCTATGACAAGACGGGCCTGGAGGACCTGGCCGCGGACCTGGCCGGGGCAGGCATCCAGATCGTGTCCACCGGCTCCACGGCAGCCCGCATCGCCGAGGCCGGGATCGACGTCGTGCCGGTGGAGAAGCTGACCGGCTTCCCCGAGTGCCTGGACGGCCGGGTGAAGACGCTGCATCCCCGCGTGCACGCCGGGATCCTCGCCGACCAGCGCCTCAGTGACCACCGCCGACAGCTGTCCGAGCTGGATATCGAGCCGTTCGACCTGGTGGTGGTGAACCTCTACCCCTTCGCCGAGACCGTCGCCTCGGGCGCCAGTCGGGAGGAGTGCGTGGAGCAGATCGACATCGGTGGCCCCTCCATGGTCCGAGCAGCCGCCAAGAATCACGCATCGGTCGCGGTGGTGACGTCCCCCGAGCAGTACGGCGACGTCGCGCGCGCGGTGCGCGATGGGGGGTTCACCGAGGAGCAGCGCCGCGCCCTGGCGGCAGCAGCCTTCCGGCACACCGCCGCCTACGACGTGGCTGTCGCCAACTGGATGGGCGAGGAGCTCTCCACCGACGAGGACCTCCCCGAGTTCTGGGGCATGGCCTACGAGAAGGTCGGGAACCTGCGCTACGGGGAGAACGCCCACCAGCGTGCCGCGCTCTACGGGGACCCGTCGGCACCAGCCGGCATCGCCCAGGCCACACTGCTCCACGGCAAGGCCATGAGCTTCAACAACTACACCGACGGCGACGCCGCCTACCGTGCGGCCCACGACTTCGACGAGCCCTGCGTCGCCATCATCAAGCACGCCAACCCCTGCGGCATCGCCATCGCCGAGGACATCGCCACCGCTCACCGCAAGGCCCACGAATGCGATCCGGTCTCCGCGTTCGGCGGAGTGATCGCCACCAACCGTCCGGTCACGATCGAGATGGCCCGCGCGGTGCGTGACGTCTTCACGGAGGTTCTCATCGCCCCGGCCTTCGAGGACGGCGCGTTCGAGGTGCTCGCCTCCAAGAAGAACATCCGCCTCCTGGAGGCTGACGCATACGTCCACCCGGGGGCGGAGCTCAAGCCGATCAGCGGGGGCGCGCTGCGCCAGACGCCGGACCGGCTCGACGAGGCCGGTGACGAGCCGGAGCGCTGGCAGCTCATGGCCGGCCCGTCCGCCTCCCCGGAGCAGTTGGCCGACCTGCGGTTCGCCTGGCGCGCCGTCAGGTCCGTGAAGTCCAACGCCATCCTGCTGGCCAAGGACGGCGCCTCCGTGGGCGTCGGGATGGGGCAGGTCAACCGTGTCGACTCCTGCAAGCTGGCCGTGGAGCGCGCCGGCGACCGCAGCCACGGTGCAGTGGCGGCCTCCGACGCCTTTTTCCCGTTCAGCGACGGACCGGGCATGCTAGCGGATGCCGGTGTGGTCGCCATCGTCCAGCCGGGCGGCTCGGTCCGGGACGACGAGACCATCGCCCTGTGCGCCGAGCGGGGTATCTCGCTCTACTTCACCGGCACCCGACACTTCTTCCACTGAGACGAGGCACGATGACCGCGACGAAGATGGCCGGGGTACCGGTCGCCAGGCAGATCAAGGCCGAACTGGCCGAGCGCGTGGCCCGGCTCGGGGCTGGGGGTGTGGTCCCCGGCCTCGCCACGGTGCTGGTCGGTGACGACCCCGGCAGCCACTCCTACGTGGCGGGCAAGCACCGTGACTGTGCCGAGGTGGGGATCCGCTCCATTCGTGTGGACCTGCCCGCGGACACCACCGAGGCCCGGCTCGCCGAGGAGCTGGAGCGGCTGAACACCGATCCGCTGTGCACCGGCTACATCGTGCAGCTGCCCCTGCCGCGTCACCTGGACGACAACTGGGCGCTGTCACTGGTGGACCCGGACAAGGACGCCGACGGCCTGCATCCCGTGAACCTGGGCCGCCTCGTGCTCGGGATCCCCGGCGCCCTGCCCTGCACACCTCGCGGGATCGTCACCCTCCTTCGCCACTACGGCGTCGAGCTCGACGGGGCCCACGTCGTGATCGTCGGTCGCGGCACCACTGTCGGCCGTCCGTTGGGGTTGTTGCTGACCCGACGCAGTGAGAACTCGACCGTCACCCTGTGCCACACCGGCACCCGCGACCTGGCGTCGCTGACCCGGCAAGCCGACGTCGTCGTCACCGCGGCCGGGCACCCCGGTACCGTCACCGCCGACATGATCGCCGACGGCGCGGTCCTCGTGGACGTGGGGATCACACGCACCGAGGATGGTCTCGTGGGCGACCTGGCGCCGGACGTGTGGGAGAAGGCGTCGCTCGTCGCGCCGGTCCCGGGTGGAGTGGGGCCCATGACCCGTGCCATGCTCCTGAGCAACGTCGTCGACCGTGCGGAAGCCCTGCATGCGCGACAGGCCTGACAAGCCGGCCGAGGAGCTTCCCCAGAACCCGTGGCCCCTCGGGGTGGCGGTGGTGGTGGCGTTGGGGGGACTCGCCGTGGTTGCCCTCGGTGAATGGCGCTTCGGCGCGGTGCTCGTGGGCTCCGCCGTCGCCCTGGCCGCACTGCTGCGCCTCGCTCTCCCGGAGCGGATGGCGGGACTGCTCGTGATCCGGCGCCGGTGGATCGACGTGGTGGGGCTGGCGGGCCTCGCGGCCGCCATCATCGTGCTGGCGTTCGTGGTGCCCCCAGGTACGTGATCCCCCCGGTCCCGGGGCGGTCGGACGGGAGCGATAGAGTCGTGGGGTACGCATTCCCACACAAGAAATGAGGTCGCCCACGTGAGCACCGAGGCTCCTGTCAAGATCGCCGTCACCGGCGCCGCCGGCCAGATCTGTTACAGCCTTCTCTTCCGGATCGCGAGCGGCTCGCTCCTCGGGGACCGCCCGATCGAGTTGCGCCTCCTCGAGATCACCCCGGCACTGAAGGCGCTCGAGGGCGTCGTCATGGAACTGGACGACTGCGCCTTCCCCAACGTCGTGAACATTGAGATCGGCGACGACCCGACTCAGGTCTTCGACGGCGTCAACCTGGCCATGCTCGTCGGTGCCATGCCGCGCAAGGCGGGCATGGAGCGCTCGGACCTGTTGAGCGCCAACGGCAAGATCTTCACGGAACAGGGCCGTGCGCTGAACCAGGTCGCGGCCAACGACGTCAAGGTCCTGGTGACCGGGAATCCCGCCAACACCAATGCCCTGATCGCCATGCGCAATGCCCCCGACATCCCGCAGGAGCGCTTCAACGCCCTGACGCGACTCGACCACAACCGGGCCATCAGTCAGCTCGCCGCCAAGGTGGGCGCGCCGGTGGACCAGATCACGCACATGACCATCTGGGGGAACCACTCCGTCACCCAGTACCCGGACCTCTTCAACGCCCGGGTCGGGGATCGAGTAGCCGCGGACGTGGTCGACGACCAGGAGTGGATCGCCAACACCTTCATCCCGAAGGTCGCCAAGCGCGGCGCCGAGATCATCGAGGCGCGGGGTCTGTCGTCGGCGGCCTCCGCCGCCAACGCCACGGTCGAGCACATGCGCGACTGGGTCCTCGGCACGCCCGAGGGCGACTGGGTCTCCATGTCCGTGCCGTCCGACGGCTCCTACGGCGTGCCCGAGGGGATCATCTCCTCCTTCCCCTGCACCGTCACCGACGGGCGCTATGAGATCGTCCAGGGCCTGGACATCAACGAGTTCTCACGCTCCCGTATCGATGCCTCGGTCGCGGAGTTGCTGGAGGAGCGCGACGCCGTCACCGAGCTCGGCCTGATCTGAGCCGACCACACCGTCGTGCATGGGCGCCGAGCCGCTAGGCTGTGCGCCCATGCACGATCTCGTGGTCCAGTTCCAGTGCCCCGACCAGCCGGGGATCGTCCACGCCCTCACGGGAGCCATCGTCGAGGCCGGCGGCAACATTGCGGAACTCCAGCAGTTCTCCTCCCCGGACACGGGCAACTTCTTCACCCGGATCCACGTGGAGGGTGCCGAGCCGGGAGCGCTGGACGCGGCCATCGCGGCTCGTTCGGCGCGTTTCTCGGCCTCCCACCAGGTGCACGAGTCCGGCAGGCCCACCCGCACGCTGGTGCTCGCCTCCAAGGCGGCGCACTGCGTCAATGACCTCCTGTTCCGCTGGCGTGGCGGTGAGTTGCCGATCGACGTCGTCGGGATCATGGCCAACCACGAGACCCTCGCCCCTCTCGCCGACTTCTACGACGTCGACTTCTCCTCCCGGCAGGTCGATCGCGACAGCAAGGCAGCCTTCGAGGCCGACGTGCGGCGCCGGGTCGAGGAGGAGGGCGTCGAGCTCGTCGTGCTCGCCCGCTACATGCAGATCCTGAGCCCGGAACTGTGCGGGTTCCTCGCCGGGCGCGCGATCAACATCCATCACTCCTTCCTGCCGGGGTTCAAGGGTGCCAACCCGTACCGCCAGGCGCACACGCGCGGGGTCAAGCTGATCGGTGCCACCGCCCACTTCGTCACCAGCGACCTCGACGAGGGGCCCATCATCGAGCAGAACGTCGTTCGGGTGGACCACTCCATGTCCGTGGCGAAGCTGGTGCGCAAGGGTCAGGCGCAGGAGTCGCAGACCCTCGCAGAGGCCGTTCGCCTGTTCGCTGAACACCGGGTGTTCCTCGACGGGGAGCGCACGGTGATCTTCCGATGAGTCCGGTCCCCCGGTGAACGTGCTGGGCGACGTCGCGCTGATCGGCTTGTTCATCCTGGTCGGTGGCGTGTTCGCGGCGGCCGAGATGGCCCTCGTCTCGTTGCGGGACTCCCAGGTCCGGGCGTTGGCCGGCAGGGGCAAACGCGGCCGCGCCATCGAACGCCTCACCAGCAACCCCAATCTGTTCCTGTCGGCCGTCCAGATCGGCGTCACGGTCTCGGGGTTCCTCTCCGCGGCCTTCGGCGGCGCGACGCTGGCAGGCCGGTTCGCGCCCACGCTCGAGTCCGTCGGCGTCCCCGCCGGGATCGCCCACACCGTCGCTCTGGTGCTGGTCACGGTGGCGATCTCCTACTTCTCCATCGTGGTGGGGGAGCTCACCGCCAAACGGTTGGCCATGCAGCGCGCCGAGGGCTTCGCCCTGGCGCTGGCGCCGCTGGTCTCCGGGATCGCGACCATCGCCCGTCCCGTCATCTGGTTCCTGGGCGCCTCCACCGACGTGGTGGTGCGCCTGCTGGGCGGCGACCCGAAGCTCGCCCGCGACGCCGTCACCGACGAGGAGATCCGCGCCCTTGTGGCAGGCTCGGAGACCCTCGGGACCGAGGAGCGGCGCATTCTGCACGAAGTCTTCGACGCGGGGGAGCGGAGTCTGCGGGAAGTCATGGTCCCCCGCACCGAGGTGGACTTCCTGCCGGCCGAGATGCCCGTCCAGCGGGCCTACCGGGAGGTCCGCGGGGCACCCCACTCCAGGTACCCGGTGACCGACGGCTCGGTGGACCGGGTGATCGGATTCCTGCACGTGCGGGACCTCATGGACCTGGAGGGCACGGCACGCCAAGGTGAACTGCGCTCCATCGTCAGGCCGGTGCTCAGCCTGCCGGAGACCGTCCGGATCCTCCGCGCCCTGAGCGCCATGCGGGCGGCGGGCTCCCACATGGCCATCGTGCGTGACGAGTACGGCGGCACGGCCGGCATCGTGACGCTGGAGGACCTCGTGGAGGAGCTGGTCGGCGACATCACCGACGAGTACGACGTCGTGGCCCAACCGACGGTCCGCGCCATCGACCGCATGGACGGCTTGACCACCATCGAGGAGTTCGCCGAGGCCACGGGCTACGTCATCCCCGAGGGGCCCTACGACACCGTGGCCGGGTACGTCATGCACCAATTGGGCGCGGTTCCCCAGGTGGGGGACGCGACGGTGGTACATCTGGAGGCGTCGGGCGCTGGCGAGTCCGATGTCGCGGTCCCCTTCCGCCTGGCGGTCGTCGAGCTCGACGGACGCCGGGCAGCCTGGCTCTCGGTGAGGAGGGAGAACGTGGCCGAGTCCGCTTCGGAGGTGGGCGATGGATGACGGCGCGGAGCTGCTGACCGGGCCCGACGTGGACGGGCTCCTGAGGGCGGCCGTCGAACACGCCGGGGGGCTGCTGAAGTCCTGGTCGCTGGACCACGTCGACGCCAACCCCGAGCTGTCGACAACCGCCACCTATGTGGCCGAGGTCGAGTGGCCCTACGGCACCCGAACGGAGTTGCTGGGTGTCAGCGCGCGGTCCGGTCGGTTGGCGCCATCGGACGCCAAGGCCGAGATCTTCGCCGACGGCAACCGCGAGGTGGCCGTCTGGCTCTACCCCGAGGATCCCGACCTGCCCGGCCTGCCTCGCGCCGCGTTCGCGGAGCAGCTCGCCGAACTCCTGACCTCGGAGGCGGACCTGGGTCGGACCGTGTCGCCCGAGGCAGTCAAGCTGACCATGATCGGCTACCGGCCCCGCCGCCGCGCCGTCGTACGAGCCGTGCTGGAGGACCCGAGGGAAGTGCTCTACGTCAAGGTGTTGCGGCCCAAGCTCTTCGACGACGTGGTCGCCAAGCACCGGATGCTCCTGCGGGCCGGTGTTCCCGCCCCGGAGATCGTGGCAGCCACGCAGGACAAGCTGTTGGTGCTGCGGGAACTCCCGGGCACCGCGCTGGCCCGCGCCCTCTTCGAGCCGGGGGATCCCTGCACGGCCGAACAACTGATCGACCTGCTGGACTCCATGCCGTCCGAGGTGGCGGCGCTCGACCGCAGACCGCCGTGGTCGGACGCGGTCGCCCACTACGCCGCGATGGTCAGCAAGGCCCTCCCGGAGACCACGGCGGAGCTCGAATGGGCCGCGGGCCGCATCAGCGAGGGACTGACCCCCTACCCGCCGGGCCACGAGCCCACCCATGGGGACTTCCACGAGGGGCAACTGCGGGTGGCCGGCGGGCGGATCGTGGGCATGCTCGACGTCGACACCATCGGTCCCGGCCGTCGAGCGGATGACCTGGCCTGCCTCATCGCGCACCTCTCGACCATCCAACGGATGAATGAGGAGCAGGAGGCCAAGGTGCGCGACCTGTTGCGGCGCTGGGTTCCGGTCTTCGACGAGCGGGTGGATCCGGTCGAACTGCGGCTGCGCGCGGCCGCCGTCGTCATCAGCCTGGCGACGGGTCCCTACCGGGGCCAGGAGAAGCACTGGCAGGAGACCACGTGGCGCATGGTGCGGGCGGCCTCGGCGCTGATTCGACAGGTCTCGTGACGCCGCGTATTGCGGTCTGATAACGATTCCTTCCGGAACATGCGCAGGGATGATCCCGGGGAGTATGGTCACTTCCGCCCACTACAGCTGCAGAGGAAGGCAGACGTGAACAAGACCCTGTTGAGGCTCGCCGCACTGATCGGCGCGAGCGCACTGGCGCTCTCGGCGTGTGCGGAAGCACCGGAGACCAGCCCCGAGCCGGCGGACACCGCGGCCCAGACCGCCGCGGAGACCACCGCCGCGGAGACCACGGCCGAGGAGACCTCCCCCGCCGAGACCACGGCCGAGGAGACCACCGACGCCGCCGCCGACTACAAGGCGTGCATGGTCTCCGACGCCGGCGGCTTCGACGACAAGTCGTTCAACGAGACGGCTTACGCCGGACTCATGCGCGCGAAGGACGAACTCGGCATCGAGACCGGCGAGATCGAGTCCAATGCCAACAGCGACTTCGCGCCGAACATCCAGTCGATGATCGACGCCGACTGCGACATCGTCATCACCGTCGGGTTCCTGCTCGCCGACGCCACCGAGGCGGCGGCCAAGCAGAACCCGGACGTCCACTTCGCCATCGTCGACAACAACTCCTTCGAGGGCGTCGACAACGCGAAGGGCCTCATCTTCAACACCGCCGAGTCCTCCTTCCTCGGCGGCTACCTCGCCGCCGGCATGAGCGAGACCGGCAAGGTCGGAACCTTCGGCGGCATGAAGATCCCGACCGTGACGATCTTCATGGACGGCTTCGCCCAGGGCGTGCAGCACTACAACGAGACCAAGGGCGCCGAGGTCCAGGTCATCGGGTGGAACCCGGAGACCCAGGACGGCCAGTTCGTCCCCGGCAATGACCCGTTCGGCAACATCGACGGCGGCAAGAACACCGCCGACACCCTGATCTCCCAGGGCGCGGACATCATCTTCCCGGTTGCGGGCCCCGCCGGTCTTGGTGGACTCCAGGCCGCGCAGGCCTCCGGCGGCAACGTCAACGCCATCTGGGTGGACACCGACGGCTGCGTCTCCGCCGCCGAGTACTGCCCGGTGCTGATCTCCTCGGTCTACAAGGGCATGGACAACGCCGTGTTCGACGCCATCCAGGCCTCCCTGGAGGGTGAGTTCAACGCCGATCCCTACGTGGGCACCCTGGAGAACGAGGGAACCGGCCTGGCCGATTTCCACGAGTTCGACGGAAAGGTCTCCGACGAGCTGAAGGCCGAACTGGAGCAGCTCAAGGCCGACATCATCGCTGGCGAGATCACGATCACCTCCGAGGCACAGCCGAAGTGATCCCCGCCTGAGGACGCTCAGGCAACTCCTCCGCTGGCCGGGAAGCTGAACGCTTCCCGGCCAGCGCCATGAGGCGGGACGACACCCCGCCCGCACGAGACGGCACCGTTGCCGACTCGCTAGGATCCACGACAGGGCGACCAACAGGAGACAACGTGGCAACCACAGTGGCTGACCCGCCGGCCGAGACGCTGCGGCTCCAAGGCATCACAAAGCGCTTCGGGTCCCTCACGGCCAACGACGCCATCACCTTGGAACTGGTCCCCGGGAGGATCCACTGCCTCCTCGGGGAGAACGGCGCGGGCAAGTCCACGCTCATGAACGTGCTCTTCGGGCTCCTCGAGGCCGACGAGGGCACGATCGCCATCGGTCCACGAGAACTCCGCCTCGCCAACCCGAAGCAGGCGATGGCGGCCGGAATCGGCATGGTGCACCAGCACTTCATGCTCATCCCCGTCTTCACGGTGGCGGAGAACCTCGTCCTCGGACGCGAACCCGGCCGGGCCGGCATGCTCGACCTGGAGGCCGCTCGTGCGAAGGTCCGCGAGCTCTCGGAGCGCTACCGGCTCGACGTCGACCCGGACGCGCTGGTCGAGGACCTCCCCGTCGGGATCCAGCAGCGCGTCGAGATTCTCAAGGCACTCGCGAACGATGCCCGCTACCTCATCTTTGACGAGCCCACCGCGGTCCTCACGCCGCAGGAGATCGATGAGCTGATGGTGGTGATGCGGACCCTGCGCGACGAGGGCCGCGCCATCTGCTTCATCACGCACAAGCTCCGGGAGGTCCTGGCCGTCGCCGACGACATCACGGTCATCCGTCGCGGCCGCGTCGTGGGGGAGGCCGAGCCGGGGGCGAGCGAGGCCGAGCTGGCCGAAATGATGGTGGGACGCGCCGTGAACCTCACCGTCGACAAGGACGAGCCACAGCGAACCAGCGAGCGCCTGGTCATCTCGAACCTGACCGTGGCCAACCTCGCTGGGGCGGTCGTCGTCGACGACTTCAGCCTGACCGTGGCCGGCGGCGAGATCGTGTGCGTGGCCGGCGTCCAGGGCAACGGCCAGACGGAGCTCGCCGAGGCGCTCCTCGGATCCATGCAGGTCCTGAGCGGGACCGTCACGCTGGACGGGCAGGACATCACGCACCTGAAGCCGCAGGAGACCATTGATGCCGGACTTGGTTACGTCCCCGAGGACCGGCAACGAGACGGTTTCGTCGGCGACTTCACGATCGCCGAGAACCTCGTGCTGAACCACGTCACGGAGTTCGCGCGCGCCGGCAACCTCGATCTCGCCCGGATCCGGGCGAACGCCGAGTCCCGCATCGAGGAGTTCGACATCCGCACGCAGTCGGCGACCCAGCCCGTCCGCTCGCTGTCGGGCGGCAACCAGCAGAAGGTGGTGCTGGCGCGGGAGTTGTCGAAGCCGCTCAGCGTGCTCGTCGCCAACCAACCCACCCGCGGCGTCGACGTCGGCGCCATCGAGTTCCTGCACGGTCGCCTCGTGGCCGAACGCGATCACGGGACTGCGGTGCTCATCATTTCCACCGAGCTGGAGGAGGTCGAGTCCCTGGCCGACCGGATCGTGGTGATGTACCGCGGCCGGATCGTCGGCGTCGTCGGACCCGAGACGCCTCGCGATGTCATCGGCCTCATGATGGCCGGTATCAGCCACGACGAGGCGGTGGCCAGCGTGGCCGCCGAGGACCGAGGAGAGCCGGCATGACCGCGGACACCACCACCGAACAGGTCCCGACGGCCGCCCCGGCGCCCCGCCGCGGCTGGTCCTGGATGCCGATCGCCGTGACCGCGGCCTCGTTCGTACTGGCCTTCATCGTCGGCGCCATCGTCATGGTGCTGGCCGACCCGGACGTCGTCAGCAAGTACTCCTACTTCTTCTCCCGCCCGGCGGACGCGCTCAGCGCGTCCTGGGACAAGGTCGCCACCGCCTACGGCGCGCTCTTGCGCGGTTCAGTCGGTTCCTGGGTGGCGATCACGGAGACCACGGCACAGGCCGCCCCCCTGATCTTCGCCGGCCTCGGCGTCGGGCTCGCATTCCGCGCGGGCCTTTTCAACATCGGTGCCCAGGGCCAAGCCATCATGGGGTCGATCCTCGGTGCCTGGGTGGGCTTCAGCATCCAGGGACTGCCGCTCGTGCTCCACATCCCGCTGGCGCTCCTGCTGGCGATGCTGGGCGGAGCCGCCTGGGGCGGCATCGCGGGCTTCCTGCGCGCCAAGACCGGTGCGCACGAGGTCATCACCACGATCATGCTCAACAACATCGCCGCGCTCGTGCTCAGCTACCTGCTGACGACGACAATCCTGCAGCAGCCCGGTCGTCGCGACCCGATCTCACCCGTCATCGAGTGGAGCGCCACCTTCCCACGCCTCGCGGACACGCGCCTCCACCTGGGCTTCCTGCTGGCCCTGCTGGCGGCCGCCGGCGTCTGGTGGCTGCTGGAACGCACCACGTTGGGGTTCCGCATCCGCGCCGTCGGCCTCAATCCGCACGCCGCCGCCACTGCCGGAATGAGCGTCGACCGCATCACGATCGTCTCCATGGCCATTGCCGGCGCCCTCGGCGGGCTGGCTGGGGCCCAGATCGTCATGGCACCCACGCTCCTGACGAGCTTCCCGCCGCAGCTGTCGCTCGGCATCGTCGGTACGGTCGGTTTCGACGCCATCACGGTGGCGCTCCTGGGTAGGTCCCGACCGTTCGGCATCGTGCTCGCAGGACTGCTCTTCGGTGCCCTCAAGGCAGGCGGCCTCACGATGCAGGCCCAGGCACAGACACCCTCGGACCTGACCAGCCTCATCCAGGCACTCATCGTCCTGTTCGTGGCCGCCCCGGCGTTCGTCAAGTGGCTCATCCCCTTCCTGCGCGAGCGCCGACGCCGTTCCGCGACACCCCAGCGAAAGGCGGTCACGGCATGAGCGCCGACGTCGAGACCATCACGAAGCCTGCCGAACTCGGCCACGTCGAGGCCCGCGAGGACCGGATCCAGCGGTTGTCCACCGGCGGCCTCTTCGCGATCATCGGCATCGCCCTCGTCCTCGCGGCCTTCAACGCCGAGGGCGAAGCCCGGATCGCGCTCTCCGATGCGTTCGACGCCGTCCAACTCCCGACGATCGGGCTCCCGGGCGCCGTGACCGTCGCCATCTGTGCAGTCCTCGTCCTGGCCGCTGCAGGTGCGTTCCTGTCCGGGAGGATGCGTGGTTCCACCATTGCCTGGGTGGGTGCCGTCGCCGGTCTTGCCCTTGCCTTCGGCTTCATTGTCTGGGCCGCCTCCGGCAGTTCGCTGCCCTTCACGCTGACGAACCAGCTCCGGGGCACGCTCGCCGTCGCGACACCCCTGGTCCTCGGTGCCCTGTGCGGCGTCTTCTCCGAGCGGGCGGGCGTGGTCAACGTTGCCATCGAGGGCCAGTTCCTGACAGCTGCCTTCGCGGCGGCGATCGTTGGCTCGCTGACCAAGTCCCTCACCGCGGCGGTGTTCGCGGCCGTGCTGGCGGGTGTGGCGATGGCTGCGCTGCTGGCGGTGTTCGCCCTGAAGTACCTGGTGGACCACGTCATCCTCGGCGTCGTCATCAACCTGCTCGCCGCGGGACTCACCGGCTTCCTGTTCCACCAGCTCGTGAGCTCCGACACGGCCACCTACAACGCGGTGCCGATCATGCCGCGGATCCCGATCCCCCTGCTCGAGGACATCCCGTTCATCGGCCCCATCCTGTTCAACCAGACCGCCCTGGCCTACCTCGCCATCCTCATGGTCCCCGTGGCCTGGTGGCTGGTGTTCAAGACGAGGTGGGGACTCCGGGTCCGCGCGGTCGGCGAGCACCCGCATGCCGCGGACACCGTCGGCATCAACGTCGTGCGCACCAAGTTCTCCTCCCTCCTGGTCGGCGGCGTCATGGCGGGTCTGGGTGGTGCCTACTTCACGATCGGCTCCACCGGCGCCTTCCGGCCCGACCTCACCGTCGGCAACGGCTTCATCGCCCTCGCCGCGCTGATCATGGGCCGGTGGCACCCCGTGTGGGCCGCGGTGATGGCGCTGTTCTTCGGTTTCGTGACCCAGCTGGGTCAGACGCTCAATCCGCTCGGCAGCCCCATCGACAGCTCCTTCCTGCTGATGCTGCCCTACGTCGCCACCATCATCGCCGTCGCCGGACTGGTGGGTCGTGTGCGGGCCCCCGCGGCCGACGGCCAGCACTTCGTGAAGGCGTGACGACGACCATGGCCAACGTCGACTGGGATGCTCTGATGGCCGCGGCGCGCGACGTCGCCGGCCGGGCGTACGCGCCCTACTCCGGTTACCCGGTGGGGGCCGCGGCGCTGGTGGACGACGGCCGCGTCGTGGAGGGGTGCAACGTCGAGAACGCCGGTTACGGGGTGACGCTCTGCGCCGAGTGCGGGCTCATCTCCTCACTCGTGGCGGGAGGAGGCGGCCGTCTCGTCGCGTTCGTCTGCGTCAACAAGACCGGGGACGTCATCATGCCCTGCGGGCGCTGCCGGCAACTGCTCTTCGAGCACGGCGGTCGAGGCCTGCGGATGCTCACCCCCCTCGGTGAGCGGACCATGGACGAGATCCTGCCCCAGGCGTTCGGGCCGGAGGACCTCGCCGAGGTGCCCGAGGCCGCTGCCCACCTGAGAACCGACGGAGGTCACTGACGTGCTGGACACCGACGCCCTGCAGGGCCTGCCCAAGGTCGCGCTGCACGACCATCTCGACGGCGGGCTGCGCCCCGAAACGATCATCGACCACTGCGGTGAGAACGGCCACGCGCTCCCGACGACCGACCCGGCGGACCTGCGTCGCTGGTTCTTCGACGCGGCGGATTCGGGATCCCTGGTGCGCTACCTCGAGACGTTCGACCACACCGTCGCAGCCATGCAGACCGTCGCCCAGTTGCGACGTGTCGCGCACGAGTTCGTGCTCGACCAGGCCGCCGATGGTGTCATCTACGCGGAGGCCCGCTACGCGCCGGAGCAGCACCTGGTGCGTGGGCTCACGATGGAGGAGGTCATCGAGGCGGTCCGCGATGGGCTGGAGTCGGGCATGGCCGAAGCAGAGGAGCGCGGCCAGGCCATCGTCGCTCGGCAGCTCGTGACGGCGATGCGTCACGTCGAGCCGTCGACGACGATCGCCGAACTGGCCGTGAAGTATCGCGACGAGGGCGTCGCGGGCTTCGACATCGCCGGAGCGGAGGACGGCTTTCCCCCGTCGCGGTTCAAGCCCGCCTTCGACCTGTTGCGTCGGGAGAACGCGTTCTACACCATCCACGCGGGGGAGGCGGCCGGTCCGGAGTCCATCTGGGAAGCGGTCCAGCTCTGCGGAGCCCATCGCATCGGGCACGGCGTGCGCATCGTCGAGGACATCGCCGTCGACGACCGGGGTCACCACCGACTCGGTCGCCTGGCCAGCTACGTGCGCGACATGCGCATCCCGCTGGAGGTCTGCCCGTCGTCGAACCTGCAGACCGGCATCGCCGAGACCCTGGCCGATCACCCCGTCGAGCTGCTGCGTCGGCTGGGTTTCGTCGTCACGATCAATTGCGACAACCGTTTGATGAGCGACACGACGATGAGTCGTGAGTTCGCCAAGCTCGCGGCCACCTTCGGGTGGGGGATCGACGAGGTCGAGGCGCTCACCGTCGATGCCATGTCGTCGGCCTTCCTGCCGCACGACGAACGCGTCGCCCTCATCGAGGGGATCATCCTGCCGTCGTTCGAGGCCTTTCGCTCCGCGCAGCGATAGCATCCTGCCCCGTGATCATCGCAGCGGCTGACGGCTCCTCCCTGTCCAACCCCGGTCCCGCAGGCTGGGCCTGGTACGTCAGCGACGACATCTGGGCCTCCGGGGGCTGGGAGCACGGCACCAACAACATGGCCGAACTCATGGCCGTGCTGGACCTGCTGCAGTCCACCGCCCACACCCCGGAGCCGCTGCGGATCCTGTGTGACTCCCAGTACGTCATCAACTCGCTGACCAAATGGATGCCGGGCTGGAAACGCCGCGGCTGGAAGAAGGGCGACGGCAAGCCCGTTCTCAACGTGGAGCTGATGAAGGAGCTCGACGCGGCCCTGGCCGGTCGGGCCGTGGAGTTCGAGTGGGTGAAGGGCCACGCCGGCCACGCCATGAACGAAGCCGCGGACGCCCGCGCGCGTGCCGCGGCCGAGGCGTTCCAACGCGGCGACGAGCCCGACGCCGGGCCCGGGTTCCCCTCGGCCACGGCGGCCGCCCGCGACCAGCTGTTCGAGCGCCGCTCCATCGAGGAGGAGCCGGACCTCTTCAGCGTCGGTGACCCCGACCCCGAGCCGCTGGCGGCGTCGACGCCCGGGTCCGCGTCGCCGCGACTGAAGGCGCAGTTCGTTCGTCTCCTCGACCAGCTCGGCGACGGGACGGCTGGGCGACACCCGGCCTTCGCCGCCCGCACGGCGTCCTGGGCGCCGCCGTCGGGGGAGTGGCGGATCCTGGGCATCGACCAGCTCGGCGACGACGTCGTGGTCGTCCGGCTCGAGACTCCCGAACCACTGCTGCTGGTGTGGCAGCGGGTCCCGGCAGGCTGGCAGCTGCGCTTCGCCGCCTGACGCTCGCCGAGGAGGAACCACCTCCACGTTCGCCGTGTGGGCCGCGGAGCGGCCGTGTCGAGGCTCGGTGTCTACTCGTTCGCCGTGTGGGCCGCTGCGCGGCCTACTCGGCGATCGAACAGGCGGCCTACTCGGCGATCGGTTGGCGGCATGCGGGGTCGGAGTCGCGCCGACGCGGCGATCATCGCGGCGGCGATAGGATGACGGCCATGTGTGCTGACGTTCTCGCCGCTGTTGCCTGGCCCTACGCCAACGGCCCCCGCCATATCGGTCATGTCTCCGGGTTCGGGGTGCCCTCGGACGTCTTCAGCCGATTCATGCGCATGACCGGACACAACGTCCTCATGGTCTCCGGCACCGACGAGCACGGCACCGCCATCCAGGTGAAGGCCGAGCAGGAGGGCCTCACCGCCCGCGAGTGCGCCGACAAGTACCACCGGGTCATCGCCACGGACCTGCAGGGGCTCGGCCTTTCCTACGACCTCTACACCCGCACCACCACGCCCAACCACTACCGCGTGGTGCAGGACATCTTCACAGCCCTGCACGACAACGGCTACATCGTCGCCAAGACACAGATGGGGGCCATCTCCCCGTCCACCGGGCGCACGCTGCCCGACCGCTTCATCGAGGGCACCTGCCCCATCTGCGCTTACGACGGCGCGCGCGGCGACCAGTGCGACCAGTGCGGCAACCAGCTCGACCCTGCCGACCTGCTCGAGCCCCGCTCGCGTATCAACGGGGAGACGCCCAAGTTCATCGAGACCGAGCACTTCTTCCTCGATCTCCCCAAGCTCGCGACGCAGTTGGGCGAGTGGCTCGACGGCCGCCGGGACTGGCGTCCCAACGTCCTGAAGTTCAGCCACAACCTGCTGGCGGACCTCCGGCCCCGCGCCATCACCCGTGACCTGGACTGGGGCGTCCCCGTCCCACTCGACGGCTGGCGAGACGCCCCCATGAAGCGCATCTACGTGTGGTTCGACGCCGTCATCGGCTACCTGTCCGCCTCTGTCGAGTGGGCGCGGCGCAGTGGGGACCCCGAGGCCTGGCGCCGGTTCTGGAATGCGCCGGAGGCCCAGTCGTTCTACTTCATGGGCAAGGACAACATCGTCTTTCACTCGGTCATCTGGCCCGCGATCCTGCTCGGCGCGAATGGTCAGGGCGCCGTGGGGGGCGAGGTGCGGGAATCCCTGGGCGAGCTGCAGCTGCCCACAGAGGTGGTCTCGAGCGAGTTCCTCACGATGAAGGGCTCGAAGGTTGCCAGCTCGCGCGGTGCGTCGATCTTCGTCGGTGACTTCCTTGCGGAGTTCGGGCCGGACGCCCTGCGCTACTACATCGCTGTCGCCGGACCCGAGAACCAGGACACGGACTTCACGTGGGAAGAATTCGTCCGGCGCATCAACTTCGAGCTCGCCAACGAGTGGGGCAACCTCGTCAACCGTTCGATCTCCATGGCACACAAGAACGTCGGTGCCATCCCGGAGCGCAGTGAGCTCACCGACGCAGACCGGGAACTGCTCGATGCCGCGGAGCGGGCCTTCGACACCGTCGCGGAGCACGTCGCCGCGCGGCGTTTCAAGGCCGGCATCAGCGAGGCCATGCGCGTCGTGGGCCTCGCCAACAAGTACCTGTCCGACTCCGAGCCCTGGAAACTCAAGGGCGACCCGGCCCGTCGCGACACGGTCCTGAACGTGGCACTCCAAGTGGTCAGCGACTGCAACACGATGCTCACCCCGTACCTGCCGCACGCCGCCCAGAAGATCCACGAGGCGCTGGGCAACGAGGGTGTGTGGGCCGCGCAGCCGGAGCTGGTGGAGGTCACCGACGGTGACCTCACGTATCCCATCCTGCAGGGCGACTACGCCTCCGAGCAGGCCACCTGGGGCCGACGTGAGCTCGTGCCCGGCACGCCGCTGCAGAAGCCGTCGCCCCTGTTCCGCAAGCTCGACGAGACGCTCGCCACGACCGGCCCGGCGTGGGCACCCATCCCAGCTCCCTGAGACCTCAGGCCTCGTAACGGATCGACTGGAGCCGCTGCAGCGCGGTTGTCATGCTGACAGGCTCGAACCCGGCATCGACGGCGGAACGTCGCAGCGCGGGCTCGTCGCGGTAGAGGGCGATGCCCCGCCGGACCAGCACCACCGGCGCTTTGCGGCGTTCCCTCAGGTCCCGCGCAAGACGGCGTGCGAAGTTCATCGAGCGGGAGCGATCAAGCCACAAGGCCTCGACACGCAGGTCGGCCGCGCGGGCAGCCGCCAACGTCTCGGCGGCGAAGATGCCCTCGGCCACCACGACCGAGGAGTCCGAGACGTCGACCATACGGGTGCTGACACGGCGCGACAGCGAAATGTCGTAGACCGGGACCTCTGCCCGACCCACGGCCAGTAGCTCCCGCACGGTGGCGATCGCCAGGTCAAGGTCCCAGGAGGCGATGTCGTCCCAGTCGACGATGCCCAGTGTGCGGGGCAGGCCCGGATGGTCCGCGTCGCGGTAGAACTCATCGAGCGAGAGGCTCGCGACGCCTCCGTCGCGGGCGCCGAGTCGTCCCAATCGCGACTTGCCGCAACCGGAGGGACCGGCCACCAGCAGCAGTCGGCGAGAAGTCACCGCAGAACTCTAGCCCACCCCTTCACAACCGTGCCGGGACGTGGCAACGTGGGCGAACGAGCCAAGGAGGCCTCATGACATCGGATTTCCAGGTGACCTTCGACGCAGCCTCGCCCCGGCGCCTCGGCCTCTTCTGGCTGGAGGTGCTCGGCTATGCGGTGGATCCCCCGCCCGGTGGGGACATCGGGAGCCCCGACGAGACGATGGCTGCGTGGCACGCCCTGCTGCAGCGTTCTGGGATGCCGGAGGAGAGGTGGGACGACGCGATGGCGATCGTCGACCCGGAGGGCGTGCGCCCCCGACTCTTCTTCCAGAAGGTCCCCGAGCCCAAGACCGCGAAGAACCGGGTGCATCTGGACGTGAGGTCCGCCGTCGGGCTCGAGGGGGACGAGCGCATGGCCGCCATGGAGCGCGAGGCGGAGCGTCTGCTCGGCCTCGGTGCGGCTCGGCTGGCTCGGTTCGAACCCGACCCTCGGATGAGCCACGGGTTCATCGTGATGGCCGACCCCGAGGGCAACGAGTTCTGCCTCGACTGAGGTCGGGCTACCAGGAGCCGATGCTGCCGCCGCCGCCGGAGAAGCCGCCGCCGCCGGAGAACCCCGAGAAGCCGGAGGACGAGCCGGTGGCGCTCTGCAGGCCCTCCTGCATGGCGGAGGACACCGCCTGCGACATCGCCTCATTGAGGCCCTGGGTGAGGTTGCCCAGAGAGGTGGCGAAGAAGTAGCTGTTGTACAGGTTGGCGCCGTAGTACCAGGACAGGTCGGCCTCGTAGCGTCCCATGGCCCCGAGCTCGGCGAACACCTTGGCCCAGCGCTCCGCGACGCCGAAGATCATGGCGTAGGGCAGGTAGCGGCTGAAGATGTCGACGCCTTCCTCGAAGCGGATCTGGTCGGCCTCGGCGGTGCGGAGGTACAGCTCGAAGCCGCGGGCCTCGGCCAGCACGGCCGAGCCGGTCGCCGTACGGACGCGGAACTTGCCGGAGGTGACGATGAGGCCCAGGCCCAGGATGGCGAGCGGGATCGCGACGAGGCCCCAGCCGAACTGGACCAGCCAGACTCCCAGCATGAACGCCCCGACGAGCGCCGCCATCCCCAGCATGATGGGCATGAGCTGGGCCGTCTGGGGATGCTTCTTGAACCAGCCCCGCTGCATGACGGCGCCGTACATGGCGTCCTTCGTGTCCTTCTGGAGCCCGGCGTAGGCGGAGCTCTTCAGGTCGCTGACCCGCTTGGCGTCGCGGCCGGCGAAGACCTTGTGGAGGAATTGCCGCTCGTAGGGCAGGAGGTCGCCGTCCGGCTTGGAGGAGCGGGCGAGGACATGGTCTCGGGCCTTCTCGTCGGCGGCGCTGATGGTGAGGTAGCCGCGGACGGCGAGGTCCACGAGAGTCGCGGAGATGTCCACGTTGTCGGCCGTCGCGTCGATCAGGGTGCCGACCTCGCCCGGGCGGGCGTCCTTCGGGGGCCGGAAGGCGACGGCGACGTTCTGCTTGCGCGACGCCTTGCCGACCCGTGCCTCCTGACCCCGCCCCGGGGTCAGGCCCGGGGTCAGGCCCAGGTAGACGTCGTCGCGGGCGTGGCGGCGGTGCAAGCCGACCAGAGCGGCGATCGCGCCCAGACCGAGGACGCCGGTGGCGGCGCCTGTGGCCGGGGTGAGCTCGAACATGTTCGACGGCGTCACACGGCGGGTCTTGATCTGCTCGACGCCGCCGAAGGTGCCCGCCGGGAAGCCGGCCACGACCTGCAGCGGCGTGTTCGGGGGCAGTTCGGTGAGGCGGTACGTGGCGGTGGACCCAGAGCTGGACGCATCGCAGTTCTGCTCGAACTCGTCGCCGAAGAAGCAGGCGGTGCGCTCGACGGCGACGGGCCCGCTCACGGTGACAGTGACGTCGGAGATTCGCGAGGCGGAGGCGCCGATGGCGTTCCAGCTGAACTCGTCGAGTCCGGACTCGGGCTGGTCGGAGACGATGAGGCCCTCCACCTCGTACGTGATGACGTAGCGCTGCGGGTCCCGGTAGACGGTGTTCTCCTCGCCGATGCGCAGCACCAGATTGCCCTGCTGCTCCTCCACGTACAGGTCCGTGCGGGCACCCGTGGGCGAGGAGACGTCGATGTCGTGGATCGGGAAGACGAACCACTCGTCGGGGTTCTGGCCGTCCGCCTGGCGCTGCGGCAGGATCACGAACGGGCCACGCCCGCTCACCTGGGAGAAGTCCATCGTGAAGTCGAGGGTCACCTGCGCGGTGCCGTCCTCGGTCAGCACGGTGTCGATCGAGTAGGTGGTGATCGGGGCGTTGTCGTCGGCTGCGGCGGGGGACGCGAGTCCCACGAGCCCCGTGATGCCGACCAGCAGGGCGAGCAGGACTGGGCGGAGGATCCTCATGCCCTCCAGAGTAGCCGTTGTCCGGACAGCGGATCAGGGGGTGGACACGCCTAGTGCGTCGGCCATTTCGGCGCGCAACCGGTCGAGCAGCTCGGCGGCTCGTCCCCGGGCAGCGCCGCCGTCGTCCGACTGGTCCGGCGGCAGCACCACCTCGAGGTAGCACTTCAGCTTGGGTTCGGTCCCCGACGGGCGGGCGACGACGTGCACACCGTCGCCCCACAGCTCGACGGCGTCCGTGGGCGGCAGGTCGTCGGTGCCGAAACGCAGGTCCCGGTACTCGACCTCGCGACCCAGCAGGCGCTCCGGCGGACGTGCCCGGAGGCGGGACATCGCTTCTGCGATCAGGGACAGGTCGGCGACCCGGACCGACAGCTGGCTCGTGGCGTGGAGACCGTGCGCCGCGGCGATCTCGTCGAGCCGGTCCGCGATGCTGTGCCCCGCCGCCTTGAGCTCGGCGGCCAGCCGCAGCACCGTCAGCGCCGCCGTGATGCCGTCCTTGTCGGGTACCGCCGCCGGGTCACAGCAGTACCCGATGGCCTCCTCGTAGCCGAACGCGAGGTCCGGTACGCGGCCTATCCACTTGAAGCCCGTCAGGGTCTGCCGGTGCTCGCGCCCGGCGGACGTGGCCATCGTGCGCAGCAGAGTGGAGGAGACCACCGAGTTCGCGAACACCCCGGGCACCTCGCGGCGGATGGCGTCGTCGCCCAACAGGCCGCCCAGCTCGTCCCCGGTCAGCATCCGCCAGCCCCCGTCGACCTTCGCGGCGACGGCACATCGGTCGGCGTCGGGGTCGTTGGCGATGACGAGATCGGCGTCATGCTCCGACGCGAGGGCGACGGCCAGGTCGATCGCCCCGTCCTCCTCCGGGTTGGGGAAGGCCACCGTGGGGAACTCGGGATCGGGGTGCAGTTGCTCGGCGACGTCGAGGGGAGCCGGGAAACCGGCGGCCGAGGCGACGGCATGCACGGTCTCGGCCCCCACACCGTGCATGGCGGAGTACACCCAGGTCAGCTCCCTGGGCGCGTCGGCGGGCACGAGGGAGGCCGCTCGTGCCACGTAGGCCTGCACCAGCCCGGGACCTGCCGAGTGGATCGCCGTGCCCCGCGGCAGGTCGCCCAGTTCCGCGATCGCCACATCCATGATGCGGGCATGGATCTCGCCGTCGACCGGCGGGATGATCTGGGAACCGTCGCCGAGGTAGATCTTGTAGCCGTTGTCGGCCGGCGGGTTGTGGGAGGCCGTGACGACGATCCCGGCGACGCAGTCCAGGTGGCGCGTGCCGAAGGCCACGACGGGGGTGGGCGTGGGGCCGTCCGTGACGAGGACGTCGAAGCCGGCGCCGGCCAGCACCTCTGCTGAGATGCGGGCGAAGTCGTCAGACTTGTGCCGGGCGTCGTAGCCGACCAGGATGCGCCCGCCGCCCAGTCCCTCGTCCGTCAACCAGGCCCCAACGCCGGCGGCTGCCCGTGCCACGACCATCTGGTTCATGCGAGCCGGTCCGGCACCGATCGGCCCGCGCAGCCCGGCCGTGCCGAACTCCAGGACACCGGCGAACGCCGATTCGAGCGCGGCCAGTGATGCGCCCGTCGTGGGGGAGTCCGATTCCGCGTCTCGCAGGAGTGCCTCGAGTTCGGAGCGCGTGTCCGGGTCCCAGTCGACCTCCAGCCACGCGCGCGCCTGTGCGATGACCCCGTCCGCCATCACAGCTCCGCGACGATACCGGCCAGCAGGGCGGCGAGGCGTGGGCCGGCGTCCTTGCCCGCCTGCAGGACCTCGGCGTGGTCCAGGTGGTCGGCACTGAGCCCCGCAGCGGCGTTGGTGACCAGCGACAGGCCGAGCACCTCCAGCCCGGCCTCACGTGCGGCGATGGTCTCGAGCGTCGTCGACATGCCCACGAGGTCGCCGCCGAGGATGCCGGCCATCCGGACCTCGGCCGGGGTCTCGTACTGGGGCCCCCGGAACTGCACGTAGACGCCTTCGGGGAGTCGGTCGTCGACGCCGTGGGCCAGGTCCCGCAGGCGCCTCGAGTAGGCCTCGGACATGTCGATGAAGGTGGCCCCCCGCAGGGGCGTGTCACCGGTGAGGTTGATGTGGTCGCGGATCAGCACCACGGTGCCGGGGGCCCAGTCGGGGTTGAGTCCGCCGCAGCCGTTGGTCAGCACCAACCGCGAGGCGCCGAGCGCCGCGATGGTCCGCACACCGTGCACGACGGCGTCGACCCCCTTGCCCTCGTAGTAGTGGGTCCGGCCGGTGAGGATGGCCGCGGTGCGCCCGGAGCCCGTCCGCACAGCGAGCAGCCGTCCGCCGTGCCCGCTGACGACCGGCGCCGAGAACCCGGGTACCTCGCCCAGCTCGACGGAACCGAGCGGTTCCCCGAGGGCGTCCGCTCCCGACGACCATCCGGAGCCCAGCACGAGGCCGATGTCGACCCCGTCGATACCCAGGGCGTGGCGCAGGTGCTCCGAGGCCGTGCGTGCGAGGTCGCTGGGGTTGTCACTCATGGCGCCAGCCTAGCCACGGCGCAGTGCCCGTGTGCCAAGATGGCGGGGTGACGAAGGTTGTGATCATCGGAGGCGGACCCGGCGGGTACGAGGCGGCTCTGGTGGCCAGCCAACTGGGCGGCGAGGTGACGCTCGTCGAACGCGACGGGCTGGGTGGCGCAGCCGTCCTCACCGACTGCGTCCCCTCGAAGTCCCTCATTGCGACCGCCGAGGTCATGACGACGATGCACCAGGCCGCCGCACTCGGCCTGCACTTCGGAGAGGACGCCGTGCCCCGGGTGGACCTGGCCGGCCTCAACGCGCGTGTCCTCGCACTGGCGGACGCCCAGTCCCGCGACATCAGCGCCCGCCTCCGGCACGAGGGCGTCCGGCTCGTCTCCGGGACCGCCAGGCTCGAGGGCGCGCGTCGCGTGGTCGTCGACGGCGAGGACACGCACGAGGACCTCGGTGCTGACGTCGTCCTCGTGGCCACGGGCACCACCCCCCGGGAGCTCCCCGATGCGCCCTGCGACGGCGAGCGCGTCCTCAACTGGAAGCAGCTGTACCAGCTCACCGAATTGCCGGAGCGGCTCATCGTTGTCGGCTCGGGCGTCACCGGCGCCGAGTTCGCGTCCGCGTACGACGCCCTGGGCAGCGAGGTCGTCCTGGTGTCCTCCCGCGACCAGGTGCTCCCCGGCGAGGACCAGGACGCCGCGGTCGTGCTGCAGCGGGTCTTCGAGCACCGGGGGATGGAGGTCCTCAGCCGGTCCCGTGCGAAAGCGGCCCGCAACACTGGCGCCGGGGTGGTCGTCACGCTGGAGGACGGGCGCGAGGTGACGGGGAGCCACTGCCTGATGGCTGTCGGCTCCATCCCGAACTCGGCCGGCCTCGGACTGGAGGACGCGGGCGTGGACCTGGCGACCTCCGGCCACATCGTGGTGGACCGGGTGTCGCGCACCAGCAACCGCCGCATCTACGCCGCCGGCGACGTCACGGGTGTCTTCGCCCTGGCGTCCGTCGCCGCGATGCAGGGCCGGATCGCCATGTGGCACTCCCTGGGTGACGCAGTCGCGCCGCTCGACCTGCGCAAGGTGTCGTCGAACGTGTTCACCGCACCCGAGATCGCGACCGTCGGCATCACGCAGGCCCAGGTCGACGCCGGCGAGGTGCGCGTGGCCTCCGTCCTGTTGCCGCTCGGTGGCAACGCACGCGCCAAGATGCAGGGGTTCAATGACGGCTTCGTCAAACTCTTCTGCCTCCCCACCACAGGAATCATCATGGGAGGGGTCGTGGTGGCGCCGAATGCCTCCGAGCTCGTCCACTCGATCGCGATCGCCGTGGGCCAGCGCATCACCGTCGACGAGTTCAGCGCCATTTTCACCGTGTACCCGTCGATGACGGGGTCCATCGCGGAGGCCGCACGGCGGCTGCACCAGGCAGACCCGGACGTCCTGACCTCCTGATCGTCAGTCGTCCAGGAGCCCCATCAGCAGGCTGAAGCCGCCGATCATCAGGGCGCCGTGCGTCATGCGGCGGATGGTGGGGTCCATGCCCCAGGAGTCGTAGTAGCCACGAGCCCACGCCGCCTGCCGGGGGTCTTCCCAATAGGGCACCAGTCCCGGGCCCGCCTCGACCATGCGGATGTGGGGGTTGCTGCCCGACATGACACGGGCCGCGTCAAGGGCACAGGCGGGAACCTCCCGTGCCACCCCGCCCTGCGGGGTCCAGGAGACGTTCTGGGTGGACGGACCATGGGCGGGGTCGAAGAAGCACGGCGGTCGCCGGGCCGGCAGCTCCCGGCCGTGCACGCGTGCCTTGACGGAGGCCATCTTGAAGCGGCCCTCCTCGAGGATGTGCGTGATGTGGGTGACGTCAGAATCCAGCTGGGCGTTGCGCAGGGCCTGCTTGGCGTTCTCGTAGGCGTCGAGGGCCGCGGAGTAGTCGGTCCTCGCCTCCTCGCTCAACTCGTGGCCGACGACGTCGAGATCGAGGTCGCGGAGTTCATCGCCGAACCGGGTGATGTCCCGGTCCACCGCATCGCGCGAGGCCTGGCTGAGTGGCTGCTCGAGCGGCGGGGCGCCGTAGGCTCCCGCGTACGGCGGCGGGTACTGCATGGGCCCCAGTTGCTGATGCATCCGGGGACCCCCCTGGACCATGCGGTTGCGGCTGCTGCCGAGGATGGTCGAGAAGATGATGGCCATGATGACGATCATCATCAGGAACCCCAAGCCCCCGGAGAAGAAGAACATGCCGGCCTCCCTGCGCCCACGGCGCGTCTAGTACCACCACGATACCCGCGGGCGGCGCAGCCCCCTGCGGCCGGGATGTGCTCAGGCGTCAGAGATGTCGCAGATCGGAGCTCCGGCCGCCACCGCCTGTCCTGGCTCGACCGCCAGCGACGTGATCGTCCCGGAGCGGTGGGCGCTCAGCGATTGCTCCATCTTCATCGCCTCGATGACGGCCACCTGGGCACCTTCCTCGACGACGTCCCCCTCGGCGACGACGAGCTTGACGATCGTGCCCTGCATGGGGGTGCTCAAGGTGTTGCCGGAGGGGGAGGACACCTTGGCCCCGCCCCGGTCGCGTTTCGTCGGCTTGCGGGGGGTTCGCGCCGCGACAGGGCGGGCGCCGAAACCGGCGGGCAGCTTCACCTCCATGCGACGGCCGTTGACCTCGACAGCCACCACCTCCGGCTCGCCCTCGTCGTCGGCCTCCCCGATCAGTCCGGTGTAGGGCGGGATCTCGCCGGTGAACTCGGTCTCGATCCACCGGGTGTGCACCGCGAAGTGACCGTCCACCGCGGTGAAGGCCTCGTCCTCGATCACGGCCCGGTGGAAGGGGGTGACTGTCGGCATGCCCTCGACGACGAGTTCGGCCAGGGCACGGCGGGAGCGCGCGAGTGCTTGCTCGCGGTCAGCCCCGCTCACGATCACCTTCGCCACCAGTGAGTCAAAGGCGCCCGGAACGGTCATGCCGGCGTGGTAGCCCTCGTCCACCCGTACTCCCGGACCCGTCGGCGGGTGCCACGCCACCAGGGTCCCGGGGGCGGGCATGAAGCCACGACCGGCGTCCTCCGCGTTGATGCGGTACTCGATGGCGTGGCCCCGCACCTCCGGATCGTCGTAGCCGAGCTCGTCACCGCGGGCGATGCGGAACATCTCGCGGACGAGGTCGATGCCGGTGACCTCCTCGGAGACGGGGTGCTCCACCTGCAGTCGCGTGTTCACCTCGAGGAACGAGATCGTGCCATCCACCCCCACCAGGAACTCGCAGGTGCCGGCGCCCACGTAGCCGGCCTCCCGCAGGATGGCCTTGCTGGAGGTCCGCAACAGCTGCTCCTGGTCCGAGGTCAGGAACGGGGCCGGCGCCTCCTCGACGAGCTTCTGGTGGCGCCGCTGCAGCGAGCAGTCACGCGTGCTGACCACGACGACGTTGCCGTGCGCGTCGGCCAGGCACTGAGTCTCCACGTGCCGGGGCGCCTCGAGGTACCGCTCGACGAAGCACTCGCCGCGGCCGAAGGCCGTGATGGCCTCCCTCGTGGCCGATTCGAACAGCTCGGGCACCTCGTCGAGGGTGCGCGCCACCTTCAGTCCCCTGCCGCCGCCACCGAACGCGGCCTTGATGGCGATGGGCAGGCCGTGGGCGGTGGCGAACGCGACCACGTCATCGGCATCGGCGACGGGGTCCTTGGTGCCCGGGACCTGGGGAGCGCCGACGCGCTGCGCGATGTGGCGCGCGGAGACCTTGTCGCCAAGCGCCTCGATAGCCGCCGGCGGGGGACCGATCCACGTCAGTCCCGCGGCCTCGACAGCGCGTGCGAAGTCCGCGTTCTCTGCGAGGAATCCATAGCCGGGGTGGACGGCGTCGGCTCCTGACCGTTGCGCGATCGACAACAGTTTGTCGATGTTGAGGTAGGTGTCGGCAGGGGTGGCGCCACCCAGCGCGAACGCCTCGTCGCACAGCGACACGAAGAGTGACCCGGAGTCCGAGTCCGCGTAGACGGCCACCGAGGAGATGCCCTCGTCCCGTGCGGCTCGTGCCACCCGGACGGCGATCTCGCCCCGGTTGGCGATGAGGACCTTCGTGACGGCGCCAGTGCCCACTTCTCGTCCCTCCTCGAGGTTCCCTCCGGAGTCTAGTCATGCGGCTGTCGCGGCGGGGTGGTTCCGGCCGAGTAGAGTGGCGCGTCGTGACCCGATGGACCTGGCTGCTCGCCTGCCTGCTGTTGGCGGGATGCGTGCCGGGTCCGGCGCCTGCGCCGCTCGCGACGCCCACGCAGCAGGCCACGGCCGTGCCAGCGGGCTCGGTGGCGCTGCGGGACCTCGGGTTCGAGCACGCCCCCGCCGACCTCCTGGTGCCCCGGGACGCGGAGATCGAGCACGCCGTGGACCAGGTCAACGCCGTCGTCGTCGCCTTCTCAGCGCCCGACGGCGCAACCCTGGCACGCTTCTACCGGTCCCAGTTGCCGCAGCAGGGGTGGGTCATCACCGCCGACGGCAATGACTCACTGTTGTTCGAACGTGACGGTGCGCACGGCGCTTTCACCGTCACCGGTGACACGTCAGCGCTCACCGTCCGCTATGACGAGCGGTCCTGAGCCGTGGACGACCTCGACGCCGGCATCGGTCTCCGCGGTTATGGCCGGGTGCTCTCCCACGGACCCGCGCTGCGACCGTTCCTCGCTGCCGTGGTCGGACGACTGCCGATCGCGATGACCGGGCTCGGGATGGTCGTGCTCATCCAGCAGGTCCGCGGCAACTACTCCATGGCGGGACTGGTCACCGGGGTTTTCGCGCTCGCCACGGCAGTGGGCGCTGCCGTGTGGGGCCGGCTGATGGACGTGCACGGCCAGCCCCGCGTCCTCGTGCCGACGGCGCTCGTCAGCGGCGCCGCGATCGCCGCCCTCAGCCTGGCGGTGGTGAGCGACGCCCCCGGACCCCTGCTGGTGGGCCTCGCGATCCTGGCCGGAGTCTTCTTCCCCCCGGTCTCGCCCGCGATGCGAGCAGCGTGGCGCGTCATCTTCAGCCACCAGTCATCGCGCAGGCTCGGCTACGCCCTGGACGCCTCCGCCGTCGAGCTCATCTTCGTCATGGGTCCACTGCTGCTCTCCGGTCTCGCGCTGGTCCTTCCGCCGCAGGGCCCTTTGCTGGTGTCCGCGGGCCTCCTGGTGACAGGGACGCTGCTCTACTCCATGACGTGGGCGGCGCGGACCGCCCACCGGCACGGAACCCTCGTGGCCGCGGCCGTGGCAGGCACACCGACGCCCGAGACCGTCGAGCTCCAGTCCTCCGCCGAGGCCACGCGGGGGACCCGGTCCCGGACATCCCTGGGGCAGCGCACCGCTCTCGCCGCTCCGGGGGTGGCGGCAGTGCTGGCGGTCTCGCTGTTCATGGCGTTGGGTTTCGGACAGCTGGACACCTCGATCGTCGCGACGGCCGAGGCCGTCCTGGGTGACGCCACGAAGCTTGGTTTGCTGTTCCTGTTCATCGCCGGCGGCAGCGCGATCGGGGGCATCACCTATGGCGCGCGGACTTGGCCGGGCGACGAGACGTGGCACCTCGTGGGTCTGCTGGCGGGGTTCACCCTGTCGCTGGTGCCGTGGCCGTTCCTGCTGCGGCTCGACGAACCCCCGTTGCCGATCCTCTTCCTCCTCCTCTTCCTCACCGGGCTCACCATCGCGCCCTGCCTCATCATCTTCCAGGGCCTGCTGGACAAGCTGTCCCCGCCGCACCGGATGACGGAGGCGCAGGCGCTCCTGTCCGCGTCCCAGACGACGGGCGCGGCGGGCGGGATGGCCGTGGCGGGCATCACGATCGATGCCTGGGCGGCTCCCGGCGGTCTGGCCGGAGCCGTGGTCGCCATCGGGACCGGGGCGCTGGTCGCCGCGGTGGTGCGGGGACGCTGGGCCGACGCGGCCTGACGCCGCGGGTGGGTGTCAGGCGCTCGCGCGGCGCACGAGTTCCGTCGGCAGCTTGACGGAGGCGGTCTCGCGTCCGGAGATCCGCTCCACCAGCAACCGGACCATCTCGTGGCTGATGCGGTCGAACGGTTGGCGCATGGTGGTGAGCTGCGGATCCGTCCGCCGGGCGATGGGGGAGTCGTCGAAGCCCACGACGGCGACGTCGTCGGGGACCCGGATCCCTCGGTCCGCGAGCACGTCGAGGGCGCCCGCCGCCATGAGGTCGTTGGCGGCGAACACCGCGTCGATGTCCGGGACCCGTTCGAGCAGTCCGGTCATCGCGCGGCTCCCGCTGTCGCGGTAGTAGTCGCCGCGGGCGACGAGGTCCTCGTCGACATTCGGGCCCAGCGCTGCCCGATACCCGGCGAGTCGACACCGTCCGCCCGAGGTGTCCGAGGGGCCTGTGATGGTGGCGATGCGGCGGCGACCCGTGGCCTGCAGGTACTCGACGGCGTGTCGCGCCCCAAGTTCGTCGTCGGCCGCGACGTAGCCGATCCGCGTCTCGTAACCCAGTGGGATCCCGCATGCGATGGCGGGGACCTTGGAACCGACGAGTTCCTCGAGGAATCCTGAGCGTCCGGCGTGGGCGGAGATGAGGAGCACGCCGTCCACGTGGCCTCCGGTGATGAAGTCGGTGGCGCGGCGCTGCTCGGCCGCCGTACCGGCCATCAGGAGCACGAGAGGAAGGTCGTGGCGTTCCAGTGCCTGGGCTGCCTCGCGCATGAGCACGGCAAAGTTCGGGTCCTCGAACAGGCGTTCCTGCGGTTCGGTGAGCAGGAACGCGACGGAATTGGCCCGGGCGGTTGCCAGGCTGCGGGCGTGCGGGTTGATGCGGTAGCCCGTCTGCTGGATGGCGGTGCGCACCGCCTGCAGGGAGGCCGGGGAGACCCAGTGCCCGCCGTTGAGCACGCGCGAGACCGTGCCGCGCGAGACGCCGGCCGCGCGGGCGACGTCGTCGATGGTCGGTCTGCGGCTGGGAGGTGTCACGGGATCAGGATAGGCCGGGGCGCCATGGGCGGGGGATCGCTCAGCGCTCGGGGGCCGAGCGGTTCACCCAGAGCTCGTGCCACGGCACCCCGAGGTCGAGCAGGATCTGGCGGACCAGCGGTAGCGAGATGCCGACGACGTTGTGGGGGTCACCGTCGATGCCGGTGATGAAGGCGCCGCCCAGCCCGTCAATGGTGAACGCTCCGGCCACCCAGACCGGTTCCCCACTGTGGGCGTACGCGTGGACCTCGTCGTCGCTGAGGTCGGCGAAATGGAGCACCGTGCTGGCCACGCGGACGGCCTTCAGCACGTCATCGCCGCGCCGCACCCACACGAAGTGGCCGGTGTGGAGCACACCCTGGCGGCCGCGCATCCGGTACCACTGTTCGGCCGCCCGTTCCGGGGTCCCGGGCTTGCCGTGCGGCCTGCCCTCGAACTCGAGCACCGAGTCGCAGGCGACGACGATCGCGTCACCCTCGACGCGGTCGACCACCGCACGACCCTTCGCCTCGGCCAGCCGCCGGGCCAGCCGCGCGGCATCGTCGTCGCGGATCTGGGACTCCTCGAAGCCGGAGATGATGACCTCCGGATCCAGCCCCGCGCGACGCAGCAGCTGCAGCCGACCTTCGGACTGCGAGGCCAGGATGAACCGGTGCTTCGGGGTCAGGGTCACGTCAGAACCTCATGTAGGTGCGCCAGGCGTCTCGCCCGTAGATGAGCTGGGGTCTCAGCGTACGGTAGTAGGACTTCCAGCCGCCGGCGAGTGGCCGGTCCTCGGCCGCCTTGAGTCGACTGTTCGCCGCCGCCCGGGCGTGCAGCACCGTGATGACGGCCGCGACTTCATCCTCCGTGGCCGCCGTCTTCGAGATCTCGTAGTCCGGCCCGGTCACAGCGGGATGTTCCCATGCTTCTTGGGTGGGAGCTGTTCGCGCTTGGTGCGCAGGAGCCGGAGCGCCCGGATCACCTGGGCGCGGGTCTCGTGGGGGTAGATCACCTGGTCCACGTAGCCCCGTTCCGCCGCCACGTACGGGTTGGCCAGCTCCTCGTCGTACTGTTCGACCAGCTGTTTGCGCAGCGCGTCGGGATCCTCGGCTGCGCCGAGTGTCCTGCGGTGCAGGATGTTCACGGCTCCTGCCGCTCCCATCACGGCGATCTGGGCGGTGGGCCAGGCGAAGTTGATGTCCGCCCCCAAGTGCTTGGAACCCATGACGACATAGGCCCCGCCGTAGGCCTTCCGGGTGATCACCGTCAGGAGCGGGACGGTGGCTTCCGAGTAGGCGTAGATCAGCTTGGCGCCGCGCCGGATGATGCCGTCGTGCTCCTGGCCGACGCCCGGGAGGAAGCCGGGCACGTCAACGAACGTGAGGACGGGGATGTTGAACGCGTCACAGGTCCGCACGAACCGGGCGGCCTTCTCTGCCGCGTTGATGTCGAGGCACCCCGCCAGCACCGTCGGCTGGTTGGCGACGATGCCGATGGAGCGTCCCTCGATCCGGCCGTAGCCGGTGATGACGTTGCCGGCGAACAACTCCTGCACCTCAAGGAATTCGTCGTCGTCGAGGACGGTGCGGATCACCTCACGCATGTCATAGGGCTGGTTGGCGGAGTCCGGGATGAGCGCGTCGAGGAAGCGATCGTGGTCGGTGATGGTGAGGTCCACCTCGGCCTCGTCGTAGACGGGCGGGTCCTCCAGGTTGTTCTGCGGGAGGTAGGTGATGAGGTCGCGCACGTACTCGAGCGCGTCCGTCTCGTCCGCCGCCAGGTAGTGGGAGTTCCCGGACTTCGTGCTGTGGGTCCGGCCCCCGCCCAGCTCCTCCATCGACACGTCCTCGCCGGTGACGGTCTTGATCACCTCGGGCCCGGTGATGAACATCTGTGAGGTCTTGTCGACCATCACCACGAAGTCGGTGAGGGCGGGCGAGTACACGTGACCGCCCGCCGCGGCCCCCATGATGAGTGAGATCTGCGGGATCACCCCGGAGGCCCGGGTGTTGCGGCGGAAGATCTCCCCGTAGAGCGCCAGCGAGACGACGCCCTCCTGGATGCGCGCGCCACCGCCCTCGTTGATGCCGATCAGGGGGACGCCGGTCTTGAGTGCGAAGTCGATGATCTTCACGATCTTCTCGCCGTAGACCTGGCCCAGGGCGCCGCCGAAGATGGTGACGTCCTGGCTGAAGACGCACACCGGTCGGCCATGGATGGCGCCGGTGCCGGTCACGACGCCGTCGCCGTAGGGCCGGCGCTCGTCCATGCCGAAGCTGCGGGAGCGGTGCCGGGCGAACTCGTCGAACTCGGCGAACGATCCCTCGTCGAGCAGGGCGAGCACCCGCTCGCGCGCTGTCATCTTGCCCTTGGCGTGCTGCTTCTCCACCGCTGCCGCCGACCCCGCGTGGACGGCCTCCTCGATGCGGCGCCCCAGGTCGGCGATCTTCCCCGCGGTGGTGCGGATGTCGATCTCCATGTCGGCCACACTAGCGGCGACGTGGCGACGGGTCCGCAGGATCTGAGATACGCGTCCGGCCGTGAAGCCGATGACGACAGTCCGAGCGCTGCCCCGGGCGTCGGACCGACCTGCCTTGGCGGCAGTGTGCGATCCTGGTTGGTCTGCCAACCACGATCGCACACAACCCTGGCGGGGTCCCGTGTCCGGCGCGGGCTATCGTGACGGCGTGACCACCGACGCCGAGTCCCTCGCCGGCCTGCTCGTACCGGGCAGCCTGTGGCGCCGCCTCGACGTGGTCGCCTCGACCGGCTCCACCAACGCCGACGTGGCCTCGGAGGCCGCGCGCGGCGAACTGGAGGGGCGGGTCCTCGTGGCTCTGGAGCAGACGGCCGGGCGGGGTCGCCTCACGCGTCGCTGGGCCTCACCCGCCCAGGGCTCGGTCTCCATGTCCCTGCTGCTGCAGCCCCGTCCCTCCTTCGAGCGGTGGGGCTGGCTGTCGCTCATGGCGGGGATGGCGGTGCGCTCCGCGCTGCTCGAGCTCTCCGGTGGCCGGGACGACGTCGAGCTCAAGTGGCCGAACGACGTGCTGGTCGGCGGGCGGAAGGTGTGCGGCATCCTCTCGACCCGCGTCGAGCACGCCACCGGCGCGCGGGCGGTGGTCGGCATCGGCATCAACGTGTCCGTACCGCCGGAGCAGCTGCCCGTCCCGACGGCCACCTCGCTGCACTCCGAGGACATCCCGGCCTCCTGGCCCGAGGTGGTCCAGGGGGTGCTGCGCCGCTTCGAGCCGCTCTACCGGGCGTGGCAGGACGGGGCGTCCCACCGCTCGGCCTACGAGGAGGCCTGCGCCTCAATCGGCCGCGAACTGACCATCCATACCGGTCCCGACGCGCTGGTCGAGGGCCGGGGCGTCGGCGTCGACGAGACGGGGCGGATCCTGGTGCGCGACGCGATGAGTACGCGGGCGTTTGCGGTCGGCGACGTCGTCCACGCCCGTCTCGGGGGGACGCAGGGCGGCGACCCTTCGTTAGGCTGACCGGCGTGGAGCGCTATCGGATCGGCATCGTCGGCGGTGGGCAGCTCGCCCGCATGATGCAGCAGGCCGCCATCAGCTACGGGATCGACGTCGCCCTGCTCGCGGAGTCGGCGGACGGATCCGCGGCCCAGGTGGTGCCTGGCACCACGGTCGCCGACTACACGAGCCACACGGACCTGGCCTCGTTCGCCGCGGGCTGTCATGCCATCACCTTCGACCACGAGCACGTCCCCACGGCGCACCTCCATGAGCTCGAGGCCACGGTCGCGGTGCGCCCCGGCCCCGATGCCCTCGTGTTCGCCCAGGACAAGGCACGGATGCGTGAGCGGCTGGCCGCTCTGGGCGTCCCCTGTCCGCGGTTCGCGATCTGCCGTGACGCCGACGAATTCGCGGCCTTCGGGGAGGAGCAGGGCTGGCCCGTCATCGCCAAGACGTCCCGCGGCGGCTATGACGGCAAGGGCGTGTTCCGGGTGGGCTCCGTCGCCCAGGCCGCGGAGGTCTTCGCGGCCAAGCCCGACCGCCACGCCGGCGCCGACGTGGTGGTCGTCGCTGAGGAGTTCATCGACTTCACGCGTGAGCTGTCGGTCATCGTCGTGCGTTCGCCCTCCGGGCAGGCCGTCGTGTATCCCGTCTCCGAGACGCGCCAGGAGGACGGGGTCTGCGTCGAGACGATCACCCCGGCGCCGGGTATGGCCGAGGAGCAGGCCGTCGAGCTGCAGGCGATGGGACTCCGGATCGCCGGCGAGCTGGGTGTGGTCGGGGTGCTCGCCGTGGAACTGATGGAGGCACCCGACGGCCGCGTCGTGGTCAACGAACTCGCCATGCGGCCGCACAACACGGGGCACTGGACGATCGACGGCGCGCGCACCAGCCAGTTCGCCAACCACGTCCGCGCCGTCCTCGACCTCCCACTCGGCTCGCCGGACATGCTGTCCCAGCACATCGTCATGACCAACGTGCTGGGAGGGACCGAGGAGGACCTCACCGGCGCCCTGCAGCACGTGTTCGCACGGGATCGCGCCATCGCGGTCCACCTCTACGGCAAGCCCGTGACCCCCGGCCGCAAGGTCGGGCACGTGACGGCCTGTGACGACGACCTCGAGCGTGCGCTGCGCCGCGCCCGCCACGCGGCCGGTTACCTGATGGGAGATGCCAATGCCTGAGCCACGCGTCGCGATCGTGATGGGATCCGACTCCGACTGGCCCACGATGCGGGCCGCCGCCGAGGCGCTCGACGAGTTCGGGGTGCGCTACGAGGCCGACGTCGTCTCCGCCCACCGCATGCCCGAGGAGATGGTGTCGTTCGGCCGGGAGGCCGACGCACGCGGCATCCGCGTCATCATCGCGGGTGCCGGGGGAGCTGCCCACCTCCCCGGCATGCTCGCCTCGCTGACGCCACTGCCGGTCATCGGTGTGCCCGTCGCGCTGAAGCACCTGGACGGCATGGACTCCTTGCTGTCCATCGTCCAGATGCCCTCCGGGGTTCCGGTGGCCACCGTCGCGATCGGCAACGCGCGCAACGCGGGCCTGCTCGCGGTCCGGATGCTCGCGACCGGGGACGAGGAGCTGCGTGAACGCATGCGCGGCTTCCAAGCGGAACTGCGGGACGCCGCCCACGCCAAGGGTGAGGTGGTCCGGCGCGAAGCGGGTCGCTGACTCAGCGCTCGAACTTCTCCAATGCCGCGGTGTCGCCGCCGGCAATGGCGTCGAACATCTCCGCACTGGCGGCCTCGTCCCAGATGACGGCCGAGCCCGCGCTGGTGGAGGCGTTGTCGCTCGCGACCGGGACCGTCATGCTCATGCCGTTCCCGAACGCCGACGCGGCCACCCCGCGACCGATGCCGAACACCTCGCCGAGACCGGTGTCGGAGCCCCGCGCCACGGACGATGCCACGGCCATGTTGAGCCGCCAGTACGACACCGGGTTCAGCAGCGTCAGCGGGTTCAGGGCCTTCTTGGACACTTGGGCGATGACGTCCCTCTGCCGCTCCACCCGGCCGAGGTCGCCTCGCGGGTCGGCCTTGCGCATGCGCACGTAGCCGAGCGCCTGGACCCCGTCGAGGGTCTGGCAGCCGGCCTCGAGTTCGAGGTGGGAGTCACGGTCGGAGATCGCCTCGTCCAGACAGACCTCGATGCCGCCCACGGCATCGACGGTGTTGACGAGCCCCAGCATCCCCACCTCGAGGTAACCGTCCACCCGGACGCCGGTGGCCTGCTCGACGGTGGCGACGAGCAACGACGGGCCGCCGAACGCGTACGCCGCATTCAGCTTGTTGTCGCCCTCGCCGGGAATCGTGACGAACGAGTCACGTGGGAGCGACACCAGGGCGGAGCGTCCGGTCGGGGGCGTGTACAGCAGCATCATCGTGTCCGTGCGGCGGCCCTCGCTGGACCCCGTGCCGAGGCGCGAGCGTTCCTCGGCGGTCAGGTCCTCGCGAGCGTCGGAGCCCACGAGGAGGGTCGCGGTACCGGGCTGGCCGTCCGGGCGCTCCCCCGACGGGGTGGCCTCCACCACGGTGGTGCGGAGCCAGGCGAACAGTGGCGTGCCCACCATGAACACCAGCCACAGGACCACGAGGGTGGCCAGGAACCGGCGGACGGGGCGCCGCCGCCGGCGGCGGCGCTGGCGTGGCGGCCGGGCGGGCGGGGGCGGCGGGGGTGCCGAACGGCTGCCTCGGGACTGCTCCGCCCGGGCGTCCGGGTGAGGAGAGGATCCGCGGGGCGACGCAGGCGTCCCCTGCAGGTGCGCCCGCTCCTCGGCCGTGAAGACGCGAGTCGGCTCCGGCTCGTCCTCCTGCCGGTAGAGCCAGTCCAGGTCCTCGTCCCTGCGGTTGTTCATGTTCCTCCCGTGGCTACGCGCGGTGATCCAGCCTACCCGCGTATCCGTCGCCGCCCGGCGCGCCGCGTTCGCCGATGGGGTCCGGGTGGGCAAGGTGGTGTCCCGAGCCGGACAGGAGGGCCGCGGGATGAACGAATCGAACGTGCGGAGCAGGCGCGCCGTCTCGCTGGTCGTGCTGTCCATGCTCGTGCCGGGAAGCGCCCAACGGGTCGCCGGGAACCAGATGGTGGGCCGGGCGGCCCTCCGCGTCGCGGCCGGCGTGCTGGTCGCTCTGGTCCTCCTCACCTTCATCGCCCTGATCGACAGGGGGCGCGTGGTGGGTCTCCTCCTGCACCCGGTCGCGACGATCGGCGCGAAGGTGCTCCTCTGGGGGCTGTTCCTCGGGTGGGCGCTCCTCCTCCTGGACTCCTGGCGCCTCGCTCGCCCTCCGCGGCTGGTGAGACGGGCCAGACTGGTCCTCACCCTCCTGGTGGTGACGGGGTTGGTGGTCGCCGCCTCGGCCACGGCATTCCTCTCCCGGGGCCTCACCGCGGCCGAACAGGTCTCGGCCGTGTTCGCCGGAGGGGGACGGACCGATGCAACCGCGGGGCGCTACAACATCCTGCTGCTCGGGGCCGATGCGGCCGAGGGTCGGGTCGGCATCCGTCCGGACTCCATCAACGTGGCCTCCGTGGACGCGGCAACGGGCAGGACCGTGATCTTCGGCCTGCCACGCAACCTGGCGAAGGTCCCCTTCCCCGCGAGCTCCCCGCTCGTGGACCTCCACCCGGAGGGCTACGACTGCGATGGCTGCTACCTCAACGCCATCCACACCCTCGGCGAGGACAACGCCGAGCTCTACCCGGGCCAGGATGCGGGCCTCACCGCCATGCGGGAGGCCGTCGGCCACGTCCTGGGGCTGGACATCAACTACTACGCCATGGTGGACATGGCCGGGTTCAGCCGGCTGGTCGACGCCCTCGGGGGCGTCACGCTGGACAGCAACGTGCGGGTCCCGATCGGGGGCGTGAGCAACCCCGTCGTCGACTGGATCGAGCCGGGGGACGACGTCCACCTCGACGGCCACCAGGCCCTCTGGTACGCGCGATCGCGCCATGGCTCCAGCGACTACGAGCGCATGGTCCGGCAGAAGTGCGTCATGAAGGCCATGGCCAAACAACTGGACCCGGCGACGGTGGCCACCCGCTTCGTGGCGCTGTCCAAGGCCGGCCGGGACCTCGTCAGTACCGACGTGCCCGCGCAGGAGGTGGTCGAGCTCACCGAGCTCGCACTCAAGGCCAAGGACTTGCCGTTCGAGATCATCAACTTCTCCCCACCCCTCATCACCCCCGCCGACCCGGACTTCGACCTCATCCGGGCGCAGGTCGCGGAGGCCCTCGAGCCACCGAAGGCCGCGGAGCCATCCCCCTCACCCACCGACAAGGCCCCCTCCGAGAAGCCCCGCCCCGAGGAGCCCTCGCCGTCACCCAAGCCCGACGCCGTGTCCCCCCCGGCAACTACCAAGGTGAGTCCCGCTCCGGTGCCGACCACGAAGGCCGCCCAGACGGCTGCTCCGGCGCCCAAGACCAGCGAGGCGCCGGAGGCCCCGGCCGAGGAGGATGTGGAGTGGCTCTGCCGCGTCGGCTAGGTTGGGGCTCCTCCGGGGGAGGAGGATCCGAGACGTGAGCAGACCACCGATCAGCGTCGTCATGCCCGTGCGCAACGAGGAACGTCACCTGCAGGCGGCTGTCGAGCGCGTGCTGCAGCAGCACTACGACGGGGAACTCGAACTGGTCCTCAGCATTGCGCCCAGCGAGGATGCGACCCACGAGGTGGCCGATCGGCTCGCGGCCTCGGACCGGCGGATCACGGTGGTCGACAACCCCTCCGGGCACACTCCGGCCGGACTCAACGTGGCCATTGCCCACGCGCGCCACGACATCCTCGTGCGCGTCGACGGACACGGCGAGTTGAGCGACGGCTACCTCGACACCGTCATCGATCTCCTGGAGCGCACGGGTGCCGCGAACGTGGGCGGGCTCATGGATGCACGGGGCACCACGCCGCTGGAGCGCGCGATCGCCGCGGCCTACAACTCACGCATCGGGCTGGGCGGCGGAAGCTTCCACCTCGCGACCACCCCAGAAGGACCCGCGGAGACCGTCTTCCTCGGCGCCTTCCGCCGAGCCCCGTTGGAGGCGGTCGGCGGCTTCGACGAGACGCTCCACCGCGCCCAGGACTGGGAGCTCAACTACCGACTCCGGAAGGCTGGCCACCTGGTCTGGTTCTCGCCGGACCTCCGCGTCGTCTACCGGCCCCGCTCCTCGCTGGTGGCGCTCGCCCAGCAGTTCTGGCGCACGGGCCAGTGGCGCCGCGAACTCATGGGCCGCCACGTCGACACCGCCCGGCTCCGTTACCTCGTGCCCCCGGTTGCCGTGACCGGACTCGGCCTGGGGATCGTCGGAGGGGTGCTCGGGCTCTTCCTGCGGAGCAGGGGCCTGACGTGGCTCCTGCTCGCCCCGGCGGCGTACCTCATGTTCCTCGGAGCCGCGACGGTGGCGATGCGCGGTCTCGACCCCGCCGCTCGCCTCCGGCTCCCGGTGGTGCTGGCCGTCATGCACGTGGCCTGGGGGGCAGGTTTCCTCCGCGGGGTGGCCGGGGAGCGTTAGGCGTCGACGCGCTCGTCGCGTCGGATTCGCGCCGCGGTCTCGGTGCTGACCCCGGTGGCGACGACGCTGGAGCCGCCGCCCAGGAGCGGGGCCACCAGGATCTCGAGCACACTCGGCCAGCCCGGACCAGGATCCACGAACAGCGCACGTGTGCTGCGTGGGCTCGTCGAGGACAGCCCCCCGAAGGTCGTGTCCGGTAGAAGCGCCAAGTCGTCGGGGCTCGTGGGCTCCAACCAGTGCGCGTCCGGTTCCGAGAGCACCTCCGCGTAGTCCGTGCAGCCGCTGGGAACGGTGTCCAGACCGCGCCCGAGCGGGTGCAGGGAGCAGGCGACGGTCGGTACCCCGGACGCGACGGCGTCGGGACCCGACACCACCGCCGCGACCGCATCCTCGGATGAGGTGGTCACCGCACATCCACGTTGCCAGCAGGCGGCCACCCACACCAGCGTCACCCAGTGCCCGGGGGCGGAGTCCACCAGTTCGATCCTGACTGTCTCCCCGGCGTCGACACCCAGACTCTCCAGGAGGTTGGCCGTCTTGTCGACCCAGTTGGCGAACGTGATGCCGGACAGTTCCACCCGTGATCCGAACCCCCCGTCGTAGTGGACGAGCAGGGGTTGGGGTCCAAGCGTGCGAACCCGCTGTTCCAGTGCGCTGATGACCATGGCTCCCGATGGTAATGCCGCTACGGTGAGGGCCATGCGCTACGTCGTCATCATGGCCGGCGGGTCCGGCACCCGGTTGTGGCCACTGTCCAGGCAGGGGACGCCCAAGCAACTGCTCGAGATCTTCAACGGCCAGAGCCTCCTTCGGATGGCGTACGACCGGCTCGAGGGCCTCGTCGACGACGCGCAGGTCCTGACCTGCACGTCCCAGGCCTATGCGGACGTGGTTGCGCGCCAGATCCCGGAGTTGCCCCGCGACAACATCCTCGGGGAGCCCGTGGGTCGGGACTCGCTCAACGCCGTTGCCTGGTCGACGGCCGTCCTGGCCGATCGGGATCCCGACGCCGTCGTCGCCATGGTCACGGCCGACCAGTTGATCTCGCCCCCCGAAGCGTTCCGTCGCAGCCTCCGTCAGGCCTTCGAGGTGGTGGAGGACCGGCCCCGCGCGCTCGTGACCCTGGGCGTCGTGCCCACCTCCCCCCACACGGGTTACGGCTACCTCCACCGGGACGAGCCCGTTCCCGGCCGTGCGGGCGTCTTTCGCCTTGCGGAGTTCAAGGAGAAGCCGCACCTGGAGTTGGCGGAGCAGTACCTGGAAAGCGGCGAGTACTGGTGGAACGCCGGGATGTTCGTCTTCCGGGCGGCATCCCTGCTGGAGCAACTGCGTGTCCTCACCCCGGACACCCACCGCACGATCTCCCGCATCGTCGCGGAGCCGGACACGCTCGGGGAGCTCTTCCCGACCTTGCCGAAGAACTCTTTCGACTACGCCGTGATGGAGCCCGTCTCCCAGGGCGCGACGGACGCCGAGGTCCTGGCGGTGGCGCTGGACGTCGACTGGCGTGACGTCGGGGGCTTCGTCAGCCTGGCGGCGGAGCTCGCCGTGGACGAGTCGGGCAACCGCGTGGACGGCAAGGTCGTCACGCTCGACAGCGCCGGGTGCGTCCTCATCAACGCGACGGGCGACGACCACGTGGTGGCTGGCCTGGGACTCACGGACACCCTCGTGGTCGCCACCCGTGGTGCGACGCTCGCGGCCCCGCTGGCGGACAGCGAACGCGTCAAGGAACTGGTCGACAGGGTACGAATTCTGGATGACCGCTTGACGTGACCCGAATGACACGTGTGTAATTCAGGCACGAAGGGAGGCGAGCATGGACGACATCATCATCCTGGCGACAGAACCCGACGGAGCGTTCGCGTGGCAGGAGCAGGCGCTGTGCGCGCAGACCGACCCCGAGGCATTTTTCCCCGAGAAGGGTGGCTCAACCCGCGAGGCCAAGCGGGTGTGCCTGGAGTGCACGGTCCGCACCGAGTGCTTGGAGTACGCCCTCGCCAACGACGAGCGCTTCGGGATCTGGGGCGGGCTGTCCGAGCGGGAGCGTCGGAAGCTGAAGCGCGCGGCCGTCTGACCGACGGCCGGGGTCGGATATCGTCGGTCTGAGCGCCGACGACAAGGAGACGTGCGTGCCCGACGAGCAACTCGACACCCCACCGACCCCGACGGGACTGTGGGACTGGCTCGAGGAGGACGCCCCGGGGGAGTCCCGGGAGGTCCCCGACCCCACAGGCGTGACCGCGGTCATGGTCGTCCACAACGCTGCCGAGTGGCTGCCCCGACAGTTGCTCGCCCTGGCCCGACTCGACCCGCGGCCGGGCCGCATCGTGGCCGTCGACAACGGCTCCACCGACGACAGTCGTGACCTGCTCGAGCGCGCACGGGCCGAGGGAGTGCTGGATGCCCTCGTGGCGGGCGACGCCGGCGACGGCTATGGGCAGGCCGTCCGCCGTGGGTTGGACGACACCGAGCCCTCCTGGGTGTGGCTGCTCCACGACGATTCCGCCCCGCAGCCGGACGCGCTCGGTGAGCTGCTGGCGGGAGCAGCCGAGACGAGCGCGGCCATGGTGCTGCCCAAACTCCTCCAGCCCCGACGCCGCAACTATCCCTGGACACTGGCGGAGGCCGGACAGACCATCACCCGCACCGGGAGCCGCGTCCTCGACGTCGACGAGGGCGACATCGACCAGCACCAGCTCACCGCACGCGAGGTGCTGGGCGGTTCCACCGCCGGCATGCTGGTGCGCGGTGAGGTGTGGCGGGAACTCGGAGGGCTGGCCCCGCAGGTCCCCCTCCACCGCGACGGTGTGGACCTGGGGTGGCGGGCCTGGCTGGCCGGTCACAGCGTGACCACGTGGCCGCGGGCTGCCGTGGTTCACCGGCAGGCGGGCCGGACGAGCGAGCGCCAGCCTGCCCTGGCCCGGACCACCCACGAACTCGACCGGTACGCGGCACTCCAGGTGGCGGCAGCGCGGCCCGCCTCGCCGCCGTCCCGGGCCGTCCTCGTGCTGTGGGGATGGCTCCGTGCCCTGGGCTACTTGCTCGGCAAGTCGCCGCGCACCGCGCTCGCAGAACTGCGAGCCACGCGGCGGTTCCAGGCCGCACGCGACGAGACGGCGGCCCTGCGATCCCTGGCACACCCGGGCGAGGATCCGCCTCACGTGCTCCCGGGTCCGCGCTGGGGAACCCGTCACGTTCTCGACAGGATCGGCAACGGCATCGCCGAGCGCTACCGGGACCTGACCTCCTCCGATCCCGAGACCTCGCTCGACGAGTTGACCGGAGACGATTTCGCCGGTTCGGGGGCCACTCGCACGCGGTGGGTCTCACCAGTGCTGGCGCTGCTCGCGATCCTGCTGCTGGTCGGGGCCGTCGCGGGGCGAACGCTGTACGGCTCCGGGGTTGCCGGTGGTTGGCTCATGCCCGCCCCGGCTTCGCTGGACGAGGCTTGGGGTTCCGCTCTCGAGCCCGTGGCGGGCGTCCCCGGTGCGCCCGCTCCGTGGCTCACCCTCGCGGCCGCCGCGTCCACCGCGGCGCTCGGTAGCCCCGCACTGCTGGCCCTGCTGCTCGTGCTGGGCGCCCCTGTCGTCGCGGCGCTCGCTGCCGTGCGTGCGCTGCGCGACTGGGGTGCCTCTTCGTGGCGGGCCGCCGCCGGTGGTTTGGGATGGGCCGGTGCCGCCGTGGTGCTGGGACTCGTCACGGCTGGTGACGTCTCGGGCATGGTGTTGGCCATGGTGATCCCCCTCGCGGCGCGGGCCGCGAGACGGGTGCTGCTCGATGACTCGAGCGGGGCAGAGGCGCTTCGGGCCCCGGCCGCCCTGGGGTTCTGGATCCTGCTGGCGAGCGTCGTGTGGCCCGCCGCCCTGGCGCTCGCCACCGTGGCCGCGCTGTCACTGGCGGTCGCGCGGCGCATGCGTCCTCTGTCCGCTGCCATCGCCGTCGGGATCCCCTGGCTCGCTATGCTCCCGTGGCTCCCCACCCTCTGGCGTTGGCCCGGCCGGGCGCTGACCGGGGTCGACCCCCTCGCCGCCCCAGCGTGGCCGCCGCCGGACCATGCCCTGCTCGTCGGCCGTATCCTCCCATCCGGTCTGCCGCTGTGGGCCAGCATCGCCTGCACAATCATCCTGGCGGCGACGGTGTTGCTCGCGTTGTCGGCCGTTCCACCGCGCCGCGGCTGGGGCACGCTGCTGGTCTGCGGTGTCCTGATGGTCGTCGCCGCAGGCCTGTCCCGGCTCGCCGTCGACGTGAACGGCGGCGAGGCACGTGCCCTCCTCTCCGGGTGGGTGCTCCTGGCGGTGGCGGGTGTGCTCTCGATCGTGCTCGCCGAGGACCGCTCGGCGCCGCGGCTGGACGCGCTGAGACTGGTCGCCGTCGCGGCCGCGGGCGCGGTCGGCATCGGGAGCTGGGCGTGGGTGGGGTTCACGAGCGCGGTGGAGCCGACGACCACGGTCCTGCCCGGCTACGTGGTCGACGTCATGGATTCGACTCGCCAGACGCGGACCCTCCTGATCGAGCGAGAGGGCGACTCTGGGGTGGCCTGGAACGTCGCCGACCACCGGCACCCCACATGGGGCTCGGCCGAGCAGCCCCTGCCTGCTGCGTTCGCCGACGAGTTCTCCGGCGTGGTGCAGGCGATGAGCGGCGGGAGTGTCCCCGAGGACCTCGCGCGCCAGCTGGAGAGCCTCGCCGTCGGACACGTCCTCATGTCCGGATTCGATGCGGACCAGCTCGCAGCCGTCAGCAACGCCCGCGGCCTCACCCGAGCCGCGGTGGACGAGGGAAGCGTGGTCTTCACCGTGACCGGACTGCCGAGCCGCACCCAACTCGTGGCTGCCGAGGGGCGGGTGCCGGTCGCGGACGGTGAGCTCGCATCGGAGCCCGATGCCAGGCACGTCGTGTTGTCGGAGGAGCCCGACCCGCGATGGTGGATGGCCGTTGGTGGACGGGCCCTCGAACCTGCCCCGGACCGACCTCCCGTCACGTTCGACCTGCCGGCGGGCAGCGGGGGAGAGGTCACGCACGGCATGTCTCGGGCTTGGGGAGCGCTGGCCTGGTACGCGGCACTCGTGCTGGTGCTGGCGGCACTCGCGGCGCCGACACTGAGGTCCGGCGGGACCGTCGCGCGAAGGGGGATCTGATGTTGCAGCGTCTCGCCGGGGCGGTGGGCCTCGTGGCCATGGCAGGGGTCGTGTTCGCCGTCACCCTGCTGGAACCCGCTGCCATCAATCGGACCAGCAGCCTGCAGCCCGACCGGAGCAGCAAACTCGTGTGCGTCCCCGCCGCTCCGCCCGCCACCGTTGCCCTCTCCGGTGCGAAGGCCGGGGGCCGGCTGGGACAGGATCGCACCGCGGTGGAACCGGAGCTGCAGCTCGCCGACCAGTCGGAGCCGTACGTGGTGACCGGCGACGCCGGGCTGTCGGGCGTTGCCGCCGCCGGTGGTTCGGCAGTGGCGGACTGGTCCGGCTGCGTCCCTGCGCAGGCCGAGGGCACCATCCTCGTGCCCAGCACCGCTGACACGGAGCTCCTGCTCGTCAACACCGACCCCAGCGACGCCTCCGTCGACCTGACGCTGCACGGCACCGACGGTGACATCGCCACGGTCGGTGCCCGCGGTATCGCCATCAGCGCCGGGGCGTCGCGTGTGATCGCGCTGTCCGTACTGGCCGACGTCGAGGGTCCCGTCGCGGTGTCCTACCGGGCCAGCCGGGGCCGGGCGAGCGTGGTGGCCCGGACCGTGGGACTGGGAGTGCTCGACAGTGCACGTCCCTCCCAGGTGGCCACCGACCTGGTCCTCACGGGCATCCCGGCCGGGCAGGAACAGGTCACGGTGCTGCTCGCCAATCCCTCGGAGGCTCGGGCCACGGTCGAGGTCACGGCCTTCGGTGCCTCCGCCGCCTACACGCCGCCCGGCGGTGAGGGCGTCTCCGTGCCGCCGCGCTCCGCCCTCGCGGTGGACATCGGTGCCGCGCTGGCCGGGGAGGCATCCGGCTTCCGGCTGCAGTCGGACCTGCCGGTAGCCGCCGCTCTGGCACTGGGCACCCCGGATCGGGCCACGGTCGAGCCTGCTGTGCCGGGGACCGAGCTGGCGACCGCCGCGCCCGCTGACGCCACACTGGTCATCACCAACCCGGGCGACGTCGACGCGGCCGTCGAGGTCACCGCCGACGGGACCACGCGCCCGTTGCCGGTACCGGCAGGCACGACGACGGCCCTCGAGGTGGGCGCCGGCCCTGTCGGGGTTTCCAGCGCGGTCCCGGTCGTTGCTGCCCTGGTCACCCACGGCGCGGACGGGACCGCCGCGCACGTCCTCACCGCCGTCGATGCCGGCGCCGCCAGCCTGGACGCGCTCATCGACCCCACGCTCAGGTAGGCACGTCATGTTCATCGGAGCGGGAACCGTGGTCAACGTGCTGGCGGTCGTCGCGGGCGCCACGATCGGGATGCTGCTGGGCCACCGCTTCAGCCACCGCGCCCGGGAACTGGTCACCGACACCCTGGGACTCGTCACGATCGTCCTCGGGATCACGGGCGCACTGGGCCTGGGCAGCAAGGCGGTCGCGGACACGCTGGGCGGTGCAGGGTTACTGGTCGTGCTGGGCTCCCTCCTGGCGGGAGCCCTGCTCGGGTCGTGGCTGCGGGTGACCGAGCGGCTCGAGGCGATGGCCGAGACCATCAGGCGGCGCTTCGGGCAGGACGACTCCGCGCACTTCGTCGAAGGTCTGGTCACCCCCACCCTGGTGTTCTGCGTCGGTCCGCTGACCATCCTGGGCTCCGTCTCCGACGGGTTGGGGCTGGGCGCCGACCAGCTGCTCGTGAAGTCGGTCATGGATGGCTTCGCCGCCATCGCCTTCGCCGCCTCCCTGGGGATCGGAGTCCTCTTCTCCGCCGGCCTCGTCGGACTCCTGCAGGGAGGGCTCACGTTGGCCGCCTTCAGCCTGGGCAGCTTCCTGGACACGGCACAGATCGACGTGCTGGGCGCCACCGGTGGCGTCATCCTCATCGGGCTCGGGATCCGGCTGCTCGACCTCAAACAGGTGGCCGTCGCGGACCTCCTGCCGGCGCTCGCCATCGCCCCCGCGCTGACGTGGGCCGCGACGCTGCTCGTGTGAGGTCAGTCGTCGTCGAGGTCCCGGTCGGTCAACTGCTCCACCGCGATGCCGGTGACCATGCTCAGCTGTTCCACGATCGTGCGGTGCACGAGGTCGCGCAACTGCTGCCGGGTCCCCGCCCGGTGCTCGAGGGGCCTCTCGTAGACAACGATCTGGGCTCGTCGCCCGCGGGTCGGCTCCAGGGCGGCCGACATGGGGACGTGGCCGCCCGACCAGTCGGTGGAGAAGTGCGGGACGTCTTCGACCCCGACGATGATCCCGTCCAGCGCCGTCGGGTGGAAGTCCGAAATCTCCTCCAACGCATCGGTCACGCACACGTTGAAGAACTCCGTGCGGGATGGACGGCGCAGCGGCACGGGAGAGTGGGACCACGCGTGTGGCAGGGCCAGGGGACCGCGGATTCCACGACCGTGTCGATCCCTGCTGCGTGGCATGTCGCCACTTTATCGCCCCGAGCGTTACTGTCCCTCTCGTGCGCCGTTGTACTCGAACCGCCTGCCTGTTGCCCGCGATGGCGACGCTGACCTACGTCTACGCCGACCAGACGGCCGTGCTCGGGCCCCTGTCCGAGCGGGCGGTTCCGGGAGCATTCGACCTGTGCCTGGACCATGCCGCCCGAACATCCGTGCCTCGCGGTTGGGAGGTCATCCGTCTGCCACTGGAGGAGGACCACCGGGTGGCCGTTCCCGACGACGACCTGCTCGCCCTGGCGGATGCCGTGCGTGAGGTCGGCCTCCGACACGACGAGGTGCCCGAACCCACCCCCGCGCCGCCGGTGGACCTGGCTGAGCGCAGGGTGGGTCACCTGCGGCTGCTGCGCACCGTCGACTAGGTACTCCAGATTCCGGCTGATCGTTGGATCAGCTCCTCGAGGCTGGGCGGGTCCCCGCCGGACGGCTCAGCTTCCGGTGCGGGCGGGTCCTGGTCCGGGCAGGGTGGTGCCGCGCCGGTCGGTCGGAGTTGAGCGAGGTGGTGTCGTTGATGTTGCCGTGGTCGGTGGGTCGGGTCGATGTGGCGGGGTGGGGTGAACCAGGACAGTCCGGTCTCTTCGTCGAGGTGGACCTGCCACTGCGACTCGTTGGACTGTTGCGGGTCCGGTTCCACCAGGCGATGGTGGTAGGGACACAGCAGAACGCCGTTGTGGAGGCTGGTGTCGCCGCCTCGCCACCAGGGGATGATGTGGTGCGCCTCACAGCCCGCGGGCTGCGCGCTGCAGCCGGGGAACACACAACCTTGGTCCCGCTGCATCAGGGCGGTGCGGATGGCGGGGGTGATCAGCCGGTGGGTGCGGCCCACATCGAGCGGCTTCGACGCCCCACCCAGGACCATCGGGACCAGGCCCGCGTCACAGGCCAACCGACGCGCCTCCCCCGCCGACACACCATCCACCCCGTCGCCGACACCGATCAGCCCGACACGTCCAAGCCCGGTGGTGAGGGTGTCCATGTCCAGGGTGATGTGCACCTGTGGCCGGTCCAAGCCATGCGCCGGCACATCGCCAGCGGCGGCGGCTGCCTGCGTCAGCAGCACCAGGGCATCCGCCCGGCGGGAATCACGGCCCGGGACCTCACCAGCGTGCTGATAGGAGGACGCCGGCGGCATCAGCGCGTCCAGCTGGGCTGTCAGCAGGGCGGCGTCGGAGAGCGGTAGCTGTCCGGAGATGCGCATCGAGCCGTGATGGTCGGGCGAGACCCGCAGGAGCGGGATCGATGCGCAGACGCCTGTTCGCGCGCCAGGCGCTTGGCGTCATCGGCCTCCGCCCCATCCGGATCCAGCACCTCAACCAGGCGCGACGCCAGGATTCGCAACTCGGAAGGGCCGAGGGCATCGGCGTGCGCAAGGATCTCTTGCTGGCATGCGACGAGCTCAGTACGGATGAGTCGGGGTGGCAGCTTGCGAAGTCCGGCGACGATCGCCTCCGCCTGGGCCAGCGAAATGCTTCCCTCGCTCAGCGCCGCCCCGATCAGGGGGAATCTGTCCGCGATGTCCGCGGCCAGCCGGATGGCCGCAGCCGCCTGAGCGGGGGTGTGTCGCACCGACTGCCGCACCCCTTCGATCACCTGACCAGCAGCGGAGACGGTCGCTTCCTGCAGCAGATGCATCCGCAGGCCCGCCAGTTGGGCCTCGACCTCGTCCACCAGACCGACAAGACCATCCAGCCGTTCCACCACCGCGCTGGTGTCGCCGTCGAGAGCGACCGCGGCATCCCAGAGCGCGGAAAGGTACCGCTGCCCCAACTCCTGCAAATCGCTCATGTGGTCTATTATGTCGATGACCACTGACAGAACCCACCAGGTGGTCAGTGCTGCCCGACGATCCGCCACGCTAGGCTGCCCCCGTGCTGCAGACCCAGATCTTCAAGGCCAACGACATCCGCGGGATCGTCGCAGGCGAGGACCCCGAGTGGGACCTCGACGGTGCACGCCGGCTCGGTGCCGCCTTCGTCCAACTGCTCGACCTTCAGGGTGGCGAGTTCGTCGTCGGACGCGACATGCGCCGGCTCGGTGCCGAGCTCTCCGCCGCCTTCATCGACGGCGCCCGGCGCTCCGGTGCCCATGCCGTCGAGGTGGGCCTGACGTCGACGGACCAGCTCTGGTTCGCCTCCGGCTGGCTCCGTCTGCCGGGAGTCCAGTTCACCGCCAGCCACAATCCCGCCTCCTACAACGGCATCAAGTTCTGCCTCGCCGACGCGCGTCCCGTCCCCGCAGGCTTCACCGACGAGTTGCGCCGGGTGGCCGAGGACGTCACGGTCGGCGAGGAGGTCCGCGGATCGGTCCGGCACGTGGACACGCTGGAGGCCTACGCGGACAGGCTCACGGAGCTGGTCCCCGCCGGAGCGGGACCGGATCTGACGGTCGTCGTCGACGCCGGCAACGGTATGGCCGGCCACACCTGCGTCCCGGTCCTGGCCGGTCGCGGCCTCGACGTGGTGGGTCTCTACCTGGACCTCGACGGCACCTTCCCGAACCACCCGGCGAACCCGCTGGAGCCGGAGAACCTCGAGGACGCCCGGCAGGCCGTGCGCGCCCATGGAGCGGATCTCGGACTTGTCTTCGACGGGGACGCCGACCGCTGCTTCATCATCGACGAGCGCGGCGACGTCGTGGACCCGTCCGTGATCACCGCCATGATCGCGCTGGCAGAGCTCGAGAAGGAGCCCGGCGGCACGATCGTCGTGAACACCATCACCAGCTGGGCGGTCGCCGAAGCGGTCGAGGGCAAGGGCGAGCTGGTCGTCTCGCCCGTCGGTCACACGTATGTCAAGGCACTCATGGCCGAGCACGACGCCATCTTCGGCGGCGAGCACTCCGCGCACTACTACTTCCGGGACTTCTGGTCCGCCGACACCGGGATGCTGGCAGCACTGCACGTCATCGAGCTGCTCCGCCGCTCCGGACGTCGACTCTCGGAACTCGCCGCCGCCTTCGACGGCTACCACCGCTCGGGGGAGCTCAACTCCACGGTCGAGGACGCCGACGAGGCGATGGCCGTCGTGGCACACGCCTTCGACGGCAGGGGAGAGGTTGCCCGGGGCGATGGCCTGATGATCACCAACCGGGACCAGGGGTGGTGGCTGAACCTCCGGCCGAGCAACACCGAACCTCTACTCCGTCTGAACGTGGAGGCCCGCGACCCCGAGCGCATGGCGATGCTGCGCGACGAGGTCCTCGCGCTGGTCCGAACCTGAGGTTCCGGGGGCTGTTCGCCCGCGGTGCCACAATCGGACGGTGACCACGCCCGACCCGTCCACCGCCGTACGCGCCACCGTTCGCCAGTGGGACCTCCATCCGGTGGCGGCCAATGCCCTGCGCACCGGGATGGCCGTGGCCGTCGCCTGGGTTGTTGCCCTCTCCCTGCCGGGGCAGGCGGCGGAGTACGCCTACTACGCCCCGCTCGGCGCGGTCATCGCCACCACCAGCAACCCGGGCGGGTCGCTGCGGACCGCGCTGCAGGCCGCGGCGGCCATCACCATCGGTGGCGCCACAGCGGTCCTCGCCGACATCATCGGAGATCCCGACAGCTGGCAGGCAATGGCCGTCACGGTCGGCGTCGGGGTCCTGCTGGGGACGCTGCCGTCCCTCGGGTCCATGGGCTCGTGGGTTCCCACCTCGGCGCTGTTCTCGCTCATCTTCGGCGGTGGTGACACCTGGTTCGTCGCGCTGTACAGCGGACTCGTGCTCCTGGGGGCGCTCGTGGCCGTGGGAGTCGCCCTCGTGCTCCCCGGCCAGCCCATCGAGCTGGCGCGCCGAGACCTGGACCACCTTCGCGTCGCACTCGCCCGCAGAGTCGGTGACACCGCTGACCTCCTGCGAGACGGGACGGACACCGCCACGGACTCACCGGACCTGGACCAGGCGCTGTCCAAGGCGCGGTCGTCCATGAGTGAGGTCCGCGACGCGCGCAGGAAGAACCAGCGCACCTGGTATCGACGACATACCGCCGGACGCGTCGAGGCCCAGCTGCGCACCTGGGAGTACGCCGCGGCATCGATGGGCCTGGTGGCCGACGCCGCGGCTCGCGATGCCCGACACCTGGCGCCCACGGTGCGGGACGCCACGGTCGCGGCCCTCGAGGAACTGCGCCGATTGCTCGAGGACTGGACCTCCCCGAACCGGGACGTCGACGTCTCGTCGCTGCGCGACGCGGCGGACCGGCTGCAGGAGTCCATGGACGACCCCGCGACGCCCGCCTCGCCCGCTGCCAGCGGAGTGCTGTTCACGCTGCGCCGGACGATCACCCTGGCCCAGGAGAACAAGCTGGCCGCGGATCGCGAGCAGTGAGGCGCGAGCGTGGTCGAACATGCCTGCTCCCGGCTAGATTGGTGACCAACGCCCCGCAGACGAGAGGTATTTCGATGGCCGAGCACAACATGGACCTGTCAGCCGAGTTCTTGGCCATCGCGGCGTGTCCTGCGTGTCACGCGAAGTTCGCGGTCGACTACGACCGAGCGGAGCTGGTCTGCACCAACGAGTCCTGCGGCCTCGCCTATCCCGTCCGGGACCAGATTCCCGTCCTGCTGATCGACCAGGCCCGCAGCACCCTCTGACTGCCATGCCCGGCCCCAGCTTCGACGATGCGCGGCTCGAGTCCGCCGACCAACTCCTCCGTGACGACCGGCTGCGTTACCTGGCAGAGACTGGGGCACGGATCCGCAAGGCATCCCTCAGCGTGCCCGTCGGCCACCTCGAGCGGGGAGAGCGGCCACGCGGCATCCTCGTCCTGGGCTCCGAGTCCCGGCTGGTGCGGGCGGTTCTGGAGCCCGCCTGCCCGGTGCCGTTCATGGCGTGGCCCGGCCCGACGCTGCCGGCCTGGGTCGGGCCCCTCGACCTGGTGATCGTGCTCGGAGGCCATGAGGCTCCTGCGTGGGAGGTGCAGTGCGCCCACGAGGCCGCGCGACGCGGCGCCCAGCTCATCGTCGCCGCACCCGAGGACTCCCAGTTGGCTGCGGCCGCCCAGTCCCATGACACCACCCTGCTGCCCTGCGCGGAGTCCGATGCCATGGCCTCAGCCGTCGCCGTGCTGGCGCTGCTCGGGGACCTCGACCTCGGCCCGCGAGTCTTGCCTGACCACGTGGCCGACGCCGCGGACCTCGTCGCCGAGAGCTGCTCCCCGGCCCGCGACATGTCGGAGAACCGGGCCAAGGACCTGGCCGCCGGTCTCGCCGAGGGCCTCCCGCTGGTGTGGGGCGCGACGGTGCTCGCCGCCCGCGCCTCGCGTCGGATCGCCGAGGCGCTGCGGCGTGCGAGCGGGCAACTGGCGTTGGCCGCTGATGCTGACGAACTCGAGGCCGTCCTGCGTGCCGTGCCGCCCAGGGACCTCTTCGAGGACCCGTTCGAGACACAGTCCGACCCGCGTCCCGTGCTCCTCCTCCTGGATGAGGCCAAGGTGCCGGAACGCCTCGCCGGGGCAGCGGACCGCCTCGAGCGTCTTGCCGAGGCAGCGGGTGTCCGGACCTGCCGCATCTCGTCCGGCGACACCAACCTGGAGAACTCCGACGTCGAGAGCTACGTCACGCTCCTGCAGCACGGACGCTACGCCGCGGCGTATCTGGGCATCGGGCTCGGCAAGTGACCCCCATCTGGCAGAGTTACCGCTGTGAGCACTGACGCGACGACCAAGGTCCTTGTCCTCAATGGTCCCAACCTGGGAAGGCTGGGGGTCCGGGAGCCCGAGGTCTACGGCTCCACCACGTTCGCCGAGCTCTCCGACCACCTCATCGGGACGGGCGCCGCGCTGGGCCTGGACGTCGAGGTGCGCCAGACCAACCACGAGGGCGAGATGCTCGACTGGCTCGGCGAGGCCGCGGACCAGCAGCTCCCGGTGGTGCTCAACCCCGCGGCCTGGTCCCACTACTCCATTGCCATCGCCGACGCCGTCGCGCAGTGCGAGCTCGTCATCGAGGTTCACATCAGCAACGTCCACGCGCGGGAGGAGTTCCGCAAGCACCTGGTCGTCAGCCCCTACGCCACCGGTGTGATCGCCGGGCTGGGACTGGGGGGCTACGACCTCGCGCTGACCCACGTGGCGGCCGTCACCGAGCGAGACTGAGCGTCCTGGTTTCCGGGCCGTGCGACGCGCCACGTAGAGTGGCGACGTGGATTTTCGCGTAGCTGACCTGACCCTCGCCGACTTCGGGCGCAAGGAGATCACTCTCGCCGAGCACGAGATGCCCGGCCTCATGGCGATGCGGGAGCGCTACGGCGACTCCCGTCCGCTCGCTGGAGCCCGCATCGCGGGCAGCCTCCACATGACCGTGCAGACGGCCGTTCTCATCGAGACCCTCGTCGCGCTGGGGGCGGAGGTGCGGTGGGCGTCGTGCAACATCTTCTCCACGCAGGACCACGCGGCGGCCGCCATCGCCGTCGGGCCCGACGGCACACCGGAGGATCCTCGCGGTGTGCCGGTGTTCGCGTGGAAGGGCGAGACCCTCGAGGAGTACTGGTGGTGCACCCGCCAGATCCTGCAGTGGCCGGATGACCGGCACCCCACCATGATCCTCGACGACGGCGGCGACGCCACCCTGCTGCTGCACCAGGGGGTCTGGTCGCAGCGCGACGGCGAGGTTCCAGCGGACGCCGAGTCCGACTCCGAGGAGTTCCTGGTCGTCAAGGCTGCCCTGCGCGAGGCCCACGGGACCGTTGATTGGAGGGCCATCGCCGCATCGGTGCAGGGCGTGACGGAGGAGACCACCACCGGCGTCCACCGGCTCTACGAGATGGCCCGGGCGGGGACCCTGCTGTTCCCTGCCATCAACGTCAACGACTCGGTCACCAAGTCCAAGTTCGACAACCGCTACGGCTGTCGCCACTCACTGGTCGACGGCATCAACCGCGCCACCGACGTCCTGATCGGCGGCAAGGTCGCGGTGGTGTGCGGCTACGGGGACGTCGGCAAGGGTTGCGCCGAGTCCCTGCGGGGCCAAGGCGCCCGGGTCATCGTGACGGAGGTCGACCCCATCTGTGCTCTGCAGGCCGCGATGGACGGCTACCAGGTGGCCCACCTGGACAGCGTCGTCGAGACCGCCGACATCTTCATCACCGCCACCGGCTGCAAGGACGTCATCACCGCGGACCAGATGTCGCGGATGAAGCACCAGGCGATCGTCGGCAACATCGGGCACTTCGACAACGAGATCGACATGGCCGGACTGGCGCGCCTCGACGGCGTGACCAAGACCGACATCAAGCCGCAGGTGGCCACGTGGACGTTCCCGGACGGGCACAACATCATCGTGCTCAGCGAGGGGCGCCTGCTCAACCTGGGCAATGCCACCGGGCATCCGTCCTTCGTGATGAGCAACTCGTTCACCAACCAGGTGCTGGCCCAGCTCGAGCTGTTCACCAACGGTGATGCCTACCCGGTGGGGGTCCACACGCTCCCGAAGCACCTGGACGAGGAGGTCGCGCGGCTGCACCTCGACGCTCTCGGGGTGGAGTTGACCGAGCTGACCCCGGAGCAGGCGGACTACCTCGGTGTCAGCACGGACGGGCCCTACAAGTCGGAGCACTACCGCTACTGAGTGGGCCCCGCGTCACGCCCCGACGTCGTGCAGGTGATGGACGACGTCGTGGGCGAAGTAGCACGCCAGCGACGCGACGGTGAACGCCGATCCGTTGCTGCGCAGCCCCGGCCACTCCCATCGGTCCTCCGCGACCTCGGCCCACGCCCGTGCCGCCCCCTCCGCGCGCTCGTGGACGAGGACCTGGGCAGCATGGGAGTTGGACTTCCAGTACTCCTTGTCGACGGCCGCGCGGTCCTGGTCCCAGTCGTCGAATTCCACACCCGCCCCATCGCTGTCGAGGATGGCGTGCAGCCGGGCGGTCATGACCTCGCAGACGTCGGCCACGTGGAGCGTGTACTCGATCGGCGACCACGTCCCCGGAGCGGGGCGCACATCGGCATCCCGCCTCTCCAGCGCCCGGGCGAACCGCTCGGCGGCGTCGACGACCAGGGGCGGCAGAGTGGCAGGCGTGACGGGCCCGGGGTCGAACCCGCAGTCGGGGCACGGCCGTTCGGTGACCCAGGTCCAGTCCTTGGCGTCGGGAGTGATCGGCGCGGGGGAGGTCTCGCTCATCCCCCAAGGCTAGGGTGGGGCCCGATCACTTGCCCGGATTGAGTGACTGCCAGATCTCCTTGCACTCCGGGCACACGGGGAACTTCTCCGGGTTCTTGGTGGGCACCCACACCTTTCCGCAGAGCGCGACCACAGGGGTTCCCGTCACCATCGCCTTGACGAGCTTGTTCTTGGGGACGTAGTGCGAGAATCGTTCGTGGTCGCCGTCCTCGAACTGCTCGGTGCGCTCGTCGAGGACTGTCTGGGAGCCGGGGGCCATTTCGCTCATGGACGTCGATTCTACGTGGAGGATGCATGTCGCACACCGGCCAGGACGTGATGCCGGGTCGTTGGCGGCTGCTCGCAGGTCTCTTCCTCGCCATCTTCGGCGTCGCATTCGAGATGATCGGCATGGCCACGGCGATGCCCACCATCATGGACGACCTGGACGCCCGGGCACTCTATGCCTGGGCCTTCTCCTCGCTCGTCATCGGCCAGCTGCTGGCCACGATCATCGCCGGGCGCGTGGCGGACCGCGTGGGCCCGCTGCCGCCGATGCTGACTGGGTTCCTGCTGTTCATCGCCGGGCTGGTGCTGGGCTCCCTCGCCCCCAATGCCACCATCCTGCTGCTGGCGAGGGCAGTCCAGGGGCTCGGCGCCGGTGGCCTGTCCCTGTCGATGTTCGTGACGATAGCGCTGGTGTTCCACGGGAGGGAACGGGCCACCGTGCTCGGAATGCTGAGCTTCGTCTGGTTGCTCCCGGCCTTCCTGGGACCACCGCTCGCCGCCTGGCTCACCACCTACACCTGGCGGTTGGTGTTCTCGTCAATGATCCCGCTGCTGCTGCTGGCGGGACTGCTGACGCTGCCGTCGATGCGCCGCGTCCAGGCGCGTTTCGTCCCGGACGACGACCCGGATGTGGTGGCATGGTGGGCGGTCGCCGTCGTCAGCGTTGCGCCGGCCGGGATCCAGTCGGCCGGCCAGGGGTGGGGTTGGCTGAGCGTGGCGGCCGGGGTGCTCGGCGTTGTGGGGCTCGTGGTGGCTCTGCCGCGCGTGCTGCCTCCCGCCGTGCGTCACCTGGGGCGCGGGCTCGGCGCGGTCGTCGCCTCCCGTGCCCTCGCGGCGGGGAGTTTCTTCGCAGCCGAGGCGTTCGTGCTCCTCGTGCTGCAGGACGTCCGCGGGCTGACCCCGTTCCAGGCGGGGATCGCGCTGACGATCGGCAGTGTCGGGTGGACGACGGGGGCGTGGGTGCAGGCCCGGCCCTGGTTGCGCATCCGACGAGATGAGATCATCACCCTGGGTGCCCTGCTCATCAACCTGGGGCTGGTGGGCCTCGTGGCGTTCGTCGCCGGGGAGCTGGGGCTCGTCGTGGGCGTGATGGCCTGGATAGCGGCGGGTCTGGGAATGGGTCTGATGATGCCGAGCGCCGCCGTCGCCACGATGGACCTGTCGAGGCCCCAGGAGCAGGGCCGGCACAACGCAGCCCTCCAGCTCGCCGAGGGCCTGGGCAACGCGCTGCTGACGGGGGTCGCGGGGGCCACGTACGCCGCCACGATCGCTGCGTGGCAGTCGCGCAGCTACCTCGCGCTGTTCCTCGTGCTGTGGAGCGCGGTGACCCTGGCCGTGTTCGTGTCGCGGCGCATCGGCCCCATCGAGAACTCGTCGGCGGCCAAGGGGGCCTAGTGGTGCGGGTGGTTGCATCCCGGACCTGCATGGCATCCTTGTGCGCATGAGCCACACCCAGAGCCAGCCGCCCGCAGGTTGGTACCCCGACCCCGCAGGATCCGGCCACGAGCGCTACTGGGACGGCGCCAACTGGTCACAGGTGACTCGACCGACGCCCGGGCCCCCCATGGCTCACCAGGGCAACCAGTACGGCTACCAGCCAACCGGGGGCTACGGAACCGCGACGGCGGCGCGGATGGGCCCGGCGCGGCTGGCCGGGTGGTGGTGGCGGGTACTCGCGGCGATCATTGACGGATTCGTGCTCTGGATCCCCAGTGCGCTGCTACAGAACGTCTTCGCCGGCGACGCGCTGGTGGAGCTCCAACTGTGGCTGGAGGAGCTGCTCGTGGCGGCTGAACTGGGCAGGACCGACCCGCCGCCGCTTCCCGACAGCGTGACCGGGGCGTTCATGGCCGCCGGGATCGCCACGGCCGTCCTCTACATCGTCTACAGGACCGTGCTGGTAGCCCTGGCCGGCGGCACCGCGGGCCAGCTGGCGACGGGGCTGCGGGTCGTCCGTGACGGCGACCACTCGCTGGGCAAGGTCTCGTGGGGAACCTCCGCACTTCGCGCCCTGCTGGCCGTGGTGTTCCAGAACATCCCGGTGGTGAACCTCGTCAACGTGCTCATGCCACTGTTCACACCCAAGAAGCAGACGTTCCACGACATGGTCGCCAAGACCGTCGTGGTCAAGAAGTAGTCCGCACCCGGCGAGAGACGAAGACGAGACCGTGGCACACCTGTCAGAGGGCCTGCAGCAGCTGGCCGACCACTACGGCATCGCCCGCGAGTTCTGGGACTGGAAGGGCCGCCACACCACCATCGCGCCCGAGACCATCATTCGGGTCCTGGATGCCCTGGGTGTGGATGGCTCCACCGACGAGGCCTGCCGGGCTGCGCTGGACGCGGTCGAACAGCGTCACTGGCGACGTGTGCTGCCGCCCTGCACCGTCGTGGAGGAGGGGACGGCCGTCCACGTCAACGTCCACGTACCCGCCGGCACCCCGCTCGGGGTCCAGGTGGTGCTGGAGTCAGGCGAGCGCCGCCATGGCCAGCAGGTCGAGAACTGGAACCCTGAGCGCGAGGTGGACGGTCGGCTCCGTGGCGAGGCGACCTTCCAGCTGGGCTCTGACCTCCCACTCGGCTACCACAGGATCGAGGCCACCACCGCCGAGGGCGTGACATCTGCGTCCCTCATCGTGACACCCGGCTTTCTGGGGCTCCCGGCCAGGACCCGGGGTGAACGGGTCTGGGGATATGCCACCCAGCTCTACAGCGTGCCGTCCAGCAGGTCCTGGGGCGTCGGCGACCTCGCCGACTTGGCGGACCTGATGTCGTGGGCCGGGGCCGAGCAGGGTGCGGGCTACGTGCTGATCAATCCCCTCCACGCCGCCCAGCCCATCTCGCCGATGGAGCCCTCGCCGTACCTTCCCGCCAGCCGTCGCTTCACCAACCCCCTCTACATCCGTCCCGAGGCCATCGACGAGTACGACGACCTCGACGTCGCCGATCGGCGCCGGGTCGATGAGCTCCGCGAGGCCTTGTCCCCGCGGCGCGCTATCCGCGCCACGATCGACCGCTCCAGCGCCTGGGATGCCAAGCGCCAGGCCCTGGCGCTGGTGTACGACGCCCCGCGCCGCCCGGCCCGGCAGATCGCCTTCGACCACTACCGCCGGGTGGAGGGCGACGCCCTCCACCGTTTCGCGATCTGGAGCGTCCTGAGCGAGGAGTTCGGTGCGAACTGGTTCGAGTGGGACGAGGACTACCGCGACCCCACCTCCGACGCCGTGCGTCGTTTCGCAGAGCGGCACGCGCACCGGGTGCAGTTCTTCGAGTGGCTGCAGTGGGTGGCGCAGACCCAGGTGTCCGCCGCCCAGACGGCGGCGGAGGAGGTGGGGATGCCGGTGGGCGTCGTCACCGACCTGGCCGTCGGCGTCAGCGCGAGCGGCGCCGAGACCTGGATGATGCCGCGCCTGTTCGCCCACGGGGTCAAGGTGGGGGCGCCACCGGACCAGTACAACCAGGCGGGGCAGGAGTGGGGCCAGCCGCCGTGGCGCCCCGACGTCATGGAGGAGCTCGCCTTCGAGCCGTTCCGGGCGCTGGTTTCGGCAACGCTCCGGCGCGCCGGCGGGGTGCGGATCGACCACATCATCGGGCTGTTCCGGTTGTGGTGGGTGCCCGAGGGCATGTCGCCCAGGGATGGCACCTACGTCCGCAACAATCACGAGGCCATGGTGGGGATCCTGGCACTGGAGGCGTTGCGTGCGCAGGCGCTGGTGGTGGGGGAGGACCTCGGCACTGTCGAGCCCTGGGTGCGCCAGTACCTGGCGCGACGCGGGATTCTCGGGACCTCGGTCCTGTGGTTCGAGAACAACGAGCAGGGGGACCCCCTGGAGGCCCATCACTGGCGGGAGCTGTGCATGGCGTCGGTCACGACACATGACCTGCCGCCGTCGCTGGGGTACCTCGCCGGGGACCACGTCAAGCTGCGCGACGACCTCGGACTGCTCACGGAGCCCCTGGAGACGGAGCTGGCCTACGCCGAACAGGAGCAGGCCGCCTGGCTGCAACGACTCAAGGACTGGGGACTGATCTCCGACGAGCAGCTCGGCGACCACGTGGAGGTCATGTTGGCGCTCCACCGCTACCTGGTGCTGACGCCGTCGAAGGTGCTGCTCGCCGCGCTCACGGACGCCGTGGGGGAACATCGCACCCAGAACCAGCCCGGCACCCAGGACGAGTACCCGAACTGGCGCATCCCGCTGGCGGGCCAGGACGGGCTGCCGATCCTGCTCGACGACGTGTTCGAGTCGGCCCTCCCCCGGCGGATCGCCGAGGTCATGAACGGCTAGATGTTCTGGGGGTTGGGCGCCGCGTGGTACGGGTTGGTCGTTTGCACCCCGTCCGCGTCCAGGATGAGCGTCTGGATCGCCGGGTCCCCCTTGCTGATGCGCAGCGCGGCCAGGGGCAGCTCGGCCAGGGACTCGTTGTGGCGACGCCGGGCGTCGTCCAGGGTGGCGCTGTGGACCACCTTGCCGCCGCGGATGACGTCCACCAGCAGGGCGCGGTCATTGCCGTCGTTGACGGGTGCGGCGCCCAGCCCGATCACCTCGGCCTCGGCCCGTCCGTCCTCGCCCCGGCGGCGCATGGCGAACTTGCGGCCACCCAGGGTGTTCTTGTTCTTCGACTTCTTCCCCACCGGGTGCATCGGGGCCGCCGGGTCCGCCGAGTCGGCGCGCGCCACTAGTTTGTAGACGAAGCCCGATGTGGGATGCCCCGAGCCCGTCACCAATGACGTTCCGACGCCGTAGCCGTCGACCGGCGCGCCGCGCAGGGCGGCGATCTGCCACTCGTCAAGGTCGGACGTCACGGTGATCCGCGTCTCGGTGGCGCCGAGGTCGTCGAGGAGGTCACGGGCGCGCCGCGCGCTGATGGCCAGGTCTCCCGAGTCGAGGCGGATGGCCCCGAGCTTGCCGTCGGTGAGCTCCACGCCCTTGCGGATCGCGGCCTCCTCGTCGTAGGTGTCGACCAACAGCGTGGTCCCGTGGCCGAGAGCATCGAGTTGGGCGCGGAAGGCGTCCTCCTCGGTGTCGTGCAGCAGCGTGAAGGAGTGTGCAGCCGTCCCCATGGTGGGGATGCCATAACGGCGACCGGCCTCGAGGTTCGACGTCGCGGCGAACCCTGCGACGTAGGCGGCACGGGCTGCGGCGACGGCTGCCCACTCGTGGGTGCGGCGCGAACCCATCTCGGCGCAGGGCCGGCCCTCGGCCATCGACGTCATGCGTGAGGCGGCGGAGGCGATGGCGGAGTCGTGGTTGTAGATCGCGAGCAACACGGTCTCCAGGACGCAACATTCGGCGAAGCTGCCCTCGACGGAGAGAACGGGGGAGCCGGGGAAGAACATCTCGCCCTCGGGGTAGCCCCAGATGTCGCCGCTGAAGCGGTAGTCGGCCAGCCAGGCGGCGAGGTTGTCGTGGATGATCCCCTGCTCCAGCAGGAAGGCGATCTCGGCCTCCTCGAAGCGGAACTGCTCGATGGCCTCGATGGCACGGCCGAGCCCGGCGACGACACCGTAGCGCCTGCCCTCGGGGAGTCGGCGGGTGAACAGGTCGAACAAGGAGTGGCGATCAGCCGTCCCCGCGTCCATGGCGGCCTGCACCATCGTCAGCTCGTAGTGGTCCGTCAGCAGGGCTGTGGTCATGCGGATCAGCGTAGCGGCCGACCCCCGTGCGCGGGAGCGATGGAGATGTCGCCGAAGTTTGGAACAATGGGGTCCATGAGCGAGCAGCCAGGTACCGGTACGGCCGCCGGCACGGACGTCCTCGACGCCCCCGCCGAGGCCGAGCTGACCGCGAAGCCCTGGGTGACCATCGTCTGGGACGACCCGGTGAACCTCATGAGCTATGTGGCGTACGTCTTCCAGGAGTACTTCCGCTACCCCCGGGAGAAGGCGGAGCGCCTCATGCTGCAGGTGCACACCGAGGGGCGTGCCGTCGTGTCCACCGGCAACCGTGAACAGATGGAGCGCGACGTCATGGCCATGCAGAACTACACCCTCTGGGCCACGATGGAGCGTGCATGAGCACCGCCGGCGACGACGAGGTCTTCTGGCAGTTCGACGGTGGTGACGGGCGCAAGGACGTCCTGGCAGCCATGTTGGCGCGCCATCTGAGGGGTCTGGACGACCTCCTGCCGGAGGAGAGCGACGACCCGCTGCAGCGGCTGTCGGCGGAGCTGTCCGACGTCCCCGAGGCCAGGATTGAGGACGACGCCACCCTGCTCCGGCTCTTCCCTCCCGCCCTGGACGACGAGGCCGAGGCGTCCCGCTTCCGGCAGGCCGCCGTCGCCCAACAGGCGCAGAACCGCATGGAGGCGGCGCGCCGTGTCCTGGACGAGGTGATGCAGGCCGAGGACGACGTCGTGGACGTCACGTTCTCCTCAGCCGACGCGTGGGTCAAGACGCTGACGGCGATGCGAGTCCAGTGGCACGTGGAGCTCACCGGCTCGGGTGACCGGATGGCCGAGGTGCGTCCCAAGCACGTCACGGACAACCCGACGGCCGCCGCGATCTCCGATTGGCTCGGTTACCTCATCGAGGACATCCTCGAGAGCCGGGAGTTGGTGCGATCGCTGCGGGAGGACTCGTGACATCGCCGGACCGGAACCGTCCGATCGGCATTTTCGACTCCGGTTTCGGTGGCCTGACGGTCATGCGGGCGCTGGTGGACCAGCTCCCCAACGAGGACTTCATCTACCTGGGGGACACGGCCCGCCAGCCCTATGGACCGCGCCCCATCGCGGAGGTGCGCGAGTTCGCCCTGCAGGGGCTGGACTACCTCGCCGACCTCGGGGTCAAGGCCCTGGTCATCGCCTGCAACTCCGCCTCGGCGGCCGTCCTCCGGGACGCCCGGGAGCGCTACGACATCCCCATCACCGAGGTGATCGTGCCGGCCGCCCGCCGTGCAGCGGCCGCCACGCGCAACGGGCAGGTCGGCGTCGTGTGCACCGAGGCGACGGCCACGTCCGGCTCCTACGACGACGCCTTGGCGATCGCGCACGACATCGACCTCACGACGCAGCCGTGCCCGCGGTTCGTGGACTTCGTCGAGGCGGGGATCACCAGCGGCGACGAACTGCTGGAGGCGGCCCATGGGTATCTGGCGCCCCTGCAGCGGCAGGGCATCGACACGCTCATCCTGGGCTGCACCCACTACCCGCTGCTGGCCGGCGTCATCAACTACGTGATGGGTGACGACGTGCAGCTCGTCTCCAGCGCGGAGACCTGCGCTCAGGCCACGTACTCACAGCTCACCAGGCTCGGGTTGCTGCACGACGAACCGAGGGAGGCGTCGAGGCGGTTCCTCACCACCGGCGACGCCCGGAGTTTCGAGGGCATCGGTCGCCGGCTGCTGGGGTCGTTCGTCACCGACGTGGAGCAGGTCGTCCTCGAAGCAGTCTCCGTGGGCTAGGGCGTCAACTGGAGCAGACGGCCGTTCACCTTGTCCTCCAACAGCCAGATCGATCCGTCGGGTCCCTCCTCGACGGCCCTGATCCGCTTGCCCATCGGCCACTGCTCCTCGCCGACGGCGTCGGTGCCCTCGAGGTCCACCCTGATCAGCGCCTCGCCGGAGAGCGCGCCGAGGAAGGCGTCCCCGGTCCACTCCGGGAACAGGTCGCCCTGGTAGATCATGAGGCTGCCCGGGGAGACGCTGGGGGTCCAACCGAACCTCGGCGGCTCGAAGCCGTCCCCGTCGGCGTGGTTGGGAATGTCGGCGCCGTCGTAGTGGGACCCGTTCGATGCCTCGGGCCACCCGTAGTTCATCCCGGCACGGATGAGGTTGAGCTCGTCCCCGCCCTTCGGGCCCATCTCCGACTCCCAGAGGTTCCCGTTGGCATCGAACTCCAGACCCAGGCCGTTGCGGTGCCCGAATGTGAACACCTCGGGGGCTTCGGGGAACGGGTTGCCATCGGCAGGCTCTCCGTCCAGGGTCAGACGGACGATGGTGCCGAGGTTGTTTCCGAGGTCCTGGGCGGGGTCGAATTTCTGGCGGTCCCCGGAAGTGATGTAGAGCAGGTCGTCGCGGATGGCCAGCCTGTGGGAGAAGTGCCCGCGTCCATCCGTCGGGTCCTGCTCCCAGATGATCTCGACATCGGTCAGCGCGGCGGCATCGACGTCGAGCGTCCCGCGAGCGACGACGGCGCCCGATTGCCGGTCGTCGCCGCGGACCCAGCTCAGGTAGAGGCCGCCATCCTCCCGGAAGGAGGGAGCGGGCAGCACGTCGCCCAGCCCGCCCTGGCCGGCGACGTGGGGCTCGGGGGCACCGGAGACCTCGCGGAGCTCGCCGGTGCCCTGGTCGCGGAGCAGCAGGCGCCCCGGCTTCTCCGAGATCAGGAGGAGGTTGGTGCCGGGCAGGAAAGTCATGGCCCAGGGCTCGTCGAACTCGCCGTGGCTGGCGACGGAGAACGGTGCGCCGTCCGGCGCGTCCACGGGTTCGCCGGGGGCGGTGGTGAAGTCAGCGTCCGGGGACTGGGTGGTGGCCTCGGGGGCCGCGGATTCCGCGTCGGGCGACTGGCTGGGCGAGGGGGCGGCCGCAGTGGTCGTGGCCGCCGTCGTCTCCGCGAGGGAGGAGTCCGCGGGGGGCGGCGTGTCGCCCCCGGAACAGGCCGTCAGCAGGAGGGATGCGGATGCGAGCGTGAGGAACCGTCTCATGCATCGACGTTACCCGCAGTCCGGCTCGAGGTGCGTTGCCTAGTCTGTCCGGCATGGGCTCCCGGATGTTCGCCGCCGTGCTTCCCCCGGCCACGGTCGTCTCTGCACTGGACGCGCTCCTCGAGCCTCGGCGCGACGCCGGCCGTGACGTCTGGCGGTGGACCCGACCGGAGGGTTGGCACCTCACCACCACCTTCATGGCCTCGGTCCCGCCGGAGGCGCTGGATCCGCTCGAGGAGTACCTCGCGGAGACGGCCGCCATCACCGACCCGTTCGAGCTGCGGCTCGAGGGCGCGGTGTGCTTCCCGAACGTGGAGAGTGCGCGGGTGCTCGCGCTCGGCCTGGCTCGCGGACACGACGAGCTGGCCGCCCTTGCGCGGTCCTCCAGGAACGCGGCGTCCCGAGCCGGTGCCGCACCCGATGGCGCCAGGTTCACCGGGCACCTCACCCTGGGTCGGGCGCGGCGGCCGTTCGACGCGACGAAGTGGTTCCGCGTCGTCGACGCCTTCTCGGGATGGTGCTGGCGGGTGGAGGAGTTCGCCCTCGTGGAGTCCCACCTGCAGGACCGGGGGAACAGGTACGAGGTCGTCGGTCGATTTCCGCTGGGGCGATAGGTTGGTCCCCATGACATCCACCCGTGCCGATGGCCGCACCCCCGACCAACTCCGCGACGTGCGAATCACCCGCAATTGGCTGGACCACGCCGAAGGCTCGGTGCTGGTCGAATTCGGCCGCACCCGGGTGCTGGTCGCCGCGAGCGTCACCGTGGGCGTGCCGCGCTGGCGGAAGGGCTCGGGACTGGGTTGGGTTACTGCCGAGTACGCGATGCTGCCGCGCGCGACGCACACCCGGGGCGACCGCGAGTCGATCAAGGGGCGCGTTGGTGGCCGCACCCACGAGATCTCACGGCTCATCGGCCGTGCGCTCCGGGCGGTCGTGGACTACCGGGCGCTGGGCGAGAACACGATCGTGCTCGACTGTGACGTGCTCCAGGCCGATGGGGGCACCCGTACGGCCGCCATCACGGGTGCGTACGTGGCGCTCGCCGACGCCGTCGAGTACCTCCGCGGCCAGAACGCCCTGCAGGGGGAGCCACTGACTGATTCCGTCGCCGCCATCTCGGCGGGCTTCGTCGACGGCGTGGCACTGCTGGACCTGGCCTACGAGGAGGACTCCTCCGCCGGCACGGACATGAACATGGTGATGACCGGCTCCGGGCGGCTCATCGAGGTGCAGGGGACCGCAGAGGGCGAGCCGTTCACCCGCGCGGAGCTCAACCAGCTGCTCGACCTGGGGGAGAAGGGTTGCGCGGAACTGACCCGCCTGCAACAGGAGGCGCTCGCGCGGTGACCACCCGGATCGTCCTGGCCACGAACAATGCCAAGAAGCTGACCGAGTTGCGTCGCGTCGTGCACGCCGCGGGGATTGACGTCGAGGTCGCCGGCCTCGCGGACTTCCCGGCATATCCCGATCCGGCGGAGACCGGCCGCACCTTCGAGGAGAACGCGCTCATCAAGGCACGTGCGGCCGCCGAACGCACGGGGGTGTCGGCCGTCGCCGACGACTCGGGCATCGAGGTCGACGAGCTGAACGACATGCCGGGCGTCCGGTCGGCGCGTTGGGCGGGGCCCGCGTGTGACGACGAAGCCAATCTGCAGCTCCTCCTGGACCAGCTGGAGGGCGTCCCCGCCGAGCGCCGAGGTGCCCGGTTCGTCTGTGCGCTGGCCTGGGTGACGCCCCAGGGCGAGGAGCGCCTCTGGCGCGGGGTGATGCCTGGCCGGGTGGCGGAACACAGGGCGGGCGAGCGGGGGTTCGGCTACGACCCCATCTTCGTGGCCCACGGCCACGACGTCACCACCGCAGAACTGACCCACGACGAGAAGGACGCCATCAGCCACCGCGGCCAGGCGGTCCGGTCGTTCGTCTCCTGGCTGAAGGAGCAGAAGTGAAGCAATACCTCGACCTGCTGAACCGCATCCTCGACGAGGGCGTCGACAAGTCCGACCGCACTGGCACCGGCACCCGAAGCGTCTTCGGGCACCAGATGCGCTTCGACCTGCGCGAGGGATTCCCGCTGCTGACCACCAAGAAGGTGCACGTCCGCAGCGTCTTCGGCGAGTTGCTGTGGTTCCTGCGCGGCGACACCAACATCGGGTGGCTGCACGACAACGGCATCACCATCTGGGACGAGTGGGCCGACGCCGCCGGCAACCTGGGTCCCGTCTATGGCTACCAGTGGCGCTCGTGGCCTACGCCCGACGGCGGCCACGTCGACCAGATCGCGAAGGTCATCGAGTCCCTCCGCACCAACCCGGACTCGCGCCGCCACATCGTGAGCGCCTGGAACGTCGCGGACGTCGACGACATGGCGCTGCCGCCGTGTCACGCGCTGTTCCAGTTCTACGTCGCGCCCGATGAGAACGGCCGCGGGGTGCTGAGCTGCCAGCTCTACCAGCGCTCGGCCGACGTGTTCCTCGGGGTGCCGTTCAACATCGCGAGCTACGCCCTCCTCACCCACCTGGTGGCGCAGGTCTGCGACCTCGAGGTGGGCGAATTCGTGCACACGCTGGGCGACGCGCACCTCTACTCCAACCACGTTGAACAGGCGAGGTTGCAGCTGACCCGCGAGCCCCGGCCCCTGCCACGGCTGCGGCTCAACCCGGACGTGACGGAGATCGACCGCTTCGAACTCGATGACATCACGGTCGAGGACTACGACCCGGCGCCGGCGATCAAGGCGCCGATCGCCGTGTGAGGGCGGTACCCTGACCGTCATGAGCGAGCTGCGGCCTTCCTTCGAGGAGCGGGACCGCTACCTCGACCTGCTCTCGCAGTCCTACGCCAACGGGCGCCTCGACGACGAGGAATTCGCGCGTCGCAGCCAGGGCGTTCTGGGGGCGGTCACGCACCGCGATGCCCTCGCGTACTTCGAGGGCCTGCCGGAGCCCAACATAGTCCCCGTCGAGGCCCCGCCCCCGCCGCAGCCGCGCTCGACGGCGCACCAGCCCGTCGTCGCCCCCCGGCCTCAGCGGCAGTCCGGCGACCTCACGCGCCGCACCTTGATCGCAGCCGGCGCGGGGGTGGGGCTGCTCGGGCTGTTGGGCGTGTTCAGTCTCACGCCCGGGTCCGACGACGGCGGCCCGTACCCCGACGGGGTGATGCCGGTCGACGAGCTGACTCTTTCCATGGACGGGATCTTCGTCGACGGAGTCCAAGGCGCCGCGGCATCGCTGACCGAGCAGGGGCTCACCGAGGTGGAGGAGTTCCACGTCACGCGAGAACTCATCTGGGGCCGAGCGGCGCCGGCCGGTGGCGGTGAGGTGTTCGAGTTCACCCAGGAACCCCGCGGCTCCCTCAGCGCGGCTGCGGCGTCGCAATCCGCGAGCCAGACTTTGGCCGTGGACAGGCTGGCCGCCCTGGTTCCCGTGGCCATCGAAGCGTCTGCGGATCAGTTGTTCGGGGACATCACCGACGTCGAACTGCGGTGGGACGAAGCTGGTGAGCCCTTGGTTCGCGTGGCGGCCACCGACGGTCACCGCAGGGGCCTGGTCGACGTCTCGGAGTCCGGAGACGTCGTCTACCAGGAGGAGTACCAGTGAGGATCGTGGCGATCGCGGCGGTGGCGGACAACGGAGTGATCGGCTCGGGCGAGGACATGCTGTGGCACATCCCCGAGGACTTCGCACGGTTCAAGCGGATCACCACGGGCAACACGCTGATCTTCGGGCGGAGGACCCACGAGCAGATCGGCCGCCAGTTACCGAATCGGCGCCTCATCATCGTCACCCGCAACCCCGACTGGCACGAGGACGGCGTCGAGGTGGCCCATTCCATCGAGGACGCCCTCCGGACGGCCCAGGGCACCCCGGAGCGGATCTGCTACGTCGGTGGGGGAGCCGAGATCTACGCCGCCGCCTGGCCGTACCTCACCGAACTCGACATCACGCACGTCCACCAGACGCCGGAGGGCGAGGCCACCTTCCCCCTGATCTCCCTGCGGGAGTGGACTGAGGTGTCACGGGAGCCGCGGGAGGGCTTCGATTTCGTCCAGTACCGTCCCACGCCTCCGCCGGAGCGGCGCGGATGATCCTCCACCACGAGGAGATCGAGACCCTGGCACAGTTCGACGCCGCCGTCGCGTCGGGAAGCCTGGCCCGGGCCGTGGTGCAGGCCCTCGACCTCACCCACCGCGGGTCCGAACTGGCCTCCGTCCGCGTTGACGGTGCGCTCTTCCTGGGGTGCCGGCTCACGGACGACTCCTTGGTCGACGTCCAGGCCCGTGGGGGCCTCGTCTTTCCCCGCATCCCGGACGTGCCGATCGACCCGTACCGCTCCCGGCTCTACTCGCCCATCAACCTCTTCGACACCCCGGGCGACTATGCGGCCTCCCTCGATGCGCGCGCCTATGCCTGGACCCGTGTCGCCGGGACGAACCCCTCGCTGGCGCACACCCTGGCGTCGTCGCTGCACGACCATGCGATCACCGAAGCCCTCGACGACTACCTCTCCACGGTGCCCCCCACCCAGGTGGTCGGGGTCATGGGTGGCCACGCGCTGAAGCGCGGCTCCGAGGGATACGAGGCGACGGCAGCGCTCGGGCTCGCGCTGTCCGGCGAAGGGATGCTCGTGGCCTCGGGTGGCGGCCCCGGGGCGATGGAGGCCGCGAACCTCGGGGCCCGGATGGCCCCGCACGGCACCGAGGCGCTGGCCGAGGCGCTGGCGATGCTCGCCGCCGTGCCCAGCTTCACGCCGTCGATCGACGCGTGGGTGGACGCAGCCTTCGAGGTCCGTGACCGATTCTCCGGCGGCGCCGACACCCTCGGCATCCCGACCTGGTTCTACGGCCACGAGCCGCCCAACGTCTTCGCCAACCGGATCGCCAAGTACTGCTCCAACGCACTGCGCGAGGACGTCCTGCTGCAGCGCTGCAAGGGGGGCCTGGTCTACCTGCCGGGCGCTGCGGGCACCGTGCAGGAAGTGTTCCAGGCGGTCACCGGCAACTACTACGCCGGGGATCCGTCGTCGCTCACGCCCATGGTGCTGGTCGGCGTCGAACAGTGGACGAGGAACCTGCCGGCCTGGCCGCTCCTGGAGTCCCTCGCACACGGCCGGGCGATGGCGGGCGTGGTCACGCTCGTCGACACCGTCGAGGAGGCCGGTCAGTGGCTGGCTGAGCGCTGGGCCTGAGCAGCTAGCCGCGATCCTCCGCGACGAGCGTGTTGAGGATCACGGCGGCTCGATTCGCTTCGTCGGTGGCGATGATGAGGTCGGTTCCGTCCGACAACAGCACACGCAGCCCGGGAGCCGCACGCTGCACCAGCCGTGTCCCACCGGGGGTGACCCGCAGACCCGGACCCCCGAACTCGAGCGCCTCCACTCGGGCCCGCGTCTCCGCGCGTTCAATCGAGTCCAGGGGGTGGTGGTAGCTCGGCCACCCCACCCACGGGGCGATGCGCAGCCCGCTGGTGTCGACAACAACGCGCCAGCGCCACATCACCACGAGGGGAACCGCCACGAGCAGGGAGGCGATCACGGGCAGTTGCCACTGTGACATCGCCACGCCGAGGATGACGAACGCCGGCAGGGGGAGCACCACCAGCAGCAACCAGGCCGGATGGAGCGAGAGGTCGGCCCGCCACGTACGGGTGCGGTCGCTCTCCGGCAGCCGTTGCGATGGCGGAGGCACCCCGGTGGCAGGGGGACGAGCGGGAAGAGGACCGACGAGCCGGGTGGCCAGGACACCAACCGACACCCCGACCAATGATCCGACCAGCAGGACCAAGGCCACGGGCGCTTCCGACGGTTCTGCTCCGCCCGCCTGCACCGCGATAACTCCGCCGACCATGACCGCCATGAACGTCCCGGTCCCCGCGGTGAGGCCTGCTGGGACCGCCGAGCCGGCGCCGCTGCTGGGGACCAGCACCGTCACCAGGACTCCGAGGGCCAGGGAAACACCCAGCGTCCAGAGCAACTCGACGGCGATCTCGCCGGGTGCGATGAAGCGGTCGGCCGTTCCGCGGACCCCCCAGTGGATGGCTATCCGCTCCGGCAGACCCTCCCGGAGCCACCACAACACCGTGCCCGCCACCAGATAGGCGGTCACGGCGACGGCGGAACCCAAGGCCAGGGCCTTCAACCTTCGAGACACGCTTCCTCCCACCGGTAGCCTCGTCGTCATGCGTTCGGCGCCCAGCATCCTGCACCTGGACCTGGATGCCTTCTATGCGGCGGTCGAACAGCGGGACAAGCCCAGCCTACGTGGCAAGCCCGTGGTGGTCGGGGGAGCAGGACCGCGCGGCGTCGTCGCCACAGCCAGCTACGAGGCCAGGCAGTTCGGGGTGCGGTCCGCGATGCCGGGCACCGAGGCCCGGCGCCGCTGTCCCCACGCGGCGTTCCTGGGCGGCCGATTCGGGGCGTACCGGCAGTCATCACGGATCGTCATGGCCCTCCTGAGGACGGTTTCGCCGCTGGTCGAGCCGCTGAGCCTCGACGAGGCCTACGTCGACCTGTCCGCCAGCGACTGGGACCTCGACCGTGTCGAGGAGCACGTCGCCGAGCTGCGCGCGGAACTCACTCGCCTCACCGACGGACTCCAGGCCTCGGTGGGAGTGGCGACGTCGAAGTTCCTCGCCAAGGTCTCCTCGGAGGCGGCCAAGCCCAACGGCGTGCGGGTGGTGCGCCCGGGGGAGGAACTCGACTTCATCGCCCCCCTCCCGGTGCGGGCCATCCCCGGAGTGGGACCGGTGACGGAGAACAGGCTCCTCACACTGGGGCTCGCCACTGTCGAGGACTTGCGCTCGGCCAGCGCCCGGGAGCTCGTTCGCGAGTTGGGGGAGGCCTCCGGACGTGCCCTGTCCGAGCTCGCATGGGCCAGGGACGTCCGGGAGGTGGAGGCGGAGCGGGAGGCCAAGTCCATCTCCACCGAGGACACCTTCGCCACGGACATCATCGACCGAAGCCAGCTCCTCAGCATTCTGCGACGGGACGCGACACAGGTCGCCGCGCGCATGACCGCCTCTGGGGTGTTCGCCCGCACCGTCACGATCAAGGTGCGGCTCGCCGACTTCACCACGATCACCAAGGCACGATCCCTGGGTGGTGCGACGGACAGCGTCGACGTCATGTCCGCCGTGGCGTCGGAGCTCCTGGAGGAGGTCGACGTCCGAGATGGCGTGCGGCTGCTGGGCATCGGAGCCACGAACTTCACGACCGCGGCCCAGGAGCAACTGTTCGACGACGAGCCACAGCGCCCCGCGGTGGAGGTTCACACCCAGAGCGACCTCCCGGCCGCCGGGGTGCGGCGCCAGGGCTACTTCCCCGGGGCGGACGTCGTGCACGACGACCACGGCCGCGGTTGGGTCTGGGGCTCGGGGCTGGGACGGGTGACGGTGAGGTTCGAGACTCGCCAGACCGGGCCGGGCCCCGTCCGGACGTTCAACCTCGACGACGCGGCGCTCCGGGTCGCGGCCGACCTTCCCGATCTCCCCGGCAGCACGGCGGTCAGCGACCCCTCCCCGGGGTAGCTATGCTTGCTCACGCTTTCCCCGCCGAAGTGGTGGAACTGGCAGACACGCAGGATTTAGGTTCCTGTGCCCCATGGGCGTGAGGGTTCGACTCCCTTCTTCGGCACCGCATCCCGCGGGAGCTGGTTCTGGCTCCGGCCGGTACTTCCCATCCAGTGGGTACCGTGAAGACATGACGAGACTGCAGGAGATCGGTCCGGGCCTCCACGTCGTCGACGGACCCGTGGTCCGCGACATGGGGATGCCGTTCGAGACCCGCATGACCGTGCTCCAGCTCCGGGATGGATCGGTCTGGATCGCGTCGCCCGTACCCGTCCCCTACGCGACACTGGCCCAGATCGCCGACCTCGGGCCGGTGCGCTACCTCGTCTCGCCCACGCCCCGCCACTTCTGGCGCCTCGCGCATTACCACCGGCTGTTCCCCGAGGCCGAACTCTGGTCGAGCCCCACCACACCGGCGACGCTGAAGCAGGGGGACCTCCGACTGGCCGGCATCCTCGGGGACACGCCACCGGCGCCGTGGGCGGCGGACCTGGACCAGGTCCTGGTGCACGGCAGTCGGCTGGTTCCCGAGGTCGTCTTCTTCCACGCCCGCTCCCGCACTCTGCTCGTGGAGGACCTGCTGCAGGTCCATGAGCGTCGACCCGGGCACCCGCTCTTCAACGCGCTCATCTCCTGGGGTGGAGTGCGTGGCCCCTCCGGCGGGGTGGCTCGTGACATCAGGCTGACCTTCCGGGACAGGGAGGCCGCTCGGCGCTCCGTCCGACGGATGCTGGAATGGGACTTCGAGCAGCTGGTCCTGGCGCACGGCCCGATCGTGACCCAGCAGCCGAGAAGGATGGTCGAAGAGGCCTTCGCGTGGCTTGATGAGAAAGGAACCGCATGATCAACGAGGAACTCGCGGCCGCGCTGCGCGACACGGGATTCGAGTGGGAGCCCGCCAGCGGAGACCGTTTCGTCATCCCGGACCACGACCTGGACGGTCAGGTCTTCCACATCAGCGAGATGACGATCGAGGCCCACGATGTCCCGGGTGGAAGGCTCATCAAGTTCAACGGCACCACCGAGTGGGCCCTGGACAGCATCGCAGCCTCCGAAGTCCTCTGGCTTCCCACGGAGAGCCAGCTCCGTGATGCCCTCGGCTCCAGGTTCGATCGGCTGGAGGCGCTGGATGGCGGTTTCGTCGTTGTGCTGGACGACGGGCACCGAGAGGCCGACATCGACGCCGAACGCGCCTACGCGCGGGCACTGCTGACCGTCCTGCGGGGGTGAGCCTCAACGCTCCGCCCGTCGCATGACGAGCAGTGGCACCGCGATCCAGAGGACGACCAGCAGGGCCAGCAGCGCACCACCGGCCGCCAGGGCCGCCCCTCGACCCACGACGATGTCGACGACCATGATCGTGGCCCCGACGAGGGCGAGCCCCATCGTGAAAATTGACGCCTTCGCGAACTGGTTGCCCGCGAGCACCAAGGGCTTCTTCCGCTTCTGCCGGAACAGGAGGCGGTGCGCGATGACGGGGGTCACGGCGCAGGCGGTGGAGACGGCAAGGAGGCCGAAGACCACGAGGTAGAGGGTGCGCGGCAATCCCGTGAGCTCGGGGAACGACCCCTGGAACGGCAGGATCAGCAGGAACCCGAACAGGACCTGGATGCCCGTCTGCGTCACCCGGAGCTCCTGAAGCAGCTCGTTCCAGTTGCGGTCGTGCCGCTCCGCCCGCGTCTCGCGCCGATAGCCGGGGTCGTCGCGCTGCTCGTCTCCCATCGTGACATCGTAGGAGCGAATCGTTCCCCTGGCGGGCCTGTGGCCCGCGAGCGGGCACAATGGCACCTGACACCCGAGTGCCCCGGCAGGAGAACTGATGCAGCGGAGAACCAAGTACGAGCGTGAGTTGCTCCCCAGACCGCTGCGCGTCGTCGGTGCCGTCGCCCTACTGCTGGTCCTGCTGTATGGGGCCAGCTGGGTGGTCGCCAAGACGGGGTCGATGATCTCCCAGGTCCTGATTCCGTTCCTCGTGGGCGTGCTGATCGCCGCACTGCTGATGCCGTTGCAGCTGTTGCTGAACCACCGGGCCCGGTTTCCCCGGCACGGGGCTGCGGCGGTGGCTGTGCTGGGACTGCTCGGCATCGTCGGGGGCACCATGTACTTCGCCGGCCAGTCGATCGCGCAAGGAATCGACGGCGTCCGCGATAGCTTCAGCAAGATCCTCGACCAGGCGGAGACCTGGCTGGCCGAGGGGCCGCTCGGGATGGACCGCTCGCAGCTGAACGACCTGTTCGGGCAGGCCCGAGGGTGGCTGTCGGAGAACACGTCGACCCTGTCCTCCGGAGCGCTCAACGCCACCTCGAGCGTCGGCACGATCCTCGTCGGCGCACTGCTGGCGTTCATCGTGGCGTTCTTCGTGCTCGCGGAGGGCGATCGTATCCTGTCCTGGCTGCTCCTGCTGGTGAGCGAACCCACCCGCACCCGGCTGCGGGAGACGATCCGCCGGTCCTGGGTGACCCTGGGGAGCTGGGCCCGCACCCAGGTCATCGTGTCCGCGGCTGACGCGATCCTTATCGGCATCGGCGGCTGGGCGCTGGACCTGCCGTTCCTGGTGCCGATGATCATCATCACGTTCCTGCTCTGCTTCATCCCCCTGTTCGGCGCCTTCCTCTCAGGCGCCATGTTCACGATCGTCGCCCTCCTCTTCGAGGGTCCCGTCGCCGCCCTGATCATGCTCGCGATCATCGTCGTGGTCCAGCAGCTGGAGGGCAACGTCCTGCAGCCGTTGCTCATGGGGCGCGCCGTCAACCTGCACCCGCTGGCGGTTCTGCTCGGCGTCACCACGGGCACCTACCTCGTCGGCCTGGCCGGCGCCCTCCTCACCGTCCCGATCCTGGCGGCCTTCAACGCCGGTTACGCCTACTGGGTTGGGAGGGACCCGTTCCCCGGCCTCGCCTCCGGGGGCTCGGCGCTCTCCGACTCCCCCCGCACCCTGGCGCCCGCTCGGGATTCCGAGAAGCTGCCACCCCGCCTGGGGCAGGTGACCCCCGAATGGCTGGAGCACGACCGGCAGGAGGTGGCGGCGTCGCCGCCCGTCGCGGAGGCCGAGGGCGAGGACCGCGACGAGGACTGACGCCGGTCAGGGGGTGGGTGCGTCCACCCAGGCCTGGTCCACCACGCGCAGGGCGAGCCCACCGCCCGAGAGCGCCGCGAGGACAGCCTCAAGCTCCGCCTCCCGGCCAGCCGGTACGGCGGCGCGAATTGTGGCGAGGGGACCCCAGTCGACACCCTCGACCAGCACGGGCGTCTCGTCAGTGAGAACCGTGCCCCGCAGCTGGTCCTCGAGCTGCCCGGCGGCGGCGAGGGGGACGTCGATCACGAGTCGGCTGCTGAGCACCACGCGCCTCGTCCCGGCGGCTGAGAGGGCGCGGGAGACCGCCTCGGAATAGGCGCGCACGAGTCCGCCGGCGCCGAGCTTGATCCCACCGAAGTACCGGGTCACGACGGCGACGACGTCGGTGACGTGGTGGTGCTGCAGGACTCCCAGCATTGGGACGCCCGCGGTCCCGGCGGGCTCCCCGTCGTCGGAGGACCGCGCCTCGCGGCCGTCGGGAGCCAGGACGAAGGCGCTGCAGTGGTGCCGGGCCGCGAAGTGCACTCGTCGTCGCTCCTCCACGACGGCACGGGCGGCGGCCTCGTCGGTCACTCGGACGAGACGGGCCAGGAAGCGGGAGCGTTTCACCTCCAGCTCGACGTCGACGCCCTGTCCGGGGTCGGTGTCGATCGTCAGGTAGGAGGCAGCTCCGAGCACCGGGGGATCAAAGGCCCAGTTCGCGGCGGAGTTTGGCGACATGTCCGGTCGCCTTGACGTTGTACTGGGCCACGCGGATCGTGCCCGCACCCTCGGCGTCGACGTCGATCACGAAGGTGGAGCGCAGGACCCCCTCGATCTCCTTGCCGTAGAGTTTCTTCGTCCCGAAGGCGCCGTAGGCGTTCAGCGCCTCCTTGTCCACGTCCGAGAGCAGGGTGAGGCCAAGGTCGGACTTCTCCTTGAACGTCGCCAAGCGTTCGACGGGGTCCGGGGAGACTCCGATGACCTGGTGCCCGGCGGCGGTGAAGGCGTCGAGCGCAGCCGAGAAGTCGACGGCCTGTGTGGTGCAGCCGGGCGTCATGGCCGCGGGGTAGAAGTACAGCACCACCGACTGCCCCGCGTAGTCGCGCAGCGACACGGGGTTGCCATCGGAGTCCGGCAGCGAGAACTCGGGGGCGGTGGATCCTGGTGTCAGGCGGGCAGTCATGCGGACATCCTAAGGGCTAGGCTGTGTCGTGACCGACTTCAAGGAGTTCCCTGATGCCCAAGGACAAGACCCGCTCGGTTGACGAGATTCGTGTCGACCTGGCTCGCAACCGCGCCCAGGTGGCCGACGCCGTCAGCGACTTCGTCGACGAGGTCCACCCCAAGAACGTGGCGAGGCGCGGAATGGAGGACGCGAAGCACTTCGTGACCGGCGAGTTCGAGAACGTCAAGGCCCAGGTGAAGGACGAGGGCGGCTGGCGCATGGACCGCATCAAGGTGATCGGGGGAGCCCTCCTCGGCGTCGTCGTCTTCGTGGTCACCATCAACGTCATCGCCAACAAGCGGACCCGCAGCATCGACGCGCGCGTGCGACGCGAGCTGGAGTCGCGCCTGTGACGGAGCCCCTGGCCATCCGCATGCTGCACGACAGGGTTCTCGTCGACCCGGACGCGGGAGGCGGGGAACGGAGGAGTGGGGGAGGGATCCTGATCCCCGCCACGGTCCAGATGGGCAAGCGGTTGACCTGGGCCAAGGTCGTCGCCTCCGGCCCGAACGTGCGGGCGGTGGGTCTGGGCGATCGTGTCCTCTTCGACCCGGCCGACCGTTCCGAGGTCGAACTCCACAACCGCAGCTACATCCTGCTCCGCGAGCGCGACATCCACGCCGTCGCCACTGAGGGCGAGGACGACAGCCAGGCCGGTCTCTACCTCTGACTTCGGCCCGCATTCGCCCCGACCGACATTGTCCGTGCGGATCCCACGGAGCCTGGGCCGCCGGGTCTACGTTGGGGTCATGAACACCCGGGAGGTCACCGCTGCCGAGCAGGGACGGCTCCGCACCCTCAACCTCGCCGCTGCAGCACTGCACGTGGCCCAGGGCATCGCAGTGGTGGTCCTGGCCACCGACTTCGCGCTGCCGATCACGGCCTCGTACTTGGCCGGGCCCCCGGGGACGCCGCCGGGTCCCGCCACCGTCCTGGCCGACCTCCCCACGGGCCTCGCCGTTGCGGGGTTCCTCTTCCTGTCGTTCCTCGCCCACCTCATCGTCGCCACCGCCTGGTTCCGGAACTACATCGGCGACCTCTCGCGGCAGATCAACCGTGCACGGTGGGTCGAGTACTCGTTGTCGTCGACCCTCATGATCATCGTGATCGCCCAACTGGTCGGCATCACCGACGTGGCGGCCCTCATCGGTCTCGCGGGCGCGAACATCTCCATGATCCTGTTCGGGTGGCTGCAGGAGAAGTACGAGGTGGCAGGCGGAGGCGGCTGGCTGCCGTTCGTCTTCGGCTGCATCGCCGGGTTGGTGCCGTGGCTCGCGATCCTCTACTACACCATCGCACCCGGCTCGGACGCGGAGCCGCCCGGCTTCGTCTACGCCATCGTCGTCTCGCTGTTCCTGTTCTTCAACGTCTTCGGCCTGAACCAGTGGCTCCAGTACCGGGCGCGTGGGCGGTTTGCCGACTACCTGGTCGGCGAGCGGAGCTACATCATCCTCAGCCTGGTGGCGAAATCCTTGCTGGCATGGCAGGTCTTCGGCGGGACGCTGGCCGCCTGAACGCACTACACCCGTGCGTCGGGCTCCATCGCTAGGGTGGCACCACACGAGCGCCGAGTGAGTTGCGGAGAAGGAACCCCGATGGCCCAACAGCATCCAGCCGGCTGGTACCCCCAACCCGACGGCACGCAGCGGTACTGGGACGGGGTCCAGTGGACGAATCACGTCGCACCCGGGCCGGCTACTCCGCCGCAGGGAAAGCCGAGGGACCCACGAGCCTGGTACACGCGGAAGCGCGTCCTGCTACCGGCGTTGGCGGTCCTGCTCGCCGTCGTATTCTTCCCGCGACCGGAGGACTCGGGGCCCGTTGCGGTGCCAACTGCCGAGCAGACCGTTGCGACGACCGTCCCCGGCGCGGCGCCTGAATCCTCGCCCGAATCGACGGCGGAGTCGCGCGTCGATGAGTCTGTCCCGGGAGAGCCCGAGGATCAGGCCAGCGTCCCCGAGGACCCTGATCCGCAGACGAGCGCTCCCGCTGGGCTGACCGCCGCCCAGGAGGAGGCCGTGCGGGTGGCCGAGGAATACTTGGAGTTCGGCCCGTTCTCCCGCTCGAGTCTCATCGAGCAGCTGGAATACGAGGGCTACTCCCCGGACGACGCACGGGTGGCGGTCGAGCATCTCCAGGTGGACTGGGCCGAGCAGGCCGTGTACATGGCGCAGGAATACCTGAGCTACAACGCGTTCTCCCGTGAAGGCCTGGTCGACGCCATGGAGTATGCGGGCTTCTCACGCGAGGACGCGGAGTACGGCGTTGCCCAGATCGAGACGGACTGGTCCGAACAGGCCGTCCGAGCCGCACGGGACTACCTGGAGTACAGCGCCTTCTCGCGCTCCGGGCTCGTCGATCAACTCGAGTACGAGGCGTTCACCCCCGAGGAAGCCGAGTACGCAGTCGGACAACTCGACGTCGACTGGATGGACCAGGCTGTTCGCATGGCCGAGGAGTACCTGGAGGTCGAGGGGTTCTCGCGCGACGAACTCATCGACCAGCTCCAGTTCGAGGGATTCTCGCTTCAAGAGGCCGAGCACGGGGTCAGTGGGGCCGGTCTCTAGCGTCCTCGCTCGGCGGAACTCAGGAGCCCCCGGCCGCCAGCACGACGTCCTGGCCGGCCAGCTCGGCCCGGAAGCCGTCGTCCCGCACCTCGACGTCGAGGAGCTCCAAGTTGCGGGGCAGGCCCTCGATGGGCTGCTCGATCGTCACGAACTGACGAACCAGTGCGGCGATTGTCCTGGAGAGCAGCTCAGGGCCACCGACGTCGATCGCACGGGGTTCCACCACGAGGATGCCGCCTTCCACCTCCACGGTGCCCGTGGCGACGACGGTGATCTGCCTGCCCAACACGTCGACCGTCCGTACGACCGCGGCCTCTCCATTCTCCGCCGCCCGTACCATGCTGTCGCCACCCAGCTGGGCCGCGACCTCGTCGAAGGGCACCGTGGCCCAGACCTCCAGCCGATCGACGGTGAGCCCGTCGGGGCCGGAGCGGGCGCCATGACCCCGAGCCACCACGTCCCGCAAGGTGGAGTCCGGAAGCACCACGAGGGCGGACTGCAGGTCGAGATCCCCGATCCACACCTCGTCGCCGCCGAGGTCGATGGGTGCTGGAGCATCGATCCGTGGCGCGGCAGAGGGAGGGGGTGTGGTCGGCCCGGCCGTGTCGTCGGGGGGCTCGGACACGAACCACCAGAGCGCCACCACCCCGATGGCGAGGAGCACGAGCATCCCCAGGGCGCCGATGGCCCAGTCGGCCACGCGTGATCGAGTCATGGAGCCAGTCTGCCGCGGGAGGGGACCGGCGAGGGGGACGAGAGGCGCGCCACTGCTGTCGTTCTCATCTCCGTCCAATACGAGTAGCGGATACTGGGCGGTATGTGGCGCCCCAGGTCTCTCACCGTCCGTGAGCGAATCCTTGCCACGGTCGTCGTGCTCAGTGCGTTCGCGTTGTTCGCTTCGGGAGCGACTGCGTGGGCGCTCCAGCGCAATCGAGTCGACCGGGAGACGGATGCCACCTTGCAGCGCACGGTTGTCGAACTCCGCAACTTGGCGGAGACGGGCGTCGACCCCGGAACCGGCGCGGCGTTCCAGGAGACCGACCGCCTCTTGTACACAATGATGCGGCGAGAGGTGCCCGCGACGAACGAGGGAATGATCGCCTTCATCGGTGATGAGGTGCGATACCAGACCCAGGACATCGGCGTGCCGCTGGCAGAGGACCCGGAATTCGTGGCAGCCGTGTCCGATGCGTGGCAGCAGGAGACGGTGCTGCTGGGGACCGTTGAGACGGACCTGCGCGAGTATCGTTTCGCCGCCATCCCGGTGAGCGTTGGTGACTCGTCGCCCGGAGCCATGGTGCTGGCCTTCGATCGTGGTGCCCAGCTCGCCGGGGTCAACGACACGTTCCGCACCTACGCGCTGGTGGCGTCCGCGTCGCTGGTGCTGCTGGCGGTGGGGGCCTCCGTGATCTCCGGGCGTCTGCTGCAGCCACTCCGAGCCCTGCGGGAGACCGCGGAGCAGATCAGTGACACCGACCTGTCACGGCGAATCCCCGTGCACGGTGAGGATGACCTCTCTGTTCTGGCGAACACTTTCAACGAGATGTTGGAGCGGCTGGAGACGGCATTCCAGTCACAACGTCAGCTGCTGGATGATGCGGGCCATGAATTGCGGACGCCCATCACCATCGTCCGTGGGCACCTCGAATTGTTGGATCCGACCGATCCTGCGGAGACTGCAGCCACCCGCGATCTGGCCCTCCGCGAGCTGGACAGGATGCGTCGGCTGACGGACGACCTCGTCCTGCTGGCGAAGGCCGAGTCTCCTGACTTCGTCAGATTGAGGACCACGTCGATCGGGGAGCTCCTTGACGAGGTGCTCGATCACGCCAGACGGCTGGGTGACCGTCGCTGGCGCATGAAGGAGGGGGTGGAGGCCGTCGTACTCCTCGACCCTCAACGAATCACCCAAGCCCTGCTGCAGCTCGCTGCGAACGCGGTGAAGTTCTCTGATGAGGGCAGCACTGTCTGGATGGGTTCCCGGCTCAGCGAAGAAGAACTCGAACTCTGGGTCGAGGACCGGGGCATCGGCATCGCAGCGGAGGACCAGCACGTCATCTTCGAGCGCTTCCGCCAGGTCCGGAGCGTCCATGACTCCGCAACACCGGGGTCGGGACTCGGGCTGTCCATCGTTGCTGCCATCGCCGGGGCCCATGCCGGCCGGGTCGTCGTGTCGTCGAAGCCCGGGGTGGGGTCCCGCTTCACCATGGTGCTGCCGATCGACGGTGTTGCATCGGATGCAGAGGATGCCGTCGACGACCATCCGGCGGGTCGACCCTCATGGATCGGAGAGCCAGCCGACGATGGGGCTGGAGAATGGAGAACGGGAACGTGACGCAGATCCTGATCGTGGAGGACGAGCCCGGCATTTCGTCATTCATCGCGAAAGGGCTGAAGGCTGCGGGCTACGCGTCCACGGCGGTGACGACGGGCGAGGCTGCGCTGACCCTGGCCGTGGCCGGCGATTTCCAACTGATGGTGCTCGACATCGGGCTACCGGACATCGACGGCTTCTCCGTGCTGAGACGGCTGCGGGCAACCGGTTCCACAATGCCCGTCATCATCCTCACCGCCCGATCGTCCGTGGACGACACCGTCGCAGGGCTCGAGGGCGGCGCTGACGACTACATGCCCAAACCGTTCCGTTTCGACGAACTGCTGGCCCGGATCAGGCTTCGGTTGCGCACCGACTCGGGTGGGCAGGATGCGACGGTTCTCACGCACGGCGACCTCAGCCTCGATCTGCGCACCCGCTACGCGACGGTTGGGGATGAGGAGGTGGAACTGTCCGCCCGGGAATTCTCCCTGCTCGAGACATTCCTCTCACACCCCGGACAGGTGCTGAGCCGCGAACAGTTGTTGGACCGGGCCTGGGGATACGACTTCGACCCCGGATCGAACATCGTCGACGTCTACGTGCGGTACCTGCGCAAGAAGGTCGGAGCCGAGCGCATCGTCACCGTCTACGGCATGGGCTACCGGCTGGTGGCCGTCGCCAAGTAGCAAACAGCGGGCCGGGCAGCCCCGTTGAGGGCTGCCCGGCGCCGGGATGACGATCGGGTCAGTCGGCCGAGTCTGCGGACACCGGGCTGGGCGCCGACACGGCCGAGATCGCGCTGGGCGCCGAGTCCTGGCTGGGTGCCGAGGGTGCGCTGGCGGGTGAGTTGGGGGTGGGCGCCGAGGCTGCGCTGGCGGGTGAGTTGGGGGTGGGCGCGGAGGCTGCGCTGGCGGGTGAGTTGGGGGTCGGTGCCGAGGCTGCGCTCGCGTCGGACTGCTGCGCCGCCACGGACGGTGGGTCGCTGGGGCTGTTGGCCGAGACCGGGTTGGTCGGTGAGACCGTGGACGGTGGGTCGCTGGGGCTGTTGGCCGAGACCGGGTTGGTCGGTGAGACCGTCGGCCTGCTGCTCGGGCTGGTGGTGCCCGAGAGGTGGATGCCCGGGCCGCTCGGCGCGGCCGGCTCCTCCGCCAATGCGGTCGCGGTGATGCCCCCGCCAACCGCGAGGGCACTGAGTACGCCGGTGGCGATCCATGCGTTGCGCTTCTTCATGTCTACTCCCATTCCGTGACGCCGACGACGCCTCTTCTTGTCTTTGTGCCTCTAGTCAATCCGGTCAAGGTGAGAGCATGAGGAGTGCTTCATGAGACCTTTCTCATCAGCTCACCCGGGTACGGCCCTGGAGAGCCAGGATTCGGCCTCGCGTAGCCGGCCCTCTGCGTCCCGAAGCCAGTCGGGAGCCCCTTCGCGCCTCGCGCCGGCGACCAATGACAGGACTACTCCTGCGGTCCGGGCGTTCAGCGCCCGGGGATCTTCCACCATGGCGGTGCACTGTCGCGTCCACGTGGCCAGGAGCTCGGGCACCATGGGATAGGTGTCGGGCGCCAGGTGTGGCAGGACACTGACGTGGGCCAGCAGGCACGCGAGATCGTCGACTCGGTGGCCCGGGCCCACTGAGTCGACGTCCAGGAGCGTCGTCACGTGTCCATCTCCGACGAGGAGGTTCGCTTCGTAAAAGTCACCGTGGGTGGGAACCAGCGGTCCCGCGTCCGACGCCGCCAGCGCTGCCGCGATGCCGTTCGCGAGGCGGTTGATGCGATCGGAGTGTTGGGGCAGCACCGCCCTCGCGGCGTGGGCGTAGTGGCCTGACCTCTCTGCCCACGCTGGACGGCGGGGCAAGTCCATGACTGCAGTAGGCAGTCGGTCGAGCACACGAACCAGCGTCTCCAGCAGACCGTGGGCGTCGTCGACGCCGTCGGACAGGAGCACCGCCAGCGGTGTCCCTCGTCCCGCGCGGATGACCAGGAGACCGTCCTCCTCTACGAGCAGCACCTCGGGCGCGGGGACACCAGCGTCGATGAGCATGTGGTGGCGGCTCGCCAACTGGTTGATGACATCCGGACGCACCACTTTGGTGTACGCCATCCCTCCCGGCAGCTCCTCGTCGCGGATTCGCAGCACTGCACGGCGCGTCGGGCGATAGGTCAACAGCTCCACGATCGGCGTCCTGGTGAGACGTAAACGGTCCTGCAGTTCCTGTGGGCTGCAGGCAGGTGCCAACGCGGGTAGCTCGGGGTCGGCAGGATGGCGCCAGACGTGGACGACCTTGTTCCCGCTCTCCAACCGCACGAGTCCCGGACCGGGCGACGCGCTGATCGCCGCGGTTGTCGCGACGAGGTACTGTTCCGGACCCTCCGGCACCGCCACCGTGTAACCGACGCTCACTCCGGCCCCGGGACGGTGGTGGATGTCTCGCACCTGCCACGTGTCCAGACCCGCCCCCTCGACGGCCAGTGCGGCAGACAGGATGTCTGACGCCAACGGCCCGGTGAGCAGTTCGATGTCGTCTCGTTCTCGCTTCGACAAGGCATCGTCCATGCGAGCCAGTCCAGCAGAGGATCGTGAGGATCCGATGAGAGGCGCGACGGCTCAGGCGAGTCCGTGGCGGTAGGCATAGGCGGCCGCCTGGGTTCGGGATCCCACCCCGAGCTTGTTGTAGATGTTGCTGAGGTGGCGCGCGACGGTCTTCTCGCTCAGGAACAGCCCCGCGGCGATGTCGCGGGTGCTGTGGCCGGCCGCGACCAGCCGCAACACCTCGACCTCGCGATCGGTCAACCCGTCACGCACGGTTGCGGCGGGTGTCTCCAGTGCCGTGGTGGCTTCCAACGCAGGGGCTGCGCCGAGCTCTTCGAACGTCCCGCGTGCCGTGTCGAGTTCGCGGCTCGCGGACTCCTCGTCGCCCAGGCCGCGAAGCACGCGGGCAAGCAGGACCCGCGCACGGGCCACCTCGTAGGGGGCTCCCACCGTGCTCCACGTCCGGAGCGCGATGCGCGCCCGGACCAGCGCCTCGGCCGCGTCGTCGAGGGCGAGCTGGACGGCGGCATGGGACAGGGCGGCCGCGGCCACCACCGGTGAACATTGAGTGAGTCCGGCCACCGCGTCCTGCTCCTCGAGCAGGGCGCTCGCCGCTCTGACATCTCCCGCGGCGAGCAGGATCTCGGTCGCCGCGGGCAGAATGCGGATCCTTCGGGCCGGAACGGTGACCTCTGTCAGGCACCGGCGGATGGCGGCAGCTGCCTGCTCGCCGAGACCGCTGGCGAGCCACCAGTGGGCCAGCCCGGGCTGCGGGTCGTACCCCAGCTCGGCCGCCCTCCGGAAGGCGCCCTCGGCAGCGCCAAGGTTCCCGCGCTGCAGGAGCAGGACACCCCGTTCATGCTCGGCGTATCCCGCGGTGAGCGGAAGGCCCTGCTCCTCGCACACCGAGCGCGCGGCGTCGAACTCCCGGATGGCCTGAGTCCAGTCCCCGTGGAGGGCGAGGACTTGACCCTGGTGCAGGGCGCAGTTCCCGGCGAAGGGCGTGACGCCGGGCTGGACCGCGCACCAGGTCTGCAGTTCCGACGTCCATTGGCACATCCGGTCGATGGCCCCGATTTCCTGGCAGCCTTCGATGGCGGCGCAGAACACCATTCCGGACGTCCGGCCGCTCGGTTCGCCGGCCAGAACCCCTGCCATCGCCTCGTCCAGCAGGGACAAACCACGGGGCACGTCGTTGCTGTAGATGGCATGCCGTCCCAGGGCCGTGAGCCCGAAGGCAGTGAGGTCCGGATCATGGTGCTCGCGTCCGATCCGGGCCACTTCCTCGGCCAGGGGGCCCACCTCCTCGAACGCTCCGGACTCCAGCGAGCGATGCAGTTCGAGCACGGCAACGTACCCTCGGGCCCTCGAGTCCTGGCCGGCGACTGGCATCTCCAGGAGCAGTCGTTGCGCACGGTGGAGCCAGCCGTTGAAGAGTGCCGGCCGACCTGATGTTCCGAAGACCAGGGCGAGGAGGAAAGCGGAGTGCAGGGCTTGAGCCGTCGACCCGCAGCCGAGTTGGAGGCCGTAGGCCTGCTGCAGCAGGCGCACCGCCTGGTCGTGGTCGCCCGACAGGTCCGCTGCCAGGCCGAGTTCGACGAGGGCCGCAGCCTCGACGTCGGCATCAGCTCGTTCGTGCTGGTCCATCCTCCGGTCCTCCACCTCGGAGGCTACACCGGAGGGCCGGGCAGGCACGTGCGAGAACCAGCCTCCCGGCTCGTCACAGTGCCGATCGCACCTGGCTCACTCGGCCGTTCGATGCTCACTTCGTCGGGTCCTGCCCAGGATGTGACGGGCCACGTAGGCGGCATCCCGACCCACTCCGTGCAGGTCCATGGAAGCGAAGGCGTACTGGTAGGCAAGACCCGCGAAGAACAGGCCCTCGACATCGCGGCACACTCCTCGGTACTCCCGTGGCCAGCCGGAATCGTCGAGCACCGGCAGGTCAAGCCAGGAGAAGTCGTGTCGGAACCCCGTCGCCCAGACCACGGTTCGAGGCGACACGGTCGACCCGTCACTGAGTTCCGGGAGGCCGTCGTGGGAACCGGTGACCCTCGCATGGGTGCGCGCCACGCCGGCCGCTGCGAGGTCAGCTCGCTTGACGCGGAGCATCGGTCCTCCATGGGCCAGAACGTAGGGTCGCTGACGCCGTCCGAAGGGGGTTCGGCGGGTGCGGACGTGCCGATGGATGAGGAGCGCAGTTGGCAGCACGATGCGCAGCAGCGGGCTGTCCCAGGGCACGGGGATCTCCCCGGGATCCCTGCCGGCCAGGGTCACCTCATGGGTGCGGGCGAGTTCCAATGCGATGTCACAGCCGGAGTGGCCGGCCCCCACCACGAGGACCGGTCCCTCCGGCAGGTCGCTCGGCCGTCGGTACTCGCTGGAGTGCAGCTGCCTGATCTGCTGGTCGAGCTCGGCCGCCACGCTGGGAATGGATGGGACGCGGCCGTGGGGGCTGGTGGCGATGACCACGTTGTGGCACTCAAACCGACCGCTGACGGTCTCGACCCTGAAGCCGGGGCCCTTCCTCTCCAGGCGAGTGACCTCGGTCCCGAGCCGAACCGGGAGCTCGAACCGCTCGGCATAGGTCTCGAGGTAGTCTCCGACGGCATCCTTTCCCGCGAACCCCCAGCGGCGATCGGGGAACGCCATACCCGGAAGCTTGTTGAAGGAGTTGGGGGTGAACAGCCGGAGCGAGTCGTACCGCTGCCGCCAGTTGTCGCCCACGTGCTCATTGGCCTCCAGGACCACGCAGGGATGGCGTCGTCGGGTGAGCTGTCGGGCCGTCGCGAGTCCGGCCTGTCCGGCGCCGATGATCACCGTGTCGATGAAGGTGCTGTCACGAGGATCGCCGGGCGCGGCGCTCTCGATGCGGCTGGCGGTAACGGATGGGCGGGTGGACATGGGTGCCTCCTGGGAATGGCGGTGGTGGTCGTCCGTGCGAATCGCAGGTACCACGCCAACATGACGGCGGATGTCGTCAGATGGACGCTGTGCAGTACCCAGATGGGTCCGGGCGGGAGGGATAAGACGTACAGCGAGTGCACCGCGTTGCCGGTGTTGACCAACAGCAGATTGCCCAGGCTGTACGAGGCCAGGTCGCGCGTCGTGACGGCCTTGACGACCATCGGCAGGACACTGCAGGCGAAGATGGTCGTCGAGATGATCCCGGCGGTGACCGCGAGTCCAGTCATGACCCTGACGCTACGATCGAGGCCCCCTGCCTCGCGTCGGGCGCTTTACCCATTCCATGGGGAGCGGATGGTCACTTTTACCCAGCGGCGGCGGGACCCCGCTGACGGGCGGCTTCACCCGTCCCGGTGCAACCGTCGCCTGGTCCAGAACGGTTGCACCACGAGCCCGCGGCCGTGGAGCTGGAGGAGCGCCAGAACCGCCAGTCCTCCCAGGAACACCGTGGTGACCAGACTGGCCTCGATGCCGAAGGCACCTCCCGAGACCAGGTCAGGACCGGCTGGGCTGGTCGCCACGGCACCGACGCTCGTGCCTCCGGAGATGGGGATGCTGAAGAGCAGCCATTGGGAGATGTTCCAGGCGAAATGGAGGCCGATCACCAACCACAGGTTTCGCGTCAGCGCATACAGGGCGGCGAACGGGAGCCCTGCCTCGACGGCGATCGCCACGGTGCTGAGCCAGGTGGCCCCGGGATTGCCGAGGTGCATGAGGCCGAAGACGGCGGAGGAGAGCGCCACGGCGGCCCACGTCCCGAACCCCTCTTCCGCATATCGGTACAGCATTCCCCGAAACAGGATCTCCTCGACGACGGCGGCTTGGAGCCCAGCGACGCTCAGCATCCTCACCCAATCGCTGGGTGTCTGGACGCCGTGGAACCGGATGCCGCCCAGGACCCAGATCCCGGCGACACAGACCGAGACCAGGACGACTCCCAGCAGCAGGCCGACCACGAGGCCGCCAGCCCGCGCGGAGGCCAGTTCCGTCAGGGGGCGCCTCTCCAGGAAGCGGCCCACGACCCAGTAGGCGACCACGGTGGGGACGACGAGGAAGGTCGCCTGCACCGGCGCCCACCACGTCGTCCGGGCGGCGGCCGGGATCAGTGAGGCCAGGACGTAGAGGACGGCAGCCGTGGCGCCGGCGACGAGGACGAATCCCGACAGTCGGGCGGCAGGGTTGGTCGTCCACGTCCGAGCGGCCAGCGGAGGCCTCTTGGGTTGGTCGACCGGGAGTCCGTCGGAGCGCAGCGTGGACAGGTGAGTTGTCGCGACGCCGTGGTCCATGGTCTCTCCATCCTTGAGGCCGAGCATAGAGAGGCGTCAGTGGGCTGGAAGTGTGGGGGCTGGGAGGGGAGAGTGGCGCGCTGCATGGGTCACCCCGTCGGGAAGGTGTCCTCCATCCAGGTCACGATCTTCTTGGCGGTGGAGGCCGGCGCCTCCCCGCGTGTGTCCAGGACCAGCAGCGGGTGCCGGGAGAGCAGATCCGTGGCCGCGTGATAGCCGTCCGTGGAGGTCATCTGCCACTGGGTCTCCATCTGTCGCACGTTGTCGTCGGACCAGACGACGTCCCTCTTGGACGCCTTGTGCAGGAGCCGCTCCTCGGTTCGATTGCGCGCGAGTCGGGTGTCCAGGTCGGCCCTCAGCTCGACGAAGCCGACTTCCCCGTTGAAGATTCCCACGTACGAACTCATCACCGCCAGGTCCTCGGGCGAGTCCAGTGCCCACACGACGGTGAAGATCAAGTCGACCCCGTGCGCCGCCGCCTCCTCCAGGACACGGCGTCGGAACTCGTTGTTGAGCGTGTTGAACGGCGGGGTTCCGAAGCCGAACGTCTCCATCAGGGGTTCAATCGTCATGTGGTTGTGGAACAGCCGGAACCGGCTGGCCGCGGCCACTTCACGACCGATCGTCATCTTTCCGACGGCTGGTGGTCCGAAGAGAACGAGGAGCATGCCAGACAGCATGCCGCAGATCATGCGCGCGAACGACAACTGGCCCTCATCCCCGGAGGGGCAAGGGCCAGTTGACCAGGTGTTTGGTACACCACCAGGGACTCGAACCCTGAACCCGCTGATTAAGAGTCAGCTGCTCTGCCAGTTGAGCTAGTGGTGCATTCGCGAGAGACAACTTTACCGCTGCCAGACGCTGGTGCGAAATCATGCGGTGGTGGGGTGAGTAACGGGACTTGAACCCGCGACATCCTGGACCACAACCAGGTGCTCTACCAGCTGAGCTATACCCACCATGTCACCACATGCGTGCCCTCGGGCGTGCCCGACGACTGAAGAAGAATACCGCATGGCCCCCGGATCAGCGAATCCGGGTGAGGGCCCCCTGGTGCCGCTGCGCGATCTCGCGCGCCGCCGCGGAATCTGGTCCCGGTGGGGCGACGAACACGGCTTCGCGGTAGTAGCGCAGCTCCTCGATCGACTCCTGGATGTCGGCGAGGGCTCGGTGATTCCCGCCCTTGGCGGGGGCCTGGTAGAGCACCTTCGGGTACCAGCGGCGGGCGAGCTCCTTGATGGAGGACACGTCCACGTTGCGATAGTGCACCCACGACTCGAGTTCCGGCATGTCCCGGGCGAGGAAGGCGCGGTCGGTTCCGATGGTGTTCCCTGCCATGGGGGCACGGCGCTCCACGGGGACGTACTGGCGCACGTAGTCCATGATCATGCCCGTGGCGTCCTCCATCGGGACGGCATCGACCAGCGCGTCGAGGAGGCCGGACTTGGTGTGCATCTCCCGGACAAAGTCGCCCATGGCCTCCAGCTGGCCGGGCCTCGGCTGGATGAGCACGTCGACGCCGTCTCCCAGCACGTTCAGCTCCCCGTCGGTGACGAGGACCGCCACCTCGATCAGGCCGTCGGTGGCCAGGTCCAGGCCCGTCATCTCGCAGTCGATCCACACCAGCTTGTCAGTCACAGGGACAACCATAGGCCCAGCCACTGACGTGGCAGCCCACGCTCGAGGCGTTCTAGGATGTGCTGCGGGCCCCAGTAGCTCAGCGGATAGAGCATCTGACTTCTAATCAGCCGGTCGCAGGTTCGAGTCCTGCCTGGGGCGCCGTCAGGCCAGTGACCACGAGGCGTAGGTCGTGAAGTCGAAGATCCCCACCTCGGGGCGCTCGGTGACCGACACCAGGTGGACCTCGTCCACCACGATCGCCCCGGGCGCCTCACACTCCGCGAGCCGAGCCGCCACCACCTCGTCGTCGACTGTCCCGGTGGCATAGGCGACCGTGAGGTGCGGGCCGGCCGCGGCGTCGGGAAGCTCCTTGCCACCCCAGTCCTGCAGGACCGTGCGCACCGTGTCCACCAACGCCCGCCACTCGTCGGTGGCCTCGGCGTGGCAGACGACGGAGTCGGCCGTCAAAGCGGGGGCCTGGAGTTCCAGAGAGAACGGGGGAACCGATGCCAGCCCCTCGGTGAGGGCCGCACCCAGCCGACTCAGCTCGGCCTGGCTGACCTCGTCATCGAAGTGGGCCAACCGTTGCACGGTGAGGTGGAGGTAGGTCTCCGGCATCGTCGGCAGGTGCAGGGCGGCGCCCTCGAGCCTGCCGCGGATCCCAGCCAGGCGGTCCAGCAGCTCATCACCGGTGGGCAGCACGTAGAGGTGCAGCGCGCCCTCGGCGTTGCGCCATTCCTCCTTGCGTGCAAAGAAGTTCTCCATCGACCCACCTTTCCGTCTCGGGCGAGCCTAGCGCCGGTAGGCGGAACCCGTGACGGTCCGACCCGGCCGGTACTGTGTCCCCATCATGTCCAGTGCGCAGATCGAGGACCGCCGGCGGTGGCTGTCAGGCATGCCCCCGGCGCCCCGCCCGGATCTTCCCTGGTGGCGTCGGATGCTGCGGAACCCCCTGTTCTGGCTGACGCTCGTGCTGGTGCCGCTGAGCGTCTACGGATTGCTGGGCCAGTACTTCATGCTCCACCCGGACCGCGAGTTCGACGACGGGACGGTCGCCCTCGGTCTCAACCACGAGTCCCTGAGATTCGGCGCCTACTGGGCGATGTGGACGGCGCTCGCCTACGTCGCGCTCTTCATCTGGCTCGACCGGTTCCGCCCGCAGCAGCCCTTGGTCTGGCTGCTCACGTTCCTGTGGGGCGCCTGCATCTCCACGTGGCTGTCGATCCACATCAACTCGTGGGCCGGCCAGGCGATGGCGACGACGACGGCGCGCGCCGACGACGGCACGCGTCCCGCGATCTTCGTGGCCCCCTTCTCGGAGGAGGCCACCAAGGCCACAGTGCTGTTCCTGCTCGTCATCCTCTTCCGGGCCCGCATCGTCTCGCGGCTGAGCATCGTCACGCTCTCCGGTCTGGCCGCCATCGGCTTCGCGTTCGTCGAGAACATCATCTATTACGCCCGCGCGCTGGTGTACGCCACCAACACCATCGAGATCGAGGACCCATATGCCGAGGTGATGGAGTTGGTGATGCTCCGCGGCGTCTACACCTCCTTCGGGCATCCCCTGTTCACGATGATGACCGCCTTTGGCGTGGCGGTGGCGCTGGGGGCGCGGAGCAGGATCGTCCGCGTGGTGGCGCCACTGGCGGGCTTCATCCTCTCCGCGGGCGGCCACATGCTCTTCAACGGCATCGCATCGACGAACTCCGCGGAGGCGCTGCGGCCCCAGTGGTTCATGGCCCTGGCGCTCGTCGCGGTGCTGGTGGCGCTGCTCGTGCTCACCGTCGTGGCCCAGGCCAGGCTGATCCGCACGCGGCTGCAGGACTTCCATCACCACGGCTGGCTGGAGGAGCGCGACGCCGTCGTCTTCTCCGGTGTTTTCAAGCGGATCAAGCTGCACCTCGCCGCACTCCTGCGTGGCCCTCGGACGTGGTGGGCAACGGCCGTCTTCATGCGACGCATCACCGAGCTGGCCTACATTCAGCAGGGACGCCTGCGAGGCACCGTTGCCGAAGGAGGAGATGTGCGAGCACAGGAGATCATCCACGAGCTCGACGAGCTCAGGCCCCGAGCGCTCACCGATACCGAGGGGCTGAGGATCGTCCCACAGTGGCGCCGGCGGCCGAAAATCCGCGTCGACGCGCCGGCTCCCACGGCCCCCGGGGCCGCGGGCCTGGGCGGGAACTGGCCAGCGCCATGACGTCCGGACCCCAGCAGCTCACGGCCGCCTTCGAGAGCCTGGACGCGACGCTGCCCCTCGCCCAGTTCCCGCTGCCGCTCGTCGGGGTGGACGAGCACCGCCAGTTGGCCGCTGCCCTGGCACATCAGGTCCGTGACTATCTCCTGCCGCGCGCGGCGCAGCTCGACGCGCCCCTGTTGGCCGTTGTCGGCGGCTCCACGGGGGCCGGGAAATCGACGCTGGTGAACTCGCTGTTGCAGGCTGAGATCACCACCCCTGGAGTGCTTCGCCCCACCACGAAGTCGCCGGTGCTCATCTGCCATCCCGAGGATCTGGAGTGGTTCCGGTCCTCGCGGATCCTGCCGGGACTCGTCCGCAGCGACACGCAGGTCCATGACTCCCGCGCGCTGCAGATCGTTCCCCACGACCGGCTCCCCGCGGGGCTGGCCGTCCTCGACGCCCCTGACATCGACTCCGTCGACGACGAGAACCGGCGCCTGTCTCGCCAACTGCTGCAGGCCGCCGACCTCTGGGTCTTCGTCACCTCGGCGGCGCGCTACGCGGACCAGGTCGGCTGGGAGGTCCTCCAACAGGCGGCCGAGCGCAACACCGTCATCTCCGTCGTGATCAACCGGTGCCCACCCGAGTCGGCTGAGGACCTGCGCGCCCATCTCTCGGAGATGCTCGCCGACCGCGGACTGTCCGCCGCCCGGCTCTTCGCCGTGGCCGAAGTCGAGCTGGGCGATGACGGCATGCTCCCCGACGGCGAGGTCGCTCCGCTGCGTGACTGGCTCGTCGACCTCGCGGCTGAGAGCGATGCGCGAGCCGACGTGGCCGTGCAGACCCTCGCCGGCGCGGTCCACTCCCTCGACGGCAGCCTGCAGAGCCTGGCCCAAGGGGTACGCCACCAGACGGAGGCCGTCGATGAACTGCGCCGACAGGCCGGCGACCAATTCCGCCGGGCCGCGGCCGAGATCAGCCGAGCCACCAGCGACGGCACCATGCTGCGCGGTGAAGTCCTCAGCCGGTGGCAGGACTTCGTCGGGACCGGCGAGTTCATGCGCTCGGTGGAGGAGAAGATCTCCCTCGTCCGCGACCGGATCACCGGCTGGTTCACCGGCGAGAAGAAGGCGGAGGGCGTCCAGGTCGCCATCTCGGACGGCTTGGCTGCCCTGATCGTCGAACACACGCAGGCAGCGTGCGCGAACTCCGTGAACCAGTGGTCCCTGGCTCCGTGGGGCCGCCAGATCGTGGCCGCCCGTCCCGAGCTGGAACATCCCTCGCCGGGCTTCGAGGCCGACGCGCAGCGCGCCATCCGCGAGTGGCAGGCCGACGTGCTCAGGCTCGTCGAAGGGGAGGGAAAGAGCAAGCGACTCCAGGCCCGATTCCTTGCCCTCGGCACGAACGCCGTCGGCGCCGCCCTCATCATCGTCGTGTTCGCCGCCACGGGGGGCCTCACCACGGCGGAGATCGGCATCGCCGGGGGCACTTCGGTCCTCGCCCAGCGGATCCTCGAGGGCATCTTCGGCGAGGACGCGGTGCGACGCCTGGCCGCCCGCGCCAAGGCGGAGCTCGATGCCCGTGTCGAGGGTCTCCTGGCTACCGAACTCGCCCGTTTCGAGGAGGTGCTCGGCGAGCTCAGCGTTGACGATGACGCCGGGGAGAAGCTCGCAGGGGTCCGCGACCAGCTGAACCACGCGGCGCGTGCCGCCTTCGACGACCTCACTGCTCCGGAGGGTTTCTAGATGGCCGCCCCACTGGCCGCAAGGCTGGAACGGCTCGGCCAGCTGGCCGAGCTCGCGTCGGGTCGCGTCCCCGACGACCTGACCCAGGACGCGACACGCCTGGCACAGCGTGCGGGGGAGCGGCTCGCCCGCGGCACCCAGACCGTGGTCGCGCTCGCCGGGGCCACGGGCTCCGGCAAGTCGTCTCTGTTCAACGCGGTGGCCGGCCTTCCGCTCGCCCAGGTCGGCGTCAGGCGACCGACCACTTCACACACTTTCGCCGTCAGCTTCGGCCCCACCAACGTCGAGCTCCTCGACTGGCTCGGCGTCACCCGCCGCAACGAGGCCAAGCCCCTCCACCGGGGCCAGGAGAACCTCGTGCTGCTCGATCTCCCGGACCACGACTCCACCGAACTCGCGCACCACGCGGAGGTGGACACAATGGTCCGGGTCGTGGACCAGTTCGTCTTCGTCCTCGACCCGCAGAAGTACGCAGATGCGGCCATCCACCAGCGTTACCTCCGTCCCCTGGCCAGCCATCGCGACGTGATCACGATCGTGCTGAACCAGGTGGATCGGCTGACGCCGGAGGAGCTCACGGCCTGCCTGAAGGACCTGCGCAGACTCCTGGATGAGGACGGCCTGCAGGGGGTGCCCCTGCTCGCCACCAGCGCCCGAACGGGACAGGGGATCGACGAACTGCGGGCGCGGCTCGCTGAACTCGCGGCGCGGAAGTCGGCGGCGACGGCGCGGCTGAACGCGGATGTCGACGACATCGTCGGCCGTTACGAGGAGGCGACTGCCGGTGGCAGCGTCGCCACTCCGTCGAAGCGGACGGTCGACCAGCTGAACGCCAGCCTCGTCGCCGCCGCGGGTGTGCCGGTCGTCGAACGGGCGGTGCGGGTCTCCATGGTGCACCGCGGCATGCTCGCCACTGGATGGCCGCTGGTGAAGTGGCTGGCCCGGTTCCGGCCAGACCCGTTGCGCCGGCTCCGCATCGGTGGCGGATCGAGGCAGCAGGAGCTGACGCCCTCGGTGACGGAGCGCAGCTCGCTCCCGATGCGCGGCTCCGTCGCCGACGCGCAACTGCGCACGGGACTCCGCACTCTCGCCACCGAGCTGGGCGAGGGCATGCCGGCACAGTGGCGGGGCGCAGTCCACGACGCCGTCCACACCAACGTCGCCACACTGCCGGACTCGCTGGACAAGGCCATCGTCACCGCGGACCTCCGCACCGAACGAACCCCGGTCTGGTGGCAGCTACAGCGGATCCTGCAGTGGCTGCTGATCGCCGCCGCCGTCGCCGGCCTACTGTGGCTCACGGCCAACGTGGTGCTCGCCTACTTCGCACTTCCACCGCTCCCGCTGTACCCGGTCGAGTTCTCGAACGGACTCCAGGTCCCCATCCCCACCCTGCTGGTGGGCGGCGGCTTGCTCGTCGGCGTCGTGCTGTCGCTGCTGTCGAGGATCTTCGTCGGCCTGGGAGCCTCCGCCACAGCGCGCCGCGCCGGTGCACTCCTCCGGCGGCGAGTGGCCGTCGTGGGCGACAAACGCGTCCTGCAACCGGCACAGGCCGAACTCGAGCGCTACGCACGCGTCCGCGCGCTGGTCGGCGACCTCCGGTAGCCGCCGGGGACGCGAATTCGTCGGGCGTCCCAGCGCGGGTAAGCTGTCATACTGGCCCGCGGCCGGATCGTGGCGTGCGTTCGCCTGGCCCATCGACGAAGGAGAAATCGCCTGATGGCGGAGTTCATCTACACCATGTACAAGGTCCGCAAGACAGCGGGCGAGAAGGTCATCCTCGATGACGTCACTCTGTCGTTCCTGCCCGGTGCGAAGATCGGTGTCGTCGGCCCCAATGGCGCCGGCAAGTCCACGCTCCTGAAGGTGATGGCGGGCCTCGAGCAACCCAACAACGGAGACGCCGCCCTCGCCAAGGGCGCCACGGTCGGCATCCTGCTGCAGGAGCCCCCGCTCTCCGAGGGCAAGACCGTCCAGGAGAACGTGGAGGAGGCCGTCGCCGAGATCAAGGCGAAGATGAAGCGCTTCGAGGAGATCGGCATGGAGATGGCCGAGCCGGACGCCGACTTCGATGCGCTGATGACCGAGATGGGTGAACTGCAGACCTACCTCGACGCGCACAACGCCTGGGACATCGACGCCCGACTGGAGCAGGCGATGGACGCCCTCCAATGCCCCCCGCCCGACGCCGTGGTCGACGTCCTCTCCGGAGGTGAGCGCCGTCGAGTGGCGCTGACCAAGCTGCTGCTCGAGCAGCCTGACCTGCTGCTCCTCGACGAGCCCACCAACCACCTGGACGCCGAGAGCGTCAACTGGCTCGAGGGCCACCTCAAGTCCTACCCCGGCGCCGTGCTCGCCGTCACCCACGACCGGTACTTCCTGGACAACGTGGCGGAGTGGATTTGCGAGGTCGACCGCGGCAAGCTGCACCCCTACGAGGGCAACTACTCCACCTACCTCGAGACCAAGCGTGCGCGGCTCCAGATCGAGGGCAAGAAGGACGCCAAGCGCGCCAAGATCCTCGAGAAGGAGCTCGAATGGGTCCGCTCCTCCCCCAAGGCCCGTCAGGCCAAGAGCAAGGCGCGTCTCGCGCGCTACGAGGAACTCGCGGCCGAGGCCGAGCGCAATCGCAAGATCGACACCGCCGAGATCAACATCCCGTCCGGCCCCCGGCTGGGCAACACCGTGCTGGAGGTGGAGGACCTCACCAAGGGCTTCGGGGACCGGGTGCTCATCAAGGACCTGTCCTTCACACTGCCGCGAGCCGGCATCGTCGGCATCATCGGCCCCAATGGCGTCGGCAAGACGACGCTGTTCAAGACGATCACCGGGCAGGAGGAGCCGGATTCGGGCGAGGTGAACATCGGCAACACGGTCTCGTTCAGCTACGTCGACCAGAACCGCTCCGGCATCAGCCCGGAGGAGAACGTCTGGCAGGTGGTCTCCGACGGTCTCGACTTCATCAAGGTCGGCAACTTCGAGATGGCCTCCCGCGCCTACGTCGCCTCGTTCGGGTTCAAGGGCCCGGACCAGCAGAAGAAGGCGGGCGTGCTCTCCGGCGGTGAGCGCAACCGGCTGAACCTCGCGCTGACTCTCAAGCAGGGCGGCAACGTCCTGCTCCTGGACGAGCCCACCAACGACCTCGACGTCGAGACCCTGTCCAGCCTGGAGGATGCATTGCTCGACTTCCCGGGTTGCGCCGTCGTGATCTCCCACGACCGGTGGTTTCTGGATCGCGTCGCCACCCACATGCTCGCGTGGGAGGGTGAGGACGAGGACGGTACGCCGCGCTGGTTCTGGTTCGAAGGCAACTACGCCGACTACGAGGCGAACAAGATCGAGCGTCTCGGCCCGGAGGCGGCCCGCCCGCACCGGTCGACGCACCGGCGCCTCACGCGCTGAACCACACAACGACGAGAGCCGCCCTCCCGGTGACGGGGGAGCGGCTCTCGTCGTCGGGTGCTACTGGACCAGCAGTTCGGTCACGTCGGGCAGTGACCGGGCGAAGGAGCACTGCATGGCGTCGTCGTCGGGGAGGACGGAGCAGTTGTTGTCCATGCCCTCGAAGCTGGTCACCAGCCACGCCACCCGCTCGCCGGCCTGGAGGACCATCGTGTCGTTGAAGACTCCGACGTCCTCGCCCTCCTTGACGGCCATCCCGAAGAAGTAGGAGGCTCGGGCGGGCGTGGCGTCGACGGCGGAGGGGTCGAACGGGAGCCGCGTGTCCTCCGCCACGGAGGTGCGGTCCCAGCCCGCCTCGGTCATCTGGGTCTCACAGCCGACGGCGGCGTCGAAGATGCGGTCGTAGCCCTGTGACGCGGCCTCCTCGTCGGCGTATCCGAGCACGATGGCATAGGTGGGCAGCTCGCCCTGGATCCCGAACTCGCGCACCAACACGGTGGTGGGCTCGCCGAGCGCTCCCGGGTCGCACAGCCCGATCTGGCGGTCGCCGATCTCCTCGTACTCGCCCAGCACCTCCACCATGGACGAGCCGTAGGGGTACACCAGTGCCAGTGACGGCACGTTGGCCCAGGTGGGCTGCTCCGGTAGGACCGGGGCCTCACCGTCGGGGTCGTCCGTGGGGGTGGGCTCCGGCTGTGGAGACGTGGTGGGGTCGGAGGTGGGCGTCGGTGTCGGGGAGTCTGCCCACGTGGGCTGCTCGTCCTCGAAGAGCACTGGGCTGGCGGCCCACACTCCGGTGCCGAGAGCGGCGATCACGCCGACGGCGGCGACGGAGAGGCCCGCTCGGCGGGTGGTGCGGCGACGGTCGCCGCGGCGACGGATCTCGTTGGCGGGCAACATGGGAGCCTCCTCGGCGGCTGCGGCCAGGGTTTCGAGTTCGTGGATGCGCTCAGGCATGACGGACCTCCAGGTCTGTGTTGAGCAGTCGGGCGAGTGTCTGGCGCCCGCGGGCCAGCCGGGCCTTCACGGTGCCGGTGGGGGACCCGACCTCGGCTGCGATCTCGCCGACGCTCAGGTCGCACAGGTGGTACAGGACGATCGCGCGGCGCTGGGCCTCGGGCAATTGCGCGAGGGCCTGGTTGATCGCGACGCGGTCGGGGTTGGGTTCGTGGTCACGCTGGGGTTCCAGGGCCCGGTCGGGCTGGCGGATGGCACGCCGCGCCTTGCGCCAGCGGCTCACCGCGAGCCGATAGGCAGTCGTGCGGACCCAGGCCTCGGGGCTGCGTGTCTCGTCGAGTTTCCTCCGGTGGTCCCAGGCGCGGATGAACGCCTCCTGGACGCAGTCCTGCGCCTCGGGCATGTTGCCGCACATGGCGTAGACCTGCCCGACCAGCTTCGTGTACGAGTTCTTGTAGAACTGGTCGAACTGGGTTTCGTCCACGGACCTCTCCTTCCGTTGTGGCCTGTGGTGTTGTGCCCTGTCTACGCCTGGGAATGCCCGGGCGGTTGCATTCCGCATGATGCGGATCATCGGCGTGACAGTACTCACACGAGCGAGGTCTCGTGGCAAGATCCGGGACTCTCGTGTTCGCTGGTGTGAGGCCTGTCACGCGAGGCCACGGTCAACCTTCCGAAGGAAGCTCTTGAGCACCGCCGGCATGGTGGACAAGGTGTCCGCCGTGAAGCGCAACACCCGCCACCCGGCCATCTGCAGTTCGACGTCGCGCCGCCGGTCGGAGTGGAAGATGGCGTGGCTCGAGTGGTACTTGAAGCCGTCGACCTCCACTGCAATCCGCAAACGGAGGAAGGCGATGTCGAGGTACACCAGCCGGGAGGGAATCCGCACGGGGTGGTTCGCGCGCCACCCGGTGAGTCCAGCCTCGCGCAGGAGTTGGTGTGCCTCTCGCTCCAGGTGCGACCAGGGCTCGTCGCGGGAGAGCCGCAGGTAGCGGAGGCATTTCTGGTTCCCCGCTCGGTTCGGAACGGAGCGAAGGGCGTGCTGCAGGGCGGCGATGGACGTCGCCCTGCGGCGCAACGCTTCGTCGATGCAGACCGGGCCCATGAGGGGGATGAGTTGGAGGACGCTCAGCGAGGGAAGGACGCACCGGTGACCAGGGATGTCGAGGACGAGATCGGATGGCAGTTGGAGCCGATGGAGTTCGAACCCCGGGCGGTGGCTGGACTGCCGCCGTGAGGACACCCGAACCACATCGTCGCGCAGGTCGGGCCACCACGTCATCCGTGCGGCGGTGGAGCCGATGAGGATCGCGTTCTCGTCCCAAACGCGCATGGCAAGGATGCGCGATCGGAACGACCCATCAGTGCCGTAGACGCCGGGGAGCAGCCGGACCAGGTCGCCGCGTGAGACGGCCCGCTGGATGCGTTGCCGGAGCCCGCGATGCACCCCGGCGTGAACTGCGCCGTCCGTGGCCAGGATGTGGGCGAGACGTTCGTCCATGTCGCCATTCCAACGTCCCCGTGGCCAAGAGGCCAGAAACGCCCGCCACCTGTGGACAACTGGCAGTGGGCGATGGCGTGACGGGTCTCACTCCAGTGCCCAGCGGCGGACGCGTTGAAGCCGATGTGACGCACGGGTGTGAGTTGTGTCACCGACAAGGTCAGTGGGTGGCGAGCAGCTCGGCGAGGGACATGGAGTCCCGGCCGGCGAGGGACTTCAGCTGCGTCTGGCAGGAGAACCCGTCGGCCAACACGATGGCGTCGGGGCCGGCGTCGGCGACGGCCGGGCCAAGATCGTGTTCGAACACCTTCACCGAGACCTCGTGGTGACCGCGCTCGACGCCGAAGTTGCCGGCCAGTCCGCAGCATCCGCCCACTCGGACGATGTCCGCGCCCGTCGATTCGAGGATGGCGGCGTCGGCCTGCCACCCGATCACCGACGCGTGGTGGCAGTGCGGCTGGGCAACGATGGTGTGGCCCGAGAGGTCTGGGGCGCGGAAGTCCGGGTCGGCGGAGAGGAACTCCGCCAGCGTGAGCACCTTGCCGTGCAGCGACCGGACCTCCGGGCTCTCGGGCAGCAACTCCTGGGCATCCCCGCGCCACACGGCGGTGCACGAGGGCTCGACGCCAACGATCGGCACCCCTCGCTCCGCGAAGGGCCCCAGCGCCGTCGCGGACCGTGCCAGTTCACGGCGCGCCCCGTCGAGCTGTCCGGTGGAGATCCACGTCAGGCCGCAGCATGCCGTCTGTTCGAGAACCCGGGGCTGGTAGCCGAGGCGCACCAGTACTTGGACCACGGCCGCGAAGTTGTTGGTCTCGAAGCAGTCCGAGAAGGAGTCGACCCACACCAGTACTTCGCCCTTGTCGCCGACGTCGCCGGTGCGGCCGCTCGGCGCAGGGTCGGTGTCGAGCCCGTGGGGACGGTCCCCGGAACGGGCCCCCTCCGGCTGGCCGGGCCTGTCCTGATCGAGCACGGGCCGCTCCCTGGCCGCCCCGGCGTCCAGGGCAAGGGCTCGCAGACGGCGTCGGGCCGCTCGATTGGCGAAGCGGGGGATGTCCCGGCGGGCGTCGACGCCAGCACCCCAGCGCAGGGCTCGCCCCAACCCCGGGGCGCCACCCACCACGTTGACGAGACTCCCGAGCCCCGGAACGGAAGTGATCAAGCGACCCCAGCGGGGCAGCCAGCCGAGCGCGTAGTGGTTCCGGGGGCGAATGCGACCCTTGTAGCTCTCGTGGATGACGCGGGCCTTGTAGGCGGCCATGTCGACGCCCGTGGGGCAGTCGCGCGCGCAGCCCTTGCAGGACAAGCAGAGGTCCAACGCCGCATGGACCTCGGGACTACGCCAGCCGTCCGTGACGAGGGATCCGTTGATCATCTCCTGCAGCACCCGGGAGCGGCCGCGGGTGGAGTCCTTCTCATCCCCGGTGGCCTGGTAGCTGGGGCACATCACGCCGCCGCCGGCGGTGTTATCGGCGATGCACTTGCCGACCCCACTGCACTGGTGCACCTGCCGCACGAAGTCCGGGTCGGCCGTGTTCAGCGGCGACGCCGTGGCCGCGACCATGCGCACCTGCGCCTCGACCGGGTCCGGGTCCACGAGGACACCCGGGTTGAGGAGGTTGTCCGGGTCGAAGAGGTGTTTGACGGCTCCGAAGAGCGCGAGGGCCTCGGGCGTGTACATGTGGCCGAGCAATTCGGAGCGGGCGCGTCCGTCACCGTGCTCGCCCGACATCGAGCCGCCGAACCGCGCCACCAGCCGTGCCGCGTCGACGACGAACGCCCGGTACCGTTCGGCGCCGTCGTCCAGGTGGAAGGGGAAGTCGATGCGCGCATGGACGCAGCCGTCGCCGAAGTGGCCGTAGGGGAGGGCCTGCATCCCGTGCTGGGTCAGGAGCTGGTCGAACTCACGGAGGTAGTCACCCAGGTGCTCCGGGGGAACTGCGGCGTCCTCCCAGCCAGGGTAGGCCGGATTGTTGAGGCTGACACCCGCCAAGCCGGCGCCGTCGGCCCGCACCTGCCACAGAGCTGCGGCACGCTTCGGGTCGTCGACGATCCAGCCGTCGACGGACCGCGCCGCAGCCAGCAGGGCCTGCGCCCGGGAGCGGACCTCGTCGGGGTCGTCGCCGGCGAGCTCGATGAACATCCACCCGTCCCCGGCGGGGAGCTCACCCACGGATTCCGGGCCCCGGGTGCGGAGCACGACGTCGACGATGCGCCGGTCGAGTCCCTCGCAGGCGACCGGCGAGAACCTCAGCAGACCGGCGATGTCGTCGCCGGCGTCGGGCATGGTGGGGTACCCGAGGGCCACCATCAGCCGGTGTCGGGGATCCGCCGCGAGCCGCACCGTGGCCCGGGTGATGAATCCCAGGGTGCCCTCGGTGCCGGCGAAGAACCGGGCGACGTCGAAGCCGTTCTCGGGCAGCAGGTGCTCGAGCGAGTACCCGGACACCTGGCGAGAGAACCGCCCGAACTGGGTGCGGATGGTGCCCAGGTTGGCCGCCACCAGGTCCCGGAGCCCGGCGATCTCGTCGCGGCCGAGGACCACCAGGTCGCCGGTCCCCGTGATGACTTCGAGTTCCACGACGTTGTCGCTCATGCGTCCGTAGCCGAGGGCGCGGGGGCCACAGGCGTTGTTGCCGATCATGCCGCCGACGGTGCAACGCGAGGAGGTCGACGGGTCGGGACCGAGCCGGAGTCCGTGGGGCCGGGCGGCGACCTGCAGCGCCTCCTGGACCACTCCCGGGTCGATCTCGGCGGTGCGGGCCGCCGGGTCGATGGAGTGGATCCGGTTGAGGTGACGCCCGACGTCGACCACCAGCCCGGGGCCGACCGCGTTGCCCGCGCACGAGGTGCCGGCTCCACGGGCGGTGAGGGGGATGCCGAGGCACAGTGCGGCGCGGACCACGGCAATCAGCTCGTCGCGGGTGCGGGGCGTCGCAACGGCGAGTGGCGGTATTCGGTAGAGGGAAGCGTCGGTGGAGTAGAGCGCGCGGGCGAGTGTGCTGTCGTCGACCACATCGGCCGCGTCGCCGAGTTCAGCGCGGAGGCGAGCGGTCGGGTCGACGAGGGCGACGGGCATGGGCCCTAGTCTGCCACCGCCAGGACGGCCTGCATGGCGCGGCCCAGCGCGCGGAAGTCCTCGGGCTCAATGGCGTCGACGAGGATGCGGCGCACTCCCTCGACGTGGTGGGGCGCCGTGCGCTCGAGGAGGGCGAAGCCGTCGTCCGTCAGGTGGGCCCACACGCCGCGACCGTCGGCCTGGCAGGTCAGGCGTTCGACGGCGCCGCGCGTCTCCATGCGGCTGACGGTGTGGGTGAGACGCGAGCGCGACTGGTGGACGGCCTCGGCGAGCTCGCTCATGCGCAACTGGCGCCCGGGGGCCTCCGACAGCGCGACGAGAATCTCGTACTCGGCGAGGTCGAGGCCGAAGGACCTGAGGTCGGCGTCGAGGTATTGTTCGATGCGCGCGCTCGCGTGGAGCCAGGCCCGCCAGACCTGCTGCTGCTCCTGGCTGAGCCAGCGCGGGTTCTCGATCGTCTCCATGGGCCCAGCCTACCAAATGATTGAAGCTTGGACTATTTTTGAAATCGGTCTCCGCCCTCCCGCGCGCCCTCATCTTTGGATAGTCTCCGGTGCAACCCGGAAGGACACCACGCGATGAGTCTGCAGAACGAACTGCTCAGCTTTGCCAATTCCGTCGGAGACATGTTCCGCAAGCGCGTAGAACAGACCCCGAACTCCGTCGCCTTCATGGACCCCGATCGGGCTCCCGAAGGTCCCAACACCTGGACCTCCTACACCTGGGCCGAGACCAAGGAGATCGTCGACGACCTCGCCGCGGGCCTCCTCGCGCGCGGACTCGAGTACGAGCAGCGCGTCGGGATCATCTCGAGCACGCGCCTGGAGTGGATCCTCCTGGACCTTGCCATCGGCTGCGCAGCCGGCGCGACGACGACCGTCTACCCGAACACCAACGTGGGCGACGTCCACTACATCCTCAACGATTCCGACTGCAAGGTCGTCATCGTCGAGAACGCGGAGCAACTGGCCAAGGTGGCCGAGGGCAGTGACCTCGCCGACCATGTCCACACGCTCGTGGTCCTGGACACCGACGGCGTGGAGCTCGACGATCGCGTCATCAGCTACGAGCAGCTCAAGGACGCTGGGCGCGCCCACTTGGCCGCGCATCCCGATGCCGTGGACCAGGCTGTGGCCAGTACCCACCACGACACACTGTCCACGCTCATCTACACCTCTGGCACCACAGGCCAGCCCAAGGGGGTGAAGCTGCTTCACGCGTCCTGGGTCTACGAGGGTGCCGCGACGAAGCACTGGGACCTCATCGATCACGAGGACGTCCAGTACCTCTGGTTGCCGCTCAGCCACGTCTTCGGCAAGGCACTCATCGCCGTCCAGCTCGCCTACGGTTTCGCCTCGGCAGTCGACGGACGGCTCGACCGCATCGTCGCCGGTTTGGGTGAGGTGCGCCCCACGTTCATGTGCGGTGCTCCGCGCATCTTCGAGAAGGTCCGCGTCGCGGTCCTCACCGGCAGCACCGGACTCAAGGCCAAGATCGCCCGGTGGGGCTTCGGGGTCGGTGCTCGTTCCCGCAGCTACCGCCACGAGGGCCGCGAGATGCCCAAGGCGCTGGCGCTGCAGTACAAGGTCGCGGACAAGCTGGTCTTCAGCAAGCTCAAGGACAAGCTGGGCGGCCGCATCAAGTTCATGATCTCGGGGGCGGCCAAGCTCTCCCCGCAGATCCAGGAATGGTTCTACTCCGCCGGCATCCTCATCGTCGAGGGCTATGGCGCTACCGAGACCAGCGCTGTGGCCTTCCTCAACCTGCCCACGGAACCTCGGTTCGGGACGGTCGGCAAGGTGCTGCCCGGGATCGAGACCAAGCTCGCGGACGATGGCGAGGTCCTGCTCCGTGGCCCGATCATCACCCCGGGCTACCACAACCTCCCCGAGCTCACCGATGAGGTGCTGGTCGACGGGTGGTACCACACCGGCGACATCGGCGTCTTCGACGACGAGGGCAACCTCACCATCACCGACCGCAAGAAGGACCTCTTCAAGACCTCCGGCGGCAAGTTCATCGCGCCGCAGAAGGTGGAGGGCGCCATCACCGCCAACATCCCCTACGTGTCCCAGGCGGTCGCCGTCGGGGACGGGGAGAAGTACTGCTCGGCCCTGCTCGTGATGGAACCGGCTCTGTTGCAGAGGTGGGCGGACAAGCGCCAGCTCGGCCACTTGAGCTACGAGGAGCTGACGCAGCTGCCGGAGATCCGGGAGTCAGTGGAGCGCCAGATGGCGAAGGTCAACGCCCGCCTGGAGCGCTGGGAGACCGTGAAGCGGTTCGCGATCCTCGACCACGAGCTGACCGTGGAGAATGAGGGCGTGACGCCCAACATGAAGATTCGGCGCTCGCTCGTGAAGGACAAGTACGCGGACATCGTCGAATCCCTCTACGACCGCGAGGACTGACGTGTTCGAGGTCCGCATCCCGCTGCGGTGGTCGGACCTCGACGCGCAGGGCCACGTCAACAACGCCCTGCTGGTGGACTACCTGCAGGAGGCGCGCGTCGCCTTCCTGCGGGGTGGTCCGGCGTCGCGGTTGCTGGACGACGGCGTGGTCGTCGTGCGCCACCAGGTCGAGTACCGAGCCTCCACCGACTACTCGACCGGTAACGACCACGTCGACGTGTCGCTCGGCGTCACCCGGGTGGGTGGGGCTCGATTCGAGATCGGGTACGAGGTCACCCAGCAGGGACGGACCGTGGCCAGGGCCCGCACCGTGCTGTGCCCGTTCGACTTCACGGCCCAGCAACCCGTCCGTCTCGACACCGTCACGCGCGGATTCCTCGAGGAGCACCGACTCGAGGGCGAGGATTTCTCCGAGCTCGCGGCCCCGGCGCTGAACGGGGGTGGAACGCCGACCCCCGTGGTGGTGCGCTGGTCTGACCTCGACGCCTACGGCCACGTGAACAACGCCCAGGTCTACGACTACATCCAGCAGGGTCGGGTGGAGGCCACCACACGCTGGGACCCCACCATGGCCCGCGCCGGGGCGGCCGACTCCGAGCACCTGTGGCTGGTGGCACGACAGGACGTCGACTACCTCGCGCAGATCCCCCACCGGCTGGAGCCGTATGTGATCTCGACGGCGCCCGTGAAGCTGGGCTCCACCTCGATGGTCCTCGCCTCCGAGATCGTCGATGCCTCGTCGGGCACCGTGCACGCCAGGGGCCGCACCGTCCTGGTGTGCGCCGACCTCTCGATGCGGCCTACGGCGCTGCCGGAGTCGGTGCGGCAGCGAGTGAGTCCGTTCGTGGTTCGTTGATCTCGGGGTTTCTGGCGAGCAGCGCCTCGAGCGTCCTTCCGCGTACGGTCCACGCGGTGGCATAGGCCCAGATGGCGACGGTCTCGATCCAGAAGATGGGTTTGTAGTGGCCGAGCGCGAAGATGGTCTCGGGTGGCAGGTACTTCCACACCACGATGCTCAGCACCGCGAGCAGGATGATCGTGCCGCAGGCGCGGTAGAGCCAGATGCGGGCTCTCTGGCGGGGGCCGGGAATGGCACTGCGGGGCAGCAGGACCAGGCTGAACAGGGCAAGCGAGACGAAGAAGACCACCGCGGCGATGGCATGGACGACATCGGCAGCTTCCGACCCGATCATGCACTGGACCAAGGTGCACCGGTCGTCCTGCCGGGGACGCAGTGGGGAGAAGGCGATGACCACGGCCGCCACACCGGCGACCTTTCCCGTTCGGCGGTCCGCCACGAGGTCGTCGGAACGGTGGCTGAAACCCCGATAGCTCCACAGGAACACGGCCATCGCGCAAAGCGTGCCGACCAGCAGGTCGCGCACCGGCGTGTAGTAGTACTCGGAGAGGCTGCCGCGGATCGACGACCCGGTCAGCAGGCTCCAGACCAGGAGGGAGGCCGGCAGGAAGAACCCGAGCCAGCCGATGACCCGGCCGTTGGTGAGGAAGGACGCCACGAGCTGGTGGCTCGCGTGCGTGTCCCTGGTGGTTCGGCTCATCCTCTCCCCGATCGCTTGCGAATCGGGATCATCCTGCCACAGCCGAAAGGTGCCCCGGATCGGGTGTGGATCAGCCGAGCTCGGCCAGGATGCGATCCATCTGGCCGCGCGTGAGCACGCCGACGTGGCTCGAGTGGACCGTGCCGTCGGAGTTGATGAAGACGTGGCTGGGAACGGCCATGATCCGATACTCGCCGGAGATGGCGCCGTCGGGGTCCGCCACCTGGGGGTAGTCCATCCCCAGGCGCTTGGCGTAGGCGCCGACCGTGGCCAGGTCCTCACCCAAGTACACCGACGCCATCGTCACCGATCCGTCCGACGCCGACCAGGCGTCCTGGATGTCGGGCGCCTCGGCCCGGCAGGAGGAGCACCACGTGGCCACGAAGGAGAGCCAGACGGGCGCCCCTCGCTCCGCCGCCAGGTCGAAGGTCGAGCCATCGACGGTGGGTGCCTGGAAGGCGAAGGCGTCGGCGCCCGGCACCGGGGGTGGGGCTTCTCCGAAGGCGACGTCGACGGCCGTGGCCTCGCCGGTGGTGGGCCGGCTCATCCACCAGGCACCCGCCAGCACGAGCGCGGTGACCACTGCCAGCACGAGGACGTTGCCCGCTCGCGAGTCCGCCAGGCGACGCTGTCCGGACTGTCGCACCCGAACGGCGGACTCAGGCATAGGAGTGCATCCCTCCGAACCAGTGGTTCCCGAGGAACGTGAACACCACCGCCGCGAACCCGAGGATCAGCAGCCAGGCTGCGCGGTTGCCGCGCCAGCCGGCAATCACCCGAGCGTGCAGGTAGGCGCCATAGATCAGCCAGGTCACCAGCGCGGCGGTCTCCTTGGGGTCCCAGCTCCAGTAGCGGCCCCAGGCGATGTCCGCCCAGAGGGCGCCGAGGATGAGCATGAGCGTGAGCATGGGGAACGCCAGGACGATGGCGCGGTAGCCGACCTCCTCGAGGACCTCCGGCTTCGGGAGGTGCCGAATGTGGAGGCGAGGGTGCAGCAGGTACAGTACGGCGGCGGCGAAGGAGACCGCGGCGGCGCCGTAGGCGATCACGGCCGTGATGACGTGCAGGGTCAACAGCAGGCTGTTCTGCAGGGCCGGGATGAGGGGTGAGACCTCCCGTTCGAGGTTGGATGCGTAGTAGAGCAGCGCGGCGGCAATGGGAAGCACCAGCAGCGCCAGACCGCGGATCTGGTAGCGGAACTCGAAGTAGACGTAGCACGCCAGTACCGCCCACGCGAAGGCCGTGGCGAACTCGAACTGGTTCGCGAAGGGCGCATGCCCGGTGACCAGGGAGCGGAGGACGAGGGCCACCGTCAGTGCGACCAGGGCGAGCTCGACGATCCTGTCAATGTACCAGCCCAGCCTCGAGGGGGCGGCTTCCTCAGGGCGGGCCCTCGAGGCAGACGTCCCGGCACCGACGGTCACGGCCTCGCGCTCGACGGGCGTGCGCAGCCGGGTGCGGGTGGCCATCACGAGGACGGTGCCGACGAGTGCCAGCGTCACGAGGATGACGGCAGCGTTGTGGAGGTAGTTGGAGATATCAAGCATGACGATCAGCCTTCTCGTCGAGGGTCGGTTGGGTGAGTTGGTCCGCCAGTCGACGGAAACGCGGCTCGAAGGTGAGGTCGATGCGGTCGGGGCACGCGAGGCGCACGATGCTGTGCTCCCCGTGCGGGGTCACGCGCACCCACACCCGGTGGTGCCGCAGCCCCATCGTGAACCAGGTGCCGAGGATGAGCAGGAGTGAGCCGGCCCAGACCCACGGGGCGCCGTGGTCGCGGGAAACCATCAGGCCGGTGTACTTCTGCTCACGCTCGAAGGTGAACACCACGCCCTCGATCTCGGTGGGGACGCCCTGGTCGATGACCTCGTTGGCGACGGGGACGTCCTCGTCGCCGGGATAGATCTCGAGGCGAAGCTGTCCGGGAGCGATCATCGGGTCGCGCTGCCCGGAAGCGGGGGCGATGACGTAGACCAGCAGGTCTGGCTCATCCAGGGTGAACGTGGAGTACACGAGTCGGTCGTCCTGGGTGGTCCACTCGAGCGGCAGGCCCCGGTCGAACAGGAGCGCGCCGTCGGGATCTTCGACCCGTAGGTCGGCGGCGACACCGAAGTACGCCTGGTTGATCTTCACCCCGTCGTAGCGCAGGGGGGTGTTGACCCGGACCTCCTGGCGGGCGACCTGGACACCGTCGTCGTGGAGGATGACGTCGCTGACGTAGTCCATCGGCCGGCCGTCGGAGTGGTAGGTGTCGGCGAAGGAGACGACCTCCACGGTCAACCCCGTGCCGTGTCCCACCTCCCGATCGGAGCCGACCGCGACGGTGAACTGGGTCTCCCGGAACCCGGTGCTGCCGGAGAGCAGCACACCGAGGAGGATGACCACCAGGGCCAGGTGTGCGATGACGGTGCCGAAGGGCGCGAACCGGTTGCGGTCGGCGAACAGGTTGTTGCCCGGAGGGCGGGGGTCAGGCATGACCCGGAACCGCATCCGTGCCAGGAGCGTGCTGGCCCGCTCGGCTGCTTCGTCGGGAGGCAGTGGCACCTCGAGGGTCTCGCGCAGCCGTGCGGTGTCGAAGAAGCGGTCGCCGACGTGGACGCGCGGGGCGGTGGCCTGCTGCCACAACAGCGGCAGCCGGTGGGCGGTGCAGGCGAGGATGCTCAGCACCAGCAGGACTGTCACGATCGTGAAGGCGGGGGAGCTGAACATCGAGAACGCGCGGATGAAGCTGAGCGGGAAGGTCCAGCCGCCGTAGCGGCTCCGCTGGTCGTCGAGGAAATCGGAGTAGGCGGCCTCATCGGCGCGGAAATCCGGGGACACCTGCGGGAACAGCACTCCGATGAGAGCCATGACCGTCAGGGCCAGGATCAGGCCGAGGCCGACCTTCTTCTTGTAGAAGAACCGGTAGACACCGAGCCCGATCTCGACGAGGGGATGTCGGCCGCGGTGTCGTTGCCGGGATCCCGGTGGGCTGGTGGCGGTCATATCGGGTTCCTTCGTCAGAGTCCCAGCGCGGGGATGAGAGAGGCGAGGCGGGCGAACCGGTTGGTGATCATGAGGAACCCCAGCACCACGAGCAGGCTCCCGGAAATGCCGGAGACCAGGCGGTGGTGATGGGCGAGCCACCCGAGTCGTGCGGTGAGGCTGTGTGCCCCGAGCGCGACGAGCACGAAGGGGACGCCGAGCCCCAAGGAGTAGGCCGTGAGCAGCAGCGCGCCCTCGCCGACGGTGCCCGACGTCGAGGCCAGCGTGAGGACGCCGCCGAGGATGGGGCCGATGCAGGGCGTCCACCCGGCCGCGAAGGCGACGCCGAGGAGGAGGGAACGCCCGACGGTCGGCGACTGGGCAGTATCGAGCCGGGGCGTCAGGCGGTAGTCACGCGAGAACACGCGGAGGTTGACCCAGCCCGCCAGCACGAGCCCCATGACGACGAGGACCCCGCCCCCGGCGATGCGAAGGAGGTCGCGGTGGTCGGCCAGCGCGTGGCCGACGAGCCCGAGCGAGAGCCAGAGCCCCATGAACACGGTACTGAAGCCCAACACGAAGGCGGTGGCCTGCAGCAGCGCGCGGGAACGCGGGACGACGGTGCCGCCCGCCCGGGAGCCCGCGATGTAGCCGACGTAGGCCGGCACCACTGGCAGGAAGCAGGGCGAGGCGAACGAGATCACGCCGGCCAGGACCACCAGGGGCACCGTGAGGGTCACGGCTCTTCCAGCGGCTCGGGGTTGGCCGTCGGATCCGATTCCGAGAAGGACCCGAGGTGCGTCGAGATCGTCTCGGCCATGCTGGACTCGGGATCGAGTTCGACCACCTTGTTCCAGTGCTCCTCGACGAGGTCCATGTCCGGGGGATCCGTCGCGAGATGGAGGAAACCGAGGTTGTAGTGCGGCTCGGCCTTCTCGGGTGCGAGCTCGCTGGCGGTGATCCACTGCTCCTCGGCGGCCTCGAGGTCCCCCTGGTTGAAGAGGACCACGCCGAGCGCGAGGCGGGCGTCGACGTCGTCGGGGTGGTCAGCGAGGATGCGCTGTTGCCAACGGCCAGAGTTCTCCAGATCGCCGGCGACGAGGTGGAGCTTCCCCAGCTCGCTCATGGCGGCGACGTCGTCCGGATCGGCTTCGACCTGCGCCTCGAGCTGGGCGACCCGCTCGACGTCCAGCGGGGGAGCCGTCTCGCCCGTGGACATCTGGGGGAGCGCGGAGTCGTCGCTCTCGGGCGGGGCCCCGATCTTGTAGACGCCCCAGATCAGCAGGGGAACGGTGATGAGCAGTACCAGAGCGACGGGCACCTTGCGACGCTTCGGCGGTGGTCCCTGGGAGCTGACGGACCGGGGGGCGTCGAGCTCCGCGCTCGTCCGTGCCGCCCACTCCGCCAAGTCGGGGGGAGCGGTGGCCAGGAACTCCCGGATTCGTTCATTCATATGGTGTCCTCGTGTTGGCTACTGCTCCCCGATCGGGGTCCTGAGCGACAGCTGGCCCTTGCGTGCGGCGTCCGTCGCGTCGTTCAGGATGCGCAGGGCCTCCCCGGGGGCGTGGAAGCCGAGTGAGTTCTCGGAGACCACCCAGTCGATGTAGAAGCTGGCCTTGCGCTGGTACTCCCAGGCCTCCTGCAGCTCGGCGTCGGTGGCGCCGGCCGCACGGGCAGCCTCGATCTCCTCGATCAGCTCTGTGAGGGCGTCCTGGGCAGTGTCGCGCGTTCGGACGTGGCGCTCCTGGATGGTCTCCACTCGGTCGCGGAGCTCGTCCTCGGAGGTGGCGTGGCACGTCTGGCAGGAGGCGTTGATGTTCTCCAACGGGCTGGTCACGTGGTGCTCGCTGACCTTCATCGCGCCCTCGCGCTGGTAGGGCATGTGGCAGTCGGCACAGGTGACGCCTGCGGCCGCGTGGACGCCCTGGTTCCACATCTCGAACTCGGGATGCTGAGCCTTGAGCATCTCGGCACCGGTGCGCTCGTGGGTCCAGTCGACGTGGCCGTCCTCGTCGTAGTAGGCGAGTTCGTCGTCGATGTTGAGGCCATTCGCCCATGGGAAGGTGAGGGTCTTCTCCTCGCCCTTGAAGTAGTACTCGACGTGGCACTGGGCGCACACGTAGGCGCGCATGTCCTTGGTGGTGGCGTCGCGGTTGACGTCGTAGTCCTTGATGCCCTGGGACGCCTTGTAGGCGGCGATGCCGTTGATGAACGCCGGACGCGTGATGCGCAGTTCCATGGTCTCGGGGTCGTGGCAGTCGATGCAGGTGATCGGGTGGTCCACCATCTGGGTGACGTCGTCGTAGGCCATCTTGTTCATGACGTCGAAGCCGGCGTTGATGTCGCCGTCACCCAAGTCCTGCATGAGCACGTAGGTGGAGGCGTGGCAGTTGAGGCAGGCGCCCGGCTGGTTGAACTGCGTGACGCGCTCCGTGACGCGCTGGTCGTGGAGCATGTAGGCGTGGCCGCGCAGCTCGCGGTAATCGACGGCGAACGCGTAGCCGGCCCACATGTCGACGAGTCGGGGGTCGAGCTCCAGCTTCTGGTCCGACGTGGTCTGGGCGCGCGGATCGTCCTCGGTGAGGACCGCGGGCAGGGCCTCGGAGCCGCCGTGCATGCCCTCCTCCATGAGGAGCGTCTCCTTGTACGAGTCGAACTGGAGCGGGAAGTTCTGGCCCCAGATCGAGGCGTCCACGGTGCGGTCGTCGAGTTCCACGACGCGGAAGAAGGGGTCCTGGGCCTCCGAGCGACGCTCGGCGATGTTGATCAGGAGCGCCGCGACGCCGACGGTGACGACGGCCATGGCGATCACGGCCGCGCCGATGAGCAGCTTGTGCTGACGTGACGGCCCCGGACGAGTGGTCTGCTCCTCGGCGGCGCCGGTCCCCTCGGGCACCTCGGTGGGGCGCTGGTCGTCGGGATGGTTCTCAGTCATCTCTCACCTCGTGTGTCCAACTTCGCTGTGGCACTGGATGCAGGTGACCTGCTCGTCGTCCGGGCGGGTCATGTTGATGGAATGGACCAGGTCCTCATGGCAATAGAGGCAGGAGCTCTCCGCGACCCGCGTGTTGACCTCGCGAATCTGGATGTTCTCGGGGTAGTCCTCGGTGGTGAATTTCAGTGCGTGCCAAAAGCCGTTGTCAGCCTTGTTGATGTACTTGTAGACGATGTTGTCGTGGGGGGAGTGGCAGTCGCTGCAGGTGGCGACGTTGGCATGGGACCCGCGCTGCCAGGCGTCGTAGTGCTCGTCCATGGCATGGCACTGGGCACAGGTCTCCGGTGCACTGCCGAAGTAGGCGATTCCATTGGCGTAACCGAAGGTGAAGACGCCCAGACCGAGGGCGGCGCCGAAGAGCAGGGCGAGGCTGGAGTAGACCACCCCGGCCATTCCGAACTGGTCCCACAGCCGTCCCAGGAAGCCCGGGATCCCGCGGGTCGCCATCGATCAGTCCTCTCGTCGCCCGGTTCTGCTCCGACAAGGACAGTCTTTCGGTTGTGGCGACGGGTGACCGACGAATCGGGTCCCGGTTGGGTCACATCGGGGATAGAGCCCCGGGTGTGCCGAACGGCACAACGTTGACGGCTCAGTCGCCCTCGCCGAGGCGCAGGAGGCCCTGTCCGGCGAGCCAGGACGTGGCCTGCGTCCGGTTGTCCAGCCCCAACTTCCGCAGCGCGTTGTGGACGTGGTTCTTCACCGTGCCCTCGGTGATGAACAACCGCCGCCCGATCTCGCGGTTGGTCAGGCCCGCGCCGGCGAGCCGCAGGATCTCCAGTTCGCGGGTGCTGAGGTCGTGTGGGGGAGCGGCGGGACCCGGGTTGGCCGGAGCCTGGCGAACCTGCTGGACCAGGCTGGGCACGAGGCGACTCGAGATGGGTGTCTCCCCGCGCATGACGGCTCGGACCTGGTCGAAGAGCTCCTGCGGGTGGAGGTCCTTCAGCAGGTATCCGCGCGCACCCGCCCTGAGGGCTCCGACCAGGTGCTCGTCCTCATCGTTGACGGTGAGCATGATCACCCGGACGTCCGGATGGGTCCCTGCCAGTTGCTGGGCTGCTTCGAGCCCGTCCATCCCGGGCATCTCGAGGTCCAGCAGCACGACGTCCGGGCGGGTCCGCGCGACGACCTCCAACCCATCCGTGCCGTTGCTCGCCTGGCCGACGACGTGCATGTCGTCCTGCCCGTCGATGAGGGCGGCGATGGCATGCCGGAAGAGGCTCTGGTCGTCGACCAGGACCACGGAGATCATGGGGTGGCTCCTGCCTGCATGGTGTCGGGGATGGCCAGCCGTACGCTTGTGCCGGCGCCCGGTGAGCTCTCGAGGTGGAAGCGCCCACCGACGAGGGCGGCTCGCTCCCGCATGCTGTCCAGTCCGAAGCCGCCCGTGGGTCCGGTCGTCGAGCCGGGTGAGAAGCCGGCGCCGTCGTCGCTGACGATGACCTCGATCTCGCCGTCAACTCGCCGGATGCGCACCTCGGCGTGGGTGGCATGTGCGTGACGCCGTGTGTTGGCGAGCGCCTCTTGGACGATGCGGAGGACGTGGAGGCGGCTGGCGGGATCCAGGGGCGACAGGTCCGGATCGACCGTGACGTCGGTGTGCGGGCCACCGAGGCGCTGGTAGTTGGTCGCATACCGCGCCACGGCCGTCGCGAGCGGCAATTCGTCACCGGTGAGCGAACGGAGGCCGAGGATGGCTTCCCGCACGTCGACGTAGGCCCCGTGGGCGAGGTCGGCGAGGTCGTCCACCTCTTGGGCCGCAGCCGGTGCGAGGGGATCGGGTCCGGACTGGAGTGCTCGGAGCCGCAGGTGGAGGGTGCCCAAGGCCTGGGCCAGGCTGTCGTGGAGCTCGCGAGCGATGCGATCGAGTTCATCCACCCGGGCCAGGTGGCGGGCCTGCTCGACCATGGCGTCGTGTGCCGCGGCGAGTTCCTCGGACTGGCGGGTCACGACGCGGTAGCCGCGTTCGATCAGCCACAGCATGCCGATCCCGAAGAGGGCAACGGCGACGATTGAGGCGACCGTGATGACGACGTCGGCCCGCTCGGCGCCGAGCCACTCTGCCACCGCCGGTCGGGCGAGCTGGAAGGCGATGATGGCGAGCACCGGCAGGACGACGCCGAGCAGACGGAGCCGCTTCAGCCACGCGGGGGTGGTTCCCTGCGCCATGCTCCCTCCTCTGCGATCGCTTGACGCCAGTATCGGGCACATACCGGTGGATAGAGGCGGAGGGGTGCAGATTGGTGTCGCTCGCGCTTCAGCCTGGGGCTGCGTCGGTGCTGGGAGCTGCCACGTCGCTGTCAGAAGTGGGGGGTCAGCGATCCCTTTTCGGAAGCGGACGGGGGAAGATCGAGCACTGATCGATTTTCGGCGCGGGGGTCCGGGCATCGGATGGGGTCGGGGGCGTGGGCTGGTGGACAGTGCACCCCCTGGGCGCTAATGTGAACGTTCACAAGGGGTTTGCGCCCGTGTCGACGTCAATGGCTGACACCCACCTGGAGGGAACATGAGCATCGTCCTGTCCGACCTGCCGGCCGAGCAGCAGCAGGCCGTCGCGACCACGAGGGAGAAGGTGGCGCGACTGCACGCCGAGCTCCCGCGCAACGAGCTGGTGGTGTGGACCGCCGGCAACGTCTCGGAGCGGGTCCCCGGGATGGACCTGTTCGTCATCAAGCCGTCAGGAGTGAGCTACGACGAGCTGGCGGCCGACGTGATGGTGGTGTGCACGCTGGATGGCGCCAAGATCGTCGACGGCACCCCCGACACGCTGAACCCCTCCTCGGACACCGCGGCACACGCGTACGTGTACCGGCACATGCCGGAGGTGGGGGGCGTCGTTCACACCCACTCCACCTACGCGACGGCGTGGGCGTCGCGCCGCGAACCCATCCCGTGCGTGCTGACGATGATGGCCGACGAGTTCGGTGGCGACGTCCCGATCGGCCCCTTCGCGCTCATCGGGGACGACTCCATCGGCCGTGGGATCGTCGAGACCCTGCGTGAGTCGCGGAGCCCCGCGGTGCTCATGGCCAACCACGGTCCCTTCACCATCGGCAAGGATGCGAAGTCCGCGGTCAAGGCAGCCGTCATGGTCGAGGAAGTGGCCCGCACCATCCACATCGCCCGCCAACTCGGCGAGCCCCAGCGCATCGACCAGGCCGACATCGACCGCCTGTACGACCGCTACCAGAACGTTTACGGACAGCACGACGACACCAAGGAGAACTGAGACACCATGCAGAACCCGTTCGAAGGCAAGGAGATCTGGTTCCTCACCGGATCGCAGGACCTCTACGGCCCCGAAACCCTGGAGCAGGTGGCGGAGCAGTCCCGGGAGGTCGCGGCACAGCTCGACGCGGCCGACGCCATCCCCGTCCGCGTGGTGCACCGCCCCACGCTGAAGGACCGCGACGCCATCCGGGCCGAGATGCTGGCCGCCAACGCCGATGAGAACTGCATCGGCGTCATCACGTGGATGCACACCTTCTCCCCGGCGAAGATGTGGATCCTGGGTCTCGCCGCACTCGACAAGCCCATGCTCCACCTGCACACGCAGGCCTCGATGGAGTTGCCGTGGGCGACCATCGACATGGACTACATGAACCTCAACCAGTCGGCGCACGGCGACCGCGAGTTCGCCTACATCGCGTCGCGACTCGGCAAGGCGCGCCGCACCGTCGTCGGCCACGCCTCCACCGAGACGGTCCAGAACAAGATCGGCACCTGGGCGCGGGCTGCCACGGGGTGGCACGCGCTGCACCACCTGAAGCTCGCCCGCTTCGGCGACAACATGCGCAACGTCGCCGTCACCGAGGGCGACAAGACCGAGGCCGAGCTGCGTCTGGGCGTCTCCGTCAACACCTGGGGTGTCAACGACCTCGTCGCCGCTGTCGACGCGATCGACGACGCCGCCATCGACGCCCTGGTCGCCGAGTACGAGGAGCTCTACGACGTCGTCCCCGAGCTCCGCAAGGGCGGCGACCGGCACGAGTCCCTGCGCTACGGCGCACGCCAGGAGCTGGGGCTGCTGAGTTTCCTCGAGGGCGGCAACTTCGGCGCCTTCACGACGAACTTCGAGGACCTGGGCGGACTGAAGCAGCTGCCCGGCCTGGCCGTGCAGCGCCTGATGGACGCCGGATACGGATTCGGCGCCGAGGGTGACTGGAAGACGGCCATCCTGGTGCGGCTCGCCAAGGTCATGGGCTACGGCCTCCCCGGTGGTGCCTCGCTGATGGAGGACTACTGCTACGAGATGACGCCCGGCAAGGAGAAGATCCTCGGAGCCCACATGCTCGAGATCTGCCCGTCCCTGACCTCCGACAAGCCGAAGCTGGAGATCCACCCCCTCGGTATCGGGGACCGCGAGGATCCCGTGCGGCTGGTCTTCGATGCCGACCCGGGCCCCGCCCTCGTCATTGCGATGGCCGACATGCGCGAGCGCTTCCGCCTCACGATGAACGTCGTGACCAACGTGGAGCCAGACGCCCCGCTGCCCAACCTTCCCGTGGCGCGGGCCGTCTGGGAGCCGGCTCCCGACTTCGCCACCTCGGCGGAGTGCTGGCTGATCTCCGGAGCCGCGCACCACACCGCGATGAGCACCGCGACCAGCCGCGAGATGTGGGAGGACTTCGCCGAGATGGCCGAGATGGAACTGGCGGTCATTGACGAGAACACCACCGCGCGTGGCTTCTCGGCCGAGCGCCGGCTGGAGCACGTGTTCCACCGCCTGACCCAGGGCATCTGACGGAACGCCCGTGAGCAGGAGCACCGGCGGGCGCCCGCCCGGCATGATGGCCGTGGCGAGGCTCGCCGGTGTATCCCACCAGACGGTGTCCCGGGTGCTCAACCACCCCGACGCGGTGCGACCCGAGACGCGGGCGCGCGTCCAGGCAGCGATGGACGAGCTTGGATACAGCCGGAACCTTGCCGCACGTGCGCTCGTCACCCGACAGACAGGTCTCATCGGTGTCGTCTGGACCGGCGCCGGCTACTTCGGCCCCTCCAGCACCGTGGCCGGGATCGAAGTGGCGGCACGGTCTGCCGGGTACTCGACCCTGGTGGGCGCGCTGGGCGCTGACACCGCGACGGAGATGGCCGACGTGGTGCGCAGCTTCCGCGACCGCGGCGTCGAGGGCATCATCGTCGTCGCCCCGCACGACCAGATGGCAGGGCTGGCTCGGGACCACGCGCTCGGCATTCCCACCGTTCTCGTGGCCGACGTGGACGGGGAACCGGGCATGCACGCCGTGTCCGTCGACCAACGCGAGGGCGCCCGCCTCGCGGTCCAGCTGCTGGTGGATCGCGGGTGTCGCAGCATCCTCCACGTCTCGGGACCGCTCGATTGGTTCGACGCCCGCGCCCGCATCGACGGGTGGCGCTCCACCCTGGTGGCCAACTCGCTGGACGTTCCCCAGGTCGTCGTGGGCGATTGGGAGGCTGACCGCGGCTATGCACTCGCCGAACGACTGGCGGACAGCCGGGAACTGCCGGACGGCATCTTCTGTGGCAACGACGCCCTGGCGCTCGGGATGCTGGCCGGCTTCCGCGACCGCGGGGTCGCCGTCCCCCAGCAGGTCAGTCTGGTCGGATTCGACGACGTCGACGGTGCTGCCTTCTTCGCGCCGCCGTTGACGACGATTCGACAACCCTTCACGGAACTGGGCGGCGCGTGCGTCGAGGTGTTGATGCGCGCCATTGGCGGGGCGGAACCGTCCGTCACCAAACTGCCGCCGGAACTGGTCCTGAGGCGCAGCACCCGCTGAGCTCCGTCCCGGGGCAATCCGAACCGGGACGGAGCTCAGCTGGGTTCAGCTGGCGTCGGTTGCGGGCGTGGTCGAGAGCCGGATCATGCTCCAGCTCACCGGCGGCAGTGAACCGGTCAGCACTCCCTCGTCGAGGGACACGCCGTCGAGGGGTTGCGGTACCACCGAGGTGGAATCCTCCATGGTGGCGTGCCACGTGTGGTCCGGGTTCGAGAGCTGGACCGCCTCCACCACCGTCGGCGCGTCGAAGGCGCGCAGGTTGATGCGGAAGTCCGTGGACTCCGTCTGCGAGCGATTGACGAGGAACACGGCCAGATCGCCGGTGGCCTTGTCGTGGGTGCCGACGGCGTCCAGCACCGCCACCTCCCCGTACTTCTCGGTCTCGTAGGTCGGGCCGACGATCGGTACCGCCAGCACATCACCCTGCGCGTATCTGGAGGTCAGGGCGAACGGGTGGAAGATCGTCTGCTTCCACGCCGGGCCGCCCGGCTCCGTCATGATCGGGGCGATGACGTTGACGAGCTGTGCCAGCGATGCGGCGTGCACGCGGTCCGTGTGCCGGAGGAGCGAGATCAGCAGGTTGCCGACCACGACGGAATCCGCGACGTTGTACCGGTCCTCGAGCAGGCGCGGGGCTACCGGCCAGTCGTCGCCCTCGGAGACCTTGGACTCGGCGCGCTTCTGGTACCAGACGTTCCATTCGTCGAAGGAGATGTTGATCCGCTTCTCGCGCTTGGTGGCGGTGCGCACAGCGTCCGCGGTGGCGACGATGCCCTCGATGAAGCGGTCCATGTTCACTGCCGAGGCGAGGAAGGAGCCCAGGTCGCCGTCCTCCTCGAAGTAGTAGACGTGGGCCGAGATGTAGTCGACGTAGTCGTAGCTCTCGGTGAGGACGATGCGCTCCCAGTCGCCGAAGGTGGGCATCCGGGAGTGCGAGGAACCGCAGGCGACGAGTTGGAGATCCGGATCAACCATGCGCATCGCCCGGGCCACCTCGGTGGCCAGCCGGCCGTACTCGTCGGGGGTCTTGTGTCCGACCTGCCAGGGGCCGTCCATCTCGTTGCCGAGGCACCACATCTTCACGCGGTAGGGGTCTTCGACGCCATTGGCGCGGCGCTTCTCAGCCAGGTGGGACCCGCCGGGCACGTTGCAGTACTCGAGGAGGTCGAGCGCCTCCTGGATGCCGCGCGTCCCCAGGTTGATGGCCATCATGGGCTCCACGTCCGCCTTCGTGCACCAGGCCATGAACTCGTCGGTGCCGAAGGTGTTCGGGTCGGAGGAGTGCCAGGCGAGGTCGAGGCGGGTGGGCCGCTCGTCAGCGGGTCCGACGCCGTCCTCCCACCGGTAGTTGGAGACGAAGTTGCCGCCCGGGTAGCGGATGGTGCTGACGCCGAGTTCCCGCACCAGCTCCAGCACGTCGGTGCGGAACCCGTTCTCGTCCGCGCTCGGGTGGTCGGGTTCGTAGATCCCCGTGTACACGCAGCGACCGAGGTGCTCCACGAAGGACCCGAAGGTGCGCCGCCGTACGGGGCCGACGGAGAAGTCGGGATCGAGGGTGATGCGAGCTGTCATGATGTGCCTCTTCCTGCCGCGCCGGCGGCACCGTGGGTGTAGGTGGTTCGCGTCATTCCGTGGGGAGCCAGACGCGCATCGTGCCGCGTCCCCTGTTGCCCCACGCGAAGTAGGGGACCGCGACGGCGGTCCCCGCGGGGGAGTGTCCCGTGGGCATGGTGTCGGCCACGTAGGGCCACCACCCCCGATCCTCACGGTCCCGTTGGTGGGCCTCGAATTGGAGGGTCACGACGGGGAGACCGACGTCCGGGCCGACCGCGACGGACGTTCCCGGCGGGGTCACGAGGTCATCGAGGGACACGGGAGCGTCGAGGCCCTCGACGCAGTAGACGAGCGGCCCGCGCTCAAGGGCGACGGAGCGTCGAATGGCGTCGGCCCGCGGATCGCCCACAACCAGGCGTGGCTCCATGGGGAGGATCAGTTCGATCGTGTCCCCGGCCTCCCAGGCCCGGGTGATCCGCCACCAGCCGCCCTCGGGTGACCCCGGGGCGGGCTCGCCGCCCAGCCGCAAATCCGCTGAGGGCGCCCACTGGGGGACACGCAACGACAACGTCCACTCGCCGTCGATGTCGGTGTCCTCGACGGTGAGGGTCACCGAGCTGTCCCACGGGTACTCGGTTTCCGTGCGCAGCCTGACTGTCCCTCCGTCGATCTTCGCCGTGGCGATGCCGCTCCAGTACTGGTGGACGACGACCTCGGAGGACGAGGTGAGAACGCCGTACGTGTTGAGCGAGGCGAGGAGCCGCATCACGTTGGGCGGGCAGCAGGCGCAGTGGAACCAGGGCACCCGGCCGTAGTCGCCGTCGTGGCCGCGGTCGAGGTGACCGTCCCTGACCTGGAGGGGATTGGCGTAGATGTACTTCGTGCCGTCGAGCGAGATCCCTGCCAGGAATCCGTTGTAGAGCGTGCGCTCGAGGAGGTCGGCGTACTTCGACTCGCCGGTCAGCGCCAGCATCCGGTAGCAGAAGTGGATGGACGCGATCGCTGCGCACGTCTCGGCGTAACTCCGCTCGTTCGGGAGCTCGTACGGGTCTCCGAATGCCTCGTCCTGGTGATGGGCACCGAGACCGCCGGTGATGTAGGTCTTGGTGCGGGTCATCTGGTCGAAGAGGCGGTCGGCGGCCAGCGCGAGGCCCTCGTCCCCCGTCTCGGCGGAGACGTCGGCCACTCCGGCCAGCAGGTAGAGCTGCCTGACGGAGTGCCCCTCGACATTCTCGGCCTCCCGGACGGGGGCGTGGTCCTGGAAGTACTGGGCTCCGAAGCTACCCGCCTCCAGGCTGCCGTGGCCCCTCCGCTCGACGAAGAACCGGGCCGCGTCGAGGTACCGGGACTCACCGGTCTCCCGGTACAGCTCCACCAGCGCGGTCTCGACCTCCGGATGCCCACCGACGCGGTTGATCCGGCCCTCGCCGGTCCCGAAGGTCCCCACCACCAAGTCCGCGAACCGCCGTGCGATTCCCAGCAGGCCCTCCTCGCCCGTGGTGCGGTGCCACGCGACGGCGGCCTGGATGAGGTGCCCGGCGCAGTAGAGCTCGTGGCCCCACTCGAGTTCCTCGAAGCGCATGCCCGGATGCTTGACCTGGTAGTAGCTGTCCAGGTAGCCGTCGGGCTGTTGCACTGCAAGGAGGAGCTCCTCGGTGGAGGCGCCCTGCTCCTGGAGGCGCCGGCGGACCTCGTCGGGCAGGTCCGGGTCCTGGAAGGTCCAGGCCACGGCTTCCAGCCACTTGTAGATGTCGGTGTCCAGGAACCACAGGTTGTTCACGTAGTCGCCCTCGGTCCTTCCCGCAGCGAGCTCAAGGTTGTGGTAGTTGCCGGCCTCGTGGAGGCGGTCCCAGGCCTGCGGGACGCTGACCTCGCGGTTGATGCGCCGACGCTCGGCCCAGAGCCCGCCGGTGATGTGGGCATCCGTGACCGGGTGGTATTTCAGTCGGCTCTCGCGTCCGGGGTGAACGGGTCCTGAAGGTGTCTGTGGCATCTCGTCTCCATGCGGCCGGCGTGTCCCCGGTGGGTCGGTGGTCAGTCTAGGGAGTGCGACGGCGGGTTGCAGGGGATCGAGCAACCCCATCGCCAGGCGGTTGAGGCGGCCGAACACACAGCATCCGGGCGAGCCGCCGAAGCGGTGCCCGGATGCTGTGTTGGGGGGATCAGCTCCCGGCCAACCCCGCCACCTGGGAGTCGGACAGGACGTCGTCGAAGACCTTCAGCTCATCCATCAGGCCCTGGTATGGGGTGTCCCACCAGTTGACGCCGAGGGCGAAGACGGCGGAGGAGTCCTTGAGGACGTCGGGGAACCCAGTGCCCTCGTGGACGCGCACCCCGTCCACCCAGGCGAGGATGTCGCCCGAGTCCACCGTGAAGGCGACGTGCGTCCACTCACCGGTCGGGATCTGGGAACCGAAGCTGGCGTCGTACCAGGCGGTGCCGGACCAGACCATCGACTCCATGGGTCCCCCGGGCCCTCGCGGGACCACACTCACCCACGAATCGACGTTCTGTGCAGCGAAGAACGTCGTTGTGTACTGCGACGTGGCCGTCGGATTGAGCCACAGTGACACCGACCACGTGGGACCGTGCACCAACCCGTCAGGCAGCCGGACGCCGGACGTGCCGTCGAACACGGCCGCTTGGCCCGCGACGCCGTCGGCGTACGTGATGGCGCCGCCGGCGTTGTCGATGCGGCTCCCGGTGACCGTCCCGGCACCCGCCTGCGGGCTGCTGAGGTCGCCGTCGAAGTCGTACTCCGCCACCAGCCCGGTCCCGGTCCGGGCGGGCACGGTGACCTGGAAGGTGACCTCTGCCGTGGCGTCTCCGTTGGTGATGGTGGCAGTCAGCGTCACCGTGGCATCCGCCTCGCCATTGTCCGGGCGGGTCACCACGCCTTGGGGCGAGATGACGGTCGGCATGGAGCTTGTCCAGGCGATGACGGAGCCCTGCGTGCCGGCGGTGGGCAGATCGAGGTCGGTTGCGGTGGTGCTGGGCAGGTCCAGGTCCTCCGCCACCCGTTCGACGGCCTCCGCCGGGCTGACGACCTCGGTGCGGATGCCCCAGAGGGGGGCGCCGCTGTCCTGCAGTCCCGTGAAGGTCCAGATCCATTCGGCCCGATTCGGGTCGAACTGTCGGGACAGCTCCGCCTCGACCACATCGCCGTCGAGGTGGAGCAGGATCCGGCTCTGGCCGTCGCGCTCCCACGTCCCGCTGAGTGCGCCGGTGACGTCGCCCTGTTGGGTGAGGGTGACCTGCTGGGCGGTGTGGACGTCGGCATCGATGTCCTTGGGGGCGTGGTCGACCACGGCCCACGTGCCGACGGCCTCGTGCCGTTTGGAGGTGCGCGGCTGTTCGCCGCCGTAGCGCAGCGGCGCGATGACCGGCCAGCCCTCCGCGTCGAGGAACATCTCGTGGACCCGAACCTGGTGCAGTTCTCCCTGTCCCGGGAAGCGGGTGTGGAAGATGAGGTAGGACTGACCGTCGACGGTGATGGGTGAGCTGCCCCCGGGGGAGACGTAGCCGATGCCGCGACCGGTGCCGGGATCTCCCGGCAGGCGCGCGAACTCGTGGTTCCCCATGAGCTTCACCGCGGTGGGCGCGATGGAGACGTCGTCGAAGAGTGGCAGGTCCGGATCGGCCTTCACCTCTGCCATGTCCTGGCCGGCCATGTCCACGTAGGGGCCGTCCGGGGCAGTGGATCGCGCGACCCGCACGTTGTATCCGCCGCTGGCGTCCAGGCCGCCGTAGGTGACGAACAGGTAGTAGTAGCCGGTCTCGGCGTCGTACTGCACCGCCGGGCCCTCGATGCGGGCGTGGTTGCCGCCCCAGAGGTGCGTGCCGTAGCCCTGGTCGGGCTTCGGGAAGCCGGTGGTCGGGTCGAGTTCGAGGATGAAGATGCCGCCGGAGAAGCTGCCGTAGACCATCCACCAGCGGCCCTCGGTGTCGGTGAAGACGTCCGGGTCGACGACGTTGGGATGGACGGTGGCGTCGTAGATGGTGCCGTCCTCGCTCTCCTGGCCCCACATGCCGGACTTGAGGAAGACGCCCTGGTCCTCATAGGGGCCGGTCACCTCGTCGGCGAGGGCCAGCCCCATGGCCGAGAGCGGGGAGTCGCCCCGACAGGCGTTGTAGTACATCGCGAAGCGGCCGTCGGGCAGCTGCGTGACGTCGGGCGCCCAGAGGGTGTCCGACTGCGCCCACTCGAGCGCCTCCGCGAGCTCCTCGGTGACGTCCTCGAAGATCGGATTGGCGGGGTTCACCCCCTCGGCCACCTGCTCCCAGGCGACGAGGTCGTCGCTCTTGGCGACCTGCAGGTGGGACCCGAAGACGTAGTGGACCCCGTCCACCTCGATGTGGTCCGGATCGTGCACCGTGGCGTCGGCGAACTTGGGCGCGGGGGCCTGGGGCTGGGCCGGTGGGAGTGAACACAGCACCCGCCGAAACCGTCCGCCGAAACCGGGTTGCGATCACCGTTTACGGAGCCATCAGAGCGGCAATCACAGGCTCTCCACCAAAAACGATCGTTTTCGGTGGGGATGCCGTCGACGTCGACCAGAGGGCCGACACGCCGAGGGATCGCCTGTAGATGCTCACGCTCAGTGGCGTGGTTCCAGGTGAGCAGATTGGCGTCACCCGAGCGGTCAGGTGGTCCGGTAGACCTCACGGCGAGCCGACCCGGCGGTATCGCCTTCGGAGCGGAATCTGCCGGACTTCGAGCTACACGACGCAATTCCGAGCAACACGTGCTTCGATACCTACATGACGAAGAACAAGATCCGCATCGCTTTCACCGCCCTTCTCGTTTCCCTCCTCGCTCTCACTGCCCTCCCCGCTCAGGCCTGGTCCTAGATGGACTACCAAGAGAACTTCTCCCTGAAATCGAACTGCCAGGCTCGTGGCCAGTGGCTCGTCAAAAACGTCGTCGACCTTGGAGCCTTCGAGTGTCGCTACAACAGCAAGTCACGCACATACAGACTATGGGTTCTGCGCGATGATGAGTTCGGCTGCCGAACCGCCTTGTCGGCGACCAGGAAGAGCATCACTGCTCCGCAGGGATGCGGAGGCAGCGTATGATTACACCTCCCGACGAACTGATCAACGATCTCCGCGAAGCAGTCGCAAAGAACCAGATCGCACACTTCCTTCGTGACCCACACACCCAGGCAATCAGAGTTCTCGTGCACGATGAGACGGCCGGCCGGCACCTGGCCGACAAATGGCCTGGGCGGCTCCTCCTCGTCAACTCCCAGTGGACGGTAGACGAACTCACCCAGTTCGACTCGGTTATAGATGCCTTCCAAGGCCACGTACTCACTCACCAGGGCGGGATCAATCTCAACACCATGCAGCCCTACGTGACCCTGACCGTGGATCGGGACACACCAGAGGTACAACACCTACGTAACGCCGTGCCCTCCACCTACCTCACGGTGAGGATCAGCCCAGGCAGCGAGCCTCTGACCGCATGAAATGACTCAGCGTTCGATCGTGGGGTCCCCTCGCCCAGGGCACGCGGTACCGACCCCTCGTCGTCAGCCAGCAGACCCACCCCGACCCACCCCCTTGGTGTGGTCGCACCTCTGAGTCTCGACAAGTTACAGGATTATAAGACAGGCTCGTGGAGGTCGTTCTTTTCCGGCGAGTCCCGCGGAGACGGGCGTCAGCGGGGGTGGCTCCGACGAGGGCCACCCCGACGGCCAGGGCCACGAGGGCCCTGGACCGCCGGAAGGCAAGCGACAGCATTGTTGCTCCTGGGGGGTGAGGGGGTGGGTGGTCAGCCCAGTGTCAGCTCCAGGGTGATGAAGCTGTGGGCGGGGAGTTCGACGGTGAGTGTGCCGTCGGTGACAGCAGCGACGTCGAGGTCCTGGGGGGCCACGGCGTCGGGCTGGTGGGCGGTGTTGTGGGCGTTGATGGCGCCCGCGGTGAGGATGCGGCCGGTCAGGTCGGTGACCTGGTGGCCTCGGAGGTCGAGGGTCACCGAATGGGCGGCCTCGAGGTCGAGGTTGGACAGGGAGATGAGTGCTCGGCCGTTCTTGGTGGAGGCCGACGCGGAGACCAGCGGGAACTCGCGGTTGCCGACGGTGCGGGTGGGCAGGGCCTGGCCGGTCCAGTTGAGGGGGAGCAGGTCGGCGTCGTGGTGGCCCTTGTTCATCTCGAACACGTGGTAGGTGGGCGTTGTGATCAGCGTGTCGCCGTCGGTGAGGAGCATGGCCTGCAGCACGTTGACGGTTTGGGCGATGTTGGCCATCACGAGCCGGTCGGCGTGGTGGTGGAAGGAGTCGAAGTGCACCGAGGCGACGAGGGCGTCGCGCATCGTGTTTTGCTGGTAGAGGAAGCCGGGGTTGGTGCCGGGTTCGACGGCGAACCAGGTGCCCCACTCATCGAGGACCAGGCCGATGCGCTTGGCGGGGTCGTAGACGTCCATGATGTTGCCGTGCCGGGTGAGGAGTTCATCGATCCGCCAGGCAGCGGCCATGGTCTGGTAGTAGGTGTCGGCGTCGAAGTCGGTGGCTGACTTCTTGTCCTCGAAGCCGGTGGGCATCGTGTAGTAGTGCAGCGAGATGGCGTCGAAGAAGTGGCGGGGGTTGCAGCCGCAGCCCAGGTCCCCGAGGGTCTTCATCAGGGTCTCGGTCCAGTGGTAGTCGTCGACGTTGGCGCCGCCGGCGATCTTGTAGAGCTTGTTCCCGTCGTGCTCGCGGCAGTAGGTGGAGTACTGGCGGGCGAGGTCGGCGTAGTACTCGGCGCGCATGTTGCCGCCGCAGCCCCAGGACTCGTTGCCGATGCCCCAGTAGGTCACCTGCCAGGGCTCGTCGCGGCCGTTGCTGCGGCGCAGTTCGGACATCGGCGCCTCACCGGAGCGGGTGAGGTATTCCATCCAGTCGGCCATCTCGCGGACGGTGCCGGAGCCGACGTTGCCGCAGATGTAGGGCTCGGTGCCGAGCTGCTCGATGAGGTCCATGAACTCGTGGGTGCCGAAGGAGTTGTCCTCCACGACATTGCCCCAGTGGGTGTTGACGACGGTGGGGCGCTGCTCCTTCGGGCCGACGCCGTCTCGCCAGTGGTACTCGTCGGCGAAACAGCCGCCCGGCCAGCGCAGGTTCGGGATGTCGATCGCGCGGAGGGCTTCGACGACGTCGGTGCGGATCCCGCGCACGTTGGGGATCTGCGAGTCCTCACCGACGAAGAACCCGCCGTAGATGCAGGCCCCGAGGTGCTCGGCGAAATGGCCGTACACGTGACGCGAGATCGTGTGGCTGGTCACGTCGAGATTGATGACAGCGTTGAGGGACATGGGTCAGGACTCCTGATCGGGTGCGGTGGTACTGAGGACGGGCCATCCGTCCTCAGTCCATCCAAGCTCATGGATGGCGAGTTGGAAGTCGCCGCCCAGGGTTGCGTCGTAATAGTGGTGCGCCAGGTGGTTGCCGGAGACCGACTGCCCACCCGGGCCGATGCGGTCGCCGTCGCTCTCCAGCAGCAAGGTGCCGCCGCCCTCGAGCAGCGGGACGCCATCGGCATCCAGGTAGGGGCCGGCGATCTGCTCGGCGCGCCCGACATTGATGTTGTAGGTGCTGGCGGTGCCGCGGCAGCAGGAGTCGAAGGAGACGAACAGGTAGTACCAGCCGTCACGGTGGAGGAGCGCCGGCGCCTCGATGGCATTCGGCGGGAACCCGCGGTCGGCGATGGTGACCGGCTCGGCGCCCGCCGGCGGTTTGCCCGAGGGGAAGTCCAGCTCGATCAGATGGATGCCGCCCCAGAAGGAGCCGAACGCCATCCAGCCCTGCCCGTCCTCGTCGATGATGATGGCTGGATCGATGGCGTTGTAGTTCTTCGAGCCGTCGGAGCTCCACACCTCGCCCTGGTCCACCCAGCCCTCGGAGGGGTTCTCGGGGTCGAGGTCGTCGTTGGTGCGCAGGCCGATGGCCGAGGTGTTGGAGCCGAAGGTGGAGGCGGAGTAGTAGAGGTACCACGTGCCGTCGTACTCGAAGACCTCCGGAGCCCAGAAGTTCTCGACCCCCTGGATCTTCTCGATGGCCCACGTGGGCTCGGTCTCGGGCGTCCAGGCCTGTCCCACGTGCGTCCACTCCTCGCCGTCCGGGGAGGTGCGGACCTGGATGGCGCCCTGTCCGACCCGCGGGTCGCCCGTGGAGAAGACCATCCACGGCCGGTCGCCGTCGCCGACGACGAGTCCCGGGTCATGGGTGCGGAGCTCGCCGTACACGTCGATCGGCGTGGCGACGGGAGAGGTCGCGTCGTCGCTCCCCCCAGCCTGGCACCCGACCAGGAGGGCCGCGGCGGCCAACACCGCGCCCCACCGGGCGAGCCTCATCGCGCCAGCCTGGTCATGGACCAGGAGATCGGGGGCAGGTCGATCGTGAGGGTCTGCCCGTCGAGGGTGGCGGAGTCGTTGGGGCGGGGAGCGACGGTGGTGTCGTCCTCCACGCTGGCCTGCCAGCGGGGGTCGTCGTGGTGGAGGGTCAGGGCCTCGCCGAGACGGCAGCCGGCGGGGACCTCGATGGAGACGGTGATGGTGTCCGTCTCGTGGCGGTTGACGAGGAAGACCGTTCCCTCGTCGTCCTCCCAGGTGGCGACGGCGTCGATCGCCTGGACGGTCCCGAACTCGGACGAGTCGATCGTCGGTCCGTCGATGACGACGCGCAGCACGTCGCCCCTCGCGTGGGCGGACGTCAGGGCGAAGGGGTGGAAGATCGTCTGCTTCCAGGTGGGGCCGCCCGGCTCGGCCATGATCGGGGCGATCACGTTGACCAGCTGCGCCTGGCTGGCGGACCACACCCGGTCGGTGTGGCGGAGCAGCGAGATCATCAGGTTCCCGACCACGACGGCGTCGGCGACGCTGTAGTTGTCCTCCAGCAGACGCGGCGCGACGGGCCAGTCGTCACCCGTGGGTGGCTTGGACGGCGTGCGGTCCTGGTACCAGACGTTCCACTCGTCGAAGGAGATGCCGATCATCTTGTCGGACTTGCGGGCAGCCGCCACGGTGTCGGCGGTGGCCGCGACCTGGTTGATGAATCGATCCATGTCCTCGGCGGAGACGAGGAACTCCTGCAGCCCGGCCTCCTTCTCCCAGTAGTAAGCATGGGCGGAGATCATGTCGACGTGGTCCCACGCCTCGGTCAGGACCGTGCGCTCCCACTCCCCGAAGGTCGGCATGGAGCGTGACGACGATCCGCAGGCGACGAGCTCGAGGTCGGGGTCGATCATGCGCATGGCGCGGGCCGTCTCGGTGGCGATGCGGCCGTACTCCTGGGCGGTCTTGTGCCCGATCTGCCAGGGGCCGTCCATCTCGTTGCCCAGGCACCACATCGTCACCCGGTAGGGGTCGGCGGCCGCGTTCATCCTGCGCTGTTCGGCCCAGTGGGAGCCCGCCGGCACGTTGCAGTACTCGAGCAGGTCGAGGGCTTCCGCGACGCCGCGAGTGCCGAGGTTGACCGCCATCATGGGCTCGACGCCGGCCTTGGCGGCCCAGGCCATGAACTCGTCGGTGCCGAAGGTGTTGGGCTCCATGGAGTGCCACGCGAGGTCAAGCCGCTGGGGCCGGTCGTCCACCGGTCCGACGCCGTCCTCCCAGCGGTACCCGGAGACGAAGTTGCCTCCGGGGTAGCGGACCGTGCTCACGCCGAGCTCCTTGACCAGGTCCAGCACGTCGGTGCGGAATCCGTCCTCGTCGGCGGTGGGGTGGTCCGGCTCGTGGAGCCCGGTGTACACGCACCTCCCCAGGTGCTCCACGAAGGAGCCGAACGTGCGCCTGCGCACGGGTCCGACGGTGAAGTCGGGATTGATGACGAGACGTGCGGTGTCCATGGAGAGCGGCTCCTTCGCCGGTCGAGCATTCAACGATGAAGGGAAGCATGTCATGCGTCACAGCAGGCGGTCAACCCTCTGCTGGCAACTGGGGGCAGCAGGTCACGATCTGATCCCGACTCCCCGTGAGGGTTGACGCATTCATCGATTACCGTTATACATGTCCCCAAGAGTCTCCAGGGCCGGAGCTCGCGAAGGAGTTCGCCAAGGAAGGCAGCCCTTCCGGGGATCGGCCCCCAACATCGAAAGGGCCAGCATGTTTGGCAAAATCAACCGCCGCACCCTACTCGCCGGAGCCGGCGCAGCGGCCATGGCCACCGGCCTCGCCGCCTGTGGGGGCAATGACAACGCCTCTCCGCAGGCCTCCGGATCGGCATCGGCCTCGGGAGGCGCCGGCAGCAATGCGGGCGTCGAGATCACCTACATGTTCCGCGGGGGCGAGGACGAGCGGAAGGCCTACGACCAGGCCATCGCCGCCTTCGAGGAGCAGACCGGCGCGAAAGTCAAGGTCATCGTGACCGACGCCGACCAGTACCGCACCAAGCTGCAGGCCGCCATCACCGGCAATCAGGTGCCCGACGTGTTCTACCTCGAGCAGGGCTCCGTCATGGCGTTCGCCAAGAACGGCATCGTCAAGAACATCACCCCCGACATCGAGGCCGCCGGCCTGGACATCGACCGCGTGTGGAAGTACGGCGTCGACTCCTACCGCTTCGACGGCGATCAGGTCGGCCAGGGCGACATCTACGGCCTGCCCAAGGACGTCGGCCCGTTCTCCTTCGGCTACAACAAGACCATGCTCGAGGCCGCGGGGATCCCGCTGCCCGACAAGGACAAGCCCTACACGTGGGCCGAGTTCCGTGAGGTCTCCAAGCAGCTGACCAAGGACGAGCAGTGGGGCACCGGCCTCAACGTGGTGTGGAACCTGCAGGCGTGGGTCTGGTCCAACGGCGCGGACTGGGCGGACGAGGAGCGTCGCACCGTCACCGTCGACACCCCGGAGTTCGCCGAGGCCCTCCAGGACTTCGCCGACATCCAGCTCGTCGACAAGTCCACCCCGTCGGTCGAGCAGGCGCAGACCATGGACACCTACCAGCGCTGGATGCGCGGGCAGATCGGCTTCTTCCCCGTCGGCCCGTGGGACGTCTCCACCTACCGCGAGCTCGACTTCGAGTGGGACCTCATCCCTTGGCCCGTGGGCAAGACCGGCGAGACGGCCACCTGGCTGGGCTCGCTCGGCATCTCCGTGTCCAACAAGACCGAGCACCCGGAGCTCGCCACCCAGCTTGCGATGTTCCTCTCGGCCGACGAGGAGACCCAGCGCAGCCTCTACAAGGCCGGTATCCAGATCCCCAACCTGGTCGACATGGCCGAGGGCGAGTACCTCGAGGATGAGCTTGCCCCTGCCAACAAGGAGGAGTTCGTCCAGATCGCCCGCGACTACGGCCGTGCGCTGCCGGCCGCGGAGACCTGGTCCCCCGAGTGGTACGACGACTTCTGGATCGACATCCAGCAGGTCCTCGACGGCGACATCACCGCTGCCGACTGGCTGGCCCAGGTCCAGCCCCGGATGCAGCAGAAGCTGGACCAGGCCAACATGGCCGCCGGCCGCTGACCCACTTCCGATGAGGGGGGCGGGGCCCTGCCCGGGTCCCGCCCCACTCCTGATCCGAGGACAAGCATGAGTGCCACCACGGCCGATGCGACGACGACGTCGCCGCCGAAGCGCCAGAAAGCGCCGAAGAAGCGCAAGTCAACCCTGTACCGCCGCGAGCACCTCGTCGCCGCGGCCTTCATCGCCCTGCCCCTGATCGGGTTCCTCACGTTCGCGATCGGGCCGTTCATGTACAGCGTCTACGCCTCGTTCACCAACTGGAACATGCTGAGCGAGCCCACGTGGATCGGCCTGGCCAACTACGCGCAGGCGTTCGAGGACCCGTACTTCCGCAAGACGATGTTCAACACGTTCTTCTACATGATCGGCATCCCGATCGGTCTTGCGCTCTCCCTCACCCTCGCCCTGGCGATGAACCGAAGAATGCCGGGGCAGACCTTCTTCCGCTCCATCTACTACGTGCCCGTCGTCTCCTCGCTGGCGGCTGTCTCCATCCTCTGGCAGTGGGCCTACAACGGTGACTTCGGTCTGGTGAACCAGGTCCTGGCGCTGGTGGGCATCGACGGCCCCAACTGGTTGATGAACAAGGACACGGTCAAGCCGGCCCTCATCATCATGGCGATCTGGAAGGGCCTCGGCTTCTCGATGCTGCTCTACCTCGCAGCGCTGCAGAGCGTGCCGCGGTCGCTCTACGAAGCGGCCGAGATCGACGGCGCCAGCGCATTCAAGCGCTTCTGGTACATCACCTTCCCGATGGTGCAGCCGGTGACCTTCTTCCTCGTCGTCACCAACATCATCGCCGGCTCGCAGATCTTCACCGAAATCAACATCATGACCCCCACCGGCGGTCCCGAGTTCAGCTCCGCCTCGGTCGTTTGGTACATCTGGCGGCAGGCCTTCTCCAACCTCCAGATGGGTTACGCGTCGGCGATGGCCGTCCTCCTCGGGCTCCTCGTTTTCCTCATCACCGCGTTCCAGTTCTGGCTGAACGCCCGCAACTCCCACGAGGGGATGGAGTGACATGGCCAGGACAGTGAAGCAGCGTTACCGCACCGGCAACATCATCGTCGCCGTCGCCCTGTTGATCGGCGGCATCATCATGGTGGCGCCCCTGCTATGGATGGTCTCCACGTCGCTCAAGACCCGCGAGGGCGTCTTCGCGCTCCCGCCCGAGTGGATCCCCCCGGTTCCACAGTGGGAGAACTACGTGCGGGTCTGGTCAGCGGGTCCGCTCCTCTCAGGCATCAAGAATTCCCTGATCGTGTCGCTGAGTGTCACGATCATCGGCTCCATCACGTCCACGCTGGCGGCCTTCGCGTTCGCCAAGCTCCGCCTTCCGGGCAAGAACGCGATCTTCCTCTTCATGCTGGCCGGGCTGATGATCCCGTTCCCGACGCTGATGATCCCGCAGTTCGTGATGTTCGCGAGCGTGGGCTGGGTGGACACCCTCCTGCCCCTGATCGTGCCTTTCCTGTTCGGCAACATCATGATGATCTTCTTCCTGCGGCAGTACCTCCACAGCGTCCCGGACTCGCTGATCGAGGCCGCGAAGATCGACGGTGCGGGCTACGGCCGGATCTTCGCCTCCATGATCCTGCCGCTCATCCGCCCCGCCATCGCTGCCCAGTTCATCCTGTGGTTCATGGCGGTCTGGAACGACTACCTCGCGCCGCTCATCTACCTCAACACCCCGGAGAAGCAGACGTTGCAGGTGGTCATCGCCAACTTCAACGCCAACTACGCCATCCAAACCGACTACCCACTGATCATGGCGGCGTCCGTGATCGCACTCGTCCCGGTCTTCGCGATCTTCGTCGCCTTCCAGCGGCAGATCATCGAGTCCGTGGCACTGACCGGCTCGAAGGGCTGACATGGAACCCGACTACCTCGCACCCTCCGCCGACCTCGCAGCCGGCGACCCCGGAGCCTGGGGGGCGCACGACCCGACGGTCGTGGCCGCCCGGGACGGCCGGTGGCTGATGTTCAGCACCGACACCGCCGTGGCCGGCGCGCCCGGGGCAGGCGTACAGATCCGCCAGTCCGACGACCTGGTGACGTGGCGCTGGTTCGGCCACGCATTCGACGGCGTCCCGCACGAGGCGGCGGAGTGGTCCGGTGCCCGCGGCATCTGGGCGCCCGAGGTGGTCGTGCGGGGTGACGAGTACCGGATGTACTACTCGGCCAGCTCCTTCGGGTCCCGGACCTCGATGATCGCGCTCGCCACGGCACCGGACGCCACCGGGCCCTGGGCACACGTCGGACCCATCGTCACCACGGGCCACGACGTCGACGTCGTCAACGCGATCGACGCGGCCGTCGTCGTGGACGAGGAGGGACGGGACTGGCTGCTCTACGGCTCCTTCTTCGGTGGCCTTCGCATCCTCCCCCTGGGCGAGGACGGCCGACCGGTTCGGGAGGGGGACAAGGGGAGCGAGGTGGTCGTGCGCCCCGAGTCGCTGCACGGCGCCGTCGAGGGAGGACACATCCTTCGCGACGAGGAGTCCGGCACCTTCGCGCTGTTCTGCTCGTTCGACTCGCTCTTCGACACCTACAACATTCGCGTCGCCCGTTCGGACTCGGTGACGGGGCCATACCGGGACGCCGCAGGCAAGAACATGGTGGACCCGTCGGAGCCGCCCCATCCCGTGGGCACGGTCATCGTCGCCGGCTACGAGGCACCCGACGGTACCCACTGGGCTGCGCCGGGCCACAGCTCGCACCTGGTGACCGACCTCGGGATCTTCCTCGTGCACCACGTGCGCGACGGCGCCGACCCCACACACCACACCGCGCACCTCCGCCGCCTGGCGTGGACCACGGGCGGATGGCCTCTGGCGAGCCCCCTGCCGTATGGCGGTCAGGTGGCCCAGGTCCCCGATGAACTGAGCGGGGAGTGGCTGGTCTACGAGCTGGTTCCCGACGCCCCCAACCCGCTGCGCCCTCGCCGCGTCCCAGTGACGGAGGGCCAACTCGCTCCGCTCGCCCAGAGCGGCCGGGGTAGGGTCGAACTCGACGGCCGGTCCCTCGACGCCGTCCTGTTCGTCGAGGCCGACGGCGTAGCCGTCGCGGGACTCGATGATCGAGGAGTGGTGCTGTGGGGGATCCGAGCCTGAGCCGTCGCATTCAGGGAGCCGACAGCAATGGCGGCTGGTCACACGTCGCCATGCGCTGGCTCGGGCGCGTCACCCAGGTCGTCGAGGTGTCCATCCTATGGGTGCTGGGCACGCTGGCCGGCGGTGTGGTCCTCGGCTGGCTCCCCGCCAGCGTGGCCGCGTCCGAACTCCTCCACCGGCTCCTGACGCCGGAACCCAGCGACCGGCCCATCGCGGATTTCTTCTCCCTGTGGCGACGCCACTTCCAGCGCGCCAACGCCGTCGGGTGGCCCGCCACGGCGGCCGGCCTCATCCTGCTGCTCGACGTGTGGATCCTGCTGGGGTTCCGCGGCGCCTGGGTTGCGGTCGCACTCCTGGCCACCCTGCTGGTCGGTGCGTGGCTCACGCTCGCGGTGGGGTACCTCGTGAACCTCCTGCCGCTCCCGGAGGGGGCGACGGCTTCTGCTGGTTCGCTCTGGCGAACGTCCCTGACCATGCCGCTGGTGTCGGCCGGACACACCGTGGTCTGGCTCGTCTGCGTGGTCTCGCTCGCGGTCGTGGTGTGGGTCTACCCCCTCGTCGGGGTGTTGGCCGGACCTGGCCTCGTCACGCTGCTCACGACGTGGCTGACGAGGCGGCGGCTGCGGGCCGCCGGGATCACGGCAGACGTGTGAGCACCTAGCTGGAGGACTCCCGGACGACCACCTCGTAGTCGGCGTAGACGCGTCGGATCGGGACGCGGCCGTCCATCGGGTGGCTGGCCTCCTCGATCCGGGTCGTCAGCAGGTCCACCGCCTGCCTGGCGATCTGCTCGCGACCGGGCGAGACACTGGACAGGGTTGGCCGGGTGTAGGCGGCCTCGTCGATGTCGTCGAAGCCGATCACCGCGACGTCCGTCGGCACACTGATCCGGTGCGAGTGGAGGCTGCGCAGCACGCCCATCGCCAGCGTGTCGTTGAGGGCGAAGACGGCATCGAATTCCACTCCCTCGTCGATCATCTCGTCCGTGGCCGCCGCTCCAGTGTTGCGATGCCACAGGACGGTGGTGCGGATGAGTGACTCGTCGACGGGGATGCCGGCCTCGGCGAGGGCTTCGCGGTAGCCGCGCTCGCGCAGGGCCGCCGAGCCGATCTTTTCGCCCGGGTGGGCGCCCACGACGGCGACCCGGCGTCGACCCTGCCGGAGGAGGTGCCGCGTCGCGGCCTTGGCCGCCTCGACGTTGCTCATCGTGATGTGGTCGTTGGTCGAACCGAAGACACGCTCGCCGAGGAGCACCATGGGGAAGTCCACGCGGAACAGCCCGATGTCGTCCTGGCCCAGGGCGAGCGGGGAGAAGATCAAGCCATCGGTCATGAATCGGCGCTGGCCGTGGAGGACGTCGATCTCCCGGTCGCGGTCGGAGTTGGTCTGCTCGATGAGGACTCGGAGGCCGTGCTGTTCGGCCTCGACGATGACGGAGTCCGCGAGTTCGGCGAAGTAGGGGAGTTTCAGCTCCGGCAGGGCCAGTCCGATGAGTCCGGTGCGGCCCTTGCGGAGGTTGCGGGCGGTGACGTTCAGCTCGTAGCCGAGCTTCTTGATGGCGGCCTGCACGCGGGCTCGGGTGGCCTCCGCCACGTGGGGATGGCCATTGACGACGTTGGAGACGGTCTTGGCCGACACCCCCGCCAACTTGGCGACGTCCTGCATCGTCGCGGCCACGAACTCTCCTCCACCACCGTGATTTTGTTGCACCATCCTCCCACATCCACGCCCGTGGGGGACAGCCGGGCACCACCGTCTGGCACAGTGATGGCCATGTCGGAACCGATCGTCGTGCTGACGGGGGCGGGAGTGTCCGCGGAGTCGGGCATCAGGACGTTCCGCGCCTCCGATGGGCTCTGGGAGGACCACCGCGTGGAGGACGTCGCCACCCCGGAGGGATTCGCCTCCGATCCGCTGCTGGTGCACAGGTTCTACAACGAGCGCCGCCAACAGCTCCGCGACCCCTCGGTTCGGCCGAACCCGGCGCACGAGGCACTCGCGCGGCTGGAGCGGGAGTACGACGGAGACGTCCTGGTGGTGACGCAGAACATCGACGACCTGCACGAGCGAGCGGGCAGCCGCAACGTCGTGCACATGCATGGGGAGCTGCTCAAGGCCCGCTGCGCAGGTTGCGGCGCGGTGGTCGCCGCCGTCGGCGACCTGGGCCCGACGGACTCCTGCGAGGCCTGCGGTGCGCTGGGCGCTATGCGGCCGCACGTCGTCTGGTTCGGCGAGATTCCGCTGCTGATGGACGAGATCTCTTCGGCGATCCAGCGCTGCGGGACGTTCGTCGCCATCGGGACGTCGGGCCTGGTGTACCCGGCGGCGGGCTTCGTGCAGGTGGCAGGACTCGCCGGGGCGCACACCGTGGAGATCAACCTCACCACGTCGTACGTCACCTCCGTGTTCGACGAGGTAGTGACTGGTCCCGCGGGGGAGCAGGTGCCCGCTTGGGTCGAGCGCCTGTTGGCCCGTACCTGAAAGGGGCCGATTCGGACACGGCGTGGACGTCTGGACCGCGCCTGCGCTGTTTCGGCCCCCTTCGTGCGCGGCTTGCGTGCCCGCGGGTGGATGATGGTCACATGCGAATCCGGGTGTTGGCGCTGGCCGTGGCGCTCCTGGCCGCCTCCGCGGTCACGTCGTGGGCTCCCGCGCCGGTCGCCTGGGCATGCAGCTGCGTCGCCATGACCACCGAGGAGTACGCCGACTCGGCCGACGTCGTCGCCCGCGGCACCGTGACGGCGGTGGAGTCGCCGGCCGACCCCGGCTCCAGCGCCGACGACGCCCTGTACACGCTGCGGATCGATGAGGTCTGGAAGGGGCGCGTCACCACCCCCGCCACCGTCCTCAGCGCCGTCGATGGTGCAAGCTGCGGTTGGGAGGGGATCGAGGAGGCGATGGAGATCGTGCTCTTCGGCCGCTACGACGGCGACGACCTGCGCTCCAACCTCTGCGACGGCTCGGGCCCCGCTGACGCCGACGTGACGCAGGCCATTGCCGAGCACCTCGGAGACTCCCGGCCCGCCCTACCTGCCGAGGTGCTCGACCAGCAGGACGAGCCCCAGGGCGACGGCGAGTGGTCTCCCTGGCTGGTGGCCGGGATCGTCATCGCCATGATCGGCGCCGTAGCCGGGGCGGCGCTGGCCGCGCGCCGTCGCTAGCCTTCGCGGGGCTGGCAGACGGGGCACCAATAGATCAGGCGCTCCTGCCCCGCCCGTGGGTCCGCGACCGTCGTCGCACCGCCGAGGGTGTCGCGCTGGATGGTGGTGCCGCACCGGCGGCACGGGCGCCGCTGGCGCGAGTAGACCCAGGTGTTCTCGCCGGGCCGGTCAACGCCCGTGAAGACGCGCAGCGTCCGGTCGCGGTTGGACTGCAGCAACCGGGCCGCCAGGTCCACGACCTCCGCGGGGTCGCGGACGGTGACAGCTGCGGCCGGGTGCACCCCGAGGAGGAAGCAGAGTTCGGCGCGAAACACGTTCCCCAGGCCCGCGATCACGCGCTGGTCGAGTACCGCCTCGCCCAAGGAGGTCTCGCGCTCTGCCGCCAGACGGGCGACCGCCTCGTCGCGACCGGGCCGCTCCCACCGTCCCGGTACGTTCCAGTCGTGGCCCAGTGGATCGGGGCCCAGGTGTGCCGTGCGTTGCTCGTAGAGGTCCGCCGGCCACATCTCGACCATCCCCAGGTCGTGCCCCACCAGCTCCACCTCGACGCCGGGGTCGGGCGCACCGGTCACCCGCACCACGAGCCGGGCCGTGTGCTCCGGGGCGGTCCATCGGCTGCCCGCAGCGTGGGTGCGCCACGTGCCGTCCATCCTCAGGTGCGTGTCGAGGATGTCGGTGCCGCGATCAGAGGTGATGGCCCAGAAGAGGTGCTTGCCCCACGGCCACACCCGCTCGATCGCCGATCCCACGGCATCCGTCGTGGCCAGCGAGGCCACCCGCGCGTCCCAGTGGGTGATGGTGCGCCCCTCCAGCGGCTTCAACCGCTGCGCCAGCTGGTAGATGGTGTCGCCCTCAGGCACGGTGGCCCTCGAAACTCACCCCGCGCGGTGTCACTCGCGCCCCGGCCTTCAACAGCACCTCGACGTCCGGACCCACGCCGGCGCGCTCACCGTCGATCTCCTCGATCCGGACGCGGTTCATCCGACCCTCGGAGACGGCTTGCTGGATCGCACGCCCGACCACTGCCATGCGCACGTTGCGCTCGGGGCCATCCGCGGGGTCGAAGACCGTGAGATTGCGGCCGCCGCGCGTGAGGTGGGCCAAACAGAGCCCGTCGGCGAGGACGACCAACGCCCCGGCAGCCCGGGAGACGCGAGCGGTCGGATGCTCGGGCCAGGGCACCACGGTGCCGTAGGGATTGGCTGGGTCCACGGCGGCGAGGACGATCGGCTTCCCGGTGGCCACGCCTGAGGGCCAGGCGGAGTCGTCGGTGCTGTCGGAGAAGCTGCGGATGTGGTCGATCGTTGCGGACGTCGCGAACTGGGAGCCCCCGAGGGACTCGACGACGTAGCCCCGCACCACCTTGCCCGCTTGCTCGAGCTCGGCGAGCACCCGGTAGGCGGCGGCGAACCCACCCTCGGGGGAGTCCGCCATGACGGCACCGCGGGTGACGACGCCGTATCGCTCCAGCCAGCCGGAGACCTGCGCGATCGCCTGCTCAGCGGGGGTGAGGGACGGATCGTGGACCGGGTACCAACGGCCCGCGACGCTCGGCGGCGCACCGTCCCCGGTGGGCCGGGACAGCAGGGCCCGTCCCGGTCGTGGGAGCCGGGCGCGCGAGCGCGGGGTGGAGCGTGGTCCCTTGTGGGCACCTCGGCCGGCGCCCCCGATCCGGGCTCGGACGGGAGCCATCGACGTCGGGGCGATGACCCCTGCCTCAGCTGCTCGCCACCACAGCTCGTTGAGCTCGGGAGTGTTGGTGAGGTTTCCGGTGGCCGCCTCCCGGGCGGATCGCACCTCGGTGAAGAGTCCGCCGGTGGCGCCCAGTTCGGCTGCCAGCGCGACGAGATCGTCGGCGGCCGGCTCCGGTGGTGGCAGCAGGTCGATGTCCGCCGCCGGAACCAGCGCGACGAGCGGGTCCTCGGGGCCCAGGCTGCCGCGCAGCCGGATCAGCACCTCGCCCTCGGCGACGAGCTCGTCGAGGTGCGACGGCGAGTAGTCGCGCAGGCGGCTCGGCAGCACATGGGTCTCCCAGGCGCTGGCCGGGAGAGCCGCGCCCGCCAGCCGCTGGAGGGCGATCAGGACCTCGTCGGGACTCGACGTCGGGCGGTCATCGACGCCGTGCCAAGCCGCCAGGAATCGTGCGAGGCCGGACGTGGATACCGGCTGGATCTGGGCGCGGGCGTCCGCGAGGCAGCGGGTACGGATGCGGCGAAGGACGTCCGGATCGGAATACTCCGGCTCGCTGCGGCCCGGCGTGAAGTGCCCCTGCAACAGCCGTTTGGCGGCCACCTCGCGGTCGAGGACCAGCTGTGCCGTGGCGGCCCCCATGTGGAAGGCGGCGGCGACCTGCGTCGTCGTGAAGGGAGCGTGGGTGCGGGCGTAGCGCGAGACGAGTTGGGTCAGCGGGTCGCGCTCCGACGCCTCGCTCGGGGCTGGTGCCCCGGGCGGGAGCGGTATCCCCAGGGCATCGCGGAGCAGGACCAGGTCTGATGCGGCGACCACGTGCGGGCGGCCGGCGAGGTGCACGACGGCAACCCGGCCACCCAGCTGTGCCAGCGCGCCATCCAGGTCCGAAGCGATCTCGTCCGTCACGCGTCGGGGGACCTCGTCCAGCGGAATCGGCCCGAGCAGGCGGGGCAGGTCCGCCAGCGCCTCGACGCTGCTGGCGCGCCGGTCCTCCGTCGTGTGCTGCAGCTCCGCCTCGACGGCGTTGATGACGTCCAGGTCGAGGAGTTCGCGGAGGTCGACGGTGCCCAGCACGGCCGCTAGCAGGGCCGGGTCCATGGACAGCGTCGCAGCGCGGCGCTCGGCCAACGGGGTGTCGCCCTCGTACATGAAGGCCCCGGTGTAGCGGAACAGCATGCTTGCGGCGAACGGGCTTGGCGTGGGCGTCGTGACCTCCACGAGCCTCATGGCTCCACGCCGCAATCGACGCAGGACCTCCACGAGTTCCGGCAGGTCGTAGACGTCCTGCAGCACCTCGCGAACGGTCTCGATGATGATCGGGAAGCGCGGGTGGAGCCGCGCTACCTCGAGTAGCTGCGCCGCTCGCTGGCGCTGCTGCCACAGGGGGCTGCGCCTGCTCGGGTCGCGCTGCGGCAGGAGCAATGCCCGGGCCGCGCACTCCCGGAACCGGGCAGCGAAGAGGGCGGTGCCGCCCACCTGCTCCGTGACGGTGGTGGAGACCTCGTCGGGCTCGTGGATGAGGTGGTCGACGATGTGTTCGGCGGCTTCGGAGTCGGGGAGTCGCCAGATGATGCCGTCGTCGGAGGCAACTGGGACCACGTCCATCCCGGTGGCCTGTTGCAGGGAGGCGCCGATCGCGAGTGCCCACGGTGCCAGTACCGCCCGCCCGAGCGGGCAGTGGAGCACGAAGCGCCAGTCGCCGACCTCGTCCCGAAAGCGCTCGACGACCACGGTCGTGTCATCCGGCACCTGCCCCGTGGCGTCGCGCTGCTCGGCGAGGTAGCGCCCGATGTTGCGGCGCACGTTCTCGTGGAGGACCCCCTCGGTGAGCCGCTCGTCTCCGCGCAGCACCTCGCGGTGGAAGCGTCCGATGTGTGCGCCCAGCTCGGCGGGGCGTGATTCCTGGTCGCCGTGCCAGAATGGCAGCCGACCGGTGTGGCCCGGGGCAGGGGTGACCAGGACCTGGTCGCGGGTGATCTCGATGATGCGCCAGGACGACGCGCCCAGCGTGAACACGTCGCCCACCCTGGACTCGTAGACCATCTCCTCGTCCAGCTCCCCGACCCGGCGACCCGCCCCCTCTTCGCCGGCGAGGAACACGCCGAACATCCCGCGGTCGGGGATGGTCCCTCCGGAGGTGACGGCGAGCCGCAGGGCTCCCGGGCGCGCGAACAGGCGGCCGTCGCCCTGGACCAGGCGGGCGCGCAAGTCGCCGAAGTCCGCGCTGGGGTAGGCGCCTGTCAGCAGCTCGACGACGGAGTCGAACAGCGACCGATCGAGCGCGGCGTACGGCATGGCTCGGGTGACGGAGGCGTACCACTGTTCGACGTCGAGCCCCGATTCCCCGGAGGCCACCGCGGCAGCCACGGTCTGCTGGGCCAGGACGTCGAGGGGTGAGCGGGGGATGTGCAACGCCTCGATCTCGCCCCGCAACATGCGCTCCGTGGCGACGGCGGAGGGGATCAGGTCGCCGCGATGCAGCGGGTGGACGATGCCGCGGGAGACCGCGCCGACGTCGTGACCGGCGCGGCCGATCCTCTGGAGGGCGCTGGCCACCGACGGCGGGGCGGAGACCTGGATGACGCGGTCCACTGCCCCCATGTCGATGCCCAACTCCAGCGAGGACGTCGCCACCACGCACTTCAGCTCGCCGGACTTGAGCGCCCCCTCGATGTCCGCCCGGGCCTCCTTGCTCACCGAGCCATGGTGGGCGCGGGCGATGACGGCAGGTGCCGCGCCCACCTCGTCAGCCGACGCCATGACCTGGGCGGGAGGCCGCCGCGTGGGCGCGGCGAGGGACTCCGGGTCGTGCTCAGCCGCCCAGATCTCGTTCAGCCTGGCGGTGAGGCGCTCGGCGGTGCGGCGGGAGTTGGTGAAGACCAGCGTGGATCGGCCGGCCATGACGACGTCGTAGATGTGCTGCTCGACGTGTGGCCACAACGAGTCGGTACTCTCTGGTGCGGCCCCCAAGAGTGGGTCATGGGCCTCCGTCGGGGCGCCGGGCGGGGGACCGGGCTGGGTGATGTCCTCGACGGGGAGCCGTACGCTGACATCCCACTCCTTCCTTGCCGGTGGGGCCACGACCTGCACGGGCCGATCCCCGCCCAGGAACGCCGCCACCTTGTCGATGGGTCTGACAGTGGCGGACAGTGCGATGCGCTGCACGTTCCCGCCCGCCAGATCGTCGAGCCGCTCCAGGCTGAGTGCCAGGTGGGAACCGCGCTTGGTTCCGGCCAGGGCATGGATCTCGTCGACGATGACCGTGCCGACGTCGGTCAGCGTGGAGCGCGCCTGCGAGGTCAGCATCAGGTAGAGCGACTCGGGCGTGGTGATGAGGATGTCCGGAGGACGCCGCACAAGGGCTGCCCGCTCCCGCGACGGGGTGTCACCGGAGCGGATGCCGACGGTGGTCTCGGGCACGCTCAGGTGCAGGCGCTCCGCGGTCCGCTTGATGCCCACCAGGGGTGCGCGGAGGTTGCGCTCCACGTCGACGCCGAGGGCCTTGAGGGGCGAGATGTAGACCACGCGCGTTCCGGTGCCCGCCGGCTTCGGGATGGTGGCGAGTTGGTCCAGGGCGTGGAAGAAGGCGGCGAGGGTCTTGCCGGAGCCGGTAGGGGCGACGACGAGGGCGTGGTTCCCCTGGGCGATGGCACCCCAGGCCTCCGTTTGGACCTGTGTGGGCGCGCGGAACACGTCGGTGAACCACTGGCGGGCCGGCTCCGAGAACTGGGCCAACCCCGGTGCGGGCGCGCTCATGGGCCAAGTCTGCCAGCCGGGTCCGACAGATCCGGCTGGCAATGGGAGTCTGCTCCTAGTGCAGGTCCTCGCCCGGTACCTCGGCCCCGTCGGTGGACCAATTGGTGTGCCAGACGCCCTCGATGTCGGTCCGGAGGTAGGTGTGGGCGCCGAAGTAGTCGCGCAGGCCCTGAGTCAGAGCGGCGTTGAGGCGCGGGGCGCGGGCCTGGTCGTAGTGGGCCAGAGCCGCGCTGAAGCCCGGCACGGGGACGCCGGCGCGGACCGCCGTCGCGATGACCTCGCGCCAGCCGTCCTGGGTGGCGGCCAGCTCCTGCGCCACCGACGGCGCCTCCAGGAGGGTGGCGAGGTTGCCAGCGGCGTACTCGGACCGGATGCGCTCGAGCAGCTTGGCGCGGATGATGCAGCCAGCCCGCCAGATCTTCGCTACCTCCGCCACGTCGATGTCCCAGCCGTACTCGGCCCCGGCCATCCTGATCTCATCGAGGCCCTGGGCGTAGGCGACCACCTTGGAGGCCCACAGTGCCTGCCGGATCTGGTCGATGAAGGTCTGGCGATCCTCCACGACGAACGTCCCGTCGGGTCCCTGCAGGGCGGCCTGCGCGGCCTTGCGAAGGTCGGGATGCGACGAGACGGCGCGCGCGAAGACCGACTCGGCGATGGTGTTGACGGGGGTGCCCAGGTTGAGCGCGGCCTGCACGGTCCACGTGCCGGTGCCCTTCATACCCGCCGCGTCCACGATGGACTCGACGAGCGGGCCCCCGGTGCGGGCGTCGGTCTTGCGCAGCACCTCGGAGGTGATCTCGATGAGGTAGGAGTCCAGGTCCCCGGTGTTCCAGGTGGCGAAGACGTCGGCCATCTCCTCGTGGCTCAGGCCGAGGGCCTTGAGCAGCACGTAGGCCTCGCCGATGAACTGCATGTCGGCGTACTCGATGCCGTTGTGGACCATCTTCACGAAGTGGCCGGCGCCGTCGGTGCCGATCCAAGTGCAGCACGGCTCGCCGTCGACGTGTGCGGAGATCTTCTCGAGGATCGGGCCCAGGGCCTCGTAGGACTCCCGCGACCCGCCCGGCATGATCGACGGCCCCTCGAGCGCGCCGACCTCACCGCCGGAGATGCCCGCACCGACGAAGTGCAGCCCCATGCCGCGCAGCTTCTCCTCACGCACCCGGGTGTCCTCGTAGTGGGCGTTTCCGCCGTCGACGACGATGTCACCCTCCTCGAGCAGCGGCACGAGGGAGTCGATCGTGGCGTCGGTGCCGCGTCCGGCCTTGACCATGAGGATGACCCGGCGCGGCCGCTCCAGCGAGGCGACGAAGTCGGCGAGCTCGGTCGACGGGCGGAAGTCGCCCTCGTGGCCGTGGTCTGCGATGACCGCATCGGTCTTGGAGGTGGTGCGGTTGTACACGGCGACGGCGTAGCCGTTGCGGGCCAGGTTCCGGGCCAGGTTGGAGCCCATCACCGCCATGCCGATCACACCGACGTCTGCCAGTTCCTTGCGAGCCATGGTCGCCTTTCCATCGGGGGCTGAGTTCCGGGACAGCCTATCCGCCCGGCGTGCGCGGGGGAGTTCTGCATCACCCCGTGGACGACACCCAACGCGTGAGGAACCTGACCTGAATCGAACGGACGTACGAAATTGTCGGGGGTTGATTCTATGGTTGTGGGTATGGATGAGCAGGCGCGCCAGACCGCTGAGCAACTGCGTTCGGTCGATGAGTTGCGCCGGTTCGCGGAGGCCCAGACGATCAGGTTGTTGTGTGACCTGGCCCGCCAGTACCGGGTCGAGTATGACGACGTGGTGGAGGTGCTGGCGGAGCGCCGGGTCCGGCTGGGTGGGGTGGGGACTCCGGCGGTGTCGGAGTTCATCGGCTTGGAGTTGGCGGGGCTGTTGCGGTGTCCGCCGATGGTGGCGGCGTCGAAGCTAGCTGACGCGCTCAACCTGCAGTACCGGCACCCGCAGTTGTTCGTCGCGGTGCAGGGGCTGCGCGTGGAAGCCGCGAGGGCGTGCAAGGCGGCCGCTTTGTGTTCTGACCTGCCGGCCGAGGTGGCCGCCCGGGTGACCGAGGAGTGGGTGGGCCGGCAGGAGTCGTTGGGGTGGACGGCGTCGTTGAACCTGTTGAAGAAGTTGATCATCCAGGCGGACCCGGCCCGGGCCGCGGAGCAGGAGCGGCGGCGTCGGGCGGAGCGTGGGGTGTGGGTGTGGGGGCTGCATGAGGGGGCGATGAACCTGACCGGCTGCCTCGATGTGTTGGATGCCCGTTACCTCGACGCTGCCGTCGACCGGATCGCCGACCTCCTCGCCCCGGATCATCCCGGATCCTCCCAGTCGGTGTTGCGGGCCAAGGCGTTGGGGGTGTTGGCGAACCCGGCCTACGCGCTGGCGCTGCTGCAACAGGCGGCTCAGCCCACCCTGAGCGACACCGATACTGTCTCCGCTGTGGCTGCTGGTCCCGATGCGTCGGGGGATCTGCCGCAGCGGCATGACCCGCACTGCCTCGGGGTGTTGTGCGGCACGATCACCACACCCTTGGCGAAGCTGCGGCCGCGTTTGGAGTTGGCCGTGCACATTCACGCGGATGCCGTCGGTCGGCTCACCGGCACCGCCCGCATCGACAAAGCCGGCCACATCACCACCGCACTACTGGCCGAGCTCCTCCCCGACACCGAGGTCACCGTCCAGTCGGTCATCGACCCCGCCGAGATCCCCGCCGAGGACCGCTACGTCCCCACCGTGAGGATGCGCAAGGCACTGGTGCTGGCCCTCAAACACGAACTCTTCCCGTATTCGAACACCCGATCCGCGGGCCTGGACATCGACCACACCCAACCCTTCGCCCCCGGCCGGCCGGCCCAGACCCGGATCGGGAACCTTGCCCCCGTGTCCAGACGGGTCCACCGGGCGAAGACCGCCCGCGCCTGGCTGGTGCGACAACCCAGCCCCGGGAAACTCACCTGGACCAGCCCACTCCGATTCGCCTACGACGTCACCCCCACCGGCACCCGCATGCTCGCCTAGCCGCGACGGTAAGTGACCTGCCCCCGGAAGACGGTGAGCTCCACCGGGTCGGGTAGATCCCTGCCGTGGTACGGGTTGTTGCGGCTGAGTGACGCGGAGTCCGCCTTGTCCACGAGTGCGCGGCGCGTGGGGTCCACCAGCACCAGGTTGGCGGGCTCGTCCACGGCGAGCGGTCGGCCCTGCCCGCCGACGCGGCCGACGCGCGCCGGGGCGTGGCTCATGCGGTCGGCGACGCCCTGCCAGTCCAGGCGACCGGGCTCGACCATCGTGTCGATGACCACGGCCAGCGCCTGCTCGAGGCCCAGCATCCCGGGCCGGGCGTCGGCGAAGGCGTGGTCCTTGTCGTGGGCGGCATGGGGGGCGTGGTCGGTGCCGACGATGTCGATGGTGCCGTCGGCCAGCGCCTCGCGGAGTGCTTCGACGTGCTCGGAGGTCCTCAGCGGAGGGTTGACCTTGTAGGTGGTGTCGTAACCGACGAGTTCCTCCGTCGTCAGCGACAGGTGGTGGGGTGTCGCCTCGGCCGTCACCTTGATGCCGCGCGCCTTCGCCCAGCGGATCACCTCGATGCCCTCGGCCGTCGAGACGTGGCAGGCGTGGTAGCGGGAGCCGGTCGCCTCGGCGAGTTGGACGTCGCGGGCCAGGATCACTGACTCCGCCACCGGCGGCCAGCCGCCGAGTCCCAAGCGGCCGGACAGCTCACCCTCGTGGCAGCAAGCGCCCGGGCCGGCAAGGTTGCTGTCCTGGGCGTGTTGGGCGAGCACACCGTCGAAGGGTCTGATCCACTCGAATGCGCGCCTCATGAGCGAGGCGTCCATGACGCAGAAGCCGTCGTCGGAGAAGACGGTTACGCCGGCGCGGGACCGGTGCATGAGCGCCAGGTCCGCGAGCTCCTCACCACGCAGTCCACGCGTAATCGCACCGACCGGGACCACCTGCACCAGACCCGCGCGTTCACCGAGGCCGAGGACGTGCTCCGCTCGCTCGGGAGTGTCCGTGACGGGCGAGGTGTTGGCCATGGCGTGGACGCAGGTGAACCCCCCACGGGCGGCAGCGCGCGACCCGGAGGCCACCGTCTCGGCGTCCTCCCGTCCGGGCTCCCGGAGGTGGGTGTGGAGGTCCACCAGCCCCGGGAGGGCGACCAGCCCGTCGGCGTCGATGCGCTCCGCGTCGGCCGAGGCTTCGTCCACCAGGACGCCGTCGCGGATGTGGAGGTCCGTGCGAGTGCCGTCGGGCATTTGGACCCCTGTGATCACCAGGTTGCTCATCGTGTCGTCCTTCACTCGTTTCCGGCCAGCAGGTGGTACAGCACGCTCATGCGCACGGCGACGCCCGCGGACACCTGGTCCAGGACGATGGCCCTGGCGCTGTCGGCGGCGTCGGAGGAGATCTCCAGGCCTCGGTTCATCGGTCCCGGGTGCGCGATGACGGCGGTCGGTCGCATCGAGGCGAGGCGCGTGCCCGTCAGTCCATAACCGGCGATGTACTCGCGCTCGGAGGGGAAGAACCCGCCCTGCATGCGCTCGCGTTGCACGCGCAGCATCATGGCGACATCCGCCTCGGGGAGCACGTCATCGAGTTCAGTGGTGACCTCCACTCCCCAGGTGTCGACGCCGGCGGGCAAGAGCGTGCGCGGGGCGACCAGTGCCACAGAGGCGCCGAGTCGGGGGAGCAGCGCGACGTTGGAGCGCACCACCCGGGAGTGGAGAAGGTCGCCCACGATGACCACCCGTTTGCCCTCGAGCGTCCCGAGGTCATGGTTCCGGAAGTGCCGCAGCATGGCGTGTGCGTCGAGCAGGGCCTGCGTCGGGTGCTCGTGCGTGCCGTCACCGGCGTTGATCATGGACGCCCGCACCCAGTTGGCGGCCTGCGCCACGGCGCCGGAGCCTGCGTGTCGCATGACGATGGCGTCGACGCCCATGGCGTCGAGGGTGAGCAGCGTGTCCTTCATCGACTCGCCCTTGGACACCGACGACCCCTTCGCGGAGACGTTGATCGCGTCAGCGGACAGCCACTTGGCCGCCAGCTCGAAGGACGAGCGGGTCCGGGTGGAGTCCTCGAAGAAGAGATTGACCACCGTGCGCCCGCGTAGGGCCGGGAGCTTCTTCACGGGTCGCGACTGGACGTCGTGCATCTCCTCGGCCGTGGCCAGCACGGCCTCCAGGTCGGTGTCGGTCAGGTCGTGGATGCTCAACAGGTGCTTCACAGGTCGTCCCCTCCGGATTCGCGCTCGATGACCACCTCGTCGAGTCCGTCCAACTCCTCGAACCGCACCCGCACGCGCTCGGCTCGTGACGTGGGGAGCGTCTTGCCGACGATGTGTGCCTGGATCGGCAGTTCCCGATGCCCGCGGTCCACGAGTGCGAGCAGCTGGATCTGGCGCGGCCGCCCGAGGTCGGCCAGCGCGTGGAGCGCGGCCTGGACCGTGCGGCCGGAGAACAACACGTCGTCGACGAGCACCACGGTGGCGTCGTCGATGGATCGGGGGAGCCGCGTGCGGCCGACCGGACGGGTGGGGTGGCGGCGGAGGTCGTCGCGATACATCGTGATGTCCAGTTCCCCGACGGCGATGTCGACGCCCTCGGCCTCGGCGATCGCGGCGGCCAGCCGTTCCGCCAGCGGGACGCCGCGGGTCAGGATGCCCAGGAGAACGACGTCGGTGGTGCCCTGGTTGAGTTCGAGCAGTTCATGGGTCATGCGGCGGATCGCACGGCCCATCTCGGCGGCGTTGAGCACGCAGGTGGACTCGGGTGGCGTCATCTGTCCTCGATGCTGGAGTGTCGTCAGGGGGCAAACGAAAAGCCCGGCCGACGGGAGGGTCGGTCCGGGCTTGTCGTGTTCATCGTCAGAGCGCAGGCTCTCGGGTCTCGCGGTCGCGTGCCTCGGTGGTGGCGAGCCCCTCGTCCGGCGGGTCCTGCTCGTAGTCGGTCAACGCGACCTCTCGCGATCCGCTGGTCTCGGTGCGGAACCGCCGAGACAGCGTCGGCGTGAACGTGATCAGGGCGACCACGACTCCCACCAGCAGCGGGCCGATGAGCATGAGCATCACCATCGAGAAGCCGGACGCCTCGGGGGCCTCGGGCCACCCGGGCAGCGTCTCCAGCGGCAGCAACCAGTTCATGAGGCCCAAGGATAGCGGCTCACTCGGGGCGCAGGTGGATCCGCGAGCGCTCCTGGGCACGCAGCGCCCGGCGGGCCTCGTCGAGGCGCTCGGTGACCCCTCGCCGCACCTGTTCGCTCGGCTCGGCCGTCGCCAGCCACGTCGCGTAGCGGCTGACCAGCTGGTCGTCGATGAGCGGGTCCGGGAACAGCCAGCGAAGCACGTTGGCGATCACGGCATAGCCGCGCTTCGCCCACACGCCCTCCCGGCGAGAGATCTCTCCGATGACGTCGAGGTACCGGTCGGCGTACTCGGCGAGCACGTCGTCCTGGCCGTAACGGAAGAAGCCCATGCAGATGGAGCGGTGCGTCTCGTTCGGGGTGTCGGGATCGGCCGTCGCGAGGCGCCAGGCCTCGGCCTTGTGCTCCGCGTCCGGCAACGAGGCGCGAGCCCCGGCGGCGCGCTCGGCGCCGGCGGAGGTGTTGTCGCGCTCCAGCTCCGCCGCGATGTCGGCGTCGGAGACCTCCCCCAGGCGCGCCAGGGAGGAGATGATCGTCCACCGCAGGCCGGTGTCGACGACGAGGCCTTCGGGAACCTCCTCGCCCACCAACCACCCCTTCACCAGGTCGACGGCGGTGCCGCTGCGGGCGACTCCCACCAGCGACTTGGCCAGGATGAGCTGCAGGTCGGAGCCGGGCTCCGCGTCCTTCAGGAGCCGGGCGAACCCGGCGACCAGCGTCGCCTTCGCCTCGTCGCGGAGCTCCGGCGCCATGAAGCGCGTGGCGCAGGTCACGGCCTGTGCGGAGATCGTCGTCGCAGCCGCCATGTCGCGCTCGGTGGGCAGGCCCTTCAGGGCCAGCTCGATGAAGTCCTGCGGCGCCACCTCGGCGTCGCGCACGGAGTCCCAGAAGGAGGAGAAGGTCACGGCGCGCGCGAGGGGATCATCCAGCTTGTCCACGTGGCCGACGAGCGTCGCCACGCTGGCGTCGTCGAGGCGCACCTTCGCGTAGGTCAGGTCGCCGTCGTTGAGGAGCACGACGTCGCCGCGCTCGACCCCGACCAACTCCCCGACGCTGGTCTCCGATCCTGTGACGTCGACGTCGACGCGGTGCGTGCGGCGGAGTCCGTCCTCGCCGAGGGCGTAGATGCCAATCCCGAGGCGGTGCGTGCGCAGGGTGGGAAGATCGGCAGTGGCCGACTGCCGGACGACGAATCGAGTGAAGCGGCCCTCGTCGTCGACGTCGAAGTCGGCGCGCAGGGTGTTGACGCCGGCCGTCTCCAGCCACTCGCCGCTGAACCAGCTGAGGTCGCGACCGGAGGTGGCTTCCAGCTCGACCAGCAGGTCCCGCAACTGGGTGTTGCCCCAGGCATGCTTCCGGAAGTAGTTGCCCACCCCCGCCAGGAAGTCCTCGCGGCCGACGAAGGAAACCAGCAGCTTCAGCACCGAGGCGCCCTTGGCGTAGGTGATGCCGTCGAAGTTCTGCTCCACCTTCTCCAGGTCGCTCATGTCCGCGGCGATCGGGTGCGTGGTGCTCAGCTGGTCCTGCAGATAAGCCCAGGCCTTGCGTTCGTTGCTGAACGACGCCCAGGGGTTGGCGTCGCCGTCGTGGCGGCGGGAGATCTCGTCGGCCGCAAAGTGTGACGCCCACTCGGCGAACGACTCGTTCAGCCACAGGTCGTCCCACCAACGCATGGTGACGAGGTCGCCGAACCACATGTGGGCGAGCTCGTGGAGGATCGTGTTGTCGCGTGCCTCGAGCTCGCGGGCAGTGACGCGGGACCGGAAGAGGTACTCATCCCGGAACGTGACGCAGCCCGCGTTCTCCATGGCGCCCGCGTTGAACTCCGGCACGAAGATCTGGTCGTAGGAGTCGAACGCATAGGGCACGCCGAAGGCCTCCTCGAAGACCTCGAAGCCGCGCTGCGTGGTGGTGATGATGCGCTCGTCGTCCAGATGCTCGGCCATCGAGGCGCGACAGGCCACGCGGGCGGGGATGCTGCGGCCGTCGGTGATGATCTCGTGGTCGACGACGTGGTATTCGCCCGCCACCAGGGCGGTGATGTAGGTGGAGACGCGCGGGGTGACGTCGTGGACCCACCGTCCGACGCCGTCGCCGAGGTCCTCCGGCTGGACGCCCCGCGCATTGCTCAGGACCTGCCAGTGCGACGGTGCGGTGACGGTGAGTTGGAAGGTCGCCTTCTGGTCCGGCTGCTCGAGGGTCGCGAACATGCGCCGCGCGTCGGCCGTCTCGAACTGGGTGTAGAGGTAGACCTTCTGGTCCGAAGGGTCGACGAAGCGGTGCAGGCCCTCGCCGGTACGGGAGTAGAGGCCGACGGACTCCGCGACCACGGTGTGCGGGCCCTCGGCAAGGTCGGGGAGGGGGAGCCGATAGCCGTCGAAGCCGCTGGTGTCGATCGCCTCACCGTCGACGGAGGCCGCGCGGATCTCCTCGGCGATCACGTCCAGGTAGGTCTCACCGCCGTGCGCTTCGAGGTCGAGCTCGGTGGTGGCGAGGAAGAGTCGCTCCGGCTCCGCGACCTCGCGGCCGGTCACGTCCACGCTCACCCGATAGGCCGTCACGGTGACCAACTCGGAGCGGCGGGCAGCCTCGTCGCGAGTGATGTTGGCAGTAGGCATGCGCTTCCTCATCCCATCGATGTCGGGGTCGAACAGATCGATGGTAGTGCTCCTGCGCGATCGCTGCCCATTTCCGGGCTCGGTGGTGTCAGGTCGATGTGCCAGCATTGCGCCATGACCGATCAACCGCTCGGGCCCGAGGAGCTCCGCCAGCAGTGGACGGAGCTGAACCAGCTGCTGGCCGAGGCACAACAGGCCTACTACGGCGCTGATGCCCCGACGATGTCGGACGCGGCTTACGACGAGGCCATGCGCACCCTCCAGGAACTGGAGGATCAGCACCCGGAACTGGCGGCCCCGGAATCGGTGACCCAGCGCGTGGGCGCGCCCCGGTTCACGGACTTCTCGCCGGTGCAGCACCGGGAGCGGATGCTCAGCCTGGACAACGTCTTCACCGAGGAGGACCTTCGGGCGTGGCTCGGCCGCGCAGGCGCCAGTCGCTACCTGTGCGAGGTCAAGATCGATGGTCTGGCGGTCAACCTGCTGTACCTCGACGGGCGACTCTCGGTGGCTGCCACCCGGGGTGATGGTCGGGTCGGGGAGGACATCACACCCAACGTCCGCACCCTCACCGGCGTGCCGCACCGCCTGGAAGGCGACGACGTCCCGGCCGTCCTGGAGGTCCGCGGGGAGGTCTTCTTTCCCGTGGCCGCCTTCGAGGAGCTGAACGCCGGGCTGGTCGCGGCCGGCAAGTCCCCCTTCGCCAACCCACGCAATGCGGCAGCTGGGTCCCTGCGGCAGAAGGATCCCGGCGTGACGGCCACGCGCCCGCTTCGCATGATCGTCCACGGCGTCGGGGCGCGCACGGGGCTCCCCGCGCGCTCGCAGTCGGAGTCCTACGAGCTGCTCCGTTCCTGGGGCCTGCCCGTGAGCCCCCTCTACACGGTCGTCGAGTCCGCCGAGGATGTCCTGGCCTACGTACGGCACTACGGCGAGCACCGCCACGATGTCGAGCACGAGATCGACGGTGTCGTCGTCAAGGTGGACGACTTCGCCACCCAGGGACGCCTGGGCTCAACGTCGCGGGCGCCGCGATGGGCCACGGCGTTCAAGTATCCCCCCGAGGAGGTCAACACCAAGCTCCTCGACATCCGCGTCAACGTCGGTCGGACGGGCAGGGTGACGCCGTTCGGGATCATGGAGCCGGTGGTGGTCTCCGGTTCGACGGTCGAGATGGCCACCCTGCACAACGCCCACGAGGTGAAGCGCAAGGGGGTCCTGATCGGCGACGTGGTCGTGCTCCGCAAGGCCGGCGACGTCATCCCCGAGATCCTCGCCCCCGTCGTCGCACTGCGCGATGGGACGGAGCGCGAGTTCGTCATGCCCACGCAGTGCCCGGCCTGCGGTACGGAGCTTCGTCCGGAGAAGGAGGGCGACAAGGACATTCGCTGTCCGAACTCGCGCTCCTGCCCCAGTCAGCTTCGGGAGCGGCTGTCCGCGCTGGCGTCGCGCTCCGGATTCGACATCGAGGCACTGGGCTGGGAGGGAGCTGGGGCACTGCTCGCCAGCGGGCTGTTGACCGATGAATCGGGATTGTTCGACCTCACCGCGGAAGACCTCGTGGCGACGGACTTCTACACACGCCGGGCGAAGCCCTCAGAGCTCGAGTCACCGCCGGTCGGCGGAGTGCGGGACGGGCGGGTCCTGTCCAGCAACGGCGAGAAGTTCCTGGCCAACCTGCAGGTGGCGAAGGAGCAGCCCCTCTGGCGGGTGCTGGTCTCGCTCTCCATTCGCCACGTCGGTCCGACGGCGGCGCGTGCGCTCGCCACCAGGTTCGGCTCGATGGAGGCGATCACGTCCGCCAGTCTGGAGGAGCTCGCTGACACCGAGGGTGTGGGCCAGGTGATCGCCGAATCGATCCGCGAGTGGTTCTCCGTGGACTGGCACTGTCACATCGTCGAGTCCTGGCGGGCCGCCGGAGTCCGGATGGCCGACGAGCGCGACGAGTCGGTCACCCGCACCCTCGAGGGACTCACGGTGGTGGTCACCGGGGGGCTCGAGGGTTTCACACGTGACCAGGCCAAGGAGGCGATCCTGGCGCGCGGGGGAAAGGCCGCTGGCTCGGTCAGCAAGAAGACCGACTTCGTCGTGGTGGGCGAGAACGCCGGCTCCAAGGCGGAGAAGGCCGAACAGCTGGGGCGCCCGGTCCTCGACGAGGCCAGCTTCGTGAAGCTGCTGGAGGGCGGTCCGGAGGCGGTCAGCGGCTGAGCGTGTCCCGCCCCAGCGTCGACTCCCGCAGCTGCAGGGTCCAGTCGATGACGACGTCCTCGGCGGGACGCTGCCGGTCGTGGATCGCTGCCTCCGTCAGGCGCAGCACCTCGTCCACCAGGCGGTCCAGGTCTGGCCGCACCGTGGTCAGCCGAGGGGTGGAGAAGCTGGCCTCCGCGATGTCGTCGAACCCGGCGACCGCCACCTGCCCGGGCACGTCGACCCCGGCGTCGGCGCAAGCGCGCATGGCGCCCAGCGCGAGCAGGTCGTTGAAGCAGAACACGGCGTCCGGTGGTTCGGGCAGCTCCAGGAGCTGGCGCATCGCGCGGTAGCCCGCTTCGCGCTCGTAGCTCGTGACACCCACCACGTACTCCTCGGGAGTGTCGAGCCCCGCGTCCGCCAGCGCAGCGAGGAACCCGTCGAGGCGCACCGAGGCAGTGCCCTGGGCGGACTCGCGGCCGATGGCAGCGAGGCGCCGGCGGCCGAGGGAGAGCAGGTGCTCCGTCATGGCCTTGGCTGCCGCGACCGATTCGACGGCCACGTGATGGAACCCGTCGGGGACGGCGCGTTCCCCGAGCAGCACGAGCGGCACCGAGTCCACCCGTTCGGCGATCTCCTCCGCCTTGAGGGCGAGCGGCGAGAAGACGACGGCGTCGATCATGTGTGACTGGACCCCGGTCACCACGTGGCGCTCGACGACGGGGTCGGCGCCTGTGATGTCCAGCAGGGGTATGTAGCCGCGGCGCACGGCCGCCGCGGAGAAGAGCGAGGCCAGTTCGGCGAAGTAGGGAGAGTCGAGGAAGGGCAGGGCCAGGGCGATGAGGCCGCTGCGCCCGTATTTTAGCTGCTTGGCGGCGAGATTGGGGCGGTAGCCGAGCTCTTCGATGGCCTGCTCCACTCGCGCCCGCGTGCTCGGCTTGACGTGCGCGTAGTTGTTGACGACGTTCGAGGCGGTCTTGATCGAGACGCCCGCGCGCTCCGCCACGTCCCTCAGCCGCACAGCCATGGGCCGATGGTAGCGAATTGGTAACGATTCGTGCCCGATCGGGAGGAACCGCTGGACAGTGAACTACTCCCGTTGTAAAACTATGCGCAGACAGTTTTACACCCGTTGTAAACGCAAGCGTGCAGCTCAAAGGAGAGTTGAAGTGACTTCTGTCGTGCATGTGAACCCTGCGTTCGCGGTGGGGGAGGTGAACCGCCGCATCTTCGGAACCTTCGTCGAGCACATGGGACGCACCGTCTACACCGGCATCTTCGAGCCGGACCATCCCACGGCCGACGAAGCGGGCTTCCGCCAGGACGTCGCCGATCTCGTGAAGGAGATGGGGCCCACGATCGTCCGATACCCGGGGGGCAACTTCGTCTCCAACTACCGGTGGGAGGACGGCGTCGGACCCGTTGACGAGCGTCCCACGCGGCTGGACTTCGCCTGGCGCTCGATCGAACCCAACACCGTGGGCACCGACGAGTTCCTGGCCTGGTGCGAGCGGATGGGGATCGAGCCCATGCTCGCGGTGAACCTGGGGACCCGGGGGTTGGAGGAGGCGATGGAGTACCTCCAGTACGTCAACGCCGAGACCGGCACCGAACTCCCGGACCGTCGCGCAGCCAATGGGCGGCCCGAACCCTGGAACGTGCGCATGTGGTGCCTGGGCAACGAGATGGACGGCCCCTGGCAGATGGGACACATGACCGAACAGGAGTACGCCCGGATCGCGACGGAGGTGGGCAACGCCTTCAAACGGTTCGACCCCTCGCTGGAACTCGTCGCCTGCGGCTCCTCCAACCGCACCATGCCCACGTTCGGCCGCTGGGAGCGCGTGACGCTCGAGGCGGCCTTCGACAAGGTGGACCACATCTCCGCCCACGCGTACTACGAGCCACTCGACGGCGATCTGGTCTCCTACCTGGCCTGTGCCGAGGACATGGATCGCTTCATCGACTCCGTGGTCGCGACGGCGGACCACGTGGCCGCCCTCAAGGGGTCCGAGAAGCGCATCGGAGTGTCCTTCGATGAATGGAACGTCTGGTACCAGGCGAAGTTCGACGGTGAGACCTCCATCCCGATCCAGCACGCGCCACGCCTCATCGAGGACGTCTACACCACCCTGGATGCCGTCGTCGTCGGCAGCCTGCTGATCACGCTGCTGCGCCACACCGACAGGGTCGCGGCCGCCTGTCAGGCTCAACTCGTCAACGTCATCGGGCCGATCATGACCGAACCGGGCGGGTCCGCCTGGCGGCAGACGATCTTCCACCCGTTCGCGCTCACAGCCCGCCACGCCCACGGTGACGTCCTGCAACTCGCAGTCGAGTCGCCCACCATCACGACGCCGCAGTTCGGTGACGTCGACCAGATCTGGGCCACCGCCACCCACGACGCCGACTCGAACGAGATCGCCGTCTTCCTCGTCAACCGGTCACTCGAGGCCGACGACGAAGTCCACATCAAGCTCGCGGGGTTCGAGGACCTCGACCTCGTGGAACACCTGGTGATCCACACCGACGACCACGACGCGGCCAACACCGCTGCTGCCCCCGACGTGGTCACGCCCCAAGCCGGGGAGTCCTCCCTGGCCTCCGGCACCCTCACCATCGCAGCGCCCGCGATCTCGTGGCACTGCATCCGCCTCTCCGGAAGGAAAACCTCATGAACAACGTCTCACGCCGTGGCTTCCTCACAGGATCGCTGGCCGTCAGCGCCGCCGTCGGCCTGTCCGCCTGTGGCGGCCAGAGCATGCAGCAGGATCCGGCCGCCACCACCGGTGCCACCGCAAGCGCGACCGGGGACGGCGGCTCCTCGGGCTACGACGGCCCCAACGTCGACCTCCAGTTCTGGAACGGCTTCACCGGCGGCGACGGCGCGTTCATGAAGACGCTCGTCGACCAGTTCAACGAGGAGCACGCCAACATCGCGGTCAGCGTGCGGACCCTGCAGTGGGCCGACTACTACGACACCCTGCCCACTGCGGTGCAGGCCGGTCGTGGCCCGGACATCGGCATCATGCACGTCGACTCCGTCGCCAGCAACGCCGCCCGGCAGATCATCCAGCCGCTGGACGATGTCGCCCAGGCCCTGGAGCTCTCCGAGTCCGACTTCGCTCCCGTCCCGTGGGAGGCGGGCATCTACAAGGACACCCGCTACGCCATCCCGCTCGATGTCCACCCGCTCGGCTTCTTCTACAACAAGCAGGTCATGGAGTCCGCCGGCCTCGACCCAGACAACCCGCCCATGGACATGGACTCCTACATGGATGCGCTCGACAAGCTGAAGAGTGCCGGAATCCAGGGCCACTGGACGTCCCCGTTCCCGTTCACCGGCGGACTCAGCATGCAGTCACTTGTGCACCAGTTCGGTGGCCGTTTGTTCAACGAGGGTGCCACCGAGGCCGCCTGGGCCAGCCCGGAGGCCGTCGAGGCGTTCACCTGGTGGCAGAACCTGGCCAAGGAAGGGCACTCCCCCCAGGAAGTCGCCCAGGACGCCGACTTCATCGCCCTCCAGAACGGCGAGACCGCCTTCAACTGGAACGGCATCTGGTCCATCAACACCCTGCGGGAGAAGACAGACCTGGAGTGGGGCGTCGCCAGGCTCCCCAACATCGGCGGGACCGATGCCGCGTGGGCCGGTTCGCACCAGTTCGTGCTGCCCACTCGCAAGAGCCCCGACGAGAACAAGGACCAGGCCTCCCGCGTCTTCCTCAACTGGATCTCCGAGCAGTCGCTCGAGTGGGCCAAGGGCGGGCAGGTGCCGGCCCGCAACTCCGTGCGCGAGTCGGAGGAGTTCCAGGAGCTCACCGAGCAGGCGGCTCTCGCCGAGCAGATCGACGACCTCGTCTTCCTGCCGGCCGTCCCCGGCATCGGTGATGCCATGGTGGAGTGGGACAAGGCCCTCAACGAGATCACGCTGGCCGGCCGCGAGGTCGCCCCCACCCTCGAGGCCTCCGTCGAGCGCGCGAACAAGATCCTCGAAGAGAACGCCCAGCGGTACGCATGATGTCCGACACCGCCACCACCACCGGTGGCGGTGCCAGGGCGGACGGCACCCCGTCGCCTGCGGAGGCAGCCCCCCGCAGGCGACGGGGCATCCACGGGTCCCGCTGGACCCCCGTTCTGTTCCTGGCGCCGTACCTGGTGCTCTTCGGCATGTTCATCGTGCTGCCCGCCTTCTACGGCATCTGGATCAGCCTCCACCAGTGGGACTTCGTGCTGCCGTCCAAACCGTTCGTGGGACTGGACAACTACGCTGCGCTCCTCGACTCGACGTCGGTGCAGTTCCAGCCCTTCTGGAACGGCATGATGGCGACGGGCATCTTCACGTTCTGGTCGGTGCCCCTGCTGGTGGTGCTGCCGCTGCTGTTGGCCATGCTCCTGCACCGGGAGTTCCCCGGCCGCACCTTCTTCCGGGCCATCTACTTCGCCCCCTACGTGCTCGGCGTGGCCGTCATCGGCCTGATGTGGCGCTACCTGCTCGACGGCAACTTCGGGCTGATCAACCACATCTTCGGCCTGGACATCCAGTGGACGACCACCCAACCCTGGGCCTGGGTGGCGCTCGTGCTGGTCACCGTGTGGTGGACGCTGGGCTTCAACACCATCATCTACCTCGCTGGCCTGGGCGACATCCCCGTGGACCAGTACGAGGCGGCCTCGCTCGACGGGGCGTCGAAGTGGCAGCAGTTCCGGTACGTGACCCTGCCCGGACTGCGCCCTGTGCTGATCTTCATCCTCATCACGACCACGCTCGCGAGCGCGAACATGTTCGGCCAGTCCTACCTGATCACCGACGGCGGACCGACCGAGACCACGCGCACCGCCATCATGGTCATCACGCAGACGGGCTTCTCCCAGAATCGACCCGGCCCCGCAGCGGCGATGAGCTACATCCTCGCCCTGTTCCTGGCCGTCATCTCGGTGGTCAACTTCTACCTCATGCGTGACAAGGACGCCTCACGGGTGAAGAAGGAGCAGAAGCGCATCGATCGGGAACAGAAGGAGGCGACGTCATGAACAAGCATGCGAAGAACCCGCTCTTCTGGCTGCTGTTGGTGGTGCTGACGGCCATTTTCATCGGTCCGTTGCTGCTCATCCTCTTCACGTCGTTCAAGCCGATGATCGAGGCCCAGTCCGTCCCGCCCACCTTCCTCCCCGAGACGTGGACGACCCGGGCGTACGAGCAGTTGTTCTTCATCGACGATGCCTCGCCCATCCTGCGCTGGTTCACGAACTCGTTGATCGCCGCCACACTGCATGCGCTGCTCGTCGTGACGATCACGTCCATGGCGGGGTACGCACTGGCGCGCATGAACTTCCCGTTCAAGAACGCCATCTTCGCGATCATCATCTCGACGATGCTCGTCCCCGGCTTCGTGTTCCTCATCCCCAATTTCGAGATGCTCAACCGGCTCGCCTGGCTCGACACCTTGGCCGCGATCGTGGTGCCGGGCGCAGCTGGCGCCTTCGGTGTGTTCTTCATGCGCCAGTTCTTCCTGGGACTGCCCGTGGAGTTCGAGGAGAGCGCACGGATCGACGGGGCGGGGCCCTTCCGCACCTTCGTCTCGGTCGTGCTGCCCAACGCGCGGCCAGCCGTCGTCACCCTGTTCATCATCAGTTTCCTGACGAACTGGAATGACTTCATCTGGCCCATCTACGTGCTGTTCAGCGACCAGAACCTGACCCTGCCGGTCGGGCTCAGCCGACTCCAGGGCGCCTACACGATCGACTACCCGGTGGTCATGGCCGGCGCCATGGTGGCGGCGATCCCGGTGCTGGTCATCTACTCGTTCGTGCAGCGCTACATCATCGCGGGCGTCGCCAGCTCCGGACTCAAGGGGTGACCGCGTGCGCCCGAACATCAGCGCGGCCCTGGCCGCAGGCCTCCTGCTCCTGGCGGCCTGCGGCACGGCCGACCCGCCGCCAGGAGAGGAGAGCATGACCGAGGAACCAGAGACCGTGACCACGTCAGCCGCCGAGGAGACAGCCGGAGCGGAATCCGGCTTCACCAACCCGGTCCACCCGTACAACTTCCCGGACCCCCAGATCATCCGTGATGAGGACGGCACCTACGTGGCGATCGCCACCAACGGCAACGGCATGAACGTCCAGATGCTCACCAGCCCGGACATGGTGACCTGGACCGAGGCGGACGATCCGCTCCCGCGGATCGCCTCGTGGTCCGCCGAGGGGAAGGTGTGGGCTCCGGAGATCATCCGGTGGACCGACGGCTCCTACCGCCTGTACTACACCACCCGAGCCCCGCAACCCGAGTGGCAGTGCATCTCCGTCGCGACGTCGGACACCCTCCGCGGTCCCTACGTCGACGACAGCGCTGAGCCCTTCATCTGCGAGATCGATGAGGGCGGATCCATCGACCAGTCGCCGTTCATCGACTCCGAGGGCAACGCCTGGCTCTACTGGAAGAACGACGGCAACGCGGCCAGCGTTGACACCTACATCCGGGTGCAGCGGCTGACCGCGGACGGACTCGGCGTGGAGGGTGAGGTCACCGATCTCCTCGTGCAGGACCTGCCGTGGGAGGGTGAGCTGATCGAGGGTCCTGCCGTGGTCGAGGTCGACGGCGTGTTCCACATGTTCTACTCCGGGAACGGGTACTGGACCGACCGCTACGCCGTCGGGCACGCGACCGCGGATTCACCGACCGGACCGTTCACCAAGTCCGGGGACCCGCTGCTGGTGACGAATGAGGTCGCGGCCGGCCCGGGCCACAACCAGTTGCTGGAGGTCGACGGGCAGTGGTGGACGGTCTATCACGCATGGGAGCCGGACTTCATCGGCATGGATGCGATCGGGCGGCAGATGTGGCTCTCGCGGGTCACGTTCGACGGACGGACCGCCGAGATCGAACCGCCGACGGTGCAGCACCCCCAGCGGCCCTGACGCCTCAGGTGGGCCCAGACCAGGTGAAGCGAGGTGGCCTCCGCTCGGCGAAGGCCGACATCCCCTCCGCCAGGTCCGGGCCCGTCTCCGCCCGGCTGACCCATGCATCGACGAGGGACTCGTCCAGCGTGCCGTCCACGAGTCCATCGACGATGTCCTTCGTGGCCTGGATCGTCAGCTGCGAGCGACCGGCGATGGTGGCGGCAACGTGCCGAGCCCGGGCGTCCAGCAGATCGGGGGAGACAACCTCTTCGATGAGCCCCATGTGCAGCGCCCGTGTCGCATTCACCCGATCCGCCGAGAAGATGAGGTACTTCGTGGCCGACGGGCCGATGAGGGACATCAGTCTCCGGGTCGCCGACAGCGGGTAGACGATCCCCAACTTGGCCGGGGGAGCGGCGAATACGGCGGTGTCCGCCGCGATGCGAATGTCGCATGCTGTGGCCAGCTGCAGCCCACCGCCGAAGCAGAAGCCCCGCACGGCCGCTATCACGGGCTTCGGGAAGGCCGCGACGGCGAGCTCGGCGGCGACGGGGAGCTCCCCGCGGTGGAGCTGGTCCAGGCTGCCGATGTCGGAACCGGCCGAGAACTGCTCCCCGGCGCCCTGGAGCAGCAGCGCCCGGACGCTGCCGTCGGCCGCGAGCTCCTCCAGCGCGGCCGGGATGCGTCGGTACATCGCGGGCGTCATCGAGTTGTGCTTGCCCGGGTTGTTGATGGTGAGCGTGGCGACGCCCTGGTCCACGCCGATGTCGATGGATCCCGGCACTTCTCGTTCCTTCCTAGAAGATCGACGCCGCGACCGGGGGTTCCCAGGACGTGAGGAGTCGGCTCGCGGAGCCGACGACCGATGGGTCGCCGTGCACCAGGCCCGCCGACGCCAGGGTGTCGACGTGCTCCAGCCCGGACAGCACGGTCGAGAACGTCGCGATGTCCATGCCCAGTTCCGGCTCGCCGGAGGTGGGCTCCGCGGAGGCCACACCGTCGCGGATCGACAACCGCCATGTGCCCGCGGCGTAGCCGAGTGGGTCGTCGATGTTGACGGCGACCTCGCCGTCGCGGTCGAAGCTGCGGGCGGCCACCGCGCGGGGGAGGTCGAGGATCCGGGTCCAGACCGTGTCGAAGGTCTTGGCCGTCGTGACGATGCGAGGATCCTTCAGAGCCCACGTGATGGGGTGGCGGGGGTCGAAGCAGTGCCGCCAGACGATCTTCTCGTGTCCCTCGGCGTGCGCGAGGAGGCGGATGAGCTCCACCTCCGCCGCGCGGGTGGTTCCGAGCAGGTCGCGCACCAGGATGTGGTCGGACTCGATGGCGAAGACGACGGCCGCGTCCGGCTCCCCGTCGTCGTCGAGGTGGACGGCGGCCCGGTGCGGCGTGGCTCGCTGTTCGTGCCAGTCGAAGCCGGTGGACCAGTAGTGCTGAGCGCGGCCGACCGACCAGAACTGCTCGCGGTGGAAGCACTCGAAGAGGTGGCGGCGGACGTCCACGACGTCATCGGGCGCGGCAAAGGCGGTACTTCCGTAGGGCTCGGTGCGCAGGGCGAACTTGGGGCCGGAGTCGATCTCGAGCCGGCGTGCGGTGGCGGTGACCCCGAAGCCGAACCGGCCGTAGATCTGGGCGTCGGTGGCGGTGAGCAGGGCGACGACGTCGCCGCGCTCGTGGGCCTCCCGGAGGTCGTGCAGCATCAGCTTGTTCATCAGCCCGCGCCGCCGATGGGTGGCCTGGACGGTGACGTCGGTGATGAAGTTGGCGTCCACCATCCCACGCCCGGCGTTGAGGGTACCGCCCCAGGAAGCGAAAGTGGCCACGGGCTCGTCGGCCTTCCCGAACGGGCGGCTGTGGTCCCGGATCACGCGCAGGCGCGTCCCATCGGCCTGCAGGTGGGCCAGCCAGATCGCCAACCCCTCCTCCGACATGGGTGATTCGTGGAAGCCGGCCCGCATGGCCGCCGCGTAGGCGCGCAGGTCGTCGGTCACGTGGTCGGGGACGTCGAGCGTGGTCACCTCTGTCATGCCCACGAGACTAACGGCTGAGCACAGGGCCCACCGTGGAACCCGAGGTGGGATAGTGGGGCCATGCGAGTTCACATTGCCACCGATCATGCAGCCTTCGAGCTGAAGAACTACCTGGTCGAGAAGCTGCGCGAGGCCGAGTACGACGTTGTCGACCATGGCGCGGATTCCTACGACGCACTGGACGACTACCCGGAGCTGGTGATTCCGTGCGCGGAGGCCGTCGCGTCGGAGGGCTCGATCGGCATCGTGCTGGGCGGCTCCGGCAACGGCGAGCAGATCGCTGCGAACAAGGTCAAGGGGATCCGGGCGGCGCTCGCTTACAACGCCGACATCGCACGGCTCGCCCGTGAGCACAACGACGCCAACATCGTCTCCCTCGGCGGTCGCATGCAGTCGCTGGAGGAGGCGTGGGAGATCGTCGACACGTTTGTCAACACCCCGTTCAGCGGCGAGGAGCGGCACGCCCGCCGCATCGAGCAGATGAGGAACTACGAGGAGCGCTGAGTCGCACCGGGTGGAACCCGGGGCTCGTCGTCGCGGTCGGCGGCGGCGTTGCGTGATCGTCGCTGCTCGCGCTCGGCGCGATCAATACCGGGCAGCAGCCGGGCGCGCAGCGCCCGGTCGTGGGTGACCAGACCCTTGCGCGGCGTCGAATCACCTCGGGTTGCTGCCATGCTCGCAGTCTACGGCGCGGGCCTCAGAAGCGGAGTTCGCCCCGCATGATGGTGTCGCCCGAGTGCCGGGGCTCGTCGTCGAACTGCTCGTTCGAGAGGTCCACGATGAGGTAGCCGGAGTCGATCAGGGCCTCGTCCACCGTGAACTGCCCCAGGTTGTCGGCGGCGAACACGCCCACGGAGACCATGCGCTGTCCGTCGGTGTTGATCAGCCACACCTCGACGTAGCCGTCGGGGTTGCTGACGCCCTCGGGCACCTCCACCGCCAGGCTGTAGCCCGTGTTGCGGCGGAGCAGTTCGGCGGTCCCGAGGCGCTCGTTCGGCTGGTCGAGGGGAGTGAGCTCCGCGCGGCGAACGGCCTCGGCGGCCTCGTCGCGGACCGCATCAATCCCCGCCATGCCGGCAGCGCCCAGCGCGATGCCGGCGATCACACCGCCGGCCCCGAACAGCCAGGCACGACGCGAGACCGCCGGATCCGGGGCGCCGGACTGGCGTGCGTTCGCGGGTGGCTGGGCGGCGGCGGTGGAAACCCCCGTGGCCACAGCAATCGCCTCCCACGTCCCGGCAGAGGGTTCGGACCACTCGGGCTCGGAGCGAGAGGCGCGGCGGAATCGTACCGCGACGTCGTCGAGCGTGTACTCGTTCTCCTCAGCCACGGGAATCCACCTCCTCAAACACTGCTCTCAGCCTCTCGAGGCCTCGTCGTACATGGCTCTTGACCGTGCCCAGCGGCAGGTCGAGCTGCTGGGCCACGTCGTCATGGGTCCTGTCCTCCAGGTACACCATGGTCAGGATTCTGGCCCGTGGGTCTCCCAGCGCGGCCAAGGCATCCCGGACGACTACGGAGTCGATGATGGAGTCAACTCCGGACATCTCGGCGGGGGATTCTACCGCCTCCTGGGCGACGGCCTCCTCGTTGCGGAAGCCCCTGCTGCGGGCCCGGAGGGCGTCGATCACCTTGAGCCGGCAGATGCCGATCAACCAGGCCGGTAGCGACTCGTCGCTGGCCCGGAGGGTGGACCTGGAGTTCCAGGCCGAGATGAAGACTTGCTGTGTCACGTCGTCGGCATCGGCCGTGGAGCCGAGCGACGACCGGGCGATGGTGTGGATCAGGCGGGACCAGCGGGAGAAGGCCTCCCGGAGTGCCCATTCCTCGCCGGAGGCGAACCGCGCGGCGAGGACGCTGATCGGCGTCTCCATCACGTCTGCGGTCACGCCTGCAAGTCTCGCACATCGTTCGGCCTCCGAAGGACAGTGAAACGGTTCCCGTCCCGGCTCGAGCACCGGGACGGGAACCGTCTACCCCGGGAGATCAGGAGTTGACGCGGACCCGACGCTGGGCGACGACCGCGGTGGCGGCGCCGGCCAGGACAAGGGAGCCCACGGCCAGGGCGAGCGGCGAGATGGCCGCCGGGCCCTCCGCGCCGGTGCTCGGCATGCCGGCCGAGTGCTGCAGCTCGACGTCCTGGATGGCCAGCGCGAGGTTCTCGGCCTCGAGTGAGCCCCAGGCATAGACGATCGTGTTCATACCGGCCTTGATCTCGACATCGGCGGGGCCGAGCACCACGGTGTCGGTGCCGGCGGCGACGACGTCGGCAGGGATGGTTCCCGCCGCCACGTCGAGCTTCGCCTCATTCGGGTTCGCGAGGCCCGGAACCGCGACCTCGCCGCCGGCGCGGACGTCGACCTCGGGAGCTGCGGCCACGTGGCGAACGGTGAGTCGGCCACCCTCCTCGGAGGCGCTGGTGTCGTTGACGAAGGGGGTCAGGGTGGGGGTGCCATCAGACTTCAGGTGGGCGACCACCGTGATGTTCGCGCCGGCGGGGACCTGGACATCGTCGGCCTGGATGACGGCCTCGCCGTCGGCCCCGGCGCCGGCGGCGACGACCTTGAGGTCGTAGGTGCCCTCGGGCAGCTGCTGCGGGTCGGTCAGGGTGCCGGGCTCGAAGCCGGTGAGGAGGGCGTCGCCGTTGGCGTAGACGTCCACGGTGGCCCCGGGAACGCCGTGGAGGATGGAGACCGTGGAGGTGTGGTTGTCGGCTCCGGCAAGGCCGGCGGTGCCGGCGGTGGCGGCGAGGGCGAGGGATCCGGCGATGAAGATGCGGGAGAGCTTCATGGGAGTGGTCCTTTCACGAGTGCTGTGCCAGGCGACGATCGCCTTGACATGGAGTACTTCGTCGCGACCGGTGGGTTTGGATGCACCCAGATTCAACTTTCTTGAACTTTTTTCCGGACGGTAGTCTGACGGGATGCCCGAGGGACACGTCATTCATCGCCTCGCCCGCGAGATCTCGCGGATCTTCGGCGGTCGAACCGTGTCGGTGTCGTCCCCCCAAGGACGCTTCGCGACGGAGGCAACCCGTCTCGACGGGGCGGTCCTGGTGGGAGCAGAGGCGATCGGCAAGCACCTGTTCATCGAGTTCGACGTTCCCGAGCCGCGCTTCGTCCACATCCACCTGGGCCTCATCGGGAAGCTGGTGATCCACGAGATGGGCGCGGCTCGCGGTCAGGTGCGGCTGCGCATGCACGACGAGGCAACGGCTGCGGACCTGTACGGGCCGCAGTGGTGCCGCGCCATCACCACTGGGCAGCGGGACGCGGTGTGGGCGGCATCCGGGCCCGATCCCCTGCGCGCCGACGCGGACCCTGCTCGCGGCTACGAGCGTGTCCGTCGCTCCGGGAAGTCCATCGCCGCCCTGCTCATGGACCAGCGGGTGGCCGCCGGCGTGGGCAACATCTTCCGGGCCGAGGTGCTGTTCCGGCATCGCATCCGACCGTCGACGCCCGGCAAGAACATCGATGCGCGCACGTGGGGGAGGATCTGGGACGACTTGGTGGTCCTGATGGCGCGGGCCCTGGAGGTGGGTCGGATCGACACCGTCGACGAGGAGCACTCCCCGGAGGCGCAGTCCCGCCCGCCGCGTGAGGACCGCCACGGCGGGGAGGTGTACGTGTACCGGCGAGCCGGGCAGGACTGCCTGGTGTGCGGGCGTGAGGTTCGCACGTCGCTGCTCGAGGGCCGCAACCTGTACTGGTGCCCCGGATGCCAGCGCCGCACCCGGGCGCGCTGACGGGCCGCCGGCGCGATCCTTGTTAGGCTGGCAGCCATGGATCTCGGGCAGTATCGCGCCTACCTGTTCGACCTCGACGGTGTGATCACCCCGACGGCCGACTTGCACCGGCGGGCATGGGCGCAGCTGTTCAACACGTACCTCGGAGGGCATCCTGGCGCTGAGCCGTACTCGGAGGAGGACTACTACGCCCACCTCGACGGCAAGCCCCGCTACCAGGCCGTGGCCGACCTCCTGGACTCGCGGGGGCTCGGGCTGCCGTGGGGTGACCCGGACGACTCGCCCGACGCCGAGACGGTGTGTGGGCTCGGCAACCGCAAGAACGACGTCTTCAACGAAGTCCTGGAGCGCGACGGGGTCACGGCCTACCCCGGCACGATGGTGCTCCTGGAGCGGCTGGTGTGCCTGGACGTCGAGCTCGCGGTGGTCTCCTCCTCCAAGAACGCAGGCACGGTGCTCAGGGCCGCCGGTCTGGCGGACTACTTCCCGGTCGTCGTCGACGGTGTCGTTGCGGCCAGGGAGGAACTCGCGGGCAAACCCGCCCCTGACACCTTCCTCCGCGCCGCGCGACTGCTCAACGCCCGGCCGGAGGAGTGCGTGGTCCTCGAGGACGCGACCTCGGGCGTGGTCGCAGCTGCGGCGGGGGGATTCGGCCTGGTCGTCGGAGTGGATCGCGGGGCGGGCAGGGAAGCTCTCGTCCGCGCCGGGGCCGACGTCGTCGTCGCCGACCTGAAGGAGCTCGTGGGATGATCCGGCGCATCAACGACGACCCGCTCGACCGTTCGCGCTTCCCCGTGGACGAGTGGCGCCTTGTCGAGACTGAGCACTCGTCGGCGGACCTCGGGGTCACCGAGACGTTGTTCTCGGTGGGCAACGGTTACCTGGGGATGCGGGGCAACCCCGAGGAGGGCAGGGACTCCTACGCTCATGGCACGTTCATCAACGGCTACCACGAGACCTGGCGGATCCACCACGCCGAGGAGGCGTTCGGTTTCGCCCGGACGGGGCAGACGATCGTCAACGTCCCGGACTCCAAGCTCATCAAGGTCTATGTCGACGACGAACCCCTGACCCTCGCCATCGCCGACCTCGACCGCTACGAGCGGGCACTGGACTTCCGCTCTGGCCGTCTCGAGCGCGACATCGTGTGGCGCACTCCGGCGGGGAAGCGGGTGCGCATCAACACTCGGCGCATGGTGAGCTTCACCGACCGGCACCTGGTGCTCTACGAGGTGGCCATCACCATGCTGGACGGCGATGCTCCCGTCGTGGTCAGTTCGCAGATCGTCAATCGACAGGATGGGTTCGACGACTACCGCCGCCCGCACACCGACGAGGGTATGGACCCGCGACGCTCGAACGGCTTCAACGGTCGGGTGCTGCAGCCGCAGACGCAGTGGTCCAACGACGAACGCATGCTCATGGGCTACCAGACGACCAACTCGGGCATGACGCTTGCGATCGGTGCCCACCACTCCATCGAGACCAACAACCACTACGAGGTGCTGCACTCCGTCGAGGACGACATCGGAAAGCATGTGTTCCGCATCGAGGCCTCGGAGGGGGTCCCGGTGGTGGTGCGAAAGGCGGTTGCCTACCACTCATCGCGGGGCGTGCCGATCCACGAGTTGTTCGACCGGTGCCGCCGGACGCTCGACCGGGTGACGGACAAGGGGTTCGACTACTACTACGGCGAGCAGCGTCGATGGCTGGAACGGTTCTGGCGGGACTCCGACGTCGAAGTGGGCGACCAGCCCGCCGTACAGCAGGCCATCCGCTGGTGCCTCTTCCAGCTGGCCCAGGCCGCGGCCCGCGCGGACCAGATGGGCATTCCGGCGAAGGGTGTGACGGGTTCGGGCTACGACGGCCACTACTTCTGGGACAGCGAGATCTACGTACTACCGTTCCTCATCTACACGAGCCCACGCGCGGCCCGCAACACCCTGCGCTCCCGAGTGAACTTCCTGCCGCAGGCACGGGAGCGCGCCCGGGTCTTGTCCCAGAACGGGGCCCTGTTCCCGTGGCGCACGATCAACGGCGAGGAGGCGTCGGCCTACTACGCGGCCGGCACCGCCCAGTTCCACATCGACGCCGACATCGCGTTCGCCTTCGACAAGTACCGCGACATCACGGGGGATCGTCAGTTCATCTACCGCGACGGCGCCGCCGTCATGGTGGAGACCGCACGGATGTGGGCGGACCTCGGCTTCTGGCGGCTCGGTGCCGACGGGAACGACTCGTTCCACATCCACGGCGTCACGGGTCCGGACGAGTACACGACGGTGGTGAACAACAACATGTTCACCAATGTCATGGCCAGGGCGAATCTCCGCAACGCCGCGTCCCTGATGCGCGAGATGCAGGAGACCGACATGGACGCCTGGCAGCGGATCGTCGGGTCGTTGCGTCTGGACCCGGCGGAGATCGACGAGTGGGAGCGGTGCGCCGAGCACATGGTGGTGCTGTTCGACGACACGCTGGGGATCCACCCCCAGGACGAGAAGTTCCTGCAGTCCGAGCTCTGGGACCTGCCCAATACTCCCGCGGACCGATACCCGCTGCTGCTCCACTACCACCCCCTCGTCATCTACCGGTTCCAGGTCCTCAAGCAGGCCGACGTCGTGCTGGCCCTCTTCCTCCAGGGCGACCAGTTCACGCTGGAGGAGAAGCGGGCGGACTTCGAGTACTACGACCCGATCACGACGGGCGACTCCTCGCTCTCGGGCGTCGTCCAGTCGATCATCGCGGCCGAGGTCGGTTACCAGGACCTCGCGATGCAGTACTTCCTCACGAGCCTCTTCCTGGACCTCGCGGACCTCCATCGCAATGCTCGCGACGGCGTGCACATCGCGTCCGCTGGAGGAGTGTGGAACGCATTGGTCTACGGCTTCGCCGGCCTGCGGGACTACGACGGTGACATCCACTTCGACCCACGGTTGCCCGTCGAATGGCCGAGCCTCCGCTTTGCGCTGCAGGTGCGAGAGTCGCGACTGGGGGTCCTGCTCGAGACCCACGCGATCTCGTTCACCCTGGAAGACGGTGATCCCGTCGAGGTCGACGTCCGCGGCCAGCGCGTTCTGGTGACGTCCGACGAACCGGCGAGCGTGGCGCTCGACCACCAGGGGGAACGGCTGGCGACGATGCAGGCGCGGCACAGCGTCGCGGGCGACCGCCGGGCCGACGGCTCGGTCATCACGGCGAACGTGCCGGAGGCGCCCGACTCCGACGGCCCCGTCCCGGGTACGTGACGACGATCGAGGTCGCCGGGCAGCGCTACCACGTGGTTCGTCAGGACCGGAGTCTCCTGCTGATCGGTGTGGAGGCCCGGCTGGACGAGATCAGCGTGCAGCTGCCCGAGGGCTGGAAACCCGTAGGCGGGGAACCGGACGAGTACGTCTGGGCCATGGACCAGGTGGCGCAGTTCCGGGTTCGCCTCCGCTCCGGCGAGCACCTGGCGCTCGACGCGGACCTCGTGGAACTTGGGGGTGAGGCCCGCCGGTTGGAGCCCATCGTGCTCCGCGTGCGGGCGGGCGAGCGCCCGCCCGTGCAGTGGCTGGCCGGGGCCGCCGGTGAGGTCGTCGTGGGCCACGACGACGGGCCCGTCCTGCTGAGCCAGCGGCGCGGGATCTGCTCGCACACCGCCGATGATGACGGCATTGCCCTCTTCGGCGATCCGATGCTGGTGTGGCCGGGCCAGACGCTCAGCTCCTCATGGCGGGTGGAACCTTGGCCCCCCGGACGGTGGCCACCGGAACCGGCGTGGGTCCCCGTGGAGAGGTACCAGCGATGGGGCGAACCAGTCGTCGTCGACCAGGCGGACGCCGCGGTCGTGGCTCCCGAGGGCGTCACCGTGCGCCAGCTGCACGCGACGACCGAACTGGTGCCGACGGTGGGCCTCCACTCCGTCCAGCTCCGGTCAGCGCCCGGGACCGTTACGTTCGAGGTGGGCGCATACGACGACATCGCATCCCTGCTCGAGCCGAGCCGGCTGCCGGCGACGTCGAGCGACGTGGCGGTCTGGTTGGGCACCTGGCAGGTGTTCCACCAAGTTCCTGGCGCACCCAGCGTCGACGAGCTGGACCGGCTGCTGGGCGAGGCCCTTGAAGAGCCCAGTCTGTGGGGGATCCTGGCCGGTATCCAGGCCCTGGTGGCCACCGACCTTCCCGTGGAGCACGACGTTCGTTCCGCGGCTGCTGTGCTCGCCCGCGAGAGCCCGGCCTCGGAGGCTCTCCCCATGCTCGCCCTCTTCGGCCTCACCCGGGGCCGGGGGATTATCGCGCTCGACGAGATCGTCGCGACGACCCAGTTGCGGCTGGGCGGCGCTTGGGAGGCGCTGGCCGGGTCGGACGACTCGTGGCCCAGGCTCGCGGCGGGCGTCGAGTACGGTCGAATCAGTTCCCGGCCCCCCCGGTGCTCGGCCCGGGACGTCGCGATGGCCGACCTGTGGTTGGCATCCCGACCCGACTCAGCCGTGCACGTCGAGCTGGGTGAGGTGAGCCGCCGAGCCCGGGCTCGCCTGATGTGCCAGCTCTCCGTCGAGCCGGACCCGCTGGAGCTCGCCTGGCTGCTGGTGGGTCACGAATTGTGGTGAGCCGTCGCGGTCTCCTGCTGGGAGCTGCCTCGTCGCTGCTCGCCACGGGGTGCGCCACGGCCCCGACGGTGCCGGAGCGTCGGATCCTCGACATCCCGTACACCACGCTCGGCAGCCGCCCGCATCGGCTCGACCTGTACCTCCCGCGTCGGGTTCGTGGGCGTCCCCCCGTCGTCGCCTTCTTCCACGGCGGCGGCTGGGCCGCGGGGGACAAGGCGCTCCTCGCGCCCGGCCACGCGTTCGCCCCCTGGCGTGCCCGCATGGTGGCCGAAGGGTTCGCTGTTGCCAGCGTCAACTACCGGCTCACCAGCGACGGTGCCGTGTTCCCGGACCCGGTCCACGACGTGATGGCCGCACTGCGGTTCCTGCGGCGGGAGTCCTCCTCATTGGGGATTGACCCCCAACGCCTCGCGGTGGCCGGGGACTCGGCCGGTGGCCACCTGGCCATGATGGTCGGCACGTCGATGAGGGACCCCGAGATGGAGGGCAACGTGGGCGTCCCGGGAACCACGTCCGGTGTCCGCGCGGTCATCAGCTACTACGGGGCCTGCGACATGGTGGAGCGCTTCTCCGACCACCTCGCTGCCGGTTGTCCGCCGTACGTGGATCCCTCGAAGACGTCGACTGGAACCCTCCTGGGTGGGGTGGATCCCCTGGACCCGGAGCTGCGAGACCTCGCCCGCAAGGCCAGTCCGGCCGTGCGGATCTACACCTACCCGAGTCCGCCGCTGCTGCTGTTCCACGGCACCCGTGACTGCATCGTTCCCCCGGGGCAGGGGGAGCGCATGGTGGCGGCGGCACGCGACGTCGGCGTCCCCGCCGACCTGGTCACGGTGCCCACCGGCCACAGTGACCCCGCGTTCGTCAGACGCGGCGACCTCCAGGGGGCGGCCGTCGACTTCCTCAGACGCTGGTTGTGACTCCTGGGTCGAGTGCCCGGCGGGGCGTCGTGTCGTCCGTCACGGGAGCCCCCTCCACCGCTGCCGGGTCGTGACCCCGCCGCTCCTTGAGCCCCTCGATCATCCGGTACAGCACGGGCACGATGACCAGCGTGATGAGCGTCGAGGCGACGAGCCCGCCGATCACGGCGACGGCCATTGGGGCCGACACGAAACTGGACTGCCCCGAGAGTCCGAGCGCGGGCGGGATCATGGCCATGATGGTGGCCGCCGCGGTCATGATGATGGGCCGGACGCGGTTCTGGCCACCGCGCAGGAGCGCGTCGTCCAACGCCATGCCGTGGCGTCGGTACTGGTTGACCAGGTCGATCAGGACGATGGCGTTGGTGACGACGATGCCGATGAGCATCAGCATCCCGACGAGGCTCGGCAGGCCGAGCGGCGTGCCCGTGAGCCACAGGGCCAGGATGGTTCCGGTGGCGGCGAAGGGGATTGACACCAGCAGGATGAGGGGCTGGATCAGCGACTTGAACAGCCACACCAGGACCACGTAGATCAGCAGGATGGCCGCGATCATGGCCAGAGCGAGCTGACGGAACGCCTCGTCGACGTCGGCCGTCACGCCGCCGATCTCCCACGTCACGCCGTCGGGGAGGTCCAGGTCCTCCAGGGCGGAACGCACCTCGTCTCCGACAGCACCCACGTCGTCGCTGTTCGCGGGGGTGGCGGAGATCGTGATCGTGCGCACGGCATTGACCGTCGAGATCGACGGGGCGACGTTGACGCGGTCGACGTCGGCGATGGCGGAGAGGGGGAAGCCGCCGAGGTCGAGGCTCTCGACGTCCTCGACGGTGTCGACGGAGCGGCCGGTCTCGAGGTACACGTCGAGGTCGGTCCCGTCGATGGCGACGCTGCCGACGGGGAAGTCAGCGGTGTTCACGGCGACGAGTCCGACGGCGTCAGTGACCGACAGGCGGAGGGCGGCGGCGTCGTCCTCCCGGATGGTGATTTCCAGGCTGGGCGCCGTGGCCGCGAAGTCGGAGGAGACCGTCGTGACGCCGTCGAGGTCGGTGAGCGCCGCGACGACCTGCTCGTTGGCGGCACCGCGGGTCTCGTCGTCCAGGGCCGTCACCGCGACGTCCACGGTGCTGGAGCCCAGAATGCTGCCGGCGTCCATGACGTCGATCTCACCGGTGGCTTCGTCGCTGGACTGGTGGTCCTCCAGCGCCGTGGTGATGTCCTGCAACAGCAGTGCCTGGTCGGCCTCTACGTCCGTGGTGATGGTGTAGCTGATCTCGTTGCTGCCACCTCCGCCTCTTCCGAACCCGAAGTTGCTGCCGCCGACCGAGGTCTGGACGCTCTCCACGCCGTCGATGTCGCGGAGCACTGCCTCGGTCCTCTCCGCCTCAGCGACGGACCCCTCCAGGACGGTCCCGGCAGGCAGTGTCTGGCTGACCTGGACACTGTTCATGCCGGATTCCCCCAGGAGGTTGACCTTGAGGAGGGGGAACAGCGCGATGCTGCCGGCGAAGATGATCGTCGCCAGCACCGCGGTGACGACGCGGTGCGAGAGAGCCCAGGCCAGGCCGGGGCGGTAGAGCCGCGCGAGCCAACCGTTGGAAACGTCGAACCAATGCTCGTCGTCCGGGTCGTCCGCTCCCTCGCCCGCAGTGCCTCGCATGAACCAGTACGCCAGCACGGGGACGATCGTCAGCGACACCAGGAGGGAGCCGGTCAGGGCCAGCACGGTGGTCAACGCGAAGGGGCGGAAGAGCTCGCCCGCCAGACCCGGCACGAGGGCGATGGGGAGGAACACCAGCAGCGCGACCACCGTGGACGAGACCACAGCGCTCGCGACCTCGGTGACTGCATCGACGATGGTGCGGAAGCGGCCCTTCGTGGACGCTCCGAGGTGGCGGACGATGTTCTCGATCACGACGATGGAGTCGTCGACCATGCGGCCGATGGCCAGCATCAGGCCGGCCAGCGACATCATGTTGATGGTCGTGCCGGTGGCCAGCATGCCGATGAACGCGAAGAGCAGTGACAGCGGGATCGAGATCGCGGTGATGATCGTGGGGCGTACGGCCCACAGGAAGACGAAGATCACCACGACGGCGAACACCAGCCCCCAGGCGCCCTCGGTGGCGAGCCCGCTGATGGACTCCTGGATGAAGGGCGCCTGGTCGAAGATGACTGTGAACTCGGTGTTGGCCCCGATGGTCTCCGCGGCGTCGTCGAGGATGGCGCTCACGGCGTCGGAGAGCTCCACGAAGTTGGCGTCGGTGGCGGGGCTGATCAACATGGTGATCGAGTCGCGACCGTCGGTGCGCGAGACGGACTGGGCGTCGGCGGTCGTCTGCTCGACGGTGGCGACCTCGCCGAGCGCCACGGGGGTCGACTCTTCTGCTGCCGGGATGATGCGCAGCGCGGCGAGGTCGTCCACGCTGGTGAACGGGTTGCCGATGGTGATGTCGAGGTCCACGGTGCCGTCGGTGACGGTGCCGCCGGGAACCAGGAGCCCGGCGTCGTCGAGTGCCGAGATGATGTCGCCCTGGGTGACCCCATTGGCTGCCATCGCGGCCTGGTCGAGAGTCAACCGGATGACCTCGTCGGCCGCGCCGATGAGCTGGACGGTGGCGACGCCGCCGACGGAGTCGATGTCAGCCAGCGCCGTCAGGTCCAGGCGACGCGCCAACTCGGGCGTCTCGAGGTCGGAGGCGACGGAGACGATCATCGCTGGTAGGTCCCCGGAGCCGCCGGTCATGACCTGCGTCGTGGTGCCGTCGGGGAGCTGCTCCTCGATCCGGGAGAGGAGGACGTCGGCCTGGGAGGCTGCGCGGTAAATGTCGGACCCGTACTCGAGCTCGACACTGACCATGGTGAAGTTCGAGTTGCTGGTGGCGCTGGTGCCCTCGACGTTGTCGAGGGTGCGGAGCTGGCGCTCGATGGGGTCCGCCACGGTGCCGGCCATCTGCTCCGAGGAGGCACCAGGGTTGGTGGCGATGACGGCGACGGCCGGCAGCGACACCGAGGGCACGAGTTCCTGGCGCAGGATGCTCATGGACACCCCGCCCAGCACGGCAATGATCACGCAGACCAACGCGATGAAGGAGCGGTTCTTCAGGCTCAGCAGGGGCAGGCGACTCAACGGGTGCCTTTCGGGAAGGGCCGGCAACTCCGCTTGGGTGGGGTCGCCCGCACGGAGATCTTTCCATCATCGTAACTGAGTCGAGTGAGGCGTAACATGGGGGAATGAGACGCGCAGCAGCTGCGTCGGCCGTGGTGGCCCTGCTGCTCGCCGGCTGCTCGGAGGAGACACCCCAACCGAGCACGCCGACCAGCTCCGTTCCCACCCCCGCCGACGCCACCCCGAGCACCAGTGCACCTCCGACGAGTCCAACGACCTCCGAGGAGCCCACGCCGCCATCCCCCACGCCGACGCGTTCGTCCAACGCCGAGGCCACCACCCCAACCCCGTCCCAGGTCACGTCAGCGCCCTCGACGACGCCGGAACCCGACGATGTCGATGCCCTCCACCCGTGGCTCACCGAGTCGTCCCAGCATCAAGGGTCGGGCGACGCCGCGGACGCCCCGCAGGAGATCATCGACGTCCGGGTGGGGGAGCACGACGGCTACGACCGCGTGGTCTTCGACCTCTCGGGCGACCAACCGCGACTGGGATGGTTCGCGGGCTTCACCAATGAGGCGATCGAGGACCCCACGGGCAATCCCCTGGATGTGGACGGGGATGCCTTCCTGCAACTCGGCATCAACGGCATCGACTGGGCCCGGGAGGCTCCCGAGCGGTACTCGGGAGAGACCATCGACGCCGACGACCTCGAGGTCGTCGAGGAAGTCGTCTTCGGCGGCTTGTTCGAGGGCCAGCAGCAGGTGTTGATCGGCCTCGACGAGGAGACGGCCTACCGGGTCTTCACTCTCTCGGGGCCAGCCCGCATCGTCGTCGACGTCCGGCACGACTGATCACGCCGGCAGCACCTTGTAGACGAGCCGCGCGAACTGTCCGAACGCCCGGGCAGACAGCAGGCGGAGACGGTGGGATTCGACGCGCCTTGGGAACACGGGTGCGCCTCCGAGCAGCGCCACGGGCGCCACGGAGATCGCGATTTCGTCGAGCAGTCCGGCGTCGAAGAACTGTCCGGCCAGGTCGCCTCCGCCGACGACCCAGATCGTGCCCTCGCCCGCGGCTGCGCGGATCTCGGGCATGGTGTCGGCGACTGGCCCCGAGACCATCCGCACGTCCGCCCCTGCGGGCCTCGGCAGGTCGCGGGAGGTGAACACGAACGTCGGCCGGTCGCCGTGGAAGCCTTGCCACTTCTCGGGCTGGTTGAGGACGTCCTCCGCGTCAAGCAGCCATTCGTAGGTGGTGGATCCCTCCACCATGACGGTGACGCCCTCCGGAAAGAGCCCTTCGTCGGGATGCTCCCCGCCCTCGACCGCGAAGAGCCAGTCGAGCGAATTGTCCTCGTCGGCGATGAAGCCGTTCAGGCTTGTGGCGGTATCGAAGATCACCTTTCCCATGCCGGCAGCCTATGACGACCACGTCCGCGCATCCAGCGCGTCTGTTGAAGCAGTACTTCGCACGATCACCAGCCCATGGAGCCAGGCGTTCCCTTGAACGGGCCGGTCACCGTCGAGGTGATCCAACCGCCGTAGAAGCCGCCGGGCTGCGGGACCACTTCCTCGCCGTCGACGAAGCAGGCGTCCATCTGCCCTGCGTACAGCGCAACGTGACCGTCGAGGACGGAGAAGGACGCCGTCGGCGACGGGTAGTACCAGGCGGCTGCAGGGGCCGTCCGCCCGCCTCCCACGACGTCGAGGTAGCGAGCAGGTCCCTTCCATTCGCAGAAGGACGCTCCCGGGGCCTCCCTCAGGGCTCCCGCCACGAAGGCCGAGCGGGGGAGGTAGTACGTCGGGGGATGGCTCGTCTCCAGAACCTGCCAGGACTCCTTCGTTCGGCACACCACCTCGCCGCCGAGCACCACCTCTATGGGGAGCGTGCAGCGACGCAGCGCAGGCGGCCGCGGATAATCCCAGACCGACTCCTGTCCCGGTCCGGGTGGGTCCGGCTGTGGGTGCTGCACCATGGCAAGACGATACTCCCGGCGCTCAGCGGCCTGACCGACGCCCCATTTCCTCGACGATCCAGCGCGCCGTCTCCCGCGAACACGCGCCCGGCTCGCTGAAGCTCACGGCGAAGACGCCGGTGATCTCGGTGAGAGTGGGGATGCCACGAAGCGCGAGGATCGCGTCCGCCTCTTGTTCGTACTCGTTCCGGGGTGCACCACCGGCGACCAGTCCCACGGGATCGGCCTCCGCCAGGATGGAGATCATGTCGTCGCGTGTGATGGCCATGGCGAGGAGCCTAGGCCACGGTTGCGGCCGCGGCACTCGAGCCGGGGTCTGCAAGTGGTGGGACAGTGGAGAGATGGAGTCCTTCTCGCACCAAGGGATGACGTTCCCCGTCGCCGATTCGGGGCCTGCGGACGCCGGGCCCGACCGAACCGTCGTCCTGCTGCACGGTTTCCCCCAGACTCGAGTGTCGTGGCAGGACGTCTCCCCGCGCCTCAATGCCGCCGGTTTTCGTGCCCTGGCGCCGGACCTGCGGGGACTTCCGCCGACCGCCCGCCCGCGTTCGCGACGTGACTACCGGATGGAACGGCTCGTCGAGGACGTGGACGCGCTGCTCCACCAGGCTGGATTGGCTGGTGCTCACGTCGTCGGACACGACTGGGGCGGAGGCGTCGCGTGGGAAGTGGCTCTGCGACGACCGGAGCGGGTCCGCAGCCTCACCGTGCTGTCCACGCCCCACCCCTCGGCCCTGCTGTGGGCGATGACGAGGAGCACGCAGGGCTTGCGGAGCTGGTACATGCTCGCCATGCAGTTGCCATGGCTCCCAGAGGCCTGGGTCGCGAGGGTGCTGCGGCGAGAGGGGCTCCGTTCGCTCGGCCTTCCGGAGAAGTACCGCGTTGCCTTCGAGGAACAACTGCGACGACCCGGCGCGATCACCGGGGCCGTCGCGCCGTATCGGGCACTCTTCCTCTGGCCCTCACCGGTCAGGACGCGGTCCCGTGCGGGGGTGGAGATCCCGACCACCTACGTCTGGTCACGCCGAGACCCCTACCTCGGCCCCACGGCAGCCCATCGGACCGCGCACTACTGCACCGGGCCCTACCGGTTCCTCGAGGTCGACGGCGACCACTGGCTTCCCGAGAAGCAGCCCGATCTGGTTGCGGAGGCGATCCTCCATCGCGTCACCGGCCGGTCGTAGGGCCGAGCTGAGTTCAGTGTGTGTCCTGGGGGCGCGCGCGGTTCCGCTTGGTCTCCGCCACACGCCGTTTGGCCAGCAGCCGCCGTTCGATCGAGCGCCGGGTAGGGCGAGTGCTGCGCCTGGGTGGGGAAGGCGGCGCCACCCCTTCCCGGATAAGCACGGCGAGACGTTCCCGGGCGGCCGCCCGATTCTGCCGCTGGGAGCGGGATCCGGCGGCGACGACCGTCAGGACGCCGTCCGCCAGCCGGGTCCTCAACCGACGCTGCAGACGCTCGCGCTGGACCTCGTCCAGTGTGGCGGAGCGTGCGACGTCGAATGAGAGTTGCACCCGTGAGTCGGTGGTGTTCACTCCCTGACCCCCGGGACCAGACGCATGCGAATAGCGTTCGACCAGTTCCCCGTCGGGAATGGCCAGTCCATCAGGCAGTCCCGGCCCCGGACCGATCCACAACCCCTTCATGAGGCCAGCGTAGACGCGCTTGATCCGGAATCGCATTCTGGAGCCGATTCGCCGAACGGGGCTACGTCGTCGCCGTCGTCGAATATCGGCCCTCGCAGGTGGCCATCCACCCGGCCCAGGTGCACGACGTCAAGGCCGCCATCCGGTGGCTGCGGCTCAACGCCGAGGCCTACTCGATCGACCCCCACCGTGTGGCCATCAGCGGTGACTCCTCAGGCGGCCACGTGGCGCTCCTGGTCCACGGTACCGACGGCGTTCCAGAGTTGGACGATGCGCCCGACGGTGAGCCGGTGGACGTCAGCGCCGCCGTGGCGTTCTACGCCCCGACGAACCTCCAGCAGATCGAGGACGACGAGGCTGTCCAGCTCCTGCTCGGTGGGGGCAGCGACCCCGAGAGGTCCCCGACCTGGCGCTGAGCGCCGATCCAGTCCATTTCGCGACACAGGGACGCCCTCTCACTCCTGTGTTGCTCGTCCACGGCACCCAGGATCCCGTGGTGCCGGTTGAGCAGAGCGTCGCGTACGCGGAAGTGCTTTCTCGCGCCGGTCAAAAGGTTGAGCTCGTGCTGGTCGAGGGCGGTGGCCACGGCATCTGGCCCTCCTTCTTCAGCGATGACTTGGCTGATGTCGTCCACGAATTCCTGGCCGCGAACCTCTGACGAGCACTTGCGGGGCTCGAGGTGGCCCAAGCGCTCGGGGTGGGGTCGCCGGGGCCTATCTGGCCTGGAGGTGGTGGAGGTGCCGGCGGACCGCTGGCCAGTCACCGTCGGTGATCGAGTACTGGGCGGTGTCGGTGACCTCACCGGTTTTCAGGACCCTGTCGTTGCGGATGCGTCCCTCGAACACCGCTCCCAGACGTTCGATCGCCCGCCGCGACTGATGGTTGAACCAGGTTGCACGGAAGCAGACCCGGCGGCAGCCCCAGCTCTCGAAGGCGTGGGTCAGCATGAGGAGCTTGGCCTCGGTGTTGGTGCCCGTGCGGTGGGCAGAGGCCGCCTGCCACGTGTAGCCGATCTCGACCGCCGGTACGGCAGGGAGCGGATTGCAGAAGGTGGTGACTCCGATGAGTCGGTCGTCAGCAAGTCGGCGGATCGCGAACGGCAGCATCTGCCCCCGGTCAGCCAGGTCGCGCTTGGTCGCGACATCGACGTCGGTCAATGCGGGTGACGGCGCGGAGGTGTACCAGAGGTCGTGGATGTGGCCGTCTTGCACTGCCCGGTGCAGACCGTCGACGTGCTCCTCGGTCAGGGGTTCGAGACGTACCAGGCGTCCCGTGAGGGTCGTGGGGGAAAGACTCAGCACTCTCAATGCCTATCACCGGGGGAGCCAGACGGGCGTGACATTGCCTGTACTGGGACGAACCTGCGTTTCCCCTGTCAGGTGCCATTGCCATGACCTGGCTCGGGAGTTACGTTGGCTGCCTGTCCACATCGAGGAGCGATGATGACGATCCCCAAGAACACGATCTGCTTGTGGTTCGACAAGGACGCAGAGGCCGCTGCCGAGTTCTACGCCTCGGTGTTCCCCGACAGCAGGGTGGACGCCGTCCGCCGCGCGCCGGGTGACTTCCCGGGCGGCAAGGCCGGTGACGTGCTGACCGTGGACTTCACGGTCTGCGGCATCCCCTGCATCGGCTTGAACGGTGGCCCCGAATTCCAGCAGAGCGAGGCATTCTCCTTCCAGATCGCGACCGACGACCAAGAGGAGACCGACCGCTACTGGGACGCCATTGTCGGCAACGGAGGTGAGGAGAGCGCCTGCGGGTGGTGCAAGGACCGGTGGGGAGTGTCCTGGCAGATCACCCCCCGCGCGCTCACCGAGGCCATGGCCGCGGAGGATCCGGGAGTGTCCCAGCGGGCGTTCGCTGCCATGCTGACCATGCAGAGAATCGACGTCGCCGAGATCGAGCGTGCTGTCGCAGGAACCTGAGTGCTCGACCCCGGGGGCGCCGTAGGATCGCCGGGTGGATGACATCCGAGCCGTGATCTTCGATCTCGACGGCACGCTGGTCGACCACGCGGGCTCCGCGACCAAGGGGCTCGAGACGTGGCTCCCGGAACTGGGCGCGACGCTGACGGACGACCTGCTGGCGGCCTGGTTCGCCGCGGAGGAAACACATTTCCCGGCTTGGCGCGCCCGTGAGGTCACGTTCGCCGAGCAGCGCCGCCGCCGTTTACGCGACTTCCTGCCGCTCATCGACAGCCCTGTGGGCGACGACGCTGAACTGGATGCCGTTTTCGCCGGCTACCTCCGCCACTATGAGGCTGCCTGGACCTGCTTCGACGACGTCAAGGAAACTCTGGACGCGATGTCTCACCTGGCCGTCACCACGGCAGTCCTCACGAACGGCGCGGATGAGCAGCAGCATGCGAAGCTGAAGGCCGTTGGCCTCGCAGGGCGGTGCGCCCACGTCTTCACGGCCGAGTCGCTGGGGGCGGCGAAGCCCGATCCCTCCACGTATCGCCACGTCTGTGAGGCACTGAAAATCAACGTCCACAATGCGCTCCATGTGGGGGACTCCTATGCGCTGGACGTCGAGGCTCCACGACGGGCCGGTCTCCGAGCGGTTCACCTCGACCGGGACGGCGTCGGGCCGATTGAGGAACCCGCTCGAATCCGATCACTCCACGAACTGCCGGCACTTCTGGGGACCAGGGCCTGATCCTGCGCGCCTGATCAGATCCTGATCCCGCACGAAAGTCCCTGCGCGCGACCCGCGGTGACAAGTACCATCGCACCACTGCTGTGCCATGGGGCCAATGACGGCCGCACCCTCAGGAGGATCAATGACAGACGGTGAGCGCCGTACCCCCTCGGGCCGAGGCGGCAGTTCAATCGGCGGGTGGGTGATGCTCCTGATCGGCCTGCTGGCGGGCATTGCGCTGGCTGCCGCTGCCGGCGTCTTCCTCCTCGGTATCGGGTGGGCAACCCCACTGGAGGCGCAGCCGGTCATCAGCGCCAGCCCCAGTCCGTCCCCGTCGCCATCCGCGACACCAGACGGCACGACCGCGGAGCCGGGAGACGTGTCCGAGGCCTGCGTACGGGCAGCGGAGTACAACCTCGTGGTGGACGAAGCCGTCGAGGATCTCGCCAGGGGCGCGGAGTCACAGGACGCGCTCGCCCTGCAGGAGACACTCGACCGTTTGCAGGAGGCCCGCGAGATCGCTGATGGCGCGTCCGAGGAGTGCCTCGCCCAGACGGGCAAGACCCCGGCAACCAGTCAGTCCGCCTCTCCGGAGCCGAGCCCCAGCGCCACGTCATGAGCGGGTCAGCTACTCAGCCGGAGGTGGAACCACGCCGTGGTCTTATGGCCAAGATCTGGTACGGCTACGCCCGCGTGACGGTGGCCCTGCGCTGGGTCATCGTCGTCGGTTGGGTTGCCGCGGCGATCGCGGCGACTCTCCTGCTACCGCCCATGCAGGGCTCTGCCAACGACATCGAGGCCCTCGGAGCGAACGACGACAGTTTCGCGGCAGAGCAGCGTTCGTTGGAACTGTTCGGCTTCCCCCTGCTGAGCCGAGCGGCGATCGTGCAGCGCAACCCGGAGGGGTTGCCGCCCCTGGTCCAGGCCGAGGCCGTCATGCGCGGTATCGCGGTCAACCAGGGCAAGCACGAGACAGAACTGCTCGGCGCCATTCCGGTTCCGAACGCCGAGGGAGCTTTCCCGGAGGCCGAGGAGACCAATACGACCGTCGTCACCTTCGTCTTCGCCGACCCCGGGCTGAACTTCTTCGAGCAGACCGAGGTCGTCGAGAAGTTCGCAGCAGAACAGCTCACTGACGCATCCGACAGTTACGTGGGCGTCACAGGATCCATCCCGGCGCGCGCGGCCCAGGGCAAGGTCCTGAACTCGTACGTCCACATCGTCGAGGTGGTGACCGTCCTCGCAGTACTGACCATCGTGGCGCTCACGTTCGGGTCGCTGATGGCTCCGGCCCTGACACTGATCTCCGTGGGCGCTGCCGTCTTCGTCACCCTGGGCGTCTCCGGATGGGCCTCGACCTTCATGGACGTGTCGATCCCCGCTGATCTGCGGCCCTTGATCGTTGCGCTCCTCCTCGGGATCGTCACGGACTACTGCATCTTCTATCTCTCGGGTTTGCGCGCGCGTCTTCGGGAGGGCCACGAGCGCCTTGAGGCGGCCCGCCTCGCGACCGCCTCCGTCACCCCGATCGTCACTGTGGCCGGAGTCACGGTCGCGGCGGGAACCGCGTCCCTGCTCGTCGCCGAGTCCCCCCTCTTCAGCGGTTTCGGACCCGCGCTTGCACTCACCGTCCTGACCGGGCTCGTGGTGGCCGTGACCCTCGTTCCAGCACTGCTGGCCATCCTCGGGCCCGCGGCGTTCTGGCCGCGGGCCATCGCTACTGAGCCCACGAAGGGGCGAGAGCGGGCCTCCTTGATCACTCGGGCCGTGGCGAACCGGGCCTCCGCGTTCGTCCTCGTGGTGCTGTGCGTGGCAGGGCTGGGAGCCGCCGCTTACCAAGCTCGCCACCTCGACCTCGGCCTCGGTTTCGTTCAGTCGCTGCCGGAGACCACGAGCGCGCAGCGCGCCGCAGAAGCTGCCGGCAAGGGTTTCGCCCCGGGCATCATCTCGCCGACCGAGATTGTGCTCGAGGAACGGGGGATCGGGGAGAGGACCGATGAGGTGGCCCAGCTCGGGGAGGCCCTCAAGAACCACCCCGGTGTGGCGGGCGTGATCGGCCCGGGTGACCTCCGTGCGGCGAACGACGTCGGCGCCTTCACCACAGAGTCCGGCGACGCGGTCCGCTTCCTCGTCGTCCTCGACAGCACTCCGCTCGAGGCGACGGCGATCGACACGCTCGGGAGCATCGAAGCCGCACTGCCGCAGCTGGCCTCAGAGGCGGGCCTCGGCGAGGTCACGACGTACATCGGCGGCGACACGGCGCTGGCCTCCGGCATCATCGCGGACACCGCGAACGACCTCCTGAGGATCGCGCTCGTCGCGCTTGCCGTGAACCTGATCCTGCTGGTTGTCTTCCTGCGCGCGCTGATCGCCCCCTTGTACCTCCTCGCGTCGAGCGTGCTCGCGCTCGGGGCCACGCTGGGCTTGTCGGTGCTGTTCTTCCAGGACTTCCTCGGTCACGACGACCTGACGTTCTACGTGCCCTTCGCGGTGTCGGTGCTCCTGCTGTCCCTCGGGTCGGACTACAACATCTTTGCCGTCGGTCACGTCTGGCAGGAGGCCCGTCGCCGACCCATGAGGGAAGCCCTCCTCGTCGCCACCCCCGAGTCGACGCGGGCGATCACCTCGGCGGGTCTCGCCCTGGCAGCCAGTTTCGGGCTCCTCGCCCTGGTCCCGCTGGGACCGTTCCGCGAGCTCGGCTTCCTGCTGGGGGTGGGCATCCTGATCGATGTGTTCGTCGTCCGCGCGCTGCTGGTTCCGTCACTGATCACGTTGGTGGGTCCTGTGAGCAGTTGGCCGTCGGGCATCCTTCGGCGCGAGAGGCGCGCTCGAGTTCTCGAGTGAGAAGAGCCTGTTCAAGCTTCTGACGGTCTGACTGCCACGGCGGAAGTCGGGGGAGTGAGCGACCTGGGATGGACGGGGCCGCGCCGTCGGTGGGAAGGAGCGCTCATGCCGAGTTGCCTGCGCTTCCGTAACGGTGAGCAACTCGCCGCACCCGCACTGATCGACCTCGAAGTGGCCTCAGTGCGGCGCGGCCTGGCCCGCGGCGGGCACCTGGACCCGCGCCACGTCGGGCTTGCCCTCGAAGACCTGCAAGAGCTCCCACTCCAGCGCGTCGAGCACACATCGCTGCTGGTGCGCTGGGAACTACGGGACCACCTCACAATCTATGACGCCGCCTATGTCGCCCTCGCCGAAGCACTCCAAGCAACCTGCTCACCGGTGACAGGCGACTCTCAAGATCCACCGGCCCACGCTGCACCATCGAGGCCATGAAGACCCATCGCTGACGTCACGGATCTGCCGCGGCCCGGCCGGCTATTCGTGAGAGAACCCTTCGGTTTCGGTGAGTTGCCGGAGCGCTTGGACGTGGCCGAGGTAGGCGGTGCGTCCTGGGGGGTGAGCCGGATCCAGGTTCGTGGTCTGCCGAAGGGCTGGGGGCGCGAGCGTGAGGTAGCTCGCGTCGGCGAGCAGTTTGAGTTGCTATCCGGAGCCGGGTTGGGGCGTGGATCAGGTCGTCGAATCTGGGGGCGTGGGTGTGGTCGGCCAGATGGCGCGGAGTGTGCGGATGGCGTCGTCGAGGGTGATGTCATGTCGTGTGCTGGTGGCGGCGAGCTGGCGAGCGATTTTGAGGACTGGTTGCGGAATGGTCGTGGCGGTGGGGCTGACTCGGGTGCCTCCACCAGTGCGGGCTGTCAGGAGACCTTCGGTTTCCAGGGCGCGGTATGCCTTGGCGACGGTTCCGGTGGCGACTCCTAGGTCGCTGGCGAGTTGCCGCACGGAGGGGAGTCGTTCGTTCCCGGCGAGTTGGCCGGAGGCGATCAGGCCTCGAATCTGGTCTCGGATTTGCTCGGTGGGGGGTGCCGAGCCGGAGAGCATGATGATCATGGCGCTGTCGTCGTTCGGGTGGAGAACGCGCTGAGCCCGACGCTGGCCCACAGCGTGACGCCGATGGTGGCGGCGATGATGGCGAGGGCCTGGAACCAAGGAACGAGGCTGGCCATGGGAGTCCAGAACTTGGTGGCTTCCAACTCGGTTGGGATGGAGGCGTGCAGGGATGCGGTGCCTGCCAAGGAGCCGAGCACGGCAGCGAGGTGCAGCATCAGAGCGCCGGTGGTGACGGCGAGCGCGTTGCGTGTCCGAACGGCCCTGATGCTGGTGTCGGCGCTCCGGGTTGTATCCAGCGGCGGCCGGGCAATCAGGATCATGTTCGAGGCGGCCAAGGTGAGCAACGCCGCGATCGCGATCAGCGCGGGCAGGGAGTAGTACCAGCCGTAGATGGTGGTGCCCATCGACGTGTCGTTGCCCAGGTCGATCACGTAGTAGCTGTAATGGCCGGTTGCAGGGTCGGGTTCGGATGCTGCACCGGCCGCAACGGTGACGACCAGGACCAGCGCGGTCAGCGCGGCGACAGCAGTGACCCACCCGCCTCGAGCGAAGGAGAACAGCCCTCGCGGGGCCAGATCCGCCACTCCGGAACCCCGACGGTGTCGCCACGGCAGAGCAAGCAACCCAAGCCCGATCAGTCCAGCCGCCAATGGAGCGATGAACCGGAAGTCCGCGTGGAGCTTGACGATCGCGTCGGGTACATCGAAGTTCAGCGCGAGCGGGCCGATGAGGCGCAAGGCGCTCTCCACGAGTAACCCGACCAGACCGGCGGTCAAGGTCAACCCGGCCACCAGCCGAGGAAGCCTCGGCGTCCCCCGACGTTGAACGAGCCACCACAAGACTGCCAGAACCGTTCCCACGATCACTGGGGCCAGCTGACGCAGGGTCAGGGACAACATGTCACACCTCTCCGTTGTGTCATCCGAATGATACATGATGTGCTATCCAGATGCTACAAACAGGGCTGGACGTCGAAGGAGCGCAGTCGTCTCCAAATCCCGTCATACGATATTTGCATGGTGAGTGAAGAGCAGATCTGACAATGGACGAATGAAGCCGAAGCCGGCTATGACGTTGCGGAGCTGAAGCGTCGCGGCCGTGGCCGCCCCGGGCGCGGTGCCGAGCCGATGCAGGTTATCGCGGTAAGCCTGACAGCCGAGGAAATCATGGCATTGGACGCGCTGGCCGAGCGGGACCATGTGTCACGCTCTGAAGCGATCCGGCGCGCGCTTGCCGGCTACGCCGCGTGAAGGTACACCGCAGCGCAGGCAAGCACGGCGTCCTGCCTGAGGACGCGCGTGGACGATGACCTGCACGTGATCGCCATCGACATAGCCGACCTCCGGGAAGATCATGGGATTGATTGGGACCCGCGATCATGGTGGTCCTTCTCGACTTCAAGGTCGAAGCGAGAGACCCCGGCGCAGACTCCACACCGTTTGACCTCGCGAATGGCTTGTCCGCCAGGAGGACCGCGCGCTGGGAGTGTCCTGGAGGGCACTTCCGGCCGCGGGAACCACATAGCATCGCAGCATCACAAGGGACGAGGTGCGATGAAGCTGGTGGAACGGGTGGCCGCGCGCCTGGCGCACGGAGTGCGGGGGTGGGTGGCCATGGGGGCAGTGGTGCTGTTCGCGTTGTTCACCGCGGTGGTGCTGCCTGCCCAGGCTGAGGCCGCGGCTTTCTACACGGTCCGCTACGGCGCTCCGGACACATCCGTGTGGTATTTTCCGGAGGACCTGTACGCAGCGGCCGAGGCGTGGGGACGAGACGGTCGAGCCGCCTATGTCCACGCGCGCGTGACGTTCGATGTCATCTGGCCGCTGGTGTACGGGGCGTTCCTGCTGACGGCGCTCGCCTGGGTCTGGGCGCGAGGGGCAGCGTCTGGGAGTCGGTGGCGCGGGGTAGCCCTGCTGCCGGTCGTCGCGGTGGCGCTGGACTACGCCGAGAACACTTGCACCGCGACGGTGATGGCACGCTATCCGGCCCGGACACCGGTGCTGGCGGAGCTGGCGCCGTTCTTCACCGCCGGTAAGTGGCTCGCACTGTCGGCCAGCTTCGTGTTGCTGGCGATCGGCGTGATCGTCGCCCTCGCGGCGCGGTGGCGCCCACGCAGTCCGCGCCCGGGCTGAGGCGGTCAGACTCCAGTCGCTTCTGCTCCCAGCACCGAGGCGGCGGCGCGGCTAGTCAGCTCAAAGGCGCACATCCGGACATTCCGCTGGCCGCGCTCGCTGTCGTGATGGAGGTCTGACGCCCTCAGATGCCTGGGCGGACGGATCATCAAACCGCTGCCTTTGGGCGCCCGTCACGACACTGGGCGATAATGAGGCGTGGAGCAGCCCTCGTCTGTCGTAGCCCGCTGGTTGGCCGCCGGTGACTTAGGGGATGTCGAAGCCTTCGATGGACTCTTGCACCGTGATGTCGTGGTCCATGCCCCTCGGGGCCTCTCGACCGCGGACCTCGAATCAGAGAAGCAGGTGTGGCGCGACGCCGCAGCCATGCCCGACCTTCGCCACGAAGTTCAGGAAGTCGTGACCCAAGGGAACGTGGAAGTGGCGCGTGTCATCGTCACCGGGACACTGGTCCACGACTTTGGCGGCGTCTCAGGCAGCGGCCGATCTTTCCGGATGGATCAGGCGGTCATCTGCCACCTTGAGGGCGGCAAGATTGCCGAGGCCTGGGAGATCGCCGATGTCGCCTCCTTGATCGACCAGGTGCGTTCCTGACTGCGCGGCACCGCCCTCCTGCCGCGCCCGATGTTAACGTTCGGCTGCTCGGCGCGACCTCTGCCGCATGGTGTGATCAGGGCGAACTCCGGGTTCATCAATCGAGCAGCGGCATGTCGAGGTCGTAGGCCAGGACGACCGCCCGGGCGAGCTCGGCCTCTTGAGCGTAGGTCAGGAACCCGACGGTCCGGCCGAGCAGCTTGCTCGGAACGGTCAAGACGTTGTCGAGGGAGATCGCGCCGTCGTGGTCAAGGCCGTTGGCAGGTCCGACCGGAACCTCGCTGGAGAGACCCTTGATGGTGGAGGTGATCGGCGCGATCGTGACTTTCGACATGGCCGCCCGTGCGGCCTCGCGGGTCAGCACCACTGCCGGTCGTGTCTTGTCGAGCCGCACCAGGCAAATCTCGCGCATAGGTTCAGACCTCAACGGTCGCGTGTGCGACGGACCAGTCGACCAGCTCGTCGAGTTCGTTAGCGGTGCCCCGCTCGCGCAGGATGGCGGCGTCCTGCGCGGCAACTTGCCGGCGCATCTCGCGCTCGACGGCACGCGCCACCAGCGCTGCTCGGCTCGGAGCGCTGCCGGCGGCCACGGACTTGTCCAGGAACGCCACCATGTCGTCGGGAAGCCGGATCGCGATCTGCACAGTCATACCACTGATCATACCACCCCGGTTCCCATTCCGGGATGCTCGCTGATGCGGGATGATCAGTGACAGTTTGGCCTTGTGATCTCGGGCGGATCCATCGTTATCGGCGCCCATGAGGGGCTCTGTGGGTCTTCTTTCGTCCCTGTCTTTTGGTGTGGTTCATCGCTTGGGCAGGAGGTTGGTGCGTTGGAGCAATCTGTCGACGTCGTTGGTGGCACGTCGTACCTTTTCTCCGCGAACGGCGAGTGCGTCGCCGATGGTCGCGCCTGGGGCGAGGACGGAATACTCCTGGGGAGCGCGGCCGATGCTGGGAGTAGGTCGTCTTGGGGTTCACGCCACCAGTTGGTTGGTTGGGACATGGGAGAACCTCTGCTCGTGTTGCGTGGTTCCCCTTGGGGCACGTGGGGGGCACGAGGCCCCTCGTGATGCTGTCCAAATCGAGTGGCCTACGGTAAACGGTGGTCGGGGCGACAGGACTCGAAGACGATTCAGGGCCCTACTGTGCCGCTGGCTTGACTACGTGTAATGTAGGTTTGGCTAGGCGTTTTACCTGGTCTGAGCTGCGTCACGGGAGCTCAGTAAACGACACTGTTTGCCATCCGCTATTGCACGTTTATTGCACGACGTGGCAACAGGAGGGAGGATTGTGGTCCGAAACAGCACGTCTCCGAGCCAGCCGCGTCGACGGCGTCGTGGCTTCGGAGCGATCCGCCGGCTTCCCTCCAAACGATACCAAGCCAGCTTTCTCAGCCCCGATGGTGAGCGGATCGTCGCGCCGACGACCTTCGAGGTGAAGATGGATGCCGAGGCCTGGTTGGCCATCAACAGCGCTGCGATCACGGAGGGGCGGTGGAGGAAGCCTGTGGTTGCTTCACCGGCGGACATCACCTTCCAGGAGTACGCGGATGACTGGCTCCGCCGGCGTGAGTTGAAGCCGCGGACCCGTGCGGAGTACGAGCGGTTGTTGGCGCTCTTGATGGCAGGATTCGCTGCCAAGCGGATTGATGCGATCACCCCGGACGTCGTGCGTCGGTGGTACGAGTCGCTCGACCCGACACGACCCACTCGCCGCGCTCATCAGTACGATCTTCTTCGCACGATCATGGGCACGGCCGTCGATGAAGAGATCATCGACGCCAGCCCTTGCCGTATCCGCGGGGCTGGGAAGGCGAAGCGTGCTCGACAGATCCGGCCCGCCAGCTTGACTGATCTCAAGGTGATGACGGAGGCGCTGCCCGAACAGTGGCGCCTGCTCCTGCAACTCGCCTCCTGGTGCGCCTTGCGATTCGGCGAACTCACCGAGCTGCGCCGCATGGATGTCGATCTGGATAATGGGGTGCTTCGCATCTCTCGGGGCGTTACGTGGGTACACGGCGAGCCCATCATCGGCGATCCAAAGTCCCCGGCTGGTGTCCGCGACGTTTCCATCCCTCCGCATCTGGTGCCACACGTGGAGGCCCATCTCGCCCGTTTCGTCGGGCCCCGCCGCGATGCCCTGGTCTTCACTGCCGTAGGGGGACCCGGGCACTTGAACCACGGCACCTTCTACAAAGCATTTCGCCACGCCCGCGCTGAGGCGGGACGAGAGGATCTGCGCCTCCACGACATGCGTCACACGGGGGCCGTGATGGCCGCCCAGGCCGGTGCCACCACCAGGGAACTCATGGATCGGCTGGGGCATACGACGTCAGAGATGGCCATGCGGTATCAACACGTCGCCGAAGGACGACAGGCCGAGATCGCGCGGCGCTTGTCGGCGATGGCGGGGGAGTAGCGACCTCGGGTGGACGGGGTCGTGCGGCCTGAGAGACGAGCGCTCATGCCGATGAGCGACCTCACGGTCATGCCCAGAGTCGTATGTCTTCGGTGTCCGTCGTGTCCGGGTTACCCGGTACCCCCGATCCTCCGCCTTTCCACGACACGCAGGCGCTGACAGGACCCGCCCGTCGTGATTCAATACATCTGAACACCTGATCAGGTGAAGGAGTATTGGATGGAGCAGGTTGTGGGGCTCGACGGGTGTGCCATCACGTGCGTCCACCCCGACCGGGTGCGGATGGTGCGGGAGGCCGCCCCCCGCGAGGAGGCGCTGACACGCGTGAACGGGCTGTTCAAGCTGCTGGGTGATCCGACGCGGTCCCGATTGCTGTATGCCCTGCTGGAGGCCGGCGAGATGTGCGTGTGTGACCTCGCGGCGGCGACGGACACCGCGGAGGCCACGGTGTCGCAGGCGTTGCGCCTGTTGCGTACCGCTGGCGTGGTCGCCGGACGCCGGGAGGGCCGCAACGTGTTCTACCGACTGTCGGACGCGCACGTCCGGATGTTGCTGGACGTGACGCGGGAGCATGCGCTGCACGAGGCGGACGGGGCGGGGGTGCTCGGATGAGCGGGGGACACGCCCACGGGCACGGGGCCGCACTCTCGGCGTCCGGCCGGCACCGGTGGCGGCTGGCGGTCACGTTCGGGCTGACTGCGACCTTCTTCGTGGTGGAATTGGGCGCCGGCGTGATCAGCGGGTCACTGGCCCTGATCAGCGATGCCGGGCACATGGCGGCCGACGTGGTCACCCTCGGCGCCGCGCTGGTTGCCACGCGCCTGGCCGCGATGCCCGACGCGACGGGACGGCGCACCTACGGCCGGTACCGGGCCGAGGTGTTCGCATCCGGACTGGCCGTGCTGATGATGCTGGGCGTGGCGGTGTACATCGTGGTGGAGGCGGTTCGTCGCCTGGGCCAGCCGGTCGAGCCGACCTCTGGAGTGATGCTCGTGGTGGGCGTGGTCGGGCTGGCGATCAACGCCGTCGGCATCATCCTGTTGCGCACCGGTGCCGGGGAGAGCCTGAACGTGAAGGGCGCTTACTTGGAGGTGATGGCGGACGCGGTCGGTTCGGTCGGTGTGATCGTGGCCGGCCTGTTGGTGTTGTGGACCGGTCAGTCCTTCTGGGACACGGTCATCGCCCTGGCCATCGCCGTGTTCGTGGCGGTTCGAGCCTTAATGCTGGGCCGCGAGGTCCTCGCGGTCCTGGGGCAGCATGCGCCCGCCGGTATGGAGCCTCAGGAAATCATCGCCGCCCTCGCCGACGTGGAAGGGGTCGCCGACGTCCACGACCTGCACGTGTGGCAGTTGACCTCCGGCATGGACGTGGCCACGGCACACCTGGTCGCGGCCGACGAACAGCCCGAGCAGGCGGTGCTCGCCGCTGCCAGCGCCGTGCTGCGTGAGCAGTTCAACATCGAACACGCGACGCTGCAGGTCGAGTCCGCCTCGGGGCATGGCTGTCAGGGCGCTGACTGGTGAGCCCACCCGACCGCGGTGCATCAGAAGAGGCACACGCCCTGCTGGGCGCCTGCGTGAGCAGGGCCCAGCGGGCGCGTGTGTCGGTGCGTGCCGGCGCCCGTCAGGCGGTGACGACAGCGTTGTTGTCGGCAGCCTGCGCGGAGCCGCTCTGATCGAGCGGGGTGAGTTCGGTGCGCTGGGCCTTGGCGGCCCGGAGTCCGTTGGCGATCACGACCACCTCGGCCACTTCGTGGACGAGGACGACCGCGGCCAGTCCCAGTACCCCGGTGATCGCCAGCGGCAGCAGGACGGTGATGATCACCAGCGACAGGACGATGTTCTGGTTGATGATCCGTCCGCCGCGGCGGGCGTGGGCCAGCGCTTGGGGGATGAGCCGCAGGTCGTGGCCGGTGAAGGCCACGTCGGCGGACTCGATGGCGGCGTCCGACCCGGTGGCGCCCATCGCGATGCCCACGGTCGCCCCGGCGAGGGCGGGGGTGTCGTTGATGCCGTCGCCGATCATCGCGGTGGGGACCTGGTCGTTGAGGTCGGCGACGATGCGGGCCTTGTCTTCGGGGCGTAGTGCTGCCCGCACGTCGTCGATGCCGGCGTCGCGTCCCAAAGCTGCTGCTGTCCGGGCGTTGTCGCCGGTCAGCATGCTCACCCCGACCCCCTGTTCGGCCAAGGTGGAGACGACCTCGGGCACCTCGGGTCGGAGTTCGTCGCGCACGCCGATGACCCCGGCCGTCACGCCGTCGACGGTGACCAGGACGCAGGTCCGGCCCTCGGCCTCGAGCTGGGCCACGCGGTCGGCGAGCGGGCCGGCATCTATCCAGCGGGGGCTGCCGACCGCGACGCGGCGCCCCTCGACCGTCCCGACCACACCGTGCCCGGCCGTCTCCTCGACGTGCGCGGCGGCCGGGGCGTCGGGTGTGGCTGCGACGATGGCGACCGCCAGCGGATGGGTGGACTGCCGCTCGAGCGCTGCGGCGTAGGACAGCACGTCCGCCTCGCTCCAGCCCTCGGTCGTCACCACCGAGGTGACAACGGGTTGGTTGACGGTGAGGGTGCCGGTCTTGTCCATGGCCAGGTGCCGGATCGAGCCGAGTCGTTCGAAGGCGGCGCCGCTCTTGATGATGACGCCGAACCTGCTCGCCGCCCCGATCGCCGACACCACCGTGACCGGTACCGAGATGGCCAAGGCGCAAGGACTCGCGGCCACCAGCACCACCAGGGCGCGGGTGATCCACAGCTCGGGGTCCCCGAACAGCGAGCCGACCACCCCCACCAGCAGCGCCAGCACCATCACCCCGGGGACGAGCGGACGGGCGATCCGGTCGGCCAGGCGTGCCCGGTTGCCCTTCTCGGCCTGCGCCTGCTCGACGAGTTCGACGATCGTGGTCAAGGAGTTGTCGGTGCCGGCGGCGGTGGCCTCGACCTCCAGCACGCCGGAGGTGTTGATCGAACCGGCCGACACCTGCGCGCCCGCCTCGACCTCGACGGGGATCGACTCACCGGTGATCGCCGAGGTGTCGAGGCTGGACCGCCCGGACCGCACCACGCCATCGGTGGCGACCCGCTCGCCGGGCCGGACCAACATGAGCTGCCCCACGGTGAGTTCCCGCGCCGGGATGATGGCCGACTCGCGACCGCGCAGGACGGTGGCGGTCTCCGGCACCAGCTTCAGCAGGGCCCTCAGGCCACCCCGGGCCCTGTCCATCGCTTTGTCCTCAAGCATCTCGGCCAGCGAGTACAGGAAGGCCAGGGCCGCAGCCTCCTCGACATAGCCCAGGATGACCGCACCCACGGCGCTGATCGTCATCAACAGGCCGATCCCCAGCTTCCGCTTGCGGAACAGGTTCCTCAGCGCCCCCGGGACGAACGTCGAGGCACCGGCGAGCAGGCCCACCCAGAACAGGACCAGGGCGATCGTCCCGGCAGCCGGCGCCTCGACCAGCCACTCGACCAAGAACCCCGCGACCAGGAACACCCCGGACAGGACCGGCAGGAGGACCGCCCGATCACGCCACCAAGGGATCTCGACCTCCTCGTCCGCCTCAACCCCAGCCGTGACTGGAGCCTCGCAACCGCACGCGCTGCTCACGCCAAATCCTCCTCGTCATCGCGATGGGACGCGCAACCCGCCACCCCGCACGCGGGGTCGATGCAGGGGACTTCCTCGTCCACCGCCAAGGTGACGTCGACCAGCGCCACCAACGCCGCCGCGAGGTGCGGATCGGCGATCTCGTAGCGCGTCTGGCGCCCCTCCGGCTCGGACACGACGATCCCGCACCCCCGAAGACAGGTCAGGTGGTTGGAAACGTTGGTCCGGGTCAGGTCCAGGTCACGCGCCAGTTGCGCCGGATAGCCCGGACCGTCCAGCAGGGACAACAGGATGCGGGAACGCGTGGGATCGGCCATGGCCCGCCCCAACCGATTCATCACATCCACACGAGAAGCAATAGTCAGCATATGGTGACCATACAGCAAACGCTGACTATTCGTCCAAGTCGGCTGGAGCTAGCTGCAGGCCTGCTCGGAGGGCAGGCGGCTTCGTCGGCGCGGGACGCCTGCGCCCGCAGCGTGGTGATGGACTCACGGAGGGCCTGGAGTGCGGCGATCCGTCGGTCGACTTCGGTGAGGCGGTCGTCGAGCAGGTCGCCGACGCGCTGGCAGGGGGCCACGTCGGCGTCCCGGATCTGGAGGACCTGCCGGATCTCAGCAAGGTCAGTCCGGCCCTGCCGAGATGATCGACTCGCTGCTGGCCGATCCTGGGTTGGAGGGCCATCAGGTGCCGATGAACACTCCGATGGACACCAATGCGAGACGGACCCAACTCCCGCCTCTCATGGCGCGGGGCGAACATCCGGTCATGCCGCGGATCGCACGTCGCAGTGACAATCGCGGTGTCCTCAACGCAGCAGCGTCCTCGTCGCCGTGTACGTCATGCGACGGGGGATAAGGACCTAGACTTTGTTATGCGAGTGTTTGATCCTGCCGTGGAGCAGACTGCGGAGAGGTTACGGGCCGAGGTGGACTCCGCTGGCTTAGAAATCTTCCCTTATCGCAGTTTGGCAGCCGTCATTTTCGAGGAAGAAGGTCCGACACGGCGACAAGTACGTCACCGTCATCATCGACCTCACCCCGACAAGGACCAGGACCGGCCCATCGCGTCTGCTGGCCGTGCTCGAAGGCCGCTCGAAGCAGGCGTTCAAGACCTGGCTCGAAGCCCAGACGAAGGCGTTCCGGGATACACCACTCCAAGGGACTTGACCCCCACCCGTCCCGATGGGCAGGAGCGCCGAGGCGAAGCTGCTGTTGCGGTCGCGGGGCTGCTCCAGCGTGACGTCACCGACCTCGGTGGACACCGTCTTGCCCGTGGTCCCGTTGCGCGAGTTCCCCGAACCTCGCCCGGCGGGGTCGTGCTTGTCGTATCCCAGGTGCTGGGTCAGTTCAGTCTGCATCCCGCGTTCGAGGAGGGCCTTGATCATCTCCGGCAGGAACCCACCCTCCCCGGTCAGCGCGATCCCGCGTTCGTCGGTGGCAGCCATCAACTCGTCCAGCAGATCGTCGTCGATCAGCTCCCGGCGGAGCTTGCGAGCCTCAGGCTCGTCCGCCCGCTCCGCAGGCTTGTCATGGTTGTGGTCACAGTCCTACTCCTTCGATAGGCCCTCTCCACTTACACAAACCATCTGACACCCCCTCGTCCGCGAGAACGCGTCGATGATGAAGCACACGTAGGCGACACCGGCCCAGGTCGGCACGAACGTCAGATCGGTGACCCACAACCGGTTCGGTGCCGTGGCGGTGAACTCCCGCTTCACCAGGTCCGGGTGGCGTGAGGCCACAGGATCCCGCCGGGTCGTGGTCACCCGCTTCGAGCGTCGGGCACCCTCGATCCCCGCAGCCCGCATCAGCCGGGCGGTCTGATCCCGCCCGATCCCGATGCCTGCCCGCACCGCGGTCTTCCACAGCTTCCGGACCCCGTAGACGCTGTAGTTCACCTCCCAGAGCTCCACCAGCCGAGGAATCAGCTCGTCATCGCGGACAGCCCGAGCCGAGGGGATGCGGGACCTGGTCGGCGTAGTAGGTGCTCGGAGCCACCTGCAACACAGTGCAGATGAGCTCGACCCCGAGCCTTCGACCCTCCACGACGTCGTCCTTGTTCCGATCGACGAAGGCCACTATCTCCGGTGTTGGCGGTCGAGCTCCGCCCCGAAGAAAGACGCGGCCCGCTTCAAGATCTCATTGGCCCGGCGAAGCTCACGGACCTCCTGTTCCAACTCCCTCACCCGCGCCGCCTCGACAGTGCTCACCCCCGGGGAGACGCCGTCATCGACATCGGCCTGCTTGACCCAGGTCCGCACCGACTCGAGCCCATACCCGAGCTGCGACGCGACCCGTTGCACTGTCCCCTGGGCCGTTCCCAACTCCGACCGCAGGGATCCGTACCATCCGCACCGCGGCGGCCTTCTCCTCCTCCGAGTACCGACGCGTCGTCGGCTTCCCCGGCGCCTGTTCCTTTGGCATGATTCCATCCTCGTTTCCAAGACCAGGAGTCCCCAACAAACTCAGAGCGATTCAGATGTGGACTGGCGGCGGTTGCCGAGCACGTAGACCGTGATTCCCGCCGAGGCGATGCCAGCGGCCATCACCCAGGAGGCGTCGGGGCCGCCGGGTTGCATGGGCCAAGCCCAGACATCGCTGCCTGCCCTTGGTGTCTTGGGCGCGGCCAGGTAACAGACAGCCGTGTAGCCGAAGCCGGGCGCCCAGCTGGGGGTGGTGGGAAGCCACTCTGCGGTGAGCAGGACGACGCCGACCAAGCCAGCCACGTTCCTCACCATCACCGCGGCACCCCACTCAAACGGCTGCCCCGGCACGGCCGCGGCCAAGAGCAGGGCCGGGACTGTCATCGCCAGGCATGCATGCCCCGCGCGCCATGCGTGACCAAGCCGTGCAGAGGTGCGGTCAAGCTCCGGTTCCGGGCCGGTCAAGGTGGCGCTGACGAGGACCGCCGCCAACAGTGGGGCACCGACGACCACGGGGGCGCGTGCTGGAAAGCCACCCAACTCTGGGTGGCCTGCGAGTGAGGCGGCCGCGTACCAGCTGACAGCGCTCAAGATCAGCAACGCCGCCAGCACCCAGTACACGCGACGCGCCCGACAGTGGAGCGCGAATCCGCCTCGCAATCTCAGATCCTCCCGAGCCTTTTCACAACGACCGCATCGCACGACCAAGCGGCCTCAAGGTACTGCTTCATCCAAGCGCGTGCTGCCTCTGGCTCCCGGAGGAATCTCTGCCGGAGGTTCTCCGCGACGTTGCCTTCCCCGAGCGAGCCGCCATGCAGGAGCGACGCCGCCACTTCGTGGGCGAGATAGGCGTCGTCGTCCAAGAGGATCGCCTCTTGTTCCTCCGGGTCGTCGCAGCGGGGGGCGGTGAAGACAAAGGCCGTGCTGTAACGAAACAGCTCAAGGTCCGCCATGCCACGTCGAAACATGCGGTATTGCCCTTCCAGCCCGGGGAGCGGCAGCGTCTCCTTGGACGGCTCTGAGTCGACCCGCCCCACGGCTTGAGCTGCCTGATCCAGCACGACGAACTCGTTGGCAGCGTCGATGATTTGGCGCGCCTGAACCACGACATCTTCCAGCAGGCCCTTATGCACCGCTTGCACGCAAACCATGGGAGTGTTCCCCGTACAAACGAGCGCTTCTGCAGCGGTATCCACCTCTGCCCAGGAGTAGCGAGGGCCCAACTGAACGTCATGATCGGGCAACAGGAGAACGGTTCCAGCCCCAATTGCCAGAAGGGCGGCAACCAAGGTCCATGCCCAATGCCGAACGATTGCCAGTGTCAATGGGATAGCGGGCAAGGCAATCAACCACAAGATGGCCAGTGGGATGACCGAAGTCCTCAGCTGGAGACCGGAAGAGATGGGAAGCCCTGCCACCGGCGCCAACTGCGCCCATGGCGCATCGGCGTAGCTAAGCGTCCCGCAGCCAACGTAGATGGCTAGCCCGACCAACGCTGGAACGAGACGGCCTGGCACCAGGATACCAACTCCGTAACCGATGCCAGCACAGGCCAACCAGCCCAGCCCAACCAGCATCCAGGCCCATGGCCAACGCCCACCCGAATAGGAGACGGCCGGCGCCAAGGCTAGCGTGACAACTAACGCCGATCCCAAGAACCCGGTGGCGGTCCCAGCGGCCACGCCGCACCAAGCCGAGGACAGGCGCTGCCACGCGGGGCGAGACGTGGAGTCCAGCAGCTCGCCCATGCGATGTCTACTCTCGCGTCCACCCACCCATGCTGCTGCGGTGGCGACTAACGGACCAAGGACCAGGCTGCTTTCGCTGAGCCATCGCGCGCCGCCTGCCCAACTGGACGTCCACGCGCTGTAGCTCTGGAACGGCGGCTGCCTCAACAACAACAAGACCGTCTGCGTCAATGTGAGCAGCAGGGCGAACCACGCTGCCGCGGTGAGGCGAAGTTCCGACGCGAGCCAATGAGTCCTAGAGGGTCGCTGATCATCACTCGGCACGACGAGCCCTGTGTTCACGCAACGCGAGGGTATAGCCGGTTTCGATCGCCGAGGCCCCGTCCGACGGTTGATCGCTTGACAGTTCAGCCAGGGCGCTTGGCTCACCGTCCCAGACGACCTGTCCGTCATTGAGCAGACTGACACGGCTGCAGGCGCTCGCGACGTCCTCCACCAGATGGGTTGCGACCAGCACAGCGGTGCTGGCGCCCAGCTGACGCAGCGTCTCCCGCAGCTGCACACGCTGTTCAGGGTCCAGACCGGCAGTCGGCTCGTCCAACAACAGCAGCTCAGGATCGTTGACCAGGGCCTGAGCCAACCCGGCTCGGCGGAGCATCCCTCCGGAAAGCTTCCTCATCTGGGTTTCCGCATGCGGCGCCATGTTGACGCGCTTGAGGGCATGCTCTACGGCACGGGGCGAGAACTTGGCGGGGTATTCCTTCAGCCACGCGAAGTAGGCGACGAACTCCCGCACTGTGAAGCGGGGATGAAAGCCGAATGATTGGGGTAGATAGCCCAGAGAGCGGCGAATTGCCCTGCGGTCCTTCGGCTCTTCAATGGATCTGCCGAGCACGGTTACAAAGCCCGCTGACGGCGGAATCACCGTGGCCAGGACCCGCATCAGGGTTGTCTTGCCTGCGCCATTGGGGCCTAGGAGGCCGTGCACGCCCGTTCCAATTCGCAAGTCCAGCCCATCCAAGACCTGCTTCGCGGTCCGGCGCCTCCCCAGCACGACGGTGAGTCTAGACACCTCAGCAGCGTGTGGTTCGTCGCCGTTGTGAGGCACTGCCTTCTTCTCCCCGATCATGCCGCGCGACCTGTCATGATTAGATGGAAGAAAGCCCTCAATAATCTGGAATCAACCATCAACACAAAGCTACTCTTTGACCGTTATCGTTGCGCTGGCCAGTGTCGGTTCTGGCCGACACGTAGTACTTACCAGGTCCACGCCGAGAGCAGGGCCCCGAGCCAGTGACGGAACCGTTGACGAGCAATTTCTCGCCATATCCCGCAGCAGCATCAGGCCAATATGGCACATCTTGCATTATGTAAGCTTTAAGAGTCACTTGATCACCGCAGCCAGCGCGGTTTGCCCTCCCATAAAGTTGGGTTCCAGACGTGTAGGGAGCATTACCAGAGACGTAGCAGGAAGCGACACTGACGGCCACAGGCCCGGGGGTGACGTGATTCACACCAAGACCGGATGGCCCCACCAAGGCTGTTGCAGCAGTGAACAGGGCCAGTGAGGACTTGAGAGACTGCAGGACCAGTTCCACGACGAACTCACCTTCACTCCGCTGATTGTAGGTGCCTCCACGCTACCCACCAAGAGCGGGCCGTATATGGCTTCAGGGCAACAAGGTACTTTGGTGCCGCATGGCCGGGTGCCCGAGGATGCGTTGGCTCAGCTGGAGGGCGGCGGGCCTGACGGCGCCTGCAGCTGACGGTGGGTGGCCATCTTGGGGTGCATCCCCGCCCCCGAACAGGGCGCGCATCTGCTCGGCCGTCACCGTCGAACCAGCCGGCACTTCCAGCGGTTGAGCTTGGTGCGGACCCAGCGGCCGGGTACCTCCCCCTTCTCGGAGTAGTACGACGCCAGCGGCGTGCGGCCCTTGCCAGTGGAGTCCATCGCCGCGACCTGCCGGGTCAGGTAGTCATAGTCCGACCCGGCCGTCAGCTTGTACAACGACGCCGTCATACCCCCAAGAACCCCGACCGCACCTTGACCCGGCGTGTCGGGGGACCTGCGATATTCAGTACGGGATTTGTTCTGTCACGTTCCTCGTCGTCGCTTGATCGCAGTCGTGAGGGTGTCAGAACCCACATGCCCACTCATCCGGCGGCCGCGGTTCCTCCTGACGGCCTGGGATCATCGCAGGGGATGAGCTGACCAGACCCGGCGCTAGAGTCGTTAGTGTGCGGCCTTGAGGGCCGCGTCGGCCGGATCCCGGGTCCGGCGATAAGTCGAGCCTTGGGGGGGGCTTGTGGTTCGCATCAACATGGTTACCACCGGAGCGGGGCGCTCCGGGCCCGAGGACGTCGCGAGCAACCGAGACCGGGGAGCGTTGGCCCTGCGGATAGCGGCGGCGGTGGCTGGAGCATCTTGGCCGTCGGGCTGATCGTGTCCTGGAATGCTGCGGGGTGGGCAGGACACGATGTTCGAGTACATCGCTCTGGAGGTCTGGCGGGCTCCTGGATCGACGAACCGCGTACGACGAGAAGGTGCTCGTGACGGTGGAGGAAGCGGCGTGGATGTTGAGCGTGCCAGAGCAGGCCATCCGTCAGGCCGTGTCGTTCGGCGATTTCGATCGGGTGTTTATCGGTGAGGGCGGCAAGAACTACCGGATTGTCTACGGTTCGCTCCTGGTCTGGGTGAACTCGATGCCACGGGAGTCAGCCCGTGCCTCGTGGTGGCGATGATGCGGCCGAAGCACTGGGAGCCGCCCGATCCGCCGAAGCTGCTTGTGTCCGCGAAGCGCGTCGCCTTGGAACTCGACGTGCCGAGCTGGAAAGCGAACGAGATTTGCTGGTGTCTTGAACGAGTCTTCTACGCGCCGGGCCAGGCGCACTATCGAGTCACGAGGGCGTCGCTCGACGCGTTCAAGGAGCTGCTCGACCAGGGCTTGACCATCGCCGCTGCGCGAGCGGTGATGTGGCAGTTTCGGGAGCGCGGCGAAACTTCCGCCCGCCGATCTCGATCGCGAGGGAATGGACCACATCTACTGGATGTCCCGTCAGCGAAGGCGCTGGTAACGCCGTCTGGCCGCCGTTGCCGACGTCGCTGATCTGGGAGAGTCTCGTCAGGTGAGCACTGCGCAAGATGTTGCGAACACCGACGATTGTCCAGGCTTCTGCGGAGGGTGGCCGGGCCAGCCCGGCCACGTCGCGAGGTACTCGATGAAGTCGAGGTGTATGTCGCAGAGCGCAGGCAACACATTGGTCCCGTGCTGGCGTCGCTCCTCTTGCCCGATCCTCGGAAGCTCTACCGGTGGAGGGTCGAACTCGAGTGCGGCCACGTCGACGAGGTGTTGACCATCGGACCCGATCGGTTCCCTGACGAGCGTCGCTACCACGACTCCCTCACCCAGGCCAACCTGAACGCTGGCGAAATGTGGTGCCGCGACAAGAGCCATTGGGCTCATCGAGCTCCTGCGACGGGCTCTCGACTCAGGAGCGCTGCCCGACCAGGACCGCGGCTTGCTCCTGGATCTGGCTCTGGCGGCCAACCTTGCGGATGCACCCCTTCGGCGTGGCAGGGCTGGACTGACCACACCGTCGCGTCGTCCAGTTGGTCAGTGAGGATCACGCGCTCGCGGCCCGGACGATCCGACGCCACGCCGCGAATGCGCTCGACAGGCTGGGGGAGGTCGCCCGTCAAGGCGGGCTGGCGCTTTGACGACTGGCCTTAGGCCCAGGAACGCGTCTCGTGTGACCACGTCTTGCCATCGGCATCGCCGGAGAGCGCGGGATCAATGAGGCGCTTCGCGAGATCGGCGGCGAGGCCCACGGTGCGGTAGCCGTCGCAGTGGGGGACGGGCTTGCTCAGCTTCGCGTAGCCGGCTCCCCAGGCGGCGGGCACAGCGAAGCTGTCGAACGGCTCCATCTGGCGTCGGCGTGCCTCGGTGACGGTGGCGACTCGCAGGGCGGTGCCGTCGATGTCCTGCGTGGTCGCGAACACGACAAGGTCGACGAGGTCCTTCTCGCGGCTCGACGTGCGTTCGTTGTACTCGGTCATGGTCGCGCAGACCTTGTCGGCGATCTGGTCGACGACGGGGTAGAGGCGGTATTGGTAGCTGACGAGGCGCGGCAGCTCCAGTGCGTTCGCCGGGTCGGTCGTGGTGACCTCTTCGGTGATCCCGGTGCCGACGGCGAGGTCCACCTGCAGCGAGCCCTTGGTGCTGAGCCCGATGAAGATCTGGAACCTGACGTGGTAGCCCTCGGTGTAGGGCTGGGTGTTGTTGCCGATCGATTGGGTGTGGCTGACGTACTGGAACCGGAAGTGGTCGCCGAGGTCGATCGCTGCCAGACGGATCAGGTCGTCGAGGGCTTGGGTGAGAGTGAAGCCGCGGCGGTACAGGTCGATGTCCCGAGTGGCGCGGGTCGAAGGCACTCGGGCGAGCATGCCCGTGCCGCCCTTCAGCACCCACTCGGAGGCCTTGGCCTCGGAGAACACGCGGCTCAGGAAGCGGTTGAAGTACTCCAGCTGGATCCGCTTGCTGACGTCGAGTGACGGATCGGCTGCAGTGGCCCTCCTCGCGGCGTCCTTGATCGCGTTCTCGACGCCGCGCGGAGTGGAGTATGGCTCGGGCTCAGGCACGCGTGACCGCCTTCTGGGTCTCACGAATGGCGGCAAGCGTCTCCGGCTTGAGCGCGATGCTGTCGCTCAGGGCAGTGGCCCATCCCCGGCTGATCTTCTCCATGACGTCGCTGTTGACGACCTGGGCTGAGATGCGGCGCGCGACCTCGTCGAGACCTGCGTTCTTGACCAGGTCGGCGCTCACGCGCTCCATAGTTGCGTTGATGTCGGCGAGCTGGGGAGCCATCGAACTCCGGATTGTTGCGGCAACCGACTCTTGGATCGAGCGCATGGTCTGTTGCATCTCGGGAGTCATGACGAGCCGGTCGAGGTCCTCCTTGCTGAGGCCAACGAAGTAGCTCGCGGCGACCCGAGAGCCGAGCGACGCGTCGGCGGCGACTCGACGCGCGACAGCCTCCGGGTCGATGCCTGCGATCTCCATCAGCCGATCCAGCAGGGCGGCTCCATCACCCTTCTTGAGTTCGTTGCGTTGGGCGAGGGGAGCGAGGAGTGCCCGGAGCCGCTCGAGGTCGAGGTCCCGCTTGCGAGAGGCGTCGCGGAGGGCGTCGGCGACGAGGCTGAGGTCGCCCACCTCTTCGATGAGATCGGCGATGGTGCGCTCCATCGTCATGACCGGCAGGCCATCGACGAGCGTGACGTCGCGGGGGTCAAGCGTGCGCTGGCGGTAGCGGATGGCGCTGCGCTGACTCTGCCGGCGGGCGGCGGAGACGAACTCGTGCCGTAGGGCGCGGAGGTCACCGATGCCGTGCAGGTCGGCGGCGGACTCTCCTGCCACGACCACGCCGCTGGCGCCGTCCTTGATACGCACCTCGCCCATCGTCTTCGAATCGGTGCTGAGCCAGGCTGCTTTCAGGTCGTCGTGCGGGCCGGCGGGAGCACCGGCGTCCTTGTAGACCCCGTGGGCGACGCGTTCCAGTTGGCCGTCAGCGGCGAGTCGGGAGAGGTCGAGGCGCGTGATGCCGTGCATGCTGGCTTGAGCCGAGGTCACCATCCCCCACTGGTAGGCGGTGACCTCAGCGAGCATGCGCAGAGCATCCGTCGACTTCATACTTGGAGTGTATCCCCTATTTGGATACATTCCAAGCAAAGGTTAGCGATCAGAGCCCGGGACTTGGTCCGCTGCTTCGAAAGAGTCACGCGACGGAGGATGACGTTTCGTTTCACCAGCTGCGTGGCGTGCGCCTGACTGGCGACGTCCGAGCACACGGGCCATGGGGCAATCAACGGCGTTCGCCGCGAAGGAGAGCGTCGATCTCGTTGAGGTCGACGAGCACTCGGAAGCCGTTCCTGAAGCGGGTGAGCTTCCCCTCGGCCATTCTGCGCTCGAGGGAGCGGCGCGAACTGCGGCAGTATTCGGCCGCTTCGTGAAGCGTTGCGTAGCGGGGGTGCTTAGAGGCGGTCTCGGTGCGGGGCATGGCGTCCACTTTCGTTCGTTGGCGGGAGGGTTGTTGACGGGATGATGGCTGGGCGACGTCCCCGGATTCGTACCCCCTGGCGTGTCGTGAGGGCGCACCCCCGGCCTCAAATGACCTTTGACACTGGGGTTCAGACGTACGGCTGGGCGTGTCATCAAGGCTCTCCCGGCGGGGCCTGAGTCGGACATAAGCGACGTGGAAGTCCGGGGGTACGTGTGGCGGGTGCTCAATGGGGGTAGCGAGGTCATAGCCGGGGACCTCCGTGGAGCCTCGACGGGCCTCGTAGGTGTTCCGGGCGCGGCCGGGAGGACGGCTGATCTGCTTGTGGCTCGTCGGGGTGGGTGTCCGCCGGTTCGGGGTTGGGCGTGTGCTGATGGATCCGCCAGTAGAGGGCGGCCGCGGGTCGCTCTGCTGGCAGTGGTCCTTCGGCCAGCGCGCTGGCGACGAGGGCCCCAACTGGGAGGCCGCGTTCTTCGAGCAGGGTGAGGTGTTTGGCCAGCCCAATGACGGCGGGGTCGTGGTCCAGGCCCTGACCCAAGGCCCGCAGTTGCGCGATGTCCACGCTGGGCGTCGCGGTCAGGAGTTGCCTGTCGAGGTGGTCCTGGTAGTGCCGCGCAGCTCCGGCCTGCGCGCGTCCTCCGGTGGGGTGGTGGTCTTCGGATGCGACGTCGGTGGCGGCTCGCCACACGGCCACGTCGCCGATCAGGTGCTTTGGAACGTTCGCGTCGATGGTCACCCATCTCGGGGGCCTGGCCTGGAGTGCGTCGAGGCGTACCCGGGTGGCGAGGTTGGTCACGTGCTGGGCGCGTGCTGTGAGGTAGGGACCCCAGCGTGCGTCGTCGGCTACGGAGGCTGGGATGCGGGGGAGCCAGGGGAGGGGTCCGCCGGCGGGTTCGGGGATGAGGGTGGCGAGGAAGGCTGCTGGGTCGGCGATGTCGTCGAAGCGGTGGCCCGCGGCGACCTGGCGCAGCCCGTCGAGCAGGCTGGTGCCGTCGGTGGCCGCGAGGAGCCGTTGCCGGAGTGTCGGCCAGGCGTTGCACTCGGTGAGGCCGGGGACGACGTCGTCGGCTCCATGGTCGAGGATCTCCACGGCAGGGCCATGGCGATGCTCGAGGGCGATGGTCAGCGCGTCGCGGTACCGGTTGACCGCGTCAGCGAGCCGCACGGCCGGGTCGTGGGCGCGCGCGATTTCGCTGGTGGCGGAGCGGGCGGCGCCGTCGCGGGCTAGGACGGTTTCGAGGATCTCGACGGCGGTGGATGGCCGCAGCGTCTCGGGTGTGAACGCGGAGTGGGCGTCGCCGTCGCCGACGGTGGTGACGTAGCTGTGGTTCGCTTGGCGCCCGCGGGTCATGGCGACATACAGAAGTTGGCGGCTCTCTGTGCCGGTGAGGACGGTGTGGGCGGTGTCGACGGTCGAGCCCTGGGCGGTGTGGATGGTGGTGGCGTAGCCCAGTTCGACGTGCTCGGCGACGTAGGCAGGGGGCAGCCATGCGCGGTGCCCGGTGGTGCGGTGCCGAACCAGCAGCCCGCCGTCGCGGTTGATGGCCTGGACGATCCAGCGGTCGCCGTTCATGACGAAGCCGCTGGCGGCGGAGGTCCGCAGGCGTCGATCGTTGCGTCTGGTGAGGATCACATCGCCGACGCCTGCCAGGTTCCCGTCGGACAACGGCACCCCGATCGCGTCCTTGCCGGCGAGCAACTGGCGGGCTCGGCGGTTGAGTTCGGCGACGTCGTGGCTGGTGCTGGCGAGCATGAGGGAGTCGAGGCCCTGGTCGGTGTCGGCCTTCCAGGCTTGGAGCGCTGCGTCGAGCGCGGTTTCTGGGCTGCCGACGTGGATGCGGTCGTGGTCGAGATACCAGCCCAGGGCGGTGGGGTCGCCGTCGCGGAGGGCGAGGGAGGCGGCCTTCTCGCCGTTGTCGACGAAGCGCAGCACCTCGTCGAGTTCGACGGCGCCGTGCACGCGGCGTAGGTCGCGCAGCACGCCGCCGGCACCGATGGCGGAGAGTTGGCGGTCGTCGCCGATCAGGCGGATGGAGGCGCCTTGAAGGAGCGCGTAGCCGATGAGCTCGGCGAGGGAGAGGGTGTCGGCCATTCCTGCCTCGTCCACGATGATCAGCGTCGCCGCATCCACGCGATGGCTTTCGTCGTGGTGGAGGTCCCAGAGCAGTTTGGCGATGGTGGTGGCCTGACCGGTCGCCTCCGCGAGGACCGCGGCCGCGGCGGCCGACGGGGCCAGGCCGAGGACGTTGCCGCCGGACTCCTCCCAGGCCCGGGTCAGGACGCGCATCGCGGTTGTCTTCCCGGTGCCCGCTGCGGCCAACCCGAGCTGCAGTGGTGCCCCGCTGGTGGCCATCGTCCGCACCAGGCGTGCCTGTCCGTCGTTGAGGGTGACGCCGTTGGCGGTCGACTCCAACAAGGCGATCTCCACCGCGAAATCTGGAACCCGACGGCCCCCGGCGAGCGAGCCGGCTGCGACGATCCGCCGCTCCGCGTCGAGCACGGCCTGTGACGTGTAGAGGCGCGATCCTGCCACCTCGTACATCGAGGACCCGTCGCTGCGGCGCAACTCGGAAGGCTCGTCGATCCCATCCCCGACGGAGGTCAGCGGGATGGAACCCGCGAGCGCGCGGTCAACGATTTCCTTCGTGAGGAGTTCAGCCTGAGCCGAGGTGGGGGCGAGTCCGCGGGCACGTCGGGACGCCTCACCGCGCAGGTGCCACACCTGCCACGACGCCCGCGACCTTGCGACCCGATCGACCACTTCGCCCGCCACGCGATCCAGCTGGTCCTCCGTGATTTCCACGCTGGGCGTGGGGGCGCGGCCTAGTGAGTGGGCGAGAGCACGCTTGATCTCGTCGGCTCCGATGGCTCGTTGAGCCTGTGCCCGCCATGTGGTGCGCTGCTCTTCATGGGAGCGGGGGAGGTGCTTCGCTTCCCTTGTTTCGAGGGTGGCCTGCTGCGCCAGCCGGATTGCTTCCGCAGGTGTGGGAGGACGATGATGGCGTGTCTGGAACTCGGCCGCGAGCTTTGCCTGGCGAGACTCGATCAATGCTCTGCGCGATGACCAGAGCTCGACCAGTTCGGGGGGTATGCCGATGATTTCCCGGACAGTTCGTCGCTCCAGCGTCCCGGGCTCTCGTTCGGCGAACTCGATCCCGAGTGCTTCGCGCAGGTGGGCCTCCAGCTGCGTGTTGTACGTCTCGCTCACGGCTACCCGTGCCTGGTAGATGAGGCGGCCGTCGATGGAGCGCCACTTGCCGTCCAGCCCCTGCACCTTGTTCGCGATCGCCACATGCGTGTGCAGGTTTGGATCCCCGGCACGCGAATCGCGATGGGTGAATGAGGCTGCGATGAGGCCGTGGACGTCGATCTGCCGTACGCCCGCGTGGCCGGCGCGCGAGTACAGCGCCTCGTCCTCCAGGAAGCGCAGCGCGTCGTCGACCGCCGCGTCGTGGGCCCGTTCGATCGCGTCAGCGACCGCGCGCGGGGCGATCGCCCACAGCGCGGAAACCGACTTCACCGGGGTGAACGTCACGTCGTAGCCCGCACACGTCGACGACGGCTGCCGGCTCAACCGCAACACCTCCGCCGTCAACTCCTGCGACGTTGGCGGACGGCCAATACGCGCTTCGAACCTCTCCATCGCGACGTCGTTCACGATCTCGGCGCGGACGTCCACAGGCACCGTTGCCCTGGCCGGCGCCCCCTCCGAGACGCGCCATGCCGCGGTGCGCTTCTCGACTTCACGACGGAACTCGGTGACGGCCTCGAGTTCCGGAAACGGTCGGCCCAGCCGGGTCGCCTCGATGACCATCGCCGTCGACGCGCCGGATGGCAAAGCTTCCAGGCGGGCCTGCATGTTCGGGTGGAGCCCGGCGCCGAACAAGGCGCGCATCTGCTCGGCCGTCACCTCGTCGCCGACTGCGAGGTCGCCGAGACCCGCTAGGCCGCGGCCGCGCCACGACCCGGGGGCCTCGCCACGTTCCGAGTAATAGGAGGCCAGCGTCGCGTGGCCCTTCTCCGTCGTGTCGTGCGCAGCAACCTGCCGAGTCAGGTAGTCATACCCCGACCCAGCAGTGAGCTTGTGCAGCGATACCCCCACGCACATGAGAACCCCGACTCGACCACCCAACGCGCAAACCGCCCCCGATGGTGCAGTGGGTGTGTGGACCATGTACCTCCGTGCGGGTCAGCTGCCGTGCATGGAGTTCAAGGCGGCGGTCTGATCCTCGACGATCTCGCGCGGTGATCTCTGGGGCTGGCAGCTTGCCCGAGGACGGCGACCGCCGAATAGCGGTCAAATTCCCGTTCCGGTCAGTAGTTTTGACCGCCTGGATATCTTGACCACCCAGTCTGGCGACTTGCACGGACTCATCCGTCACGCGCAGGGATTACCACCTTCACACGTTCGCCGGGCATGCCAGTTGGGAGGCCGCGTCCCTGGAACGTTTGGCCGGCATCCTTGACGGTGACTGCCTCCCAGCCGTGGCCTCGCACAGCAGCCGCGGATCCAGGGAAACGGTGGGGGAGCTCGCCGTGCAGCTGGTCGCTCTCCGCGCGGGGATCTCCGGCTCCTGACGGACGCAAACCGGCTCCCAGTTCGGCGGGAAGGGGCGACTCCCGCAGTGGGGGCTCACCTGCGGGCTGGGACGGCCTCTCACGGGGTCTTATGCGATCGCTATTGCACGCATATTGCACGAGACGACGTTCTCCTTGCCACAAATGCCTTCTGACTAGGGCAAATGATGGTCGGGGCGACAGGACTCGAACCTGCGGTCTCCTGCTCCCAAAGCAGGCGCGCTAGCCACTACGCTACGCCCCGTCTGCCGATGCGGCAGCGCGGCCGAGTCTACTGCACGGCACGGGGGAGGGCCCAACCGTCGGTCAGCTCTTGACCCCGAAGAGTCCCGAGACGACGGCCGTCACGATGGTGATCACGATCGAGCCGAGCAGTGCCGGCCAGAACCCGTCGACGTGGAATCCCAGGCCGATCTGCTCCGACAGCCACGACGTCAGCATGAGCATGAGTGCGTTGATGACGAGCAGGAAGAGCCCGAGCGTCAACACGATGAGGCAGAAGCCCACCGTCTGAGCGAGCGGTTTCACGACGGCGTTGACCAGGCCGAGGATGGCTGCCACCACCACAAGTGTGAAAACCTGCTCCTGCGTGGAGTTGGCCTCGAGGGTGATGCCCGGGATGAGCCAGACGGCCAGTGCGGTGGCGAGTGCTCCGGCGATGAGCTTGATCAGGAGTCGCATCCCCCCAATCTAGAGGAGGAGCGGGTGAAGGCGAGCAGTCGATTGAGTGTGAAACGGCCGAAGGAAAACCTTTGGGGGGCTCCCGGCAACCGGGAGCCCCCCAAAGAGCTTTGGAGGCGAGAACTCAGGCGCCCCAGCCGGCCTGCTGGCCGCCGACGCGATCGGCCTCGATCTTCTCCTGGTAGCCGGACTCCAGGTAGGCCTTGGTCGGGTCGGTCGGGAGTCCTCGGGACTCGCGCCACTCGGCCAGGTCGGCCCGGACATCGGTGTAGAAGGCGTCCATGAAGATGGCGTTGGCCGTCAGGACGTCTCCGTCACGCTGCGCCGCGTCCAGGGCGTCGCGGTCCACGAGCAGGGCGCGCGCGCTCATCTCCTGGACGTTGAGGACCGACCGGATCTGTCCGAGGATCTTGTTCTCGATGTTGTGGCACTGGTCGAGCATGAACGCTACGGGTGTGTCCTCATCCATGCCGCCGTTCGCCACCACCTCATACATGATCCGGAACAGCTGGAACGGGTCCGCGGCACCGACGATGAGGTCGTCGTCGGCGTAGAAGCGTGAGTTGAAGTCGAACGAGCCGAGCTTCCCGAGCCTCAGCAGTTGGGCCACGATGAACTCGATGTTCGTGCCGGGGGCGTGGTGGCCGGTGTCGAGGCAGACCATCGCCTTCTCGCCGAGCGCCTGGACCTGGACGTACGAGGTGCCCCAGTCCGGGACGTCGGTGTGGTAGAACGCCGGCTCGAAGAACTTGTACTCGAGCACCAAGCGCTGGTCGGCGCCGAGCTGGGCATAGATCTCGCTCAGCGACTCGTGCAGCCAGTCCTGGCGCGCGCGGATGTTTGCCTGGCCCGGGTAGTTGCTGCCGTCGGCGAGCCAGATCTTCAGGTCGCGGGACCCCGTGGCATTCATGACCTCGATGCACTCGAGGTGGTGGTCGATCGCCTGGCGACGGACCTTGGGGTCGGAGTGGGTCAGGGAGCCGAACTTGTAGACGTCGTCCTGGAACGTGTTGGAGTTGATCGTCCCGAGACTCACACCCAGGTCCTCGGCGTAGGAGCGGAGCTCGCCGAAGTCGTCCACCTTGTCCCAGGGGTAGTGCAGGGCGACGATCGGCGCGAGGCCGGTGTGCTTGTGCACCCGCGCCGCGTCGGAGATCTTCTCCTGGACCGTGCGGGGAGTGCCGGGGGTGGAGAACACCTTGAACCGGGTGCCGGAGTTGCCGTAGGCCCAGGACGGGACCTCGATCTCCTGACGGGCGAGGATGTCCAGTGTTGCCTTGTCGAGTGCCATGTGGCTAGTGCCTCTTCTCTTTCTCGTTGGTTTCTGCTTCTGCCTGCTCGAGTTGGCTCTCCAAGTGGAAGACCTCCTCGAGCTGGACAAATCCCTCGTCGGGGGCGGTATCGCTGTCGACGAAGAAGCCGCTCATCGCCTGTTGCCAGCGCGCGTTCACCTCGGTGGCGGCCATCCGTGCCTGGGCCTCGTCGAGGTCCGGGCTCTCGACGAAGCCGACGAGGAGCCCGTCGTCGCCGAGGAACAGTGAGTAGTTGTGCCAGCCGGAGTCCTTCAGGGCGCGGAGCATCTCGGGCCACACGGCGGCATGGCTCTGCTTGTACTCTGCAAGGCGGTCCGGTTTGACCTGGTTCTTGATGCAGTAGCGACGCATCTCAGACATGACGGTGCTCGATTCCCAGTAGTGAGGCGGTGGCGGCGACGGTGGCGGACTGGTGGCCCACGCACAGGGCCCAATGGTGTCCCACCCCGGAGAGGCTCCAGCGGTCCACCCAATCCCCGGGATCGCACCCGAAGTCGACGCGGGAGGTGGTGTTTCCGATCTTCAGCAATGGGCCGTCGACGACCGTGCCCTCGGAGGTGGTCAGCACGTAGGAGCCGTCGGGTTCCTGGCCGAGGCCGAGGGTGGTGACGGGGCCGTGGGCGACGTCGAACTCGACCGAGACACCCCAGCCGCGCTTGCCGTGGTAGACACCCAGGCCCCGCAGCAGGGGCTTCCTGGCGGAGATCGCGAGGTGGGCCGGGCCGTCGTGTCCCATCTCCACGACACCGTCCTCGTAGTTGAGGGCCTGGATCTCGGTGAAGGAGCCGCCGGCGCCGAGGGCCTGGGCGACGAGCATCGCGACGGAGGTGCGCAGCTCGTACTCGCCGGCGGCGGGGATGCCGCGCGCGTTCAGCAGGGAGGCGCCGAGGATCATCCCGGCTCCCAATCGCTCGTGGAGTTCGCCGGCGAGGCCTCGGTGGTAGTAGGCCAGGGAATCGAGGTCGAAGTCCTTGACCAGCCGGTCGAGGCCGACGGAGACCTGCGCGGCCCACCGGAAGTCCTCCTCCTCGACGGAGGAGTCGATCTCGAAGATCTCGCGGGCCAGCTCGATGCGGTCCGAGGTCTCGGCGTCGGTGACCGCGAGGACGCGCTCGCGGAGGTCGTCGAACTCGAGGACCTCGACGTGGCCGCCGAAAGTTGTCGAGACCGTCGTCAGGTCCGTGGAGACGTCCAGCATTCCCGGGTACAGGTGGCCCATCAGGCCATGGCGGGCCTTGCGCAGCCGGCTGCGGGCGCCCGCGGCCTTGACCCAGCGCAGGATGCGGGTCCAGGCGTAGTCCTGGCGCAGCCAGCCGGAGACGGATCGGAACTCGATCCCGGCCCGACGGAAGACGTTGGCCATCTCCGGCACCGGGCACTGCCCGCAATAGGCGAGCCACTCGCCGGTGCCGAACGTGTCGTGTTCCATCTTCTCGGTGGGCTGCAGGTCGATGCACAGCACGGGAGCGCCCACGCGGTGGGCAATCGGAAACACCATCGAGGAGGTCAGGTAGGTGGTGAGGTAGATGACGACCAGGTCGCAATCGGCGCGCCGCAGTGTTTCGGCCGCCTCCGCCGCGTCCACCGCGTCGGAGACGAACCCGGCATCGACCACCTCTGCGTCCAGTTCCTGGAAGCGTTCAGTGACGTAGGCCACACTCTCCTTGAGCTGCGGCAGCAGGTTCGGGAACTGGTCCCAGTAGGCACCCAACCCACCACTCACCAGGCCGAGGCGCACAGCCCGACGCTGGTGCTGGGGCAGGGGAATGGTCTGATCCATGGTGGAGCTCCGATCTGTGAAAACGGATGGGGAGCCCGGGATCGGACTCCCCATCCGACTTGTCAGAAGTCGTACTCGTCGATGTTGTCAGCGTTGAAGCGGACCGGGGGGCCCACGATGACGATGCCGTTCTCACCGACCTCGCGCTCACCCATCTCGCCTGCGCTGAAGGTGTCGCCGACCTCACCGGAGATCGTCCCGTCGGCAAGCGCCTTGCCTGCGTAGGCAGCCACGTAGCCGAGCTGCGCCGGATCCCAGAGTGCAAACTCGGAGACGGTTTCGTCCTTGACGAACGAGCGCATCTCGTTGGGCAGGCCGAGGCCGGTCAGGGCCACCTCACCCTTGTACTCCGAGGTCGAGAGGTAGCGGGCCGTGGCGGCGATGCCGACCGTGGTGGGGGAGATGATCCCCTTCAGGTCGGGGTGGGCCTGCAGGAGGCCTTGGGCTTCCTGGAAGCTCTTGGTGTCGTCGTCGTCGCCGTAGACCTTGGCCACGAGGTTGATGTCCGCGTAGTCGGGGTTGGAGGCGAGCTCCTCCTCCATGAACTTGATCCACTCGTTCTGGTTGGTGGCGTTCGCGGTGGCCGACAGGATGGCAATGTCACCGGAGCCGCCGATCTGCTCGGCGATCATCTCGACCTGGATCTTGGCCACGTCCTCGGCCACGACCTGGCTGATGAACACGTCGCGGCAATCGGGGTTGGCGTCGGAGTCGAACGCGACGATGCTGGCGCCGCCGTCACGGGCCTCGTTGAGGGCCGAGCACACGGCGTCGGGGTCGTTGGCGGCGATGACGATGACGTCGGTCGCGGCCTGGGTCTCGGCGTTGATGAACGAGACCTGGCTGGAGGCGGAGGCGTCCAGCGGTCCGACGATGTTCCACTCGGCGAAGCCGGCCTCCTCGGCGCCGGTCTCGCCGCCGCCGAGAACGACGTCGGTGTAGGGGTTGTTGAGCTGCTTGGGGATGAAGGTGATCGTGAGGTCGGAGGCTCCCTGCTCCTCACCCTCCTGGGTCTCCTCCGCGGTCTCCTCGGTGGTCTCCTCCATCGATTCCGCCGCTGTCTCGGCTGCGGTATCGGCGGGGTCCGGTGTAGCGGCGTCGTCGCCCCCACAGGCGGTCAGTGCCAGGGCGGTGGCTGCGAACAGCGCGCCGACCTTCAGCGACAGCCTTGATCGTGAGTTGCTGAACATGGCTTTCCTTTCAGGCGCTGAGAGCGCCAGCGGTGGTGATGTTCTCGGGACGGGCGTCCCGGGATCGGCGGCGTCGGTGCCGCCATTCGCTCCAGGACCCCATGAGCGAGGGGGCCACGACGGAGACGATGAGCAGGAGGCCGGTGATGGTCACGAGGACCACCTCCGGGATCCGGTTGAGACGCAGGGCGTAGTTGATCACGCCGATGATGAGGACGCCGGTGACGGAACCCCAGATGGATCCCTTGCCGCCGAAGACCGAAACCCCGCCCAGCACGACGGCGGCGATGACGGCCAGCTCGAGGCCCGTGGCGTTGTCGCTGCGTGCGCTGGAGTAGCGCAAGGTCCAGAAGATCCCCGCCAGCGACGCGATGAACCCGGATGCGACGAGGGTGTAGAGGCGTGAGAGACGCGTGTTGACCCCGACGAAGTGGGCGGCCTCCATGCTGTTGCCGAGGGCGTACAGGCCCCGCCCGAAGGGGGTCATGTGGAGCACCACGGCGAAGACGGCGATGATGACGGCGACCAAGATCATGAAGACCGGGATCCCGGTCTCCCCGATCGTTCCGGTCGCGAACTCCTTGGCCCCATCAGGGAAGTTGGCGATCGCGTTGTCGCCGATGACCACCAGTGCCAGTCCGCGGAACAAAGCGAGGGTGCCGATCGTGACCGCCAGTGCAGGGAGTCCCACATACGCCGTCATGAGGCCGTTGAACAGGCCACACGCGAGGCCGATGAGGAGGCACACGACGACGGCCCACCAGAACGGCATGCCAACCGCATAGAGGACGCCCAGCGATGCGCTGGAGAGACCCGCGACGCTGGCGACCGAGAGGTCGATGTCGCCGTTGATCATCACCAGCGTCATGGGCATGGCCATCAGGAGGATGGCGATGACGTCGAGGAGCAGGAAGGTGGCCGTTCGGGGTTGCGCGAACCGGGGCACCATGACCGAGGCGAAGACGAGGAGTGCCACGAGGATGTAGGTCATGAGGGCGGCGCGGCTGGTCAGGAGACGGCGCAGCGTATCGCTCGATGCGCCCCGGGCCGGGGACGAGGTGGAGGTCATTGGGCGGCCTTCCGCAACTTGTTCGCGCGCCGCAGCGTCGCGATGCGATCGATCACGATGGAGGCGAGGATCAGGAAGCCGACGACGGCCTGCTGCCAGAACTTGTCCACACCGACGGCGGTCAGTGCGCTGGTGATGGTGGTGAGCAGCACGGCGCCGATGGCGGCACCGGCAGCCGTACCCACGCCGCCGACGATGGCGACGCCACCGACGACCGCAGCCGCAACGACTTCCAGCTCCATCCCCGTGCCGGTGGTGGCGCCCACGGAGTTGAAGCGGCTCGCGTACAGCACGCCGGCGAGTCCGACCAGGGCACCGTTGGCGACGAACGCCATGAACACCCGGCGCCCGACCGGGATGCCGTAGTTCACGGCGGCGGCGGGATCCGAGCCGATGGCGTAGAGGTCGCGGCCGGCCCGGACGTAGCGCTGGAAGAGAGTCACGCCGACGATGACGACGATGGCGATGATCGTGATGATCGGGATACCGAGGAACGTGCTGATACTGAGGTCGCCGAAGGCCTGGGGCCGGTCGCCGGCGAAGTACTGCGTGCCGCCGGCCCACCAGTTGTTGAGTCCTCGGAACACGTAGAGCGTGCCGAGCGTGATGACCATTGCCGGTACCCGGGCCGTGGACACGAGCAGCCCATTGAACGCGCCCAGCGCCGCCCCCAGCCCGATCCCCGCGAGGAACACGACGATGATCGGGATGCCCTCGAACGTCGCGAACAGGGTCCCGGTCAGGAAGGCAGTGAGGCCGAGGGAGGATCCGACGGACAGGTCAACGCTCTTGGTGGAGATGATGAGCGCCTGGCCCGCGGCCATGATCATCATGATCGTGGCGTTCAGCATGAGGTCCTTGACGCCCTGGCCGGAGAGGAACCGTGGGTTCGCGAGCCAGGTCAGGAGCACGAGGAGCACCAGCGCCAGGGTGACGGGGAACTCGCGCATCGAGAAGATGCCCATGATGCCGGTCCGCCGCCGCAGGGGGCTGGGTGCCGTCTCGTGCACGACGGTGGGCTCGGTGGTGGTGCTCATGAGGCCGCCGCCTTCGCGTGGTCGGTGGCCGCGTGCATGACGGCCTCGGGGGTAGCCTCGGCCCTGCTGAACTCGCCGGTGATCGTGCCTTCGCACATGACGAGGACTCGATCGGCCATGCCGAGCACCTCGGGCAGCTCGGAGGAGATCATCAGGATGGCCACGCCGTCGCAGGCGAGCTGAGAGAGCAGGCGGTGCACCTCGGCCTTGGTGCCGACGTCGATGCCGCGAGTCGGCTCGTCGACGATGAGGAACTTCGGCCGGGTGGCCAGCCACTTGGCCAGGACGACCTTCTGCTGGTTGCCGCCGGAGAGCGTCGAGACCGAGTGGTACGGCGTCGCCGTCTTCACCTGGAGGCGGTTGTCCCACTCCAGGGCTGTCTCCGCCTCCTTTCGGGCCGGGATGATGCCGAAGCGTGCCAGCTTCTCCCGCAGCGTCAGTGTGGTGTTCCTCAGTACGGAGAGGTTCATCACCAGGCCCTGCTTGCGTCGGTCCTCGGGCACGAAGCCCATGCCCGCGCGGATCGCCGCCATGGGGTGGGAGTGGGGGAGTGTCCTGCCGTTCAGGCTGACGGCTCCGGAGTCCACGGGATCGATGCCCATGATGGCCCTGGCCACCTCGGACCGGCCCGCCCCGACGAGCCCGGCGAGGGCCACGATCTCCCCGGCCCGGACCTGGAACGAGATGTCGTGGAAGACCCCGACGCGGTTGAGTTCGCGGACGTCGAGGACCACGTCGCCGAGCTCTGCATCCATCTTGGGGAACAACTGGTCGATGTCCCGGCCGACCATGTCCCGGACGATTTCAGCGGTCGTCGTCTCTGAGACCCTGCGCGTGCTGACGTAGCGACCGTCCCGCATGATCGTGACTCGGTCGCAGAGGGTGAAGACCTCCTCCATACGGTGGGAGATGAACATCAACGCGGCGCCCTGGTCGCGCAGGGACCGCGCCACGGCGAACAGGCGGTCCACCTCGTGTCCGCTGAGCGCCGCGGTGGGCTCGTCCATGATCAGCACGCGGGAGTCGAGGGAGATGGCCTTGGCGATCTCGATCAGCTGCTGGTCGGCGATGGAGAGTCCGTCGGCAAGGCGCCCCGGGTCGATCGCCACGCCGAGGGAGTCGAAGATCTGGGCGGCGTTGTCCCGCATGGCGCCATGGTCGATGAACCCCATCCGACCGCGGGGTTGGCGCCCGACGTAGATGTTCTCCGCCACGGTCAGGTCGGGGAAGAGCGTCGGCTCCTGGTAGATCACGGAGATCCCCGCGGCCCGCGAATCGGCCACGGAGCCGAAGTGGACCTGCGTCCCCTCGACCTCGAAGTCGCCCGCGTCCCGCTGGTAGAGCCCGGCCATGATCTTGACGAGGGTCGACTTGCCGGCGCCATTCTCGCCGGCCAGGGCGTGGATCTCGCCCGCCCGTAGGTCGATCTGTCCGTCGGCGAGCGCCACCACGGGACCGAACGTCTTGACCGCGCCCCGTATCGAGACGATCGGCAGTGTGTCGGAACTCTCCACGAACACCTCCTCTATGAGATGAAACGATTCATGGAATCGTGGTTATGATGCAACCACAGAATCTTGAAACGTGTCAACGCATCGGGTGTTTCGAGACCAAATTGATATCTGCAGACATTCTCGGGTCGGAGGTCGCATGCCGGACAGGCGCGGTGCCGTGGGCATCAAGGACGTCGCCGAACGTGCCGGCGTGTCAGTCGGCACGGTCTCCAACGTGCTCAACAAGCCTGAGGTCGTCTCGGAGAGCCGACGCCTGCAGGTGCTCGCCGTCATCGAGGAGCTCGGCTACGTCCCCAACGATGCGGCCCGACAGCTCAAGGCGGGCATCAGCCGCAGCGTCGGCCTCATCGTGGTGGACACGCAGAACCCCTTCTACGGCTCGCTGGCCCTCGAGGCGGAGGATGCCGCCGAGGAGCGCGGCCTTGGTCTCTTCGTCGCCAACAGCCACCGAAGGCACGGCAAGGAGGAGTTCTACCTCTCCCAGTTCGAGCAGCAGCGGGTCCGGGGAATCCTCGTGACCCCGGCGACGCGGGACCTGAGTCGACACCGCATGGTCGCGGGCCGGGGAACGCGGGTGGTGCTGGTGGACGCGGTGGACGCGGAGGACGACTTCTGCACCGTGGCCGCCGACGACGTCCACGGCGGCTACCTGGCCATCGACCACCTGATCCGGCAGGGCCGCCGTCGCATCACGATCCTGGGTGGACCGGAACACTTCCGGCAGGTGCAGCGCAGGCGTGCCGGAGCGGAGCGGGCGGCGTCGGAGCACGGCGGCGTCGAACTCGACTACGTGGAGCCGGCGGAAATGAGCATCCTGGCTGGCCGCGACGCGGCCGAGCGGATCGCCGACCGGGCGGGAGAGATGCCCGATGCGATTTTCGCCATGAACGACCTCCTCGCGGTCGGGGTACTCCAGTCGCTCGTCATGACCCATCGGCTCGACATACCCGAGGACATGGCCCTGGTCGGCTACGACGACATCGACTTCTGCGAGAGCGCCATCGTTCCGATCACCTCCGTGAGGCAGCCGAGCGCAGAGATGGGGCGCCGTGCCCTTGACCTGCTCGAGGACGAGATCCTTGAGGGTGACCAGCACCAGCACCGGTCGGTCGTCCTCAAGCCGGAGCTCGTGGAGCGCGAGTCCACCCGCCGAAGCCACCTCGCGACCTGACCCCCAGCCGACGAACAAGGAGACGAACGTGTCGTTGACCATGGCAGCCATAGACCTCGGAGCCTCCAGCGGTCGAGTGATCGCCGGGACGCTGCGGGACGGCCGGTTCGAATTGCAGGAGGCCGGGCGTTTCCCGAACGGACCCGTGGCCGTGCCCGGCGGACGGGGCCCACGGATGCACTGGGACGTCCTGCGTCTGTGGGAGGAGATCCAGCGGGGGCTCCGGACCGCCGCCCATGACATCGGCCCGCTCGACTCCGTCGGCATCGACACCTGGGCCGTGGACTACGGACTCCTCGACTCGTCCGGTGAGTTGGTGGGCAACCCCGCCAGCTACCGGTGTCCCAGGACGGAGGGGGCCCCGGAACGGTTCTTCTCCCACCTTCCCGCCGACGAGATGTACCACCGGGTCGGGGTACAGGTGCAGCCGTTCAATACCGTGTTCCAGCTCCTCGTCGAATCCGGCGAACGACTGCGGATCGCCGAGCAGCTCCTGCTGCTGCCGGACCTGCTGGGGTACTGGCTCACCGGCCGCCGGGTGACGGAGATGACCAACGCCTCGTCGACTGGGCTCCTGGATCCGGGGAGCCGACAGTGGCACCCGGACCTGCTCGGTGCACTCGAGTCCGGCTTCGGTCGAGACGTCCAGCGGTTGCTGGCCCCACTCGTGGAGCCCGGCGCGATCGTCGGGCCCGTCAACGCGCCAGGCCTGGAGCTCACGACGGCCGATGGCGTTCCGACGCCGCTCGTCGCCGTCGGGTCCCACGACACGGCCTCGGCAGTCGTGGCCGTCCCGGCCGAGGGCAAGGACTTCGCCTACATCTCGTGCGGCACCTGGTCGCTGGTCGGGCTGGAGCTCGACGCCCCCGTCCGGTCGGAGGCGGCCCGAGCGGCCAACCTGACCAACGAGCTCGGCGTGGACGGGACCGTGCGCTTCCTGAAGAACGTCATGGGCCTGTGGGTGTTCAACGAGGCGGTGCGGACCTGGCGGTCGCAGCGGGTCGACGTCGACATCCCCGAGCTGGTGGCGCAGGCCGCGTCCTGCGAGCCCCTCCGCACGGTCATCGATATCGACGCGCCCGAGTTCTTCCCGCCGGGCGACATGCCCTCCCGCATCCAGGAGTCGGCACGCCGAACCGGGCAGCCCGTGCCGGGGTCACCCGCGGAGGTCGCTCGCTGCATCTTCGACTCCTTGGCGCTCGCCTACCGACGCTCCATCCGACAGACGGTCGAGATCGCCGACCACGAGGTCAGCGTCGTGCACATGGTGGGTGGGGGCATCCAGAACACCTTGCTGTGCCAACTGACCGCCGACGCCACCGGGTTGCCGGTCGTCGCGGGGCCAGTTGAGGGCACCGCGCTGGGCAACCTCGTGGTGCAGGCGCGGGCAATCGGAGCCCTGGAGGGCGGGTTGCCCGAACTGCGCGACGTGGTGCGGGCATCCAGCGAGATGGTCGGCTACCGTCCTGGGGCCGGCGCCGAGAGCCGCTGGTCGGCGGCGGAGCGGCGGCTGGGGTAGGAGGAGGGCGGCAACGCGGATCCGGTCACCGCCCTCGTCCTGCGAGCCTCACGAGGAGGCTGCCACCGACTGGCGGTAGGCCTCTGCCTCCCAGTTCTCGATGAAGTGCCGCTCCCGCTCGTCCATCACCCGCACCTTGCCGATGCGGTCGGCGTCGCGCGCCACTTGGAGCGCGTCGCGATAGGTGGCCAGGGCGTTCTCGGCCGCCTTGTCGCTGGCACCCGCCGCGAACGCGGCGCGGCGAGGGACGATCGCCACGACCGGGCTCCTGCCGTGCTCGGTGCGAAACGCCTCAATGGCCTCGCGTACCCGGTCCTCGTGCGCGTCGGCCTCGAGCAGGACCGGGAACGAACCGGCGTAGACGATCTGGTCGGGAATCAGTGGCCCACGGGAGACGGGTCCCGAGTCGGTGTCGGTGGTGGCGGCGATGAACTCGTCGTCTGACCAGGCCACCGCCTCGGCGCCGACGCCTTGTGCGAACAGCTTTGCCAAGGTCTCGAAGCCGTCGCCCTGCCGGGTGACGGGCACCACGGGTGCGGTGGCCTCGATGACCTCACGAATTCGTGCGGTGAGCCACTCGGTGCGCTCGGCAACGGCGTCATAGCTGTTGCCGGAGACGATGATGCCGTGGTTGCCGAGCATGGTGATGGCGGGGGCAGGTTGGCCGGTGCGAGCTTCGTAGTCCTGCCGTGCCGCCGCGATGCCACGGGCCAGCGGTACTCCCGGGTCGATGTAGTCAACCCAGACTGCGTGGTCGCCGAGGAGTTCATCGGTGAGTTCCCGGCCGCGCTCGTTGCAGGTCACCGCGTTGGCCACCAGCGGGTGGAGGTGGAGGACGAGGGCGTCGGGGATCAGGGCGTGGAACAGGATCTCGACGCTGGGGCGTCGGCCACCGGGGTCGCCGATGCGTGCTGCCTGGGCGGCGGCCATGACCGGGTCGCCGTCGACCGGCTCGTCGGAGTGCAGGGCCTCGAGGAGGGTCTCGATGCGCAGCGGGACCAGGTCGTCGTCGGTGAGGTGGGCGAGCGTCGTGCCGCTGGGCTTGATGTAGAGGACGCCGTCGTGCTTGACGGAGGCGTTGCCCCCGCCAGCCCGGGCGTACTGCTCGTCGGCGCCGAAGTGGTTGGCGAGTCGGATGAGTTGGTCGTGCAGGTCCTGCGACATCGGCGTCTCCTGGGGGCTGAATCGTTTCATGAGAACTCTACGGCGGACGGGGTGCGGGGTCAACGAGAGGTCCGTTCACTCGTTGGACGGTGCTTGTCCGGCGCCGTGCCCTCCGGCCGGAGGGAAAATCGATCACTGGTCGATTTTCCCCTGCACTGAGGAGGCAGGTGGCAAAGAGGTGTAGTCAGTGGTGCGTTCTCGGAAGCGGACGGGGGAGAATCGACCACTGATCGATTTTCGGAAGGGGACCGGGCCCCCTGGGCGGCGTTGACTTGGGTCGGAAAGAACAAACCGGACCCGCTGGAAGCGGATCCGGCGGGGCGTCGCGACGCCTCGTGGAGCGGATGACGGGAATGGAACTTATGGCTGATTGACTAGGGAAGACGCTAGCTGATTGCGCCAAGTACCGCACGAGTACCGTTTCGAACTCCGTGCCGAAGTGGCCGACGTTAAGGCAACTTTCGAGTTCTGAGTGTGTCGTTTTGAGAACCCCATGCTAGAGGTCGTCGGTCATGCCGCCGATCCGCCCGTGCCAAGAGTGGGATGTAGCCGTTAGCTTGCGCGCCGGGCGGTGGCTGACGAACTTGGCAACCGAGATTCGGAGCTTGATGCCCAAGTGCGGCAGAGGTTCTCCCCCCGCTGCCCATACCCACGCCTGTCAGGAACCGAGGCGTCGCGGGCGGCCGCGATGGCCTCGAGGATGTCCAAGCCGCCTAACCCAACCTGTCATCAACATCTGCAGCAAGTCCCGATTGCAGCGAGATTGGGTCGCGCGAAGTGGAAGTCAGGTTGCCACGCCGACGTGGATCGCGGGCCGCCTCGACGGCCCTAGGCGCGATGCGATGACGATGGTGCGCTGATACCAGCGGGAGCGCGCCCACAGACAGCTGCCATGGACGCCTCACGCTTGAGGTGCACCGCGAGGGGGTTACTTGCGTTAGTACCGAGCCCAAGGAGCATTGACATGCCGGCACCTGCCCAAGTCCCTGAGCCGAAGTGGCTTTCCCTGCAACAAGCTGCGAATGTCTACGGCATCAGCGTCGACACGCTCCGGCGGAGCATTTCCACTGGTCAGTTGCCTGCGGCCAGATTCGGTCCACGGCTGATCCGGGTGCGCATCAGGGACCTGGAACGCCAATTCAGGCCCATCCCGACGGTTGAGAGCTGGGGCGCACGGCGCCACGGGTGATGCCCCCTAGAAGGGGGACTCGGTCCGCCTATAGACCAAGTGCCACTGCTCGGTCTCGGGGAAGTAGCGCAAAGACGGCGCCGCGACTGCGGGGTCGATGATGGACTGGACGTGCCGAGTAGTCGCTGTTCAAACGCAGTGCCGTCACAGTACTCGTAGGCCTCGTTGTTCAGCATCTGGGTCTCCGCGACGCCCCCCACCGACGCCGCCCCCAGGCGGCCCGTTCGGGGTGCCGAACATGTAGACGTAGCCGTGGGCGCGGGTGTAGGCGAGAATCGAAACGGCTCGCCGTCAGCCTCTGTGTTCCCCGCGTCGGAGCGGCCTCGATGGACCGGGTCTGACCACCGTCGCTGGAGTAGGCGAGCTGGCTCAATTTGGTCCACCACTCACCGGGCGGTCCCCACTCGCGCATGAACATGTAGGCACGGTACTGCCGCCCGTCGACCTCGATGCCGGCGGTCGGTATGGGGGTGTGCTTCTCGCCGGGCATCTTCTGCGAGCGAGCCGCTGATCTTGACCGCCTGGCCGGACTCGTGGGGTCAGTGCCCAGTCGAAGGCAGTTGGGGCAGGTCGGTGTCCGAGGAGCACAGCAGCACGGCTGCGCCAGTTCCCGTTGCCCGCGCCGGGGTCGCCCGGCACGGCGAACGTTTCGCCGAAGGCTGTCAGCACGTGGGCCCGCGCCCGTGTCCCAAGTGATGCCAAGGTCGGTGGCGCCGATGTCCCAGACCTCGGCGGTGTCAGTGGTGGACCCGTGCCTGTCATCTCGTCGATCAGGGTGGCGGGGGAGATCGGCGGAGGGCCGCCCTCCACGGAGACGACGTCACCGAGCGTCGCCCCGGGGGCCGTCAGCGCTCCCGCTGCCAGCGGGATGATAAAACGATTACTCAGTTTTCTAAGCGCCAGAATGGTCGCCGGGTAGCTGTGCTTTCGGCCGTCACGCCTACATGGGGTCTGGTGATCCAGACTCTAACCCGCGAGCTGCTGCCCAAGTACAGAGGATAAGCGGTGAAAAACGACACAGTCTCTTGGTGGCACAACTCGGGGTTGACACGCATTGCGTCCAGCCATATTCTGAGGAAACGATTACACATGTTTACCTGGGTGCGATGCAGCTTTCGGGTGCTGAAGAAGGGTAGTCAATAGATGACTTCATACGGGGACCACGGATCCAGCCTCCGTGACCTGCCGCGCCTCAGGAGCTCCCGCCGTCGGCGCGTTTCCTCCTACGACCGCTCCGGCGGCAACGAGGACCGCCTCACCGTCCGCCCCGGCGAGACCGTGGAACTCGCGAACCTCGCCGGCGCGGGGGACATCAACCACATCTGGATGACGGTTGCCCCGATGGCGCCGCCGGATCCCAACACCCCGGACAAGGCGTTCATGCGCAAGCTCGTGCTGCGCGTCTACTGGGACGGCAACGAGCACCCCAGCGTGCTGGTGCCGCTCGGCGACTTCTTCGGCGTCGGCCACGCGAAGACAACCAACTTCGCCTCGCTGCCGCTTCAGATGAGCCCCCAGGACGGTAAGTCGCTGAACTCGTTCTTTCACATGCCGTTCGCCGACGGCGCGCGCTTCGAACTCGTCAACGAGTGCACGGACCTGACCGTCTGGTTCTACTACTACATCGACTACGAGGCCCTCGACGAGCTCGAGGACGGTATCGGCCGCTTCCACGCGTCGTGGCGTCGCGAGAACCCCACCGACGGCATCGACCAGGGCGAGTTGACCAACGCCGGTTACCTCTTTGAGGGTCACAACACCACCGCCGACGGGAACTACACGATCTTGGAGACCAAGGGCCGCGGCCACTACGTCGGGTGCACCTTCAACGTCACCAACCTGCGCCACACCGAGGACTGGAACTGGTATGGCGAGGGCGACGACATGATCTTCATCGACGGCGAGGAGTGGCCGCCGGACATCCACGGCACCGGCACCGAGGACTACTTCAACACCGCATGGTGCCCCGCTGAGTCATACCAGAGCATGTACCACGGCATCACGATGCCCGGTGGCGACAACTGGTCGGGACAGATCTCGATGTACCGATTCCACGTGGAGGACCCGATCACCTTCCAGGAGTCCATCCGCGTCACCATCGAGCACGGCCACAACAACCATCGCAGCGACGATATCTCGTCCGTGGCGTACTGGTACCTGGACCGGGTCGACGAGACGCTGACGCTGCCGCCCGTCGAGGAACGCCTCCCGAGGCTCGGGTGACATGGTGTCGCGTCGAATGCTCCTCACCGCCGGTGCCGCTGTTCCCCTGCTCGTGGCCTGCGACGGCGAGAGCCTCCCCAGGGCCATGACGCAGGGCGGCGACTTCCGGCTGCAACGCGTCGACGCCGTCACCCGGATCGCACAGCTCACAGGCGCCGGTGCCATCAATGACACCGAGCAATACCTCCTCGAGGGCGCCGACCTGGGCCACATGACCACGGTCGGCGACCGGACCTACTTCACCTTCGGCGACAGCTTCGGCCTCCGCGCACCGGAGACCGTCGGCGCTGGGGGCGAGGTCTGGAAGTCCAACTGCATCGCGTGGACCACCGACGACGACCCCTCCGACGGCATCACGTTCGACGGCTGGGTACTGGATCAGTTTGAGCAGGTCAAGGAGGTCATCCCCGGCGAGCACAAGCCGAACGAGCAGGTCGGGGAGGTCACGAAGATCCCCACTCAGATGTGGGCCGTCGACGACGAGCTGTTCATGGCCTACATGTCCGTCCACCACTGGGGAGACCCCGGCGTGTGGACCGCCGACCACGCAGGCTTGGCCCGCTCCGTCGACCAGGCGCAGAACTGGGAGATCCTCGATGGCGTCGGCTGGGCCGGTGACGGCAACTTCGTCCAGCTGGCGCACACGCACGTTGTCGAGGACGGCGACACGTACGTCTACCTGTGGGGGATCCCTGCGGGCAGGTTCGGCGGCGTCAAGCTGATGCGGGTGCCCGCCAGCGCGGACGCCGTGGCCACCGGCCGGTTCGAGTACTTCACGGGACTCGACGGGGACAAGCCCACCTGGGGCCCCTCCGAGGACGGCGCAGCCACCGTGCTGGACGGCTTCGTCGGGGAACTGTCGGTGCTGTGGTCCGAGCACCTCGAGCGCTGGCTGCTCACCACGATGGTGGACAACGGCTCCGCAGTGGTATTCGAGGGGCTCGCGCCCTGGGGGCCCTGGAGCGAACCGCACACGATCACCACACAGGCCCAGACCCCGGGACTCTACGCGCCCTACACAAACCCGCGTTACGTGTCCGCCGACGGCACGACGATCTACTTCACACTGTCCATCTGGGAGCCCTACCAGGTCTTCTGGTACTCGATGGACCTCGTCGGCACCGACGGCTGAGGCCGTCTCCGCAACATATCCGAAATACCAAGCCGCCCAGGGCGGCCCCAGACCTTTCTGCACCGCAGCAGGAAATACCGAAGGAGACAACAATGGGGTTCAACGTTTCGAGGCGTCAATTCCTCGGCGCCGGCACCGGACTGGCCGCAGCTGCCGTCCTGACCGCCTGCGGATCCGGCACGCCGGGGGAGCCGGCACCGGAGGAAACCACCGGTATGAGCGGCGAGACCAGCGGCGGCGAGAGCGCTGCCGCCCCTGTCACCATCCAGTTCTGGCACCGCACCTTCACCCCGGTGGAGAACGAGTGGTACGCCAACATCGTCAAACAGTTCAATGATTCGCAGTCCGAGGTCAAGGTCGTGGGGACCGAGGTCCCGGCGGACGCCTGGGACCAGAAGATGAAGTCGGCGCAGGCAGCCGGCAAGGCGCCCGACGTCTACACCCACCCCGGGGCCATCCAGGACGGCGTGAACGCCGGCCAGCTGCGCGAGCTCAACGACATCGTCCCGCAGGAGGCACTCGACGAGATCATCGACGCCGCCCTGCCCGTCTCGGCCGTCGGGGACAAGTACTATGCGTACCCGCTGCTGCTGGAGCCCCAGACAGTCCTGTTCTGGAACAAGACCATGCTCGAGGCTGCCGGACTTGACCCCGAGGTCGGACCTGAGACCTGGGACGATCTGCTCGAGATGTGCGCCGCCATCAAGCCCACCCTCGGCGAGGGCCAGTACTGCATCCAGCCCGCGGCCGACGCGCCAACTTTCGCGTGGTCCACCGTTGGGCAGCAGTACAACCACGCCGGTCACCTCGCCCTCACCGACGACTGGACCGCACCCGACGTCGAGAACGCTGAGTACGCCGCCCTGATCGAACGCTACAAGGCGCTGTGGGACAACGACTACATGCCGAAGCAGGCGCTCGCGGCGTACGTCGCGGGAAATGACTACGGAGAAGAGAAGGTGGCCTTCAAGGTCTCCGGCTCCTGGATGATGTCCGAGATCGGGTCCGACTTCCCGGACCTGCTGGGCCGCACCGGCGTCGGCAGGTTCCCGACGGCACCGGGCTCGGACCGTACCACCACGACGCTCGGCAACTTCAAGTGGGTCGTCGACGCCAAGACCGCCAACGCCGAAGCCGCGGGCAAGTTCCTGGCCTGGTCCATCGCCGGCGACCCCGCCAACCTGGTGCCGTTCTTCGTCAACACTCAGTTCACGAAGGTCTCGGTCCGCCAGTCGGTGCAGGAAGCCGTCGCCGACGACGCTGCCGCGGCTGACGCGCCGTGGTCCGACATCGTCACCAACGAAATCGCGCCCGACGCGATCTCCGAGCCGATGTACCCGTGGGACGTCTCGCTCGCAGTGGGCACCGCCATGGAGGCCGGGATGAAGGGCGCCCAGCCCATCGACGTCGCCCTCAAGACGGCCGCTGACACGATCGCCCAGGTGATCGCGCGCGACGGCCTCGCGGAGAAGGCGCCGAACTGACGCCTGCCTACCAACGCTCGACACCTGCGTTGTCCCGGGACAACCTGCTCTACAAGGCAGGTGTCTACGCACAGCGCAGGTGACGAGCCTGCAGGGCACGACGGTCGAGATTCGAAGGCGAGGATGAGGTGTTGGCGACGACAGAGCTGATCTCCAAGGCGGAGGTCAAACGGCTTAACAAGAACAAGTACCGCGACACGAAGTTGGCGTTCCTGATGCTGGCGCCGGTGACGATCATGCTGGGCATCTTCGTGATCTACCCGGCGGTCCAGGCCGTCTACCTGTCGTTCCAGGACTGGAGTTTCTACAAGCCGCCGGAGTTCGTAGGTTGGCGCAACTTCACGAACGTCCTGAGCGACCCGTTGTTTTTCGCCGCCATCCGGCGAGGCTTCGTGTTCGTGCTGATGACGGTACCCATCATGCTGGTGCTGGCGTTCCTGTTCGCCAGCCTGGTGGTCTCCGTCGGCAAGAAGTTCGCCACGACACTGAAGGTCAGCATCTACATCCCGACGATCATCTCGGGCGTCATCGCCTCGATCATCTTCGTGCTGATCTACGACTACTCAGGCGGACTTCTGAACGCGACGCTGGCCAACTTCGACGTGGCTCCGATCGCCTGGATCGGCGACCCGCAGTGGGCGCTGTTCGCGATCGCAATCCCTGCCATCTGGCTGGGCATGGGGTTGACGTGCCTGATCATGGTGGCCGCGATGGTGGACATCCCTGAGGAGTTCTACGAGGCTGCCGCGATGGAGGGCGCCAACTGGTGGCAGAAGACGCTCTACATCACCATCCCGCAGATGAAGAACGTCATCCTCTACCTGCTGATCACAGGGTTCGTCGCCTCCATCCAGCAGTTCGAACTGCCCCTGGTCATGACTGGCGGCGGCCCGCTGGACTCGACGAACCTGCCCAACCTGTTCATCTTCAACCACTTCCGCAACGACATCACCGTCGGCTACTCGATCGCGGCGGCGCTGCTGCTGTTCGTGGTGCTGGGCACGGTGTCCGCGCTCATCTTCAAGGTATTGAATTCCGAAAAGTTGGTGGACTGACATGACTATGACATCCACGACCTCCGCACCCGTCTCGCGGGGCATCGTCGCGGCCGCCGGCACCGCGGACCAGCCGCTTAGGCACCGTCGCAAGATCCGCTCCACCGGCTGGTGGGTGGGGGCGGTGCTGAAGGCGATCATCGGCTTGCTCTTCCTGCTGGCAGCCCTGTTCCCGCTGGCCTGGATGGTGATCGCCGGGTTCAAGGCAAAGACCGAGGTCATCTCCACCCCGTTCCAGTTTTTCCCCGAGGTCTGGCTGGTGGAAAACTACATCCAGATCGCCTCCGACCCGACCTTCCTGCGAACCATGGGCTGGACGTTCATGGGCGCCGTCCTGTTTACGCTGCTGCATCTGTTCCTGAACTCGTTCGCCGCCTACGCCTTCGCCCGGCTGGACTTTCGGTTCAAGAAGACAATGTGGGTGATCATCATCACCACCATGTTTATCCCGGGCATGACCATCTTGCTGACCAGCTTCATCGTCGTGACCAACCTGTTCATGCTGGACACCCTCGCTGTGCTGGTGCTGCCCGGCGCGGCGAGTGCGGCCAGCGTGTTCTTCATCCGGCAGTTCTACCTGAACATCCCCGCGAGTCTGGAGGAGGCGGCGATGATCGACGGCGCGGGTAAGTTCCAGATCTACCTGCGGCTTTTCCTGCCGCTGTCCAAGCCGCCGTTCGTAGTGATGGGCATCACGGCGTTCCTCGCCTACTGGAACTCCTACGTCTGGCCGATCATGACCATCACCACCCCCGATAAGTTCGTGGTGCAGCAGTACCTGACCACGTTCCGCTCGGAGCGCTCCACCGAACTGGGCATGCTGATGGCCGGCTCCACTCTGGCCGCGGCGCCTGTGGTGATCCTGTTCCTGATCTTCCAGCGCCAGATCATCGGTAACATCAAGATGGCGGGGCTCAAGTGACCTGGAACCCGCAGGAACACCCGGCCGTCGCGATGCCGATCGGTGGCATCGGGACGGGCTCCATAGCGATGGGCTCCGACGGCGGGTGGCGGCAGGTCCAGCTCGCCGGGGTGGGCAACCACCGCGGCGACCTGCCGGGCACGTTCATGGCGATGCGCACCTCTCAGCACGAGCCGATCCATGACCAGACGGTGGTGCTGCAGTCGGCACGCACCGATCCAGGGTCGCAGGGCAGCCCTGCCACGCCCATGTTCAACGACGATTTGGTGCCCGCCTGGCAGCGGGACTTGGTCGCCGAGTTTGGCGGCACCGCCACCACGATGTCCGGCACCTACCCGGTGGCGTGCGTGGTGCACGAGACTGGCGGGCCCGTTAGCGTCGAGGTGCGCGCTACCTCGCCGATGGTCCCCACCGACGCCGACGCCTCCGGCTACCCGGCCGTGATGCTCGAGGTCACTCTTACCAACCACACCGATACCACCACGCAGGCCTGGCTGGCCCACAGCGTGCACAACGCCGTCGGACTCGACCCGCGCCTCAACCCCGACGGTGTCCGCGCAGTCGGCTACGGCGGCAACGTCAACACGATGCGCCGAAGACTGTCCTCCGTCGGTCTAGTGGCGACTTCGAGGGACGAGCAGGCGCGTGTCGGAACCCCGCCGGACGCACAGTCGGACCTCGACGCACGCGCGGGACGCCCTGCTCGTTCAGCGCTGGAGCGCCAGCTCCGACGGGTGGACCTGGTCATGGACAACCCGTCGGTGGCTCCCGACTCGCCGTGGGCCGGGCAGATGGTGCTCGGCTGCGTCGCGGACGACGTGGTTGCGCTGCCCTCCTACTCGAACCCGTCGGAGCTGTTCGACTTCCTCCACCTGCTCGCCCCGTGGGGCGACCACTCGCGGCGCGACGCATTCCTAGGAGTGCAGGCTCCGCAGAACTCAGCTCCGACGCCGAGATTCGGGCCCTCGCCGCAGGGTCAGACCTGGCTCGGCGCGCTGGTGGCTCACGCGGAATTGCAGCCGCGGGCCTCGCGCACGGTGCGCTTCTTGCTGACGTGGTACTTCCCCAACCGCATGGTGGACTTCGTTCAGTTCGGACCCGACCGACCCGAGCTCGGCAACACCAGGTTCTGGCTCGGCAATCACTACGCCTCGCGGTGGACCGACGCCGTCGAGGTCGCGGACGAGGTGTTCGCCCACTGGGAGCCGCTGTGGCACGCCACCACAGCCTGGACCGACGTCGTCGACGGCCTCGACCTGCCCGAGCAGTGGCGCACCCACCTGGCCACCCAACCCGTCCCGTTGCGCACACCCACGAGCTTCCGCACCCACGACGGCGCCTTCTTCGGATTCGAGGGGGTGCTCGGCACGTCCACGGCGATGTGGTCCGGTGACGTGGGTGGCTCCTGCCCGCTGAATTGTACTCATGTGTGGAACTATGCGATGGCAGCCTCTGCGCTGTTCCCGTCGCTCGAGCGCTCGATGCGCGAGACCGAGTTCGACGTCATGCAGACCCGCTCCGGCGCCCTGCCGCACCGCGTGTTCATGCCGCCCTACCTCGAGCAGTTCGGCGACGGGCCCATCGGCGGCCCGATCGAGGCCGCCCTTGACGGCATGTGCGGCGCCGTGCTCAAGACCTACCGCGAACTGTTGCGCGGCGCCGTCGACATTGCCTGGGTGTGGGAGCGCTGGCGCAACATCTGCGCGCTGATGGACCACGTCGTCGCCCAATGGGACCCGAAGGGCACGGGCCTGCTCGCCGGGATCCAGCCCAGCACCCACGATATCGGGCTGCACGGCAGCAACACCTACATGGGCACCTACTGGCTCGCCGCGCTGCGGGCGGCGGAAGAACTCGCGAAGGTGGTCGGCGACCACGAACGGGCCGCGTCCTGGCGGGAGCGCTTCGAGACGTCCTCGCGCCGCTACGACGAGGCGTGTTTCGACGGCGAGTACTACGTCCAGCGCCCCGACCCATCGCTTCCCGAGGAGCATCAATGGGGGATCGGCTGCCTGTCGGACCAGCTGATCGGCCAGTGGTGGGCCCACATCCTCGGGCTGGGCCACCTGCTGCCAGCGGACCACGTCCGCACGGCGCTGCGCAGCGTGGTCCGCTGTAACCTGCGGGAGGTCACGGTCCCCGTCGCCGAATTCGCGCAGCGACCGTACGCCGTCGAGGGGGAGAAGGGCCTTGTCATGTGCTCGTGGCCCAACGGCGGCCGGCCCGAGGTGCCCACCCTCTACTGCGACGAGGTCTGGACCGGCGTCGAGTACCAGGTGGCGGCGCACTGCATCATGGAGGGTCTGCACGACGAGGCGGTCGCGATTCTCGAGGCGATGTGGGCACGGCACGACGGTCGCCGTCGCAACCCGTTCAACGAGGCGGAGTGCGGCGACCACTACGCTCGTGCCATGGCAGGTTGGAGCGTCCTCGAGGCGGAACTGGGGCTGGCGTGGAGCGCGCTCGACGGCACCTTCCGCGTCGTCGGACCGGGGACGGTGCCGCTATTGACCGGATCCGGCTGGGCCGAGGTTCAGGTCGACGGCGACGGCGTGCGGGTCCTGTGTCACCGCGGCCATATCCCGCTGCGGCGCGTAATCACGCCAGGCGGGGACTGGGTCCTCGACGGCAACGAGCTGTCACCCCTCGACGGCTGGACCCGGCTGAGTCGATCCGGAGAGGCGGACTGAAGTGAAGCCACCCCTGACCCCCCCCAAGGCGGCGACGATTACCGACGTCGCGCGCGCGGCGAACGTGTCCGTGGCGACGGTCTCCCGGATCCTCAACGGGAACCCGAAGGTTGCGCCCGAGCTGGCCAAGCGGGTTGAGGCGGCCGTCAGCGAGGTCAACTACCGGCCCAACGGTGCCGGCCGTGCGTTGCGGCGCCAGAAGTCCGACCTGTGGGCCGCCATCGTCCCCGACATCCAGAACCCATTCTTCGTGAAGGTGGTCGACGCCTTCGAGCGGGTGGCCAACGCGGAGGGATTCTCCGTGGTGCTGTGCAACACGCAGGAGGACCTGGCGAAGGAGAAGGCGTCGATCGAGACCGTGATCGCGCACCAGGTTTCCGGGGTGCTGGTCGCGGCCGCGTCCCCGCAGACGAAGCTGCGCATGTTCGAGCGCTACGGAATTCCCGTGGTGACGATCGACCGTCGCGTCAACGACTTCTCCGGCGACGCCGTCACGGTTGACAACGCATTGATCGGCCGGATGGCGGCCGAACACCTGCTCGAGCAGGGACGCGAGAAGGCACTGATCCTGAGCCACACCGTCGAATTGTCGCCGATGCGGGACCGGGAACTCGGGTTCCGGCAGCGCATGGCCGAGGCCGGGCACGCGGTCAGCGAGCGGTGGGTGGCGCACCTCGCGTTCCAGGACGGGAGGCAGGTCATCATCCGCGACCTGCTGCGCAAGCGCTCCGGCGTCGACGCCGTGTTTTGCACCACCAACACGCTGACGGCCGAGGCGTTCGTCGCGCTGCAGTCGCTGGGAATGGAGATCGGGCCGCAGGTCGGGCTCGTTGGCGTCGACGACCACCGCTGGAACACCATGGTGCAGCCGCAGGTCACGGTGGTGGAGCAGCCGGCCGAGCAGCTCGGGACGTGGGCGGGCCAGTTGCTGGCCACGCGCTCGCGCGGGCAGACGATGAACCACGGCCGGATCACGCTTGACCCGGTACTGCAGATCAGGGCGAGCTCGCTGCGGGGGTAGGGGAGACTGCGTCGGGGCAAATCAAGGGCTCCGACAGTCAAGCCCCTATCGTCCACTCGCGCGGCCGTGAGCCAAGGTGGGGTGTTCGACAGCGGGGAGGCGCCGGCGAGCGTCGCCTCGTGGCTGCTGGACGTTGTCTAGTCGAACATGTGGGACCTGGGCCCACCTTGCGCAGCGCTCGCTGTAGCGGAGACGCCAGAGTGGAGTAGCTACCCTTCCGTCCGACCCGAACCAGTACCCAGGCTGACGACATGATGTCCAGCTCCAACACGAGAGCCATGGTGCGAGCACATGGACGCGAGCTCTTGGACCTGAGCGCAGCGCTGATCAATCTAGCCAACTCGGGATACGTCGCGCCTCCCCACGTGAGCTGCGTCGCTTACGAAATCCAGCGTGACGCGGCAAATCACTCAACCTCCCGCGAACTACAGCTGCAGTTGTTCTTCCGTCGTCTCCATGGGTGAGGCAGTACGTCCCGACGTGCTTGAGACCGAGCGGGGCCTTCACGTCACTCTCCCGTCAGCGACGGGTTCTCTAGAGCATGAGTAGTGAAGCGACGGAGGGTGGGAAATGACACAGCGCACTTACGAGGTCCACGCCCTGCTGGAGCACGCCGTCGATTTGGCGTCTACTGAAGATGCCTTACCTGGCTTTGTGCAGCTGGAGCTGTTGGCGTGCGAGGCACTCGCAGCTGATCTGGCGTTCGGTTGTCGTCGGGTGGCTGTAGTGCTGCCGGACACAGTGCCGGGTTGTCTAGAGGCGGTTGCTGAGAGGACCGCCGACTGGCCGGCGGATGAGGGCTCGGCGTTGGCGGCTCCGTTTATGGAGATGATCGGGGAGATTCGCCGTACCCTTCAGCGGGCGTGAGATGGCCGGATCGGCGCAGTGGGTTACTGGAACTCTGGGTCGTCGAGGACTGCCACCGGCGGTGGTCGAGTGGGGCGCCGTCGCCTGGAGTAGCAACCAGATGCTCGGGGGCACGGATCCGCGAGTGCGGCGTGCCGCCGCGGTGGCTCGTCTCCTAATCGGAGCGCCTCGAACCACGGATCCCACAGCTGTGCGGTCACGCGGTGACGGAGGTACGCCCGGATCGGCGGACGTGGGACGGCAACTGCATCTTGAGGTGCTTCATGCGACACGTGCTGCTGTGCGGGATACCCGTGGCGTTGACAGGAGGCTGCTCGAGACGGTCGAGCGAGATCTGCTGATGCCGCGTCCGGCCGTAGTCAGCTTCCGAGCAGCGCTGATGGAGTGGGAGGACTGTGTTGCCGAGGCGTCGGTGCAGATGGACGCGCGCTCGGCGCTGACGGTGGCGCGCACCCAGTCAGCCCTGTTGAGCGCCGGGCTGAGCCTGATGCAGCGCTTCGAGGTGACCGACGGCGTGGGCCATGAGCGGTTACAGGACGCCGCGCAAGTCGCCAGCCGTTCTTGGGGAGAAGCTGCGCGAATCTGGCGGGGTCTGTGCCCACGGGGTCCTGCCCCGATGGGCCGCCTGGAGCGCGCAATGGTTCATCTGCAGCTGGCAGTCTCCTCGTCGGGTGACAAGGAGCGGCTGGACTCCCTGCTCCACACAGGTTTCGGCGGGGTAGTCGTGGCGGCGATGGCGGTCACGCCACGAGGGATGCATTCCGGCTCCGATCTGGTTACGTCCGCTGTGACGTTGAGCGTTCGAAGCGAGCTCGCTGGCGGTCTCCTGGAGTCCAGAGGGTCCAGCGGCACCGAGATCGACTCGGCCGCCACGAGGACGCCGGATCCGTCTCGGGCGATGGCCATCGCCGGGCGGACGCAGACAACTCCCACCGTTGGCCAGCTGATCGAGAGCGGGCAGCCTCCGCAATTCGGAGATGCCGCTCAGCTAGCTGGGCTGGCTCGTACCAGGGACGCTGGGGTGGTAGCCGGCGTGGCCCGTCAGGGAAATGCCGAGGCGACGCGACTGTTCGCGGATGCCTCAGATTCCGAACTGGCCAGGTTGGAGCATGCCGGAGTGGTTGCGCGGGCGCGGATTGCCGAGTCCGCGCTTCCGCTGGTCTACGCCAAGAGCCGCGAGGTGGCCTCGAGGCATCGAGAGGAGTTCGTCTCCCTGGCATCCCTGCGCTTGGTGGAAGCAGCCGTTCGTTGGGATCCTCACAGGGCGACGTGGTCGACCTACGCCTACCAGGTCACCGAGCGGGCATCCCGAGAGCACTACCGCAACACCGCGGCGGCTTCGAGGGAAACCACCGGCTTGATGACCGATGCGACAGACCAGATGACGCAGGCAGACATCGATCGGACCGCGGATAGGAAGGAGATCGCGGAGGCGGTCACTGAACGAGATGAGCACCGACGTGCCCTCGACTTGCTGCGACGGCTGCCGGATCATCTGCGTCAGGTGGCGGCCGATCATGTCGGGATCGGAACGGAGCCGGCGACACTGCGTGAGATCGCGGCTGCCCAAGGGGTCTCCGCGACTTCGGCGTCGCGACGGTTCGAGGAGGCGATGGACAAGCTCCGCTCCTTCCTTCACGAGGGAGAAGTGCCCGCGTCCGCACCCAATCTCCGAGCCCTGGCGCAAGCGCTGGCAGCGACTGCGCCCGCGATCACGGATGCGGACCGGCTTGAGCGACAGCGTCGCCGAGCGGTTCAAACCATGGCACCCGGGAGGTGAGCTTGGGCCAGCAGCGTGGGGGAGGTTTCCCTGCCGTGGCCTAGAAATCCGGAATATTATGCTTGTCAGAGCCGTTTTGGACCTCTGGACCTAGTCCCGGATGTGGACGTAGATTGCCTCATGGCCGAGGGAATTGTCTCGTTCAGGTCCGGGTCGGAGCAGCGCAGCCCCGACAGCCCGCGCCTGACCACTGCGTCCATCTTCGGGTACGTCGACAAGCCCGCGAACGTGGATGCTGTCGCTTCACGCGCGGGGGCCGTTGGTGTCGGGTTACCGAGGCTATGACGATGCGCGTTTCCAGCCCTGAGGTGGTCGACCAATCGGTGCAGGCGCCGGTTGCGCCAGCTGCGCGTGCGCGTCGTCAGGCTCGGCCGTTGGTCGCGGTCGTGGGTGTCTTGCTGATCTTGATGGGGGCCGCGGGTGGTGCGCTGATTTTCCTGGCCACGGGCTCGACCGTGGAGGCCCTCGCGGCCCGGGTGCCGGTGGCACGCGGTCAGATGATGTCAGCGGACATGTTCTCCCCGGTTCAGATCGCGCCGAACCAGCAGCTGTCCTACCTTGAGGCTGACGAGCTGCCCGCGCTGATCGGGAAGCGCGCGGCACACGACCTCGCGGCGGGTTCCTTGGTTGGCCCGGAGGTGGCCGTCGAGTCGGTTGTGCCGGCCGTGGGTCGTACCGTGGTCGGTGTGTCGGTGCCGCCGGGCGCGGAACCGGCAGTCCCGTTGCAGGTGGGTGATCACGTGCGGGTGATCATGACAGAGCCGGCCTATGCCTGCACCTCGGCGGTGGCTCCAGCTTCGGACGGCAACGTTGCGCCGGAGTGCGGCAAAGAGATTGTCGTGCAAGGCAACGTCGTGGCGTCCACGCGGGATGAGGCATCGGGTCAGGTGATGGTCTCCGTCGATGTGGCTGAAGCAGATGCACCCCGAACAGCCGCTGCTGCCGCGATGGGCCGGGTAGCGGTTGTTCTGGACTCCCGGGAGCGGTGATGGCTGTCTACGCGCTGACATCGGCGGCTGGTTCGCCCGGGGTTACCACCACCGCGCTGGGCCTGGCGCTGTCCTGGCCGAGCGAGGTGGTCTTGATCGACGCCGACCCGGTGGGTGGTTCCCCGATCCTCGCGGGCTACTTCGGCGGGGGCATGTCCCATCCGGGCACCTTGGTTGATCTGTGGTCGGCCTTTCGGCAGGGCCAGCTCGAGGTGGCGTTGCGGGAGAAGCCGCTGCGATTGTCGCCGACGGCGTCCCTGATCCCTGGGCCGGCCAGCGCAGCGCAGGCGGCGGGTTTGATGGACCTGTGGCCGGCGTTGGCCGTTCAGTCGAGGGAGCTGTCCCAGCTTGGTGTCGATGTGCTGGTGGACGTGGGGCGGCTGGGGCATCGAAACCTGCCCGTGCCTCTTGTCGACGGGGCGGACCAGGTGCTGCTGGTGGTGCGATCTGACCTCCCGTCGGTCGCCGCCGCTGCCGGCGCCGAGGTCCCGGAGCTCACACCAGTCGAAGCCGTGGTCGTGGGGCCGAATCGCCCCTACAGCTCCGCCGCGGTGGGCTCGGTCACAGGGTTCAAGGTGCGGGTCTCGCTGCCGTGGGCGCCGCAGGACGCCGAGACACTGAGCTTGGGTAAACCTCAGCCACGCCGTCCAGGGCCTCTGTCTCGGACCTTGCGCCACGCCGCTGAGGATCTTCACGCACATTCCTTCGAGGAGGTGCCGGTGCTGTGAACAATGCCGCCGAGCTGGACCCAAGCACCCTCGCTCTCTTCACCCAGCAACCTCCCCCAGCTGGACGCGTCCGGGGCGCGTTCACCATGACCCCGGAGCGGCGACGAGAGCCTGAACGGAGACAGACGTCCCCGCTGCCTCAGCGCGTCGCACCACGGCGGGTGGAGCGAGCACTTGCGGGAGATATCGACTGGGTCATGATCGACTCCCTGCGCGAGCGCGTCTCGGCGGAGCTCTCAGAGCGGGACCCTCAGTTGGCCGAGCGTGAGGTCGTCGGCCGGGACATCATCGACGCTGTGCTGGAGGAGGAGTCACGGGCAGCGACGGCACGGGGACAGTTGACCTGGACCATGGAGCACCAGACCCGGCTGGCGCAGGCGCTGTTCGACGCTGTGTTCCGTCTGGGTCGACTCCAGCCGTTCCTCGACGACGATGCCGTGGAGAACGTCATCATCTCGGGGCACGACAACGTGCTGATCGAGAACAGCGACGGTGAACTGATCCCGGCTCCGCCGGTGGCCGGCAGCGATGAGCAGCTCATCGAGTACCTGACCTTCATGGCAGCCCACCAACCCAAACCTCGTGAGTTCAGCGAGGCCGCCACCAAGCTGCACCTGGCGCTCCCCGGTCGCGCCAGGCTATTCGCCTCGGCCTGGGTCACCTCGCGACCGACAGTCATCATCCGACGCAACCGTCTCGTCGACGCCGGGCTGAGTGAACTGGTGGAGCTGGGGTCGCTGTCGAGTGTGGCGGCGAGCTTCTTGTCAGCCGCTGTCCAGGCGCGGATGTCGCTGGTGGTCTCCGGCGACCAGGGGACAGGAAAGACCACGATGCTTCGGGCGTTGGCCCACGAACTGCCCCCACACGTGCAGATCGGGACCATCGAGACCGAGTACGAGCTCTACCTGAAGGACACCGGGAATCACCAGGTGGTGCATGAGTGGCAGGCGAACCCCGGATCCGGGGAGATCGGGCTCAACGGGCGCCGGGCAGGCGAGTACACCGTCCGGGAAGCGCTGGAGGACTCGCTGCGCGCCAATCTCAGCTACACCATCGTCGGAGAGGTCCGAGGTTCCGAGATCGTCACCATGTTCAAGTGCATGCAATCCGGATCGGGATCAATGTCGACCACCCATGCACGATCTGCTGAAGGCGCGATCCGCAAGCTCGTGACCTGCGCCACGCAGGAGGGCGCCAACATCACCCGCGAATACGCCCTGAATGTGATCGCCGAGGACATCGACCTGATTGTCCAACTCCAGGTCGAACCAGCTCCCCAGCCCGACGGCACATGGCGCAAACGCCGGTGGGTCAGCGAGATCGTGGCGGTTGAACCCGGCGAGGATGCCAAGGGGTACGCCACCACCACCATCTTCGCTGCCCAGCCCGGCAGCCACCGCGCCACCGCCAACATCCTGCCGCCACGGCTACGGTTCCTCGAGAACCACGGCTTCGACATCGCCGGTTTCAACGCTGAGCGCGGGAGCCTGACATGACCCTCGCAGCCGCGCTGTCCGGGGCCGCCATCGTCGCCGGCATCCTCACGATCTTCTACTCCTTGACCCCTCGCCCACCGCGACCCGCGACACCGAGACGCCCCCGCACGGGACTCAGGGTCCGAACCGTAGCTCTCGCGGGAGTGGCCGCAGGCGCCGTAGCCGCTGCCGTCACGGGATGGGTGGTGGCGGTCGTGATCATGCCTGCCCTCGCGGTCATCGGATACCGGCTGGTGCACGGCCGTGCGAAGAACCGGATCGAGCGGCTCAACGCGCTGTCCGACTTCTCCCGAGCCCTAGCGGGAGTGTTGACCGCGGGACGAGGCCTCGAGCAGGCGATCCTGCACGCTGCCCGATCCGCCCCGACCGCCTTGGCCCCGGAGATCGGTCGCCTGGCCGCGCGGGTCCGGGCCAACGTCGCCACCGGAACCGCGCTACGTCAGTTCGCGGACGAACTCGACGACGCCACTGGAGACCTGTTCGTCGCGACCCTGATTCTCGCGGCCGAGCGCCGCGGACCGGGGGTCGCCTCCGCCATGCAGGGGTTGGCCGACTCGATCGACGCCGACGTCAGAGCCCGACGACAAGTCGCTACAGAACAGCAGAAAGCCCGCACCGCAGCACGCATGATCACCCTCATCTCTGCAGCACTGCTCACCAGCCTGTTCCTGGCCGGCAGCTACGTGGAGCCATACCAAACACCACTCGGACAACTGCTCCTGACCGTGCTCATGGCGCTCTACCTCCTCGCGCTGGCATGGATGCGACGCATCAGCACCGCACCGCCCCTGCCTCGCTTCATCGGAGGCAGCATCGAGCAGGGGGACCGACCATGACCGGCCTCCAGCTCGCGATGCTCTCCGGCGCGACGATCGTCGGCGGACTCGTTCTCATCGCCGTAGGCATGATCCCAGCACCCGTCCACCTCAAAGACGCCATCGCCCGCCTCCAACCCACGATCCACGCATCGACGCACCTCCCGCCCGAACCTTCCGCGGACCGTGAAACGCGGCTGGGCCGCTGGGCCGAACAGCATCTGCCCGGCATGGTGTGGGGGACACCTCCGGTCAAAGACCTCACACTCCTGGGCCGCACCACGGCATCGCTCTACGGGTCCAAGATCATCTCCGCCACTCTCGGCCTGCTGTTGGTTCCGATCCTGTCCGTCGCCACCATGATGATCGGGCTCCCCGTCTCGATGCCGATCCCACTCCTGGGTTCCCTCGGTTTCGCAGCGCTGATGTGGTGGCTACCCAACCACGAACTGCGTGACAAGGCCCGCAAGGCCCGAGAGGAGTTCTCCTACGCGCTCGGGGCGTTCGTCGAGATGGTCGCCCTCGAACGGCTCGCCGGCGCAACCGTCCCCCAGGCGCTCATCCGCGCAGCAGATACCGGAGACTCTTGGGTCTTCCAGCGCCTCTCCGCCACCCTGCGGCGCACCCAATACACCGGCCAGAACCCATGGGACGCGCTCGCCGACCTGGGCGCCTCTATCGATCTGCCCGACCTCGTCGATCTCGCCGACATTATGAGACTCGGTGGCTCCGACGGAACCCGGGTCTACGACTCGCTGCGTGCCCGCGCGGCGACGATGCGCAACGCCACTCTGAACGCCCAGATCAGCCGGGCCAACGCTGCGGGAGAACGTATTGCCGTCCCCGTCGCGGGCCTGGTGCTGGTACTCGCTCTCACCCTGGTCATCCCAGCGATCCTCCGCATGATCTAGAACCCCTACAGAAGGAGAACCCGCCATGTCCCCCCTCAGCCACCAGATCACGGCCATCTTGGCAGTCGTCCTCCCACCGCGGCCGAGAGATGAACGCGGCCTCAGCCAATCAACCGAGAACGCGATCCTGCTCGCCGGGGCCGTCGCCATTGCTGTGATCGTCATCAGTGTCATCACCGCCTATGTGCAGGCCAACCTCCCGTCCTGAACGGGACCAGCGAGGGCTCGCCACCAGCGTCCTTGCGACCGTCCTGTTCCCGCTCGTACTCAGCATCCTGTGGCTCACCATGCAGTGGGCCATGCTGAGTTGGGCACAGGCCACCGCGCAAGCCGCGGCCCAGGACGGAGCACGAGCAGCGGCAGCGTTGAACGCGACCGAAGCCATCGGACAGGCCACCGCCTCCGCGGCCGCCAGCAACGGCTCCCTCGAGAACTACCAGGTCACCGCCCACCGGACAGCGGCCATAACCACCGTCACCGTTTCAGCCAAGGCCCTGCAAGTCATCCCCGGCTTCCCCTCCACCATCCAAGTGACCGCGACCTCACCCACCCAACGCCTCACCTCGTCTTGACGGAGAACAGCATGAACCGCCACCCAGCCACCGCCTTCGTCGCAGCTGCCATGTTGCTCATGCTCGGAGCCTGCACGCCCGACCCCGTCGAGACCCCCAGCCCGGAACCGACCCTCAGTAGTGCCCCAGCCAGCACAGCCGAGGCAACGCCGACACCGACCCCCACCCCATCGCCTACGCCGTCGCCTTCACCAGAGCAAACACTCAATCCGGAACAAGAAGCTGCACTGACGGCGGTCAAGGAGTACTTCGAAGCCCTGAACGAGCTGAGGAGCGATCCAGATGCTGACTTTCAACGAATGGCAGACGTGACCACAGGCACTTTCACGTCGGCAGTAGCGCAACTCATCAACAACTACCGTGAGGACGGCGTCAGGCAGGTGGGCGAGAACACCTACGTCTACGGGGAGGTTGGTCCCGTTGTTGAGGCCGATGGGACCCGTTCCATAGAGGTGCGCGTGTGCGGAGACAGCACACAGAGCGACTTGGTCGATAGCACGGGTGAATCGGTCCTTGAGCCAGATCAGAGGGGCTACGTCGCCTATCGCCTGGACGTGGTCGAGGTGGGGCCCGAGTGGCGGGTCAACGGTGGCCAGAGCGAGGCCGTCGAATCATGTTGATCTCTCGCTGGCTTCTTGCGTTGCTCGCACTACCCGCACTGGTCATCTCTGGGCATCCCGCTGCTGCGAATGGATCAGGTGGGGCGCTCCTCGACGACTACCGGACGATCGTGGTTACCATAACTGTTCCGGGCACGTCAGGTGGGAGCGGTCGGGCGCAGGGAAGCGTGGGCGGCGGAGGCGGCGGCGCCCCGACGGGCTGTTATACGGGGGCTGGTGCGGAGGTCCCGTGCTACCAGTGGGGATTGCCATGGCGCCCGGATCGGGAGTGCTATGCGCGCGTCAAGCCTGTCCTGCCGCCGGTGACGGATGCGGTCTGGGCTGGCAGGACCGAGGGCACGATTCTTGAGTGTCGCATCGGCACTGAGGATGGCTGGAACAGTTCCTGGGATTTGTGGGTCGCGGAGGCGGCGCTTGCGGCTCCTCCGGATCCTGCGATGCTCGCACGGCGCGCCGTTGATCGGATGCAGCTCCGGGCGGTGACCTTGGGGACGTTCCCGCAAGCGGTCGAGAGAGCGCCTGAGGATCTGGGCTACGTCGGCTGGAACGTGTGGATGTGGGTGGATGATCCCGCGCCAGCTTCGTGGGGTCCCATCACTCGGGCGGTCTCGGAATCCGGCTATACCGTCACCGCTACCGGACAGGTTCATAAGGTGGTTTGGGACATGGGCGACGGCACCCAGATCACCTGCAGCGTGGGAGAGCCGTGGCGCTCCATCTGGGTCAACAATGAACCGTCGCCTGACTGTGGCCACGTCTACGAGAGAGACGGCGAGTACAGCGTCAGCGCCACGTCGCACTGGGTTGTCACTTGGTCGGGCATCGGCCAGTCCGGCACCATCACCCTGCAGTTGAGCGACACTGCGACTCTGCGGATCGCTGAGGTGCAGGTCGTCAACGCCACGGCGGGGGGCTGAGAGCTATGTCGAGGCGTCGGCGCGGGGAGCGGGGGATGGTTACGGCCGTCGAGACAGCCATCATCTTGCCAATACTCTTGGGTTTCGTCGGTCTGCTCGTGGTCTTGGCGGGCGGTGCACTCGCCCAGATGACCGTGACCTCGGCGGCGGCGCAGGCAGCTAGAGCAGCGTCCTTGGAACGCGACCCTGTCTCCGCGATCAGCGCCGCTCGCGGCGTGGCAGCATCAACCCTGGCCCAATCCTCCACAGACTGCAGCAGCGTCGATGTGTCGGTCAACGCGGCCGGCTTGCGCGCCGCTATCGGAGTACGGGCCGTGGTGGATGTCACGGTGACGTGCCTCGTCGAGTTCAACATGGGCCTCCCCGGCTTCCCCGACTCCCAGCGCCTGTCAGCAACGCGAAGTTCACCCGTCGACACCTATCGGGGCCGATGATGACTCGGATGCAGGCGCGGTGGCCACTCCGAGGCGGATCTGGCAGTCAAGCGGTGGGGGAGCGCGGGATGGTGTCGGTGTGGGTGGCTGTCTCCCTTGTGGCGTTCATGGTCATCTTGGGGATCGGGGTCGACTTCGCGGGACATGCGGTTGCAGCGCAGGATGCGCGCCACGTGGCCGCCGAAGCTGCCCGCGCTGGAGGACAGCACCTCAGGGTAGAGGCGGGACGTGCACGGCCAGACGTGCACGCCGCTATAGGGGCCGCGAACAGCTATGCCGCCACCGCTGGCTACTCGGCCGCGACCAACGTCCGCGGCGGGGACACAATCGCTGTCACGGTCACCGGCCACTACACCTGCCAATTCCTGTCCATGATCGGCATCACAGCTTTGCCCGTCACTGGCGACGGGACGGCCGTGGTGAAGTCCGTCATCGAGGGAGCTGAACAGTGATGCGCCTCGTCCGAAGCCTCGCCGCGACCACCGCCATCCTTGCCATCATGGTCGGGACGCCGTGGCTGCTGATCAGGCTGGCCAAGCTGCCGGGATTCCTACCGTCATGGGAACAGATCACGATCCTCCTGCTCTCGCCGGATGGAGGACGCTTCCTTCTCCTGCTGGTTTGGGGTGCGGCCTGGCTCCTCTGGGCATGGCTCAGCGTCCTGATCCTTGTGGAGACCGCCGCCCTTGCCCGCGGCGTGAAGGCACCCCAACTACCCGCTGCATCCCTCCCGCAGGGGCTTGCCCGGGCCCTCGTCGCTGCCGCTGCTGCGGCCTTCATCTCGACACCGCTGCACGCGACCGCCACGCCACCGACCGATGTGCCCGACACGGCGAGCCCCGCAAGTTCCACTGCGTTCTCACAGATGGCCCGCACATCTGACAATGAAACCCCGGGAATCATCAATGACGCGGTTCGAACGCTCGTCGTCGTTGAGGGAGACACCCTCTGGGACCTTGCCAAAGAGCACCTGGGCGATCCCCACCGCTGGGGCGAGCTCTTCGAGGCCAACCGAGGCATCCCCCAACCCAGCGGCTACGCATTGGAAAACCCCGACGAGATCGATGTCGGCTGGACCCTGCGGCTTCCCGGTCGATCGCAGGAGCCCTCGCCGCCGGCTGAGACCATGGGGGAGGCGCTGGATCGCAACCAAGTTCCGGTGCAGCAGCTGCCCCCCGACCTTGCCGAGGATGTGCAGGCCGATGTGCAGCCTGCCGAGGCAAGGGAGACCGCTCGCATCGCGAGGCTCCCAGAGGCCAGGCCGGTGGACGTAAACCCGACGGCGCCTCCGACCCCAATCCGGGCAGAGACAGCGACTGCGGGCGCCCAAGACGCCGAAACCCTCGAGTGGCCGAGGTTTGCCTGGGAGGTTGCTGGCTTGTTGGGCGCGGGTGGCTTCCTCGGGGTCGGAGTCGCGGCAACCCTCGCCGCGAGACGCCGCGACCAGTTCCGCGTCCGCAGACCAGGACGCATGATCAGCAACCCTGACCCGGTGGTTGCCCCCATCGAGCAATCTGCCCAGCTTGCCACCGGCCTGTCCGCCCGACTCGTCGCCCGGCTCGATCAAGTTCTACGCAGGCTTGACCCCAACACCAGTATCCAAGCAGTTGAAGTCGATCGGGACGGCTCCATCCTCGTCCGCACACCCACCCAGCTCGAAGCACCATGGCTTCAACAGACGCAAGGGTTCAGACTCGAGGCAGCTGTACCAGTGAACGACGTCGGCGCAGCGGTGGAGGATCGACCGAGTCCCTGGCCTCTCCTGGTGACAGTCGGCGCAGATGCCGACAACCGCGTCATCCTGTGCAACCTCGAGCACCAAGGCGTCATCAGCCTCGACGGGGATCCACTGATGGCCGCAGACTTCATGCGCTACATCGCAGCCGAACTCGCCGTCAATCCCTGGTCCAGCGATATCCGGGTCGCATGCCAAGGGCCCGCCGAAGCAGTCGTCGCCATGACGCCTGAACGCCTGGACGCGCAGCCCGACGAGATCGCAGTGCTCGCCCAAACCAACGCCAAACACTCGTCGTCGCTGGGCTTATCCGCTGCCGTCGCGCGGACCACCCAAGCCGACGACGAAGCGTCGACCGCCGGGGCTCTCATCACCGACGACCCCACCCAAGCGGTGATCCTTGAGGCCACCATCGGCGCACACCCAGAACAATCGGGCGCTGCAGTCGTGGTTTTGGACAAGGGGGTGGGGGAGTGGAGCCTCACGACGTCTGGACGGCTACGACTGCCGGAGGGCGAACTCATAGCTGTGGGCCTGACAGAGGACGAGGCGGCCGGTTGTGCCGCACTCCTCGCCGTCGAACAGGGTGACAGCGATGCGGAGCCACTCGATGCCGACGACCTCACCGACGTCACCGGCAACCTAAGGCGCGAGCACCGCCAGGACCGAAGCGACGCTGACGCGGGTGAGTCGGTGCTGGCCGAACCCGACGAGGAGTACCTCAACAGGGCAGCGGTGGAGATCAACGAACTCAACAACATCGCACCTCGCGCGCACCCGGCGGTGGCCGACGAACTTCGCAACCGAGATCCTGAGCTTGATGCCCAAGTGCGGCAGTGGTGCTCCCCCCGCTGCCCCTACCCACGCTTGTCCCTGCTAGGACCAGTCACTGCCCGCACCCTTGGTCGACCCGTGGCAAAACAGAAGGCCTACTACACCGAAGTCCTGGCCTTCCTCGCGCTCCATCCTGAGGGGGTCACAGCAGATCAGGTCGCAGCGGCGTTCGGGACCACCATCCAGCGAGCTCGCACAGTGATCTCGAATCTCAGATCCTGGCTAGGCGACAACCCACGCACCGGACACCCCCATATCCCCGACGCCAAGAACTCAGCGCAAGCACGTGAGCGAGGAATCGGCCTATATGTCGTGGAGGATCTTCTCGTCGATGCTGACATCTTCCGCCGACTCAGGAGCCGAGGCGTCACCGGTGGCCGCGATGGCATCGAGGACCTCGAAGCCGCCCTACAACTGGTGAGCGGTCGACCATTCGACCAGCTCAGACCTACCGGATGGACCTGGCTCATCGAAGGGGACCGGGCCGACCAACACATGGTCTGCGCCGTCTCCGACGTCGCCCACATCCTTACCACACACCACCTCCAAGTCGGCGACCTTGAAGCAGCCAAACGCGCCGTCACCGTCGCACTGCGCGCCAACCCGGACTCCGAAACAGCCCGGCTAGACCTAGCCGCCATCATGGTCCAAGAAGGGCACGGTCAGTCAGCTCGCCGCATTGTCACAGAAGCACTCGGAGAACACGCTGACCTCGACCTGACCCCGCGTGCCATGGAGATCCTGAACAGCAAGGACTGGCTCAAGACCGGATGATGGGTTGAGTCGTCGTGTGAGCTCGCAGACTTTCGAGGCAACGCTCTGTCCATGGCCGATGAGCGTGCGACGTTACATCGCCCAGTGGTGCCGATCGTTGGGCGGGGCAAGGTCAGGTCAGCCTGAGCCCGAGTCTCTGATATACGGCGAACGGCTGTTCACATGACACTCCGAACGACATGCACGCGTCGGGGATCTTGATCGACTTCTTGCTTCCTGGTGCCGACACCTCCCGAGTGACGACCCGGAGTCCTGAGGCCATCGCCTCCGCGATCAACCAGTAGTCGCAGCTGGCGAGGAACTGGTCGACCGCGGCCTGTTTGAAGTCGCGGTCGGGACCTGTGGCCCATCTCGACAGTTCCTGCGCTGCATCAAGCGTGGCCTTCGTGGGAGGTCGCCAAAAATCATCCGGGGCGGTTCCTGCCGCCCAGTCGGCAAGGTCCCCAGTGCCCTTGCCGATCTCGTCGCGCACCGCTTCAATCGACGCGATTTGGGCGCGCATCTGATGACTGACCAGCCATTCCCAGAAACCAGGAGCGAGCTCGAAGCTGTAGTACAGCCGCGCAGCCTCCATAAACGTGTTCGAGTCAAAGAGATACGTCACGCGACACCGAGCCTGTTCGCGTAGGTGTCGAAACTGCTAAGAGACTTGAGAGATGTCAGTCTGATGGCATCAGTAAGCGGGGTGCGGCCGCTCAGCGCGTCGGAGACGATCGCCCGAGAGAATCGCTCTCCGATGCGAAATGGCTGGTTGGCGTAGTGGTCTCCCCCTCCGCCGGGCTTGTCCTTGGCCAGTTCAAGGAGCCGTCTCAACTCATTGTCGTAGATCGCGTCGAAGTCGAGGAACTTCCGCAGCCGATGCCTTCTCAGAGCTTGCAGGACGACCAATGTGCCGCACCGGTACCGGGCAGCAAGGGCGTCCAACTGCTGGGTCAGAGGCATGTCGCCAACCTCGACATAGTGGCGCTGGAGATCCTCGCGAGGGACCAGGAACTCAGACGCGACCGCGTTGCACCAAGTCTCGATCTCTCCCTGTGGTTCCCACTTGGGGTCCTCCAGGCTAATTCCGCTGCGCCCGAGCCAAACGTGGGCGAACTCGTGGGCGAGAGTGAAGATCTGCCCATTGAGTGTCTGGTGAGTATTGACGAACACAAGCGGGGCGAACCGGTCAACTAAGGAGAAGCCGCGAAATTCGCTCTCGTCCAATAGTCGATGCGTGTTGTTCTCGACCATGGATGTCGCGACCGTGAGGCCACCCAACACCTCAAAAGCTCGAAGCAGGTGCTTCCGAACGTCATTCCAGGAACCTCGTCGCTGCTCGACCTCAAAACTGAGTGCGTGCCGCATATCGGCCGCCACCTCGTGCGGCTCTCCTCCCTCACCCGCGCCCACGATCTCGACAGCTGGCAGGCCATTGTCCTCCGCATAGTCGCGATACCAGTCTTGGCGCCGGATGCTCTGATGCACGACGGCAAGCAGATTGGAAGAGGGCTCTCGGAGATCCGCATCGACGCCCTCCCGGAAGTCAGGCACGGGCAGGTCGAGAGCCGGTGGGCGGTCAAGAAGCAGGTAGCCGAAGGGGACGCCTGCGGTCTTCGCCAGCTGTTGCGCCTGGCCCAGAGTGGGCCCACTGTCCCCGGTGAGCCACGCCTCCCACTTCGGGTACTTGTCGACGAAGTCGTCGCGGTCCTTCCCGGACCGGTCCACCAGCCACAGGAGCATCTCACGAGAGATGTGCACGCGTGGTGTGTCCGCCATGGCTACCTCCCTCTTGAGACTACGAATCCGCTATATCGGCATCGTAGTGTGGTTCGTGGGACGCCCCCAGCCTAGTGACCTTGCCCCTTCCAAGATCGCACCCCACACCGACAACGCAGCCCGTCGGTCCGGAGGATGGCATCGCGTGCACGCTCGCCCGTAGCGTCATACCAGCGTGACTGTCCGCTCATGCTGTACTCGGTGAGCCGCCAGAGACGGCGGGGACCGACAACAATTCACTCTCATGGCGGTGCGCGAGGGGGTGGGCCTTCGGCCCGCGTTGCGCTCGGTTTCAGACAGTCGGGATTCTTCGCCCTCCGGGACGTGACCTCTGGCAAGCTCTTGGCCATGTCGGAGCTGGGATGGCATGAGGTCAGGGCGATCGTGAGGCTCCCTGCGGCCAACTTGTCCGCGAAGGGAATCCCGAGTGATCTGGGCGTTTACGTCTGGTTCCGGGAGGGCGAGCCAATATACGTTGGTGAAGCGTGTGGCTCCGAAGGCCTGAAGGGCCGGCTGCGCGCGCACCTTGCTTCCGGAGTCGATCTTAGCCGGAGTACGCTTCGAGCGAGTGTGGCGGTGCAGGAACTCGGCATTTCCCGGGCTTACGCACGGGCGCGGCCGAGCGTCCTCACCCAGGATCAGGTCAACTTGGTCAACCAGTGGCTGCGTGCATGCGAGGTTGGCTGGATACCCTGCAAGTCCGCTGAGACTGCACATGCCCTCGAGAAGTGCCTGCGCGCAGAGTGGCTCCCGCCGTTGAACCGCCTATGATCATGGACCCGAGGCCACCGACCAACCCAATCATCTGGGGTCAAGTCCCGTGGAGTGGTGTAGCGGGGGTTCCTTCGTTTAGGCGGTGAGGGCGAGGGGTTCGGTCACCTCCTCGACGTTGGTGCCGGGGACGGTGGTGAGGCGGCAGCGGGTGAGGATTTCGAGTCCGAGGTAGCGGCGGCCTTCGGCCCATTCGTCGGTTTGTTCGGCCAGGACGGCCCCGACGAGGCGGATGATCGCTTCCCGGTTGGGGAAGATGCCGACGGAGTCGGTGCGGCGCTTAGTCTCCCTGGCCTGACCCCCTTTTGTAGGTCCAGTCATTGTGAGAGTCGTCCTGTTGCTCGAGGCTTCGGGCAGGGAGACTGGTCAGATCATGACAAACAGAAGGAAGCGTCACACGCCGGAGCAGGTGGTTCGTAAGCTCGGGCAGGCTGACAGGCTGCTCGCTGATGGCGCCGATGTCGCGGCGGTATGTCGCGAGCTCGGCGTGTCCGAGCAGACGTACTACCGGTGGCGGAACCAGTACGGCGGGCTGAAAGCCGACGACGCGAAACGACTCAATGATCTCGAGAAGCAGAACGCCACGCTGAAGCGGCTGCTGGCCGAGGCGGAGCTCGAGAAGGCCGCGCTGAAGGAGTTGGCGGAGGGAAACTTCTAGGCCCGGGCAGACGCCGCGCCGCCGTCGCTCACCTGATCCGGGCACTGCGGGTGAGTGAGCGGATGGCGTGCCGTCTGGCCGGGCTGTCGCGCTCCGCCTACCGGCGCCCCCTGCACCGGGAAACGGCCGCGGATCCGGACCGGGCATTACGCGACTGGCTCCGGGCGTACGCGAAGAAGCACCCAAGATGGGGATACCGCAGGGCGTATCACGACGCCCGCGCAGAGGGCTGGACGGTGAACCACAAGAAGATCCAGCGGCTGTGGCGCGAGGAGGGCCTCCGCGTGCCGCAACGTCGCCGCCGCAAACGCGTGGGTGCCTCCACCGCCGACGCGCCCTCCGCCTCGGCGCCGAACCTGGTGTGGGCGGTCGACTTCCAATTCGACAGCGACGAACGCGGCCGGCCGATCAAGATCTGCTCCATCGTGGACGAGCACACTCGCGAATGCATCGGAGGTCTGGTCGACCGTTCGATCACCGCCACGAAGCTCACCGACCACTTCGAAGCGCTCGTCGCTGTCCGCGGCGCCCCAGCGACGCTGCGCTGCGACAACGGGCCCGAACTGATGAGTGAGGCCATGGCGCACTGGGCCGGCACCCGCACCGGCCTGAGCTACATCCCGCCCGGGTCACCGTGGCGCAACGGCTACATCGAGTCGTTCAACAGCAGGATCCGCGACGAGTGCCTCAACATCAACACCTTCTACTCGCTGCTCCACGCCCGCGTGATGATCAGCGACTGGAAGACCGAGTACAACCACGACCGCAGGCACTCATCGCTGGGCTATCTCGCACCGGCCGACTACGCTCGGCAGTGCACCCATCAAATGGAAACCGACGACTCGCACAACGTCCGGACCTAACCGTGGGGGCAGGTCATCCCTGTTGAGGCGTTCGGCGGGGTTGTTGGACCAGATCTGGGTCTAGACGTCCTTGGGGAAGCCGGTTAAGGCGAGCACGTCGGCTCGGGCCTCAGTCCCGAGGGGCGAGGATCGTCAGGTTCCGATTCGCGGCCTCCGAAGACGCTCCTAGGGCCGCTTAGCGAACGCTCTCTCATGCCGCTGATCGACCTGGTGGAGCGTACGGGGGAGCATGTCATTCGCGGGTCCTGCGTCCGTGACTATGCCGAGAAGGTCGCCCCACATACCAAGCAGAAGAACGGGCTCGTCGAGTCCTCAGGCACTTTGATCGGCTCGTAGGCATGGCACGGGGAGACGATCATCACCATGTCGTCTGGCTCCACTGGGGCCACAGGCTCATCTGGGACGTCGAGGTGCCCCGTGCGCTCCACCTTGAAGTGCTTGCTGCTCGTTCGCTTGAATAGATCGTCCAAGCCCTCGTCCATCACCTGCAGAGCCGCTCGCTCTCGGAGTCGTTGGACGTAGGCGAGTTGTTCCTGAGTCCACCAGGAATCCATCCCAGCCGGCTGGCCGCAGAGCGGGCAGTAGTACGCGGGAGGCGTCTCGTGATGCTCGGCCTCTTCGTTCGCCGGGCCATCATGCCACTTGAACTCACGCTGGCAATGCGGGCACTCTCGACGGAGGAAGCCATCGTTGTCAACAGTCAGGTGAATCGGGATCTTGATCTCCATCTCACTCACTACTCACAAACTCCGTCTGCTCGATAGGGGTGCCGTCAGCCGTCCTACCTGTAATCACAATGTTGAAGTGCCCCTTCCGTGTCCTGCCGAAACTCTTTGGAAGCGCGCGAAGCCCCAAGACGGACTTTCCGGCAGGCAACATGTCGAGAGGGAGGCCATCCGCGTCACGGAAGAAACCCTTGTCCTCGTCGAGCGGATGAGCGTCCAGATCGTACACGTCGCCTGGGCCGTGATTCGTGATTACCACCTTCCCGAGCTTGTTCCCCATGCCCTCGCTAAAGCGGGCGCTGAGCTTCGGCTTACCGGATGAGGCGGACGATGGGAGGCGACGGCCCAGCGGGAGTCCTCCGCCGGGTGGAGCAGGCGGCGTGAGATCGCCAGCGCTATGCCAGTCAGTACCGGTCAAATCAACGGGACAACCGGCCGACTTCAGCCGGCTAGCGAGTGCTTGGCGTTTCGCGACGCTGCCATCCAGACGCACCGTGTGGCGACCCGAGATATCGCTGAACTCCTTCACCGTTCCCATCGTCACGATGATCGTGCGATCCTCGTCGCGGGCAATCGCCATCCCTGCCTCGAAGATAACGTTGGGACGAGCCTGCATCTGGGGCTGGCACTCGGGGTCCCCTGCGTGCGCCAAAGACTCATGAAGGTGCGCAACGTCGTCGGGCGTTTGCAGCACGATTACGGCCTGCGCAGCGCTGAAGGCCGCGTCGAGGATCTGTCCGATATAGGGAGAGCCGCTCCCGGTCAGCTCTCGCGCGTGCTCCCATTCCATCGGATTGAGCCCGATGGCCCGAAGGAACGCAAACATGCCTTTGCGCGCCATCTCGTTCCGGCCATGGATCACAAAGACCTTGCGTGCACTCTCTCCCGAGACCCCGTCGCTCATGAAGCCCCCTTCATCATCACTAGCCTATGCCTCTTTACTGACAGTTCTTTAGCCACCGGGCGCGTCCGCCCAACGCACTGTCATACCGCGATCGGTCGGGCGACTCCATGGCCGCCTTAGCCCGTGCATCTGCCGGCGGTCTCGTTGAAGCGTAGATTGAGCCTGCCGAGCACCTAGAAGGAGCAGCAAGGTGGCTGACTATGACGTGCAATACGACAGGGACTCAGGTGATTGGCGAGCGAAGCGAGCTGGAGCGAGCCGGGCCGCCGGGCACTACGACACACAAGCAGAAGCGCACGACGCCGCTCGCGGGTTTGCCGAGCGAAGCGGTGGCGGCGAGGTACGGGACCACCGCAGGGACAACAACCAGATTCGAAACACGGACACCGTGGGTAAGAAGGATCCTTACCCGCCGAAGGGCTGAAGGGCCGCCGCAGGGCTCGTACCGGTCCGCGCTGGGAGTGTGGCCCTGGTCGACGTCAGGCTGCTCTTCACGTATCGAGGGAAGGGGCGCCCTGATCTGGTCTCCTTCGACCGCGAATGACAGTTCGACCGTCGGCGATCCGACGAAGGGACGTCTCTGAGCGCTACTACGCTGTCGATCTGCACCAGGATCGACGTGTCGTTCCGCGTCGGCATTCCGATCCCAAACATGATGCTCTCGCCTCAGGGGCCAAGTCCTCTGGGTGTGTGTAGCCGGATCGGCGCGTTCATTACGGCAGCCTCTTGGGACGCTCAATATGAGAGTCGGTCGCGTCCCGCGGCGGAGGACGGGCGTCTGGCGTGATGCTCGAGGGCCTGAACCGAGAACCCCCGGTCCGCTGGTGCGAGTGCTGACTGGCGGATTGCGCCGCTGACTTCTCGCCGCAGGTCGCGCGCATACGCAGCCAGCACCTCACGTGCTGCGCCGGGGTCATCTCGGAAATTGAGGTAGCTGATGACGGCGTGGCGTACGCGTTCTGCCGTCTCGAGGATCACGTCAGACGGTTTACATTGCCTCTGCCGGGCTGCGGACGTTGCCCAACCGGCGAGGTAGCCGAAGGATGCGCTGGACGTATCGAGACCGTAGTTGGCCGCCACGACGTGTGCGAAACTCTCGGCTTCCACTTCAACCACCCCGCGACACGGCTGGCCGTTGCCGTCTGCGGGCCGGTGCATCAGTACATGACCGGCTTCATGAGCCAAGACGGCAGCGCCGTGCGCAGGGGAGAAGCCCCCCAGAACTTGCACTTCCCGGGTGCCGAACCGGGTTAGGCCCTCGGGTCCACCGAGATCAGCCGCGATGGCCACGGAGAAGCCGTGGGACTCGACGTAGCTGGCTAGGTCGTGCCACATGCCCTCCGGGGCCCTTCCCCGCAGCAGGGTGGGCTCCGTGTCCGGGTGCTCGGGTGGGGCGGGGCCGTCGGTCTGGGTGATGTCGAAGACCGGCATGGGTTTGAATCCGTAGATCCCCAAGCGTGGTTTGCCTGCTTCGTCGAGGACCGGGTGGCCGTCATCGTCGGTGAGCTTGCGGGTCAGGGGCCCGAGGACGGAGATCGCCTTTTCACCACGGCGGACCTGCCGACCGGCCGCCTGCCACGCCCGATAGCCAGCGACCTGGGTGGCGTCAGGTTTCTGCGCCATGATCAGGACCTGGTTGCGCACCGAGTACTGCCGGAACCTCGCCGTGAATGACAGCCACGCCTGCCACCCGTCACTTGTCAGAAGCTCTGAGACCCCCAAGTGGAGTAGGTCCTGAAGTTCCTTGACCCGCTCCTCCCGCTGCTCGGCGGTCTTGGCCTGTTGGGCCGGGTTGAGCTTCCGGCCCCTCATCGAATGCCCGCGATGAGCTCGGCCTGGATGAGCAGGTCGTCGGCATCTACCACCCGACCAGCTGCCAAGTGCTCTTCGACCTCCAGCAGCAGCTGCTCGACGATCAACGGAAGATCGGCATCGAGGTCCTCGGTCAGTGAACTCTTCTCCATAACGAGAAGCAACCCGGCTTCACGAGGCCCACCGCGTCACCGATCCGGCCTCCGTTCTCCTGGAACGAACTCGCGCATCCACATCAACCGGTTCTGGCTGGAGTAGCTGATCGGCTTCCCACGGCCACAGGGGAGTGGCGTCCGCGCCGGCTTGGCCTGTCGACTCCGGTCGGTGACAGGCGTCGCTCATGCTGGGACCACCGATGTTGGGGTAGGTGCAAAACGGCTAGTCAAGTGGGGGGTACGGGTCGGCTCTGAAGCTCTGGGGGTCCGAGGGGGTACGTGAAGGGAGATGTCCGAAACCGAGATTCATGACGGACCTAGTGAAAGGAACCGTCATGAGTGTTCGGAGTGCTTTGAGGATCGAGCCGTTGTTGCAGGCTGCTGACGAGTCGTGGTCATCCTGGACGGCGGGCGAGCCGCTGCTGAGACGATTCGGTTCCAGTGGTGACGTGGCTGCCTGGCGGCTCAGCGCCGAATGGCAGCAGGATCGTGAGGTGCTGCTGGCCCTGGGGCGCCTCACTCTAGAGGCGGAGTCTCGGCAGGAGGCGACTGCGGTGTTGGTGATGCTGTTGTTGCCGGCGTGCGAGGCGGTGGTGTCGTCGCGGACGCGTAACGTGGCCGATTTTCGCCACGTGGAGGAGGTCGCGGCTGGGTACGTGTGGGCGGCGGTCGCCGAGTATCCGTGGGATGACCCGTTGAAGGGTTGGATCCCGCAGGGCGTCGCCCGCCGGGTGGGTCGGGCACTGGATCGGGAGTTTGGGTGGGGGGAGTCGGCTGAGCGGGCGTGGCGCGAGCGCGCGCCTGTCACGCCGGAGGTGGTGGAGAGGATCGTGGATCCGCAGGCGTCACCCGCCCACCTGAAGGCGTCCGAGCTGTACTGGTGGGCGCTGTCGGAGGCGGGTTTGGATCGCGAGGATCTGGACCTGCTGGTCGCGCTGGCGGTGACCGCCAGCGAGGACGGAATCAGCGCGCGGACAAGTGGGGGGATTACGGCGCGTTCTGCCTGTCTGCGACTGGCGGGCCCCGGGCAAACCGCTGATCAGGTCCAGTACCGGGCGATCAAGGCGTTGAGGGTGCTGCGTGCGGCTGCGAATCCTGCCGCTGCCTGACAACTCGTCCACGCCCGGTCGACGGGTCCTCCGGGTTCCTGTAGGGGAGAGACCTTGGAGAGAGATCTGACGATGTCCGATGTGGAGACTGAACAGCTGATTGCCACTGCGCAAGGTGACTTGGTGGCGTGTGAGCAGTTGGTGTTGTGGAGCCAGAGGCTCCGAGAGGCGCTGGAGGCGCGACGCCTGTTGCTGGATGTGCCCCCTGAACGGCTGCGTTCTGCATTGGGCCGCCGGTGACCACCGGGGTCGTGTCGCTGGCCGAGCTGCGCTCACAAGTGCGGACCAACCGCGATGCGTCACACGATGGCGGTGACCACCGCCTGGGACGGGATGCGTCGATCCTGCCTAGCGGTGAAGCGGTGGTGAGGGTCGTGGGTGTCTCGGGGGGCGTGGGGACATCGACAGTGGCGCTGGGGGTCGCCGAGGCACTGGAAGCCACCCGGCTCGTGGAGCTCTGTGGCACGCGTGCGTCAGGACTTGCGGGCGCCTCCGTCACGGAGCTCGGCCTGCGCGATGGTTGGAGTCTGGGCCGCCGAGGGAACCTACGACTGGAGCGTCGTCGGGTTCAGACGGCGCCGATGCTCCCCAACACGCAGGCGGGATTCTCGGTCGTTGATGCCGGTGTTCTGGATGAGGCGTCGAGCTTCGCTGGCCCGGGCGCTTTGGTGCTGGTTGCAGCGTGTTCGGTGCCCAGCATCCGCCGTCTCGAGGCACATCTCCAGGAGCTGCCATCCGGAGACTGGATCGCGGTGATCACGTGTGTCCCTGGTCGGGGGCTGCCGTCGGCGGTCAAGGGTGTGCTGGGCGCGCAGTTGAGGGCTGCCGCGGCGGCAGATCGCCTGCTGCTGTTCCCCGAATGTCCCCGGTTCCGGATCGAGGGGCTCGGTCCGGCTCCGCTGTCCCGTCGGCTGCGTGAGGCGGCCGCTCCAATTGCTGCACTGTTGAAGGAGACGTCATGACGTGGTCACTGGCTTCACTGATGGGGGTCTTGCCCTCGGAGGATCGGGGGCAGGTGTGCCCGGTCGCACCGGAGGGGGCGCAGGTACTGGTGGATCAGTTTCTGGGCTGGTTCTCGTGGGCCTTGGTGTGGATCGCGTTCCCGGCGGGCATCCTCGCCGCGGTGGCCGCGGTGATCCTTGGGAAGGTGTTCTCGATGCCGCATGTGTCCAAGGGCGGGCTGATCGGCGTGTTCGTGGTGCTGGGTGCGGCGCTGCTGTACCTGGTCATTCCGGGAATCCTGGCCGGTTTCCTCGGTGACGGCTGCGTCGCTCGTTGACCGGGAGAGGCCGATGAGAACTGAGGATCGCTCCTATGTGGTGCTGCTGGCGGCCGTGGTGTCGGTGGTCGCGGTGTTGTTGTCCGGGCTGGGGCTGGCGGTCTACTTCGCCGTCACGGACGACGATGCCGACGTCGCCACCGGGCTTCCGGCGCCTTCGGGCGGAGCGTTGAGCGATGAGGTGCGGGAGGAGATTGCTGCGGCTCCGATGTTGACCACACGGCCGGGTGACGCGACCGGCGGAGCCCCGGCTCTGGGTGCTCTCCCGACGATCGAGGTCCCGTTGGTCGATCAGGTGGGGCCGGAGGGCATCCCGACCGGTTACCCGAGGACGCCCGAGGGTGCTGTGGGGCAGCTGGGGGAGATCCTGGTGTCGGTGTTGGGGGCGATGGACCTGGGGCATGCGCAGCGGGTGCAGCAGGCGTGGTTCGAGGACCCGGCCGGGTCAGGCGCTTCGTGGCCGGTCCTGGGTCTCGTGCAGTCCTTTCTGGCGAGGGGCGGGATGGCTTCCGGGTTGCAACCGGGGGCGTCGTTGACGGTTCTTCCGGCGGCCGGGCAGATCAAGGGCTCCGACGGCGACTCCTGGCATGTGGCGTGTGTGCTGCTGGAGATCACGTACACGTATCGGGATCTAGCGCAACTGGGGTATGGGCACTGCGAGCGCATGGCGTGGACCGGGAGTCGCTGGGTGATCGGGGCAGGGTCGCATCCGGTGCCGGCGCCCTCCACATGGCCCGGCACGGAGCGGGCGGTCGAGGCCGGCTGGCGGCAGTGGCGGGACGGCTGAGGCAGATGTGGGATCGGATCGGGGAGATGTTCGGCGACTTGGCTGCTGCCGGTGGCCGGATCGTTGTGGATGCCTGGGTGGCGATCTGCATGGCCGTGTGGAACGCCGGCTTGTGGGTGATGCGGGCGATCCTGCAACTGGGGGACTGGTTCCTCACTCCCAACCTGAACCCCGAGGGGTCGTCGGCGCTGCGATCCGTGTACGGGGTCACATTGTGGCTCGGCGGTGCGCTGGCCATGGTGCTGATGATGGTCCAACTGGTGATGACCGTGCTGCGCCGCGACGCGGCCTCGCTGGCGGCGGCCGTGTGGGGGTCGGTGAAGTTCTTGCTGGTGTGCACGCTCTGGTACGTCTACGGAGCGGTGCTGGTCACCGCCGTCGCAGGTCTCAACACCGGCCTGCGACGCCTCCTACTGGGCACCGATGACCTCGCCGACTGGGAGCCCACCGGAATGGACTTCACCGAGGGCGCCATGACCGGCACGACGGCCACCGTGTTGCTGCTGCTGGGACTGGTGTTGTGGTTGGCGGCCTTGGCGCACCTGGTGGTCATGCTGGGGCGGGCGGTCTCCTTGATTGTGATTGCGGCCACCGCCCCGATCGCGGCGGCCGGGTTGATGTACAAGCCCTTCGAGGCGTGGTTCTGGAAGGCTTTTCGCTGGTTCCACGCCGCTGCCGCTGCGCCGTTGTTGATGACGCTGATGCTGGGCCTGGGGGTTCAGTTGGCCAGTGGTGTCGCCCTTGGGATGGAGGATTCCGGCCAGGAGGCAGTCGCGCTGGCGCTGCCGAGCGTGGTGATGATCGCCGTCGCGGCATTCTCCCCGGTCGCGCTGTTCAGGATGTTGGCGTTCGTCGACCCGGGCACCACGAGCGGCGCCACCTTCCGCGCAGGCTTGGCTGGCGCGTCCGCCGCCTCTACCTCAGCCGCCCGAGCCCACGGGGCGCTCACGTCCCCCAACGAGTCCCCGGGCGCGATGGAAGCTCCGGCCGCGGCCCGGGCGGTGGCCGCGTCGTCGTCGCCCCTTACCTCTGTTGGCTCCGGAGTTGGCTCCGGGAGTCCAGGAATTACCGCCGCGGCTGCGGGTGCGAGACGGTTGGGTGGCGTGGCGGGGCCGGTGGGTGTGGTAGCTGCTGGGGCGCTGCTGGGTGCGAAGAAGCTGGTGGATGGGTTCCAGCAGGCCGGGGCACGGGCGACTGGGCTGGTCAATGACACGACCTCGGGGATGGGTGCGGGCGACCCGTCCTACCCGTATGACCCTGCGGGCGACGTGAGACGTCCCCTGCCCGGTATTCCGCGTGCGCTGAAGACCACGGGGCGGACCGCGCCGGTGGCGGTGAGAGAAGCGGAGGACCACAGTGGCGGCGAGAACCTTTGATGCCTACAGCACCCCGAAGGAGGGTGTGATCTGGGGACTGACGGTGCCTCAGCTGATTTTCCTGTCCACGGCGACGTTCCCGGCCTGGCTCGCGATCAGCGGGCAGCGGTGGCTCGCGGCCCTCGCGTGGGTGCCGGTCTGGGCGGTGCTGGTGTTCCTGGTCGTCGTGCCGTTGGGTGGGCGGTCGTCCGTGGGCTGGTTGTCTGCGGCGGCGGCGTTCTCGATGGCCGGGTTGGCTGGCTGGTCGGGGTTCAGGTCCAGGGCACGGACCGGTTCGCTGCGGAACCTGGACGAGCTGGACATGCCCGGGGCACTGGGCGGGATCGAGGTGCTTGAAGGACCCCCCGTGGGGCTGGACCAGCGACGGATCGCGGTGATCAAGAACTCCTCGGCCCGATCATGGGCGCTGACGGCCCGCATCGACCACGACGGGATCGCCATGGTCTCCGAGGAGACCCGTAACCGGTTCGCTGACGGACTCACCGAACTCCTCGACACGGCGGGACGGGGGGAGCTCATCGCGGAAATCCACCTGATGGTGCGCACTGGCCCCGACGACTGCACCGAACGAGAGCTCTGGCTGCGCGACCACCTCGCGGCGGATGCACCCGTGACGTCGGTGGCAACCCAGATCGAGCACCTGCACTGGTCCCGCTCAGGAGTCCGCACGGAGGCATTCCTCACCATCGTGGTCCCCGAATCCCGGATCAGCCGCGAAGCCAGACACCTAGGCGGCCGCCTCGACGGCCGCTTCAATGCCCTGATGTCACTGGCCGATGAGATCGCCGCAGTCGTCACCGGCCCGATGGGTGCCCGCAGCATCGGCTGGTTGACCTCCCCGGAGCTCGCCCAGGCGGTGCGGCTGGGATTCGCCCCCGGAGACCGCCCCGGCCTGGTTGAGGCAGCTGGCGAAGCTCAGCGCACGCCGGGCGTCGCGGCAGACGTGCCATGGGGGCTGGCTGGACCTTCCGAGGCGACCACTGCGGCGCGGCACTACCGGCACGACGCGTGGGCGAGCGTCACGTCGACGGTGAAGCTGCCGGAGCGTGGGGCATCGATGGGCCTGTGGTGGCATGTGCTGGCACCCTCGGAGCCCTTTGAATACCGCAGCGTGGCAGTGGTGTTCCCGATCGAGAACCAGTCGGCAGCTGACAGACAGGCAGCCCAACAGGAGTTCGGGCAGAGCCTGGGGCAAGGATTGAAGGACCGGCTCGGCGTCCGCACCGGCGCCAAAGACCACCGACGCCAAGCCAAACTCGACCAGGTCGAGGTGCAGCTCGCGCTCGGCGCGACACTCAGTCACCCCTATGCGCTGTGCTGCGTCACTGTGCCCGGCACGGCGCCGGTTGCCGAATTCGGGCGGCGCCTCGACGCTGCGATCCGCCGCGGGGGCATGGCACCCCAGCGCCTCGACATGGCCCAGGACCTGGCCTTCGTCGCCGCCACGATCCCACTGGGCATCAGCCTCCACCACGGCGGCCGGTGACCTCATGGCCCGCAGCATTGACCAACTCCTGGCCGACTTCGGCCACACCCTCCCCGCCAAACCAGCAGAGGCGCCGGCGAAGCCGGTGCGGCGCTTCTCCCAGGCCCCGTCGTGGCGCGGACCGGTACGGAGGAACTCAGGGTGGGTGGCGTCGCGTCCTCCCGTGAAGCGCTATCGCATCACCTCGGACCAGGCTGGCGTGTTCTGGCCCTGGCTGACCTCGAGTGCGCTGCCGCCGACCGGGGCGCCGATGGGAACCGACATGACCAACGGGTCCACCTTCTACCTCGACCCTCACGGCTGGGTCCGGGACGACACAATCCCGGTCACCAACCCCAACATCTTCGTGTTCGGGAAACCCGGCCGGGGCAAGTCCGCCTGGGTGAAGGCCTTCCTCAACCGCATGTTCGCCTTCGGCTACCAGGCGCTGATCCTCGGAGACCCCAAGGACGAATACGAGCCGATGTGCCGCCACTTCGGTGTCGAACCCTTCAGTATCGGCCCGGGCATGCCCGCCCGGCTGAACCCCCTCGACCCCGGCCCCATGGCCGCCGACTGGGCCAACCTCGACCGCGACGAACGGCGACGGCGGTCCTCGATTATCTTCGGCCGCTGGCTCGTCCTGCTGCGATCCCTGATCGGAAGCCAGAGCCTCGGCGCCGGGAAGGTGCCGGTCGGACCCACCGAGGAACAGGTCCTCAAAGCTGTCCTCCAAGACATCGCCCACGCCACCGACGACGCCCGCGTGCTCACGCCGGTCGTCCTGCCGCAGATCTGGCAACAACTCCACTCACCCAGCGATCAGCTGATCAGCGACCTGCGATACCCGGACCGGCCCACCTTCCTCGATGACACACGCCTACTGCGTGACGCCGTCGCCCAACTGATCTCCGGCGCGTTCGCTGGCATCTTCGACGCTCCCACCACCGTGGCGATTGACTGGAACGCCCCCATCCAGTCGCTCTCCCTCTCTCGCCTTCTGCCTTTGGGCGATGACGCCGTTGGCGCCGCGCTGCTGTGTCTCAACTCCTGGGGGACCGCCATGCGCGACGTCTCCGGCAAACCGCGCATCAATGTCCGCGATGAAGTGTGGCGGCAGCTGCGCCTCGGGGCAGCGGCAGTGTCCTCGTTCGACGCCGATCTGCGCCTGTCCCGATCCCACGGAGACATTGAGATTGCCAACGCCCACAAGCCCTCCGACTACCTCGGCGCCGGCCATGCGGGTTCCCAAGCTCAGCAAATCGCCAAGGACGTCCTTCACCTCGGCGACATCAAGGTCCTCTTCGGCCAGGATCCCGAAGTTGCCGACGACCTGGAAGAGCTCCTGGAACTCGGCCCCGTCGCCCGCCGCCTCGTCACCGGCTGGGCCATGGGAGGCAAGGGGCGGTCCCTCATTGCCGTGGGTACCCGACTGCACCAAGTCACCCTCACCCTCCACCCCGAACTGGAAGAGCCCCTCACCGACACCAATCAGAACCTCGCCTGATGTTCAAGACCCTCACCGCCCTGGGTGCAGCCCTGACGCTGCCGCTGGCTCCGCTCCTGGTCTTCGCTGGTGCGTTGGCCGCGCCTCCACCTGCCCACACTCTTCCCGCGGCCTGCGCAGGAATGCCGGCAGTGACGTCGGCAGCCGCGGAATTGGATGCCGCACAGCTGCAGCGCGCCACGATCATCCACCAAGCCGCCCTAGATGCAGGCGTGGGACCGTCGGGTGCCATCGTGGGCATCGCCGCCGCGATGCAGGAGTCTGCACTCGGCGCCCACCCGGCCACCTACCTGGTCAACGAGGACGGCGATGTCGGACTGTTCCAGCAACGTTCCCTGGTGGGCTGGTACGCCGACGGCGCCACCCAAGCGGACAACGTCGACATCCTCAGCGATGACCGCTACCAGGCCCGAACCTTCTTCCTCGGCCACACCACCTTGGGTGGCTGGCACATCCCCGGCCTCGTCGACATCGACGGCTGGCAACGACTCACCATCACTCAAGCCGCCCAGAAAGTTCAGGTATCCGCCTATCCCGATGCCTACGCCGACCACGAGCCGCTGGCCCGCGCCCTCATCTCGACACTCTCCGGAGCCCCGCCCGGATCAGCCATCTGCGGGAACCTGGACCCCGCCTTCGACTGCCCACCCACCGGAATGGACTCCGAGCACGGACAGACCCCGGACGCACTTCGTGTTATGCGATGCGTCCACGCGACCTGGCCACAGATCCGCTCCCTCCTCGGTCTGCGACCGGGCGACCCGCGCGACCACGGCACTGGACGCGCCGTCGACGTCATGATCCCCAACCATGACTCGACAGCAGGAGTCGCCCTGGGCGCCGAGGTCGCTGACTGGGCCCGCACCAACGCCGGACCGCTCGGCGTCACCTACATCATCTGGCGCGAACACCTCTGGTCAGCCGCCCGTGCCGCAGAGGGCTGGCGACGCTGCGGGCAGAGCGCCTCCTGCTACACCGGACCCGACGACTCCGCAGCACACCGCGACCACGTCCACATCTCCGTGCACGGCAACCAGGGCGGAACAGTCCTCACCACGAACGGCCAAGCGGTCCTGCCTCTCGAGCAGTACCGACTCACCGCACGGTTTGGTGACGTCGGTGAGCGCTGGAAGACGGCCCACACCGGGCTCGACTTCGCCGCCCCCACCGGCACCCCGATCCGCGCCATCACCGACGGCATCATCACCCACGCCGCAACCCAAGGCCCGTACGGCCTGTTCACCGTCCTCACGGCACCCGATGGCACCACCAGCTACTACGCCCACCAATCGAGCATCACCGTCACCACCGGACAACGCGTGACCGCCGGAACCGTCATCGGCACGGTCGGAGCCACCGGCAACGTCACCGGAGCCCACCTCCACCTCGAAATCCGAATCGGCGGCATCCCCACCGACCCCCAAACATGGCTCCGGCAACAAGGACTCACCCCATGACCCCCACCCGCCGCAGGCTGCACGTCGCACTCCCGATCATCGCCCTCCAACTCGGATGCAGCGACGCCACCATCCCCCCGGAACCAGTGCCCCCAACGCACACCCCGCAGGTCACGGAGCAATACGCCGCGAGCCCGGTAGTGGGGGAGGAGGGCTGGACCTCCGAGGTGCACGTCCGCGACGGGAGCGGAGACGCCCACCAGCACCCAGACCCCGACATCCCCGACACCGTTCTTGAAGCCGCCCTCGACACAGCCGAAGGCTTCCTCGCCGCCTGGCTGACCGACGACCAACACCTGCGTCGCCATCTCCTGACAGGCATCGCCGCACCCACTCTGGCCGACAGCTTCGACGACGCCCGCTTCAGAACCGTCGCCGGCTCGCAGCACGGGCCAACCCACGTGCTGTCTGCGTCCCCGCTGCAGGTCATCACACGGCACCGCCTCGACACCGACGCCGTCGTCGACCTCACCCTCATCCGGGACCCTGCCAGCCGGCACGGCTGGATCGTCATCAGGGTCACCGAACACTGATCACGCCGTCGCACCAGTCGATCCGGGTTCAAACAACTGTGACAACCAGCCAACACGACGACAGCTATCCCTGGACATGGGAGCCCGCCGCAGGCGCACTCGCTGCCCTGCTCATCACAGGAATCCTCTCCCTACAGATCGGACGCGCCCTGGTGCTCGCCATCGCTGGCCACGGCTGGTTCTGGCCCGCCTCCTCCTCCCTGATCACCAGTAGCTGGGGCATCATCACCGGCGACCTGACCGCCGGACTCCCACCCCTCCAAGGCGCCTCCGACTCTCCGTGGTTCGCCTGGACGGCCGCGGCCACGATCTTCGTCGCCACCACCGCCGGCCTCGTCGTCGTGGCGGTTCGCTGGCGGGCCTCCACCCTCCACAAGGGCATGGCGAGCGCCACCCAAGCGGAACGGCTCCTCGGAGTCAGTCGCCTCAAGACACACCGCGCCGTCATCCGCCCGGACCTCTACTGCACGCGGCGACGGTGACCAGGTTTGACCCCACCCAGGTGGGGTGGCGAATCGGGACCAGCCACATCCCATCCAAGGTTCGACTGTGGCAACCCTGGGACCGTACCGCTGGAGTCATCGGTCCCCAGGGCTCCGGAAAGACTCTCGACATCCTCACCCCAGCCCTGCTCCAGGCACCAGGCGCCGCGCTCGTGACCCTCACGAAACCTGACGATCTCCTGTTGACCATCACCGCACGGCAGGCACACGGACCCGTGGCAGTCCTCGACCCCTTCGGAGCAGCCCCCGGCCTACCGGAGCTTGTCTGGGACCCCATCGACGGATGCATCGACGCCACCGTCGCCGAGAAACGGGCCAAGGCCTTCTGCGCCGGGACCCTCGGCAGCGGTAGGGAGTCCAACGATTCCGCAGCACGCTTCTACGCCGCCGAAGCAGCCAAAGTCATCCAGTGCTACTTCCACGCCGCAGCACTCGCCGGCCTCACCCTCGACGACGTCCTGCACTGGGCCGCCAGCCCTCGGACCGCCACCCTCCCCACCGACATCCTCCGCGCCCACCCCATGGCCGAGCCGCACTGGTCAGGACTCCTCGCCGGCGCGATCACCAACACCGACGAACGCACGGCGGGCAACACCAAGTCCACCGTCGACCAAGCGCTCGCCCTGTTCGCCACCGCCGAGCGCAGGAGACGCTGCATCCCCGGACCTGGTAGGCCAGCACTCGACATCGCCGAGCACCTCCGGTTGAGCGGCACCATCTACCTGCTCGGACGGGAAGACCCCTACGTGTCAGCGTCCCCGTTGATGACCGCCGTCGCCGAGAACGTCCTCGACACCGCTCTACGACTCGCCCACGCCAGCCAGTACGGCAGACTCTGCCCGCCCATGCTGGCCTGCCTCGACGAGCTTCCCTCCACAGCGCCCCTCCCGACGTTGGCCACCAGGATGGCCAACGAGCGAGCCCTGGGCATCTCCATCATCTGGGCCTCCCAGACGTGGGCACAGCTCACCCGCGCCCTCGGCGAACAGCAGGCCCGCGCGATCAAGGACCTCACCAACACCCTGCTCATCTTCGGCGGCTCCAAGGACGCCGGCTTCAACCGCGAAATCAGCGACCTCCTCGGTCAGAAACGCGTCGCCCGTCGCAACCACCAGCTCGGCAGCCGCCACTCCACCTCCACACACGGCGAGAGCACACCAGTCATCCGCCCCGAACAGGTACGCGAACTCCCACCGCAAACCGCCCTCGTCATCGCCGAGAACGGCAAACCCATCATCGCCACCCTCAACCGAGCCATCAACGGACCAGCCGGCAAGCAACTGCTCACCCAGCAACGAGCCGCCAGACAGGCCGTGACAGCCCGCACCACGTCGGAGCTGCCTTCCTCAGCGAAACGGATCGACGCGCACGCTCATGCGGAGCGCCTCGGCCTCACGCAGGAGGCGATGAGGTCATGAATCGCCTACAGCCGTTCCCTGAACCCACCGACAGGATGCTGCAGACGTTCATCGACCTCGCCCGGCTCGCAAGAGGAGGCGACGCCGCGGCACCGATCCTGACCAGCGGGGAGATTATTCCTCGCATCTGGGACCTCACCACCATCGTCGATCACCGCCTGCATGCGGACACGAGGCGCTGGCTCACCAACGTCGTCGAATGGCTCAACACCCAGCACGCGTGGTACTCGGCGGAGCTCACCCCGGCATGCTGGCCTGAACACCCCGGCCTTACCAGGGAACTGTCCACCCTCGCCGCGACCCGATACCAAGCCGGAGAGGCCACCAACCCCATCCAACTCGAGGAATGGCACAGATACGCGCTGCCCGGCTATCTGGAACGGACCAGAGACCAACGCGCTGCGTGTCAGGAGAAGCACCAACCCTGGCCCGGACGCGCAGCTCATACCCGCGGTGCCGAGGAGCCCCCCTGAGACGCAGATGTGCGCATTCGTGCGCATTTTGACCGGTGCTCTATCTCACTCTCTTGCCGATGAGCGCCCCTCGATACCTGAACGCCAAGAACGCGGGCACCCTCAAAGACGTCTTGCGTTGCGCCGACCTCCCCTCGAGTCATTGGCTGTGGCACTACCGTGGTCATCTCGCTCGTGAGATCATCCCTGGTGCGCCTTCTCAGCGAACACTAGGCGCGGCAGCGCGCGCTGCCACAAACGGCCCGGCACCCTGAGTAATCACATCTACGCCCTATCCTGTAACATCCGAAACAGATCAGTGTGAGCGCTCCGAACGCTTCCGCTACACAAGCCCTACAGGTACTTCCACGTCTCAGGGTCGGTCTTCTTGCCGATTTCACGAATGTCCTTGCCGAGGGCATCGCTGACAACGCTCCAATCCCAAGCCGCGCCGGTTGCCCCGATATTTTCCCACTGCTTGTCCAGGTATGTCCGGAAGTACTCGGCACGAGCAAGTCGATCACTAAGCGAGAACGCGTCCGAGATGATCTTTCGATATTGCCCATCAATAATGGGCGTATCAACCACCATAGCGTCGGCGTAGACGAAAAGCCGCGTCAATAGACGAGTCGTGTAAGCGCCGACCGTGGTGATTCGGTAATGAATGACACTTCGGGCGTCGATGATCCGCGGTGCCTGATGCACGAGTCTCTTAGCAATAGCATGCTCCAGTGCGGCCGCGATCTGTTGCTCGTTGAATCCTAGGCCCTGCGCAAACGCGTAGACACCGTCAGCCCCTACATACCCTTCCCGAACGAGCTTTTCACCCTGGCTCTGAATCTCGGCAAGCAGGAGCGGTAGCAGGAAGTGCTCTCGGCCATCAGGTTGCGAGATTCGCAGGAGGTTCGCGATCGGAGACGCCTCCGGATCGTAATGGACGCCATCGCCATACAGGAGTGCGCGAAGGAACTCATGTATCGGGATCCTATAGTGGCCAGATTGCTCGAAGATCTCCAAGATCTTCCTACTATCAACATGGCCGCTGCCAATGAATTGTGTAACAAAGTCCAGAGCGAGCCGCATGTTGCCGCCCGCCATATTGTCGATGAGAGCGATGAGCTCCCGATTGTCCCTGCAGTTCTCTGCGAGCATCTTCAAGAACGCCTCAAGGCTGGAACTGCCGAGCGTGACGCCTACGGGTAGCGATCCCATCTTGCCAGACTCTCGAAGTCTCTTGAGAACGAAATCGAACCTCTTCTGCAGCATTACCTCGGTCCGCGGCGGCGATATAGTAAACACACGCGGCTGGTAGCCAGAGAGCGCTCCGCTGTGACTAGAGGTGTGGAAGGTCTCCGGCCGGAGGGTGACGAAGACCGTCGCCGGCCAGTTGGATGCGATCTCGTTGGCGATCAGGAAGACCTGATCCTGATCGGTGGCGCTACGTTGATCGATGTTGTCCAAGAAGATGACGATTTGACGCCGTTGGCTGGAACGAAGATGTGTCAGACTACTGCGGAGGTGCTCGGAACGCTCGCTAATGCGTTGTTCCAAGAACTCGATCCTACGCTTGAGGTAAGCCGTCGGGTCGATCTGCTTCAACATTCCAGCGACGCTCTTGTCGAACCTATTCAGGTCGCCGTGGTATACCGCCTCGACGAAAGCACTTTCCTCTATGTCAATACCGTACTGATCAAGCAGTTGGCGGCCGGCCTCGCGTAAGACAAACTCGCGCAGGTCGCTTAGCGTCGTGGACGACCCAAAGTCGATATACATCGTGATAGCGTTCTCGAACAAGTCAGAGGCGTCAACGTGGACCAGTCGCTGGATAAACGTGGTCTTGCCCACGCCCACATCACCTAGCAGGATGATGGGCCGATGAGATGCAGCCGCCGTGAGCATGTCTTGTGTTAACTCGGTGCGCAGCCCCTTCTTGCCCTGAACTGGCGTGGCCTCGATTCCAGGTTGTTCTGATAGCAGCGCATACCGAGTCTGGAGAATTTGCTTACTTACCTCGGCGTATTGAGAAAGCGCCCCACTGGACGCGTAACAGTCGACCAGGAACTCCGTTCTCAACTCGTGCAGTCGCGCGACATCGATCAGAAAGAGCTCGCCGAGGATCTCCAAATCCATCTGCAGGTCGTTGCGTCTCTTCACACCGGGGTACTCCGTGAGGTGGGCCGAGAGCGGCTCCGGCGCCCGCGCGGCGACACCCCTCAACTTCTTGAAGAGAGCGCGTTGATCGACCCCCGCAGGTGATGCGTGATCCCACAGCAGCCGAAAGTCGGAAAGCATGTCGCTGAGAGTCGGAAACACCAGCGCTGATCCCTTCAGCGGCGGCGTGCCATCGGTTCGAACGGCGATGAACAAGACAAGCTGATGGCCGTTTGTGACTCCAGCCAACGGGACGCCGTTGGTGGCTGCGTACTCCGCTACCTGAGTCATGGCGTTCCGAAGTGCCTTTGAGGCATTCCCGTCAGTGATGCTGGAGATGCTATGCACGCCCGTTTTGGTTCCCGGAGGTAGCTCGAAATATTCGCCCTCTCGTTTTGCTTCTATTATGAGTTGCGTTGCGGGCTTGCCCAACGCATAGTCGATCCGGCCGGTGCCGGCCGGCTCCTCGGCTTCGATGAACTCCTTGGGCCAGGTCAACACCTCTGCGAGCATCGAATCGATGAGGTGGAGACGCGTGGTCGCCTCGTTGCGCTTGTTGAGGTAGTCGTTGGCTTCTGCCCAGCCAATGAGCTCCTCGAGCGCTCGCTTGCCTTGGTCGTACGACGCAACCACTCTCGCTCCCTTCGGACCCATTGCTCAGGTTAGCGGTCTCTGAACGGTCGTGTGCGTTGGGTCCCGCCGCGCGGTGACCTGGTGTTTGGTCCATGCGGGCCAGCTCCACGGCGGGGGAGCGTCGACGCGCAGGGCGCCAGTTCGCTTGGGCTGAAACGATCGCTGTCGCAAGGTTGTCCTTGCAATTACGAGAGCAGGGTTCCTCAGGTGGCCCGCGCAGTGCAGTTCGAGATCACTCACCCCCGTAGAGCTGCCCGCGCCCCCTGAGCGAGAACCAGGCAGACACGCCGGACCTGCACAAGCACGCGCGACTCGCTGTTCTGTGAGGGAATTGGCGAACATCCGGTCATGCCGCGGCCCGCGCGGTCGATCCTGCCGAAGAGTTGGACGTCCGCAGATGCCCAAAGTCGATCATCCCTAAGTGACATGAGATTCACAGCGGTCGGGACGACCAGCGGGAGCATCTACCCGCAGTCCCACCGGCAAGAGCGACGGGCCCCCTAGTGAAGTTGTACGTCAGAATGCGTCTACATCGCCAGTCACAGCCCCAAATCGCAGTGGATGAGAGTGCATCGAGGGACATGCACTAGGGCCGTTAGACACCGGCGGCTGACCAGCTCGCTAGGGTTCGACTTGACAAGCGATATTCGCGCTGAGCGGTCAACTGTAGAAGTGGGAGTGTGAAGATGGAGGCACGATCGAAGCCGAGGCTGCGAGTCGTATCTGTGACGTCAGCCCATGAAGACGTTGTCTTGCTTCCCCCAAAGGGAGTGACATGTGTTGTTGGAGCCAACAACGCTGGCAAGAGCCAATTGCTTCGAGATCTGCAGGAGGGCGCGAAGACGCTCGATGCGCGGAAGTCAGTGGTCCTACGATCAATCGAGTGGAACTTCGAACTGGGAAATCGGGAGGAATCCGAGCAACTACTCAAGACTCGAGCCCTCCCCGGACGGACACCTGATGGTCTCAGGTATTACCAGGTGTCGCCCGAAGGGCATCAGGTGAGCGACATCGAGGGGTTCCACGATGAACTCACCAGCACAAGAGATCACACCGGAGGGCCCCAGCATCTCTCCGGCCTATTCATCCGCCGGGTCCCAGCTGGCTCTCTGCATCGCCATGCTGCGGGGGTGTTGCGGACCGAACATAGCGAGGATCGGCAATATAACTGGCTTCTCGAGAGGGCGTACAGTGAGGGAGATCTGGCCAACGAGGTCCAAGGTCTACTTCGGCGCTTGTTTGGGGTTGAGGTGTTCTTGGATCATGCTAATCACCCCGCTGCTATGCGAGTCGGAGTCCCTGATGTAGAGGTACCGCCGATCAATGCCCCAACGACAGAGTACGCAAGGGCTGTGGAGGAGCTGCCCCGTCTTGACAATCAAGGCGATGGGCTCAGGAGCATAGCCGGCCTAGCGCTGCTACTCTACGGGCTCGCTCCGGATGTCCTCATGCTCGACGAGCCTGAGGCCTTCTTGCACCCCGGACAAGCGCGCGCGGTTGGCAGATGGTTGTCTCAAGTCGCTGATTCGCTAGGGAACCAAATCATAGTGGCTACACATGACCGGGACCTGCTCAGCGGAATCCTTGAGGAATCGGAGGCAAGCGAGGTTCAGTTGGTTCGGATCTCGCGAGATGATAGTGGCTCCCGCTTCACGACCATCACCAACGAACAGCGTCAGAAGTACTGGCTAGACCCCGTGCTGAGGCATTCAAATGTTCTGCAAGGACTTTTTCATCAACGGGTCGTGATTTGCGAGGCGTATGATGATTGTGGTTTCTATAGCGCTGCCTTAAGCGAGATGGCTGGCTGCGCTAACGTCCAACACGTCATGGACGACACGCTCTTTTTGCCGAGTTTGGGCAAGGCGGGCATGGCCAGCTTGGCTGAAGTGCTTCGGGAGATGGACGTTGATGTGAGGGCGATCGTCGATTTCGACTTTCTGAATGACGACAAGACGATCGAAAGTCTTGTGCGGGCACTGGGGGGCGACTGGGACCAAGGTTCCCTCCTTTATGCAGATGTCGAGAAGCACATCAAGGGCGTGGATGGGTTTTGGGCACAAGCGAAGAAGCGTGGAATTGCGCAGGTGCCTGCTGGTGCAGCGACCACCGCATTCAAGAAGCTGCTGGCATGGTTGCGTGAGAGAAGAATCCATGTGGTCCCGAACGGGGAGCTGGAGAGTTTCTACAAGGAACTGGGAAAGGGCCCGGACTGGCTCCGCGGTGCTTTGGCGGCGCGGGCGCACTCGAGCGGGGACGCCACGAAATTCATGGGGGAGGCGGTACCGGAGGTCCTTCCTCAGAGCGGAAACGCTACCAGTCTTGAGGCAGGGACAGCTCGCCGTTCGGTACTGGGATGAGGGTTTGGAGGCGGAGCTACGCAGCATCTCCACGGGCGCTGCATGGCGAATCCTCTCGCGGGCACCGGGGATCCCGTGATTCCTACCGCGGCCTCGGTCTCGTTCGGGATCGCAGAGCGGGCTGAGGACGCCTGCGACAAACTCACGCTCATGCCGCCGTTCGCGCGCTCCTCGTGCCGATGTACGGTCTTCCGAGAAGTCATCGGGACCGCTCACCGGACGACGCGTCAGCGCAGATTGAGCTGCGCCACGGTGCCGTGCAGCCGCCAGAACATCGAGGACGGCAGGGGTGTACCGAGCGCTGCCGCCTCCAGATAGCTCAAGTGAACGCACCATCCATCCCGGTAGGGCTCCCTGAGAGCCCCGAGGTTGCTGTGACTCAGCCGGAAGTCGGTTAGTCCACCCAACTCCTCCAGGTCCAGGCAGACCTTGGAGGCTGGCTCATCCGGGAAGCGCCATGTGAACTCGAGCCTGCTCGGCTCGGCCCATGCCACGACGGTTGAGTGGCAGACGTAGCCCTCACCGTGGTCGACCGCGAAGTCCGACACGGCCCGTACTTCACCGCTGATGACCTCGCCGAGCCACTGACGAATGAGGTTCTTGTCGCTGAGGCATTCCCAAACCCGCGCCCTGGGCACCTCGATGCGCCATGTGAGGCTGACGTCGTCCGTTTCTTCGATCCGGATCAATGGCACGGCAGCGAGCTTAGTGGCTGCCAGCACTTGGAACTTCCGCACATGTCGCGGTGTGCGAGCGTAGCCTTCCGGCTTCCCCGGCGCCCCGAGTACGACCGCCCTCAATTGCCGCACTGAGCGTGGCCGCACGCTACTGTCGCGTTGGCAGATGCGGGGGCACCTACCATCAGAGCCACGGGTTGTTCGAAGGTGCAGGCGCTACGGCGAACTGCCC
>CANMNB010000005.1 GCA_947499145.1 uncultured Arachnia sp.
CGAGGAGGTGACCGAACCCCTCGCCCTCACCGCCTAAACGAAGGAACCCCCGCTACACCACTCCACGGGACTTGACCAATCCGTGTCACTCACTCGCGTTCTCCCTCCGCAGGTTCGAGTCGAAGTACGGCCGCAGATGCTCGCGTAGAGCTTCGTCGCAGACATAGACGTAGGTGCCACGCATCCCACGGGTCAGCAGCACCCCGTAGATGTTCCTGACCATCTGATGGATCTCGGCGTCCGTGAGTCGAGTCCCGAGGAGGTTGTTGTTCAGCGACTTGCCCTTGGCGTCGTGGTAGTTGGAGCGGTCGAAGATGATCGACCCACTCTCCGGGTCGTAGCGAAGGTCCTGGCCGATGACGACGCCCGCATAGTTCAGGTCGTATCCCTGAACGGTGTGGATCGATCCGACCTCTTCCAGTGAGGTTCGGCTGTTGATCCAGTCAGTCGGGGTCCGGTTCCAGCACAGTTGGACGCCATCGATCTCGATGTCGAACACCGGTCCCTCTGCGACCTTTCCCTTGCCCCGAGATCGCCACGGCCAGGCATAGCCGGCGACCAGTCTTGCCAAGCCGTATTCCCGGTCGCGGGCGAGGATGTCGTCACGCATGGCGGCGAAGTCGTCGTAGAAGCGGAGGTCGTAGTCGCCGAAGTCCGACTGGGGAACGGGGCCACGGCCCGAGATGATGTCTCGGACGTACTGGACGTAGTCGTCGCCCGCGCTGACGCGCATCTGGGACAGCAAGCGGTACTTGCGCTCCTCGCTCTGGGCGATGCTGCTCATGCGTTCAAGGGCGGCGCTGGGCACGTCCATGGGTCGAACACCTTGCCCCTCGTCGAGGAGGAAGATCTGGTGGCGGCTCCTGCGGATCACCCAGTCGATCTGCGTGAGCTGTTTCCAGTCCTCGTCGGCTTCCGCGAGTCGCTGGCTACCTTCCCGAAAGCTCTTCGTCAACGTCCCCATCGCCTGTGCGCCGTACTGCGTCAGACGGTGCGTCTCATCGACGATCAGGATGTCGTAGCCCTCAGGATCCGCGGCAACATCGAACGGCGTCACCACCATGTCCTGGGAAAGACCGGGTGTCTTCTCAAAAACGCGCCTGATCGACTTGCGAAGAGACTGCTGAGGGACGACGAGGCCGATCCGTGCTTCGGCCAGCAACTCGGGGTGGCCGGGCATGAAGAAGTCGCTGAAGACCGACTCGGCGTCAGGATTGTCCTGGTCGTTACGGTCGCGAATGTCAACGAGCAGTTTGATGAGGTAAATCGCGACGATCGTCTTGCCGGTACCGGGGCCTCCCTCAACGACGGCCGTCCCGCCTTGGCCCTTACCGAGATCGTCGAACAGGCCATCCAGGATGTCCTCGATCACCGCTGCCTGGTCCTGGTTCAACGCTTTGAAGGGCGAGAGCTTGAACAGGTCGGAGTTCTGGATCTCGGGGATGCTCTTGTTGAACAGACCCTCCTGTTGGAGGCGTTGGAAGATGTCTCGGAACTTCCGCTGGTACTCGTCGCGCTGGTAGTACTCGGCGTTCGTGACACCATCGTTTCGGTTCAGCACTTCGAAGAGGCCGTCACCGGAGAACATGCGGATCAAGAAGGATTCGAGGTCCAAACACGCCGACTTGTTGAAGGTGTCGTCGATGACGATCCTGACCTCCCGAAGGCCCTGCTTAGCCTCGGACTCCAAGTGCTGGCTCATACGGCCGTGCGCGTTCAACGACTCTCCGACGTACACCTTGCGGTGGTTATTCAGGGTGTAGACCACGGGCCAGTTGCGATGACGGCCCTCGCCGTCCTTCCAGGTCCCTACGGAATCCGGGGTGAATGCAAAGCGCTCGATGCGTGTCCCGCCAGCAGCCATCGTCCCTTCCTGGACCACGACGACATCGCCGGGCTCAAAGGTGTCGGTGCTACTCATCGTGGAAAGGAGCCTAGCGAGGATGCCTCAAGTGTGGGCGTCGGGCCGCGAACTCGGCCTACGCGAGGGTTGGCTGGGCGTGACGGAACTGCCCGGCCGCCGGACACCCGACCCGACGCAGATCGTTCACAGATCTACCCACAGTGGTCTACTGGATACGCACCCCGCTGGTCTGAGAGAAGTGGTCATGGATCGTTCAGACGTGAGACGCCTACTGGGTGTCGACCCTGCCCGGAACCGCATCGTCGATGCCGAGGTCTCGGCACCGGAGCCGTGGGAGGGCATCTTGCGATCACGGGTGGTGCTGCGCGCCTCGGACGGGCACGCGATCCCATGCCTCCTCCTGGAACCGGAGCATCTCTCGACACCTCTGCCCGTCGTGGCCGTTCACCAACACAACGGCGAGTTCCATCTCGGCAAGAGCGAACCGGCCGGGATGGCGGGCAACCCGGACATGGCCTACGGCCTCGCACTCGCGAAGGCCGGGGTCACCACGCTGATCCCCGACCTCCACGGGTTCGAGGAGCGACGCGACCCCTCAGGCGACGGCGCACACGACGAACGGTTCCACGCATGGAACCTCATCGCCCGCGGCACCACCCTGCAAGGGGCACACGTCACCGACGTCTCCCTGGCCATCGACTGGATCCTCCAGCACACCGGCGCCCGTTCCTGCGGCGTGATCGGACACTCGCTCGGCGGCCAGGTCAGCTTCTTCTCGATGGCGTGCGATGAGCGCATCATCGCCGGCGTGCTCAACTGCGGCGTCGGCACCGTGGCATCCTTCGAGCCCGCCGGCATCCTCCACAACCCCGCCTGGTATCCCCCGGGGATCGTGGAACTCGGTGACTCCCCCGTCGTCGCACGCGCCCTCCACCAGCAACGAGTCCTCCTCGTCGCCGGCAGCGACGACCCCCTGTTCCCCATCCCGGGCGTCGACGAGGTCGTCGCCGCCTTCGCACCCGGCATCGCCGACCATGAAACCTTCGAGGGCGGACACGAGCTACCTGCCACGATGCTGGCCCGCGAAGTCGAGTGGCTCATCCGTGAACTCAACGCCGTCGGCCACTACGGGTAGCGCACGCACCAGGGTCCCGCGTCATCCATCGACTCCGCACTGCGTGCGGGTAGGTTGATGACGTGAGGATCTTGGTCACCGGATCGGCAGACGGCCTCGGCAGGGCGGCGGCACACGAGCTCCTGAGGTCCGGACACGATGTCGTCGTCCACGTGCGCCACCCCGATCGTGTCAACGCCGTCCGCGACCTCCTCGACAGAGGGGCTGAGTTGGTCATCGGTGACCTTGCCGACGTGGCGCAGACCCGCCAGGTCGCCGACCAGGTGAACGCGCTGGGCCGGATGGATGCGGTCATCCACAACGCGGGCGTGAACTCGGGACCAGCGGTGATCCCTGTCAACGTCGTGGCACCCTATCTGCTCACCGCCTGCATACTGCGCCCCGAACGACTCATCTACCTGAGCAGCGGCATGCATCGCGGCGGCCGGCCGGACCTCGCGCACATCGACTGGGCGGGCACCAGCCCCGGGAACTACTCGGACAGCAAGCTGCTCGTCAGCACACTGGCGATGGCCGTGGCCCGGTTCTGGCCCGACACGGCCAGCAACGCCGTCGACCCAGGTTGGGTGCCCACCAGGATGGGCGGACCCTCAGCCCCCGACGACCTGCGCCTGGGACACCTCACCCAAGAGTGGCTCGCCACCAGCGATGACCCTTCTGCCCGGAGCACCGGCGGCTACTGGCACCACCAACGACACGCCACGGCGCACCCGGCGGTCCACGACGAAGACTTCCAGGGCCGGCTCCTCGACGAGCTCGCCCGCTTCACCGGCATCACGCTCCCCGACATCTTCAGGGATGGCAAGTAACAACAGAGAGGCTGTCAGCCATGCAAATCACCCACAGCAGCGGCGAGACCGCCCAAGGACCCGCGGACTGGTTCACCGGCACCGTGTTCCTCGACCCCATCCGCACCCCCGATGAGCAGTCGGCCGTCGGCTCCGCGCATGTTCGCTTCGCCCCGGGCGCGAGGACGGCCTGGCACAAGCACCCGAAGGGACAGACCCTCTACGTCACCGACGGGATCGGGTACGTCGCGCGGCGCGGCGGCCAAGTGGTGCAGATCCGTCCCGGCGACGTGGTCTACATCGAGCCGAACGAGGAGCATTGGCACGGCGCCACCGAGGACCGGTTCATGGCGCACGTCGCCATCCACGAGGCCGACGACCAGGGCGAGACCGTGACCTGGCTGGAGCATGTCACCGACGGCGAATACCACGTCTGAGTTGGCCCCCCGTCCGCTCACGAGAGAATTCCAGCTCATGTCGCTCTCCCGCCCACACCTCGCAGCCGCGATCGTCGCGGCACTCGCCACCGGGTGCGGCGAGGCCCAGCAGCCGCCTTCCGACCCAGCCCCGACGATGTCCCCAACGACGGGCGGTGGCACCACCACGACACCCACCCCCACCCCCAGCCTCACCAGCGAGCCGGAGGCCCCCTCAATGAAGATCAACGTCATGATCGGCGACCAGCTCTCCAGCGCCACCGTCACCGACAGCCCCGCCACGCGCGATCTGCTCGCCCAGCTGCCCGTCACCGTCGCGATGATCGACCACGGTGGTGTCGAGAAGACCGGCCCTCAGCCCGCGCCGCTCTCGCTCGAGGGCCAACCCGACGGCGCGGACCCGGGCGTGGGCGACGTCGGCTACTACGCGCCCGGCAACGACTTCGTCCTCTACTACGGAGACCAGGCATACTTCCCCGGGATCGTGGTCCTCGGCAGCCTCGACGGGGACGCCGCCGAGCAGATCGCCCGTCTGGACGGCCCCGTCACCGCCACTGTGGACGTAGGGTGACGGCCATGGAACTGCAGGACTTCCTCGCCCACGTCCACCGCCGCGAGCTCATCGAGAGCGGCTCCGAACTCCACCGGCTCATGATTGAGGCCTCGCAGGAGGCGATGCGGATCACGGCGGAACTCAACTCCCGCTATCACTCTCCCGACGAGGTGCGCGCGCTCCTGTCGCGGCTGACCGGCCGCCCCGTCGATGAGTCGGTGACGGTGTTCCCGCCGCTCTACAGCGAGTTCGGCCGGAACCTCACGCTGGGCAAACGGGTCTTCATCAACATGGGGTGCCGGTTCCAGGACACCGGCGGCATCACCATCGGCGACGACACCCTCATCGGGCATGGCTGCACCTTCACCACCATCAACCACTCGCTCGACCCGGAGCGTCGCGGCGACATGGTCCCGGCACCCATCGTCGTGGGCCGCAAGGTGTGGTTCGGCGCGAACGTAACGGTGCTCCCTGGGGTGACGATCGGCGACGGCGCGGTGATCGGTGCTGGCTCCGTCGTCACCCGGGATGTGGAGCCGGACGTGATTGTCGCGGGCGTCCCGGCCAGGCCCATCCGCCCCACCGGATTCCACAGCATCTCCGCTCCCTGAGGGCCCACACCCGAGGCGAGGAGGCGGCGGCCTCGGACCTGATGCTGCGCCATCGACGATCGGCCTGCGTCCATCGTCATCGAGGCCGTCATCAGCAGGTTGCCGCAGTCGCTCAGGATCGCCGGGTCGCCACCGACCGTGTGCCCATCTACTCGTCGCTGGGCAGCGCCAGTGGCCCGGTGCACACGAGCGCACGGCCGGGGCTGTCCATGGTGATCTCGTCGTTGTATGCCGTGGGGCCGGGGGACGGCGCGACCTGGACGCACACCTCCACCTGGGTCGGGGCCGTGGTGAGCGGCTGCTCGTCATGGACCATCGCCTCGCTCACGTCGGGGAGGTCACCGCGCAGCGGGAGCGGCACGGACATCTCACCGTTCAGGTGCCCGCCCCCGTCGACCAGCGCGGCGGGGGCCCGCCAAGGCGCGTGGAGCAACGTGCCGGGGGTGGTGCTGAAGACCTGCTTCGACAGACGTGCCGCGTCGGGGGAGGCCTGCGAGACCCAGACCGACTCCGGCTCCCGCGGGGCCGTGCTGCTGCCGGACTGGTCGTGGCCCCGCTCGGTGAGGACCAGCAGCGGAGCCTCACCGTCGTTGGTGACGGTGTAGGACACCCGCAGCCCCTGCTCGTCGCGGGACACCGTGGCCTCGATGCTGGCCCGGACGGACGCCGGCTCGGTGGTCACTGCAGCGTCCTGCGGGGACGGGGTGGTCGCGATCGCGGGGCCGGAGGGCGACGTGCCGGGGCCGGCCTCGAGCTCCGCTTCACCGCAGGCCGACAGCGCCAGGCACAACCCGGCAGCGACGACCCACCACGCTCCCCTCATGCGCTCAACCCTAACCGACCTCCAACGTGGCGGCCCGACGACATACCCTCGGACAGGACGGCGAGGAGCCGACGAGAGGGACGACGATGGACGCAGTGGTGGAGGAGCCCCACGACTGGGGGTGCTGATCGGCGGCGAGTGGGCTGGCTTTCTTCTCGATGGAGTTCCGCTGGACAATGGCGTCAACGCGCCCAGCCGCTATCCCATGGATGAGGTCTCGCGGTGGATGTCCGCGGAGACCCGGCGGTTCGCATCGATCCCGTTGCATAATCGAAGTCCACCGCAGATTGAGGCAATCTCAGCCCGATTGAGGGGCCTACACCTCCGGCGGCGCCACTCGCACGTACGCCCGGGCCCCGTGGTCCAGATCGCGAGCTTCACGCAGCCCGTGTGACTCGAAGAACCCCTTCAGCCGCTCGTCGTCATGAGAGAGCATCACGAACTGTCGAATGTGGCTGCCGCGCCGCGCCAGCGCGTCGAGCAACGCTCCTCCGACCCCGGTGTTCCGGTGGTCCGGGTCGTGGGACCAGCCGACGGCGTCGTACAGAGCCAGGGTCTCCTGCGTGCTGGGCTGCTCCTCGTCGATGACGATGTCGCTGCCCTCCTGCTCGGCGCGCCATTCCTTCTCGATCATGTCAAAGTCGATGTTCGGGTTCGTGGCCTCGCTGTAGAACACGACGTCGCGGCCTAGCGTGTCGCGGAGCAGCTTCACCAGCTCGTACGCCGATCGCATCGACGCCATCTCGTAGACGCCGCCCCTGCTGACTGTCATGTCCACCACGACGTACTTCCGTAACGACCCACTCCGCACCGTGCTCACCAGTTCAGTGCAACACGAGTGTCCGGCAATCCCCGGCAGGCCTGCTTGGCCCGGCGCGCAATATCCGTTGCGCCGCGGTGGGCTGACCGCATGGTGCGTGGTCTAGGCCGCCCCTGCGATGGCGCCAAGGTGGAGGCGCGCGTGGACGAGGTCCCTGGGCAGGAGGCCGAGCTGGGCAAGGGCGTCAACGACGACTACTGGCGCCAACGGCACCTGCCGACGACGCCGCCGGAGACCACGTGTGCACCGTGCGGGTCGGCTGAGTTCGAACCGGAGAGTGGTGTGCGATTCGGGTTGGTCAGCCAACCACAACCGCACACCACCCCTCCGCGACGGCAGGAGACAAACGAAGGCCGGACGCTGGTTCAGCGCCCGGCCCTCGCAATGAGTTCGGGGGAGGACGGCTCCCGGACTCTTGTGGCTCTGAGACCTACCCGTCCGTCTCGCGGGAGTCGGCGATGATCGTCCACACGCACGAGTTCGGCGACCACGTCGAGCTGACGGTCCTTCCCCGCGACACCTGACCGCCCACCGTCAGACGGAGGGTCCCGCGGCCCCGACGTCGGGCTCGGGGTGCTCGCCGAATCGGTCCCAGTCGCCGAAGGCGGGCCGGGCGCGCCGGTGGCCTGAGACGTCCAGGTCGCGATACTCCGAGATGCGGGCGTCCGGCATCGGCTTGACAACCTCCCGGCAGGTGGCGGTGCCGTCCTCCCGGAAGACCCAGGACTTGTGAGCAACGGCTTGGGACAACGTCCGCGGCCCGGTCTCGTCGTCGGGGTAGACGTAGACCGCGTAACCGTTCATGAAGAGGCGGTCATCGCCCTCCCGCTCCGAGAAGTCGAAGATCTCGACGGTCGAGCCGAACTCGTCGTACTTCACGACCCGGAGATGGTGTCCCCCGGGCTGCATGGTCAGGGTGTAGTCCGGCACTGTCCGACCCTGCGTGATCCTGCTCACCGAGAACTGGGGGCCCTGCCGGAAGCGTTCTCGCGCGGTCGCCTCGTCGATCTCCTCAACCGGATGGCCCCGGCGGACGTTCCACTTCAGGCCGTAGCGGTAGGTCATGGCGTGCACTCCTGCGATGTCGGTGTCAGCGTGGTCTCAGTTCGCCCAGGTGGTGAGCTCGACCTCGTGGATGTCGAAGATCCTAACCTCGTGGACCTCGGCGTAGTCCAGGGGATCACTCACCAGTTCAGTGCAAATGCGGCCCTCCGACAATCCCCGGCAGGCCTGCTTGGACCGGCACGTAATATCCGTTCATGACTGACTCGGCGCGGGGCACCGCCGGACTCTGGGGCTCAGCTGCGGCGCTGGTCGGCCTGCTCGTGGGTCAACTGACGTCAGCCATCACCGGCCCCGCGTCCTCGCCGATGGATGCCGTCGGCGGCTTGGTCATCGACCAGACCCCCAGCGCCCTCAAGGAATGGGCGATCGCCACTTTCGGCACCGCGAACAAGACCGTCCTGCTCCTGGTGATCGGCGTGGCGGTGGCGGCACTCGGGTGGCTCGCCGGCTGGCTGCAGCGACGCGCCGGCTGGGCCGGCGCCGTCCTGCTGGCCGGGCTCGGCGTCGGATCCGGGATCATCGCGGCCACCCGCACCACTGCCTCGCCCACCAGCCTGATCCCCGGCATGCTCGCCGCCCTGGTCGCCGTCCTCGTGCTGCGCTGGGGCCTCGGGCGCCTCAAAGAGCTGGAAGACTCGACCGACTCGCGCACCGCCGAGCCCAGCCGACGCCTCGTCATGCTGGGCGGCGCCGGTGCTGCCGTGGGAGGGCTGGGGTTACTCGCGGTGGAGGGCACGGTGCGGCCGGCGACCGTCGGGCGCCCGCCGTTCGAGCTGCCGACCCCGCGCGCCACGTCCACCCTGCAACCGGGCCTGGAGACGAGGATCCCCGGCCTGACCCCGCTGCGCACCCCGGTCCCGGACTTCTTCCGCATCGACATCGCCCTCAGCATCCCCCGCCCCGAAACCGAGGACTGGGTCCTCACCATCGACGGCATGGTCCGCAACCCCTTCACCATCACCTTCGACGAGCTGCTCGCCATGCCCATGGTCGAGCGCGACGTCACCCTGACCTGCGTGAGCAACCCCGTCGGCGGCCCGTACGTGGGCAGCACCCGCTGGCAGGGCGTCCTGGTGGCCGACCTCCTCCGCCGCGCCGACCCGGAGCCACGCGCCGAGCAAGTGCTGAGCCACGGCGCGGACGGGTTCTCGGCCTCCACCCCACTCGATGTGCTGCTCGACGGCCGCGACGCCATGATCGCCATCGCCATGGACGGCGAGCCCCTGACCCGCGTGCACGGCTTCCCCGCCCGCCTGCTGACGCCCGGCCTCTACGGCTACGTCGGCGCCACCAAGTGGCTCGAGCGACTGACGATCACCACCTTCGACGAGGCCCAGGCGTACTGGACCTACCGTGGCTGGGGCGAGCGCGGGCCCGTCAAGACGTCCACCCGCATCGACGTCCCCGGCAACAACCTCGACGCCGGGCCCACCACCATCGCCGGGGTCGCGTGGGCCACGCACCGCGGGATCAGCAAGGTGGAGGTGCGCGTCGATGAGGGTCCGTGGCAGGAGGCCGAGCTGGGCAAGGACGTCAGCGACGACTACTGGCGCCAATGGCACCTGCCGTGGGACGCGCCGTCGGGAACCCACCAGATCACCGCGCGCGCCGTCGACGGGGACGGCGAGGTCCAGACCAGTGCCGTGCAGGACGTGGTACCCGACGGTGCCACCGGCTACCACGTGCGCACCGTGCAGGTCGGCTGAGCAGGGAACCCGTAGGGTGGTGTGCGATTCCGGTTGGTCAGCCAACCACAACCGCACACAACCTCCGCGAAGCTCGAGACAGACGAAGGCCGGACGCTTCGTCAGCGCCCGGCCTTCGCAATGTGTTCGGGGGAGGACGGCTCCCGGACTCGTGTGGCTCTGAGACCTACCCGTCCGTCTCGGCGGGTGTCGGCGATGATCGTCGGCAATGCATCTGGAAACCACTCGACCGCTTCACCATCTCCACGTCTCCCTGCGGATCTGCTTCGACGGCTTCTGCGTACCACCCATTAGACGCCTCCGGCACCTCCGGCGCAAGAGCTGCAACCGAAGAATCTGCTGAGGATTCCTTACCCGTTCGGAGCTCTGGATGGTGACGCGTCAGGCGACCGTGTCGGCGGTCCTGGCCGGCAGCGTCTTTGGCTTGAAGCTCGGCCGCGTCGCCTCGTAGGTGGAGATGTCGTCCTCGTGCTGCAGCGTCGAGGAGATGTCGTCCAGACCGTTGAGCAAGCGATGGCGGGTGTGCTCGTCCACCTCGAACTCGTAGCGCTGCTCCCCGACGGTGATGCTGCGGTCGGTGAGGTCGACGGTGATCTGCTGCTCCGGGTTGTTCTCCGTGGCGTCCCAGAGCGCGTCGACGACGTCGGGCTCGACGACGGCCACAAGCAGCCCGGCCTTGCCGGAGTTGCCGCGGAAGATGTCGCCGAAGCGCGAGCCGATGACCACCTTGAACCCGTAGTTCTGCAGGGCCCAGACGGCGTGCTCGCGGGAGGAGCCGGTGCCGAAGTCGGGGCCGGGGATCAGGATGGTGCCCCGGGAGTAGGGCTCCTTGTTGAGGATGAACTCCGGGTCGTTGCGCCAGGCGGAGAACAGCCCGTCCTCGAAGCCGGTGCGCGTGATGCGCTTCAGGTAGACGGCGGGGATGATCTGGTCGGTGTCGACGTTGGAGCGGCGCAGCGGGACGCCGATGCCGGTGTGCGTGGTGAAGGCTTCCATGGCTCAGGCTCCGATCAGTTCAGCAGGGGCGTCCAGGTCCGCCGGGGCGGACAGGTGCCCGGTGATGGCGGTGGCGGCGGCGACGGGCGGGGAGACCAGGTGCGTGCGGCCACCCTTGCCCTGCCGGCCCTCGAAGTTGCGGTTCGACGTCGACGCCGCGCGCTCGCCGGGCGACAGCTGGTCGGGGTTCATGCCCAGGCACATCGAACAGCCGGCGGCACGCCACTCGGCGCCGAAGTCGAGGAAGATCTGGTCCAGGCCCTCGTCCTCGGCCTGCAGCCGCACCCGGGCCGAGCCCGGCACGACCAGCATGCGCACGCCGTCGGCAATCTTGCGGCCCTTGAGCACCGACGCCGCCAGGCGCAGGTCCTCGATGCGGCCGTTGGTGCAGGAGCCCAGGAAGACGGTGTCCACCTTGATCTCACGCATCGGGGTGCCGGGGGTCAGGTCCATGTACTCCAGGGCGCGCTTGGCGGTGGAGCGCTCGACCTCGGACTCGAAGTCCTCCGGCGCCGGCACGGAGCCGCCCAAGGGGACGCCGTGGCCGGGGTTGGTGCCCCAGGTGACGAATGGGGTGAGCTCGGTGGCGTCGATGTCGACCTGCAGGTCGAAGTGCGCGTCGTCGTCGGTGCGCAGGGTGGACCAGTACTCGACGGCGGCGTCCCACTCCTCACCCTCGGGGGCGTGTGGGCGGCCCTTGAGGTAGGCGAAGGTGGTGGCGTCGGGGGCCATCATGCCGGCCTTGGCGCCCCACTCGATCGACATGTTGCAGATCGTCATGCGGCCCTCCATGGAGAGCTGCTCGATGGTAGAGCCGCGGTACTCGACGATGTAGCCCTGGCCGCCGCCGGTACCCACCTTGGCGATCAGCGTCAGCACGATGTCCTTGGCGGTCACGCCGTCGGGCAGGTCCCCGTTGACGTTGACGGCCATCATCTTCGGCTTCTTCTGCGGCAGCGTCTGGGTGGCCAGCACGTGCTCCACCTCGGAGGTGCCGATGCCGAACGCCAGCGCGCCGAACGCGCCGTGGGTGGAGGTGTGGGAGTCCCCGCAGACGATGGTCATGCCCGGCTGGGTGACGCCCAGCTGGGGGCCGATGATGTGGACGACGCCCTGGTCGCGGTCGCCCAGGGAGTGGATGCGGATGCCGAACTCCTCGGCGTTCTTCCGCAGCGTCTCCACCTGGGTGCGCGAGACCGGGTCCGCGATGGGCTTGAGGATGTCCAGCGTCGGGGTGTTGTGGTCCTCGGTGGCGAGCGTCAGCTCGGGGCGACGCACCTGCCGACCGTTCATGCGGAGGCCCTCGAAGGCCTGCGGGCTGGTGACCTCGTGCACGAGGTGCAGGTCGATGTACAGCAGATCGGGCTCGCCCTCGGCGGAACGCACGACGTGCGCGTCCCACACCTTCTCAGCCAGGGTCTTCCCCATGGTCCACCACCTTGATCTCAACGGGTTTCCTGCATTGAACTTGCGACGAAGAATCTACACCTTGCGCGTCCAACATGCGAAACGATAATCTCGGCATATGGACGAAACAAGTGGCGTCGGAGTGCTCGACAAGGCGGCCGCCGTGCTGGCTGCCCTGGAGCAGAACCCCCTCACCCTCGCCGGCCTCGTGACCGCGACCGGACTGGCCCGCCCCACGGCCCACCGCCTGGCCGTGGCGCTGGAGCACCACCGGTTCGTGGGCCGCGACCTGCAGGGCCGCTTCGTGCTGGGCCCGCGCCTGGTGGAGCTGGCCGAGTCGGCGAGCGAGGACCCCCTCATCGCGACGGCGGCCCCCATCCTCACGCGGCTGCGGGACATCACCGGCGAGTCGGCCCAGCTGTACCGCAGGCAGGGCGACGTGCGCATCTGCGCGGCCGCCGTCGAGCGACCCACCGGCCTGCGCGACACCATCCCCGTCGGCGCGCAGCTGTCGATGTCCGCCGGCTCGGCGGCCCAGGTGCTGCTGGCCTGGGAGGAGCCCGACCGGCTGCCGAAGCTCCTCGAGGGCGCGGCGTTCACCATGGCGTCGCTACAGTCGGTGCGGCGTCGCGGCTGGGCCCAGTCGGTCGGCGAGCGCGAGCCCGGCGTCGCGTCCGTGTCGGCCCCGGTGCTGGCGCCGTCGGGTCGGATCATTGCGGCGGTCAGCGTGTCCGGGCCGATCGAACGGCTCACCCGGCAGCCGGGTCGCCTGCATGCCCCGGCCGTGATGGCGGCGGCCGAGCGGCTGAGCGAGGTCCTGCGTCGCTCGGGCAACGCGGACTGAATCCTTTGACTACCGGCCCCATCGCGACGTCGCTCGCGGTGGGGCCGCGTCGCTGTCACTTTCGTGCTGGTAGACCAGCACAGAAGTGACAGTTCGCGGCCGCACCGTCACGAGGGTACGAAAAAAGGGCCCCCTCCGAAGAGGGAGCCCTTTCCAGCTGGTAGCCCCGACGGGATTCGAACCCGCGCTACCGCCTTGAGAGGGCGGCGTGCTAGGCCGCTACACAACGGGGCCAGCATGGGAGGATCACCAAGCGAAAGCCTGCTTCTCCAGCAGGGGTACCTGGACTCGAACCAAGACTAACTGAACCAGAATCAGTCGGGCTGCCAATTACCCCATACCCCTTTGCGCTCTGTTGAGCACGAAGAAGGACTCTACAGGAGCGCAGCGCCTTCGCACAAATCGCCGGACCCCCTCACGGGGTCACCTCCGCGACCTGCATTCGACGCCCCAACCACCATGCCGCGGCAGCGAAGATCGCGAACCCGGCGACGTCGAAAACCGACTTCAGCCACGTGATCTCGGTAACTGCTTTGGTGGCCGCCACTCCCCCGCTGAACAGGCCGTAGCCGAAGGCGAACAGGTTGTTGACGACGTGCGCGGCGATCGCCGCCTCCAACCCTCCGGTCCGCCACACCAGCCAGCCCGCGACCAGCCCGAACGCGAACCGGTTCACGAACAGGGCCGGGTTCTGGACGCCGTGGAACAGAGCGAACACCAGTGCCGAGCCGACGATGCCCACCCACGCGCGACCACTGGCCGATCCCAGGGCCTGGAGGACATAGCCGCGGAAGAAGAACTCCTCCGCCGCAGCCTGCAACGGCGACGTGACCAGGATCACGGCCAGGAAGACCCACCACCCCGGCTGCGGTTCCGTGAACTCCGGCGCACCCACCACCGGGAAGGACAGCCACAGCACCCCGTTCAGCACCACCATCGCGATGAGCAGCGACCCGACCAGGTAGCGCCACCGGAACCCCGGCTGCACCGAGACCAGCCACCGCGGCCCCCGCCCGTGCAGGTAGCGCACCAGCAATACCGCCACGACGATGAGCGTCGCCAGCGCCAGGTGCGACGCCGCGACCCCCTCGGGCAGCTCGTAGGCCATCGCGTCGCGCTGGTAGTCAGCGAAGGAGTCGGGCCGCCGGAACAGCGACGTGAGGCCCAGGATAAGCTGGGCCGTCAGCGGAACCAGCAGAATGAACGCGGAGATGCCCAGCAGCACCCCGAAGAGCGACCGCGGTGCGTTCTGGTCCGGGCCGGTGAGGACCCGCGGGTAGTCGACGCCGCCCGGCGGGTCGAGCACCGGCACGGCTGGGATCACGCGGAGGCCACCGGGTTGCTGAGCGACCCCAGTCCGTCGATCTCCACCGTCACGGTGTCGCCGTCGGCCATCGCACCGACGCCTGCAGGCGTGCCAGTCAGGATGACGTCGCCGGGCAGCAACGTGGTGAACGCGCTGATCGTCGTGACCAGTTCAGTGATGCCGCGCACCATCTGCGACGTGTTGCCGGACTGGCGCACGTCGTCGCCCAGTCTGGTCTCGATGCCGAGGTGCCCGGCCTCCTCCACGGTCAGGTGCGTGTTGATCCACGGCCCCATCGGGCAGAAGGTGTCGGAGCCCTTGGCGCGGGCCCACTGGCCGTCGGAGTTCTGCCAGTCCCGGGCGGTGACGTCGTTGGCGATCGTGTAGCCGAAGATGACCTCGGGGACGCGTTCGGCGGGCACCTCCTTGCAGATGCGGCCGATGATGATCGCCAGCTCCCCCTCGAAGTGGAGGTCCTCGCAACCCGCGGGCCGCACGATGGTCTCGCCGGGCCCGATCACCGAGGTGTTGGGCTTGAAGAAGAGCAGCGGTGTCGCAGGTACCTCGCCGCCCATCTCCGCGGCGTGGTCGGCGTAGTTCTTGCCGACGGCCACGACCTTGCTGCGCGGGATCACCGGCGCCAGCAGGCGCACGTCGTCGAGGCTGTGCCGCTCGCCGGTGTAGTTGACCGGGACGCCCGCGAGCGGGTCGTTCGTGAGGGTGGCGATGGTGTCGGGGTGCTCGCCGCCGTCGACGGCGAGCTCGATGATGCCGTAGGCGGGGTCCTGGCCGGCTGCTGCAAAACGGGCGATACGCATGGCAGCCAGCGTAGTGGTTCCGCTACGCGGCGACCTCCGGACGCAGCTCCGGCTCCACGTGGGTGAAGATCCCGTAGACCATCGCGTCCAGCAGCGCCTCCCACGACGCCTCGATCACGTTGGTGCCCACCCCGACGGTGGTCCAGGTCTCGCCCTTCCACGACGTGTCGATCAGCGTGCGCACGGTGGCGTCGGTTCCGTGGCCCTCGTCGAGAATCCGCACCCGGTAGTCGGTGAGCTCGAACTCCGCGACGGCGGGGTACGCCGGCGCAACTGCCTTGCGCAGAGCCTGGTCCAGCGCGTTGACGGGACCGTTGCCCTCGCCGACCACCATGTGGCGCTCGCCCTTGGCGGTCAGCTTCACCGTCGCCTCGGAGATGTTCTCGCCATGGCGCTCCTCGGTGAACACCCGCCACGACCGCACCTCCACCGGGCACGGCAGCAGGCCCAGCTCGTCGCGCAGCAGCATCTCGAAGCTGGCGTCACTGGACTCGTAGCTGTAGCCCTCGGCCTCCTTGGCCTTGACGCGCTCGGTGAGCCGGGCGGCCACGTCGCGGTCGGCCAGGTCGAAGCCCAGCTGGTCGCCCTTGATCTGGATGCTGGCGCGTCCGGCCATGTCCGAGACCAGCATGCGCATGTCGTTGCCCACCAGCGACGGGTCGATGTGCTGGTACAGGTTCTCGTCCACCTTGATCGCGCTGGCGTGCAGGCCGGCCTTGTGGGCGAAGCTCGACGCCCCGACGTAGGGCTGGCGGCCGAGCAGCGGCTGGTGCGCCACCAGCGCGATAGCGTGCGCCACCCTCGTGAGCTCGGCGAGGTTGGCCGCCGGCAGCACCGGCCAGCCGAACTTCAGCTGCAGGTTGGGGATCAGCGCGCTGAGGTCTGCGTTGCCGGTGCGCTCCCCGTAGCCGTTGAAGGTGCCCTGGACGTGCATCACGCCGGCCTCGACGGCGCTGAGGGTGTTCGCCACGGCGCAGCCGGTGTCGTTGTGGCAGTGGACGCCCAAGTTGGCCCCGGTCTGCCCCGCGGCACTGACGATCTCCCCCATCCAGCTGGGCAGCATGCCGCCGTTGGTGTCGCACAGCACGACGACCTCGGCCCCGGCCTCGTCCGCGGCGCGCACGACGTCGAGCGCGTAGCCCGGGTTGGCGCGGTAGCCGTCGAAGAAGTGCTCACAGTCCACGAAGACGTGCTTGCCCTGCTCCCGGAGGAACGTGACGGTGTCGCGCACCATCTCCAGGTTCTCCTCGAGCGTGGTGCGCAGCGCCTTGATCACGTGGTCCTCGTGGCTCTTGGCGACGATGCACACGTAATCGGTGCCCGCGTCGACCAGCGCCCGGGTGAGCTGGTCCTCCGACGCCCTCCCCCCGGCCTTGCGCGTGGCGCCGAACGCGACGAGCTTCGAGTTCTGCAGGTCCAGCTCGGTGGCGGCGCGCTGGAAGAACTCGGTGTCGGCGGGGTTGGAGCCGGGCCAGCCGCCCTCGATGAACGTCACACCCAGCTCGTCCAGGTAGCCCGCGATCTTCAGCTTGTCGTTGACGCTCAACCGAATGCCCTCCTGCTGCGCGCCGTCGCGCAGGGAGGTGTCGAAGACGTGGAACTCTTCCGGGAAGCTCGGGGTGCCGTTCATGCCGTCGAGGATAAGCGCTGTGTCTCGCCCACTGGGACGACGTCCACACCCCGACCCGCGGAACCATGCGGCTGGGTCTATCGTTTCGCGCATGACTTCTGAGACGAGCGCACGCATCGCAGTGATTGGTGGGGACGGCATCGGCCCCGAGGTGACCGCCGAGGCCCTCAAGGCCTTGGGCGCCGTCGCGGGCCCGGATGCGTTCGAGTTCGTCGAGTACGACCTCGGCGCGGAGCGCTGGCAGCGCACCGGCGAGGTCCTCCCCGACACGGTGCTCGACGAGCTCCGCCACGTCGACGCCATCATCCTCGGCGCCGTCGGCGCCGCCCCCGGCTCCACGGCCATCCCCAGCGGCCTGCTGGAGCGGGGCCTGCTGCTGAAGCTGCGATTCGCCTTCGACCACGCCATCAACCTGCGCCCCTCCCGCCTCTACCCCGGCATCCCCACCCCACTGTCCGACGCCGTGGTGGCGAAGGGCCCCATCGACTTCGTCGTCGTCCGCGAGGGCACCGAGGGCCTCTACTGCGGCAACGGCGGTGCCGTGCGCACCGGCACCCCGCAGGAACTCGCCACCGAGGTGTCGGTCAACACCGCCTACGGCGTCGAGCGGGTCGTCCGCGACGCCTTCGAGCGCGCCCGCGCCCGACGTCGTCACATCACCCTGCTCCACAAGCACAACGTGCTGGTCAACGCCGGTGGGCTGTGGAACCGGATCTTCAACGAGGTCGGCGAGGAGTACCCCGACGTCGAACGCCGCTACCTGCACATCGACGCCGCCATGATCGCCATGGTGGTGGACCCGTCACAGTTCGACGTCATCGTCACCGACAACCTCTTCGGCGACATCATCACCGACCTGGCCGCCGCCGTCACCGGAGGCATCGGCCTGGCAGCCAGCGCCAACATCAACCCCTCCGGGGAGTACCCGTCGATGTTCGAGCCCGTCCACGGCTCCGCCCCCGACATCGCCGGGCAGGGCATCGCCGACCCGACCGCCGCCATCAGCTCCATGGCCCTGCTGCTCGCCCACCTCGGCCGGCCGGACCTGGCGCAGCGGGTCGACGCCGCCGTCGAGGCCGACATCGCCGAGCGCGGTGACACCCGCTCCCGCACCACCGAGATCGGCGACCGTATCGCCGCCCGCCTCACCCGCTAACCCACCGAAGGGACCGGCCCCCATGGACCTCTCCGACATCCTGGTCGCGATCGACAACGTCGTGTGGGGGCCGTTCGTCCTCATCCCGCTGCTGCTCGGCACCGGCCTGCTGCTGACCATCCGGCTCGGCGGCCTGCAGTTCACCAAGCTCGTCCCGGCCCTGAAGCTCGCGTTCCTGCGGCGCAACGACGGCCACCACGAGAAGGGTGACGTCTCCCACTACCAGGCGCTGACGACGGCGCTCGCCGCGACGGTGGGCGTCGGCAACATCGCCGGCGTGGCGACGGCGATCCACCTCGGCGGGCCGGGCGCGCTGTTCTGGATGTGGATGTCGGCGATCTTCGGGATGGCCGCCAAGTACTCCGAGGCGTTCATGGCGGTGCGGTTCCGCACCACGGACGCCAAGGGCGACATCTCCGGTGGCCCGCAGTACTACCTGAAGGCAGCGATCCCCACCAAGGTGGGCCTGGTGCTCTCGCTCGTGTTCGCGGTGTTCGCGATCATTGCTTCCTTCGGCATCGGCAACATGACGCAGTCGAACACGGTGGCCAGCACGCTGGACGTCACGTTCGGGCTGGAGCCGGCATTCGTCGGCATCGCGCTGGCCGCCCTCACCGCGCTGGTGCTGCTGGGCGGCATCCGGTCCATCGGCAAGGTCACCGCGGGTTTCGTGCCCGTGATGATCGTGGTCTACGTCGCTGCGGCTGTCGTCGTCCTGCTCCTCAATGTCACCGGCATCCCGGAGGCGTTCGGTCTCATCTTCACCGACGCCTTCACCGGCACGGCCGCCGTGGGCGGATTCGCGGGCGCCGCCGTCGCCCAGGCCATCCAGTTCGGCGTGGCCCGCGGCATCTTCTCCAACGAGTCGGGTATGGGTTCCGCCGCCATCGTGGCCGCCGCGGCCAAGACGAAGCACCCCGTCCGGCAGGGCTTGGTGTCCATGACCCAGACCTTCATCGACACGATCATCGTCGTCACCATGACCGGGCTGGTCATCATCACCACGGGCGCCTGGCAGGGTGACCAGACCGGCGCCGCCATGACTGCCGAGGGGTTCTCCACCGGGCTCCCGGGTTCCTCGGGCGACGTCATCGTCGCGCTGGCGCTGGTGTTCTTCGCCTACTCCACCATCCTGGGCTGGGCCTACTACGGCGAGCGCAACGTGGAACGGCTGATCGGCATCAAGGGCGTCCTGCCCTACCGGGTGGTGTTCTCGATCATGATCTTCGTGGGCGCCATCTCGGAGCTCGAGGACGTCTGGACCTTCGCCGACATCGCCAACGGCCTCATGGCCCTACCCAACCTCATCGGACTCGTGATCTGCTCGGGCCTCATCGCCCGCGAGACGCGTGCCTACCTCGCCGCCGACCCCACCCTGGAGCAGGAACCCGACGTCTCGACGCTGCACGGCGTCGACGACCTCACCCGGGCATGACAGGACCCGGGCCCCGGGGGAAGGACTCCCCCGGTGACCCGGGTCCCGGTGCGGCTCAGCGGGCCGCGGAGCCCTCGGTGTAGTCGTCGTCGGACTTCACCCAGCTCATCAGCTTGCGCAGCTCGCGGCCGGTGGCCTCGATGGGGTGCTGCTCGCCCTGCTCGCGGAACTTCTTGAACTCCACGCCACCGTTCTCCTGGTCCTCGATGAACCGCGTGGCGAAGGCGCCGGACTGGATGTCGGAGAGCACGGCCTTCATGTTCTCCTTCACGCGCGCGTCGATCACCCGCGGCCCGGAGACGTAGTCGCCGAACTCGGCGGTGTCGGAGACGCTCCAGCGCTGCTTGGCGATGCCGCCCTCGTACATCAGGTCGACGATCAGCTTGAGCTCGTGGAGGCACTCGAAGTAGGCCACCTCCGGCTGGTAACCGGCCTCGACGAGGGTCTCGAAGCCCGCCTGCACCAGCGCCGAGGCGCCGCCGCAGAGCACGGCCTGCTCGCCGAACAGATCGGTCTCGGTCTCCTCGGTGAAGGTGGTCTTGATGCCGCCGGCGCGGAGCGCGCCGATCGCCTTGGCGTAGCTCAGCGCGAGCGGCCAGGCGTTGCCGGTGGCGTCGACCTCGACGGCGATGATCGCCGGGACCCCGCGGCCCTCGGTGTACTCGCGGCGCACCAGATGGCCCGGGCCCTTCGGTGCGACCATGCACACGTCGACGCCCTCGGGCGCGGTGATGTAGCCGAACCGGATGTTGAAGCCGTGGGCGAAGAACAGCGCGTCGCCGGGGGCGAGGTTGGGCTCGATCTCCTCGGCGTAGACCTTGCGCTGCACCTGGTCGGGGGCGAGGATCATCACCAAGTCCGCCTCCTCGACGGCCTCGGCCACGGGGAGCACCCGCAGGCCCTCGGCCTCGGCCTTCGCGGCCGACTTGGAGCCGGGACGCAGGCCGACGCGCACGTCGACGCCGGAGTCGCGCAGGCTGAGGGCGTGGGCGTGGCCCTGGGAACCGTAGCCGATGACGGCGACGTGGCGACCCTGGATGATCGACAGGTCGGCGTCGGAGTCGTAGAACATCTCTGCTGCCATGAGTGGTGGTACTTCCTTCCGATGCCCGGTGGGGCGGTTACTTGGACTTGGTTTCTGCCATGGTCCGGGCGCCGCGGCCGAGGGCCACCTGTCCGGACTGGACGAGTTCCTGGATGCCGTGCGGGGCGAGCATCTCGAGCAGTGCTGCGAGCTTCTCGGGTCCCCCGGTGGCCTCGATGGTGATGGACTCGGCCGACACGTCGACGGCCTTGCCCCGGAAAAGGGACACGACGTCGATGATCTGGCTGCGGGTGGTGAGGTCGGCCCTCACCTTCACCAGCATCATCTCGCGGGTCACGGAGTTGTGCCCGAGCTCGACCACCTTGCGGACCTCGATGAGCTTGTTGAGCTGCTTGACGATCTGCTCGAGCGCGGCGGAGTCCTCGACGGCGGCGACGACGGTCATCCGCGAGACGTCGTCACGCTCGGTGGGCCCGACGGCCAGCGACTCGATGTTGAAGCCGCGCCGCGAGAACAGGGCGGAGATGCGGGTCAGGACGCCGGGCCGGTTCGCGACCAGGACGCTCAGGGTGTGGGTGATCACAGGATCTCATCCTCCCAGTCGGGGGCCATGTTGCGGGCCACCTGGATCTCGTCGTTGCTCGTGCCGGCCGGCACCATGGGCCACACCATCGCGTCCTTGTGGACGACGAACTCGATGACCACGGGGCGGTCGTTGATCTCCATCGCCTGCTGGATGGCCGCGTCCATCTCCACCTCGTTGGTGGCCCGCAGCCCGACGCAGCCCATCGCCTCGGCGAGCATCGGGAAGTTCGGGACCGTCTCGGTGTGCAGGTCCGTGTTGGAGTAGCGCTCGTTGTAGAACAGCGACTGCCACTGCCTCACCATGCCCAGCGCGTTGTTGTTGATCACTGCGATCTTGATCGGGATGTTGTTCAGAGCGCAGGTGACGAGCTCCTGGTTGGTCATCTGGAAGCAGCCGTCGCCGTCGATGCCCCACACGGTGCGGTCCGGGGCCGCGACCTTGGCGCCCATCGCCGCCGGCACGCAGAACCCCATGGTCCCGGCGCCGCCCGAGTTGAGCCACTGGCCGGGCCTCTCGTGGGGCAGGAAGTGGGCCGCCCACATCTGGTGCTGGCCGACGCCCGTGGCGAAGATGGTGTCGGGCGGGCTGAGCTCACCGATGCGCTTGACCACCTCCTGGGGGGACAGGCGGCCGTCGGGGGCCTCCTCCCAGCGGGGCTGGTACTTGCCCTTCATCGACCCCAGCGTGCGGCGCCAGGCCTCGGCGTCCGGGGCGGGCAGGGTGGCCATCTGCTCGTTCAGCTGGCGCAGGGTCTCGCGGCAGTCACCGACGATCGGGATGTCGACGGGCTTGTTCTTGCCGATCTCAGCCGGGTCGATGTCGGCGTGGATGATCTTGGCGTGGGGCGCGAACGTGTCGAGCTTGCCGGTCACGCGATCGTCGAAGCGGGTCCCGACGGCGATCAGGAGGTCCGCCTTCTGCAGCGCCCCCACCGCGGCGACGGTCCCGTGCATGCCGGGCATCCCCATGTTGAGGGGGTGCGAGTCGGGGAACGCGCCGCGGGCCATCAGCGTGGTGACCACGGGAATCTGCGTCCGCTCGACCAGTTCGGCGAGCTCGGCGTACGCGCGGGCGGAGACGACGCCGCCGCCGACGTAGAGCACGGGCCGCTTCGACTCGGAGATCAGCTTCGCCGCGCTGCGGACCTGTTTGACGTGGGGCCGCGTGGTGGGCTTGTAGCCGGGGAGGTCGAGGTCCTCGGGCCACACGAACGGGGCACTCTTGACCAGCGCGTCCTTCGCAATGTCGACCAGCACCGGTCCCGGGCGGCCGGTGGAGGCGATGTGGAAGGCCTCCTTGATGGCGAGCGGGATGTCCTCGGTGCGCTTGATGAGGAAGCTGTGCTTGGTGATCGGCATGACGATGCCGCGGATGTCCGCCTCCTGGAAGGCATCGGTGCCGATGGAGCTCGAGTTCACCTGGCCGGTGATGGCGACCAGCGGGGTGGAGTCCATGTAGGCGTTGCCGATCGGCGTCACGAGGTTGGTGGCACCGGGACCGGAGGTGGCGATGCAGACCCCGACACGGCCCGTGACCATGGCGTAGCCCTCGGCCGCGTGACCTGCTCCCTGCTCGTGGCGGACCAGGATGTGGCGGATCTTCGAGTCGTACAGCGGGTCGTAGGCCGGCAGGATGGCGCCGCCCGGAATACCGAAGGCTACGTCGACTCCGACCCTCTCCAGCGATTCGACCAGCGCCTGCGCGCCCGTGAGCATCAGGTCTGTGTCCTGCGACATTGCACTCCCTTCGGTGACGTGGTGTGGCCAACAAAAAACCCTCGGCGCCTGACGGCACGCGAGGGAGCGTTTCGCTGGAACGAGCGAAACGCTAGCTGATTACGAGCTCCTGGATGGTGGCCACGAGATCACGATGTCGCACCGCCACGACGGTGTCAAGCGGAATCGCCACATGGTCTGGATACTGAGACGGGCCCGCCTCCCACCAGGGAGAACGGGCCCGTCTCGGGGTTGTCGTTTCGACACGCGCCGCGCTGCGGCGCTACTCAACGACCGGGGTGCGTCAGACGCGGTCGGATTCCCGGACGGGAACGACGTCGTAGCGCTTGCCGAGCGCCAGCAGGGCCCAGCCCTGGAGGGCGAACAGCACGCCGAGGCCCATCACCAGCGCGGCCAGGCCGAAGGACACCACGGAGGTGAACAGCGAGGCGCGGAGGAAGGAGGCGTTCATCATCGTGGCGCGGACCGGATCCTCGCGGTCCAGCTCCGCGTAGGTCTTGCCCTCCGAGGAGGACAGGGCGTGCTCGTTGATGATGTCGGCCTGGGCGTAGGCGGAGAACGGGCCGTCGACCTTGTCGCCGGCCAAGAAGGCGGCGTCATCGGGGACGGTGATGTTCTCGGCCGCGAGCTGCTGGCTGACGGCGACGTAGGTGACAAGGCCGGCAATCACGAGCACGATTCCAGCGATGATGGACAGCAGTCCTGCGATCTTGGGGGCCTTCATGGGAGCTCCTAAATATGTGGGTGTTGCGGTGGTCTGGGGTACCGACTGACTCGGAACACTACAGAGCGTAGTGTATGAATCCCAGATCACATACCCTACCCCCCTATCGTCTGCGTGTCACCGTCTCAAATACGTCATCGAGTGACTCGGAGAACTCCCCGCGGAGGTTCGCGATCCCCGGATTCTCTGGGTACCGCGGGATGACATGGACGTGCGCGTGGAACACTTCCTGACCCGAATCAGGCCCCGCGTTGGTGAGGATGTTGCAGGCCGTGGCGTCCAGGCGCTCCTGCAGCAGGCGGGCGACGGCGACCACCGACGGCGACACCTCGGCCAGGACCCGGTCGTCGGCGAGGGCGTCGGGGACGTGGCGACGCGGGATGACCAGGGTGTGTCCCTTCTGCCACGGTGAGATGTCCAGGAAGGCAATGCAGGTGTCGTCCTCGTAGACACGCTTGGCCGGGATCTCACCGGCCGCGATGCGGCAGAACAGGCAATCGGGATCGGTCATGGTGTCCTCCATCCTCATCGAACCTCGTGGCCGGCGTCACGCAGGGCCTGCTTGACCTCGGCGACGGTGAGCCGTCCGTAGTGGAACACGCTGGCGGCGAGGACCGCGTCGGAGCCTGCGTCCGCGGCGTCGACGAAATGCTGGGGCGTCCCGGCACCGCCGGATGCGATCAAGGGTACGTCCACGACGGCCCGGACTGCCCGAATCATCTCCAGGTCGAAGCCAGCGGTGGTGCCGTCGGCGTCCATCGAATTCAGCAGGACCTCGCCGACGCCGCGGTCGGCGGCCTCCTTCACCCACTCGATGGCATCGCGACCCGCCGAGGTGCGGCCGCCATGGGTGGTGACGCCGAACCCCGACGGCATGTCGGGCTCGCGGCGGGCATCGAGGGACAGCACGAGGACCTGGTTGCCGAACTGGGCGGCGATCTCGTCGATGACCTGGGGCCGGGCCAGGGCGCCGGTGTTGATGCCGGCCTTGTCCGCGCCGCACCGCAGGAGGGCGTCGACGTCGTCGACGCTCCGCACGCCGCCGCCGACGGTCAGCGGGATGAAGACCGTCTCGGCGCAGCGGGTGACCATGTCCCGGGTGGTTTCGCGGCCCTCGGCCGAGGCGGAGATGTCGAGGAAGACCAGCTCGTCGGCGCCCTCGCCGCCGTAGCGGGAGGCGAGCTCGACGGGGTCCCCGGCGTCACGGAGGTCACGGAAGTTGACGCCCTTGACCACGCGCCCGGCATGGACGTCCAGGCACGGGATGACACGCAGCGCCACACTCATGTGGCCAACCTATCCGAGGGTGCCCTCAGTCCTCGTCGAGGTCCGCCTCCACGACACCGCGACGCATCAGGTTGACGACGTCGCGGCAGTTGCGTCGCAGGTCCCCGGGCCCGGCCGCCTGGGCGATCTGCCCGGCCAGGTCGACGACCTGCCGGACCCAACGCACGAAGTCACCGGCGCTGAGGTGGCTGTGGCGCAGCACCTTGGCCAGGTCCTGCCCGCTGGCCCATCGCCACGCGGCTTCGGCGAAGCCGATGTCGGGCTCCCGGGTGCGGTCGAGACGATGCGAGCGCTCCAGCTGCCCCACCTCCAGCCACACCGAGCGCAGCTCGGACTGCGCGCGCTCACTCGCGCCGTCGGGCATGCGGGGGGTCAGGACGTCGCGGGAAGGCCGGGACTCGTAGACCATCGTCGACAGCACCGCCGCGAGCTGGGGCGGCGTCAGCCCGCCGAAGACATCCCGGCGGATGCATTCGGCCGCGACGAGGTCCATCTCGTTGTAGATGCGCCGCAGCATGCGACCCTGCTCGCTCAGCTCGTCGCCGTCGAGGTAGCCGAGGTCGGTCAGCACGGCGCAGATGCGCGTGAACTGCACCGCCAGCGAGTTGGCCCGGCTGTCCAGCTCCCGCTCGGCGCGGGCGTTCTCACGCTCCAGACGGATGAGCCGGGCCGCGGCGACGGCGTGCGTCTCGCGCTCCTCGCAGCTGTGGCACGGGTGGGCGGCCAACTCCTTGCGGAGCCGGGCCACCTGGCCGGCGACCTCCGCGTCGGAGGGCAGCTCGTCGTGGGACGGGATCTCCGGGTCGATCGACTCCAGCTTGTCCGACATCGCCGTCAGCAGCGCCCGTCGGGCCTTGCGATCCTTGAGGTCGAAGCGCCGCGGCACCCGGACCCGGCCGACGGGCAGCGGCGGGGCCGGGAAGTCGTGCGGGGCGAGGCGCAGCACCGTGTGGTCGACGGAGATCACCTGCACCCAGGGCTGGGAGTTCCGTGACGACCCGCGTCCGGATGCGAGCACCACGCACCAGCCCTGGCGGGGGTGGTGGACGATGTCGCCGGGCACCAGCTCCGCCAGCGCTCCGGCCACCTCGGCGGCGCGCCGGGACTTGCGGTCCTTGGAGCCTTCGCGCTCCAGAGCGGTGATCTCGTCGCGCAGCAGGGCGTAGGACATGAAGTCACCCAGGTGGCACTCGACGCTCTGCTGGGCCTCGACGATGTCCTCCGCCAGCCGGCGCCCCACCCGGGAGGCGCGCACCACCGACTTGTCGGTCTGGAACTGCGCGAAGCTCTGGTTGAGGACCTCCTGGGCACGCTCGCGGCCGAGGACGGCGGTGAGGTTGACCGCCATGTTGTAGGTGGGGTGGAAGCTGGAGCGCAGCGGGTAGGTGCGCCGGGACGCCAGCCCGGCGACGGCCCGCGGGTCCATCCCGGCCTGCCACAGCACCACCGCGTGGCCCTCGACGTCGATGCCGCGCCGACCGGCCCGCCCGGTGAGCTGGGTGTACTCCCCCGGCGTGATGTCGACGTGCGCCTCGCCGTTGTACTTCACCAGCTTCTCCAGCACGACGGTGCGGGCGGGCATGTTGATGCCGAGGGCGAGCGTCTCGGTGGCGAACACGAGCTTGAGGTCGCCGGAGGCGAACCCCTCCTCCACGATGGCCTTGAACGCCGGGAGCTGGCCCGCGTGGTGGGCGGCCACACCCGCGGTCAGGGCGTCGACGAAGTCGTCGAACTTCAGTGCCTCGAGGTCGTCCGGGGCCAGCCCCGAGACGTGCTTCATGGCCACCTCCTCCAGCCGCCGCGCCTCCTCACGGCTGGTGAGGCGCACCCCGGAGCCGAGTACCTGGGAGACCGCGGCGTCGCAGCCGACGCGGGAGAAGATGAAGCAGATGCCCGGCAGCAGGCGCGCCTTCTCCAGCACCCGTGCCATCTCGGCGCGGCTGGTGGGTCTTTCCGCGAACCGCGGATGCGTCGCGCCCCCGAAGGATCCGGAGCCCCGGCCGTGCCGATCCTTGCCCTTGCCGGAGCGTCCACGCGGCCTGCGGGAGTCGTCCCGGACGCGACCGGCCTCCGACCTGCTGATCTTCAGCAGCTCACGGTTGACGCGGGCCGCCCGGTCGCTCGGCAGCTCCTGCGCGGTGGGGGCGATGTCGTCGAAGAGGTCCACGAGGCGGTTGCCGACCAGCACGTGCTGGTACAGCGGCACGGGGCGGCGCTCGGACACCACGACGTCGAAGCCCCCGCGCACCGTGCCGAGCCACTCGCCGAAGTCCTCGACGTTGCTGACGGTGGCGGACAGGGCGACGATGGAGACGCTGTCCTCGAGGCCGAGGATGACCTCCTCCCAGACCGGGCCGCGGAACCGGTCGGCCAGGTAGTGGACCTCGTCCATGACCACCCAGCCGAGGTTGTTCAACGTCGGCGAGCCGGCGTAGATCATGTTGCGCAGCACCTCGGTGGTCATCACCACCACCTGCGCCTCGGAGTTGATCGTGCTGTCCCCGGTCAGGAGCCCGACGCGCTCCGGGCCGTAGCGCTCCACGAGGTCGTGGTACTTCTGGTTGCTCAGGGCCTTGATGGGTGTGGTGTAGAAACACTTGCGGGACTGCTGCACCGCGAGCCAGACGGCGAACTCCCCCACCACCGTCTTGCCAGCACCCGTCGGGGCCGCGACGAGCACGCCGTTTCCCTCGGCCAGCGCCTCGCAGCCCTCGATCTGGTACGGGTCGAGGCCGAACGGGTAGGAGGAGGCGAACTCCGCCACCTGCGGGTCGATGGCCTCGGTGCTGGTCTCGCTCACCTCGCCAACGTAGCAGCGGCCGCGGTCCGGGGACGCGAGCGGCGGGTCCCCTCAGTCGTGGTCGCGGGAGAAGACGCTGAGCGCGCCGGGGACCACTTCGATGCTGACCGGCACGTCACCCAGCTCCTCTCCGTCGCCCATCACGAACAGGCCCGGGCCGTCGATGGCGACACTCCGCGCGCGGAACCGCTCGACGGCGGGGTGCTTGACGAAGCCGCCGGTGTAGATCTGCGGGAGCAGCCGCAGCAGCGTGGGCCTCGACACGGGGTGGACCAGGGTGACGTCCAGCCATCCGTCGGTGGGGTCGGCGTCCGGCGAGATCTGCATGCCACCGCCGAAGACGCCGGTGTTGCAGATGGCGACGAGCATGGCGTCGAACTCGCGGGCCTCGCCGTCGACGGTCATGGCGTAGTGCAGCGGGTCGAAGTGGCTCAGCTCGCGAAGCGCGATGTAGCCGTAGCTGAGCGGGCCGAAGCGGAGCTGGATGTCGTTGGTGGCGCGGTTCACACGGGCGTCGTAACCGGAGGAGACAACGGCGCCGACGTACCGCTCTGAGTGGGTGCCGTTGCGGATGCGGGTGAGGTCCACCCTGCGGGTGCGGCCGGCGACGATGGTGTCGACGGCCTGCGGGATGGACTTCGGCACGCCGACGCCGCGCGCGAAGTCGTTCCCCGTCCCGGCGGGGACGATGCCCAGGGTGGCGTCGGTGCCTGCGCAGGCGTTGAGTCCGAGATGTGCCATGCCGTCGCCGCCCATGACCACGACGGCGTCGCCCGGCCGGGCGGCCCCCGCCGCGGCGCGACACCGGTTCTCGGCGTCGGCGAAGGATTCGGAGCTCACGACGTTCAGCTCTGCCGTGGGGATCCGGTCGAGGAGCGCACGCGCGACTCCGGCCTTGGCCTTGCCCGCGCGCCCGCCACCGGAGTTCTCGTTGACCACCAGGGTGATGAGTCGGGGCTTGGCCAGCTCGTGGCTCATCGGCCGTCGTCCACGTCGACGGCGAACTCGGCGACGGTCTCGGGGGTGATGCCGCGGCGCTTGTCCAGGACCCGGCAGATGATCTCGGCCACAAAGTACAGCAGCGTCATGGGCAGTGACAGCGCCAGCATGGAGAACGGGTCCGTCGACGGGGTGGCGATGGCGGCGAAGACGAAGGTGCCGAAGATGACGAAGCGGCGTGCCTTGGCCAGCTGGTCGGCCCGGACGATGCGGGCCAGGTTGAGCGCCACCAGGATGACCGGCAACAGGAATGACAACCCGAAGACGAGGATGATCTTGATCTCCATCGTCAGGAAGTTGGTCATCTCCAACAGGTTGGTGATGTCCATGTCCCGCGGCGTGAAGCTCAGCATGACGGCGATGCCCTTGGGCCAGACCCAGTAGCCGACGGCGCAGCCGAGCAGGAACAGCGGGATGGCCGCACCCATGAAGCCCAGCGCGTAGCGCTTCTCCTTGGACAGCAGGCCGGGCGCGACGAAGGCCCAGACCTGGTAGAGCCAGATGGGACAGGAGGCGACGATGCCGGCGACCACGCAGGAGATGACCGCCAGGGTGAACGGCGAGATGACGCCGTCGTTGGTGACCATCAGGTCGGCTGACGGGTTCGCCGCCTTCACGTCGGCGGCGGCCTTGTAGTAGGGACCCATGATGAAGGCCACGAGCTCGCGGTAGAAGAAGATCGCCCCGATGGAGGCGGCGATGACACCCAGCGCGGAGATCGTGACCCGGTAGCGCAGTTCGCGCAGGTGGTCCATGAGGGCCATGGAGCCCTCGTCGTCGGGTTTCGGTGGCCGCAACCACCCGAGCCGGCGCGGCTTCGCGTCGACCGGGTTGGCCGTGGCACTCGACATGGTGGTTACAGGCCCGCTTCGCGCTGGCGACGCAGCTCGGCCTCGCGCTCAGCCAGTTCCCGCTCCCGGGCCTCCAGGTCACGCGCGCGGAGGTCGTCGGTCGTGGTGTCGCGGATCTCGCCCCGGTAGGGCTCGCGGGGCTGGACGATCTCGGCGTCGACGACCTCGGTGCCGTCCTTCTTGCCGTCGTCGACCGTCTTCACCTCTTCCTTGAACTCACGGATGGAGCGTCCGACGCCCTTGCCGAGACCCGCCAGTCGCGAACCGCCGAACAGCAGCAGCGCGATGGCGAGGATGATGAGCCATTCCCATCCACCAGGCATTGTGATCCCTCTTTCCCCGGCGCAGTGCCCCGGGCTAGTGCAGTGACTTCAGTCTAGTCGGGTGTCCCCGGGCAGCTTGAGGCTCGCCACGAGCTCCGCGGCTTCGTTGGCCCGTCGGCCCAGCATCTGGAATTCGCTGAACAGGTCTGAGGCCTTGTGCCACAGCCAGATGGCGTAGGAGACGACGACGACCAGGCCCAGGAGGGCAACACCGCCGAAAATCCAAACCCAGAACACGAAGCGAATGCTACCCGTAGTGGCGCAACGCTGCTCGCGCCTCGGCCGTCGCGGCGTCGCGGAACTCGACGGGCCGGGCGTCGAGGACCGCCTCACCGAGCCGCAGCAGCAGGGAGGTGGCCCACTCGCGTGACGCCACCGGGAGGGTGACGCGCAGTCCGTCGGGCGTCCGCTCGCTGGACTTCACGGGGTAGTACTCGGGCACCCACTCGCCCGCGGGGCCGAGCAGCAGGACGAGGTCTTGGTCCACGTCGGCGAAGAAGCCCTCGTCGGCGGGCGGGGTGCGCGGCTCGAAGCGTTCCTTGAGCACGGCGACGCCCTCGACCCGGTCGAGCCGGAAGGAGCGCCAGTCCGAGCGCGGACGGCTCCAGGCGTCCAGGTACACGCGGCCGCCCACGACGCGTAACCGGACGGGCTCGACGACGGGGCGGGAGGTGCCGGCACGGCCGGAACCGGAGTAGGTGAGCTCGACGGCCCGCCGCTCCTCGATGGCCCGCGCGAGCGTGCGCCGGTGCGCGGCCTCCCCTGCGGAGACCTCGAGGGAGATCACCTGCTCCTGCGCCCCCAGGGCGTCCCGCAGCTTGGCCATCGCGGACGAGGCGGCGTCGGACTCCCCCGTCTCGGCGACCGCCTCCAACGCAAGGAGGAGGCTCGTGGCCTCCTGCCGGTTCAGCCGCATCGGTCGGGCCAGGACGTCGGCGTTGCGGAAGAAGATGTAGCCGTCCTCGCGCGCACCGTCGAGGTCGGCCTCGAACAAGTCGCCGTACATCGCGTCCGGCAGTCCGCAGAACTGGAGGACCTCGAGGTCGCTCAGGATCTGCCGCTCCGTCACACCGAAGTGGCGTGCGGCCTCGGCGACGGCGACGCCTTGGTGAGCCACGAGGTAGGGCACCAGGTTGAGCAGCCGCTTGAGCTGGGTGGCGGACCTCATGGCGTCTCCCCCGCCACCGCCCGCAGCCGTGCGACGACGAGGTCGCGCAGCTCCGGTGGGTGCAGCGCGACGGCGTCCGCCCCGAGCGCGCAGACCTCGGAGGCCAGCTGCGGCAGGTGGGTCGTGGTCAACCGGAGGCCCTCGAAGCCCTCGGGTGTGGCGACGGCCGGTGCCGCCGCGGCGAACCGGCGGAGGTCGCCCCCCACCCCCTCGCGCAGCGCCACGATGGCCTCGACTGCCGTCGTCGAGTCGCCCACCCGCTCGTAGCCCGCCTCGGCGGGTGGCGAGAACGCATCGCGAGGCCCGGTGGGCCGGACGTCGCTGGTGAAGCGCGCGAGTTTGAAGGTCCGGCGCTCCCCGCGGTCGAGGTCGTGACCGACGAGGTACCACCGGCCCGAACGCAGGTGCAGGCGCCAGGGCTGCACGCGGCGGGGTTCCCCGCGGTAGTCGAAGCCGATCTCGCGGCGCTCGAAGATGGCCTCGCGGCAGGCGTCGAAGCCGGGTTCGGCGGCGATGCGCGGCTGCAGGGTGAGCAGCCGTTCGGGATCGGGGTCGGCGCCCGCGGCCCGGAGGGTGGCGAGCGCCTGCGCCGTCTCGTCGGCAGCGACGGTGCCCTGCCAGGCGCCGGCGGCCGCGCCGAGGACGGCGAGTTCCTCGTGGGTGAAGCCGACGGGCGGGAGCTCGAACTCGTCGCGCAGCACACGGTAGCCGTCGTGGTCGTCGGAGTCCGGGTCGTTGGAGCCGGTCACGATCGGAACGCCGAGGGCGCGCAACTCCTCCTTGTCCCGTTCGAACATGCGCTCGAAGGCCCCGTCGCTCTGGTCCTGGTAGCCCTCGATGGTCTCGCGGATCTGGCGCCGGTCGACGTAGTTCCGGGCGCTCAGCAGGAGGATGAGCAGGTTGACCAACCGCTCCGACTTCGCCTTCGACACATCGCCTCCTCCGGCGGCAGGCTACCGCACGGGCTTCCCACGTCAGGCCACAATGGTCCGGTGAGTCCCGTCATCGACCGCTACGCCCCCAGCCCCACCGGCGACCTGCACCTGGGCAACCTGCGCACGGCGCTGGCGGGCTGGCTGCTCACCCGATCGGCGGGCGGACAGTGGCTGATGCGGGTCGAGGACCTCGACGCTGCGCGGGTACGGGCCGCCGGCGACGCGGCCTCACGCCAGCTGGGCGACCTCACCGCCCTGGGCCTCGCGTGGGACGGCGAGACGTGGTGGCAGTCAGCCCGGCAGGACGCCTACCGCGACGCAATCTCGCAGCTGGACGACCAGCTCTACGAGTGCTTCTGCACCCGGCGCGAGATCGCGGAGGCCGCGTCGGCACCGCACGCCGACGGCTACCGTCCCTACCCGGGCACCTGCGCCCGGCTCTCCAGCGAGCAGCGCGCCCGGCGGCGACGCGAGCGGCCCGGGGCGCTGCGGGTGCGCTCCGAGGGGGCCGTCGCGACGGCGCGGGACCTGCACGCCGGGGAGGTCACGGGCGTGGTCGATGACTTCGTGGTGGTGCGCGCGGACGGCCAGGTGGCCTACAACCTGGCGGTCGTCGTCGACGACATGGCCCAGGGCGTCACCCGGATCACCCGTGGGGCCGACCTGCTGAGCTCGGCCCCGCGACAGGCGTGGCTGACCCGGCAGCTGGGCGGCGAGCCGGCGGAGTACACGCACGTCGGGCTGGTGATGAATGCCGACGGCGCCCGACTGGCCAAGCGCGACGGGTCGGTGACGTTGGCGCAACTCCGCGAGCGGGGTCTCGGAACCCGTGAGGTGGTGGCGCTGCTCAGCGAGTCGTTGGGTCTGGGGCCGTGCCCGACGACGGGCGACGCCCTCACGGCGATGCCGTCGGACGGGCTGCCCGGTGAGGATCACCCGTTCTGGCGCTCGGCCACGTGGGACGACGAGGCCTGCGCGCTCGTCGTCGGGTGACGACTCAGGAGACGTGCAGCAGGTCGATCACGTAGACGAGCGTCTGGCCGGGATCGAGGTCCTTCGACGGCACGCCGTCGGGGTAGGCCTGCTCCGGCGGGACGACGAGCATCACCCGCGAGCCGGTGGTTTGGCCGACGAGGCCCTCCTTCCACCCGGCGATCAGGGTGTTCAGCGGACCCTGTTGCGGCTGCCAGGCGTCCTCCCAGAGCCGGCCGTCCTCCCAGACCCAGGAGCGGTACTTCACCTGGATGGTGGACTCCGCCGTGACCTCGGCTCCGGCGCCCTTGATGAGCGGCTGGACGACGAGTTCCTCCGGAGCCTCGCCGGTGGGGGCCGCGAGCTCGGGGCCGGCGTCGGTCATGGTGACGGCCGGGAGGCCCTCGGCGGGTGCGACCGCTTCACCGGTGGCCTCATCGAAGTTGGCGGAGAGGATGTCCACCACGAAGATCAGCGTGTCGCCCACCTCGATGCCGGCGTTGGGGTTCCCCTGGGCGTAGCCGTCCTCGCTGGGCATGGCGATCAGCACGCGGGAGCCGACGCTCTGCCCGGCCAGCCCCTTCTGGAAGCCCGGCACGACGGACTGGAGCTGGAACGGGGTGGGCATGCCGCGCTCCCAGGACGAGTCGAACATCTCGCCCGTACGGGCATTGACGCCCTCGTAGTGCACGGTGACGGTGCTGTCCTCGGCGACCTTCTGGTCCCCGCCCTCCCGCAGCACCTTGGTACGGGTCTCGTCGACGGCCCACGGCGTGGTGGACAGGGAGATCTCCGGGCGGTCCTCCCCCGTGACCGTGATGGCCTCCAGGTCGGAGGAGGGGCTCACGGTGACCGAGGGCGACGGCGACGCCGAGGGGCTCTCCGCTGCACTGGGGGACGCCGACGGCGCCCCGGTGGCGGTCTCGCTGGGGCTGGGGGCGGTCTCCGGGTCCTCGGCGCCGCATCCGGCGAGGAGGAGGGAGCCTGCGGCCAGGACGGCGAGGGCCACGCTGCGGCCTCGGGTGAGATTCTCAGTCAAACGCACGCGTGGAATAGTACCCGCCGATCCCGGGTGCCCAAGCACCGCCGTCGTCGGAGGGGTGGTGTGCGATTCGGGTTGGTCAGCCAACCACGATCGCACACAACCTCACTACATCTTGACGAGGTCGAGCAGGGCGCCCAGTTCGTCGCGCGTCACCTCGCGGGTCTCCCCCACCGGCAGCTGCCCGAGCCGGATCGGGCCGATGGCGATCCGCGCCAGCCGGTCGACGGGGTGTCCGACGGCATCCATCAGTCGGCGCACGACGCGGTTGCGGCCCTCGTGCAGAGTGATGTTGACCAGGCTGCGGCGGTCCGTGCGGGAGACGAGCTTGATCTTGTCCGGCCGCACCGGTCCGTCGTCGAGCGTGACGCCCTTCTCGAGACGGCGGAGGGTCTTGTTGTCCAGGGAGCCGGCGACCTCGGCGAGGTACGTCTTCGGCACCTCGTACGACGGGTGGGCCAGTCGGTGCGCCAGTTCGCCGTCGTTGGTGAGGATGATGAGGCCCTCGGTGTCGGTGTCGAGGCGCCCGACGTGGAACAGCCGCTCCTTGGTGCGGGGCAGGTAGTCGCTCAGGGTGGGCCGGCCCTCCGGGTCCTCCATGGTGGAGACGACCCCGCGGGGCTTGTTCAGCACCAGGTACTTGTGGTGCCGCGGCGGGGGGATGCGGGAGCCGTCGACGCGGATCGTGTCGCGCTCAGGGTCGACGCGCAGCCCCTGCTCGGTGACGACCCGCCCGTTCACCTCGACGCGGCCCTCGTGGATCAGGTTCTCGCTCGCGCGCCGTGACGCGATGCCCGCGGCGGCCAGCACCTTCTGTAGCCGGATGCCTTCGGTTTCCTCGGTCATGCGCCCTCCTGCGTGTCCACGTCCGTGACGAGCTGGCTGAGCTCGGCTTCCAAGGCTACGGCGTCGGGCAGCAGCGGGGCCAGTTCCGGCAGTTCGTCGAGGGACCGCAGCCCGAGCTTCTGGAGGAACAGCGCGGTGGTCGCGAACGTCATGGCACCGGTCTGGGGGTCCGGACCGGCTTCGGCGATGAGGCCGCGCACCAGCAGGGTCTTGACCACGCCGTCGACGTTCACCCCGCGGACGCCGGCGATGCGGCCGCGCGAGACGGGCTGCAGGTAGGCGACGACGGCGAGGGTCTCCAGCGCCGCCTGGCTCAGCTTGGCGCGCTGGTCGGAGACCACCCACGCCTCCAGGACGTCCGCGAGGTCCGGCGCCGTCGCGAGTCGCCAGCCACCCGCGACCTGCCGCAGCTCGAAGCCGCGTTCGGTGTCGCGGTAGAAGGCGGCCAGCTCGGACAGGGCGGTGGCCACCTCATGCTCGGAGACCTCCAGCCCGGCGGCGAGGTCCGCGGCGGTGACGGGGTCGGTGCTCATCAACAGCATCGCTTCGAGTGCCCGGTGCAGCATGTCTCAGTCCTCCAGTTCCAGGGGTGCCTCGTACTCGTCGACGTCGACCAGCTCGGCGTCCTCCCCGCCGCTCCAGCGGATGGTGAGCTCGGTCAAGGGGCCGGCCTGCTCGAAGGCGACCTGCCCGGCGCGGTAGAGCTCCAGCACGGAGAGGAACCGCACGACGGTGGTGAGCCGGTCGCACCCGGAGACCAGCAGCCTGAACGTCATGGCGCCGGAGTCCTGCAGCACTCGGGTGACGTGGGCCACCTGCTCGACGACGCTGACGCGCGCTCCGTGGAGGTGCTCGAGGGCGACGTGCGGCGCGGGCTTGGGCGCCAGCGCGCCGGCGGCCAGCCGTGCGAGCTCGTGGGCGCCGATGTCGAGCTGCACCTCGGGCAGGACGGAGCGGAATGCCTCCTCGAGTCCGCCGGGGCGCCAGTGGGTCCCCGCGGCCCGATCGGAGGTCTGCTCGATCCAGCCCGCCACCTGCTTGAACGCCCGGTACTGCAGGAGCCGGGCGAACAGGAGGTCGCGTGCCTCGAGGGCGGCGATGTCCTCGGGGTCGGTGACCTCCCCACCGGGCAGCAGGCGCGCGGCCTTGAGATCCAGAAGGGTGGCCGCGACGACGAGGAACGACGTGGTCCGGTCCAGGTCCCAGGTCTCGCCGTGCTCGCGGACCAGCGCGATGAACTCGTCGGTGACCTGGCTGAGCGCGACGGTGGTGACGTCGAGCTCGCGTCGCGAGATCAACTGCAGCAACAGGTCGAAGGGGCCCTCGAAGTTGGTGAGGTGGACGTCGAAGCCCGCGACCTGTTCCGGGGACTCGGCCGTGGAGGGCTTGGCCCTCCTCCTAGCCACCGCTACTCACTGCCGCGCAGCTCCGCGACGACGGCAGCGTCCTCGCCGTTGGCCGCCAGGTCGGCCACGACCATGGCGACGGCCGTGCGCACGAGGCGTCCCCGGTCCAGGCTGAGCCCGTGGCGGCGCTTCAACTCCAAGGTGGCGTCCTCGAGCGCGAACAGCTCCTCGGACGAGAAGTACACGGTGATCTTCTGGTCGTGGCGGATCCGGCCGGTGGCGCGCGGCGGCGCCGGCTCCGTGGCCTCCGCTGCGGAGTCCTGCGCGGCGTCAGGGGTGCTGCGGCGGGGCTCCGGCTGCTGGGTGGGGCGGAAGAGTTCGGACGCGCCGGGCAGGGAGGCCCGCTTGTTCACTGGGCGTGGCACCGGTGGTACACCTCCAGTGCGAGCTGGCGGTAGGCGTCGGCGCCGGGTGACGCGGTCGCGTAGGTGGTGATGGGCTCGCCCGCGACGGTGGTCTCAGGGAACTTCACGGTGCGTCGGATGACGGTGTGGAACACCTGCTCGCCGAACGCCTGGACCACGCGCTCCAGCACCTCCCGGCCGTGCAGCGTGCGGCCGTCGTACATGGTGCCGAGGATGCCCATGATCTCCAGGTCGGGGTTGAGCCGGTCCTGCACCTTGGAGATGGTGTCGGTGAGCAGGGCGATGCCGCGGAGCGCGAAGAACTCGCACTCCAGCGGCATGATGACGTAGTCGCTGGCCGTGAGGGCGTTGATGGTCAGCAGGCCGAGGCTGGGGGCGCAGTCGATGAGGATGAAGTCGTAGTCGCCGCGGATCCGGTCGAGGACGCGCTTGAGGGTCTGCTCGCGGGCCACCTCGCTGACGAGCTGCACCTCGGCGGCGGACAGGTCGATGTTGCTGGGCAGGATGTGGAGGTCCTCGACCGAGGAGGGCTGGATGACGTCGTCGGCGGTGTACTGGCGGCTCAACAGGAGGTTGTAGATGCTGCGCTCGAGGGTGTGGGGGTTGACGCCGAGGCCCACCGACAGCGAGCCCTGCGGGTCGAAGTCCACCAGCAGCACCCGATAGCCCAGCTCGACCAGGGCCGCGCCGAGGTTGATCGTGGTGGTGGTCTTGCCGACCCCGCCCTTCTGGTTGCACATCGAGATGACGCGGGCACGCATGGTGCGGCCGGGCTCGGGAGGCGCGGGGCGGGTGAGGTCCGGCATGGGCCGTCCGGTGGGTCCGAGCTCCGCGTCGTCCACCAGCGTGGAGACGGGGGGCGCATCGGGGACCTCGAAGTGGGGTTCTGGTTCGCTGAACAGTCCCTCGTCGCTCACGTCTCGAAACCTCCTTGTCGACTTGTCGCAGCCTAGTATGCCCGCCTCACCTCGCGCGCGGATGAGCAGAGACGAACACCTCGCGAAGGGAATCGATCGTGACCAGCGTGTAGATCTGCGTGGTGGCGACCGACGCATGCCCGAGCAGTTCCTGGACCACTCGGACGTCGGCACCGCCTTCCAGCAGGTGTGTCGCGAACGAGTGCCGCAGGCTGTGGGGGGAGACGTCACCCAGGTCCGCCCGACCGGCAGCATCCTGGACGACGGCCCAGGCGGACTGACGGCTGAGGCGTCTGCCGAGCCTGTTGAGCAGCAGCGCCGGCTCCGCGCGATGGGCGCGCCGGGCGAGTTCCGGACGGGCCCGCACGAGGTAGGCGTCGAGCGCCTCCCTCGCGTAGGAGCCGACGGGCACGATGCGCTCCTTGCCGCCCTTGCCGCGCAGCAACAGTCCGGCGTCGGGGTCGCCGAGGAGCCGCGTGACCTCGTCGACGTCGAGGGCGCAGACCTCGGAGATGCGGGCCCCGGTGCCGTAGAGCAGCTCGAGGAGCGCGGCGTCGCGGAGGCCGACGACGTCGTCGCGGTCGGGGGTCTCCAGCAGGTGGCGCACCTCGTCGACACCGAGGGCCTTGGGCAGGCGCAACGGGGTCCGGGGCGGGTGGATCTCGGCGGCCGGGTCGGTGGCGGTGAGGCCCTCCTCGAGGGCGAAGGCGTGCAGGTTGCGCACGGTGACCACCAGCCGGGCGAGCGACGAGGGTGCCAAATCGGGGGCGGAGGCGCGGACGAACTCGCTCACGTCGGTCTCGTTGACCTCGGCGAGGTCGGCGATGCCGCGGGTCTCGAGGAACGCGGTGTACCGTGCGAGGTCGCGACGGTAGGCGGCGACGGTGTTGGCGGCCAGGCCACGCTCGACGCGGACGTGGCCCAGGAAATCGGCGACGACGTCGTCGGGCGCGGCAGCCATGGCGTCAGTGACCCCGGATGGGCCAGTGGGCATCGGGAGCCCGCAGCGCATCGAGGCGTCCGGACAGGCGGGCCGCCTCGAGCGCCAGCACCCCCGTCACCAGCGTGGGCGACTGCAGCCGACCGTCGAGGATGCCCGCGACCAACTCGGTGCGCGGCACCCAGTCCCAGCTCATGTGCGCCTCCTCGCCCTCGAGGACGAAGCCCTCCGGGCGCGGGGCGGGAGTCACGTCGCGAGCGAGATAGATGCGCAGCGACTCCTGGTTGCCGCCCGGCGTCGTGCACATGTCCACCAGCACCTGCCAGCGCTCCGCCGCGAGCTCCACCTCCTCGGCGAGCTCCCGCTGCGCCGCCGGCAACCACTCCTCGCCCTCGACGTCCAGCAGGCCCGCGGGGACCTCGACCATCTCCAGACGAACGGGATGGCGGTACTGGCGCAGGCAGGCGACGGCGTCGCGCTCCTCGTCCCAGGCGACGACGGCCACCGCACCCGGGTGCGTGACGAACTCCCGGGTCATGGTCTCGCCGGAGGGGGTCGTCACGTCCTCCGAGACCATGTCCCAGATGATCCCCTCGGCCATCACCCGTCGCTGGGTGACCGGCCATTCCCGGTGTTCGTCGCGGATCACGCTGCTCCCCTTCCAGCCTCCTGCCTGTCGAGGGCGGCCCGGACGAGCCCGGCGAACAGCGGGTGCGCGCGGGTGGGACGCGAGCGCAGCTCGGGGTGCGCCTGGGTGCCCACGTAGAACGGGTGCTCCGACAGTTCCACGAACTCTACAAGCGCGCCGTCGGGCGACGTGCCGGTGACGCGCAGGCCGGCGGCCTGGAGGCGGTCCCGGTAGGCGTTGTTGACCTCGTAGCGGTGGCGGTGCCGCTCCGTCGCCTCCGTGCCGCCGTAGGCTTCTGCGACGCGGCTGCCCGGGGTCAGGACGGCGGGCTGGGCGCCGAGCCGCATGGTGCCGCCCAGGTCGCCGTCGCCGTCGACGATCGCCACCTGCTCGGCCATCGTCGCGATCACCGGGTGCTCCGTGTCCGGCTCGAACTCGGTGGACGCGGCGCCCTCGAGTCCCGCCAGGCTGCGTGCGGCCTCGATGACCATGCACTGCATGCCCAGGCAGAGCCCCAGCGTGGGGATGCCCTGGCTGCGCGCATGGGTCAGGGCGCCGAGCTTGCCCTCCACACCGCGGATCCCGAACCCGCCGGGCACGCAGACGGCGTCCGCACCGGCCAGCGCCGCGGCGGCCCCGTCGGGCGTGGCACAGTCGTCGGAGGCCACCCAGTCGATCCTTACCTTCGTCCAATGCGCGAAACCGCCGGCCCGCAGCGCCTCCGTGACCGACAGGTAGGCGTCGGGCAGGTCGACGTACTTGCCGACCAGGGCGACGGTGATCTCATGGCGAGGCTGCTCGACGCGACGCAGTAGGTCGCCCCAGGCGCTCCAGTCGACGTCGCGGAACGGCAGGTGCAGACGGCGCACGACGTAGGCGTCCAGGCCCTCGGCGTGCAGCACGCGCGGGATGGCGTAGATCGACGGGGCGTCGGGGCAGGAGATGACGCCGGCCTCGTCGACGTCGCACATGGCGGCGATCTTGCGCTTGAGCGCGGCGGGCACGTCCCGGGAGGCGCGGCAGACGATGGCGTCGGGCTGGATGCCGACCTGGCGCAGCGCGGCCACCGAATGCTGCGTCGGCTTGGTCTTCATCTCCCCCGACGGCTCGATCCACGGCACGAGGGAGACGTGCAGGAAGAACACGTTCTCACGGCCCACCTCCTGGCGGACCTGGCGGGCCGCCTCCAGGAACGGCAACGACTCGATGTCGCCGACGGTCCCGCCGATCTCGTGGATCACGACGTCGACGCCGTCGGCCATCGACAGCATCGCCGCCTTGATCTCACCGGTGATGTGCGGAATCACCTGGACGGTCTCGCCCAGGTACTCGCCGCGGCGCTCCCGGGCGATGACGGTGGAGTACACCTGGCCGGTGGTCACGTTCGCGTCACGCGTGAGGTCGACGTCGAGAAAACGCTCGTAGTGGCCGATGTCCAAGTCCGTCTCCGCGCCGTCGTCGGTGACGAAGACCTCCCCGTGCTGGAAGGGGTTCATGGTGCCGGGATCGACGTTGAGGTACGGGTCGAGCTTCTGCATCGTGACGCGAAGGCCACGTGCGACGAGGAGGTTGCCGAGGCTGGAGGCCGTCAGTCCCTTGCCGAGGGAGGAGACGACGCCGCCGGTGACGAAGATGTGCTGTGCTGGGCTCACGGACCTCCAGCCTAGGGCCCGCGGACCCGGATCCGGGCACCCGTGCGCACACGGTTGCACACCTGTTACGTGATCGACACACGCGGCATGATGGCTACCATGTTGCCGCTCGAGCTGCCGATCTCCCCCATGCTGGCCAGGAGCGCCACCGCCATCCCGGAGGGCGACTTCGGCTACGAGCCCAAGTGGGACGGGTTCCGCTGCCTCATCGTCGTCGACGACGGCCGGGTGGAGCTCGCGAGCCGCGGGAAGAAGCCCCTCACCCGCTACTTCCCGGAGCTGGTGGACGTCGCCCGCACGCTCCCGGCCCGGTGCGTCATCGATTCCGAGGTGGTGGTGCGCACCGGGGACGTGGGCCACGAGAGGCTGTCGTGGGACCAGCTCACCGCCCGCATCCACCCCGCGGAGAGCCGGGTCCGGATGCTCGCGGAATCCACCCCCGCCGAGCTCGTGTGCTTCGACGTCCTGGCGCTGGGCGACGACGACCTCACCCCGCGGCCCTTCCGGGAGCGGCGCGCGCTGCTGGAGTCCTTGTTCGACGGCGAGCTGCACCCGTCGCTCCACCTCACCGCGCTCAGCGAGGACCCGGCGGTGGCGCGGGACTGGTTCGAGCGCTTCGAGGGCGCGGGGCTCGACGGGGTGGTCGCCAAACCGATGGGCGAGGCGTACCAGCAGGGCAAGCGAGCGCTCACCAAGATCAAGCACCGCCGCACGGCCGAGGCCGTCGTCGTCGGTTACCGGCTGGGCACCAACGGCGAGGGCGTCGGGTCCCTCCTGTTGGGCCTCCACGACGGTGACCAGCTGGTCCGGGTCGGCGGCATCGTCGGGCTGCCGAACGCGATGCGCCGTGAACTCATAGACGAGCTCGCCCCGCTGGTCCTCGAGGAGGCGGATCCGGGCCTCGAGTCCCCGCGCTCGCGGTTCGCCGGCAGCAAGGACACCTCCTGGGTGCCGCTGGATCCCCAACTGGTGGTGGAGGTGGCGTTCGACCAGTTGGAGGGCAACCGCTTCCGGCATGCCGTGTCGTTCCTCCGGTGGCGTCCCGACCGCGACCCGGAGTCGTGCCGGCTCGACCAGATCGAGCGGCCGATCAGCTACGACCTCGCGGAGGTCTTCGCCACCTCGGGCTGACCTACGCCGCCACCCAGATGCCGGCCTCGCTCCACTCCTCCACCAGCTCGGGGACCCGTGCCGGGTCCACCGCGGCGGTCAGCGGCAGCAGGACGGTCACGTCGAAGCCGGCCTCGAGCGCGTCCTCGGCGGTGGCGCGCACGCAGTGGTCCGTCGCGATGCCGGCGATGTCCACCTCCGTGACGTCGCGGCTGCGAAGGTAGTCCTCCAGGGAGAGCAGGTCCTGGGCGTGGTCCACCCCCTCGAAGCCGGAGTAGGCGGCCTCGTAGTCGCCTTTGTCGAAGATGCCGTCGAAATCGATGCGCGTCAGGTTGGGGTGGAACCTGGCGCCGGGTGTGCCCGCGACGCAGTGGGGCGGCCACGAGTCGACGAAGTCGGGCGTGTCGCTGAAGTGGTCGCCGGGATCGATGTGGTGGTCGCGGGTGGCGACGACGACGTCGTAGCCGTGGTCGGATGCCAGCAGGTCGTCGATCGCGGACGCGACGGCGGCTCCCCCGGCCACGGCGAGCGACCCTCCCTCGCAGAAGTCGTTCTGGACGTCGACGACGATCAGTGCTCGTGCCATGGTTCCCACCCTAGTCCCGGGCGAGCGCGAGGAGCTCACGGGCGTGCCGGGCGCCCGCCTGAGAGTCCTGCTGGCCGCCCATCATGCGGGCGAGCTCGGCTTCCCGGTCCTTGCCGGAGACGGGGCTGACCCCGGAGGTGGTGACCTGGCCGTCGCTGGACTTGGAGATGACGAAGTGGTGGTCGGCGAACGCGGCCACCTGGGCGAGGTGGGTCACGACCACCACCTGGGATGCGGCGGCCAACCGCTTGAGTCGCCGTCCGATCTCAAGCCCCACGGCGCCGCCGACGCCGGCGTCCACCTCGTCGAAGACGAACGTGTGGCCCTCGGCGCCCGAGGCGAGCACCACTTCGAGAGCGAGCCGGACCCGGGACAGCTCACCACCGGAGGCGACGCGCCCCAGCGGGCCGGGGGTGCTGCCGGGGTTGGCGCTGAACAGGAGCTCGACGGCGTCGGCGCCGTGTGGCCCCAGCTCGCCGGGCGTGACCTCGAAGACGAGGCGGGCGTGCGGGAGGGCGAGTGCCTGCAACTCGCCGACGACCCGCTGGGCGATCCGCTCCGCGGCCTGCACGCGCTCGGCGGTGATCTGGCGACCGGCCTCCGCGAGCCGCTCGTCGAGATCCCGGATCCGCTGGCGCAGTTCCTCGATGCGCTCGTCCGAGTGCTCGAGGTCCCCGACGCGGCAAGACGCGTCCCGGGCCCAGGCGAGGACGTCCCCCAGGGACGGGCCGTACTTGCGGGTCAGAGAGGCCAGCGCGGCACGGCGCTCCCCCACCGCCTCGAGGCGGGCCGGATCGGCGACCAGGTCGGCCGCGTAACCGGCGACGTCGGCCGCCAGGTCGCCCAGGAGCGCCTCGACGTCGTGCACCTTGGCCGCCAGGGGCGCGGCGACGGTGTCCCGTTCCGCGAGGTTGATGAGGTGCTTGCGCGCCTGGCCCAGCATGGCGACGGCGCTGGGCGCGTCGAAGTCCTGCTCGTCGCCGCTCAGCATGGCCTGGGACTGGGCCGCCAGGCGCATGAGGTCCTCGGCGTCCATGAGCCGGTTGGCCTCGGCGGCCAGTTCCTCGTCCTCCCCCTCCTGGGGTTCGACGGCGTTGATCTCGGCGAGCCCGAACCGCAGCATGTCGAGCTCGCGAGCTCGGGACTGGGCCTGGGTCACCAGTTGGTCGAGTTCGGTGGCCAGGCGTCGACGTTCCGCCCAGTCCGCCCGGTACCTGGGCAGCAGCGCGGGGCTGGCGAACGAGTCGAGGATCTCGCGCTGGCGCTCGGGGTGCGCAAGCCGGACCTGCTCCGACTGGCCGTGGATGGTGGCCAGCTCGTCGGTCAGGGAGGCGAGGGTACCGATGGGGGCTTGGACCCCGCCCACGATGGCGCGGGACCTGCCCTGGGCCGTGACGTGCCGGGACAGCAGCAGCTCCCCGTCGTCCTCCTCGGCGCCGAGCTCGTCGAGCAGCGCCGCCAGGTGTCGGGTCCCGGTCCACCGACCTTCGACGACCGCCCGCGGCTTTCCGTGCCGAACCATCGACGCATCGGCGCGCGCCCCGAGCAGGAGACCCAGACCGGCGACGATCATGGTCTTGCCCGCGCCCGTCTCGCCCGTGAGCACGGTCAGTCCCGGCCCGAGTGGGATCACGGCCTCGTCGACGACCCCGAGCGCGGAGAGCCTGAGCTCAGTCAGCATCGCGGGTTTCTGGGGGTCGGCGCCAGCCGTTCACGGGCAGGGCGAACTTCTTGACCAGTCGGGTGGTGAACGGCTGCTCCGACAGGCGGGCGATGGTGAGCGACGTGGGCAACGACCGCACGTCGACGCGGTAACCGACGCCGACGTCGAAGCTCCGGCGGCCATCGCACCAGATCACGCCCGGCGTCTCGCCGAGCGGCAGCTCCAGTTCGACTTCGGAGGAGGGACTCAGCACCATGGGGCGGTTGAAGAGGGCGTGGGCCGAGAGCGGGACGACCAGGATCGCCTGGACGTCGGGCCAGACGACCGGTCCCCCAGCGGAGAACGCGTAGGCCGTGGAGCCCGTGGGGGTGGACACGAGCACGCCGTCGCAGCCCCATCGCGAGAGCGGGCGGGCGTCGACGCTGACCATGACGTTGAGCATGCGTTCGCGAGCCAGCTTCTCCAGCGAGACCTCGTTCACCGCGAAGGAGCGCCAGGCGAGCTCGCCATCAGGGGCCACGACGCGCACCTCGAGGACGAGACGTTGCTCGAGCTGGTAGCGCCGGTCCACGACGCCGCGGTGGAGCGCCTCCAGGTCGGAGGTTTCCAGCTCCGCCAGGAAGCCGACGTGGCCGAGGTTCACGCCCAGCAGCGGGACGCCGAGGGGAACAGCCCATTCCGCGGCCCGGAGGACCGTGCCGTCGCCGCCGAAGACGACGGCGAGCTCCACCGACTGGTCCCCGATACTCGTGACGTGGGCTCGCGGGCAGCGGGCAGCTACACGGCGCTCGTCCTCCGGGAAGACCTGGACGTGGAAACCGTCGGCGTGGATCGTCTCGATGAACGTGACGGCAGCCTCCAGCGCCTCCTCCCGTTCGGGATGGAGCAGCACTGCCACCGTTCTGTCAGCCACGCCCCCAGCCTATCGAGTCAGCCTGACGAAGAACTCCACGTTGCCCGACTGGCCGGGCAGCGGGCTCCGGCCCTGCCAGTCGCATCGCCATCCGAGGTCGGACGCCGTGGCGACGACGCGGGCGACGGCGGCCTCGCGGTCCTCGTCGGAGCGCACCACTCCGCCAGCGCCGAGCCGGTCCCGTCCCACCTCGAACTGCGGCTTGACCAGCAATAGGGCGGTGCCGCTCGCGTGCAGCACGGCCAGCATGGTCGGCATCAGGAGGGTCAGCGAGATGAACGAGACGTCGCCGACGACGAGGTCGACCGGAGCATCGTCCAGGTGCGCCAGTTGGAGCTCCCGGAGGTTCAGCCCCTCCCGGACGTGGACGCGGGGATCCTGCCGGAGCTCGGCGGCCAACTGGTCGTGGCCGACGTCGACGGCGTAGACCGCCTCGGCGCCGCGGGACAGGCACACTTGGGTGAACCCGCCCGTGCTGGCCCCGGCGTCGAGGACGCGGGAAGGCACGTCGGTGCCGCTGGCGTCGAGGGCGCCGAGAAGCTTGTGCGCGGCTCGGGAGACCCACGGCTGAGCGAGCACGCGGATGTCCGCATCGTCGCCCACCGGATGGGAGGCCCTCGTCACCACGTCGCCATCGACGAGTACCTGTCCCGCTCGGATCAGCTGCGAGGCCTGGTTCCGGGAGCGTGCCAGGTCACGCGCCGGGAGTGCGGCGTCGAGACGCACCGGCCGTCACCTCACCCCGGGCATCGGCGGTTGGCCGGCTCCGGCGCTGTTGTTGAGTGCCGCCTGCAGGCTGCGCTGCGCCTCCTCGAGACGGGCAAGTCGTTCGGGCATCGGGAGGTCGTCGACACCGTCGAGGGACTTCTCCACCTCGGCGACGACCTCCAGCCGGCGCTGGACGGCCGGTGCGGCGTCGCGGGGGGTGGGCGCGCTCATCGGAGGCGGTCCAGCTCGTCGAGGACGTCCGTGATGTCGCAGTGCTCGTGCCAGGCGAGCTGCAGCGCCGCCCACAGCGCGTCCAGCTGGTCGTCGACCCCGTCGGGGCGTGTGTCCAGGCGCGCCCGGGAACGGTCGGCGACGATGGCCTGGCTGCCGCAGCGGGCGTGGTGGGCGCTGAGTTCCACTGCCCGTTCGGGCTGGAGCAGGGCGGCGACGTCGTAACCGATGTGGGTGGGTCGGCCGTGTTCTGGTGCCTGCGCCAGGTCACGCTTCCCGTGCGCCCCGGTGAACACGAACAGCGAGTCCATGCCCACAGCGTTGGCTCCCATGATGTCGGTGTCGATGCGGTCCCCGACGAACACCGGCCGCTCCGCCCCCAGCCGAAGCACCGTCTCATCGAGCAGCGGCCGGAAGGGCTTCCCCGCAGTCATGGGGTCGACGTCGACGCACGCCCGCACGACGGCGACCTGCGCGCCGCACCCGGGCAGGATCCCACGCTCCGTGGGTCGGGTCAGGTCCGGGTTGGTGGCGAACCAGCGGGCGCCGCGCTGCACGGCGATCGCCGCGGTCTCGATCAGTCCCCAGGGGATGTCGGGGTGGTAACCCTGGACCACGGCCACAGGGTCGTCATCCAGCGAGTGCACCGGCGTGAATCCGCCGGCCTCCAGTTGTTCGGCGAGCGCGCCCGTCCCGACGACGAGACACCGAGCCCCGGCCGGTAGTTCGCCTTGCAGCATGCGCACCGTCGCCTGCGTGCTGTTGACGACGTCGTCCTCCTCGGCCTCAATCCCCAGTTTGCGCAGGTGCTCGGCCACCGCGGCCGGGGTCCTCGCGGCGTTGTTGGTCACGAAGCCGATACGGGTTCCCTGGGCCCGCAGCTGGTCCAGCGCCCCTGCCACGCCCGGGATGGCGACGGGCCCCAGGTACACGACGCCGTCGAGGTCGAAGAGCGCAGCGTCGTACTGGGACGCCAGGGCCGTCACTCGAGGGCCCCCTCGCCAGATGGGGTGGTAGCCCGCGTGTCCTCGGCTGCGGTATCGCTGTCTACGGCGGCGTCGCCCTCCGCGGGATCGTCATCATCGGGTTCGTCGACGAGCTCCATCACCTCGGGCAGGCGTACTCCGTCCAACTCTGCGAGCCGGTCAGAGGTGTCCAAGGTTCCGTCGGGGTCCAGGGCCGCCGCGGCGGTGAACCAGTCGCGGGCAGCTGCCTCGTCCCCGGACTCCAGGAGCAGGTTGGCGTAGGCGTACCGGAGTCGAGCCTGCGCGTGCGACGTCCCCACCTTGCGCGTGATCGCCGCACGGAGCAGACGCATCGCCTCGCCGCGCTGACCGAGGTCGTCGCGCACGCCGGCCTCGACGAGCAGGGCTTCGATCCGCACCTCCATTGGCTCGTTGGCCGGGAGGGACTCGAGGAGTTCGAGGGCGTCGCGGGGACGACCCAGCGCGCGCTCGCAGTCGGCGATGACGGGCACGAGTTCGTTGCCGCCGTTCATGCGTCGAATCGCACGGAACTCACGGAGCGCCACGTCGTAGCGGCCGCTGGCGTAAGCGGTCTCGGCCGCAGCCTCCCGCACGATCGGGAGTCGCGCCGCGCGTCGGCGGGCAGCCTCGGCATGGCGGTACGCCAAATCGGGGTCGATGTCGACCAACTGGCCGGCGACAATGATGTGTGCAGCGACGGTGTCGGCCAAGTCCTTGGGGAGACTCTTCAGTTCGGCTTTGACGCCGAAGGGCAGGGCGGAGAGGTCCACGTCCGTGGGCACGTCCGGTTCGTCGACTGCACGGGCCTGCCCGGGACGGATGACCCGCTCCTCGCGACCTGCTGTGGTATCGCGAGGGGATCGACGCTCGCTCCTGGACCCGTCGTCATCGCGCCTCGCGGGACGACGACCCCCTTGGCCTCCAGCACCTTCGCGCCTGGGCGCCCGGCCCTCAGCGCGGCTGGCACCCTCTCCACGTCGAGATGGGCGAGACGCGTCCTCACGACGTCGTCTGTCATCCCGGTCGTTGTCTCGAGCGCCACGCCCTCTGCTCGAGCGCGGTCCACCGGAGGCGTCTCTTCCGTCTGGGATTCGCCCTCCGGCTGGGCGCCGGGGCCGCTCTCCCTCGGGGCGGCTCGGATGACGGTCGGAGGATTCAGACATGCGATCAGTCTCTCATTCCGGGGACATCCCCACCAACATCGCGGACCCGCTCCAGAGCAAAAAAACACCCCCTGGCGAACCAGGGGGTGTTTTGTAAGTCCGGCGGCGTCCTAGTCTCCCACAAGGTCCCCCTTGCAGTACCATCGGCGCTGAGAGGCTTAACTTCCGGGTTCGGGATGGGACCGGGTGTTTCCCTCTCGCCATGGCCACCGAAACACTATGGAGATAGTGCATCGAAAACCGGCGACATTTTTAGTTGTCAGTCGGTTCCCGACCGTATCTCGGGAACCTCACAGTGGACGCGTAGCATCTTTGTAGTAAACAAGCCCTCGGCCTATTAGTATCGGTCAGCTCCATACCTTTCAGTACTTCCACATCCGACCTATCACCCCGTGTTCTACAGGGGGCCTTACCAGATTATTCTGTGGGAGCCCTCATCTTGAAGCGTGCTTCCCGCTTAGATGCTTTCAGCGGTTATCACTTCCCAACGTAGCAAACCAGCCGTGCTCTTGGCAGAACAACTGGCACACCAGAGGTTAGTCCGTCCCGGTCCTCTCGTACTAAGGACAGCTCTTCTCAAGACTCCTACGCGCGCAGCGGATAGGGACCGAACTGTCTCACGACGTTCTAAACCCAGCTCGCGTGCCGCTTTAATGGGCGAACAGCCCAACCCTTGGGACCGACTCCAGCCCCAGGATGCGACGAGCCGACATCGAGGTGCCAAACCATGCCGTCGCTATGGACGCTCGGGCAAGATCAGCCTGTTATCCCCGGGGTACCTTTTATCCGTTGAGTCCTGGCGCTTCCATGTGCCACCAGAAGATCACTAGTCCCGACTTTCGTCCCTGCTCGAGATGTCTCTCTCGCAGTCAAGCTCCCTTGTGCACTTACACTCGAAACCTGATTGCCAACCAGGCTGAGGGAACCTTTGGGCGCCTCCGTTACCTTTTAGGAGGCGACCGCCCCAGTCAAACTACCCATCAGGCACTGTCCCTGATCCAGATAATGGACCTAGGTTAGATAACCAGAGTGACCAGAGTGGTATTTCAACGTTGACTCCACCCGAACTGGCGTCCGGGCTTCAAAGTCTCCCACCTATCCTACACAAGTCACGCCGATCACCAATACCAAGCTATAGTAAAGGTCCCGGGGTCTTTCCGTCCTGCTGCGCGTAACGAGCATCTTTACTCGTAGTGCAATTTCGCCGAGTTCGTGGTGGAGACAGCGCCCAAATCGTTACTCCATTCGTGCAGGTCGGAACTTACCCGACAAGGAATTTCGCTACCTTAGGATGGTTATAGTTACCACCGCCGTTTACTGGCGCTTAAGTTCAGTGCTTCGCCGAAGCTAACACTTCCCCTTAACCTTCCAGCACCGGGCAGGAGTCAGTCCGTATACATCGTCTTTCGACTTGGCACGGACCTGTGTTTTTAGTAAACAGTCGCTTGGGCCTGGTCTCTGCGACCTTCAGCGCTTTCGAAGTAAATTCTAATACGCGTCCGGTCCCCCTTATCCCGAAGTTACGGGGGTATTTTGCCGAGTTCCTTCACCACGATTCTCTCGATCGCCTTGGTATTCTCTACCTATCCACCTGTGTCGGTTTGGGGTACGGGCGGCTAATATCTCGCTAACGAAGCTTTTCTAGGCAGCATAGGATTACTCAATCCAACACTAATGTGTCAGACCCGTCATGTCTCAGGCTTGATGAGACGCGGATTTGCCTACGTCTCGCCCTACACACTTAGCCCGGGACAACCAACGCCCGGGATGAGCTACCTTCCTGCGTCCCTCCGCAGCTTGCCTAATAGGAGTTTGGGTCACAGACTCAGTCGACTTCAGCCCGAAGGCGTCCATCGACCTTGCATGCTTAGCATCACTCCCCTCGGCAGGGGCGATATTTTGCCGGTACGGGAATATCAACCCGTTGTCCATCGACTACGCCTGTCGGCCTCGCCTTAGGTCCCGACTTACCCAGGGCAGATTAGCTTGACCCTGGAACCCTTGGATATTCGGCGGACGGGTTTCTCACCCGTCTTTCGCTACTCATGCCTGCATTCTCACTCGTGTGCTCTCCACGGCTGGGTCACCCCGCCGCTTCAACGCGCACACGACGCTCCCCTACCCATCCGTACGACCTTACGGTCATGTGTACGAATGCCATAGCTTCGGCGGATAACTTGAGCCCCGCTAAATTGTCGGCGCAGAATCACTTGACCAGTGAGCTATTACGCACTCTTTCAAGGGTGGCTGCTTCCAAGCCAACCTCCTGGTTGTCTCCGCAACTCCACATCCTTTTCCACTTAGTTATCGCTTAGGGGCCTTAGCTGATGATCTGGGCTGTTTCCCTCTCGACTATGAAGCTTATCCCCCACAGTCTCACTGCCGCGCTCTCACTTACCGGCATTCGGAGTTTGGCTGATTTCGGTAAGCTTGTGGGCCCCCTAGACCATCCAGTGCTCTACCTCCGGTAAGAAACACGCGACGCTGCACCTAAATGCATTTCGGGGAGAACCAGCTATCACGAAGTTTGATTGGCCTTTCACCCCTATCCACAGCTCATCCCCTCGGTTTTCAACCCAAGTGGGTTCGGGCCTCCACGACGTCTTACCGTCGCTTCACCCTGGCCATGGATAGATCACTTCGCTTCGGGTCTAGAGCATGCGACTGATTCGCCCTATTAGGACTTGCTTTCGCTACGGCTTCCCCACACGGGTTAACCTCGCCACATACCACTAACTCGCAGGCTCATTCTTCAAAAGGCACGCCGTCACCCTTGCAGGCTCCGACGGATTGTATGCGATCGGTTTCAGGTACTATTTCACTCCCCTCCCGGGGTACTTTTCACCATTCCCTCACGGTACTTGTCCGCTATCGGTCACCAAGGAGTATTTAGGCTTAGCGGATGGTCCCGCCAGATTCACACGGAATTTCAGGGGTTCCGTGTTACTTGGGATGACGCTCGAGAGTGATCAACTTACGTATACAGGAGTGTTACCTTCTTTGCTATGTCTTTCCAGACATTTCAACTTCATTGATCATTTCTTACTCTCTGACTGGTTGACAGTCCAGTCTGAGCGGTCCCACAACCCCCACATTGCAACGCCTGTCAGCTATCACACAATGTAGGTTTGGCCTCTTCCGCGTTCGCTCGCCACTACTGACGGAATCACTGTTGTTTTCTCTTCCTGTGGGTACTGAGATGTTTCACTTCCCCACGTTCCCTCCAACTGCCCTATGTATTCAGGCAGAGGTCGCCGGACATGACTCCGGTATTTCGAGGTTTCCCTATTCGGAGATCCCCGGATCGAAGCTTGTTTACCAGCTCCCCGGGGCTTATCGCAGGTTACTACGTCCTTCTTCGGCTCTTGGTGCCAAGGCATCCACCGATCGCACTTAGTAGCTTGTTTGTTACTACAAAGATGCTCGCGTCCACTGTGAAGTTCTCAAGATACGGGCGGGCCCAGGTCCGATGGATCGTTGTGTTGATCCGCCGGCAGCTGGTCCGCTTGAAGGCGTTGCTCGCGCAACCGACCCTTCAGGACCCAACAGCGTGCTTGGGCCACCCATCCCTACTTCGACTTTCCACTCCCGGCGAACCAGGTTGTACTGACGAGGTGTAGTGATGAACAGCTTCAGGTCAATGTTCCACATTCCGGTGCCTGCCGGCCGATGACGATCGCATCGATACCAGCGCTGGACAGTTCCGACGAAGCGGACTGCCATGGGCTCCTTAGAAAGGAGGTGATCCAGCCGCACCTTCCGGTACGGCTACCTTGTTACGACTTAGTCCTAATTACCGGTCCCACCTTCGACGGCTCCCTCCACAAGGGTTAGGCCACCGGCTTCGGGTGTTACCGACTTTCATGACTTGACGGGCGGTGTGTACAAGCCCCGGGAACGTATTCACCGCAGCGTTGCTGATCTGCGATTACTAGCGACTCCGACTTCATGGGGTCGAGTTGCAGACCCCAATCCGAACTGAGACCGGCTTTTTGAGATTCGCTCACCCTTGCAGGTTCGCAGCTCTTTGTACCGGCCATTGTAGCATGCGTGAAGCCCTGGACATAAGGGGCATGATGACTTGACGTCATCCCCACCTTCCTCCGAGTTGACCCCGGCGGTCTCCTATGAGTCCCCGGCGTTATCCGCTGGCAACATAGGACGAGGGTTGCGCTCGTTGCGGGACTTAACCCAACATCTCACGACACGAGCTGACGACAGCCATGCACCACCTGTATACCGACCAAAAAGGGGCACCTATCTCTAGATGTTTCCGGTATATGTCAAACCCAGGTAAGGTTCTTCGCGTTGCATCGAATTAATCCGCATGCTCCGCCGCTTGTGCGGGGCCCCGTCAATTCCTTTGAGTTTTAGCCTTGCGGCCGTACTCCCCAGGCGGGGTACTTAATGCGTTAGCTACGGCACGGAGAACGTGGAATGTCCCCCACACCTAGTACCCACCGTTTACGGCGTGGACTACCAGGGTATCTAAGCCTGTTTGCTCCCCACGCTTTCGCTTCTCAGCGTCAGGAAAGGTCCAGAGAACCGCCTTCGCCACCGGTGTTCCTCCTGATATCTGCGCATTCCACCGCTCCACCAGGAATTCCGTTCTCCCCTACCTTCCTCAAGTCTGCCCGTATCGGAAGCAGGCTCAGGGTTAAGCCCTGAGTTTTCACTCCCGACGCGACAAACCGCCTACAAGCTCTTTACGCCCAATAAATCCGGACAACGCTCGCACCCTACGTATCACCGCGGCTGCTGGCACGTAGTTAGCCGGTGCTTCTTCTGCAGGTACCGTCACGTTAGCTTCGTCCCTGCTGAAAGCGGTTTACAACCCGAAGGCCGTCATCCCGCACGCGGCGTTGCTGCATCAGGCTTTCGCCCATTGTGCAATATTCCCCACTGCTGCCTCCCGTAGGAGTTTGGGCCGTATCTCAGTCCCAATGTGGCCGGTCGCCCTCTCAGGCCGGCTACCCGTCGGAGCCTTGGTGAGCCGTTACCTCACCAACAAGCTGATAGGCCGCGAGTCCATCCTTGACCGCCGGAGCTTTCCAGCTTCCCAGATGCCTGGGAGGCTGAGTATCCGGTATTAGCTTCTGTTTCCAGAAGTTATCCCAGAGTCAAGGGCAGGTTACTCACGTGTTACTCACCCGTTCGCCACTCGTGTACCCCCGAAGGGGCCTTACCGTTCGACTTGCATGTGTTAAGCACGCCGCCAGCGTTCGTCCTGAGCCAGGATCAAACTCTCCGTTGAAATTTATCGGTGTGGGCTTTTATGCCCGTTAACCGTCAACTTGGTTTGATTTACCTGACAGAGTTCCATTGCTGGATCTATCAATTAATCAAAGGAATCCGTTGATGACTTGCGCCATCAGACGGGATTCGCACGACAGTCCGAGGACTGCCTTGCTTTGTATTTGGCATTGACTTTAAGCACGCTGTTGAGTTCTCAAGTTTCGGGTGCGTCCCGCGCTCTCAGGCTTGGCCTGAAGGGCTTGGGGCAACTCGATCAACTCTACTCGGTTTCTTCGGGGCTGTCAACTTGGCGTTTCGGCCCTGATCACCGTGTTGAGTTGTGTTTTGTGTTGATTTTCGCTGTTACCAGCGAGTCTCAACCTTACTCCGTTCGTCCGTTCCGAGCAAATCGGGCCGGCTTCCAGAAGCGGTGCCGCCGTTCAGGCGACTCGACCAACGTTACTGGGTGTCATCCTCCTGGTCAAACTGGCCTGGAGGCCCATGTTGAGTTGTCTCCATCCCCTCCGGGAACGCCCTGGGGGCGCTCGCAGACAGGCCTGGAGACCTTGAGCGGGTTCTCATTGAACGCACACTCGTCCCGAGACTGATGTCTGTGTTGGGGGCTTCGGTTCGGCCGCCTGAGCGTCCGGTTCACCGTGAAGCGTTGGAAACTATACACACGCCTCCAGAGGGGCGCAAATCCGGATGGGCAGGCGTACGGTCACCACAACGAACCCGGTCCTGACTGCGGGAGGAGAAGCCAGTGAAGGCGCATCGTCGTCGTGCTCACACCGTCGGCATCGCTGTGCTGATCGCCCTCGGCGTCGGCGGCTGTGGGGCCTCCTCCGTCACCGGTGATCCGGGACATCCCACCGGAACCGCGGGCCCGACGCCACCGCCCCCGGCCGCCTCGCCTCCGGCGCAGCCCCGCCGGCGGTCCGTACCGGAACTACCCCTCCTTCGCCGTACCACCGGAGATTGCACCCGTCCTCGCCGCCACCGGGTGGGATGTCTGCACCACCGCGTCGAACCACGCCCTTGACGCGGGCATGGACGGGCTCGAGAGGACCATTGCCGCACACCGCGCCGTCGGAATCGCCACAGCGGGCACCCACGCCACGGAGGCGGAGTCCCACGTACCCCCGATCCTCACCACCGACCAGGGCGTCAGGGTCGCCGTCGTGAGCTCCACCTACGGCACCAACGGCATCCCGCTGCCCCGAGAGGCGCCATGGGCCGTTTCCCTGCTGGACGCCAGCGACACCCTCGAGCGGGCCGCTCGCGCCCGCGGCGCCGGGGCGGACGTCGTCGTGGTCCACATGCACGCCGGGGACGAGTACTCCTGCACGCCGAATCGCCAGCAGGTGAAGTTTGCCACCGCTGTCACCGCCTCCCCGGACGTCGACCTCGTCATCGGGCAGCACGCCCACGTGGTGCAGCCCATCACCCGCCTGAACGGGACGTGGGTGGCCTACGGGGCGGGGAAGCTCATCGCCCAGAGCGGCCCGGCCCAGCCCTGGACCTACGACGGCTACCTCGCCACGTTCACCTTCACGGAGGGCGAGGGCGGCACCTTCTCGGCAACGTCAGCCGAGTTCGCGCCCACCATGATCACCAAGCACCGGCGCTCGACGGCTGCACGGGTGATCGTGGTGGCGGACGCTGTGGAGGCCGGCCGACTCGACGCCGACGAACTACGGGCGTCGGCGGCTCGAACCCGCGAGGTGGTGCGGTCCATGGACGTCCCTGGGCTGGACGAGTACGGGCACTAGGAGCGGTCGGTGACCATGACTCCGCTGACGTTGCGACGACCGCGACGCAGCACGGCGAACCGACCGGCGACCAAGTCGGAGGGTTCCAGCACCCGCTCCGCGTCCTCGACGCGCGTGTTGTTGAGCCAGGCGCCTCCTTCGGCGATGGCGCGACGGGCAGCCGATTTGGAGTCGACCAGCCCGGCGGCGACGAAGGCGTCGACGATGCTGACCGGCAGCTCCACCTGCCCGGCACCCGCCTCCCGCAGTGCCGCCTCGAGGGTCGTCCCCGGCAGCTCGGAGAGGTCCCCGCGACCGAACAGCGCCGCGGCAGCAGCGGTGGCGGCCTCTCGCTCCGCGCTCCCGTGCACCAGGTCCGTGACGTCGTCGGCGAGCGCCCGCTGCGCCGCCCGCTTGTGGGGCTCGGACTCCGCCTGCCTGGCCAGGTCCTCGATCTCCTCGGGGCTGCGCATGGTGAAGACCTTGAGGTAGTCCACCACCTTCGCGTCCTCCGTGTTGAGGAAGAACTGGTGGAAGGCGTACGGACTCGTCAACTCGGGGTCGAGCCACACGGTGCCTCCCCCGGCGGTCTTGCCGAACTTGGTGCCGTCGGCCTTGGTGATCAGCGGCGTGGCGACGGCGTGCACACGGGCCTGGTCGCTGCGCCGGATGAAGTCGACACCCGCGGTGATGTTGCCCCACTGGTCGCTGCCACCGAACTGCAGCGTGACGCCGTGGCGGCGGTGGAGCTCCCTGTAGTCGAGCGACTGCAGCAGCACGTAGGAGAACTCGGTGTACGAGATGCCCTCCTCCAGCCGGCGGGCGACCACGTCGCGGGCCAGCATCCGGTTGACGGGGAAGTGCTTGCCGACGTCGCGCAGGAACTCCAGCACGTTCATCGTCGACGCCCAGTCGTAGTTGTTGACCATCGTCGCCGCAGCGGGCCCGTCGAAGGTGACGAATCGTTCCACCTGGCCGCGGATCCGCTCCACCCAGCCCGCCACGACGTCAGCGGAGTTCATGACCCGTTCGCCGGTCTCCTTCGGGTCGCCGATGAGGCCCGTGGCACCGCCGACGAGCATGTAGGGCAGGTGCCCTGCACGCTGGAGTCGCTGTGCGAGGAGCAGCTGGACGAGGTGGCCGATGTGGAGGCTCTGCGCGGTGGGGTCGAAGCCCACGTAGAACCTGACGGGTCCGGAGTCGAGATGCGCCTCGAGCGCCTCGGGGTCGGTCGACTGGGCCAGCAGCCCACGCCAGGTCAGGTCATCGAGCAGTGCGTTCACGGCCGTCAGCCTAGCGGCTGGCCCTCCCGGCCCGCGAAGGCCGACGCGGCCGCGAACGCCTCGCGCAGTTCCACCAGTTGCTCCGCGACGCGGACCGGTGCCGTGCCGCCGCGTCCGTCACGGGAGGCCACCGAGCCCTCCACCGTCAACACGGCGAGGACGTCCTCGTCGAGGTGCTCGGAGATCGCTGCCAGGTCCGCCGCAGCCAGGTCGGAGAGGGTGATGCCTCGTTCCTCGCAGTAACGCACCGCTGCGCCAGCCACCTCGTGGGCGACCGCGAACGGCACCCGCGCCCGCACCAGGTGGTCGGCGACGTCGGTGGCCAGCGAGAATCCCAGCGGAGCCACCTCGGCCATGCGGTCGGTGTCGAAGCTGAGGGTGGCCACCAGTCCCGCCACGGCGGGCACGAGCACCCGCAGCTGGTCGACCGAGTCGAAGATGGGCTCCTTGTCCTCCTGCAGGTCGCGGTTGTACGCCAGCGGGAGTCCCTTGAGCGTCGCCATGAGACCAGTGAGGTTGCCGATGAGTCGCCCGGCCTTGCCGCGGGCGAGCTCCGCGACGTCGGGGTTCTTCTTCTGCGGCATGATCGAGCTGCCGGTGGACCAGGAGTCGTGGAGCCGGGCGAAGCCGAACTCGGCGGTGCACCACACGATGACGTCCTCGCTCAGCCGCGACAGGTCGACGCCCACCTGGGCCAGCACGAAGGCGGCCTCGGCCACCAGGTCCCGGGCGGCAGTGCCGTCGAGGGAGTTGGGAACCGAGTCCTCGAAGCCGAGCTCCCGCGCCACCAGTTGGGGGTCCAGCCCCAGGGAGGTCCCCGCCAGCGCTGCCGAGCCGTAGGGGCTGACGGCGAGCCGCCTGTCGAGGTCGGCGAGCCGCTGGACGTCGCGCACCAGTGGCCAGGCGTGGGCCATGAGGTGGTGGCTCAGGAGAATCGGTTGGGCGGACTGCAGGTGCGTCCGGCCGGGCATGATCGCCCCCATGTGTGCCTCGGCCTGGGCCGCGAGGGCCGCGACGACGTCCCCGATCGCCGGCACCAGGGCGCGGATCTCCTCCCTCAGGTAACGCCGCACGAGGGTGGCGATCTGGTCGTTGCGGGAGCGTCCGGCGCGCAACCTGCCGCCGAGCTCGGGACCAACGATGTCCTTCAGGCCGCGTTCCAAGGCTCCATGGACGTCCTCGTCGGACTCCGCGGGGAGGAACTCGCCCTGGGCGACGCGGCGGTCGAGCTCGGCCAGGCCGGCGTCGAGGCCCACGGCCTCCTCCCCGGTCAGCAGCCCCGCCGCCAGCAGCGCTTTGGCGTGGGCCCGTGAACCGGCGATGTCATGCCGGGCGAGCCGCCAGTCGAACTGGGTGGACTTGCTGAGGGCGAACAACGCCTCCGCCGGACCTCCCTCGAAACGACCACCCCACAACCGGCCCTGGTCCACACCACTCATCTACTCATCCTCCTGGGTTGGTCGTCCGGAGCGCGTCATCTCAGAGAGCTCCGAGATGACACGGCCGGCGGATCTGTCGTCGGTCGAGATCACCAGCACCGTGTCGTCGCCGGCAATGGTGCCCATCACACCTCGTACCCGGGCTGCGTCGAGAGCGGCGGCGAAGAACTGCGCGGCGCCCGGTGGCGTCCGCAGCACGAGCTGGTTGCCCGCCACCTGGAGCGATTGCAGCAGCTCTGCGCACAGCCGCGCCAGCTTCTCCCGTGCGGCACCATGGTGGTCGTCGCCCTGGTCGAGCGCGTAGACGAGCCCGCCGTCGGCTGCCCTCCGGCGGATGGCGCCCAAGGTGACGAGGTCCTTGCTCAGCGTGGACTGGCTGACGTGCACATCGTCGGCGGCGAGCGCCGCGCTGAGCTCCTGCTGCGAGCCGTAGCATGCCTGTTCCAGCAAGCCGCGCAACAGGGTGAGCCGGGCGGCCCGGGCGACGTCAGCCACGGCTGTGGTCCAACAAGTCTCCGAGCACCGCCACGAACGGCTCGAGGTCGCTGCGGGTGATGATGAGCGGTGGCGCGATGCGGATGACGTTGGGTCGAGGCGCGTTGCACACCCAGCCCGCCTCGAGGGCAGCGTCGACGAAGGCGGGCGCCACGTCCTTGGTCAGGACGATGCCGCGGAGCAGTCCGCGCCCGCGGACGTGGTCGACCAGCGGCAGCCCGAGGTTCTCGACCGCTGCGGCGAACCAGTCCCCCACCTCGCGCACGTTGTCCAGCACGCCACCCTCCAGAGCGTCGAGCACGGCGTTCCCGGCTGCCGCCGCCACGGGGTTGCCGCCGAACGTGGAACCGTGCGATCCGGGCCCGAGGAGGTCGGCCGTCCGTCCGGTCGCGATGCAGGCCCCCACGGGGAAGCCGGCACCGAGCCCCTTGGCCACGGTCACCAGGTCCGCCGTGACGCCGTCGGCGCGGTGCAGCAGGAGTTCGCCGCACCGTCCGATCCCCGTCTGGACCTCGTCGATCCAGAGCAGGGCGCCGTGGCGGGCAGTGATCTCCCGAGCCGCCCGCAGGAACCCGTCCGGGGCGGGCAGGACGCCGTTCTCCCCCTGGACCGGTTCCACCAGGACGGCGGCGACGGTGTCGTCGACGGCGGCGGACAGCGCGTCGGTGTCACCGAACGGCACGAAGGTCACGTCGCCCGGCAGCGGCTCGAAGGGCGCGCGGTACTTCTCGGTGTGGGTGAGTGCCAGGGATCCCATCGTGCGCCCATGGAAGGAGCCCTCCATGGCGATGATGCGGGTGCGCCCGGTCAATCGGGTGATCTTGAAGGCGGCCTCGTTGGCCTCGGATCCGGAGTTGGTGAAGAAGACCTTGCCCGGCTGCTCTTCCCCGGCCGCTGCGTCGAGGCGCTCCGCGAGCCGGATCTGGGGCTCACTGGCGAAGAAGTTGGAGATGTGGCCGAGGCGGTGCAGCTGCTCGGTGATCACCCCAGTGACCGCCGGGTGGTTGTGGCCGAGCGAGTTGACCGCGATGCCCGCCAGGAGGTCGGTGTAGCGCTTGCCGTCGGCATCGACGAGGTGGACTCCGTCGCCCTCGGTGAACACCCGCTTGGGTGTCCCGAAGGCGTTCATCATCGCGGCGCCGTAGCGCTGCAGGATCTCCTGCTGGGTGCTCATGCGTCCTCCTTCGACGTGACCATGGTGCCGATGCCGTCATCGGTGAAGATCTCCAGCAGCAGGCAGTGCGGGACGCGTCCGTCGATGATGGTGGCCGACGTGACGCCGCCCTCGACGGCCCGGAGACAGGCCTCCATCTTGGGCACCATCCCGGATTCGAGGCTGGGCAGCAGCTCGCGCACCTCGTCGGCCGCGATCGACGTGATGATCGAGTCCTCGTCGGGGTAGTTGGCGTACAGCCCGGCGACGTCGGTCAGCATCACCAGTCGCTTCGCGCCCAGCGCCACCGCAAGGGCCGAAGCCGCGGTGTCGGCGTTGACGTTGTAGACCTGCCCGTCGGGTCCGGGTGCGACGGTGGCGACGACGGGGATCCGTCCGGCCTCCACGAGGTCGAGCACGGAGGTCGGGTCCACGGAGTCGACGTCGCCCACCAGACCGAGGTCCACCTCCTCGTCGTCCACGACCAGCCCCCGGCGCCGGGCACGCAGCAGGCCGCCGTCCTCACCGGACATGCCGACGGCGAACGGCGCGTGGGCGTTGATGAGGCCGACGAGCTCACGGCCGACCTGGCCCACCAGGACCATGCGGACCACGTCCATGGCCTCGGCCGTGGTGACGCGCAGACCGCCACGGAACTCGGACGAGATGTCGAGCCGCTTCAGCATCGACGAGATCTGCGGACCACCGCCGTGCACCACCACCGGCTTCAGTCCGACGCGGCGAAGGAAGACGATGTCCTCGGCGAACGCCCGCTTGAGGCCGTCGTCGATCATCGCGTTGCCCCCGTACTTGATGACGACGGTCTCGCCGGCGAACTCGGCCAGCCAGGGCAGGGCCTCGATGAGGGTGTTGGCCTTGGTGAGCAGCAGGTCCTGGTCCTGCCGGGAGATCCGGGTCATGTGGAGTACTCCGCGTTCTCTTTGACGTAGTCGTAGGTGAGGTCATTGGTGAGGATCGTGGCCCTGGCGTCGCCGGCGTGGAGGTCGACGAGGACGTGGACGTGTCGGCCGCTGAGATCGACCAGCTCGCGGTTGTCCCCGATGCCTCCCGCGCGGCACACCTGGACGCCGTTGAAGGCAACGTCGATGGCGTCGGGGTCGAACTCGGCGTCGGTGACGCCGATGGCGGCCAGGACGCGGCCCCAGTTGGGGTCGCCGCCGAAGATGGCGCACTTGAACAGGTTGCTGCGCGCGATCTCTCGTCCGACATCGACGGCGTCGTCCTCGCTGGCGGCGCCGGTCACCTCGATGGCGATCTCGTGCGAAGCCCCTTCGGCGTCGGCGATGAGCTGGCGGGCGAGGTCCGCGCACACCTCGGTGAGGGCGGCGGCGAACGTGTCCTCGTCGGGCGCGATGCCGCTGGCGCCGCTGGCCAGCACGAGCACCGTGTCGTTGGTGGACATGCAGCCGTCGGAGTCGGCGCGGTCGAAGGTGACCCGGGTGGCCTCCCGCAGGGCCCGCGTCAGCTGGGGCGACGGCACTTCGGCGTCCGTGGTGACCACGACGAGCATGGTGGCGAGTCCGGGTGCCAGCATGCCCGCGCCCTTGGCCATCCCACCGATGCTCCAGCCGTCGCCTCCCACCGTGGACTGCTTGGCGACGGTGTCAGTGGTCATGATTGCGTGGGCCGCCGCGTCTCCACCGTCCGGGCCGAGGCCGTCGCAGGCCGCCGTGATCCCCGTCGCCAGCCTGTCCATCGGTAACAGGATCCCGATGAGGCCGGTGGAGCAGACGGCGACGTCGTCGGCCGGGAGCGCGAGCGCGTCGGCGGTGAGGGCGGCCATGCGGGCGGCGTCGGCAAATCCCGCCGCGCCGGTACAGGCGTTGGCTCCCCCGGAGTTGAGGACGACGGCCCGGAGCTGGCCGTCGGAGACCGCCTGCCGGGACCACTTCACGGGCGCCGCCTGGACGCGGTTGGAGGTGAAGACGGCGGCGGCGTCGAAGCGCGGGCCGAGGTTCTGGACCACGGCCAGATCGGGACGACCGCTGGCCTTGATGCCGGCGGTGACGCCCGTGGCGACGAAACCCTGGGGCGAGGTGACGCTCACGGCGCCACCCCCAGCACGCTGAGCCCCATCGTCTCGGGCAGGCCGAGGGCGAGATTCATCGACTGCACGGCTCCGCCGGCGGTTCCCTTGGTCAGGTTGTCGATGGCGGCGAGGGCCACGAGACGCCCGGCGTCGCCATCGACCACCACCGCGACGTCGGCGCGGTTGCTTCCCAGCACTGCGGCCGTCTGGGGCCACGTGCCCTCCGGGAGCAGCCGCACGAACGGCTCGTCACCGTAGGCGGCCTCGTAGGCGGCGCGGGCGTCGGACGTGGTGACGCCCCCGCCGACCGGGGCGGTGCAGGTGGCGAGGATCCCGCGGGACATCGGCACGAGCAGCGGGGTGAAGCTGACCGACACGTCCTGGTCGGTGACGAGGGAGAGGTTCTGGACGATCTCCGGGGTGTGCCGGTGGACCCCACCCACCCCGTAGGCACTGGCGTTTCCCATGGTCTCGGAGCCCAGGAGGTGGGGCTTGGCCGACTTGCCTGCCCCGCTGGTCCCGGAGGCGGCGACCACGGTGACTGCGGAGGCGTCAACGAGGCCGGCCGCGACGGCGGGCAGCAGGGCGAGGGTGGCCGACGTCGGGTAGCAGCCGGGCACGGCGATCCGGCGAGCGCCCTTTAGCTTCTCACGCTGGCCCGGGAGCTCGGGGAGGCCATAGGGCCACGTGCCGGCGTGCGGTGAGCCGTAGAACTTCTCCCACTGCGCCGCGTCGGTGAGGCGGAAGTCCGCGCCGGCGTCGATGACCACGACGTCGTCGTCGAGCTGCTCGGCGATCGCGGCCGACGTGCCATGCGGCAGGGCGAGGAACACGACGTCGTGACCGCAGAGGTTCTCCGCGGTGGTCGCGGTGACCTCCCGATCGGCGAGCGGCCAGAGGTGGGGCTGGTGGGCCCCGAGCCTGTCCCCCACGCTGGAGTTGCCCGTGACCGCGCCGATGGAGACGGCGTCATGCTGCAGGAGGAGCCGCAGGAGCTCGCCCCCCGCGTACCCGGTGGCCCCTGCCACCGCTACGGAGATCGTCATGGCGAAAACTATGCCACAGAAAGAATAAGTATTCGATTCCGTCCGCCCGCCCTGCGTGGCTCCGCTCCCCACACCTCCGAAAAATCGATCAGTGATCGATTCTCCCCCGTCCGCTCCGGAGAATGCTTCACTGGGTCCGGTTTCTGCCGCCTCCAACCGCTTGGCAGCCCTTGACCGGCACCGGGCCCGCACACGGGCACCGAGGAGGGTGGCGTTCCCGCCCGCCCCGCCCCGAGTGCCGGTCGTACGCTGGCTCCGTGAGCACGATCACCCTGCACTCGCACCCCGAGTCCCTCTCCAGCCCACAGATGTGGCTGCTGCGGGCGGAGGAGGCGCTGTCCGCCCCCGTGCTGCTCGAGCACGTGGGCGACCTGGCCATGCAGGAGGGCGCCGGGAAGCGATGGCTCGAGGGCGCCAGGCCCGCCATCAACACGGACCTCCGGCTCGTCGCGTCGGCGACCGGGTCCCCAGCGGCCCCGGAGGACGTACAGGGCATGGCGACGGTGTCCCTGCCGATGGCCGACAACCGGGACCACGCCTGGATCGCCATCGTCGTGCGCCAGGAGTACCGACGGCGCGGCCTCGGCTCGCGGCTCTTCGACGAGGCCGAGCGCTTGGCCACCGAGCACGACCGCAGCGTCCTGCTGGCCTGGATGTGGGAGCCTGCCGACGTGCCAGAGGACCAGGAGTCGCTCGTCCCCGAGACCGGTTCCGGACGCATTCCCGCCGGCACGCCCCACGCCCGCTTCCTCCTGGCGCGCGGGTTCCGCTTGGGGCAGGTGGAGCGCATCTCGCGGCTGGAGCTGCCCGCCGCGGACGAGCGTCGCCGGATCGCCGACGATGCCCGCGCCGCCGTGCCGCAGGACTACGAACCGGTGGTGGTGGTCGGCCCGACGCCCGCGGAATTCCTCGACGAGGCCGCCTTTCTCCGGGAGGAGATGTCGAGCGACGTGCCCACCGGCGACGCCGAGTTCGAACGGGAGACCTGGGACGCCGAGCGGATCCGCGACCACGACCGCGGCCTCGAGTTGGTGGGCCGGCAACAGATCCAGACGTTCGTGCGCCACCGCCCGTCTGGCCGCCTGGTGGGCTTCACGCGGATCTTCCGGGATGCGGACAGGCCCACCCACGGCCACCAGTGGGAGACGCTCGTGGTCCGCGACCACCGGGGACACCGCCTCGGCATGCTGGTCAAGGCGGTCAACCACGAGGCGATGGCCATCCACTGGCCCGCCACGACGGCGCTCATCACCGGCAACGCGGCGGAGAACCGCCACATGCTCGCCATCAACGAAGCGCTGGGCTACCGCCCATACGCGGCTGCCAGCTACTGGAGGAGGATGGCCTCGTGGCGTTGAGCGAGGACAGGATCGTCGAGCACGCGGTCGGAATCCTGGACCGCTACGGACTGGCCGACCTGACGATGCGTCGGCTCGCCGAGGCGTTGGATGTCAAGGCCGGTGCGCTGTACTGGCATTTCCCGAACAAGCAGTCCCTGCTGGCCGGCGTCGCCGACCGGATCCTGGGCGATCTGCGCACGGAGGAGCCTGAGGACCCTGACGAGGCCCTGCACACGTGGGCGTTCGAGCTTCGCGACGTGCTGCTGTCCCATCGCGACGCGGCCGAACTCGTGGCGTCGTCGCTCGCTCTGGGGCTCGGATCCGTGGACCCGGCGGCCACCGTCCGCACGCTCATGGCCCGGCGCGGAATGACCGACGAGGACGCCGACGCGGCGGCGCAGGCCTTCGTGCACTTCGTCCTCGGCCACGTGGTGGAGGAGCAGACCAAGCTGCAGCTCGCGGAGCTCGGGGTGATGCCGGCACAGGACGTCCGGCACTCGGAGCGTCAGTTCCGACGCGGGGTGGAGATCCTCGTCGCTGGTCTGCGGGTGGTCCCCTCGCTCAGCTGAGCACGACCGGGGCCTGCGCCCAACCCCCCAGCGGGAACTCCGCGCGTTCCCCCGCGGTCCCCGGGTCCAACGAGAGGTCAGCGGTCGCGTCGAGGACCTCCTCGAGGAGGACCCGGAGCTCGAGCGTCGCGAGCGGTCTCCCGGGGCAGACGTGGGGTCCGGCCCCGTAGACGAGGTTGTGCTGCGCGTGCCCCTCCGGGTCGTAGTGGTCCGGGTCGCCGAAGACCCTGGCGTCCCGGTTCGCCGCGGTCCAGTCCACGACCAGACGATCCCCGGCGTGGACGGGGCAGCCGGCCAGCTCGGCCTTGGTGGTGACCACCCTCCGGTTGGACACGAAGGGATCGTCGATGCGCAGCAGTTCGTCGATGGCCCGCTCCAGCGCCGCGGCGTCGTGCCGACGGGACCGCACGTCGGCCTCCAGGTCGGGTGACGCCGCGAGCTGGTGCAGGACGACCCCCACGCAGAGCGCGAGGGAGCCGAGGTCCCCGCCGGTCCAGTTCCGGAGGACGGAGACAAGCTCCTCGTGCGTCAGCGGCCTGTCCCCCACGCGGGTGCGTACCAGTTCGTCGGTGACGTCCCGCGGGGGCTGGGTGATGCGCTCGAGCCGAGGGACGAGTACCCGCGTGATGATGTGGTCGAAGTGCTGGGCGACGGCGGTGGTGCGTTCAAGCTCGCCGGAGCGGGTGGCCTCAGCGTTCTCCGCCACCCAACCGACGAGCTCGTCCTCCAGCTCCTCCGGCCAGCCGAGCCACACCAGCATGGCCCGCACCGCGTAGGTCGTTCCGAGGCCCCCGACCACGTCGATGGCCCGCGCGCGGGGTTGCTGGCAGACGGTCTCGCGCGCCACCCGGCGACAGGCGGCTTCGAGTGCACCCATCCGTTCAGGGGAGAAGAACGGGTCCAGCACCTCGCGGAACGCGGCGTGTTCCTCCCCGTCCAGGCCATTGGGGACCTGGAGGAACCGCGAGACGGCGCTGGAGTAGGTGACCGGATCGGTGATGACGGCATACACCTCCGGGTGGCCCACCACCCTGAGGTGGTCACCGCGGTCGACCACCATGTCGGGATGGGCGAGTGGCTGGTCGGACATGCTTCTGAAGTCACTCACGTCGCGTCACGCCCGCTGGACGGCCCCGCACCGCTCGGCGGCCACGGCCACGGCGCGCTGCCGGGCCTCCCCCGCCTGCTCGTCCGTCAGCGTGTGGTCGGCACGGAACCGCAGCGCGAAGGCCAGCGACTTCCGACCCTCGCCGATCTGCTCGCCCCGATAGACGTCGAACAGGTGGATCGACTCCAGGAGATCACCTGCGCCGTCGACGAGCGCCTGTTCGACGTCGGACGCCGCGACGTCCTCGTCCACCACCAGCGCGACGTCCTCCTTGGCGACTGGGAACCCGGACAGGGGGTGGACCACCCGCTCGGCGGGCTCGGCGCGCAGCAGGCGCCCGAGGTCGAACTCGACGGCGCACGCCCGCGGCGGGAGCTCGTAGGCCGCCACGACCCGGGGGTGCAGCTCCCCAGCCCAGCCGACGACCTCGCCGTCCAGCAGCAGCTCCGCGCACCGCCCCGGGTGCCATGGCGCCTGCGACGCGGAGCGGCGCTCGAGACGCACCCCGATCGCGGACGCGGCGGCCTCGGCAAACGCCACGACGTGGCGCCAATCGGCCGCTACGGCGGCGGTGTCCCACGACGCAGGAATCCAGTTGCCTGCCACGACGGCGGCCACCATCTCGGGCTGCGCAGGCAGGGCCGCCTCCAGCGCGGCGACTTCGTCGACGGCTGGGGCCCGGTCCACCCCGGGGCGGGGTGCCGCGGGTGTGCCGGCGTCGAGGTAGACGCTCCCGTGCTCGAAGACGGCTAGGTCGTCGAGGCTGCGCGAGCGGTTCCGGGCCACGGCCGAGAACAGTCCGGGCAGGAGCGACGTGCGCAGGAAGGGATGGGTCTCGTCCAGCGGGTTCGCCAGCCGGACGGCGCCGCGACGGGGGTCGTCCGTGTCGAGGCCGAGCCGGTCCAGGTCTCCGGTGGCGACGAACGGGAGGCTGAGCAGTTCGGTGAAGCCGAGGTGAGCGAGGGCTGCCTTCGCCCGCCTGCGGGCACGCTGCAGGGCGGTGAGCCCCCCGCCGGCCGGGGCAGTCGGCAACGTCAACCCGATGCGGTCGTAGCCGAACTTCCGGCCGATCTCCTCGACGACGTCGTAGGGATCGACGAGGTCGCTCCGCCACGTCGGGACCTCGAGGCTCAGCGAGTCTCCGAGCGCCGTGACGTGAACACCGCCGGCCTGCAGGATCCGTACCTGGTCCGCGGCGGGCACGTCGGCCCCCAGAACTGCCGGGGCGAGGCCGGTGCGCACCGTGAGCCGGTGGCGCTCGGGGGCGTGCCCAACCACCGTGGCCCCGGCGGAGACCTTACCCCCGCCGAACGTCGCGAGGAGCTCGGCGGCCCGGCTGGCGGCCGCCCACGGCACGCCCGGGTCCACCGTGCGCTCGAAGCGCTTGGAGGCCTCCGAGAACAGGCCGTGGCGCCGGAAGGTGCGTGAGACGCTGGCCGGCTGGAAGTGCGCGGCCTCCAGCACGATCGACGAGGTCTGATCGGAGACCTCCGTGAGCTCGCCGCCCATCACGCCGGCGAGGCCGATGGGGCCGGAGTCGTCGGTGATCAGGAGGTCGTCGGCGTCCAGCTCGCGGTCAATGCCGTCGAGGGTGCGCAGCCGCTCCCCTTCACGGGCCAGTCGGACCCGGATCGGCCCCTGGAGCTTTGCAGCATCGTAGGCGTGCAACGGCTGGCCGGACTCCAGCATGACGTAGTTGGTGACGTCGACCGCCAGCGAGATGGATCGCATGCCGGCGGCGCGCAACCGGTCGGCCATCCACGAGGGGGATGCGGCCGACGGGTCGATGCCGTCGATCGTCAGCGCGATGAACGAGGAGCAGCGGTCAGACTCGAGCTCGACGGGGTGGCCCTCGGACACCGGGGCGGGCATCGGATCGCCGTACGGATCGCGGAAGCTCACACCAGCGGCGATCGCGGCCTCGCGGGCGAGTCCACGCATCGAGAGGCAGTATCCGAGATCCGGGGTGATCTCCATGTCGAGGACCTCGTCGGCGCTCCAGAGCAGCTCCAGCGCATCGTCCCCGGGCCGCGCGCCGGAGGCGGGGTCGAGGACGATGATGCCGTCGTGGTCATCCCCCAACCCGAGCTCCAGTTCGGAGCAGATCATGCCGTCGGAGACGTGACCGTAGGTCTTGCGCGCGGAGATGGCGAAGTCCCCCGGCAGCACGGCGCCGGGCAGCGCCACGACCACGAGATCGTCGACCGCGAAATTCGACGCCCCGCACACGATCCCGCGGGACGCGGGCGCCTCCTCGGTGGCCGGGTCGTTGTGGTGCTCGCCGACGTCGACGTGGCACCAGCGGATGGTCTTGCCGTTCTTTTGGGGCTCGTCCGCGAAGTCGAGGACACGCCCCACCACCAGGGGGCCGGTGGCCGTGGGCCCGGTGGCCTCGATCCGCTCGACCGTCAGGCCAAGGCCAGTGAAGCGGTCGGCGATCTGCGCCGTGGTCGCCTCAGGCAGCTCGACCAGGTCGCGCAGCCAGGAGATCGGGGCCTTCATCGGGCACCTCCATTCAGGGAGTGGCTGAAGCGGACGTCGCCCTCGACGAAGTCGCGCAGGTCGGGCGCGCCGGTGCGGAACATGACGGTGCGGTCGACGCCCATCCCGAAGGCGAAGCCCGAGTAGACGTCGGGGTCGACGCCGGCGGCGCGGAGTACGCGAGGGTTGACCACGCCGCAGCCCCCCCATTCGATCCAACCCTCGCTGCGACAGGTCCGACAGGGCGCGTCCGGGTTGCCCACGGACTCGCCGTGGCAGACGAAGCACTGCACGTCGACCTCTGCGGAGGGCTCGGTGAAGGGGAAGTAGTGCGGACGCATCCGGGTGCGCACGTCACCGAACATGGCGCGCGCGAAGTGGTCGAGGGTCCCACGCAGGTCCGCCATCGAGATGCCCTTGTCCACGACGAGGCCCTCCAACTGGTGGAAGACGGGCAGGTGGGTGGCGTCGTACTCGTCGGCACGGAACACCTTGCCGGGGCTGACGACGTAGAGCGGGACGCCGCGTTCCAGCAGCGAGCGGATCTGGACCGGCGACGTCTGGGTGCGCATCAGCTTGCCGGCCGACGGCGGGTCCACCCAGAGCGTGTCCTGCTCGCCGCGCGCCGGGTGGTCCGGGGCCAGGTTGAGGGCGTCGAAGTTGTACCACTCGGCCTCCAGCTCTGGGCCCTCCGCCACTTCCCAGCCCATCGAGACGAAGACGTCGCACATTTCGTCGATGAGGGTGGTGATGGGATGCAGGGCCCCCCGGGGCGCGAGGGCGACGGGAAGGGTCATGTCCACGCGTTCGGCGCGGAGCGATGCCTCGAGCTCCGCCGCGGCGAGCTCCTCGGTGCGTGCTGCCAGGGAGTGGTTGACCCGGCCACGGGCGGCGCCGACGCGGGCACCGGCCTCCTTGCGGGCGGCCGGGGGGAGCGCACCGATCTCGCGGTTGGCCAGCGCGAGCGGGGACCGATCGCCGGCATGGTCGAGGCGCACCTGCTTCAGCTCGGCGGTGCTGTTCGCGGCCGCGATGGCGGCCAGGGCGGACTCCACGTACCCGTCGATCACCTCGGGCGCCAGCGCGGCGACCTGCTTCGGGTCGTAGTTGTCGTTCGGCCCTGACATGGATACTCCTCAGGCTTGGCCACGGCGCTGGGCCGAGGCGGTTTGGTACAGGCAAATGGCGGCGGCGCTGGAGAGGTTGAGGCTCTCCGCGTCCCCCCACATGGGAACGGCGACGCTCCGGTCGGCCAAAGCGGCGTCCTCCGCGGGCAGGCCCCACGCCTCGTTGCCCATGATCCAGGCGGTGGGCCGCTCCAGTCCTCCGGCTGCCGCGAGGAGGTCGAGCTCGTCGCCGGCCCCGTCGGCCGCCAGCACCTGCATGCCCTGACGTCGCACATGTTCCACGGCATCGGTCAGCGGAATCCCGGTGATGATCGGCAGGTGGAACATGGATCCGACGGTGGAGCGCACCGTCTTCGGGTTGTGCAGCTCCACCGAGCCAGTGGTCAGCACCACGGCGTCGGCACCGAAGGCGTCGGCGCACCGGATGACCGTGCCGGCGTTGCCCGGGTCCCGCACCTGTGCGCAGATCACCACCAGCCTCGCCTGGGCGGGCAGGTCGTCCAGTGACGTCGGGACCTGTCGACACACGGCCACGAGCCCCTGCGGGGTGACGGTGTCGCTCAGCTGCCCCATCTGTTCGGCGCTGGCCCGATGCACCGGGACCCCGGCGTCGGCCAGGAGATCGGCATGCTTCTCCGGTTCCGCGACGATGACGTCCTGGACGACCCCGGCACCGAGTGCCTCACGGACGGCCTGCCGGCCCTCCACGAGGAATCGGCCGGCGGCGTCGCGGCCCTTGCGGGCGGTCAGACGACGAACGGAACGCAGCGCCGCGACACCAAGGTCGGGCGCTGCGTTCCGTGTCAGCTGGTTCACCTCAGGCGGCAGCGGACGTGGTCTGGTTCTCCTTGGCGACGGCGACCAGCGCGGCGAACGCGGGGGCGTCGCTGACGGCGAGCTCGGCCAGAATCTTGCGGTCCACCTCGACGCCGGCATTCTTCAGGCCGTTGATGAGGCGGTTGTAGGTCATGCCCTCGGCGCGGGCCGCCGCGTTGATGCGCTGGATCCACAGGCTGCGGAAGTCACCCTTGCGGGCACGGCGGTCACGGTACGAGTAGGTGGCCGAGTGGAGGATCTGCTCCTTGGCCTTGCGGTAGAGGCGCGAGCGCTGGCCCCGGTAGCCGGATGCCTGCTCGAGGACTTCGCGACGCTTCTTCATCGCATTCACAGAACGCTTGACGCGTGCCATGGGTTACTCCTTGGTGGAAGGGCCGGTTCCTTGAGTCGCCGGCCGGGTGGGTCTACGGGGGTGAGGCTCAGCGGCCCTGGTGCTTGCCGAGCAGCTTCTTGGCCTGCTTGACGTCAGCGGGAGCCATCTCCTCGAGGCCCTTGAGGCGACGGAGGCGGCGGGAGGACTTGTGGGCGTTGAGGTGACCGAGGTTGGCCTGACGGTGCATCAGCTTGCCCGACCCCGTCACCTTGAAGCGCTTCTTGGCGCCCGAGTGCGTCTTCATCTTCGGCATGGTGGTTGCTCTCTTCCTAGGTGATCGACTCAGAGGTCGATGTCGGGGTCCATGTTGTCTGCCGGACCCTTCTTCTTCTTGGTCGGCTGCGGAGCCGGCGGCCGTTCGGCAGCGGGTGCCGTCTCCGCCACGGGCTCGTGGGGTTCGTCGGCCTTGCGGGCCTGACGGTCCGCTGCCTTCTCCGCTCGGGCCTCGGTCTTCTTCTTGGTGGGACCGAGGACCATCAGCATGTTGCGGCCGTCCTGCTTGGGGGTGGACTCGACGTAGCCGAACTCGGCGACGTCCTCCGCGAGGCGCCGCAGCAAATCGATGCCCAGTTCGGGCCGGGACTGCTCACGACCTCGGAACATGATGGTGATCTTCACCTTGTCCCCGCCCTTGAGGAACCGCACGACGTGACCCTTCTTGGTCTCGTAGTCGTGGTTGTCGATCTTGAGGCGGAGCTTCATCTCCTTGGTGATCGTGTTCGTCTGGTTCTTCCGGGCGTCGCGCTGCTTCTGCGCGTTCTCGTACTTGAACTTCCCGTAGTCCATCAACTTGCAGACCGGCGGACGCGCCTGCGGGGCCACCTCGACCAGGTCGAGATCGTTCTCGGCCGCCAGACGCAGCGCGTCCTCGACGCGCACGATGCCCACCTGCTCGCCATTGGGGCCGACGAGCCGGACTTCGGGTACTCGGATGCGATCATTGATCCGCGGTTCAGTGCTGATGGGTCCTCCAGGAGTTGGATCTGTGTGCCAGTGCCGTGACATGCAAAAGGCCTCCGCACATGCGAAGGCCTGACGGGCACCCCGAGGGGTGCCATGGTCACCGACCCGGATCCGTCCAGCGGCGCCAGGTGGGAGGTCAGCCTCCACTTCCAGTGCGGATCCTGCCCGAGGACAGGTCACGACATCGAGCCATGTTACCCCAGTGCAGGCCGTGGTCCAAACCGCCTCAGCCGTCGGTATCCGCCGCACGGACCCACGCGAAGCCGCCGTCCTCGAACTCCACGAGCCGCTGGCCGTCGGCAATCTGCTCCAGCATCTGCCCCTCCACGACGAGGGGCGCGGGGCCGGCGACGTCGACGAGCAGGCGGCTGGCCCCGGCAGGCGCGACCGTGGCACAGAGCTCGTCCATCAGGCACGGGACGGGACGCGCGTCGACCCGCCAGCGCCGCAGCGAGTCCAGTCCCGTGAAGGCCAGGAGATGGGTGGCCTCGCCGTCGCTGAGCGTCACCGCCGCCATCTCGGCGTGCCGGTCGGGATCGGGATGGTCCGTCTCGTCGCCCGAGGCGACGATGGGCATGAGCAGCCTCGACGCGCACAGCGCCACGACGGCGCGGGCGTAGGCGACCTGGTCGGTCACCGACGCCAGCGCGACGCGGACCAACGGGTCGGGGGCGCCGTCGTCACCGGCGAACCGGGCATTGGGCTGGGCGAGTGTGCGGTGTTGCATGGACGCCGAGACTACCGCGGCCCCGATCGCTGGCCAGGACGGGTTGTGCGAAGCTTGGGAGCATGGAGATCTCGCTCATCGTCACGATCGCGCTCGTGGTCATCGTGGTGGCCGTCACCGCAGGACTGTGGGCCGCCCGCAGGACGACCAGACCGGTCCTGATGGGCCTGGGACTGGCGCTCGCCTCCGTCGGGCTCTACCTGACGCAGCTGACCCGGCTGGCCATCAACGGCATCCTCAGCATCGTGGACTGGGCGCAGCGCACCCCCTGGAGCGAGGCGATGACGTGGGGCGCCGGACTGCTGGCCGCCGGCATCGTGCTGCTCGGGATCGGAGCCGCGTTGAAGTCCGGGCCCACACGGGCTCCGCGGGAGACGGCCCGCCCCGCCACACCGGCTCCTGGACCCCGTGAGGGTGTGTCCGCCGGTCAGCGTCCGAGCGTGACCGAACCGAAGCGCCCCACTCCCAAGCCGGCCGCCGACAAGCACACGGATCCCGAAGACGCGGAGATCGAGGCGATCCTGCGCAAGCGCGGGATCATGTGAGGTTCAGTCCTCGTACTCGACGCCCTTGGACGTCGCGCCGTTGGCCTTGAGCCAGTCGCGCAGGCTGCGCAGCTTGCGGCGTCCTGCCGCCCCCTCCAGCTGCTGCACCGCCAGCATGGCGCGGCGTTGCACGCCCTCGTCGGTCTTGACCAGCAGGTAGGCCCAGGCGTCGCCGCTGCGCATCCGCAGCCCCGCAACCTGGTCCATGGCGTAGCGCTTCACCATCGGTCCGTTGCGGACGGTCACACCCTCCTCGTCGGCCCAAACCCGCGAGTAGCCGACCGACAGCATGATGGCGATCATCACGAAGACGAAGAACAGCAGCGTCCCGCCCTGGAGCCAGGTGATCTGGGAGCGGACCTCGGGACCGACGGCCCACCAGCCCCAGAGCGAGGCCAGGAGCAGGATGGCGCTGAGCAGGACAGCCGTGATGAGGGCTGGCGGACTGGTGAAGGACAGGCGACGCTGCGCCGTTGTGTCGCGGCCCTCTGCCTGCTCATGGGCGACGGGGTCCTGGCCGGCGGGCTCGTGGGGGTTCACAGCCGACATGCCCTGAGCTCCGTCAGGAGGATGCCGCGCGCCCCGGCTTCGAAGAGCCGGTCCATCAGCAGGTGGGCGCCCTTCTTCGGGACCAGGACCCGCACGGCCAGCCAGCCATCCTTGGCGAGCTGCGAGACGGTGGGGCCGTTGACCCCGGCGGCGAGCGACGTCGTGGCCTCGAGGTTCGCCGCCTCCACGTTGTAGTCCATCATCAGGAAGTTGTGGGCCACCAGGACGCTCTCGAGGCGCGTCTGCAGCGAGCCCAACCCGGCCGGCGCCTCACCCGTGTCGCGTTTGATGAGGATGGCCTCGGACTCGCAGATCACGTCTCCGAACATCTCGAGCCCTGCGCGACGCAGCGTGGTGCCGGTGTCCACGACGTCGGCGACGACGTCGGCCACTCCGAGCCGGATGGCGGACTCCACCGCCCCGTCGAGCTTGATCAGGTGGGCATCGATGCCGCGCTCGTCCAGCCACGCCTGGAGCAGACCCGGGTACGACGTGGCGATCCGGGCGCCGCGCAGGTCCTCGACGCTCGTGGCCCCGGTCGTGGGGGCGGCGAAGCGGAAGCGGCTGCCCCCGAAACCGAGGGCCATCAGTTCCGTGGCGCCGGCGCCGGAGTCGAGCAGCATGTCACGTCCGGTGATGCCGAGGTCGAGGTGTCCCTCGCCGACGTAGACGGCGATGTCGCGCGGGCGAAGGTAGTAGAACTCGACGCCGTGGTCGGCGTCGATCAGCGTGAGGTCCTTCGAGTCGGTGCGCTGCCGGTACCCGGCGGCGCGCAGCATCTCAGCGGAGGCCTCGGCGAGGGCACCCTTGTTGGGCACCGCGATCTTGAGGAGTCGGTCGTCGCTCATGGTGGCTTTCTGGATCAGAGGTGGCGGTAGACGTCGTCGAGGTCGAGATCGAGGGCGAGCATCATCACCTGCAGGTGGTAGAGCAGCTGGCTGATCTCCTCGGCGGCCTCGTCACGGCTCTGGTACTCCGCGGCCATCCAGACCTCGGCTGCCTCCTCGACGATCTTCTTGCCGATGTGGTGCACGCCCGCGTCGAGTCGTTCCACGGTTGAGGAGCCCTCGGGCCTGGTCCGGCGGGTGCGCTGGAGCTGCTCGAAGAGCTGTTCGAAGGACTTCACGGCGTCGAGCCTACCGCCGTCGGTCACAGGCGAATGCCGAGCAAGGCGTCGATGGCACGGGCCATCTCCTCGATCGCGGCCGGGTCGTCTCCCCCGACGGCGAGGCTTCCCCCGACCCAGCCGTCAACCGCGCGCAGCGCAGCCGGGGCGTCCAGGTCGTCGCGCAGGGCGCGTCGCATCTCGGCGATGGTGCTGGTCGCGGACATGGCGGAGCCGTTGTTGAGCATCCCGCGCCAGCGCTCGAGACGCTCGTTGGCGCGCTCCAACTGGTCGGGCGTCCACTCCCAGTCGGAACGGTAGTGGTGGTCCAGGAGGGCCAGGCGGATGGCCATCGGGTCCGCCCCCTGGTGGCGCAGACGGCTGACGAGTTCGAGGTTGCCCTTCGACTTGCTCATCTTCTCGCCGTCCAGCGCCACCATGCCGGAATGCACGAACGCCCTGGCGAGGGGTGCACCGGTGGCCAGGATCGCCTGCGCCGCGCACATCTCGTGGTGCGGGAACTTCAGGTCCGAGCCGCCGCCCTGCACGTCGAAGGCCTTCCCCAGGTGCTCCAGCGCGATGGCGGTGCACTCGATGTGCCAGCCCGGCCTCCCCGCTCCCAGCACCGAGCCCCAGCTGGGCTCTCCTGCTCGGGCGAAGCGCCAGAGCAGGGCATCCAGCGGATCCTGCTTGCCGGGGCGCTCCGGGTCGCCACCGTTGTCTGCGAAGACGCTCAACATCTGTTCCCGGTCGAGGTGGCTCACGTCGCCGAACCCGGGTGCGGTGGCCGTGCGGAAGTACCAGTCAGGGTGTTCGTCGTCGTCGATCTGGTAGACGGCGCCCGCATCGTCGAGCTGTTCGATGAGGTCCACGACGGAGGGGATGGACTCCACGGCACCGACGTAGTGGTCGGGAGGGATGACGCGCAGGTCCTCCATGTCGCGGCGGAAGAGCTCGGTCTGGTCCTCGGCGAGCTCCTCCCACTCCTGTCCGGTCTCCTGCGCGCGCTCCAGCAGCGGGTCGTCGACGTCGGTGACGTTCTGGGTGTACGTGACCTTGAGGCCCAGGTCGCGCCAGACGCGGCCCACGAGGTCGAAGGCGAGGTACGTGTTGGCGTGGCCGAGGTGGGTGGCGTCGTACGGCGTGATGCCGCAGACGTACATCCGGGCCTGCTTGGCATCCGGGTCGACGGCGACGCTCTCCCCCGTGGCGGTGTCGAGGAGCCGGAGTCGATCGGGGACGTCGTCGCCGGCCGGCGGCAGGGCAGGGACGTCCACAGGTGCCCACGCGTACATGGGGCCCAACCTAGCGCTTCACCAGGCAGGCCATGGAATCGCCGGCCAGCGGCCCGAGGGGGTCGGGAAGACCCCGAGCTCCAGCAGGTGGTCCGCCCGCGCGGAGACGGCCTCCCACTCCGACTCGTCGAGCCCTTCTGGCCGAGCCAGCTCCAAGTCGCGCGCCCGCCCCAGCACATCCCGCTCGGCGGGAGTGAACTCCTGGTGGGCGAACCCCCACAGGACCGTGCGGTGCTTGTCGTCGACGTGGAGGCTCACCCCGTGGTCCACCCCGACCAGCGTGTCGTGCTGCTGCAGGAGGTGACCCGCCTTCCGGTCGGAGTTGTTGAGGACGAGGTCGAAGAGGCACGTCCGCCGCAACCGCTCGTCGTCCCGGTGGACCAGGACCACTGGCCGCTCGTGCTCGTCCACTCCGACGAGCACCGGCAGCCAGCCGGAATCCAGGTCCTCGGGCGCCAGCAGGTCGACCAGGTCGGTGACGGCGCCGTCGAACCACGCCTGCGCGGAGCCGGGTCCCGCGGGGCCGTCGTCGAGCCAGACCGTGGTGGGAACCACCCCGAGACCCAGTTGCTCGCTGAGCTGGTGCGCGGCCACCTCGCGGCGGGCGAGCGTGCCGTGCGGGAAGTCCCACAGCGGGGCCTCCCCCGCGACGGGCTTGTAGACCCAGCGACGCTCGGCCTCGTCGACGACGAGGAAGGTGGCGTTCGACGCCTCCGTGAGTCGGCCGATGGGTCGGAGGTGCCCAGCCGGGACGTCGTTCACAGGAAGAGCGGGGACCGGTAGCCGTTGGAGCGCGGGCAGATGTGGCCCTCCGCGCCGACGGGCTGGCCACAGAACGGGCACGCGGGCCGCCCGGCGGCGACGATCTGGCGGGCGCGGAGGGCGAACTCGCGGGCCTGGCGGGGGGTGAGCCAGACCTGCACCATCGACGAGGGCGACTCGTCGTCGGACTCACCCACCTCGAAGGAGAACAGCTCCAACTGCAGCGCCGACCTGCCCGCGTCCCAGGCCAGCCCGATGGCGCCGGCGCGGAAGGCAACCTCCAGGGGCGCGTCGAGGGGACCCATGTCCTGGGCGGCGTCGGGGCCGGGACCGATGTGACCCAGCGACTCCAGCTGCTCGAGGATCTCGAGAACGCGCCGCGACAGCGTCTCGACGGCGACCTTTTCGACGGCCACCGAGACCAGCGTCGAGCGCTCGGAGACCTGGATGATGAAGAGTCGGTTGCCGGGCTCGCCGACGGTGCCGACGACGCACCTCTCGGGACGGGCGAACTCGTGCAGCATGTGACCAGCCTAGCCCGCGGCGACGTCGCCGCCGCCGACGCTCGGGACGTGCGCGGAGCGCAGCTGTGCGGCCACGTCGGTTCCCATGTTGACACCCATCACCAGCGGCAGCTGGCCGGAGTAGTCCACGACGCTGAGCGAGGCAGGTGAGACGTTGAGGCGCTGGAAGTCGTCGAACCCCATCGCCAGGGCGTCGGCGAGGATGGCCTTGATGACATCGCCGTGGGTCACCGCGACGACGACCCCCTCGTGGGCTCCGGTGATCCGACGGGCGGCCTCGACGACGCGGTCGCGCAGCCCGGCCATCGACTCCCCGCCCGGGAACGTGACCGCGGACGGCTCGCGCTGGATCCGCTCCCACAACGCCTCCGAGGCGAGCTCCGCGAGCTTCCGGCCGCTCCAGTCCCCGTAATCGCACTCGTCCAGTCCCGGCTCCACCAGCATTTGGCCGGTGAGCAGGGCCGCGGTCTCGCGGCAGCGCTGCGACGGCGATGAGTAGACGGCGGCGATGGGGACGTCGGCGAGGACGTCGGCCACCGCGCGGGCCTGGGTGATGCCGTCGTCGGTGAGTGAGACGCCCGGCAACCGGCCGGCCAGGACGCCGGCGGCGTTGGCGTCGGATCGGCCGTGCCGCAGCAACACGAGAGTGGTCATGGGTCCCACGCTAGTGGGCGACCCCGGCGTCGCGGTCTACAGTTGGCGAGGCGTCAAGCGTGGAGGAGACAACAGTCGTGAGCTGGTTCGAGGCGATCATCCTGGGAATCGTGCAGGGACTGACGGAGTTCCTCCCGATCTCGTCGAGCGCCCACGTCTCCATCGTCGGCCAGTTGCTCTTCGACGGGCGCGACCCGGGCGCCGCCTTCACGGCCGTGACGCAGATCGGCACCGAGACCGCCGTGCTCGTCTACTTCTGGAAGGACATCACCCGGATCATCGCCCAGTGGTTCCGGAGCCTCACCGGGGCGGTCCCGCGCAACGATCCGGACGCCAGGATCGGGTGGCTGGTGATCATCGGCTCGATCCCGATCGTCGTGCTGGGTGTGCTCTTCCAGGACGCCATCGACAGCTACCTGCGCAACCTGTGGATCACCGTGGCCATGCTCGCGGGGATCGCGATCGTGCTCTGGCTCGCCGACCGCACCGCGGGTGACAACACGAGGGAACTGGACCATCTGGGCTGGCGCCACGGGCTCTTGTTCGGGCTGGCGCAGGCCGCCGCGCTGGTCCCCGGCGTCTCCCGTTCCGGCATGACGATCGCGGGCGGCCTGTTCATGGGCTACACCCGCGAGGCGGCCACCCGCTACGCGTTCCTGCTGGCCATTCCGGCCGTCTTTGGGTCCGGGTTCTACAAGCTGAAGGACATCGGGGAGGGGCACACCGCCTGGGGACCGACGATCGTCGCGACGCTGCTCGCGTTCATCATCGGCTATGCCGTCATCGCCTGGCTCATCCGCTTCGTCTCCACCCACAGCTTCAAGGGCTTCGTCTACTACCGACTGGGCGTCGCCGCCGTCGTCGCGACGCTGCTGGTCACCGGCGTCCTGGACCCGGCCTAGGAGACCGTGATGGAACAGCGCTCGCTCGGCGCCTCGGGGCTCCACGTCTCCACCCTCGGCCTGGGCACCATGGCGTGGGGCCGTGACGTCGAGTGGTCCGCCGCTCGGGAGTTGCTGGGCACGTTCGTCGATGCCGGCGGCAACCTCATCGACACGGCCCCCGCCTACGGGGGCGGCGCGGCAGAGGAGATGATCGGGAAGGCGATCTCGGCCGGACTCCCCCGCGACCACCTCGTCATCGCTACCAAGGCCGGCTTCGTCATCCGCGACGGGGCCCGTGTCATCGACACGTCCCGGTCGGCGATCCTCCGCGACCTCGAGCAGTCCCTGCGGCGGTTGCGCACGGACCACGTCGACCTGTGGCAGGTGCACGCGTGGGGCGATGCCCCGATCGAGGAGACGCTCTCGGCGATCGACTCGGCCGTCAACCGTGGCCTGGTCCGCTACGCGGGGGTGTCGAACTTCGTCGGGTGGCAGACGGCCACGGCGGCGACGTGGCAGGCCGCCGTGCCCGGCCGCGCCGTCCTGGCCTCCGTGCAGGTGGAGTACTCGCTGCTGGCCCGCCGTGCGGAGGTCGAGGTCGTCGGGGCGGCCCGACACCACCGCATGGGCCTGATCGCCTGGTCGGCCCTCGGGCGTGGCGCCCTGACGGGCAAGTACCGCGGCGGGATCCCGAGGGGCTCCCGCGCGTCGAAGGACCACTTCGCCTGGTTCCTGGAGCCCTACCTGCAGCCGCGCTCCAAGGCCGTCGTGGACGCCGTCGCGACCGCCGCGGAGGGTCTGGGCCTCACGCCCGCACAGGTGGCGTTGCTGTGGGTGCGCGACGCCCCCCAGGTCGCGTCGGCATTGGTGGGACCGCGCACGCCGGAGCAACTCGGCGAGCTGCTGGAGACCACCACCAAGGAGCTCGTCGCGCCCATCGTCTCGGCCCTCGATGACGTATCCGGCGGACCCAACGCCTACCGCTCGAAGGGTGGCGCGGCCTCACCCGTTGGTGGTTTGTGAGGCACTGGGAGCAGGTGCTATCGTTCGTTGTCGCTCCAGTTGATGGAGTCACCTGTCCGGGTGGCGGAATTGGTAGACGCGCTAGCTTGAGGTGCTAGTGCCCGTTATAGGGCGTGGAGGTTCAAGTCCTCTCTCGGACACACAGTGAAAACCCCAGTCAGATTCCTGACTGGGGTTTCTTGCGTCATTTCCCGCGTCTGCTGCGGTCCTCGCGCTGTTTCCCGTGCACGAAAGGGGCCACATCACGGCAGGCGAGGACGTAGGGTCCATGCCTGTCCCGATCCGGCCCCTGTCGTGTCGCGGGCGAGCGGTGTCATCGTCGTCGCCCGCAGTCAGCCCTTGGCCGCCCCCGCCTTGACGCCCGAGACGAGTTGCCTGTCGGCGAAGGCCGGGGGGATGCGGGGCCGCAGCGGGATGGCGCAGCCCGACAGTGCGCCGCTTACCGGTGCTCCGAACGCAGGGTCGCTAGGGTCGCCCCATGGACCGCAGTGCTGCATCCCAGGACCCCACGATTGACGTCTCGCTGACCGCCAAGCCCCTGCGCTACTCCCGCAACCTGTTCGGGCACTTCATCGAGCACTTCCACCGCCAGGTCTACGGCGGCCTCTTCTGTCCCGGCTCTCCCCTCAGCGATGACAGGGGCTTCCGCGTCGACGTGATCGAGGCGATGCGTGAGCTGCGACCGAGCATCGTGCGCTGGCCCGGCGGGTGCTTCGTCTCGAGTTACCACTGGCTGGACGGTGTCGGACCGAGCCGACAGCCGCACTACGACATGGCGTGGCGCGTGACGGACCCCAACACGTTCGGGACCCGTGAGTTCGTCCAGTGGTGCGAGGCCATCGGCGCGGAGCCGTTCATCTGCACCAACGCCGGCACTGGCTCCGCGGAGGAGATGGCTGCCTGGGTGGAGTACTGCAACCTCCCGGCCGGATCGGGGCGCTGGGCGAACCTCCGCTTGGAGCACGGGGAGCCGGAGCCCCATGGGGTGCGCTACTGGAGCATCGGCAACGAGAACTACGGCTCCTGGGAGATCGGCGCAAAAGAGGCCGACGAGTGGTCCCGCCTGGTCACCGAGTCCGCCAAGATGATGCGGCACGTCGACGAGGACCTGGTGCTGTTGACGGCGGCTCGTGCGGACCTCGACTGGATGCTGCCGCTGCTCCGGCGAGCCGGGGAGCGACTCGATATGCTCTCCATCCACGGCTACTGGGACGTGCTGAACGAGGTGCACTCCCCCGTCGACTACCTCACGGCGATGTCGCGCAGTCTCTCACCGCAGGACGACATCCAGCGCACGCGTGACATCATCGGCGCCGCCGGGCTTTCGGGAACCATCGAGATCGCCTTCGACGAGTGGAACCTCCGCGGCTGGCACCACCCATCGGGCAACTCCCCCGACGCCATCGCCGCGCGGGACAAGAACGACGACAACAGCTGCTACACCATGGCCGACGCGCTCTTCACCGCCAGCTTCCTCAACACGTGCCTCCGCAACGCGGACGTGGTGTCCATGGCCAACATCTCTCCCAGCATCAACGCCCGCGGCCCTCTCCACGTCCACGACGGCGGGGTCGTGCGCCGCACGACGTTCCACGCCATGGCGATGTACGCCACCCTGCTCGGCACGCACGTGCTCCGGACCGAGGCACACTCCCCCGGCCTCGCAGGAGCCGACGTCCCCGTCGTCGACCACATCGCCACTTGGGACGAGGACGCCGACGAGATCGTCCTGGCGCTCGTCAACCGCGATCCCGCCCATCCACAGCCCTGCCTCGTCACGATCGCCGGCCACCGGCCCACCGTCGAGGTCGACGCCACGGTCCTGTCAGGCCCGTCCGAGGACGCCTACAACGACGTGGACTCCCCCGACGCCGTCCGGCCGGAGACCCGCCGGATGCACGTTGAGGCGGGCCGTCTCTTACTGCCTCCGCACTCGCTGACCGTGTGCCGCATCCCGCTGGACGCTCCCGGAGAGCCGCAGTTCGGGCGACCGTCGGTCTCCACTTCCGACTGGCACCTGCACCGCGACGGCTGGCAGCGCGCCTGACCCGGGGCACGAACGCGCCACTGCCGGTGCGGATGTTCCCGCTCGCCCGATCTCCCGTGACACGGAGCCCTGCACGGGCAAGAGTCTGTACCGAGGGTACGGCATCGAGGACCACAAGCAGCCCGAAGGGACACTGGGCGTCAGCAATGAGCAGACTGCTGAGGAGCAGTATGTCTTGTTCACCGTGACCAAGGTCACCAGCGAGACGCTCGATGTCACGGTCGTCGTGCCGGCGCTCTACCAGGGACCGATGCCTACAACTACGGGGCGCACGATCCTGGAACTACGTCGACAACAACCTGGTCGTGGATGAGGAGGGGCAGACCATCTTCGAGTGGATGGCCGGCCAGAGCCGCTGAGGCTCACACCACATTCCAGCAATCCGTGATTAGCAGAACGGGGGCCGGCGCTTGGCGCCGACCCCCGTTTCCTGCGTTCCGGAGCTGCTCGTCCACCTGTCGCCCACGAGCGCGTTCACGCGCACGGGATTGCTCCCGGTGATCGGGCCGGCTCGCAGGGCTCAGCCTCCGGACTTCCTCCGGAACTCGCGCTTGCCACCCACCTTCCCGTGAGCGTGGCCGTGACCCCGGTCGACCTCGACGCCGGCCGCAGCGGAGCGATGCTCAGCGGCCTTCTTGCGCTCCAGCGCCAGTCGCATGGCCTCCTTGGGGTCAAGGGGTTCTTGATGAGGCTTCTCAGACTCTGACATGGGGCCACCTTACGCCTGCCGGCAGCGCCATCCATGTTCATCAAGCGAAACCAAGCCCCGCCTCCGGAACTGCTCCAGCCACCCCTCCATGGGGTACCAGCCCCACTTGGCGTGGAAGAGGTTGGCGTTGGCGACGATGTCGGCCACGTGCTGCACGGGGGGAGAGCTGGTCGGGTGCCACTGGTGGAAGGCCCCTGCCCGCGACGTGAACCACAGTGTCCCCCCGGCCGAGGCGAGGCGCTGGCCGAAGTCCGTGTCCTCTCCGCCGTAGCCGACGTAGGCCTCGTCGAAGCCACCGATCCGCTCCCAGTCCGCCAGCGTCAGCGCGACGTTGAGGGACCAGAGGAGCCGTGGATCGCCAGGCTCCAGGTCCCGGTCGGGGACGACGCGCGCTGGGTGGTCTCGCCCCACCTTGAGCATGTGCTCGAGGTGGTGCTGCTCCTCCGGAACCCCCTCCGGCAGGTAGCGCACCCGCCCGGTGACGACGTGGGGGCCACCCGCGTGGGACACGGGGAGGAGGTCGGCGTAGTCGGAGACCAGCTGCGGTTCGGGGATGCAGTCGACGTCCAGCAGGACGACGCAGCCATGGCCCAGTGCCGCTGCTGCCTCCACCCCGGCGTTTCGCGCACGGGCCAGCGGCAGCCTGTCGCCCGCGTCCACCCGGACGACCTCGGTCGGGAGATCCGCCTCCAGGTCGAGTACCCCTCCCACTTCGGGATCTCCCATCGAGACGACGACGTGCACGCCGGGGCGCGCTCCGGTGGACAGCGCGCGGCGCTGTCTCCTGAGGTGATCGTGGCGTCCGGCGACGATGGTGACCACGGCCGGCGCGGCGTTCATGCGCCCGTCCCCAAGGATCGCAGCACCCCGGCAGCCCGTCGGGCGCCGTCGCGGGGGTTCCACCGCCCCCAGCCGGAGCCACCGGCCTCGAGCGCCCTTTCGATGAGGCCCGGCCACTCCGCGGCATCGGGCCAGCTGTCCAGCGCCACGGCGATTCCCGCCCGCCGCAGGGCCTCGACGGTGTGGTGCTGCTCCGCGAACGGGCGCGCCTGTGCGATCACCACGGCCGGCCGACGGGCAGCCGCCACCTCCGCGACCGCGTTGTTGCCGGCATGGCTCACCACGACGTCGGCGGCGTGGAGTTCCCCCCACAGGTCGGGCGAGGGGTGGTCCGGCGACCGCCAGACCCAGTCCCTCCCGGGGGTGGCGCTCCTCGCCTCGTCGAGGGCCGACGGGGGCACCTCGCTGCCGCCCGCCCCCCAGAGGACCAGCACGCGGGGCCGCACCCCCCTCACGGCTGTCGGCTCGGGAAAGTCGTCAAAGCGCGACATCGCCCCGACGAAGGACGTCTTCCGCGTCCAGCGTTCAGGCCACCAGCGCTCAGCGTGCTCTCGGGACCACGGAGCCAGCAGTGCGGTCGCGGAGTCGTAGGCGGTCGCGTGCGGCCGGTCCGAGCGGTCACCGCGCATGGCGACAACAACGGTCGGGACGCCGAGCAGCCGGGACAGCGTCGCCACCTCCGCCGAGACGTCGACGACCATCAGGTCCACCTCGCGGAGGACCCCGGTGATGGCTGCGAGTCGCTGGCGGTGGCCGACGTGGCCGAGCGGCGCCCAATGGAACACGCCATCCGCGGTGGGGTCGAGGGGTGTCTCGGAGAGGTCGGGGGGGAGCTCCAACCACCGCCCGGGCCAGCCGTCGGGCGCGGGAAGGGATCCCATGCCTGTGACGGCGCCCAGGTGCCGCGCGATCATGCCTGCGCGGGTCACGTGGCCGAGGCCGTGGTGGTGGACGTAGTAACCAATCACGCCGCGAGCTCCTCGTAGAGCGCCAGGTATCGCTCAATGGTGGTGACCACGTCGAAGTTGTCCTCCACGTAGCGGCGCACCCCACGGCGGTCCAACGCCTCGACGCGCGGCAGCGCCTCGACGGCCAGAGCGATGGTGTCCTCCGGGGTCGGTCCGATGTCGACGGCCACCCCTCCCGGCTCCCGGACGACCTCCGGAACACCACCCCGGGCCAGTGCGAGGACCGGGGTCCCGCAGGCCATGGCCTCCGGGGACACCAGGCCAAAAGGTTCCTCCCACGCCGGCGTGACGAGGCAGGCCGCGCTGGAGCCGACGAGGACAGCGAGTTCCCGGGGGTGGAGGTGGCCCACGTAAGTGATGTCGTCGTCGAGGACGGGGGCGAGTTGCTCCTCGAAGTACCTCTCGTCCACGCGCGGACCCGCGATACGCAGACGTCTGCCTGCCGCGTGGGCGATGAGCGCGGCAGTGTGCGGTGCCTTCTCGGGGACGATTCGTCCCATCCACACGAGGTCTGTGCCGCCCTCCCCGAGGTTCCACTCCCTCATGTCCACCCCGTTGTGGATGACGCGGGGCGAGCAGATCCTCTCCCACAGCGCGGCGACGGCGTGGCTCACAGCGACGGGATGGACACGGTCCCCGCGCAGTCGCATCGCCGGCTCCAGCCACGGCGTCGGCGGGGTGTGGAGCGAGGTCACCATGGGCGCGCCGACGAGATCGGCCAGCACCACCGGAAGGTAGTGCAGCGAGTTGTTGTGCACGACGTCCAGGTCATCGCGCCGGCTGAGCTGCTGCATGCACTGCAGGTAGGCGAACGTCTGTTCGACGATGCGCTCCGACGGCATCGCGACGTCGACACGCGCGTGGGAGCCGAGCTCCAGCGGGTGCACCAGGAGTTCCTCGAGGCCCAGGTCCGGGTCGCTGCCCGGGGCCGCGAAGACCGTCACCTGCGCACCGCGTTCCCGCAACGTCCTGGCCAGGTGCCAGGTGAAGGACTCGAGACCGCCGGCGAACGGGGCGGCGATCGGGAACCGGTCATTGGCAACGAGGGCCACCTTCATGGGACCCTCCGATCGACCAGGGACGCATAGATGGCCTCGTGTGCAGCGGCGATGGCCTGGCGCTGCGCCCGCCTCCAGCGGGGGTCGGCCTGCCAGGTGCCGGGATCCTGTGCCACCACGTCGAGGGCTGCGGCGACGTCGACGGGGACGGGCTCCTCGCCGTCGAGTTCGTAGCCCAGGACGCCGGGCTCCTGATCGTGGTAGTGCCCCAGCCGCGGCGCGAGCACGCGGGTGCCCAGGTCGAAGCACGCCTCCAGCCACCCCGAGTGGGTGCCGAACCGGTACGGCAGGACGGAGAGGTCGAGGCTGCGGAAGTAGTCCCACAGCTCCTGGTCGGTGTAGTAGTCGTGCACGTGGACTTCGACCCCCGAGGCCTCCAGTTCGCCCAGGAGTCCCACCACGGCCGGCGCGTGGTTGCGCATCCCCCGGGTGACCACGTCGGTGTGCACGTCGACGACGAGTTGCATGCCCCGCTCGTCCGCCAGTGGCGCCAGGGTCCGCAGGACGCGCAGCGGATTCATGTTGGCCCGCAGGCTCTTCAGATGGATGCCGACGCGCTTCGTCCGACGCACCGGACGCGAGGGAGGAACCTCCTCGAACTCCACGACGTGGGGATGGGGGACGACGTGGGCCAGTCGGTGCCACCGTCGCCAGATCTCGTGAGCCGCTCCCGTCGTCAGGGTGATGAGGGCGTCTGCCGCCGGCACGAGCACGTCGAGGGCCGCGTCGTGCGCGGTCGTGTCGTGGTGGTGCGGGTTGGCGAGGTCGTGGACGGTGTAGACCAACGGCTTGCCCGCCGACCGCAACTCGCCGATGACGCGGCGGAGGTCCTCGGGGCCCAGTGCGTCGAACCCGAAGTGGACGTGGAAGACGTCGAACTCGTTCGCGTGATCGGTGATCCAGCCCGGTTGCAGCATGACGGGCGGCCACCACTGTTGCTCGGAGGAGGCTTCCGGCGGGCGCGGGTCGGGGAGCCGTTCCACGTCGCCGCCGTCCAGCGACGCCAGATGCCTGACGTAGACGTGGCCGGACGGGACCGACGCGACCCTCACAACACCACCTCCTCCACGCGGGGCCGACGCGGCTCCCGCTTCGGAAGATAGCCCCGGCGGAGGCCAGTACGGCCCACCCGGCGGGGTGGAGGATCCCACATGGCACGCCGGGGCACTAGCCCGCCCCGCCGAAATCCGACGCCGGGAGCCCTCCTAGTGTGCTGTCATGGCGAACTTTGCGGACATCGCTGCTATCAGTCTCCGACTCGGGCTGCTGGGGCTCCCACTCCCCCAGCGGTCGCGCGACGCGCAGGCGACCCAGCTGGTGCAGCCGATCCTGGCCCGCCAGCGGGAGCTCAACCGGCGCCTGGCGCACCGACTGCCCGCGGTCGATGGCCGGATCCAGGCGTTTCTCGACGCCTACCTCGACGGCACCGGGACCAGTCCCCAGCTCCCGCGCCAGACGTTCGTGCTCGACCAGCCCGGCCTCGCACGGGCACTCTCGCTGCCGATGGATGGCGACAAGTTCACCTCCGAACACCTCTCCAGCTACCGGCTCATCAACGGCGTCCTCCACAACCCCACCAACGACCGCCGCACCACCAAGGGTGTCTTCCACATCGCCGAGGGTGGCCTGCCGATCCAGGACGACAAGATCGCCGTCCCCCGCGAGGTGTTCGGGCGCATGTTGGAGCACGCGTTGCAGCCGCCCGCCAAGTCGATGACACTCCCCTACGGCGCCGACGAGGAGGAACCCCCGCGCTGCTGGGCATCCCTGATGCTCCGTCCCGTCGTGGTCCCCTGCGTCCCCGGCTTCACCCGGGAGCGGTCGCTGGAGGTCCGGTTCTTCGCCCCGGGCAGCCTGATGGCCAACCTCGACTTCGTGGAGGCCATCTTCGGCAACGCTGGGGACCCCTATCTGCCCGACAACGACGCCTCCCTCAATCCCGAGGCATGGACCGGCCACACGGGCGCCGTCATCCTGGCCCCCCACCTGACCGCCCTGACCAAGAAGGAACTCGGTCTCCCCCATGTCGACGAGGCCACCGACCGCCAGAGGCGCGACGGACAGTGCTGGAGCGCGGAGGACGAGCGCTACAGCGGCGGTACCGCCTTCAAGCTTTGCGGCCGCGACGAGCGTGGCGTCATCGTGACGATCATCGCCGACAACTACTTCGGCTACTGCAAGAAGGAGGTCAAGGCGCAGATCAGCTACTCCGCGAACCTCCTCGGCATGGTGGAGGAGGAGCACGCCGGTGGGGCCATCTGCTACCCCCGGTACAACCTGGGACAGCACTACACCGACACCCACACCTCCCCGGAGTTCACCCTCGACGACGTCATCGCACGGGACTCTCACCGCTTCGTCCCGCAGGCGGAGGGTCACGCCCTCGACCTCGAGCAGCCACAGCACGTCCTGGTGCCGGCCGGATCCACGTTCAGCCTGCGCACCAGCACGGTCAGCTGGCCGAACGGCGACAAGGAGAATCGCATCCCGATGCGCGCCGACCGGGTCTACGTGGGACCCGACGGCTACCAGGTGAGCATGCACCACCTGTCCGTCGACGGCGACCAGTGGACACTCGTCGGGACCGCCCCGACAGCCACCCACTGCCACAAGCCCGCCACGGTCTCAGGCGGGGGCAAGTCGGAGATCTCCAAGGCGATCACCGACGCCTTCATCAGCGGCAACGCCTACGTGCGGGACTTCGACGCGGACATGGCACAGGTCCGGGCCATCCTCGAGGCCGACTACTCCACACGTTTCGCCAACCCCGAGCGCAACGGCCACGACGCCCGCCCCGTCCTCTCCGACCGTCGCAGCGTCGGCAGTGTCATCAAGCTCCTGACCCCGAGCAGCGACTACCACGACACCTACAACGCGTGGCTGGACTCGATCCCCCACCACGTCAAGGAACTCGTCTACGTCGTGAAGCGCTTCTACCGACCCGAGTGGGGCGACGACTGGGAGAACCACTTCACCGTCGGCATCATCAACGGACGCAAGGGCAACTCGCTGCGACTCGACGGCGAGAAGATCCACGTCAACATGCTGCGAGTGGGATTCGAGAAGGACGGCTCCTGGCGACTTTTCGGGCTTCGCCACGACTTCCATCCAGCCGCGAAGGTACAGACCGAGGACGACATCACCGCCAGCATCGTGGTGCCGAGCAGCGAACTGGGACACTCCCGCAAGTACGTCACCAACTGCGAGCGGCTGCTGTTCCAGCGCCCCGACGACGCCATCCACCGGGGCTATGACAAGCAGACCGAGGCGGACGTCGCCGCCCCTGGGACGTTCCTCAGCAACTTCCAGCCACTGACCCTGGACGACGCCCGGGAACTCGTCGCCGACGCCGTCGCATTCAGCAAGTACTCCTCACCCATGCAGGACCTGATCCGCCGCGCCGCTAACACTGGGGACCCGTCGCCGGCCTACCTCGTGTCGTCTGCGCACCCCCGGATGGTGAACGGACAGCGCTCCAAGAACCCGCGCTACCTGCAGGTCCGCCCGGACCTGGCGAACCCGGCCGCCACGGCGAGTGCCGACCTGGCGTCGCACCTGCGCCAGCAGATCCCCTCCACACAATCCCTGCGGCTGCCGGTCGACGTGGTCGCCGCAGGCCGACGGAACAACCCCGCCGAGGAGGGGGTGCCCCCGTTGTGCGCCTACGCACCCCTGCACTACATGGAGTTGCCCGAACTGTTCATGGAGTTCATCTCGTCCATGACCGGCAAGTCCCCGTCCACGACGGGCGCGGGCTCGGAGGGCGCCATGACGAAGGGGCCCTTCAACCCGCTGCCCTCGGTCATCGACCTCAACGCCGCATTCCTGTCGTTCGCCCTCACCGGCTACGACGGCTGGCTCTCCAGCGCGGGAGTCGTCGGCCCGCACATGCGCGTGGACCACGACATCTCCCTGCTGGTGCCGGAGGTCTTCTCGCGCATGACCGCGGAGGAACGCCGCGCGCATCGCCTCCTGGAGGAGGGCTCACTCGAGCCGCTGCAGGATTTCGAGCATGCCGGTGAGGCCGTGTTCGCCAGCCGCCTCGGCTACCGGATGACGGCCAAGTTCGCCACCCAGTATTTCGGCCGGATCTTCCTGCACCCCCACGTGGTGTTCACCGAGGAGATGCTGAAGCCGGAATTGCAGGACATGGACGTCTTCGTCGAGTCCGTGCGCACCATCGTGAACACGCACCGCAGGGTGGCACGGACCTATATCGCCGACGGGACCATCGCCCTGGCCGTGCCACCCATCCGTGCGCTGCTGGAGATCATGGCGGACGGCTCCACCGCGGAGGGCTGGGAGCTCGACACTCCCGATTTCCGGGCACTGTTCACTGCAGAGTCCGTGTTGGCGTCGGAGTGGTACCGGGAGCGCCTGAAGGCACTGCGCGACCGTGCCATGCGCTACCACCATCGCTCGCTGGCGGCCATCGCCGACTTCGTCTCCCACTCGGAGCACTCCGACACGGCGACGCGGCTCGGTCTCACAGCACGCCGCGCCGCGCTCGCTTCACGCCTGGCGGAGATCGAGGCCGATGAGTCCGGCGAGCGGTACCGGGGCACACTAGGGCTCCAGGCTGGGTGGCGTTGAAGCAGTAGAGTACAGTTACCTCAAGCGCGGCTGGTAGGGTTCCCCCTGGCATGGCTGGGCGGAAGGACAATCGTGACCGAACCCATCAACGTCCTCGTCGCCGAGGACGACCCGGACATCCGTGAGGTCGTGACGTTCAAGCTTGAACGTGCTGGCTTCTTGGTTACCGCCGTCGACAATGGAATTGCGGCCAGGGACGCCCTCGCCGGCGGCGCCTACCATGTCGCGGTGCTCGACGTCATGATGCCTGGCATGAATGGTCTCGACGTCTTGGAGCAACTGCGAGTCTCGCAAGGAGCGAACACCCGTGTCCTGATGCTCACAGCCAGGGCCCGGGACGTTGACGTGGATCGCGGCTTCATGTCGGGAGCGGACGACTACCTCACGAAACCCTTTGTCCCGAACGAGTTGGTGCGACGGGTGGCTGCCCTCGGCTCACGCCCATGACCGGCGACCAACTGGTCGCTGAGGTCCTACCCATACTGTTGTCCGCGCTGGTTGTCGGTTTTGGTGCGCTCTCACTTTTGTTGGCCAGCATCCACGGCTACCGAAATCTCCGTCAGCAGCATGAACGGCGTGTCCTGAGCGAACTGCGAACGGAACGCCTCGCGCTGGCTGCCGGGGAGGACGACATCGATGCCATCCAGCGGCTGCTGACCATACCAGCCTCCTATCGGCCGACTCTCCAGCGTGCAGTGGCACAAGACATGGCCTATCTTCGCGGTGCTCCCACTTCTGGTATGGCCCGCATCCTTGGTGCTTGGAACTCCAGGGACCGGTGGCTCCGCGAGAGGCGCTCCTGGTCCTCCGCCCGACGGGCCGAGGCGGCTCGCGCCCTCGGTTTACTTGAGGATTCATCTCTGCTCTGGGCATTGTTGCCTCTCCTGCGGGATCGGGTCCCCGAAGTGCGCGTCGCCGCGGCGCGATCCTTGGGACGGCTCCGGGCACCGGAGAGCGCGATGCGGATTCTTGAAGCAGTTGACAGTGACCGCCCTCTGGCTGCGTGGGTGGCCATTGATGTCCTTGGGAAGATCCCTCACGCACATCATTACGTTCAGCAGGGGTTGCGCTCGAGATCCCCTCTGGTTCGCGAGACCGCGGCGCGCGTGGCGGGCGAGTACGGCCTTGTGGGTGCTGCACCCGCCCTGCGTCATGCCGCCAGACGCGAGGAACAGCCTCGTACCCTGTGTGCAATCGTGGACGCCCTCTCGGTGGTGGGCAACGCGCGCGATGACGATCTCCTGAAGGAACTGGCTCTGGAACACTCTTCGCGACTTGTCCGTATTCGATGTCTGGAGGGGGCGGTTCGACGTGGGGAGCTGGAGACCGCGCTGTTGATGGTGGATGCCACGGATGAGACCATCTGCGACGCTGCCGTCAGAGCGTTGGCACGGACCGAGGAGGGCGCTGCGGCGCTCAGGAGTCTCCATCCCGACCATCCCCTGGTCGCTCACGAACTGGCGATCCGACAGCTGCGCCCGGGTGCCGCCCCATGATCGACATCGCACGCGAAATCCTGTCGGTGATCCTCGTCTGGGTCAGCGTCCCACTCCTCGTCTACTTCCTGGTCGGGAATGCCGTTCAGCTCTTGCTCGTCATCCTCGCGGTCACGGAGCACAGCGTGCGTACGGCAGGGCAGCTGCACATGGAACAGCAGGCGTTGCTGTCCTCGCGTGCTGCCCCGGGGATTACGGTCGTGGCGGCGATGTACAACGAGGCAGCGGGCATCGTCGTGGCGGCGCAAGCCATGCTCACCCTCAACTATCCGGACCACGAGGTCGTGCTCGTCGACGACGGGTCCAAGGATGACACGTTCGAGGTCCTCCGGACCGCGTACGATCTCGTCCAGATTCCCCACTACCTCCCACGAGACATCGCGACCCGACAGACGCCCCATGAGACATGGATTGCCAAGGATCGCACTGTGAGCCTCACCGTCTTGCGCAAGGCAAATTCCGGACGGGCAGATTCTCTGAACTGTGGCGTCAATGCCGCACGGAAGGAACTGGTGGTCTTCGTCGACGCCGATTCGATCCTGGACCCAGATGCGCTGCTCGCAGTCGCCAAGCCTTTCGCGGACGATCCAAGTCGGGTAGTGGCAACCGGAGGAGTGATTCGCGTCGTCAACGGGGCCCGGGTGGTCAATGGCAGGGTTCTGGATGGAGGCAAGACCAGAGGCTGGTTGGCGCAGATCCAGAGCGTCGAATACCTCCGCGCATTCCACTTGGGTCGTCTCGGCTGGAGTCGCCTCAACAGCCTCCTGCTCATCTCAGGAGCATTCGGGATGTTCCGACGCGACACCCTGGTCGAGGTGGGGGGGCTGGATCCAGACAGCATCGGCGAGGACTTCGAACTGGTCTTGCGGATCCATCGCACCATGCGCGACCAAGGTCAGCCCTACCGGGTCAGCTTCGTCAGCGAACCCATCTGTTGGACGGAATGCCCAAGTACGTGGAAGGTCCTCGGACGGCAGCGCAGCCGGTGGCACCGTGGGCTGTGGGAAACGCTCGTGAGCCAGCGCGGCATGCTCCTCAACCCCCGCTATGGACGTCTCGGCCTGCTGGCCCTGCCCCACTACTGGATCTTCGAGCTTTTCGCGCCCGTGGTCGAGGGGGTGGGCCTCATCCTTGTTGCCATCGGCCTGGCAATGGGGGTCGTGAATGCCCCCTACCTCGTGGCATTCACAGCCAGCGCCTATCTGTTCGCGATGCTGGTCACTCTCAGCGCAGCGTTCGCGGAGACCATCATCACGTCTCGACAGCATCATCGTAGACGGCTGGCTCCCACGCTCCTCGCGAGCTTCCTGGAGCAGGCCGGCTATCGCCAGATCACGATCTGGTTCCGCCTCAAGGGCTGGTGGTCATCGCTTTCGAAGCAGAAGGCCACGTGGGGTGAGATGACGCGGACAGGCTTTACCGCCTCAGCATCCTCGCTTGAGGGGACCGGCACCACACCTCTGGAGCCACAATGACGCCCACCCGTCCACTCGCCTCCAACATCGTCAGGTTCTCAATGGTGATCGCTCTGACGTTGGTGGCCATCTGTGGGGTAGCCGTGGCCTCAGTGTGGAGCAATTGGTCCAACCTGGAGCGCTTCCGCTCCGAGGTGACGATCCCAGTGGACCAGATTGCGCACCTGCAGCAATCGCTCAACCGGGCTCAGGCCTCTACCGTCGTGGCGGCAACGACGGGATCGAGTTCATGGGAGCGGCGCGCGACCGCAGATCGACTCGATGCCACGTCCCTCATGGAGACCATCGACATCACCCCGTCGACCGAGCGCCTTCGTATTCGTCTTGCCCAGAGCCGGGCAGCCCTCACCCAATGGCAGCTAGCAGCTGAGTCAACGGTGGCCGGCGACACATCGGTCCAGTTGTTGTCCACCCGCCACTTCGCCGAAGCGCGCAACCAGCTAGATCTCCTGGCACGGGATCTGGCAGCTATTCGAGCGGAGCAGCGCAGACAGATCGACCAGCAGGCTGCCCTGGGAGGTGCCGTCATCATCGGCGTCACCGCTACGGCCCTGATCTCGCTCGTAGTCTTCACCGCCCGCACGTCGCACCGCCTCACGGACCCCCTTGAGAAGTTGGTCGTTGACGTGAAAGAGCGCATGACTGCGGATACGGCCGCCCGAGCCAACGAGGCACAGGGCTTCCAGGAAGCCTCAGACCTGGCCTCGGCGATAAACCTGCTCTCCGACGCACGCACGGCACTCCTGAAGGAACAGCGACGAACCATCGCCGCCCACCAATTGGCCGAGAGGGTGGCTGAACTCCTCGCCAACACAGGTCCCACCAGCTCCACCATCTGGGAGGGGGCTCTTGCGCACCTGTCCGATGTCCTGGACTTGGAAGGTGTTGAGGTGTGGGACACGGCCAACTACCCGCAGCCACTCCTCCTGGCCTCGTGGCCCGTCGATTCTCCAGCAACGGCCGCCCCGCCCAGTACGCGCGACACGGGCCGCGTCCTCCACACGGGTGCCCTATCTGTGCCATTGTCGTTGGGTGGGCTGGTCCAGGGGGTCCTGGTCCTGCAGAGATCAGAGCCGATGCCTGAGCACTGGCTGGATGCCCTCGGTCCCGTGGCGAGCCATTGCGCGGCGGCAGTTGCCGTCTCCGCCATCGTCGAGCGCGCGGAGCGACTGGATCGTGACAAGAGTGACTTCATGGCGAGCACCAGTCATGAACTGCGCACCCCTCTGACCTCCATGATTGCCTGGCTCGGCATTCTGGAGGAAGGTGAACTCGGACCGTTGAACGGGAAACAGCAACAAGCACTCGGAGTCGTGCAGCGCAATGCACGACGACTGTTGTCCCTGATCGAGGACATGCTGGTGCTTCACCGTTTGGAGAGTGGCAGGGCTAGGATCTCTCGGGAGAAAGTTTGCCTGCGTGACGTCACCGCAAGTGTGACGGAGTCGCTCCGGCCTCTGGCCGAGCAGAAGTCAGTCACCCTCTCTGCCTGCTATGCCATCGATGTCGGCCAAGATGTCATAGTCGGGGACCGAGGCCAGATCGAACGGGCCATCACCAACATCGTCAATAACGCCATCAAGTTCACACCGTCGGGCGGCTCCGTCACCCTGACGATACTCGCGAAGACCAACCACGTGGTCATCGAAAGCAGCGATACCGGCATCGGGATCCCCTCCGCGGACATTTCGCGAGTCCTGGAGAGATTCCACCGCTCCCAGAACGCGTCGGATCATCCAGGAACTGGCTTGGGTTTGGCCATCGTGGCCTCCATCGTCGAGGCTCACGGCGGCCACATCGACATCCAGTCGACCGAGGGTGAGGGCACGCATATCAGTGTGGCGCTGCCTCGTCGAACATCTGACGCAGCAGGCAGGGAGTCAGCTCGTCGAGCGACTCGATGACCGTGGTCCGGTCGAGCAGGTCACGGCTCGGGGGGTGGAAATGGGGAGGTACGGCCACCACGGTCATGCCCGCGGCCAGGGCCGACTTGATGCCGTTGGGCGCGTCCTCGACGGCCACGCACCGCTGGGGCTCCACGCCCAGGAGCTCGGCCGCCCTGAGGTACCCATCGGGATGGGGCTTCCCGCGTGGGACCTCTTCGGTGGAGACGGTCGCCAAGAACACGTCGGCCAGGCCGAGCACGTCGACGGCCGTGTCGATCAGCACGCGCGGGGACGAACTCGCGACGGCCACGGGGTATTCGGCAGCCATCCGGCGGACAGCCTCGACGGCGCCCGGCAGCACGTCGATGCCTCGGCGGTAGTGCTCGGCCATCCCGGTGATGGTCGCCTGCGCCGCCTCCTGAGGAGTCATGGGCAGTCCGACGGCCTCGACCAGGTAGCGCCCCCATTCGGGAGTCGACATCCCCATCATCGCCTGGGTGGCGCCCTCTGGCCACGGCAGATCCGCGTCCGTCGCGAGGCCCCGTCGCACGTCGTCCCAGACGTGTTCGGTATCGGTGAGGGTGCCGTCGAGATCGAATACCACGGCTGCTGGCTGCACTGTTCCTCCTGGGGTCTGGCGGACCCCCATTGTTCCAGAGATCCACCGGGGTCTATGGTTGGGCCTGTCAAGCGGAGAAACCGGTGTGAGTCCGGTACTGACGCGCAACCGTGACCCGCGAACGCGGGAAGTCGGACCGAAGCCTGGCGCAGTTGTGAAGTTCCGTCGCGGCCAGCGGACACAACGCCCGCCAGGGCGACGGACCCCAATCGAAAGGGTCCCATCCCCATGTCCCATCCCTCGCCGCGTGCACGCGCAGGCCTCCTGGTCCTTGCCGTCGGCGCCACGCTCACCCTCCCCGCCCTCCCGGCCGCCGCCGACGAGGACGCTCAAGCCTGCCTCGACGCCGGCAACGTCTGGGTCGTCGTGCAGCAGGGCGACGCCGTCGACGACGGTTGCGCCACCGAGTTCGCGAACGGCATCGAGGCGCTCACCAGCGCCGGCTTCGAGCCCGACGTCTCCGATGGCTTCGTCGCCACGATCGACGCCGAGCCCAGCGACCCCGGTCCCGAGGACTGGTGGAGCTACTGGTTCCTCGAGCCCGGCGGCGAGTGGGTCTCCTACCAGGTGGGCGCGGAGGAGTCCGAGCCCGAGGCTGGAACCGTGCAAGGCTGGCGGCTGTGGGACAGCTACTCCACCCAGGCCGAGGCGCCGACGGTCGACCCCCTCGCCGCCGACGGCGAGTCGAGCGGTGAGGCCACCCCCTCGGAGAGTGCTGCCCCTGAGGCAACCGAGGCCACCGAGACCGCCGAGACCGAGGCCACCGAGAGCGCCGACGCCGAGGCCACCACCTCCGAGGACTCCGGGACGACCGACGCCGAACCGTCGGAGGGCGATGATGACGGGCTGCCCGTTGGCACCCTTGTGGGCGTCGGCGCACTGGTGGTGCTGGTCGCCGTCGGTGTCCTCCTGTGGATCCGGAGGCGCCCGACCCCGTGACGAGGAACCGTGCCCTGCCGAGATCGCTGCATCCCTACGCCTGGTGGTTGTGGGCGATACTGCTGGCGGTCTCGGCGAGCCTGACCACGAACCCACTCCTGCTCGCGAGCATCATCGCGGCAGCGAGCGTGGTGACCTTCGCCCGTCGCGGGGACAACCCGTGGGCGAAGGGGTTCGTGGTCTACCTCGCGCTCGGGGCCTTCGTCGTGGCGTTCCGCGTGCTGTTCCGCGCGCTGTTCGGCGGCGGGGACGGGCCGACGGTCCTCTTCCGGCTCCCGGAGATCGAGCTCCCGTGGTGGGTCGGCGGAATCAGGCTCCTGGGAGCCGTCTCCGCCGAGTCGCTCCTCACCGGCTTCTACGACGGCATGCAGCTGGCTGCCATCATCATCTGCCTCGGTGCCGCCAACTCACTGGCCAACCCAAAGCGGCTGCTCGCAGCACTACCGGGGGCCCTCTACGAGATCGGGACCGTGCTCGTCGTGGCCGTGGGGATCTTCCCCCAGCTGGGCGACTCACTCCTGCGGGTGCGTCGAGCTCGTGCCCTCCGCGCCCAACGCAGCGACGGGTCGTCGCGGCGACGGCGGTACCGCCTGGTCCAGGGCATCGTCGTCCCCGTCCTCACCGACGCCTTGGAGAGGTCGCAGCGCCTGGCCGCGTCCATGGACGTCCGCGGGTATGGCCGGCACGGCACGGCCACGCACCAGGAGCGACGACTCACCACCGCCCTCGGTCTCGTGTCGCTGGCCGCCGCGGGGGTCGCCACGTACTTCTACCTCTCGCTGTCGGCACCCGGCCCGCAGGTCGGTGGCGTGCCGGTGACCCCCGTCCTGCTGCTGGGACTCAGTGCCGGAGCTGGGCTGTGGTCCATGCGGAGAGCGGGCAGCGCCGTGCGTCGCACCCGCTATCGGGCCGACTCCTGGGAGGCGTCGGAGTGGCTCGTCGTCGGCGCGGGAGCGGGACTCCTGGCCAGCCTCGTACTCGCTGACGTCACCTCCGCGGGACTCCTCGCTCCGGACATCCGGCCGTTCGAATGGCCCGAACTCTCCGCCTCGCTGGCGATGGGCCTCCTGGCCGCAGCCCTCCCGGCCGTGGCCACCCCTCGCCCGGCCGCCGCGGCCCGGCCGGCTGCCTGGCAGGGGGTCTGACGTGATCCGCCTCGAGCACCTCTCCTTCCGCTACGCCAGTTCTCCCACCCTGCGACTCGACGACGTCACCCTCGACATCGACGAAGGAGAGCTGGCCCTGGTCCTCGGTCCGACAGGGAGCGGCAAGACCACCCTGCTGGGCTGCTTCAACAACCTCGTGCCACGCTTCACCGGCGGGATCCGTCACGGCCGGGTCCACCTGGCTGGTCAGGAGACGACGCATCTGCTGCCCCGGGAACTCGCCACCACCGTCGGCTACGTCGGCCAAGACCCGTCGGCCAGTTTCGTCACGGACACCGTGGAGGAGGAGCTCGCCTACTCCATGGAGCAGCTCGGTTTCCCGGCCGCCGAGATGCGCCGACGGGTTGAGGAGACCATGGACCTCATGGGCATCTCCGACCTCAGGGGCCGGGCGCTGCGCAAGCTCTCCGGCGGGCAGCAGCAGCGGGTGGCCATCGGTGCCGTCCTGGCGTCGTCGCCGCGGATCCTCGTGCTGGACGAGCCGACGTCCGCCCTGGACCCGCTCGCGGCCGAGGACGTCCTCGCCATCCTGGGCCGTCTGGTCAGCGACCTCGGCACGACGGTGGTGCTGGCCGAGCACCGCATGGAGAGGGTCGTCGAGTTCGCGGACTCCGCGATCCTCGTTTCACCGGACGGCCGGACCGTCCACGACGGCACACGTCAGATCATGCGGTCCTCCCCCATCCGACCTCCACTGGTGGAACTGGCCGCTCAGCAGAACTGGGACCCACTCCCGCTCTCCATCCGCGACTCGCGCCGCCACGCGGCAAACCAGCGCAGGATCTGGGCGGCCGACCCGCCGGTGCTCCCGGGGGCGAGAGCCCACGGCGATGTCGCCCTCAGGGCGCGAGGAGTCCTCGTGCGGTACCCCCAGGTGGTCGCGGTACGACAGGTGGACCTGGACCTCCACGAGGGTGAGGTCACCGCCCTGATGGGACGCAACGGAAGCGGGAAGTCCTCACTGCTGTGGGCGCTGCACGGCGCCGGTCCGCTCGATGGCGGCGCCGTCTCCACCCCGGGCGAACGAACCGTCTCGCTGGTCCCGCAGTCGGCTGCCGATCTGCTGTACCTCTCCTCCGTGGCGGCCGAGTGCTCGGACGCCGATGCGGCCGCAGGTGTGTCCGCGGGCACAACACGGACGCTCCTGGACCGGCTGTCCCCGGGCATTGCCCCGGAAGCCCACCCGCGGGATCTCTCCGAGGGGCAGAAGCTGTCCCTGGTCCTGGCGATCGAGCTCGCCGCAGCTCCGAGGGTGCTTCTGCTCGACGAGCCGACCCGTGGCCTCGACTACACCGCGAAACGGCACCTGGGAAACCTGCTCCGTCGGCTCGCGGACGACGGACACACCATCGTCGTTGCCACCCACGACGTCGAACTGGTGGCGGACTGCTGCTCCCGCGTCGTGGTCATGGCGGAGGGCGAGGTGGTTTCCGACGGCCCGGCACGCGAGGTGCTCCCCGGCTCCGCGCTGCTCGCCACGCAGGTGGCCAAAATCGCCAACCCAGTCCCCGTCATGACAGTGGAGGAGTACACCGATGCTGCTCGATGAAGGACGCCGGGACGCCCTGCTCGAGGTGGCTGCTCCCCGAGTCGGGGTGCAGTTGGGTTGGCGGTCGTGGCTGACCATCTGCCTGAGCTCGCTCGTCGGCGGGTTCGCCTTCGCCTGGCCGCTGCTCATGCCCCCGTCCGGCGTGTCGGCGCAGCACGCGACGGACGCGCCGTTCCTGTTCGCCTTCCTGATGCCGATGATCCTGATCCTGGCGGTAGCGCAGGTCTCCGACGGGGGCCTCGACGCCAAGTCCCTGTCCATGCTCGGCGTCCTCACCGCCATCAACGCTGCACTGCGACCGGTGCTCGGCACCGGCGTGGCCGGCATGGAGTCGGTCTTCTTCCTGCTGATCCTCGCTGGCCGCGTCTTCGGCCCCGGATTCGGGTACGTCATGGGCCTGACCTCGCTGTTCACCTCTGCGCTCCTGACGGCCGGAATCGGCCCGTGGCTGCCATTCCAGATGTTGGCGGCTGCCTGGGTGGGACTGGGAGCCGGCCTCCTGCCCCGCTCCTTGGGCCGCCGGGCTGAAATTGCCGTGCTGGCCCTCTACGGTGCCCTGTCCGCCTACGTTTACGGGCTCCTGATGAACTTGTGGTTCTGGCCGTTCATGTCGGGCATCCACGTCGACGGCCACTCCGGCGGGAGCCTCGACTTCGTCGCGGGCGCACCGATGACCGAGAACCTGGTGCGTTTCCTGTGGTTCTCCGCCATCACCTCCACGGCCGGCTGGGACACCGGTCGCGCCATCACCACCGCCGTCGCAGTGATCCTCGTCGGCCCCGCTCTCCTGGTGGTGCTGCGCCGGGCGGCCGTGATGGGCCGGGTGTCCAGCTGACCATACGTCAACAGTCATGGCCTCCCCGGCAGGCGCCACAGCTGGGGTCCGGCCGCCTCCAGCCAGCCGGCCTCGCATAGCTCGTCCGCTCCCGCGAGACAGGAGACGATGCTCTGACCCGTCCGGGAGGAGAGTTCTCCCGCGGACAACTCCTCGCGTGGCTGGAACACCTCCCGAATCTCCCGGAGCTCCGGGCGCAGGTGGTCGAAACGACTGTCGTCCCCTCGAAGGGGAAGCTCCCCCTGCGGATGGAGAGGCCCCAACATCCCGAGGATCTCCTCAGCGGAGGAGACCAGCGTGGCTGCACCCTCGCGGATGAGGCGATGAGGAGTCGCCTAGAGCGCTGACGTTACCGGCCCGGGCACCGCCATCACCGTCCGACCCAACTCATTGGCCCAGGCCGCGGTGTTCTTGGCACCCGAGCGCGCCGCGGCCTCCACCACCACCACGCCCTGGGCCAGGGCTGCGATGAGCCGGTTGCGGGCCAGGAACGCGGCTTTGGTGGGATGCGCACCCGGCGGGGCCTCCGCGATCACGCATCCGCCTCGCAGCACCGCCTGGTACAAGTCGTGGTGCGAGGCGGGGTACGGGCGGTCGACACCGCCCGCCAGGACGGCGATCGTGGGACCCGTCGCGAGCAGCGCGCCGCGATGAGCAGCCGCGTCGATGCCGTAAGCGAGACCGGACACGACAGTGCCACCGCGACTCGCCACGTCGGCCGCCATCTCCGTGGCGACGTGCGACCCGTACGTGGTGGCCGCGCGGGCCCCGACCATCGCCACCGCCAGCGGTAGGTCCCCAACCTCCAGCGAGCCCCGCACCCACAAACCAAACGGTGGACCGCCCTCAGACTTCATCCTCACATTCCCCAGGTCTCGAATGCCCGCGGGCCACTCCGCATCTCCCGGGATGACGAATCGGCTCGCGCACGCGTGAGTGGCCCGAAGAAGGCCTTCCGGATCGATGGCGGCGGCCCGTCTGCCCCAGCGCGACTCCTCCCCCAGCCGCCCCAAGCCCGTCCACACCCGTGCTGCGCCCTCGTTGTCCACGAGACGGTTGAGCTCGAGGTTCCCCATGGGGAGCAGCGCGTTCAGCGCCATCCGTGCCGTCCTCTCGTCGATCACAGCCGCACCGCCTGGTCCCCCAGCCGCATTTGCATGGCGGCGCGGACGTCCGTCGCGTTCGGTCGGTCGCGGCCGGCCAGATCGCACATGGTCCAGGCCAGCCGGAGGCACTTGTCAGCACCGCGGGCCGTGATCCCCCCGGTGGCGATCGCCTTCTCCAAGGGCGCCAGGTCCGTCGGTGGAGGCAGGTCCTTGCGCAGGTGTTGACCGGCGACCTCCCCGTTGCAGTGCCACGGCGTTCCCGCGAGGCGACGTCGCTGCCGTGATCGAGCCTCCGCCACCCGGTCCAGGACGGCGGCGCTCGACTCGGGCCGGTCCGTGCCCCCGCCACCCAGGAAGCTGCGTCGCACCGGCAGCATGTGGTGGCGGATGTCGATCCGGTCGAGGATGGGACCGGAGATCCTCTCCTGGTACCTCACGACGGCGAGGGGCGTGCAGCGGCACTCCTGCCCCACGACACCCGCGTTACCGCAGGGACACGGGTTGGCCGCCATGACGAGCTGGAATTGCGCCGGGAACCTGACGCGCTGGGTGGCCCGGCCGATCGTGACCCAGCCGGCCTCCAACGGGGTCCGGAGCGAGTCGAGTTTGGCGCTGCCGAACTCGGGTGCCTCATCGAGGAAGAGCACTCCTCGGTGCGCGAGCGAGATGGCGCCCGGGCGGATGTCCTTCCCACCCCCGCCGACCAGGCTCGGAAGCGTGGAGGAATGGTGGGGGTCGGCGTAAGGCGGCCGGGTCAGCAACCGGGCACCGATGTCGACACCCGCCAGTGAGTGGATGGCCGAGACCTCGATGGCCTCCTGACCCTCGAGTTCGGGAAGGATCGAGGGCAGCCGCGAGGCCAGCATCGTCTTGCCCACCCCCGGTGCCCCGTGCAGGTACACGTGGTGCCGACCGGCAGCCGCGACTTCGAGAGCCCACTTCCCGTCGAGGTGCCCGTGCACGTCGGCCAGGTCCGGCTGCGCAGAGCTCGGCTCGGGTTCTGCGGGCTCAGGGTCGAGATCGGCCACGCTGTGGCCTGTCAGCGCATCGCGCAGTTGGGCGAGGTGGGTCACGGGCAGGATCTGGAGTCCAGGTACGAGCGCCGCCTCCCCATGCTGACTGGCGGGCACGACGGCACGCTCGAACCCGGATCGCGAAGCCGACAAAAGGGCGGGCAGCAGACCACGCACCTTCCGCACGCGCCCGTCCAGACCGACCTCGCCCAGGAACACATGCCGGCGAACCCGGTCGTCCGGGAGCTCGCCCTGCACCGCGAGAGTCGCAGCGGCGATCGCCAGGTCGTAGTGGGTTCCGTTCTTCGGCAGCCCGGCCGGTGACAGGTTGATGGTGAGCAGCTGCTTCGGCCATGGCAGTCCGCTCGCCGCCATGGCGGCCCTCACCCGCTCCTTCGCCTCGTGCAGTGCAGCATCCGGCAGACCGACGAGCACCGTCCGCGGCAGGCCGTTCCCCTCGGCCGTCTCCACCTCCACCATGTGGCCGTCGATGCCGCTGAGGGCGACCGACCAGGCCGACGCCGTCACAGCGCGCCAATCCCTCGAACGTGCGTGATCTCCGGACCGGAACCGGATACCAGCACCGCGACGGCATCCAGTCTGATGGCCGAGGCAGTCCGACCCGTCTCACGCAGCCACTGCGACGCGAGCGCCCGGAGCCGGGCCGCCTTCTCGTGCGTGATGGCCTCGAGTGGATGCCCGAATCCGAGGCCGCGACGGCACTTGACCTCGACAAACACGAGCGTGTCCGCGGTCGGCTCCAGGGCGACGATGTCGACCTCACCCCACCGGCACCGCCAGTTCCTCTGGAGCACCTTCCAGCCCAGTCCCTCGAGGAACTGGGCCGCTGTCTGTTCGCCGAACCGTGCCAGAGCCTGATTGGTCCGCCCACTCGCCACCGCGATCACCTCCACACCCACTGTGTGTGTGGGACACGGCGATCGACCAGTTATCCATAGCCCTGTTCCTCCCGCTGGCCTGGACTGGGGTGCCAGTCGCCGCGCTGCGCCGACACGTCCGGCCTGGCGATTCGGCTCGCCAGCGCTACTCGCCGTCGCCTGCGATGCTTCGCTGGCGAAGAGGAGCATCGCTGGCGTCAACGAGTTGGCGCTGGCGCACGGACCTGACGCTGGCGTCGACGACAGGAGCGCTGGCGTCGCGGAAGTTCGGCTGGTACCCCGAGAGTTCAGCCGGCGTCTTTCAATCTGGGAGCGTCGCGGGGTCAGCGCTCCTCGGGCACCTGGAACTCGGAGTGTGCGATCTCTTCGATCGAGACATCGCGGAAGGTCAGGACCTTCGCTGACTTCACGAAGCGTGCGGGGCGGTACATGTCCCACACCCAGGCGTCGCCCATGGAGACCTCGTAGTAGACGTCGCCGCCCTCGGTGCGCACCTTGAGGTCCACCGCGTTGCACAGGTAGAAACGCCGCTCCGTCTCGACGGCGTAGGTGAAGATGTTCACCACGTCCTTGTACTCGTGGTACAGGTCGAGTTCGAGTTTGCTCTCGTAGCGTTCCAGGTCCTCGGCACTCATGGTGAAGCCACTCTAGCGGCTCGCACCACGTTGTCGAAGCACCACCGGTGGATGCCGCACGGACCCAGACGGTCGAGCGCGTCCTGGTGCAGCGTCGTGCAGTATCCCTTGTGGACGGCGAAGTCATAGCCGGGGTAACGCGCCTCCATCGCCACCATCATCCGGTCCCGGGTCACCTTCGCCACGATCGAGGCAGCACTCACGCAGGCGGCCACCTTGTCGCCCTTCCACATGGCCAGTCCGGGGACCCCCAGCCCATCGACGGCGAAGCCGTCGGTGAGCACGAACGACGGCCGGGACCCCAGTCGCCACACCGCGCGTCGCAGCGCCTGCAGGTTGGCCTGGTGCATCCCCAGCCTGTCGCACTCCTCGGGTCCGACGACGGCGACCGCCACGCCCAGGGCGCGGGCGTGGATGACGTCGAAGAGCTCCTCGCGTCGAGCGGCACTGAGCGCCTTGGAGTCATCCAAGCCCTTGATGGGTCGCTCGGGATCCAGGACCACCGCGCCAGCCACGAGCGGCCCCGCGCAGGCACCGCGCCCCGCCTCGTCGACACCCGCCACGGGCCCGAGCCCGGCCCGCGTCAGCGCGCGCTCGTAACCGTAGGTACCGCGTCCCGGGCGGATCACGTCAGCACCCCGGACGGGCCAGCTTGATCTCCGCCTCAGCGGGCGCTGGGAGCTCGGGTTCGGGGACATCCGCGTACGTGTCGGGCAGGCGGAACGTCGCCAGCCGGTCCAGCGGGGCAACGATGGCCACAGAGGCTCCCACCACCTTCTCCACCGGCACGAAGGCGGAGGATCCAGGGGGACCGTCTTGGGAGATCTCCGTGAGGCGGCAACGGGAGTCGGCCGACTGGTTGCGATGGTCGCCCATGACGAAAACGTGGTCCGCCGGAACGACGACGTCGAAGGGGACCGTGGCCGGTGCCACCTGGACCCCCTGGGAGGAGTAGAGATAGTTGCTCTCGTCGAGTTCGACACCGTTCACGGTGACCCGCCCGTCGTCGCTGCAACACGTGACGCGGTCCCCGGGCATGCCGATGACACGCTTGATGAGGTGCTCCACACCGGTGCTCGGCAGCACGCCGATGAACTCCAGAGCGCCGCGGACGGGACTGTCACTGCGCTCGACGGGCGGCAGCCAGTTCGCGGGGTCCTCGAAGACGACGACGTCGCCCCGCTGGAAGTCACCGAACTTGGTGACCAGTACGCGGTCGTTCAGCTGGAGCGTGTTCTCCATGCTGCCGCTGGGAATGATGAACATCTGGGCCACGAAAGTGCGCAGCAGGGTTGAGATGACCAGGGCCCCGACGATGATGAGGACGCCCTCCGTGAGGATCCCGCCCAGCCGCCGGGTCGTGGAGGTTCGCCGGGTTCGCGTGGGCTCGTCCCGATCGGTGGCCTCCTCCGCATGGGGCTCCGCTTCGTCGCTGCTCGGGGACACACCCACTCCTCACCTGCTCGGGCCGACGGCCTCGTCAGAATGATACCCGCCGGCGACCGGTCGGTCGGCCACCGACCCACGCCCGTGCCAATGGCCGAGGGCCGCCGGGATGTCCCGACGGCCCTCGCCTTGTTGTGCTCTTGGTTCAGCGCTTCTCGCGGATCTTGGCCGCCTTGCCGCGGAGGCCGCGCAGGTAGTACAGCTTGGCCCGGCGCACATCGCCCCGACGCTCGACCTCGATCTTCTCGATGATCGGGCTGTGCAGCGGGAAGGTGCGCTCCACGCCGACGCCGAAGCTCACCTTGCGGACGGTGAAGGCCTCCTGGATGCCGCCGGCGTTCTTGGCGATCACGACGCCTGCGAACACCTGGACGCGGGAGCGGGTGCCCTCGACGACGCGGACGTGGACCCGCACGGAGTCACCGGCGCGGAACTCCGGGAGGTCGTCGCGAAGCGCGGCCTTGTCGATGGCCTGGATCAGTTGGTTCGTCATGTCTGTTTCCTCGTCAGTGCCACAGGTCACCGCGGTCGATGTCTCCTGACCCGCTTCCCAGGCTGTCCCCCTGCGGCAGGAGCTGTGGAATGGGCGGGCACCCCGAGTTCGGGGCACAGCTACGAAGTATGTCACACCCCGTCCCCGCCCACCAAAGCGGGGGGCGGCAGGAGGGGAGCACGCGGATGGACCGCCTGCTCCCCTCCTGTGGGGTCGTGGGGACTCCCCGAGCTACTTGCCGTCCTTCTTGAACAGCGACGCGACGAGGTCCCGGTTCAGCTGGGAGATCGACTCCAGCGGGATCCCCTTGGGGCAGACCGCTGCGCACTCGCCGATGTTGGTGCAGTTGCCGAAGCCCTCCTCGTCGTGCGCCGCCACCATCGACTTCACGCGGCGGTAACGCTCCGGCTGGCCCTGGGGCAGCATCGCCAAGTGGGTGATCTTGGCTGCGGTGAACAGCATCGCAGAGCTGTTCGGGCACGCGGCGACGCAGGCACCACAGCCGATGCAGGTGGCGTTGTCGAAAGCGACGTCAGCTTCCCGCTTCGGGGCCGGCATGGCATGCGCGTCCGGGGCGGAACCCGTGTTCGAGGAGATGAAGCCTCCGGCCTGGATGATCCGGTCGAACGCCGAGCGGTCCACCGCGAGGTCCTTCAGTACCGGGAAGGCCCCCGCCTGCCACGGCTCGATCTCGATGGTGGCACCGTCCTCGAACGAGCGCATGTGCAACTGGCAGGTGGTGGTGCGCATCTTGTCGGCGCCGTGGGCGACACCGTTGATGACGACGCCGCACATGCCACAGATGCCCTCACGACAGTCGTGGTCGAACGCAACCGGCTCCTGGTTGGCCGCAGTGAGGTTCTCGTTGAGCATGTCCAACATCTCGAGGAACGACATGTCCTCGGAGACGCCGTCGATGTCATAGTCGACCATCCGGCCCGTGGCGTTCGGACCGGCCTGCCGCCAGATACGTAGCTTGAGCTTCACTTGTAACTCCGTTGCTTCAGTTCGATTGCCTTGTACACGAGCGGCTCCTTGTGCAGGATCGGCTTGCCGCCGTCCCCACCGAACTCCCACGCGCCGACGTAGAGGAACTCGTCATCGTGACGCAGCGCCTCGCCGTCCTCCGTCTGGGACTCACCACGGAAGTGGCCGCCGCAGGACTCACGCCGGTGCAGAGCATCGATGCACATGAGTTCGCCCAGCTCGAAGAAGTCCGCGACGCGGCCTGCGCGCTCCAGCGCCTGGTTGAAGTCCTCGTTCACGCCGGTGACCCGGACGTTGCTCCAGAACTCCTCCTTCAGCTCCCGAATGAGGCCGATGGCCTTGATGAGGCCCTCCTCGGTGCGGTACATGCCGCAGTACTCCCACATGATCTGTCCGAGCTCCTTGTGGAAGGAGTCGACGGACCGGTCACCCTGGATGCTGAGCAGCTTCTCCACGCGCCCACGGGCCGAGTCGACCGCCTCGACGACCGCCGGGTGATCCGACGGGATCCTGTCGAACGGCGCATCGGCCAGGTAGTCGTTGATCGTGTTGGGGAGGACGAAGTAACCGTCCGAGAGGCCCTGCATGAGCGCCGAGGCGCCGAGCCGGTTGGCCCCGTGGTCGGAGAAGTTCGCCTCGCCGGTGACGTAGAGGCCGGGGACCGAGCTCATCAGGTCGTAGTCCACCCACAGGCCGCCCATGGTGTAGTGCACGGCCGGGTAGATCCGCATCGGGACCTCGTAGGGGTTCTCGCCGGTGATTTGCTGGTACATGTCGAAGAGGTTGCCGTAGCGGGCCTCCACGGCGTCGCGGCCGAGTCGCTCGATCGCGTCGGAGAAGTCCAGGTACACACCGCGGCGCACCTGGCGCTCGCTGCCGTCGGGAGCGAGCTCCTTGACGGCAGGCCCGACGCCTCGGCCCTCGTCGCACATGTTCTTCGCCTGGCGGGACGCGATGTCGCGCGGGACCAGGTTGCCGAAGGACGGGTAGATCCGCTCGAGGTAGTAGTCGCGGTCCTCCTCCGGGATGTCCCGGGGATCCTTGGTGCAGTCCTCCGCACGCTTGGGCACCCAGATCCGGCCGTCGTTGCGGAGCGACTCGGACATCAGCGTGAGCTTCGACTGGGTGTCGCCGTGCACCGGGATGCAGGTGGGGTGGATCTGCGTGTAGCACGGGTTGCCGAAGTAGGCGCCCTTGCGGTGCGCGCGCCAGTTGGCGGTGACGTTGCAGCCCATGGCGTTGGTGGACAGGAAGAACACGTTGCCGTAGCCGCCCGTGGCGAGCACGACGGCGTCGGCGGTCCAGGCCTCGATCTTGCCGTTGACCATGTTGCGGGTCACGATGCCGCGGGCCTTGCCGTCGATGACGATGAGCTCGACCATCTCGTGGCGGGTGTACATCTTGACCGTGCCGGCGGCCACCTGGCGCTCCAGCTGCTGGTAGACGCCGATGAGGAGCTGCTGGCCCGTCTGGCCGCGGGCGTAGAAGGTGCGCTGCACCTGGACGCCACCGAAGGAGCGGGTGTCGAGCAAGCCGCCGTACTCGCGGGCGAAGGGCACGCCCTGGGCGACGCACTGGTCGATGATGTTCGCCGAGACCTCCGCCAGCCGGTAGACGTTGGTCTCGCGAGCGCGGTAGTCGCCGCCCTTGACCGTGTCGTAGAACAGTCGGAACGTCGAGTCGTTGTCGTTGCGGTAGTTCTTCGCCGCGTTGATGCCACCCTGGGCGGCGATCGAGTGGGCGCGTCGGGGGCTGTCCTGGTAGCAGAAGTTCAGGACGTTGTAGCCCGCCTCGCCGAGCGTGGCGGCGGCGGCGCCACCGGCGAGGCCGGTACCCACGATGATCACGGACAGCTTGCGGCGGTTGGCCGGGTTCACCAGGCGTGCCTGGAACTGGCGGGTCCGCCACATCTTCTCGACGTCGACGTCCGGCGCCTTGGTGTCGGCGATCTCGGCGCCCTCGATGTAGAAGTCCTCGGGGGAAAGAGTCGCAGTCATCAGGAGATCCATCCAATCAGAACGGCCACGGGCGGAACCATGAAGCCGATGTACAGGGCCGCGGCGACGATGATGCCCAGCCAGTTCAGCCACTTGCGGGATGTTGAGGAGGTGTTGGCACCCAACGTGGTGAAGGCGCTCCAGAAGCCGTGCCGGACGTGCATCACGATGATGAACATGAGGACGGCGTAGAGCAGGACCATCCACCACTGCTGGAACGAGAGGATGAACATCTCGTAGGGGCCGGCGTTGGCGTCGAAGCCGGGGGTGATCCACTTCACGGTGAACTGCAGCAGGTGGAAGATGATGAAGCCGGCGACGATGACGCCACCCCAGCGCATGGTGCGCGCCGAGTAGGTCTGCGCCTGGGGCCGGAAGGTCTTGTACCCGTCGCCGCGCACCGCCAGGGTGTGGCGAGCCAGGGAGGCCGCCGACCAGATGTGCAGCACGAGAGCCGCCAGCAGGCCGAAGCGGAAGACCCAGATGAAGCCACCCTTGGGGAAGATCGGGTAGAGGATGTCGCCCTTGAGCCAGTGCGCGTAACCGTCGAACGCCTCGGCCCCGTTGAACATCTTCAGGTTGCCGTACATGTGCATGAGCAGGAAGGCGATCATGATGAGACCGGTCACCGCCATGATGACCTTCTTCACCACCGTCGAACGCAACGCTCGCTGATGAGGAGTGAGTTTGTTTGCCACGCCCACACTCTAGTCACAGACCCCTTGGGCGCGGGGAGCCGGGTCACATTAGGGTCGGCATGTCGCCATCTTCGGACGGCGTCTCGAGCAGGTCGGGGCGGCGTTCGCGGGTCCGCTCCAGGGAGCGTTCACGCCGCCACCGGGCGACGTTGCCGTGGTGGCCGCTCAGCAGCACCTCAGGGACGCTGCGCCCCCGCCAGACGGGGGGCTTCGTGTACGTCGGATACTCCAGGAGGTTCCCGTGCCCGGCCGAGTGGGACTCCTCCACGAGCGAGTGCGGATTGCCCACGACACCGGGCAGCAGCCTCACCACCGCCTCGATCACAGCCAGGGCTGCCACCTCCCCGCCGTTGAGGACGTAGTCACCGAGGCTGATCTCGAGCATCTCATGGCGCTCGGCGCATTCGTCGAGGACACGCTGGTCGATACCCTCGTACCGCCCACAGAGGAAGGCGAGCCGTGGCCGGGTGGAGAGGTCCTGCGCCGTGGCCTGGTCGAAGCGTCGCCCGGCCGGGGTGGGGACCACCACCGTCATGGGCGCGGGATGCGCGGCCTCGAGGTGGTCCAGGGCCTCCCCCCAAGGCTCGGGCTTCATCACCATGCCCGCCCCACCGCCGTACGGGGTGTCGTCCACGGTGCGGTGGCGGTCGTGGGTCCAGTCACGCAGGTCGTGGACCCCGAGTTCGACGGTGCCGTTGGCGATCGCCTTGCCCACCAACGACAACGACAGCGGTGCCATGTAGTCGGGAAAGATCGTGACGACGTCGACCCTCACTGTGCCTCCAGGAGTCCGCCGACGTCAGCGAGGGTCACGGTGCGGGCGTCAACGTCCACCTCCGGCACCAGCGCGGAGACGAACGGCACCATCGCCTCCCCGCCGGAGTGCAGTTCCACCAGGAGCACGTCCTGGGCCGGGAGGTGCAGGACCTCCTTGACAATTCCGCGCCCCTGGCCGGCGTGGTCCAGCACGGCCATCCCGACCAGTTGCCGGTCGAAGAACTCCTCCGGCTCACTCGGCTGCTCGTCGACGGGAACCCGGGTGGACAGGAGCCGCCCCCGCAGCGCCTCGACCGCGGTGCGATCCGGCACCCCAGCGAACGTCAGCAGCAGGCGACCGCGGTGCCAGCTGACCGTTTCCACTTCGAGCTCGCCTCCGTCGTCCAGTCCCAGGGACGCTCCGGGAACGAACCGTCGTGCGGGTTCGTCGGTCCGCAGGTCGATGGCCACCTGCCCCTTGATGCCGTGGGCTCGACCGATGCGGCCGACGACGACTTCCACTTCGCTCGTCATGTGGGCGATCCTCCCATGCCTGGACGCACCACTGCCCCGATCCATGCCGGACCGGGGCAGTGGTGCGTGATTGGTGTGCTGCTTCAGCCGCGCCGTGGGCGGTCGACGTCGACGAAGTCGACCCGCACCTGCTCGGATCCGGCCAACGCACCGACGACGGTTCGCAAGGCCTGGGCGGTGCGGCCCTGGCGCCCGATCACCTTGCCCACGTCCTCGGGGTGGACGCGGACCTCGAGGAGCCGTCCCCTGCGCAGGTCCTTGTCCCGCACCCGGACGTCATCCGGATGGGACACGATGCCTGCGACGAGGTGCTCCAGCGCCTCGGCCAGCACAATCAGGCCTCTTCGGCGGGAGCCTCGGCCGACTCCGCGGCCGGGGCCTCGGCGGTCTCCGCTTTGGGCTCCTCAGCCTTGTCGGCCTTCTTCTTGGCCTTGGAGATGGCGGGAGCCGTGGCGTCGCTGTCCTCGGCGAGTGCCTTGGCGAACTCGGCCTCACGGTCGCGCCGCTCAGGCTGCGCGTCGATGCCGGAGGGAGAGGTGTCGCCGGAGAACTTCTGCCAGTCACCCGTACGCTTGAGGATCGCAACGACGGCCTCGGTGGGCTGGGCGCCGACGGAGAGCCAGTACTGCGCCCGCTCGGAATTCACCTCGATGACCGAGGGGTCGTTCTTGGGGTGGTAGAGGCCGATCTCCTCGATCGCCTTGCCGTCGCGCTTGGTGCGCGAGTCCATGACGACGATGCGGTAGTGCGGGGAGCGGATCTTGCCGAGTCGCTTCAGTCGAATCTTGGTAGCCACTGGTGTGGGGTCTCCTGTGTGATGGTGTCCGGGTGGGGACGAAGTCGGGTGTCCGCGCCGGGGAGTGTGGGGCACACCCAGCCGCGAACGAGTGGTCCGTGCGCAAGGCGAGAGAGGGCACCTCGGCGCACAGTGCACCCGCCATTGTGCCAGATGCCCGGGAGTAGCCCCAAAACCGCTGGACTACCATGCGCGCATGGACGTATCCGAGGAGGAGTTCGACGACCTGGTCGACGAGGCACTGGGGGAACTGCCCGGGGAACTCCTCGACGGACTCGACAACGTGGTCATCGTCGTCGAGGACGAGCCGGACGACGGCTCCGACGTCCTCGGCTGGTACGAGGGCACGGCGCTCACCGAGCGCGACACGAGCTATGGCCTGGGCCAGCTCCCGGACCGCGTGGTCCTGTTCCGCGGTCCGCTCACGCGGATGTGCTCGTCTCCGGAGGAGTTGCTGGACGAGATCGCTGTGACCCTGCTGCACGAATTGGGCCACTACCACGGCATCGAGGAGGAGCGCCTCCACGAACTCGGCTGGGGCTGACGAGTCAGCCGCCACACACCGTCGCGAGGTCACCGGCGAAGACGAGCGGCCCCCGTCCGTCGCAGAATCGCGCACTGACAGGCTCGGAGCCAGAGATCGGGATTGCCTGGCCGACGGGGCGCGTGACCCCGAAGATGGCCTCGAACGCGCTGGGGAGGCGCGTGGCGACGACGCGTGTGTCGTCCGGATCCAGACCGGCACGGGTGGCCGCCGCGCGGAAGAACTCCTCCCGGCCGAGCACGTCGTCGATGAGCCCCAGTTCCTGGGCGCGGCCGGGTTCGTAGACCCGCGCTCCCATCTCCTCGGTGATCGTGGCCGCGGCGATCCCACGGTGGGTGGAGACGTGCTCGACGAATCTCACGTACTCGGCCTGCAGGATGTCGTCCAGCATGTCCCGCTCGGCCTGCGTGATGTCCCGGTAGGGGTTTCCGAAGTCCTTGGTCTCCCCCGCCGTGAAGTACTCCTCGGTGATGCCTCCGGTCGTGGTGACGCCGGATTCGAGGAGGTTGCCGGAGGTGGCGACGACACCGTCGTAGCGCTGGAACGGTCCGAAGATGACGCCGATGCTGCCGACGAGGGAACCGTGATCGGCCACGATCAGGTCGGCCGGGGCAGTGGAGTAGACACCACCGGAGGCGGAGGTGCCCTGGACGTGCACCATCACCGGCTGGTCGGTGCGGTCCTGGTACCGCACGATCGCGTCGGAGATCGCCTTCGATCCCGTGATGGTCCCGCCCGGGGTGTCCACCTGGAGCACGAGGCCGGACGAGTCCTCCTTGCCCAGCGCGTCGATCTGGTCGGCGATCTCGTAGCCGTACGAGCCGGTCACCAGGAGCGCTCCCTCGGACCCGGTGGTCATGATGGGTCCGGAGATCGAGACTGCGGTGAGGGTGGAACCCGCCTGCTCATCACCCCAGACGGTCTCGAACTCCGTCGACACCTCCTGGCCGCCCAGTGATGTGAGGGCGGTCGCGAGGGAGGCGACCGACGCGACGGCAGCGACCACCCCCAGTCCGATGAGCGTCACCGCCAACCCGAGGCCCAGACCCGCCCCCATCCCGAAGCCACGCTTGAAGGTGCCCGTCTCGCGTCCTCCCTCGGCGGCCACGACGGTGGGCGGCGGGAATGGGGGCGGTGCAGCGTCGTCGGTGCGAACGGGGGGTGTGTCGTTGGTCACGTCTCGGCCTCCTGGGAAGTCATCGGTTCCAGTGAATCATGCCGTGACGGGGACTCAGACAGGAGACGACCGGTCAAGACGGATCCCGGTCCCTGGTCGGAGTCGATCGGGACCCGGGTCTGACCCGGGTCACAGCGGCCGACCGCGCAGCAGCCTGACCGTCGGCTCTGCCAACGCCGTGACGTCCTGCCGCGGGTCGCGCGCGCAGACGATGAAGTCGGCGCTGGCACCGGTCGAGACGTTCTGGGCCCCCAGCCAGGCGCGGGCCCGCCAACTGCTCGCCGCGACGGCGAACTCGCTCCCGCCGAGCCTGGCGAGTGCCTCCACCTCGTGCAGGATCTGTCCGTGGGGCACCACGGTCCCGGCATCGGTGCCGCTGAAGACGGGCACTCCCGCTTCGATCGCCTTGCCAATGGTCTCGTGACGGCGCTCGTACAGCGCCATCATGTGCGCCGCGAAGGTGGGGTACTTCTCCTCCGCGGGGGCGGCGTACTGCGGGAAGCGGTCGAGATTGATCAGGGTGGGAACCAGCCCCACTCCCCCCGCGGCCATGCGTTCGATGCCGTCGTCGTCCAACCCGGTCCCGTGCTCGATGCAGTCGATGCCTGCCGCGACCAGCTCAGCGACCGATTGCTCCCCGAAGCAGTGGGCGGTGACGCGCGCGCCCTCCTCATGGGCGGCGTCGATGGCGAGGCGTGCGACGTCGGCCGGCCACAGAGGCAGGAGGTCGCCCCGGGATCGATCGATCCAGTCGCCCACGAGCTTGACCCAGCCATCACCCGAGCGGGCCTCGTGGCGGATCTGCTCGACCAGGTCGTCGGGCTCCACCTCGGCGGCGAGGTTGCGGATGTAGCGACGGGGGCGGGCCACGTGGCGCCCGGCGCGGACGAGGCGGGGCACGTCGGAGCGCTCCTGGAGCCAGCGTGTGTCCGACGGTGAGCCCGCATCACGGATGAGCATGGTCCCAGCAGCAAGGTCTGCCCGCGCCTGCGCCAGCGCGACGGAGGGGTCCACCGCGCCCTCGGGGCCGAGACCGATGTGGCAGTGGGCATCGACCAGTCCGGGGACCACGTAGCAGTCGACAGCGAGGGTTTGGGCGTTGGCGATGGGCCCGTCGACCACGAGCCCGTCGGCGATCCACAGGTCGCGTGGCTCGTCGTCGGGAAGCACCACCCCCCTGAGGTGGTACCGACCGGCGGCCGGGACGGCCTCGACGTCGTTCGGATGGCCCTCGAGTGGATGGTCGCTCATGGCCCCGAGCATAGTTCCGGGCGATGCCCGAAGCGGGTTCGGGGTCAGCGCCCCTGCTGGTCCAGCATCTTCTTCAGCTCGGGCGGCAGCTCGAAGTCGTCCATGGTCGGCTCCGGGGCGGTCTCGGGCAGGCCCAGTGCGCGGGCCTGCTCCTGCTCCTTGCGCCGCGCCGGATTCCCGGAGACCTTGTGCCCCTTCTTCGGCGACTTCTTGGCGGCCTGGCGGCGGTTCTGTCGGCCGCCCGCGCCCCCCGGCATCCCTCCGGGCATCCCCGGCATGCCGGGCATGCCTCCACCGCCCATGCCCCCGGCCATCTTCTCCATCATCTTGCGTGCCTCGACGAATCGGTTGACCAGCTGGTTCACGTCGGAGACCTCGACCCCGGCGCCGCGCGCGATGCGGGCGCGACGGGAGCCGTTGAGGATGCCGACGTCGTCGCGCTCAGCTGGCGTCATCGAATGGATGATCGCCTCGATGCGGTCGATCTCCTTCTCGTCGATCTGCTCGATCGCATCCTTGAACTGCCCGGCCCCCGGGAGCATCCCGATGATCTTGGACAGCGGTCCCATCTTCCTCAGCTGCTGCATCTGGGACAGGAAGTCCTGCAGACCGAACTTGTTGCGCGACATCAGCTTCTCTGCTGCCGCCCGCGACTCCTCCGCGTCGAAGGTCTTCTCCGCCTTCTCGATGAGGGTGAGGACGTCGCCCATGCCCAGGATGCGGCTGGCCATGCGATCGGGATGGAACACGTCGAAGTCGCCGAGGCCCTCGCCGTTGGACGCGAACATGATCGGCTTGCCGAGGACTCGGGCGATGGACAGCGCCGCCCCACCTCGGGCGTCGCCGTCGAGTTTGGTGAGGACGACCCCATCGACACCGATGCCTTCGTCGAACGCCTTCGCCGTGTTCACGGCGTCCTGGCCGATCATGGCATCGACGACGAACAGGACCTCGTCGGGCGTGACGGCCGCCTTGATGTCGGCAGCCTGCTGCATGAGGACCTCGTCGATGCCGAGACGTCCGGCGGTGTCGACGATCACGACGTCGTAGAGGCGGCGCTTCGCGTGTTCGATGGAATCCTGCGCCACCTTGACGGGGTCGCCAACCCCGTTACCGGGCTCGGGGGCGAACACGTGGACGCCGGCGCGTTGGCCGACGACCTGGAGCTGGTTGACGGCGTTGGGTCGCTGGAGGTCGGCCGCGACGAGGAGCGGGGCGCGACGCTGCTCACGGAGCCATTTGGCGAGCTTGCCCGCCAGGGTGGTCTTGCCCGCGCCCTGCAGGCCCGCCAGCATGATGACGGTGGGCGGGCGCTTGGCGAAGGAGATGGGTCGTTCCTGACCGCCGAGGATCTCGACGAGCTCCTCGTTGACGATCTTGATGATCTGTTGGGACGGGTTGAGGGCCTTGGAGACCTCGGCCCCGAGGGCGCGTGTCTTGACGGCCGCGACGAAGTCCTTGACCACCTGGAGGTTGACGTCCGCCTCGAGCAGGGCGATGCGGATCTCGCGCATCGTGGCATCGATGTCCGCCTCGGTCAGGCGTCCCTTGGCGCGCAGGGACTTGAAGACGTCGGCCAGGCGGTCTTGCAGCGTGTCGAACACGAGGTTGTCGTCCTTTGGTCAGCGGCGTGCCGGGACCGGACCCGGCGGATACCCGCCAAGGATACAAGTCACCGGCGCCGACGCCCGCCTCACGGCCCGGGAGGGGCTACTCCCCGAGGATGCCGGCGACGAAGCCCTCGGGGTCGAACGGCGCCAGGTCGTCGACCCCCTCACCCAGGCCGACGAGCTTCACGGGCACGCCCAGCTCGCGCTGGACCTGCACGACGATGCCCCCCTTTGCCGAGCCGTCGAGCTTGGTCAGGACCACGCCGGTCACATCCACCACCTCGGCGAAGATGCGCGCCTGCATCATGCCGTTCTGGCCCGTGGTGGCGTCGAGCACCAGCAGCACCTCGCTGACCGGCGCGCGTCGCTCGATGACGCGCTTGACCTTGCCGAGTTCATCCATGAGGCCCACCTTGGTGTGGAGGCGGCCCGCCGTGTCGACGATGACGACGTCGGCGCCCGTGTCCGCTCCCTGGGCGACCGCGTCGAACGCGACGGAGGCGGGATCCCCGCCCTCGGGACCGCGGACGGTGTGGACCCCGACGCGCTCGCCCCACGTGGAGAGTTGCTCGGCGGCGGCGGCACGGAAGGTGTCGGCCGCACCGAGGACCACGTCCTTGCCCTCGGCGACCAGCACCCGGGCCAGCTTGCCGACCGTGGTGGTCTTGCCGGTGCCGTTGACGCCGACCACCAGCGCAACCGCCGGCACCCCGTCGGTGGGGTCCAGATGGAGCGTCCGGTCCAGGCTCGGATCGACCAGCCGCAGCAGCTCCGTTCGCAGGACCTCACGGGCCCGGGCAGGGTCCGCCACGCCGTCGACGGCGAGCTGGCGTCGCAGGGCTTCGGTGAGTTCAGTGGTGGGACCCACGCCGAGGTCGGAGGCGATGAGAGTGGCCTCGAAGTCGTCCCAGGTCTCCGAGTCGAGCCGGTCGACGCTGAGCAGGTCCGCCAGGGCACGTGCGAGGGTGTTGTTGCTGCCGGCCAGGCGGCGGCGCAGGCGGGCGAACCTGGAGCCGGCGGCCTCGGGTTGCTCGAAGCCGGGCGCCTCCGGTTCCACGACGTCCGGCTCCCTCGGGGCCTCGGCAGGCTCCCCGGGCGTCGCCGACTCGAGCTCGTCGCGTTCCGGTGGTGGCGGGAGTTCCCCACGATCCCGGATGACGATGATGCCGGCGATGACCATCGCGGCACCGATGACGGCGACTACGGCCCAGAACAACCAATCCACGGGCGTCATCCTAGCTTCACGCCCGCGGCGGTCCGCCCATCAGGGGCGACCGTCCATGCGGTCGAGGCGTTGCAGCAGCTTGGGTGTGGGGCCCTTGGCGTTGAGGTGCTGCTCGATGACGCGGAGGACGCGCTGCAGTCGGGCGCCGTGCGGACGCCTGAGGTGCCCGCTGAACATCGCCACCATCGCCAGCAACGCACCTGCCAACGCGATCGCCAGGATCGCGGCCACCGTGTAGACCACCATCGAGGACACTCCTGTCATCGTGAGCAGTACCGCTTGTGGTGCCAGTGTGCACCAGAACCGACGGAATCAGCCCTCGCCGAGCCGTTGACTCACCACAGTCGAGATCCCGTCGCCGCGCATCGTCACGCCGTAGAGGGAATCCGCGATCTCCATCGTGCGCTTCTGGTGCGTGATGACGATGAGCTGGGAGTCCGCCCTGAGCTGCTCGTAGATGCTGAGCAGCCGCGACAGGTTCGCATCGTCGAGGGCGGCCTCCACCTCGTCGAGGATGTAGAACGGGCTGGGTCGCGCGATGAACAGTGACACGAGGAAGGCGACCGCCACCAGCGACCGCTCCCCACCCGAGAGGAGTGACAGCCGCTTGACCTGCTTCCCTGCGGGGCGTGCCTCGACATCAACGCCCGTGGTCAACCAGTCACCCGGATCCGTGAGCACAAGCCGGCCCTCCCCGCCGGGGAACAGCCGGGTGAACACCTCCTCGAAGGCGCGCTCGACATCCCGGTAGGCGGCCTCGAACACCTCCTGGACGCGACGGTCGACCTCCTCGATCAGTCCCACCAGGTCGGCGCGGGTCTTCTTGAGGTCGTCGAGCTGCTCCGCGAGGAACGCGTGCCGCGCCTTCATGGCGTCGTACTCCTCCAGGGCCAACGGGTTGACGCGGCCGAGTACCCCGAGGGCACGCTCCGCACGGCGGAGCCGTTGTGACGTGACCTCCCGGTCGTACGGGACGGTGGCGACCTCGCCGTCGTCCTCGCCCGGCGTCTCGGCGGGCATGCCCAGGTGAGGGCCGAACTCCGCCACGAGGGACTCGACCTCCATGCCCAGTTCGGCCAGGGCACGGTCCGTGAGCTGCTCGATGCGCATCCGGAGTTCGATGCGCGCCATCTCGTCTTGGTGGGCCCCTCGCACGACCTCGTCCAACGCTGCTGCTGCAGCCCGCGTGGCGTGCCGGGCGGAGGTCACGGTCGACTCCGCTTCTCGGCGGTTGGTGTCGGCCACGTCCTTGTCCCGCGACGCATCCCGCCGGGCGAGGTCCACGCGCTCCGCGAGTTTTGCGGCGACGCCATGGCAGGCGGCTGCGACCTCCGCCTCGCGACGTAGCTGTTCAGCGCGGGCGCGGGCCTGCGCGCGGGACTGGCGCTCCGCCTCGGCCGCGCGCAGCAGGCTCTCGGCACGCCCCGCCAAGGCCTTCGCCTTCTCCTCCAGGGTGCGCAGCGCGAGCCGGGCCTCCATCTCGGCGGCGCGGGCCCTGCGTGCTTCGGCGGCCCTGCGATCTCGCTCCGACGGGTCGGGTTCAACGACCTCCTCGCCGGAGGCCGCCTCCAGTCGGGCCTGCAGCTCGGCCAGCTTGCCCTCATCCGACGTGCGTGAGGCGTGCGCGGCCTCGATCGCCTCGGCCAGTCGCTCCGCCTCCTTCAGCGCCGACGCCTGGGTCTGCCGGTGGCGGGCCAGTGTGTCCGCGATGCCGGCCAGCTGCGCATCCGAGGCGTGCAGCGCCTCCAGCGCGGACTCTGCCGAGAGGCGCGCCTCCTCCATCGCCGTGGCGTTCTCCGCGACGGCGAAGCGGAGCCGCTCGCCTTCCCGTACCACGTCGGCGAGGTCCTGCTCGGCCTGCTGGAGCTGGGTGGCGAGCTCAAGGAGCGAGGGCGCGTCCCGCGACCCGCCCTCGACAGCGGCGGACGAGAACCGGTCCCCGTCGCGGGTGACGGCGACGACGCCTACCCGGTCCGCCACGAGCGCCGCTGCCTCTGCCCGCGTGTCGACGCCGACGACGTGGCCGAGCAGTGCCTCCAGGGCCGGGCGCAGCCGGTCCGGCGCGTCGATCTCGTGCACGAGGGAGTCCGGCGCCGGCTCGGTGGTGTGCTCATGGTCGGCCAAGACCAGCCAGGCGCGTCCACCGTCGCTGTCCCAGAGCCGATCCAGTGCAGCGACGGCGGTGTGGACGTCGTCGGCGACCACGGCCTCCGTCGCTCCGAGCAGGGCCGCGCCGACGGCGATCTCCCAGCCGGCTGTGACGGTGACCTGCTCGGCGAGGCGCCCTGAGAGTCCCGGGACCCCTCCGTCGAGCAGGGCCTCGGAGCCGTCGCGGCGCTGGGCGGTCAGGCGGAGCGCCTCGACGCGTGCCTCCAGGCCTGCGCGATTCCGCGAGACAGCGGCCTCGGCGGACTTCAGTTCCTCCTGCCGCTCCTCGATCTCCCGCAGGACGGCCGAGGCCCGTTCATGGCGGGCGTCGAGGTCGGTCTCGTCGGCGCCCAGGCCCGCCAGTTCGCTCTCGAGCGCCAGGTAGGCCCGGTCGGCCTCCTGGGCGCGGTCATGTGCCTCGCCGCGTCGACGCTCCAGCCGCGCGATCTCCTCGCCGCCGGCATCGAGCCGGGACGAGATGGAGTTCACCTGGCCCGTCAACCGCGCCAGTCCCTCGCGACGATCGGCCACTGCGCGGAGGGCACCGGCGTACGCCTGCTCCGCCGCTGCATGGGCCTGCTCGGCCGAGTTTCGCTCCAGGGTGGCGTCGGTCAGCGCCCCATGGGCGGCGTCGAGTTGGCGACCCAGCTCGGCTTCCTGCTCCCGCACCTCGGCGGCCTGCTTCTCCAGCGCCTCCGGGTCGCGGCCGCCCACGTCGAGCGCGGGCTGCGCGTCCGCCATGCGGGTCCGCTCCGCCGAGATCGACAGTGTCGTGGAGACCCGCTCCGCCACCGCGGCGAGCGCGTACCAGTGTTCCTGGGCCACGTCGTAGGCGCGGCTCGCCTCCTGCAGGCGCACCTCGGCCGCCGCCTCAGCCGTCTCGGCCTGCCGCACCGCCCGCTCCGCCCGCTCGCGCGCCGCCTGTGAGGCTCGCTCGTCGGCCAGGTCCTCCGCCAGCGCCTGCTGGGCGGCGTGGAGGTCGTCCGCGAGCAGGCGGGCCTTGGCGTCGCGCAGCTCGGCCTGGATGACGGCGGCCTTGCGCGCGGTTTCCGCCTGACGGCCCAGCGGACGCAGCTGACGCTGGAGCTCCCCCAGCAGGTCGGTGAGGCGCTCGACGTTGGCGCGGGTGCCCTCCAGCTTGCGCAGCGCCTTCTCCTTGCGCTTGCGGTGCTTGAGAACGCCGGCGGCCTCCTCGATGAACCCGCGCCGCGACTCGGGCGTGGCCTGCAGGATGGCATCCAGCTGGCCCTGACCGACGATCACGTGCATCTCGCGTCCGATGCCGGAGTCGCTCAGCAGTTCCTGGACGTCCAGCAGGCGCGCCGGGGCCCCATTGATGGCGTACTCGGAGCCACCGCTGCGGAACATCGTGCGGGTGATCGTCACCTCGGTGTACTCGATGGGCAGCGCCCCGTCAGAGTTGTCGATGGTGAGTTCGACCTCGGCCCGCCCCAGCGGGGCGCGGGTGGAGGTCCCGGCGAAGATGACGTCCTCCATCTTGCCGCCCCGCAGGGACTTGGCACCCTGTTCCCCCATCACCCAGCTCAGGGCGTCCACGACGTTGGACTTGCCGGAGCCATTCGGACCCACCACGCAGGTGATGCCCGGTTCGAACTGGAGGGTCGTCGCGGAGGCGAAGGACTTGAACCCCCGCAGTGTGAGCTTCTTGAGGTACACGGCTCAGCCACCCACCCCGGCCGGGTCCTGTGGGGTGTCCTGGACGCCCTGGTCCCGGATGGCACGGAACGTCCAGAACTTGTTGAGCAGGAAGCTCACCGGGATCGTGAAGATGATCATGATGAGGTTGGCCCAGTAGTGGCGGCTGCGCAGCCCCGTGGACCCATCGAGGATCGACGTCGGGAGCGCCATCGGGGACTGTGGGTGCATCAGTGCCGTGAACACCACCTGGCCGATGCCGAGCGCCACGAGACCCACCGTGAGGAAGGGCCAGTACTCCTTCAGCCACTCCGCGGACCGATGGGACTTGAAGGTCCACCAGCGATTGAGCTGGAAGTTGAAGAGGTTGGCCACCAGGAACGCCAACGAGCTCATGACGTGGTACCAGCGAATGTTGAATCCCGTGTCCAGGATGGGCCACCAGATGCCCTCGCCCTCGGGGATTCCGGCACTCTCCCACCCCAGGGGAAGCAGCTTGGCCACCGCCACCATGACCGCCATGTTCACGCCGACGCCCAGTCCGCCGACGATCCCGAACCTCACGAGCTGGCCCAGGGAGTGGCTGTACCGGTCGATGAGTCGACGCAGTCCGCTCACGGGGTACTCCTGGGTGGTCGTTGGCACTTGGGGCAAAGATAGCTGCTGCGGTTCGCGAAGCGGCGGCGCACCAGGGACGTGCCGCACCGGCGGCACTCCTGGTCCTCGCGGCCGTAGGCGTCGAGCGTGCGGTCGAAGTAGCCGGACTCACCGTTGACATTGACGTACAGGGCGTCGAAGGACGTCCCGCCCTGCGCCAGGGCCTCGCGCATCACTGTTCGGGCTGCCTCCAGGACGGCGACGATCCGCGAGAGCCGGAGCCGATCCGTCGGGTGTTCGAAGTGGACCCGGGCGCGCCACAGGGCCTCGTCGGCGTAGATGTTCCCGATGCCGGAGACGAGTCCCTGGTCGAGCAGCGCCCGTTTGATCGTGCTGCGACGCGAGGCGATCCTGCGAGCGACTGCCCTCGCGTCGAAGGAGGGGTCGAACGGGTCCACCGCGATGTGGGGCACCGGATCCCGGGCGCCGTCCCGCACCAGCGTGAGTCCACCGAACATCCGTTGGTCGATGAAGCGCAGTTGGGCGCCGTCGTCCAGGTCGAACAGGAGGCGGGTGTTGCGCAGCAGCGGGTCGTCGGGCGCGTTGACGCGGAACTGGCCGCTCATGCCGAGGTGGATCACGAGGGCGTCGTCGTCCATCGCCCACCACAGGAACTTGCCGCGGCGCCGCACCGCGTCGACGACGCGACCCTCGAGTTCGGCGCGGATCCCGCTCGGCCCCTGCGGGTGGGACCGCACGGGGCGCGGGTGCAGCACCGTCACTCGCTGCAGGCGTCTCCCGACGAGATGGGGTTCGAGTCCACGCCGGACCACCTCGACCTCGGGGAGTTCAGGCATCCGGCAGCGCCCGGAGGTAGTCCACGGCCGCAGCTGCGGCGAGCTGCTGGGCGCGCTTCTTGCTGGGCGCTGTGCCGCGGCCGGCGTCGTGCCCGCCGACGACCGCAACGGCCTCAAAGGTGCGCTCGTGATCAGGTCCCGAGCCCGCGATGCGGTACTCCGGCGGCTCCCAGCCGCGAGCGGCACACATCTCCTGCAGTGTGGTCTTGTAGTCCGAGTAGTCCCCGCTGGTCTGCGCCTCCGTGATGCGGTCGTCGATGAGCCCGTGCACGAAACGGGCGGAGGCCTCTGCGCCGCCGGAGAGGTGGACGGCCCCGATGAGGGCTTCGGTGGTGTCGGCCAGGATCGACGCCTTGTCGGCGCCGCCGGTGGCGAGCTCACCCTTCCCGAGCCGGATCTCCGCCCCGATGCCGAGCCCGCGCGCGACGTCGGCGAGCGCGTGGGTGGAGACGACAGCGGATCGGAGCTTGGCCAATTGCCCCTCGGCTAGGTCGGGGTAGGTGGAGAAGATGTGCTCGGTCACGACGATCTGGAGCACCGCGTCGCCCAGGAACTCGAGGCGTTCGTTGCTCTCGATCTGGCCGTTCTCGTACGCGAACGATCGGTGGGTCATGGACAACTCAAAGAGCTGGGCGTCGACCTGGACGCCCAGCTCCTCGAGTTGTTCAGTCAGTCTGCTCACCCGCGTGGCGGGCGTGAGGCTCAGGCCTCGAGCACCTGGCGGCGCTGGCCCTTGGGACCGTACTGCCCGCAGGACGGGCAGGCGGTGTGCTGCAGGTGCGGCTCGCGGCAGGCCGGGTTGACGCACACGACGGTGGGGACGACGGACGTCTTCCACTGCGCCCGGCGCGACCGGGTGTTGCTGCGCGACATCTTCCGCTTCGGAACGGCCACGATCTTCTCCTTGTTAGCTTGTCTCGATCAGTCGTCGGAGGACTGGACGTCCAGCTCGACGAGCTTCTCCCACCGGGGATCCACCCTCGCCTCGTGCGAATGCTCGGGATCGTCGTTCAGGTCGGCCCCGCACTCGGAGCACAGACCCAGACAATCTTCGCTGCACAGGGGCGTGAACGGCAACTCGAGCACCACCGCATCGCGCAGAGGCTCCTCGAGGTCGATGGCATCATCGATGATGAGGCTCTCGTCCTCGTCCACCTGGTGACCCGGGTAGAAGTAGAGCTCCTGCAGGTCGAAGACGGCGTCCTCGACGATGTCGGTCAGGCACCTGGAGCACTGCCCCCGCAGTTGGGTGGCGGCGCTCCCGGTGACAAGGACCCCCTCGACGACGGCCTGCAGGCGCAGGTCGAGATCGATGTCGGAGCCCTCCGGCACCCCGATCACCTCGAGACCCAGGTCGGCGGGCGCAGGGATGGTGCGGCTGACCTCACGCATCGTCCCCGGACGTCGGCCCAACTCCTGGATGTCGAGCACCAGGGGGGAACGACGATCGAGATGGCGATGGACGGACGTCATGTTCGCTCACACCCTTCGTACGTCGACCATGACCTCGTCATGACCGACTGCCCAGCTTACCCGAGCCCGGATCGTGCCCCAAATCAGGCGGATCGCTCCCGCAGTCGCTCGAACGCGCGCTCCACGTTGGCGGGGACGTAGCGGGAGAAGTCACCGCCCAACTGCATGACCTGGCGGAGAATGGTGCTCGACAGGGTGAGGTAATCGGCTGAGGCCGGCAGCAGCACAGTCTCGAGCCCGGTGAGACCGCGGTTCATGTGCGCCATCTGGAGCTCGAAGTCGAAGTCCGCGCCGAACCGGAGGCCCTTGACCACCGTGGTGATCCCCCGGGCGGCGGCGAAGTCGACCAAGAGCCCGTCGATCTCCTCCACCTCCACGCCGTCGATGTCGGCAAGGGCCTCTCGGACCAACTCGATGCGCTGTTCACCGAAGAGGTACTTCTTCTGGTTGTTGCGCCCCACGCCGACGAGCACGGAGCCGAACAGGTCTCGAGCTCGAACAATGATGTCCATGTGGCCGAGGGTGATCGGGTCGAACGAACCGGGGCACAGCACTCGCGCATCGGTCATGGCAGCTCCTCGTCTATGGCCCCGAAGTGGAGCGTGGACTCACCGTAGCGACGCTGCCACCGTTCAGCGAACCCGTTGGGCCATTGCGGGTCGGGACTGCGGGTGGCGCGCTCGACGACGACGAGCGCCCGGGGCGCGAGGAGCCCTCCGGACACCAGGCGCTCCAGCAGCGAGTCGACCTCTCCGGAGGGCACGTCGTACGGAGGGTCGATGAACACCAGGTCGAAGTCCCCTCCGAGGGACTCCAGGACGGACCGGACCTTCGCACTCCGCACGTCGACGGCCAGCCGGGCACGGCGTGCGTTCTCCCGGATCAGGGAGGCGGTCCTGTGGTCCACGGCCACGACGCGTGTGGCCCCTCGGCTGGCAGCCTCGAGCGCCAGCCCTCCCGTGCCGGAGTAGAGGTCGAGCACCGCCAAGTCCACGAGGTGCTCGTCGGCCGAGCGTTCCGCCGTGCCGAACCACGTCGCGAGTGAGGAGAACAGAGCCTCCTTGACACGGTCAGTAGTGGGTCGGGTTCCCGTGCCCTTCGGCGCGGCGAGTGCCACGGATCGGGCGCGGCCCGCGATGATGCGCGACATCAGCCCTTCTCCAACCACTCGTCGGCCGCGACGAGCTCCGCCTGGGTCCGCAGGTCGGCCAGCAGGGGGTCGTCGGCCGCCCGGGGGTCGCGCACCACGCGTTCGGCCAGCTCCTTGGCGGTGCGGATCAGCTCGCGGTCGGTGAAGGCCCGCAGGAGTTTCAGCGACGACGCCCCGGACTGGCCGGCTCCCAACACGTCGCCCTCCCCACGGATCTGCAGGTCGGTCTCGGCGAGTTCGAAGCCGTCGTCGCTGTCGACCAGTGCCTGCATGCGCAGGGCCGCGTCCGAGTCCGGTTCGGCTGCGGAGAGCAGGAGGCACAGCCCTGGATGCTCGCCCCGGCCGATCCGTCCCCGGAGCTGGTGGAGCTGCGAGATGCCGAAGCGGTCGGCATCCATCACGACCATCACGGACGCGTTGGGAACATCGACCCCCACCTCGATGACCGTGGTGGCCACCAACACGTCGAGCTGTCCGTCGACGAATGCCGCCATCACGGAGTCCCGTTCCTGGCTGCCCAGACGGCCGTGCAGCATGCCCACACGCAGACCGCTGAGCGGTCCGGCCCGCAGTTCGGGAGCAAGCTCCGTGACGGCCGTTGCCCCGTCCGACGAGGTCAGGTCCCCGTCCACCTGTCGACCCTGGATGGCGGGCGCGACCACGAAAGCCTGCCGACCGGCGGCGGCCTCCTCCCGGATGCGTTGCCACGCGCGCTCGACCCACGTCGGGTGGGTGACCGTGTCCACCAGCACCGTCGTGACACTCCCCCGCCCGGCCGGGCGCTCGCGGAGCTCGGAGACGGCCAGGTCACCGAACACGGTCATCGCGACAGATCGCGGGATGGGCGTCGCCGTCATGACCAAGGTGTGCGGCTGGCGCTCGGCCTTGGCCGCCAGCGCGGCGCGTTGCTCGACACCGAACCGGTGCTGCTCGTCGACGACGACGAGCCCGAGATCAGTGAAGGCAACCGGGTCGGACAGCAGCGCATGCGTCCCGACCACGAGCCCGACCTCACCACTTGCCACCCCGTCGAGCACCGCGCGGCGGGCGCCCGCCGGCATGCCCCCCGTCAGGAGCGCCACCGACGTGGCCTCCTCCGCCGCGTCGAGCTGGCCCGCGCGACCGAGGTCACCGAGCATGCGGGTGATGGTGGCGTGGTGCTGCTGGGCGAGGACCTCGGTGGGAGCGAGCAGCGCGGCCTGACCACCGGCGTCGACGACGCACAGCATGGCCCGGAGGGCGACGATCGTCTTCCCGGAACCGACGTCCCCCTGCAGCAGGCGGTGCATGGGCGTCGGCCGGGCGAGTTCCCGGAAGACCTGTTCGCCCACCTGTTGCTGACCCGCCGTCAGCTCGAACGGCAGGCGAGCGTCAAAGGCGTCGAGGATGCCCCCCGGGCGGCGTTCGCGTGGGGTGGCGAGTTCCTGTTCGCGCTGGGCGCGGCGGGTGGCCATCGCCAGTTGGAGGGCGAAGGCCTCGTCGAAACGGAGCCGTTCGATCCCGGACCGCGCGTGTTCGCGGTCGACGGGCTCGTGGACCTCCCTGAGCGCGTCCGGGAACGGCAACACGCCCGCCTCCTCGACCACCCAGTCCGGAAGGGTGTCGCCCAACTCCATGACGCCCGGCAGGAGCAGGGAGATGGACTCGGCGATGGTCCAGGTGGGCAGCTTGGCCGAGGCCGGGTAGAGGCCCACCATGGTGGAGCGCTGCACGGCCCGCTCCATGTGGCGTCGGGCGGTGTCGAGCTTGCGGGCGGTGATGCGCCCGCTGGTGTCGATCATGACGAAGTCGGGGTGCGCCAGCTGCGGCTGCGAGCGGAACTCGCCGACCTTGCCGACGAAGATGCCTCGGCTGCCCGGTGTGAGCAGGCCCTGCCAGTGGTCGGCCAGGTACTTCTTGGTGGTGAAGAAGGTGGCACGCAGGAAGCCCGTCCCATCGGTCAGGGTGGTCTCGACGCGCAACTGCCCACCCGCCCGGACCTGGGTGTTGGCGACGCGCGCCACGACGGCCACCTCCTCCCCCACGCGGAGGGAGGCGAAGTCGCTCATGCCCGTCCCGGAGATGTAGCGGCGCGGGGTGTGCCTCACGAGGTCGCCCACGGTGTCGATACCGAGCTTGGCGAACTGTCCGGCGGTGGGGGCGCCCAGGGTGTCCCGCAGCTTGCGGTTCAACTCCCGGTGCACGGGGGTCAGCCAGTTCGCCATGCCGGTCAGCCTACAAGTGGGTCACGACAGGTCCGGGACATGACTCAGGCCCGCGTCCTCTGGGGAACGCGGGCCCGGGTGAGTGGTACCACCAGCGTCAGCGGGTGACCTTACCGGCCTTCAGGCAGGAGGTGCACACGTTGAGGCGCTTGGGGGCGCCGTTGACGGTGGCACGGACGCGCTGGATGTTCGGGTTCCAGCGACGGTTGGTCTTCTTCTTCGACCAGGGCACGTTGTGACCGAAGCCGGGACCCTTGGCGCAAACATCACATACGGCGGCCACTGGATTCTCCTCATTGCTGTGCACGGCTACTTGCCGCGTCGATCGTCGAGTGCCAGCGGCGACGGCCGCAGGCAACCTGTCAATCATAACTGACCCGCGCCGGAATCCACAAAAAGCGGTATCGGTGACGTGCGCGTCAGGTCGCGACGACGACAGGCACGATCATCGGACGCCGACGCAGACGCTTGGAGACCCAGGAGCCCATGACGCGGCGTGTGATCTGCTGGAGCCTGTGCGCGTCGTCCACGCCCTCGTCGAGCGCCTCCTGCAGCGCCTGCGCAATCTTGTCGCGGACGTCGTCGAAGACGGAGTCCTCCTCGGCGAAGCCGCGTGCGTGGATGTCCGGCCCGCTCAACAGCTGTTGGTTGTGCAGGCTCACCACCGAGACGATGGAGATAAAGCCCTCCTCGCCCAGGATTCGCCGGTCGGTCAGCGACTCGGAGATGTCGCCGACCGTGGAGCCGTCGACGAAGACGTAGGAGGCGTCGACCTTGCCGACCTTCCGGGCCCGGCCGTCGCGCAGGTCCACGACGTCGCCGTCCTCCGCGACCACCACGTTCTCGGCAGGCACGCCGGAGGCGATCGCCAGCTTCGCGTTGGCGATGAGGTGCCGGATCTCGCCGTGGACCGGCAGCACGTTGCGCGGAGCGAGGATGTTGTAGCAGTAGAGCAGCTCCCCGGCCGAGGCATGCCCGGAGACGTGGACGAGAGCGTTGCCCTTGTGCACCACCTGCGCGCCGAGCTTCGACAGTCCGTTGATGACGCGATAGACGGCGTTCTCGTTGCCAGGGATCAGCGAGGACGCCAGCAGCACCACGTCGCCCGGCCCGACGGCCACGTGGGGATGCTCACGGTTGGCAATGCGACTGAGCGCCGCAAGCGGCTCACCCTGGGATCCCGTCGAGATGATGACGACCTCGTCGTCGCGGTACTTGTCGATGTCCTTGAGCTCGATGAGGGTGTCACCCGGAACCCTGAGGTAGCCGAGGTCGCGGGCCGTGGCCATGTTGCGCACCATGGAGCGGCCCACGTAGACCGCCTTCCGGCCGTGCTTGACGGCCATGTCGAGCACCTGCTGAATGCGATGCACATGGCTGGCGAAGCTTGCCACGATGAGCTTGCCCCGCGCCTGCTCGAAGACACGGGCCAGGGCCGGCTCGATGTCCTTCTCGTGGGTGGTGAAGCCCGGCGACTCGGCGTTGGTCGAATCCACCATGAACAGGTCGACGCCCTCGCCCGCGAGGCGGGCGAAGCCGCGCAGGTCCGTCAGGCGGCCGTCCAGCGGCAGCTGGTCCATCTTGAAGTCACCGGTGTGCAGGACGAGTCCCGCTCGGGTGCGGATGGCGACTGCCAACCCGTCGGGAATGGAGTGGTTGACCGCGAAGAACTCGAACTCGAAGTTCCCGGCGGTGACGCGCTGCCCCTCGCGGACCTCGACGAGCTGGGCGCCACGGATCCGATGTTCCTTGAGCTTGTTGGTGATGAGCGCCAGGGTCAGACGCGATCCGTAGACGGGGATGTCCGGGCGCCTGCGCAGCAGGTACGGGACCGCCCCGATGTGGTCCTCGTGGCCATGGGTCAGGACCAGCGCGACGATGTCGTCGAGGCGATCGTCGATGATCCCGAACGCCGGCAGGATGAGGTCGACTCCCGGGTGGTGGTCCTCGGGGAACAGGACGCCGCAATCCACCAGCGCCAACTGGCCGTCGATCTCGAACGAGGCGGAGTTGCGTCCGACGTCTCCCAGGCCTCCCAACGGCGTGATGCGCAGGGCGCCGGGCTTGAGCTTCGGTGGCTGGCGGAGTTCGGTCACGGTGACAGGGTAGTCCACCCGAAAGGCCCACGGCCGCCTCGAAGACCGGCCCCTAGACTGGCTGGCATGCCTGTTGCCGACTCCGTCCGTCTCGCCATGCCAGCCGAAGCCGTCGATGTGGCGCGCCTCCAGCGCCGCGCCTGGGGCCGCAACCCCGCCCTGGCCACCGCCCTCCGGCAGATCTCGGCCGATGAGTCCGTGCGCGCCTGGCACGAGGCCATCGCGCGTCCGCCGCTGGCGCACTGTCGCGTGCTGGTGGCGATCGGCGACGGCCAAGTGGTGGGCTTCGCGGTCACGGGTCCGAGCGGAGACCCGGATGCCGAAGCGGACCACGGTCTCGTCGCCGAGTTCGTGGTGGACGAGGCATCCGTCGAGGATGGTCACAGCTCGCGCCTGATCAACGCCGTCGTCGACACCCTGCGCGCGGACGGCTATTCGGTCGCGACGATCTGGATACCCAGTGACGCCGATGACCTGAGACACTTCCTGGTCGACTGCGGCTGGGCCACCGACGGAGCACACCGTGAGGTCGGCCCCGACGACGAGGAGGCGTCGCTGAAGCTGGTCCGCCTCCACACCGACATCACGGTGGCGACCGAAGCCTGACGGGTCAGATGCCGAGGACGGGCTCGATGCCCTCGGTCAGGCCGGGGTGCTCCGTCACCCAACGAACGCTCGCGACGACGCCGGGCATGAAACTCACCCGGTCGTAGCTGTCGTGTCGGATGGTGAGGGTCTCACCCGTGTCACCCAGGAGCACCTCCTGGTGCGCCACCAATCCCTGGAGCCGGACGCCGTGCACGTGGATCCCGTCCACCACCGCTCCCCTCGCCCCGCCGTCGTACACCGTCGCGTCGGGCACGGGGTCCATGCCCGCTTCATCCCGCGCCGCGGCGATGCGCTGCGCCGTCGTGGTGGCCGTGCCGGAGGGGGCCTCGGCCTTGTTGGGGTGGTGGAGTTCAATGATCTCCACGCTCGGGTAGAACAGCGCGGCCTTGGCCGCGAACTGCATCATCAGCACCGCCCCGATGGAGAAGTTGGACGCCACCAGGACGCCGACCTCGGGCTTCTCGGCACACCATGCTCGCACCTGGTCCAGACGCTCGGGGGTGAAGCCGGTGGTGCCGATGACCATGTGGATGTCGTTGTCCAGACACCAACGGATGTTGTCCATGACCGCGTCGGGGTGGGTGAAGTCGACCGCCACCTGGGCCCGGCCCACCTGCTCGAGGGGATCGCCGAGGTCCACTCCCCCGACGATCGTCATGCCCTCGGCGGCCTCGACCGCCTTGACCACCGTGCTGCCCATCTTGCCGCTGACACCGAAGACGCCTACCCGAATATCCGTCATGTGCTCGATCCTTCCACGGCCCGTGCCTCTCAGGAAACACGTCAGCGGAGGTGTCCTTGGACGACACCTCCGCCGGCGCGGCGGTTCAGCTGGACGGACGGCTCAATCGCCGGATGCTGTCCAGGGCAACCGCGATCACGATCACCACGCCCTTGACGATGAGTTGGTAGAAGAAGGGGACGTTCATCAGGACCAGACCATTGGAAAGAACTCCGATGATCAGAGCACCGATGAGCGTACCCAGCACCCGTCCTCGGCCACCTGCCAGAGACGTACCGCCCAGCACCACCGCGGCGATGGCATCAAGCTCGTACCCGTTTCCTGCCGTCGGTTGTGCAGACAGCACTCGAGCGGAAAAGATGATGCCGGCCAGCCCGGCAGCAGCCCCACCTATGGTGTATACCCCCAGCAGGACGCGCTTGACGTTGATGCCGGCCAACCGAGCGGCCTCCATGTTGCCGCCCACGGCATAGACGTGCCTGCCAAACGTGGTCCGCTCCAAAAGGAACCAGAAGATCACGTAAACGATGATCATGAGGACGACCGGCGTGGGGATGCCCGCAACCGCTCCGTTGCCGAGGCCACGGTAGCCGAGTCCGGACGCGATGAGCGGCTGACCATCCAGGAGGGAGTAAGCAGTGCCTCGCAAGTACGTCATCGATCCGAGGGTGACGATGAAGGCGGGCAGCGCCAGCCAGGCGACAAAGGCGCCGTTCACGAAGCCTGCGACGGCCCCGGCCAGGATGCCTCCCAGCACGGCGGGCACTGCCGGCACGCCAGAGGTCCAGAGGAGGACACCGGCGACCCCGGACACGGCGAGGATCGATCCAACCGACAGGTCGATTCCTGCCGTGATGATGATCATGGTCATCCCGGCCGCAAGAATCGCATTGATGGATACCGCCCGCGCGACGTTCAGTCCGTTGTCCACGCTCAGGAAGTTCGGAGCCATGATCGCCATGAAAAGGCCCAACAGGACCAGGACGGCGAAGATGCCGACTTTGTCCCACCAGTAGGCGATGGTGGCGAGGGTCTTGCGCTGTTCAACAGGGGTGCTGGGCTGCAGCACGGTTGCTTGTGTCATGAGCTGTCAACTTTCCTGAGTCTCGGCGTATACGCCCGTGGCATGTTCCATGACGGATTCCTCGGTGGCATCCCCAGCGTCCATCTCCGCGACGATGCGGCCTTCGCGCATCACCAACAACCGGTCGCTGATTCCCAGGGCTTCGGGGAGGTCCGAGGAGATGACGAGCACGGCCGTGCCAGTTTTCGCGATCTCCTTGATGATGCGATAGATCTCGCTCTTGGCGCCGATGTCCACACCACGTGTCGGCTCGTCGAGGATCATGAGTGCCGGCTTCTCGAGCATGAGCCGACCCAGCACCAACTTCTGCTGGTTCCCGCCGGAGAGACTCCGTGACTCTGCCGCCTGGGACGAGGTGCGGACCGACAACTGCTCGAAGATTCGTCCCACAGCGTTCTTCAAGCTCCCAAAGTTCAGCACCCCGAAGTTCGAGAACTGGTCCAACGTCGACATGGCGGTGTTGTCGCGGACTGACATGTCGAGGAACAGTGCCTGATCCTTCCGGCTTTCCGGCAGCATGCCGATCCCCTCGCGCACGGCCTGACCCGGCGACTGGACCTCCAAGTTGCGACCGTCGAGCACGACGCGTCCTGACGCCCTGCGATCGGCTCCGTACAACAACCGGCCCACCTCGGTTCGTCCCGCACCGATCAGACCGACCAGCGAGACGATCTCGCCTGCCCGGACGTCGAAGGAGACCGGACCGATCCCGTTTCCATCAGAGAGGTCGGTCACCTCCAGGCGCGGCGCTCCGGGTTCATGCTCCTCATGTCCGTAGAGGTCTTCCACGTCACGCCCGACCATCATTTTGACGATGTCGTTGGGCGTGACCTTGGCCTCCCCCTCGGCGCGCATGTCCCGCGTTCCCACGAGTTCTCCGTCCCGGAACACAGTCACCCGGTCAGCCAGCTCCCACACCTCCTCCATCCGGTGTGAGATGTAGATGAGTCCCATGCCCCGGTCTCGCATCTGACGGATGAGCCCGAACAGATGCTGGGACTCTGACATGGAGAGCGCGGCCGTGGGCTCGTCGAGGACCAGGACCTGCACATCCTCTGCCACGGCGCGGGCGATCTCGACCATCTGCTGCATCCCCACGCTCAGCTGGCCAATTGGCAGCCTGGGGTTCACCTTCGCGCCCACACGCTCCAGTTTCTCCCGTGCATCCGCCAACATCTTCCGGCGGTCGAGGACACCGAGCGCCGTCACCGGCTCGTGCCCAATGGCCAGGTTCTCGGCGACCGTCATCTCCGGGAAGGTATTGAGCTCCTGGTGGATGATCCCGATGCCGGCGGTCATGGCATCCCGCGGGGACGCCATGACCGCCTTCTCCCCGTTGATGAGGATGTCGCCGTGATCAGGCTGGTAGTTGCCGGAAATGATCTTCATCAGCGTCGACTTGCCTGCCCCGTTCTCCCCCATCAAGGCATGCACCTCTCCGGCACGAAGATCGAAGCTGACGTCGCTCAAGGCCTGGGTGGCGCCGAACCTCTTGCTGATCCCGACCACCTCCAGCAGCGGCGGTCCACTGTTACTCACTGCGACTCCCGGGAACGATGGATCGACTCACCAACCACCGTACTCATCGACGTTGTCCCGATCGATGAGTGTGGGGTTCAGCAGCGTGACGCGTTCGGCAGGCTCGTTCCCGGCCACGATTTCCTTACCGACCTCGAGCGCCTTCAAGGCCATTCCTGCGGGGTCCTGTGCCGGCGTGGCGAAGAAGTTCGAGTTCTCGTCCTGAAGGGCGGTCACCGCTTCCGGCGAGCCGTCGACACCGACGATCACGATGCCATCGCGGCCAGCCTGCTGGACGGCCAGGTCGGCGCCGAGCGCCTCGGGGTCGTTGATCGCGAAAATGCCCTGGACATCCGGGTTCGCAGTCAGCATGTCGGTGGTCAACTCCAGCCCGCTGGCGCGGTCGTTCTTGCCCGCCTGCCGTCCGACGACGGTGATGCCGGGGTTCTCCTCGAGGATCTCTTCGCAACCCTGCACTCGCTCCTGTGGAGCTGTGGTCGGGGTGCCCTCGACGATGAGGATGTTGCCCTCACCTCCAAGTTCCTCAACCAGGGCGGTGCAGGCCTGACGTCCGGCCTCGACGTTGTCCGTGGTCACGGCTGCGTCAGCTCCCGCAGCATCCACGTCCACGGCGACGACTGGGATGCCCTCTGCCTGCGCACGGGCGACAGCGGACCCGATCCCCTCACTGTCGACAGCATTGAGGAGGATGAGGTCCATGCCCTGCTGGATGAAGGCGTCGATCTGGTCATTCTGAGTGCCGAGGTCCTGACGTCCGTCCTGAACGTTCAGCTCAAACCCCTGCTCCTCAGCGGCCTCCTGCATGCCGTTCTGCATCGCGGCGAAGAATGGATTGGAGATGTCCTGCAGCATGAGGCCCACCTTCTCAACTTCACCGCCACCTTCTCCACCGCCTTCAGCGGGGGTGGTTTCGTCGCCGGTGGTGCAGGCAGCCGTGAGCAAGGCCGACAGCGCGGCGATGGACAGGAGCGCTTTTCGTGGAGAGTGCTTCATTGGGTCCCTTTCAGTCCCGGGCCGTCAGTGCGCGACCCTCTCGTCGATGAGGTGTCTCATACTATGCAGGCGAGACAACGTTGTCTAGGCTAGGCTCGGGAACTGAGATCGATTCGTTATACAGCAACGGAGCACGGAGGATCGAGCGAATGAAGGTCGTCGCGATGGGTCACGCCTGCGTGGACGTACTGCCCGCAGTCACAGCTGGACTCCCGGGCATGGAACCAGGGATCCTCTATCCCGTCGGACCCCTGGCGTTCCGCCTCGGCGGTTCTGTCCCGAACACCGGTGGCGCCCTCGCCGCACTGGGGGTGGACGTTGTCCTGCACTGCTCAATGGGCGACGACCCGCTTGGCCGCGTCGGCGGGCAACTGCTTGCGGATATGGGCGCAGACGTCCATCTGGTCCCCTCCGACACGTCCACGTCCTACAGCATCGTGATCGAATCGGGCGACCACGACCGCACGATCTGGCAGCACGAGGGCAGCAATGTCTCTTTCCGCCCCTCGAGCTTGGACCTTGGCGCCCTGGAAGCCGACTTGGTGCATCTTGGTTACCCGTCGCTACTCCCGAAGCTGAGCCGGCAACCTGAGCTCTTGAGGTCCTTCTTCGCCAGCGCAAGGGCCCGTGGGACCACAACGTCCCTCGATCTCGCGCATGTGGCCCCTGGTTCTCTGGGTTCCACAGTCGATTGGTCACGCTGGTTCAGGCTCACCCTGCCCGAGGTCGATCTGGTCTCCCCCAGCTGGGATGACTTGGGCAGCGCCCTTGGCCTCGATCCCGTCCCCTCAGCCGAGGAGGTTCAGGATGTGGCCGATCTGTTCATCGCCCGCGGTGCAGCTGCCGTCGCCATCTCCAACGGGGCCCGAGGCTTCCTGCTGCAAACCGCTGACGCAGGACGTCTCAGTTCCGCAGGGCGCGCACTCGAGGACTGGACCAGCTACCCCGGAGGCCGGTGGTGGATCGATGCCGAAGAGATCAGCCACCCGGCCACGACCTTGGGTGCGGGCGACACCCTGACAGCAGGTCTGATCCACGGCATCACCCTCGGAATGAGTCCGCTTGAGGCGGCGCACCACGCCAGATCGATCGTTGGACGGCACCTGCGCGGATTGTCACTGAGATGAGGGAATCAACAACGAGGCGGGCGACACTCAATGATGTTGCCGACTACGCCAAGGTGAGTCTCAAGACCGCGTCCCGGGTACTCAACGGGGTGACGACCGTCGCGCCCGATCTCCGCGACAGGGTACTGGAGGCCGCGACTTCGCTGCACTACCGCCCCCATCGCGGTGCTGCCACCATGCGCTCTGGTCACTCCGACATGATCGGAATGGTGATCCGCGACCTGGAAAATCCCTTCTACTCGGCCCTCGCTGTCGGAGCTGCTGAGGTTTCGGAAGCCAACGGCTGTCTCCTCATCACGTCGAGTTCCGAGGGATCCCTCCAGCGCCAGCAGCAACTCCTGGAGGCGGTTCTGGCTCAGCGGCCCGCGGGCATCATCATCACCCCAGCACCTGGAGAAGACGAGCTCTTGAGGTCTGAGCGGGATCGATCCCTGCCCATCGTCGCAGTGGACGAAGCGCTGTCTTTCGAAGCCGACACCGTCACATTCGACAACTTCGGCGGCGCCTTCAGCGCAGTCAAACTGGCGATCGAGGGTGGACATCGCCGTTTCGGGGTGATCAGCGAATCTCTCGCAATTGGGACTATGCCCCAGCGCGTTGAGGGGGCCCTCAGTGCCCTGCGTGCCCATCAGCTCGGATACCATCCGGAACTCGTTGTCCAAAACGTCCACACCTACGGGCAAGCGCGCACGGCGGCTCGTGCACTCCTGCAATCCACCGACCCTCCCGATGTGCTCTTCTGCGCGAACAACGTAGCCGCTGTCGGAGCAGCTGCAGAGATCCATCGGTGTGGGGCCAGTACAACTCTGGTGTCGTTCGACGACTTTCCGTTGAGCGACGCGCTGGGCTTCCCCACCATCGTCGTGTCGCACGACACCCGCCAAATGGGCCGCGAGGCGTCACGTCTGCTGTTCTCTCGCATTGCTGAGCCTGACCTACCACCCAGACACATCACCGTTCCCACCGAACTCCACCAATACCGCCAGGAGGTGCGCCATGACAACACTTGACCCAGTACAGCTCCCACCGAACCAGCCGCCGGACAGGTTCTACCGCGGAGGGCGCAGAATCGCTGAGTTCCGCGGAATCCCCTATACGGGAGGAAATATCCCCGAGGACTGGCTCGGCTCTGCCACCCCCTTGTTCGGAGAGCATCAATTGGGGTTGACCCGCCTCCCCGATGGCCGACTCTTGCAGGATGCGCTCGCGCAGGAGCCTGTGGCCTGGCTGGGCTCTGCTCACCTCGCCCGATGGGGGCACGACCCGAAGCTCCTGACCAAGCTGCTCGATGCCGGACAACGGCTCCCGGTTCACTTCCATCCCGACGGGGCTTTCGCACAGCGGCATCTTGGCTGCGCCCACGGCAAGGCGGAGGCATGGATCATCCTCAGCCCCGGCACGGTCCATGTCGGCTTACGTCGGGATGTCGAGCATCGAGAGCTGCTCGAACTCATTCACCAACAGGACGCAGAGAGACTCTTGGGACTGCTCCACTCGATTGAGGTGGAGCCGGGAGACGCGGTTTTCGTCCCCGCCGGCGTTCCTCACGCCATCGGAGAGGGAATCCTGCTGGTGGAGGTTCAAGAGCCGGAGGACATGTCAGTACTCCTGGAATACTCCGGCTTCGACCTCTCCCCGGGGTCACCCACGGAACTCGGTTTGGGAGAAGCGCTCGCCCTGCAGGCCATGCGCACCACCGGCTACTCCGAGGACGAGGTTGCTGCTCTCATCAAGCGTGGTCCGACATCGGGAGCCGCGCTCCCGAAGGAGGCGGACGACTTCTTCAGGGCGGATTGGATCGAAGGCGGAGCAATTGACCGTGGCTACGGCGTGTTGGTGGTCACAAAGGGTGAAGGCGTTCTCCGGTTCAGCAGCGCCTCCCACCCAGTCTCGCGCGGAGACGTCTGGTTGATCCCCCATTCTGCAAGGGCAGAGCTAGAGGGAGTGGTCAAGGCCCTCTTCTGCCGACCGCCGGCGCCGGAACCTGGCGCATGAATCGGGAAGTCCTAATCTTCGGAGCAGGAGCCGTCGGAAGGGGCTTCATCGCCGAAATCTTTCACGACGCGGGCTGGGACATCACGTTTGTGGACGCCGACGGCCACCGCGTGGATGACCTCCGCAAGGGGTACGACCATGCGACGGTCTGGAATGGAAAAGTCACCACTAAGCGCATCAACCCCACGTCGGTCCTTCACACAAGTGAGCATGCCGCCGTCACCGCGGCAGTATCGAGATGTCACGCCATCTTCACCAGTGTTGGAGTAGCTCACATGGAGGCGGTGGCCTCGTCACTCGGGCCGGGCCTGACTCAGCGTCTGGCCACAGGTAACAAGGTGGACCTCTACCTTGCCGAGAATGCCCCCGACGTTGCCCAACAAATGCGGAGCCACCTGGAGCGGGTGTTGGGACGACCGACCCATTGGCAGGATCAGTTCGGTGTAGTGGCACTCTCCGTCGGGCGCATGATTCCCAGCGAGCAAACCGCCGCACACGCACCTGGTTTCGTGGCCGTCGAGCCCTATCGCCAACTACCGTTCGACGTTCGGGCATGCAGGGCCGCGGTTCCGGACGTGCCGGACATGGTGAGTCGGCCGGAGATCTCGTTCGACTATTTCGTCCAGCGGAAACTCTTCGTACATAATTTCGGCCACGCCTGCGTGGGCTACCTCGGCCGGGAGCTGGGCTACGACTTCATCACAGATGCCATGCACGATCGCGTTGTCGAGGCTAGAGTCAAGAACTGGATGGCGGTCACGGCCCGGAGTCTCGCGACACGGTGGGGAACAAGTCCGACCGAGGAACTCGAACATGCTCACGATCTCTTGGTCCGCTTCTCCAATCGGGACCTCAACGACACGGTCACACGAGTGGGGAGAGATCCTCGACGGAAGCTCAGCCCCCGTGATCGATTTCTCGGAGCATTGGAGCTGACTGCGCGGGCATCAGGGCTTCAGGAAGCGCGACAGCTTGTTCCTGCCGTGGCTGTGGCCGCACTCGCGAGTCGTCACTACCCCGGTGGGGAGAACTTGGTGCCTTGGGTACACGAACAGCTCACCGGCGTAGCGAGCGAGCTCGGTGACGAGTTCCGCTCGCTGGTACACGCCATCGAGACCAGCGGTGCGAGAGCGGTTTTCTCGTAGCCGTTGCCGGTAGCGCAGGAGGGGGAACGAACCGCCCATAGGCGATCCGTCCCCCCTCCTGCGTCTCGTGGAGCCGGCGGTCACTCCTCCTCGGAGGCTTCTTCCTTCTCCTCGTCCACGACGGGCGAGAGCGAGAGCTTGCCGCGGTCGTCGATGTCGGTGATCTCCACCTGGAGCTTCTGTCCGACGGAGACCACGTCCTCGACGTTGTCGACCCGCTTGCCGCCGGCCAGGCTGCGCAGCTTCGAGATGTGCAGCAGTCCGTCCTTGCCCGGCATCAGCGACACGAAGGCGCCGAAGGTGGTGATCTTCACGACGGTGCCCAGGTAGCGCTCACCACGTTCGGGCAGATGCGGGTTCGCGATCGCATTGATCGCGGCCACCGCGGCGTCCGCGGACTCGCCGGTGGTGGCACCCACGTAGATGGTGCCGTCGTCCTCGATCGAGATGTTGGCGCCGGTGTCGTCCTGGATCTGGTTGATCACCTTGCCCTTGGGGCCGATGACCTCGCCGATCTTGTCCACCGGGATGCGCACGGTGATGATCCGGGGTGCGTAGGGGCTCATCTCGTCCGGGGTGTCGATGGCCTCGCCCATGACGTCCAGCAGCGTGTGGCGGGCCTCGCGTGCCTGCAGCAGCGCCTTGGACAGCTCCTCGGCCGGGATGCCGTTGAGCTTGGTGTCCAGCTGGAGCGCGGTGACGAAGTCGCGCGTGCCGGCGACCTTGAAGTCCATGTCACCGAGGGCATCCTCGGCGCCCAGGATGTCGGTCAGGGCGACGTACTTGGTCTCCCCGTCCAGCTCCTCGCTCATGAGCCCCATCGCGATGCCGGCGACGGCCGCCTTCAGCGGGACACCTGCGTTCAGCAGGGCCAGGGTGGAGGCGCAGACGGATCCCATGGAGGTCGAGCCGTTCGAGCCCAGCGCCTCGGAGACCTGCCGGATGGCGTAGGGGAACTCGGAGCGCGTCGGCAGCACCGGGGCGATCGCCCGTTCCGCCAGGGCGCCGTGGCCGATCTCACGGCGTTTGGGCGAACCCACGCGGCCGGTCTCGCCCGTCGAGAACGGCGGGAAGTTGTAGTTGTGCATGTAGCGCTTCGTCGTCTCCGGGGAGAGCGTGTCGATCTTCTGCTCCATGTCCAGCATGTTCAGCGTCGTGATGCCCAGGATCTGGGTCTCACCGCGCTGGAACAGTGCCGAGCCGTGCACGCGGGGCACGATCGCCACTTCGGCGGACAGGGTACGGATGTCGCGCGGGCCGCGGCCGTCGATGCGGACGCCGTCGGTGAGGGTGCGGCGTCGCACGAGCTTCTTGGTGAGCGCCTTGAGCGCGGCCGAGATCTCGTTCTCGCGCTGGGGGAAACGCTCGGCGAGCTGGTCGGCCACGTCCTGGCGGATGCCGTGGGTGGCCTCGTCGCGCTCCTGCTTGCCCGCGATCGTCATGGCCTCGGCCACACGGTCGGAGGCGAGCTCCTCGACGGCGGCGAAGACGTCGTCCTCGTAGTCGCGGAAGACGGGGAAGTCGAAGGTCTCCTTGGGGAGCTTCGCGGCCAGCTCGGACTGGGCGTCACAGAGCTGCTTGATGAACGGCTTGGCGGCCTCGAGGCCCTGGCCCACGACCTCTTCGGTGGGGGCGGTCTTGCCGGAGCGCACGAGCTCCCAGGTGGCGTCGGTTCCGCCGGCCTCGACCATCATGATGGCGACGTCGCCGTCGGCGAGGACCCGACCGGCCACGACCATCTGGAACGTGGAGTCAGCGACCTGCTCGACGGTGGGGAAGCAGACCCACTGGTCATCGATGAGGGCGACGCGGACGCCGCCGATCGGGCCGGAGAACGGCAGGCCGGCGAGCGTGGTGGACATCGAGGCGGCGTTGATGGCCACGACGTCGTAGTAGTGGGTGGGGTTCAGCGACAGCACGTCGACGATGACCTGGACTTCGTTGCGCAGCCCCTTGACGAACGCAGGGCGGAGCGGACGGTCGATCAGGCGGGCGGCCAGGATGGCGCCCTCGCCCGGGCGTCCCTCGCGACGGAAGAACGAGCCCGGGATGCGCCCGGCGGCGTACATGCGCTCCTCGATGTCGACCGTCAGCGGGAAGAAGTCGATGGAGTCACGGGGCGTCTTCGACGCGGTGGTCGCGGCGAGCAGCATGGTGTCGCCGTTGAGGTACACCGCGGCCGAGCCGTCGGCCTGCTTGGCCAGTAGGCCCGACTCGAAGCGGACCGTGTGCTTGCCGTACTTGCCGTTGTCGATGACGGCTTCGGAGAATTCGAGACCTGGTCCTTCCATGGACAGGCTCCTTTCGGTGGGTGTGCTGCCGCCCACGGGGTGAGGCGAACCGCCGTCGTCCACCGGTCTTCGATCGAGATCCGCGGGGGCGAGATGTCAGCACCCGAAGACCACTACCGAGGACCAGATGAGACCCCCTGGCGGGCAGCAACAACGAATTGGATGTATTGCCGAGCCAACTCTACCGCCTGCTGACGGAAAAGCAGCATTGCGCGCGGTGCGCCCGTCGTCGGGAGCGACCCAGTGATCGATCCTCGTGAGCGGACGGGGGAAGATCGACCAGTGCTCGATTTTCGGACGCGGGGCACCGGCGGACGCGAGCACCGGCGGGGGATGGGGTCGTCCGGGAACAGCAACGAGGGCGGGCCCGGCGAACCGGTACCCGCCCCCGTCTGCGAGGCGCCTGCTCAGCGGCGAAGGCCGAGGCGGGCGATGAGCTCGCGGTAGTGCTCGATGTCGTTCTTCGCGACGTAGTTGAGGAGACGGCGGCGCTGGCCGACCATCAGCATCAGGCCACGACGGCTGTGGTGGTCACCCTTGTGCTCCTTGAGGTGCTCCGTCAGGTGGGAGATCCGCTTGGTCAGCAGGGCGATCTGCACGTCCGGCGAGCCGGTGTCGCCCGGCTGCGTCGCGTACTCTTCGATGATCTTCTTCTTCTCGGCGGCGTCCATGTGGCGCGGCTCCTTCCGTCCGTTGCACGGCGCCCCGGTCGCGGGTGCAGTTGGGGCTCTTACTCATCCGTGGCCGATCTAACGGCAACCGCACGAGACTATCACGGGCCTTGGAGGGACGCGGAATCCACCGGGCTGCAGAGCCGCGCCTGTGGCCGGGGTTGCGCGGACCCGGTGTCCAGAGGGCGAAGTGACGATAGGCTGGCGATCGGAAAGTCAGTCCCGGGGACCCTTGGAGGAGCAGCAATGGCAATCACTGTCCGGCCCGCCATCGAGGACGATCTGCCAGTGCTGCGCGCCAACCAGGCCCGTCCGGACCTCGACCTCGTCGACGAACACTTCCAGGCACAGACCGAGGGTCGCCTCGTCTACGCCGTGGCCCTGGACGGTGACGAGCCCATCGGCACAGCCCTCCTCGACTACTCCTCGGACCTCGCCCCCGAACTTCGCAACATGTACGTCTATCCCGAGCACCGACGCAAGGGCGCCGGTCGCGCCCTGTCCACCTGGATCGAGCAGCAGGCACGAGAGGCCGGTCACAACGCCGTGTTCCTGGCAGTGGACCCCAACAACGAGCGCGCCGTGCCGCTGTACGTGTCGCTGGAGTACCACCCCACGGGCGAGCACCTCTTCGTGGAGGAGCCGGAGGTGCACCAGGTCACCGACGAGGAGTCGGCGAGCGAGTACTACGCGATCTACAAGAAGTCCCTGACCGCCCGCTGAGCCCAGCCCGGCACGCCGCCTCAGGCCTGCAGCAGGGCGCGAGCCTGGTCGACGTCGCGCTCCATTTGGGCCACCAGCCCCGGGACGTCGTCGAAGCGGACCTGGCCGCGCAAGCGGGTCACGAAGTCGACGACGATGCGCGTGCCGTAGAGCTCCAGGTCATCTCGGTCCAGCACATAGCTCTCGACGCGCTTCTCGGTCCCGTCGAAGGTCGGGTTGGTCCCCACCGAAATCGCGGCGGGGAGCCGCTGCCCGTCCTCGGTCCGCACCCACCCGGCGTAGACGCCGTCCGCGGGCACAGCCATGCCGGGAGGCACGGTCAGATTCGCCGTCGGGTACCCGAGCTCGCGTCCTCGCTGGTCCCCGACGACAACGACACCGCAGAAGCAGAACGGGCGCCCGAGGTGCCGGGCTGCGGCCTCGACGTCGCCCTCCCGGAGGCACTGGCGGATGTAGCTCGAGCACGTCACCGTCTGGTCCACCATGGTCAAGGGCACGGCGGAGACCTCGAAGCCCCGCTGGGTGCCGAGCTCGGACAGCGTCGCGACGCTGCCGGCGGCGCGGTGCCCGAAGTGGAAGTTCTCCCCCACCACGACGCGAACCGGGCCGAGCGGTACGACGAACCGATCGACGAACTCGGCCGGGTCGAGTCCGGCCACGTCCTCGTTGAAGCGGACCACCCGGACCTCGTGGGCCCCGGCCCGCTTCAGGAGCGTGATGCGCGTCTCCAGGTCCCCGAGCAGGGCTGGACCGTGGCCCGGATGGACGACCTCCATCGGGTGCGGCCAGAAGGTGATCACCACCAGCGGGAGAGATCCATCGCCGAGGGCGGTCGACAGGACCTTGCGGTGTCCCTGGTGCACCCCGTCGAAGTTCCCGATGGCCACGACGCTACGGCTCACTCCGCGTCTCCCTCTCAGTCTTGGTTGCTTGGCGCGAGGACGGCCACCGGCCGGGATCCCTCGCCCGTGGGACGATACAGCGCCAGCAGTTCCCCGTCAGGTCCGATCATCCCCGTCGGGTCATGGGGAACCGGCAGGGTGAGGGGTCGGCCGTGCCGGATGTCGGCCGCCGCAGCGGCGTCGACGTCGAGGCAGGGAAAGCTGCGCCGGGCCGCTTCGGCCATCGGCATCAGTGCCGGCGGCGAATCGGGGTCCAGTGCGTCGAGCTGATGGGCGTCGTCGAGATCGAACCCTCCCACCCGCGTGCGCCGCAGCGCGATGAGGTGGCCTCCAACTCCCAGCGCATCCCCGAGGTCGCGCGCGATGGCACGGATGTAGGTGCCGCTCGAGCATTCCACGTCGACGCCGACGTCGAGGGTGCTGGGGCCGGCGGTGAGCGACGTGATGTCGAGGCGGGAGATCGTGATGCGCCGGGCCGCGAGCTCCACGTCCTGGCCGGACCTCACGAGGCGGTAGGCGCGCTGGCCCTGCACCTTGATGGCCGACACCGAACTGGGGACCTGCCACATGTCACCGCGGAAGCGGGCGGCTGCCTCCGCCACGGTCGACGCCGGGATCGTGGCGGCATCACCCACCGACGTCAGGGTTCCCTCGGCATCGTCGGTGTCGGAGGACTGGCCCAGCCGCACGGTGGCGACGTAGCGCTTGTCCTTCAACGCAAGGTGTCCCAGCAGTCGCGTGGCACGGTTCACGCCCAGCACGAGAACGCCCGTCGCCATGGGATCCAGTGTCCCCGCATGGCCGATGCGGCGGGTGCCGAGCACCCGCCGCATCCGTCCAACGACTTGGTGTGACGTCATCGAGGCGGGCTTGTCCACCACGATGAGTCCAGAACCGGTGGTCACTCCCCTGCTTCGGCCTCGTCGGAGCGGGGCTTTCGATAGGGGTCCTCACCGCCGGCGTAGGTCTTGCCCGCGGAGCGGGCTGCCACCTCGGCATCGCTGGCCTGCACTCTCGCCAGGAGGTCCTCGATGTGCTTGGCCGTCTCCGGGGTCGCGTCGAGGATGAATTCCAGCGTGGGGGTGAACTTCATGCCCAGCTGGCCGCCGACGGTGGAGCGGAGCATCCCCTTGGCCGACTCCAGGGCCGCGGCCGTCCCGGCACGGTCGTCGTCGCCGAGCACCGTGTAGAAGGCGGTGGCCTCCCGGTTGTCCCCGGTCAGCCTCACCTCGGTGATGGTGACGAACCCCAGCCGGGGATCCTTCACGCGTCGTTCGATCGTCGACGCCAGGATCTCCTTGATCTGGTCCGCCAGCTTGGCGTTGCGTGGATTGGCCATGGTGTTCCTTCCGCCCCGGAGGGAGCGGCCCCGGTCAGGACCGCTCCTTCTCCACCATCTCGTAGGTCTCGATGACGTCACCGGTGCGGATGTCGTTGTAGTTGTTCAACGTCAGGCCGCACTCGAAGCCCTCGCGGACCTCGGTGACATCGTCCTTCTCGCGCCGCAGCGACGAGATGGAGGTCTCGGAGACCACCACGCCGTCGCGGAGCAGCCGCGCCTTCTGGTTCCGGCGGATGGTTCCGCTGGTGACCATGCAGCCCGCGATGTTGCCGAACTTGGAGCTGCGGAAGACCTCGCGGATCTCCGCATGGCCCCGGGTTTCCTCGGCGTAGATCGGCTTGAGCATGCCCTTGAGGGCCGCCTCGATCTCGTCGATCGCGGAGTAGATGACCGAGTAGTAGCGGATGTCCACGTTCTCGCGGTCGGCCATCTGGGCTGCGTGGGCGGTGGGCCGCACGTTGAAGCCGATGATGACCGCCTTGGAGGCCGCAGCGAGCGACACGTTGGTCTCGGTGATCGCGCCGACACCGCGGTCGATGACGCGCAGCGACACCTCGTCGCCGACGTCGATCTTGCTGAGTGCGTCCTCGAGCGCCTCGACCGAGCCTGCGCCGTCACCCTTGAGGATGAGCAGCAGCTCCTGCGTCTCGCCCTTCTCCAACTGCTCGAACAGCTGGTCGAGGGTCTTGCGGCGGGAGCCCGCAGCCTGGGCTGCGGCGCGCATGCGCGCCTCGCGCTTGTCGGCGATCTGCCGGGCCATCCGGTCGTCGTCGACGACCAGGAAGTTGTCGCCCGCCCCGGGGACCGCGGTGAGACCGAGGACCTGGACCGGCATGGACGGCAGGGCCTCGGTGACGTTCTCGCCGAGGTCGTTGATGAGGGCACGCACTCGGCCGTGCGCCGACCCTGCGACGATGGAGTCACCGATCCGCAGCGTTCCACGGTGGATGAGAACGGTGGCGACGGGACCGCGGCCCTTGTCGAGGTGGGCCTCGATCGCCACGCCCTGCGCGGGCATGTCCGGGTTGGCCCGCAGGTCCAGGGCAGCGTCGGCGGTCAGGACGATCGACTCCAGCAGCTCGTCCAGGCCGTCGCCGGTCATGGCGGAGACGTTCACGAACTGCGTGTCGCCCCCGTACTCCTCCGGGACCAGGCCGAACTCGGAGAGCTGGCCACGCACGCGGGTGGGATCTGCAGCGGGTACGTCCATCTTGTTGACCGCGACCACGACCGGCACGTCGGCAGCCTTGGCGTGGTTGAGCGCCTCGATGGTCTGCGGCATGACGCCGTCATCGGCCGCCACGACCAGCACGGCGATGTCGGTGGACTTCGCGCCGCGGGCACGCATGGCGGTGAACGCCTCGTGGCCCGGGGTGTCGATGAAGGTGATGGCGCGCTCGGCGTCCTCCACGTCGGTCACCACCTGGTAGGCACCGATGGCCTGCGTGATGCCGCCGGCCTCCTTGCCCGCCACGTTGGTCTTGCGCAGCGTGTCGAGCAGCTTCGTCTTGCCGTGGTCGACGTGGCCCATGACCGTGACGACCGGCGGACGAGCCTGCAGGTCCTCCTCGTCGCCGAGGTCCTCGCCGAACTCCAGGTCGAACGACTCGAGCAGCTCGCGGTCCTCGTCCTCCGGGGAGACGACCTCGATGTTGTAGTCGAGTTCGGCACCGAGCACCTGGAGGGTTTCGTCGGCCACAGACTGGGTGGCGGTGACCATCTCACCGAGGTGGAACAGCACCTGAACCAGCGACGCAGGCTCGACGCCGATCTTCTCGGCGAGGTCGGTCAGCGAGGCACCACGACGCAGACGGACGGTCTGGCCGTCGCCCTTGCGGAGGCGTACACCGCCGATCGACGGGGCCTCCATCTGGTCGAATTCCTGCCTGCGCTGCTTCTTGGACTTTCGTCCCCGCTTGCCACCGGCACCGCCGCGCCCGAAGGCGCCCTGAGTACCGCCACGCCCGCGGCCACCGCCACGCGCGGGACCGCCGCCGCCCATCGGCGGGCCGCCGAAGCCGCCGCCACCGCCGGGTCCACCGGGACGACCACCGCCGCCGCCGGGGCGGCCACGGCCGGGGCCACCGGCTCGGGCGCCACCGCGCACGGCTGACTGGCCGAGCTGGTTGGACTGCTGCTTGGGCATCATCGCGGGGTTCGGCCGCGGCATGCCGGGCAGGCCGCCGGTGCCACCCGGGCGAGGCATGCGGTCGCCGCCACCCTGTCCGGGACGGGGGGCACCCGGACGGCCGGTGGCCTCCCTGCCCTCAGGCCGACGGGAGGGACGCTGCACGCCCATGCCCTGGGCAGCCGCGAAGGGGTTGTTGCCCGGGCGCGGGGCACCGGGGCGTCGTGCGGCGGGGGCCTGCGGGGCAGGCGCTCCCGGGCGCGGGGCTCCGGGGCGCGGGGCGCCACCGGGGCGTGCTGCGGGGGGCTTGGGAGACGTGTCCGGCTTGGCGACGGGCTCCTGCTTCGGTGCGGCGTCAGCCTTGGGGGCCGGGGCGGCAGGGGGCTTGGGGGCGCCCGGCCTGGGAGCTCCGGGACGCGGAGCCTTGTCGGACTGCTGCGAGCCGTGGGCGCTGGGTGCGCCCGGGGTGGCAGTCGGTCGGGCAGGTGCCGCGGCCGCCTCGGCCGACGGGGCCGCGGGTGCGGGGGTGGCCGACGCGGGGGCGGCCTTCTGCTTGGGGCTTGCGGACTCCTCGGCCTTCGCCGGGGCGGGTGCGAGGGTCTCGCGAATCTTGCGGACGACGGGGGCCTCGAGGGTTGACGACGGGCCGCGAACGTACTCGCCCATCTCGTTGAGCTTGTTCAACAGCTCCTTGCTGGTGATCCCGATCTCTTTGGCGATCTCGTGGACGCGGGGCTTGGCCACTACTCTCCTTTGTGCGGCCCAGGCCTGTGCGCCCGGACCAGCTAGTTGGTGTTGGTCATCGTTGGGTACTCATCGAGTGGTCATGAGCGTGAGCCCACTTTCTGGTTGCCGTCCGTTCTCCACGGACGTTCAGCGACGGGCCCGGCGCCGAAACGCGCTGGGCCACCGACCATCCTACCGCCGATGCGGGCCGGGATTCCACTCAGCGGAACACGAGCCCTTCGAGGGCGTCCGGGTCCACGGGCTTCGTGGTGTGCAGCGCGCGCTGCAGCGCACCCCTCTTCAGGGCCTGGTCCAGGCACCGGCGGCGCGGGTGCAGGTACGCACCCCGCCCCGCCAGCCGAGGTGCCGTCGCTCGAACGATCAGGTCCCCCGCAACGACGAATCGCTCGAGCGTCGACTGTGGGGCGCGCGTTCGGCACCCGGTGCACGTCCGTTCCGGTTCCATCGCCTCAGGCGGCGGTGTCGGGCTGGATGTCGATGCGCCACCCGGTGAGGCGAGCGGCCAGCCGCGCGTTCTGGCCCTCACGGCCGATCGCCAGGGACAGCTGGTAGTCCGGCACCACCGCTCGGCAGGCCCGCGCGTTGGGGTCGACGACCGTCACCGACAGCACCTTGGCCGGGGAGAGTGCAGCGGCGACGAACTTCGTCGGGTCCTCCGACCAGTCGACGATGTCGATCTTCTCGTCACCGAGTTCGTTGGTGATCGCCCGGACCCGTTGTCCCATCGGTCCGATGCAGGCCCCCTTGGCGGAGACGTCGGGGGACTTGCTCACGACCGCGATCTTGCTCCGGTGACCCGCTTCGCGGGCGACCTCCTTGATCTCGACGACGCCCTGGTTGATCTCCGGGACCTCCAGCGCGAAGAGCTTGCGCACGAGGTTGGGGTGGGTGCGTGAGACCACGACCTGGGGTCCCTTGAGCTCGCGGCGCACGGCGACGACGTAGACCTTCAGTCGCCGGCCGTGGGAGTAGTCCTCCCCCGGGACCTGCTCCGCCTGCGGCATGATCGCCTCGAGCTCGCCCAGGTCGACGCGCACCGCGCGTGAGTCACGATCCGCCTGGATCACGCCGGTCAGGATGTCCCCCTCGGCGCCGGCGAAGTGCCCGTACTTCTGGTCGTCCTCGGCCTCGCGGAGGCGCTGGAAGATCACCTGTCGGGCGGTGGACGCGGCGACGCGGCCGAAGTCCTCGGGCGTGTCGTCGAACCACCCGATGACCTGGTCGTCATCGTCGAACTCCGGGGCAAGTACCGAGACCTTGCCGGTCCGGCGGTCGATCTCGACCTTCACGCCGCGCAGGGCATGGTCCGTCTTGTGGTAGGCGTTCAGGAGGGCGTCCTCCAGGGTGGAGACCAAGTAGTCGAGCGGGATCTCCTTGTCCCGCTCGATCGCCCGCAGGGCAGCCATGTCGATGTCCATCGTCACTCCACCTCTCCCTCGTCGTCCTTGCGATTCATCTCCACCTGCACGACCGCTTTGCGGATGTCGGCGAGCACCACCTCGACGGGTTGGCCCTCGACATCGAGCTCCAGCGTCTCGTCTTCGACGCCCTTGATGCGTCCGAGCACTTCGCGGTCCTCCAGCCAGAGGCGGACGAGGCGGCCGGTGTTGCGGCGGTAATGCTTGGGCTCGGTCAGCGGCTTGGAGACGCCGCGGCTGGTCACCTCGAGCGTGTAGGGCGCCTGCCCCATGACGTCGCTCTCGTCCAAGGCGGCGGAGATCCGCGCGGAGGCCGCGGAGATGTCATCGAGCAACGGGCCCCGGCCCCGGGGGCCATCCCCGTCGACGGTGATGCGCACAACCCTGCGCTTTCCCACAGGGGTGATGTCCAGGCTGTCGAGCTCCAACGAGTGCTCCGCCAGGTGCCGCTCCACCAGCGCGGCGAGCTCAGTTTCTTGCATGGGCCCATTCCTTCGATTCGGTTGTTCGGGTGAAGTTGTGACCTCCCAGCATACGTGAGCCCCGGCACGCGCGTCGCTGCCCGGCGGTGGGCCGCTAGGGTGGGCCCATGCCCGTCACGCGCCGCCTCCTGTTGCTGGCGGCGGCAGGGCTCGCCTCCGGTTGCGTACCGGACCCGCTCATCAACGGCGGCCCCTCCCAGCCCTTCTCCCCCACCCCGACCGCACCGGTGCAGGCACCGGAAGCCGCGGCGGCGGCCCGATGGACCGCGACGCTGCGTGAGCTGACCAGCACCATCACAGCCGCCAGCGAGGTCTGGGACGACCCCGGCCCCCTGCCCGCCTGGGCCGAGGCGGTCCGGATCCAGTGCAACGCGCACCTCGATCACCTCCTGGCTGCCGATCCCCTCAACCCCCAGGAGTTGGAGTTCGAGGCGGTCCCGACGGAGACCCCGACCGTCACCAATCGGCAGTCGGCCGAGAGAGCCGTGGCGGAGCTGGCCGCCGAGGGCGTCGCACTGCACCGGACAGGCACCCAGGTGGCGGGCAGCCAACCCATGCGACTGCTGCATGCGTCGCTCGCCATGTCCGCCGCGGGTCTCCCCCGCTTCACCGTTCCCCCCGCACCGTCGGCCGCAGCGCCCATCCGGTTCCAGGAGACCAGGCTGCAGCCCTCCCTCAGGCTGGCACTGGAGCACGTGGTGGCGCTCCAGCAGGGGGTGGAGAAGGCTCTCACCCGCTTCGAGGACGAGCCGGAACGCGCGGCGGCCCGGATGCGCCTGTCACGTGTCCGGGAGCTTCGCAACCAACTACGGGCCGGGATTCGCGGCGGCTCCGCGGGCCAGGAGGTGGCCTACGCGATGCCGAACGACATGTCCGATGCGTCCGGCGCCCGTGCCGCTCTCGCGGTGCTGGAGCTGCGCGTCCTGGAGGCGCTGGCGCGCCTCGTTACGGCCGACGAAGCGGACGGACCCCGTCACTGGATGGACGCTGCACTGGACCAGGTCCCCGCGGTGCAGGCCTGGGGTGGTGCGCTGCCCCACTGGCCCGGCTGGGTGGAGCCCTAGCTGCCCAGCACCTCGAGGGTGGCGGGGACGACGTCGGCCAGTGCGACGGCACGTCGTTCGTCGGTGGCACGCACCCGAACCTCGACCTCCCCCGTGGCCAGTCCTCGACCGACGACGATGGCCACGGGCATCCCGAGTACCTCGGCGTCGGCGAACTTGACGCCGGGACTCGCCTTGCGGTCGTCGAGGAGGACGTCGAGCCCCGCGTCCGACAGCGCCACGGCAATGCGTTCCGCCTCGTCGAAGATGCCCTGGTCCTTCCCGGTGGCGATCACCTGCACCTGGTAGGGCGCCAGGCCGGCGGGCCAGCTCAGCCCCTTCTCATCGCAGGTGGCCTCCGCCACGGCAGCCACGGCGCGCGAGACGCCCACGCCGTAGGAACCCATCGTGACCGTCACGAGCTTCCCGTTGGCGTCCAGCACCTTCAGGCCGAGCGCATCGGCATACTTGCGGCCGAGCTGGAAGATGTGGCCCATCTCGATGCCGCGCGCGAGGGACAGCGGCCCGGATCCGTCCGGGGCGGGGTCGCCCTCCCGCACGTCGGCGACGTCGAGGACGCCGTCGGGCTCGAAGTCCCGGCCGACGGTCACTCCGGAGAGGTGGCGGTCCGCCTCGTTGGCTCCGGTCACCCAGAAGGTGCCGGTCACGATGCGGGGGTCGGCCAGGTACTCGATGCCGGTGCTGGACTCACTGCCCAGCACCTTGGTGCCGTCGAGGGAGACCGGGGAGATGTAGCCGACCACCAGTTCTGGGTGGCGGGCGAAGTCCTCGGGGCCGAACGGCTCGGCGACGGCGGGCTCCATGACAGCCGCGAGACGCTTCGGGTCGAGTTCGCGGTCACCGGGGATGCCGATGGCGAGCGGACGGGTGGTGCCGTCGGGGGACGTGACCTTAAACAGGAGGTTCTTCAGGGTGTCACCAGGCCCCCACGACCGCTCCCCACGGTCGCGGTTGAGGACCTCGACGACCGCGGCGATGCTGCCGGCACCCGGAGTCTCGACCGTCTCCATGGCCGGGGCCTCGTCGAGCGGCAGGGCGGCCGGCGCCGGCACGCGGACGGCCTCGACGTTGGCCGCGAACCCGCCCGGCGAGCGGACGAAGGTGTCCTCGCCGTTCTCCGCGACGGCCAGGAATTCCTCCGACCGTGATCCGCCCATGGCACCGGCCATGGCGGAGACGATCACGTAGTCCAGCCCGAGCCGTTCGAAGATGCGCTGATAGGCCTGGCGATGCAGCTGGTAGCTGGCCTCGAGCCCGGCGTCGTCGACGTCGAAGGAGTAGGAGTCCTTCATCACGAATTCCCGCCCGCGCAGCAGACCTGCTCGGGGGCGAGCCTCGTCCCGGTACTTGGCCTGGATCTGGTAGAGCGACAACGGCAGGTCCTTGTACGAGCTGTACAGGTCCTTGACCATGAGCGTGAACATCTCCTCGTGGGTGGGGCCGAGGAGCATGTCGGCTCCCTTGCGGTCCTGGACCCGGAAGAGGTTGTCCCCGTAGTCGACCCAGCGTCCCGTGGCCTCGTACGGCTCCCGCGGCAGGAGAGCAGGGAAGCGGACTTCCTGGGCGCCGATGGCGTCCATCTCCTCACGTACGACGGCCTCCACCTTCTGGAGGACCTTCAGACCGAGCGGCAGCCACGAGTAGACACCCGGCGCCGCCCGACGCACGTAGCCGGCGCGCACGAGCCAGCGATGGCTGGGGACCTCGGCGTCGGCGGGATCGTCGCGCAGGGTACGGACGAACAGTCGGGAGAGCTTCTCGATCACGCGGATTTCCTCCAGGAGCGGCGGGTACTCGGCACACTCTAGCGTCGGGCCTTCAGTAGTGGACGGTGGAGAGGGTCCCGACCCTCTCGAACCCGAGACGCTCGTACGCCCGCACCGCTGCGGCGTTGAAGTCATTGACGTAGAGCGACACGCGCTCATACCGCCGCATCACCCGTCGCAGCATGCCGGCCAGCGCCGGTACCGACAGGCCACGGCCGCGCAGCTCGGGCTCGAGCCAGACGCCCTGCAACTGCACGTGGTCCCCGACCCGGGGACCGAGGTCCGCCTTGAAGATCACCCGCCCCTCGTCGACGATGCCGTAGGCGTCACCGCTCCGGAGGCGTTCCCGCACGAACCGCTCGTAGCCGGGGCCGTACTTGAACGGCGAGGTCCCGATCTCCTCGGTGTACATGTCCACCGATGCGTGCAGGTAGGAGTCGTAGTCGCCCTGGGTGAGCATTCGGACACGGGGGTCGGTCTCGCCCAGGGGGAGATGGTCCAGGAGCATGAGGGGCTGCACCCGACGAACGTTGAGCTCGCTCCCCCAGGCCCCCGGCCAGCGCTCGCTCAGACCCAGGTGCAGGCCAAGAGCCTGCATCGAGGGCCCCAGGATGGAGGCGGCGGAACGTACGGGCCCGATGGCGCGCACGAACCCGGGGATCGCCTCGGGGTCGTCTCCCGCGGGGAAGACCGTGCCCCCGTCGAGGCAGACCGCCGTCAGTTCGCCGTCACGCTCGAAGCCGTGAAGCGTCCCAAGCCGTCGCCGATCGATGCCCACCGTCTCAAGTTTCGCCGCCAGGAACAGGTTCTCCACCGGCCGTGCGTCCAGGAGGCGCCGAACGGCAGGCAAGTCCTGCGGCCCCAGGGACCGCAGCAGCGTCGCCATGTCAGGAGACCGACACCTCGGGGGCGCCCAGCTCGCCCATCTCTGCCGCCAGGCGCTTCGCCTCGACGAGGAGCGTCTCGACGATCTCGGACTCGGGCACGGTCTTGATCACCTCTCCGCGGACGAAGATCTGGCCCTTCCCATTGCCGGAGGCGACGCCGAGGTCCGCCTCGCGGGCCTCGCCGGGTCCGTTGACAACGCAGCCCATGACGGCGACGCGCAGCGGTGCCTGCATGCCCTCGAGGCCCTTCGTGACCTGCTCGGCCAGTTCGTAGACGTCCACCTGGGCCCTGCCGCACGACGGGCAGGAGACGATGTCCAGCTTGCGGGGCCGGAGGTTGAGCGACTCGAGGATCTTGAGTCCGACCTTCACCTCCTCGGCGGGCGGGGCGGACAGCGAGACCCGGATGGTGTCGCCGATGCCGCGGCTCAGAAGCGCCCCGAAGGCGACGGACGATTTGATCGTCCCCTGGAAGGCGGGCCCGGCCTCGGTCACGCCGAGGTGCAGCGGGTAGTCACATCGTTCGCTGAGCATCTCGTAGGCGCGCACCATGACCACCGGGTCGTTGTGCTTCACCGAGATCTTGAAGTCGTGGAAACCGACCTCCTCGAACAGGGAGGCCTCCCACAGCGCGGACTCGACGAGCGCCTCCGGGGTCGGGGCGCCGTACTTCGCGAGCAATCGCTTGTCGAGGGAGCCGGCGTTGACGCCGATACGGATGGAGACGCCGGCGTCAGCCGCGGCCTTCGCGATCTCGGCGACCTTGTCGTCGAACTGCTTGATGTTGCCGGGGTTCACACGCACCGCGGCACAACCCGCGTCGATGGCCGAGAAGACGTACCGCGGCTGGAAGTGGATGTCCGCGATGACCGGGATTTGCGACTTCATCGCGATGATCGGCAGCGCGTCCGCGTCGTCCTGACTGGGGACGGCCACCCGGACGATGTCGCAGCCGGTGGCGGTGAGCTCGGCGATCTGCTGCAGCGTCGCGTTGATGTCGGTGGTCTTGGTCGTGGTCATCGACTGGACGCTGATGGGCGCGTCGCCGCCGACGTCGACCTTGCCGACCTTGATCTTGCGGGTTGTGCGACGGGGAGCGAGGGTGGGCGCCGGGGGCGCGGGCATACCGAGACTGACGGACATGGTTCGATCCTAGAACAGGGAGATGGGCGTGATGACGTCGGCGATGATGAGGACCACTCCACCGACCAGCAGGAACCCGCCGACGAGGTAGACGACCGGGAGCAGCTTGGCGGTGTCGGCGGGGTGGGGGGTAGGCCTGCGGAGGAGCGTCGCCAGCGCCCGACGCAGACCGTCGTAGAGTGCGCCGGCGATGTGTCCCCCGTCGAGCGGCGGCAGCGGGACGAGGTTCAGCAGTGCCACGAACAGGTTGACGCTGCCGAGGAGGGAGAACCAGCTGGCGACGCGGTCGGGGACCGGGATGTCCTCCGCGACGCCGATCTCACCGGCGACGCGGCTCGCGCCGACGATCGACAGCGGGCTGTTGGGGTCGCGGGGCTGTCCCGTTACGAGATCCACCGCCACGTTGTAGATGCGCACCGGGAAGCTGACCAGGGCGACGGCGGACATGCGGGTCATCTCCCACATCTGCTCGGCTGTGGCGACGATCCCGCCGCGCGTGAGTTCGTGCCGTGGCGAGACACCGAGGAAGCCCGCCTCGACGGTGGCGGTCGGGTCGAGGCGGTCCGGGACGCCGGTGATGACGGTGCGAACCTCGGGCAGGGCCGTGACGGCACCGTCGCGCTCGACGACCAACGTCGCAGCCTGGTCACGGTTCTCCCGGATCAGTTCGCTCATCTGGTCCCAGTCGCTCAGCGCCACCCCGTTGAACTCCACGATCCGGTCGCCCACCTCCAGACCAGCCTGCGTGGCCGGGGTGGCGGGGTCGCCCTCCCTGCACTCCTGGTCGGCCCTGTCGGCCTCGACGATGCAGTCGCTGACGCGGGCGACCTCGAGGGTGGGCTGGTAGGTGCCGTGGAGGGCATTGATGCCGAGGAAGATCACGAACGCCAGCACCAGGTTCATCGTCGGCCCACCGAGCATCACGACGATGCGCTGCCAGACCGGCTTCTGGTACAGCAGGTGGCCGTCGTCGGCGGCAGAGATCTCCTCGTACTCGGCCGACCTCGCGTCGTCGGCGAGACGCGTGAGCCAGCCCTTCTCCTCGGCAGGTCGCTCTGGCGGGTACATCCCGACCAGCCTGACGTAGCCGCCGAGCGGGATGGCCTTGATGCCGTACTCGGTCTCCCCTCGACGTCGCGACCAGAGCGTGCGTCCGAACCCGACGAAGTACTGCGTGACCTTGACCCCGAACAGCTTGGCCGGCAGGAGATGACCGATTTCGTGCAGGGCGATCGAGGCCATGATGAGCGCGAAGAACAGCACGGCCAGCGCGACGACGGCGACGGTGGTCACGACATCGCCCCCGCAAGCTCGGCGGCGCGTGCGCGTCCCCACTCATCGGCGCGCAGCACCGAGTCCAGGGTGAGGCCCTCATCGGGGACGTGACCGTCTGCCAGGTGTTCGGACACGCAACGCGAGATGGTGTCGACGATGTCGAGGAAGCCGATGCGGCCGTCGCAGAACGCGTCCACGCAGGCCTCGTTCGCGGCGTTGAAGACCGCCGGGGCCGTGCCACCGGCCCTGCCGCAGCGGCGGGCCAGCTCGACGGCGGGGAACGTGGCGTCGTCCAGGGGCTCGAACGTCCAGCTGGCCGCCGTGGTCCAGTCGCAGGGTGACGCGGCATCACGCATGCGCTTCGGCCAGGTGAGGGCCAGTCCGATGGGCAGTCGCATGTCGGGGGGCGAGGCCTGGGCGATCGTCGAGCCGTCGTGGAACTCGACCATCGAGTGCACGATCGACTGCGGGTGCACGGTGACGACGATGTCGTCGTAGTCGACTCCGTACAGCAGTGCTGCCTCGATCAGTTCGAGCCCCTTGTTCACGAGCGTGGCGGAGTTGATCGTGATGACCCGGCCCATGTCCCACGTGGGGTGGGCCATCGCCTGGTCGGCGGTCACGTCGCGGAGCTCATCCCGGGCCCGGCCCCGGAACGGGCCGCCGGAGGCGGTGAGCACCAGGCGTCGCACCTCGTCCGAGCGGCCCGCCCGCAGTGCCTGCGCGAAGGCGGAGTGCTCCGAATCGACGGCCACGATTTGCCCGGGCGCGGCAGCGTCGACCACCAGACGGCCCCCGATCACCAGGGACTCCTTGTTCGCCAGCGCCAGGGTGGTGCCGCGTCGCAGTGCGGCGAGGGTGGGTCGCAGTCCGGCCGCGCCGGTCACGGCGTTGACGACGACGTCGCACTCGGCGGCCGCCAACTCCGCGGCGGCGTCGGGCCCGAGCAGGAGACGGGGCAGGGCGTAGCCACCCTCGCTCCAGCCCCGGCGCTCGGCCTCGGCGTAGAGCGCCTTCTGGAGCGAGTTGGCCGCGGCAGCGCGGGCGAGCGCGACGACGTCCGGCTGGAACTCGATCACCTGCTGGGCCAGCAACTCCACGTTCGAGCCCGACGCGGCCAGTCCCACGACCCGGAACTCGTCCCGCCGCGAGGAGATCACGTCAAGGGTCTGGGTGCCGATGGAGCCGGTGCTGCCGAGCAGGACGATGGTGCGCACCGCCCCAGTGTATGTGCGGGTCGCCAGCCGGGCGCCGGAGGAGACGGGCACGCCTCGACCCGGCCGCCAGCGGCCCTACTCGGCGATCGGTCACCGAGTAGGGCCGCAGGCCCGTGTCGAGGGGCCACTCGTGGACGCCGCGCCGGCGATGCGGGAGGATCATGGCCATGCCCCTCGCCTCCGCTCCCCCGCCCGGCACGCCCGTCCCCTTCGCGATCACCCACTGGGCGGCGGCCCACCGTCGCCGGGTGGAGTCCCTCGTGTGGCGCAACGAACTCGGCGGCATCACGGCACGCATCACGGGCGACGAGGACGTCCTCTACGCCAAGTGGAGCCCCTTCGACCTCGAACCGGAGGCCGAGCGCCTGTCGTGGCTCGCCAGCCGATTCGCGGCGCCCCTGATTGCCGACTACGAGGAACGAGACGACGGCTGGCTCGTGGTCACAAGTGCGCTGCCGGGCGAGTCGACTGTCTCCCCGCGCTGGATCGGCCATCCCGACGTCGCCGCCACCGCCATGGGTGAAGGTCTTGCGCGCCTCCACAGCCTCGATCCCGCCGACTGCCCCTTCGGCGCACCGGAGTGGGTGGGCGAGCATGCTGACCCGGCCGAGTTGGTCGTCGCCCACGGAGACCCGTGCGCCCCCAACACCATCGTCTCCGACGACGGCCGATTCGTCGGGATCGTGGACGTCGGGGAGGTCGGGGTCACTGACCGCTGGGCCGACCTTGCGATCGCCTCGTGGTCCCTCGACTGGAACTTCGGCCCTGGCCATGATGGCCCGTTCTGGGCCGCTTATGGCGAAGCGCCGGACCCGGAGAGGATCCGGCGCCTCCGCGCGCTGTGGGAGGCGCCCTCCGACGCCCGGGGCTGACTCAGACGACGCCCATGGCGGTCATGGCGTTGGACACCTTCATGAATCCAGTGATGTTGGCGCCCACCACGTAGTTGCCGGGTTCGCCGTACTCCTCAGCGGTCTCGGCGCACATGTCGTGGATGTTCGTCATGATCTGCGTGAGCCGCTCCTCGGTGTACTCGAAGGTCCAGAAGTCACGCATTGCGTTCTGCTGCATCTCCAGTCCTGACGTCGCAACGCCACCGGCGTTGGCAGCCTTCCCGGGCGCGTACAGGACGCCTGCCTGCTGGAAGATCGCGATCCCCTCGGGCGTGGTGGGCATGTTCGCGCCCTCGGCGACGGCGATGACACCGTTCTTGACGAGGGTCGCCGCCTGCTCGCCGTTCAGCTCGTTCTGCGTGGCACAGGGCAGCGCCACGTCCACGGGGATGTCCCAGATGCTGCCCGTGGTGACCAGGCGGGCCGAGTCCCGGCGCGCGACGTAGTCACCGACACGACCGCGCTCCACCTCCTTGACCTGCTGCAGCAGCTCGAGGTCCACGCCCGCCTCGTCGACGACGTAGCCGCTCGAGTCCGAGAACGACACGACGGTGCCGCCCTTCTGGTGGATCTTCTCGATGGCGTAGATGGCCACGTTGCCGGAGCCGGACACGGAGACCTTCTTGCCGTCGAAGCTCTCCCCGCGTGTCTTCATCATCTCCTCGGCGAAGACGACCGTGCCGTAGCCGGTGGCCTCCTTGCGGACGAGGGAACCTCCCCAGTCGAGCCCCTTGCCCGTCAGGACGCCGGATTCGTAGCGGTTGGTGATGCGCTTGTACTGCCCGAACATGTATCCGATCTCGCGGCCCCCGACGCCGATGTCACCGGCCGGGACGTCCGTGTACTCGCCCAGGTGGCGGTACAGCTCGGTCATGAAGGACTGGCAGAACCGCATGACCTCGTTGTCGGACTTGCCATGCGGGTCGAAGTCCGAGCCGCCCTTGCCACCGCCGATGGGAAGGCCGGTGAGGGAGTTCTTGAAGATCTGCTCGAACCCGAGGAACTTGACGATGCCCAGGTACACGCTGGGGTGGAACCGCAAGCCACCCTTGTACGGGCCGAGGGCCGAGTTGAACTCCACGCGGAAGCCGCGGTTGACCTGCACGACACCCTCGTCGTCGACCCACGGCACGCGGAAGATGATCTGGCGTTCGGGTTCGCAGAGGCGCTCCAGAATCTTGGCCTCGAGGATGTCGGGATGCTTGCGGACGACGGGCTTCAGGCTGTCGAAGACCTCGCGGACGGCCTGGTGGAACTCGGCCTCGCCCGGGTTCCGTGCCACCACCGATTCGTAGACCTGCTCGAGGCGCTGTTCCATGGTTCTCCTAAGGTTTGTGTTCTGTCTGGGGTATGCCGCAACCACGCGGAAGCGTAACCGCCGATGCGGGTGGTGCGGCCGTGGGGGGACGACGGCGAGACGCTGCTAGGGCTCGTCGGTGGCGGCCTCGGGCCGCGGTCGGTTGTTGGCCGCGAGCTGCCCGCAGGCACCATCGATGTCGGATCCCCGGGTGTCCCGGAGCGTCACGGGCACGCCGCGCCGAGCCAAGGTGTCGACGAACGCCTTCTCGTCGGACTTCCGCGAAGCCGTCCACTTCGAGCCCGGGGTGGGGTTGAGCGGGATGAGGTTGACGTGCACCCAGCCCCAGTCCCCGCGCTTCTTCAGCACATCCGCGAGCAGGTTGGCCCGGGCGACGGAATCGTTGATGTCACGCATCATGGCGTACTCGATGGACACCCGACGCTTGGTGACGCGCGCGTACTCCCACGCGGCATCCACCACCTCGGCGACGTTCCAACGGTTGTTCACGGGCACGAGTTCGTCGCGGAGCTCGTCGTCCGGGGCATGGAGCGACACCGCGAGTGTCAACGGCAGGTCCTCCTCCGTCAAGGAACGGATTCGTGGGACCAGGCCCACCGTGGAGACGGTGATCCCGCGAGCGCTCATCCCGAACCCCTCCGGCGACGGGGTGGTGAGGGTCCGGATGGCGCCCATGACGGCGTTGTAGTTGGCCAGTGGCTCCCCCATGCCCATGAAGACGATGTTGTTGAGCCGACCCGTGGCGCCCGGGACCTCACCCGAGGCGATCATCTGGTTGGCCGCGAGCGCCTGGATGGTGATCTCCGCCTGGCTGAGGTTGCGTTGCAGGCCGCCCTGGCCGGTGGCGCAGAACGGGCAGGCCATCCCGCAGCCCGCCTGGGAGGAGATGCAGAGCGTGGTTCGGCTGGGGTAGCGCATCAGGACGGACTCCAGCAGCGAGCCGTCATGCAGCCGCCACAGGGTCTTCACCGTGGTGCCGGCGTCCGTGGTCCGACGGGTGACCTGTTCGAGCAGGCTGGGGAACAGCTGTTCGGCGAGGTCGGACCGGATCGGGGCGGGGAGGTCCGACCAGGTCTGCGGCTCCGTGGAGAGGTGGTCGACCACATGGCGGGAGATCTGGTCCGCGCGGAAGCGCGGCAGGCCCAGCTTTCCCACCACGTCGCGTCGCTCGCCCGGATCGAGGTCCAGCCAGTGGCGCGGCGGCTTGCCACGCCGCGGAGCCTCGAACACCAGCGGAAGGGATGTGGTCATGTCAGCCTCCGAGACCCAGGTGCAGGACGAGCCAGCCCACCGGAACCGCCACGAGCAGCGAGTCCAAGCGGTCCATCACACCTCCGTGGCCGGGCAGGAAGTTGGACATGTCCTTCAATCCGGCATCGCGCTTGATGAGGGACTCCACCAGGTCACCGAGCACGCCGGCCAGGGCGACGGTGGCCCCGAACAGCAGTCCCAGCCACCACGGCATGGGCAGGAACCACAGTGCGATGGCGAGGCCGACGAGCGCCGCGATCACCAGGGCTCCGGCGAGGCCCTCCCAGGTCTTACCCGGGCTGATGAGGGGTGCGAGCTTGTGCCGCCCGATGAGCGAGCCCACCGCATAGGCGCCCGTGTCCCCGGCGACGACGCACAGGATGAGGGCCAGGATGCGAAGGGTGCCGTCGGGCTCACCCATGAGCAGGGAGACGAACACGCCCATCAATGGGATGTACGCCACCAGGAAGGTGCTGGCGGCCGCGTCCCGCAGGAACCCTTCCGCTCCACCCCGCAGGCGGGCGGCCAGGCTGGCAATGACGGTGGCGCCCAGGCAGGCGACGATGAATGCTGTCGGTGACCCGAGACCCCACTGGGCCACCAACCAGCCGCCGACCACGCTGACGCCGGTTCCCACGACGATCGGCAGGAGCGCGGCGTGCATGCCCTTGCGGCTCAGCGCCCGGTGCACCTCGATGACGGCCAGCGAGAGCGCCACCGCGACCAGGAGCACGAAGAACCACGGCCAGACGAAGAGGCCCAGAGCCACTGCCGCCAGGAGACCGATGCCCACCCCGACGGCGGCAGGCAGGTTCCTGCCGGCCTTCGGGGTTGCGGGCTCGCTCGCGGTGGTGGTGGGCATCAGATCTCGCTGAGCTCGGCTTCCTTGGCCTTGAGCACCTCGTCGACGCTGTCGACGAACTTCTTGGTGGAGGCGTCCATGGCCTTCTCGGCGCGGGACAGCTCGTCCTCGCCGATCTCGCCCTCCTTCTGGAGCTTCTTGAGCTGGTCCATCGCGTGGCGCCGGACGTTGCGAACGGCCACACGCGCCTCCTCGGCCTTGTGGCGGGCGAGCTTGACGTACTCCTTGCGACGCTCCTCCGTGAGCTCCGGCATCACGATGCGAATGGAGTTGCCGTCATTGCTGGGGTTCACCCCGAGGTCCGAGTCGCGGATGGCCTTCTCGATGCCGGCGATCGCGCTGCGGTCGAACGGGGTGATCAGGAGGGACCGCGGGTCCGTGGAGGTGAAGGTGGCGAGCTGCTGGAGCGGCGTCGGGGCGCCGTAGTAGTCCGCCTGGATCTTCGAGAACATGGCGGGATGCGCGCGTCCGGTGCGGATGGTGGCCAGGTCCTCCCTGACGTGGTCCACCGTCTGCTGCATCTTGTTCTGGGCGTCCTTCTGGATGTCGGCGATCATGCGGTCTCGCCCTCCTTCCTGGTTGGTTCTTCGCGGGTCACGAGCGTCCCGATCTCCTCCCCGCGCACGACGCGGGCGATGTTGCCGGGAACGGAGAGGTTGAAGAAGACGATGTTGAGGTTGTTGTCGCGGGCGAGCGCGATGGCCGTCGCATCAGCGACCTTCAGGTCCTCGGAGAGGAACTGGTCGTAGGTGAGGTGGTCGAACTTGCTGGCGTCGGCATGGACACCGGGATCCTTGTCGTAGACGCCGTCGACGCCCTGCTTGCCCATGAGGAGGACCTCGGCACCGATCTCGAGGGCACGCTGCGCCGCGACGGTGTCCGTGGAGAAGTACGGCATGCCCGAACCCGCGCCGAAGATGACCAGCCGACCCTTTTCCAGGTGTCGCTCCGCGCGGCGTGGGATGTAGGGTTCGGCGACCTGTCCCATGGTGATGGCGGACTGGACGCGGGTGTTGATGCCCGCTTTTTCGCAGAAGTCCTGGAGGGCCAGGCAGTTCATGACCGTGCCCAGCATGCCCATGTAATCGGCGCGGTCCCGAGCGATGCCACTGCGGCTGAGCTCCGCACCGCGGAAGTAGTTCCCGCCTCCCACGACGACGGCGACCTGCGTGCCCGCCCGGACCACCTCGGCGATCTCTTGGGCGATACCCGCCACCACTTGGGGGTCGACACCGAGCTTGCCCCCGCCGAAGACTTCTCCGGAGAGCTTCAGCAGGACGCGTTGGTAGGGCTTGGTCATCGGTTCACCTTCCGAGGGCGTGCAGGGCGTTCGCAGGGCCAGCCTATCGGGTGTGGCAGGGGCGCAGACGCATGTGGCGCACGCCGCGACCGGGAGGGCCGCAACGTGCGCCACATGGGTTGTCAGGCTGTCAGGCCCCGACCGCGAAGCGGACGAAACGGGTCACCTCGACACCGGCGGCCTTGAGGAGGTCGCCCACGTTCTTCTTGTCCTCCCAGACAGCGGGCTGGTCGAGAAGTGCGACGTCCTTGAAGAAGGAGCCGACACGGCCGTCGACGATGCGGGAAATGGCCTGCTCGGGCTTGCCCTCCTCGCGCGCCGTTGCCTCGGCGATGCGGCGCTCGTTCTCGACGATGTCGGCCGGGACCTGGTCACGGCTGACGTAAGCGGGGCTCATCGAGGCGATCTGCATGGCGATCTGGTGCGCGATCGTCCCGTCCCCACCGGTGTACTCGATGAGGACGCCGACCTGCGGGGGCAGATCAGCCGCGCGGCGGTGCAGGTAGGTGTGGGTCTGCCCGTCGAAGTACGCGGCGTTGGTGACCGCGAGGTTCTCGCCGATCTTGGCGCCGAGCTCCTTGACTGCGTCCTCGACGCTCTGGCCGGAGGCCAGGGTGGCGGCGTTGGCGGCTGCCACGTCGACGGCCTCCGCCTTCACGACTGCCTCGACGATCTGCTCGCCGAGACCGACGAACTCGGCGTTCTTGGCGACGAAGTCGGTCTCGGCGGCGAACTGCACGAGCGCGCCGTCGCGGCCCAGAACGATGCCGTTCGTGGCCTCACGGTCGGCACGCTTGGCGGCCTTGGCGAGCCCGGAGATGCGCAGCAGCTCCACGGCCTTGTCGAAATCGCCCTCGGCCTCGGTGAGTGCCTTCTTGGCGTCCATCATGCCCGCGCCGGTGGCGTCGCGGAGCTTCTTCACGTCTGCGGCGGTAATGGCCATCAGTGTCGTTTCCCGTCTGGTCGGTCAGTTGGATTCGGTGGTGTCCGCAGCCTCAGCGGTCTGCTCCTCGGTGCCAGCGGCTTCCGCGGTGTCGGTGTCGCCAGCTTCTGGCGCCTCCTGCTCGGCTGCCGGGGCGGCCTCCTCCGGCACGTCCGTGGCGGGAGCCTGGTCGGCGGGAGCCTCGGCGGTGGCGGGAGCCTCTGCGGTAGCGGGAGCCTCTGCGGTGGCAGCCGCCTCGTCGGCCTGGCCCTGTGCCAGCAGCTCGCGCTCCCAGTCGGGCATCGGCTCGGCCGCGGGCTCGTCGGAGCCACGACCGCTGGAGCGCTCGATGAGGCCCTCGGCCACGGCGTCGGCGATCACGCGGGTGAGCAGGGCGACGGAGCGGATGGCGTCGTCGTTGCCGGGCACTGCGTAGTCGACCTCGTCGGGGTCGCAGTTGGTGTCCAGGATGCCGACGATCGGGATGTGCAGCTTGCGTGCCTCGTCGACCGCGAGGTGCTCCTTCTTGGTGTCCACGATCCACACGGCCTGCGGCGTGCGGGGCATGTCGCGGATACCGCCCAGGGTCTTCTCCAGCTTGATCTTCTCGCGCTCGAGCTGCAGCAGTTCCTTCTTGGTGCGTCCACTGCCGGCGACGTCGGCGAAGTCGATGGCCTCCAGCTCCTTGAGGCGCTGGATGCGCTTGGTCACCGTGTGGAAGTTGGTCAGCATGCCGCCCAGCCAGCGCTGGTTGACATAGGGCATCCCCACCCGAGTGGCCTGCTCGGCGATGGCCTCCTGGGCCTGCTTCTTGGTGCCGACGAACAGCACCTGACCGCCGCGGGCCACGGTCGACTTGACGAAGTGGTAGGCCTTGTCGATGTAGCTCAGGGAGAGCTGCAGGTCGATGATGTAGATGCCATTGCGCTCGGTGAAGATGAATCGCTTCATCTTGGGGTTCCAGCGACGGGTCTGGTGCCCGAAGTGGACGCCTGCCTCGAGGAGCTGGCGAGTGGTCACTACGGCCATGGCCGTGTCCTTTCGTGGCGGGTGGTCCGCCGGTTGGTGGGGCCTTGGCCCCACGGTGGTTGTCCAACGACCCGCGCGTGCGCAGGTCCTGCCTGATGCACCCGGCCCCGGCCCCCGCTGCGCGGGACCACACCAAGGCCGGCGGGCGTGGCCCGCTCACGGTGCATGCGAAGTCAACCGGTGCGTCACCGATTGCATCGGCCATCCTAGACGACACCGACGCCGAACACGTAACCGCAGTTGTCCACAGGCGACATGTGACTCGGTGGGCGCGACGACTCCACACACACAGTGATGGCATGGACACCCATCGCGTACTGCTGCTCGCCCTGCTGCTCGTGGTCATCGGGGTCCCGCCCTGGCACGCCCCCGCAGCACACGCCAACCCACCTGGACCGCTGCAGCCTCCCGTCCCCGGGGTCGTCGTGTCAGGTTTCGAACAGCCGTCCCACCGGTATGGCGCAGGACACCGGGGCGTTGACCTGGCCTCGAGTGTGGGGGAACCGGTGCTGGCGGCCGCCGACGGCGTGGTCTCGTTCTCCGGCCAGGTCGCGGGACGATGGTCGGTCTCGGTCCTGCACAGCGGGGGTCTGCGCACCACGTACACCCCGGTGCGCGGCAGGCACCCGGTGGGGACGGCGGTCCGGCCCGGGGACGTACTCGGTCACCTGGCTCCCGGCTCACACTGCGCCAGCGCCTGCCTGCACTGGGGGCTCACCGACGGGGACGACTACTTCGACCCGCTCCCCCAGCTCCGGCACCGCAGAGTGGCACTGGTCCCGCTCGGCAGCTCACCCGTCCCCGTGCCAACGCTGCAGTGGTCCGACTCCACTGCGGCCACGCACCCCGTCCAGGGTCGCGTGACGTCCCGATTCGGCATGCGCCGCCACCCCCTGACCGGAGTGTTGAAACTGCATGACGGTCTGGACATCGCCGCCGCCTGCGGCGCCCCGGTCGGCAGCCTGTGGCCGGGGATCGTCACGCGTTCCGATTTCCACGCGGCGTATGGCCATCGCGTCGAGGTCAGCCACTCGGACGGTCGCCGGTCGGTCTACGCCCATCTGCGTCGCCCCGGCGCCCGTCACGGAAGTGTGGTGGCGGCCGGGGAGAAGGTGGGTGAGGTCGGCAGCACCGGGCTGTCGACCGGGTGCCATCTTCATCTCATGATCCGCCGGCGCGGCGAATTGCTCGATCCGGCCAGTGTGCTCGCTGATGGCTGATGCCGCTAGGCGCGTGGATGAGCGCGCTGGTAGGCGCTGCGGAGCCGGTCGTTGGACACGTGGGTGTAGACCTGCGTGGTCGCCACCGAGGCGTGCCCGAGCATTTCCTGGACCGACCTGAGGTCGGCGCCGCCCTCGAGGAGGTGCGTCGCCATCGCGTGGCGCAGGGCGTGGGGGCCCACCTCCTCGCCGCCGGCCCTCGTCGCCGCGTGCACCACCCGTCGGGCCACGCGCGGGTCCAGGACGCCGCCCCGGGCCCCGACGAACACCCTGTCCCCTGCGGCGGCCCGAGCCAGCTCGTCGCGGTGTCCCAGCCAGGCCTCGAGTGCGCGCAGGGCGGGGAGCCCGACGGGCACGGTGCGCTCCTTGTCCCCCTTGCCCCTGACCCGCACGACGCCGCGGGTCAGGTCCACCTGCGACAACCTCAGTTGACAGAGTTCCGAGATCCTCAGCCCGCTGGAGTACAGCAGTTCGAGCAGGGCGTGGTCCCGGCGTGCCACTGCATCGTCCTGGTCCCCGACGCGCGCTTCGGCCGCCGCCAACGTTTCGTTGACTGCCTCGGCCCCCGGGACCGTCGGCAGGTGGCGGTGCCGCCGGGGCGCGCGGAGGCGGACCGCCGGGTCGTCCTGCACCAGGCCCTCCCTCACCGCCCAGCGGAAGAAGCCCCGAACGCTCGCCACCCGACGTTGCAGGGTGGCTGCCGAACCACAGTCGGCTTCCGCTGCCAGCCAGGCGCGGAGCACCGGCAACGTCACACGCGAGACGGGCCTGGCCACGTGGCGGGCGAGGCTCCTGAGGTCCGCGGCGTAGGCCCGCACGGTGTGGGGGGACAGCCCCTGCTCCAGCTCGATGAGTCGGCCGTAGTCCTCGATCAGCGCCTCCCAGCCGGCATCCACGGACATGTCCGCCAGTCTGCCCCACTGCGCCTGCGGAACGACGCCGCCACACGGGTTTGGGGGGTCCACATCCCCGCACGGCATACTGGAGTCGCCCCTGCGGCACCCGACGAAGGAGAACCATGGCAGAGGACCTCACCACGGGCGGAACGGTACGACCCATCACCCGGTGGGGCGCGCCCGTCATGCACGCCCCCACCCGGCCGGTGACCGAATTCGGCGACGACCTGCACGTGCTCGTGCGCGACATGTGGGCAACGATGCGCGCCGCCGAGGGTGTGGGACTGGCCGCCACCCAGGTGGGCGAGGACGTCTCCGTCTTCGTGTTCGAGTGCCCGGACGAGGACGGTGTCGTGCACCGTGGAGTCGTCTGCAACCCGGAGCTGGTCCTGCCCACGGGCAAGGATCGCGAGTTGGACGCCAGCGAGGAGGGCTGCCTGTCCTGGCCCGGCGGCTACCAGAGTGTTGCCCGCCCCAACCGCGCGACAGTCCGCGGCCACGACGCCGACGGCGAGCCCATCGAACTCCACGGAACGGGGCTGCTGGCCCGTTGCTTCCAGCACGAGACCGATCACCTCAACGGCACGGTCTTCGGCGATCGACTCTCGGCACGTGCCCGACGCAAGCTCGACGAGCAGGCCTCCGAACTGGCCTACCGGTACCCCGACGACTGGCCCGTCAGCCCGAAGGCCAGCGCCGCGCCCCTCCCGTCCGGGGAATGACTCAGCGCAGCTGGTAGGCGAAGATCGCCGCCGCCGCAGCGACGTTCAGGGAGTCCACCCCAGCGGCCATCGGCACCGTCAGGTGCACGTCCGCCGCATCCTCCCACTCCTGCCGGAGGCCGTGGCCCTCCGTGCCGAGCAGCAACGCCAGCTTGCCATCCGGCGGCCGGAAACCGCCGGCCAGATCGACGGACCGGGAGGACAGGGAGGTGGCCGCCAGCACGTACCCGGCCGCCTTGACCCGGGCAAGATCGGCGTCGTCGTCCATCCGCTTCCACGGCAGCTGGAGCGTGGCACCCATGGAGGCCTTGATGGCTCGCCTGTAGAGCGGGTCGGCGCAGCCGCGGGAGACCACCATCGCGTCCCATCCGAGACCAGCCGCGATGCGGGCGATCGCGCCCAGGTTGGCATGGTCCACCACCTCGTCGCAGACGATGACCCGCCTGCCAGTCAGGACCTCATCCCACGTTCGTGGCCGCGGCCGTTCGAAGACGGCCAAGGCCCCCCGGTGCACGTGGAACCCGCTCACTCGCTCGATCAACGCCCCGGAGGCGACGTAGCAGGGCACGCCGGTGTGTTCGAGGATGTCCCCGAGGCCGGACACCCACTTCTCCTGCAGCAGGAATGAGCGCGGCCGACATCCCGCGGCAGCCGCTCGGCGAATGATCTTCTCACCCTCGGCGACGAACACCCCGGTGGCTGTCTCGTGGGCCGTGCGAAGCTGTGCGTCGCGCAGGCCCACGTAGTCCACGAGGCGCGGATCCGCGGCGTCAACGGTCGAGATGCGGTCCACGCAGGTCACCGCACCGGGTCGGGCGCAGTCCCCTCCTGCATCTCGATCAGGAGCTCGCGTCGCAGAGCCGCGCGCTCCAGGCGGGCCGCTCGCTTGGACTCCCGGATGAGGACCCGAGCCGTTGCGATGCACATGGCCACCATGACAAAACTGAACGGCGCCGCGACGAGGATGGCGAGGATCTGCAGAGCGCGCAGGCCGAGCTCCGCTCCCGCGGCCCAGAGCACGGCTGCCGCGATCAGGCCCTCGGCGACCGCCCACAGGACCCGCGACCACACGGGCGGGTTGGGCGATCCACCGTGGGAGATCATGTCGATGACGAAGGAGCCTGAGTCCGAGCTGGTCACGAAGAAGATGACGACCAGGACGATCGCCAGGCCGGACCACAGTTGGGTGCCCGGGAGCAACTCCAGCAGCTTGAACAGCGACATCGTGGAGTCGACCGAGCCGTCCGCCTCCACGAGGCTCTCGCCGCCGAGACGCTGCTCCCACAACCCTGTGCCTCCCAGCACGGCGAACCAGAGGAAGGTGACGGCCGTGGGAACCAGCAGGACGCCACTGACGAACTCCCGCACGGTGCGACCGCGGGAGATCCGGGCGATGAACACTCCCACGAACGGGGCCCAACTCATCCACCAGCCCCAGTAGTACGTGGTCCATCCACCCAGCCACGACTCACCGTCGGAACCGTAGAACGGCAGGGTCCGGAAGCTGAGCCCGAAGAAGTTCTGGAAGTACGAGCCGATCGACTGGACGAACTCCCGCAACACGAACAGCGTGGCCGGGCCGAGCAGCAGGATCGCCAGCAGCAGGATCACTGCGAGCCCCATGTTGATGTTCGACAGCCACTTGATGCCACGGTCCAGACCGCTGACCACGGAGAGCGTGGCCACGGCCGTGATGCCGAAGATCAGCCCCACCTGCAGCGGGGTGGTGTTCTGCGCGATGCCGAGGAACTCCAGCCCGCCCGCAACCTGCGCGACGCCGAACCCGAGCGAGGTGGCGACACCGAAGATCGTGCCGACGATCGCCACGACGTCGACGACGTCGCCCAACCAGCCCTCCACACGCTTGCCGAAGAGCGGCTCCAGCGCCCAGCGGATGCTGACGGGTCGTCCCCTGCGATGCACGGCATGGGCGATGGCGAGGCCCACGACCACGTAGATGGCCCAGGCGTGCAGTCCCCAGTGCAGGAACGTGCGGTTCATCGCGGACTGTGCGATGGCCTCCTCGGTCCCCCGCGCCACGTCGGGCGGTGGCGTCACGAGGTGGTTGAGTGGCTCGGCGACACCCCAGAACACCAGTCCGATGCCCATCCCGGCAGCGAAGAGCATGGCGAACCACGAGAGGAGCGAGTACTGCGGGGTCTCGTCGTCAGCTCCCAGGACGACGTCCCCCCGGCGGCCCCAGGCCATCCACACCGAGAAGAAGACGAAGCCCGTGACGATCAGCACGTAGTACCAGCCGAGCCCGTTGACGACCGCCTCGTTGCCGCTGGTCACGAAGTTGGCGAAGGGCTCGGGGAAGACGAGCGAGAGGATCACGAACAGCGCCACGAGTCCCATCGCGGGGTAGAACACCCACGTCTTCGGCCTCCGGGCGTACTTGACCTCCGGGGATTCTGCATCCACCTGTTCCACTGGGGCTGTCGACACTGGGGACCACCTTCCACGGGGACGGGAAAACCGTCTTAGTGTGACAGACGGCGCGCGCCCGCCCAAGCACGAGACCGGTATCCTGTGGTCGATCGAGAGTGACCCGGCAGACAGAGGTGGCGATGCGACTCCCCCGGATCGACCCCTTCCTCGCGCTGATCCTGGCCTCCGCAGGCCTGGCAGCGGTGCTCCCGGCAACTGGCCGGCCGGCGTCGGCCCTCGACTCGGCCACCACCGTCGCGATCTTCCTCCTGTTCTTCGGCTACGGAGCCAAGCTGCCGGCCCAAGAGGCCGTCGCCGGTCTGCGCAACGTCCGGCTCCACGCCGTGATCCTGACCTTCACCTTCGTCGTCTTCCCACTCGTGGGCGTCGGCCTCCTGCTGCTGCCCGACTCCGTCCTCGGCCCCATGCCCACGCTCGGACTCGTCTGGCTGTGCCTCGTCCCGTCCACGGTACAGTCGTCGATCACCTTCACCTCGATTGCAGGCGGCAACGTCGCGGGGGCCATGGTGGCTGCCACGACGTCCAACCTGCTCGGTGTGGGACTGACTCCGCTGTTGGCGTTCCTCGTGCTGCCCGCTGCAGGCGGGGGCGGGGTGGGACTGGACCAGTTCCTGACGGTGGTCCTGCAGTTGCTGGTCCCGTTCGTGCTCGGTCAACTGTCGAGACGATGGACGGCGGACACCATGGCCCGACACGCTCGACGGATCAAGTACCTCGACCAGTTCGTCATCGCCCTGGTGGTCTACACCGCCTTCTCCGAGTTCTTCGCCTCGGGTTCCTGGCGCGAGGTCGCCGTCCGCGACCTCGTGGCCATCGCCGTCGTGGCGTTGCTGCTGCTGGGCGCCATGCTGGTGCTGACGAACTGGACGGCCAAACGGCTGCGGTTCGACCGCGCCGACCGCATCGCCATCGTCTTCTGCGGGACGAAGAAGTCGCTGGCCACGGGGGTGCCCATGGCCAGCGTGCTCTTCGCCGGACAGGCCGTGGGAGTCATCGTCCTGCCGCTGATGATCTTCCACCAAGCCCAATTGATGGCCTGTTCAGCCCTCGCCGCGCGCTGGGCTCGCAACACCCCTCAGCCGGAGGTGGGCGGCTCCGCCTCCTGAGACTGCTCCGTCGGAGTCTCGTGCTTCGGTGACGCGGGCGCACCCAGTGCCGGGGACCCCGCACCGCGGCGTCGTCCCGATGTTCCGCTGTCGAGCGACTGCGCCTCGGCAATCGCTTGCTGCATGGTCTCGTCGGAGCGCTCCCGGTCCTTGTTGATCTGCTCCTCGATCTCTTTCTGGACGTCGATGCGCTCGGGGGCCTGGAACTCGCCCGTCGGGCGGCGGGAGTAGTCGCGTCCCGATCCCTCAGCCCCCGTCACTTGGCCGAGTCCCTTCAGTGCATCGTTGAGTTCGCTCGGGATGATCCACATCTTGTTGGAGTCGCCCTGGGCGAGGCGGGGCAGCATCTGCATGTACTGGTAGGCCAGGAGTGACTGGTCGGGCTGGCCGGCATGGATGGCGTTGAAGACCGTCGTGATGGCCTGGGCCTCGCCCTCGGCCCGCAGCATCTTGGACTGGCGATCGGCCTGGGCACGCAGCACGGCCGCCTCCCGCTCGCCCTGGGCGCGCAGGATGGAGGACTCGCGGTCACCGCCGGCCTGCAGGATCTGGGACTGCCGCTGGCCCTCGGCGAGCAGGATCTGGGCCCGCTTGTCCCGCTCGGCCCGCGCACCCTTCTCCATCGCGTCGCGGATGGTCGCGGGCGGGTCGATGGCACGCAGCTCGACGCGGTTGACCTTGATCCCCCACTTGCCCGTGGCGTCGTCGAGCACCATGCGCAGCTTCTGGTTGATCTCCTCGCGGGAAGTGAGGGCCGCCTCGAGGTCCATGCCGCCGATGATGTTGCGCAGCGTCGTCATCGTGAGTTGCTCGATCGCCCCGCGGTAGTCCTGGGCCTCGTAGGCAGCGCGCACCGGGTCGACGATCTGGAAGTAGATGACCGAGTCGATGGACACCATGAGGTTGTCCTCGGTGATCACGCCCTGCGGCGGGAACGGGACGACCTCCTCGCGCATGTCCATGGTGTAGGCGATGCGGTCGAAGACGGGGATCACCAGGTGGGGTCCCGGATCGAGGCGTCGCCGGAACTTGCCCAGCCGCTCCACGATGCCGACGTGCTGCTGTCGCACGATCTTCAGGGTCATCGCGAGCAACAGGACGACGACGACCACCAGGCCGATGATGACGAACTCCATGTGCACTCCTTCGTAGACGTGGAGGGTGTTGCGGTGGCTTACTCGGGTAGCGGCAGCTCGTGGTGCGGGTGCCGCGGGTAGACGACCAGCGTGACGCCGTCGAGGCCGTAGACCTCGATCTCGTCCCCCTCGTCGATGCGGAGGTCCGGGTCGAACGCACGGGCGTCCCACACCTGACCGGACACCTTGACCTCGCCGGTCCTACCGGTGACGGCCTGGGTGGCCACCCCGGCGGAACCGACCAGCGATTCCAGGGAGGAGCGGTACCCGGGAGCCTGCCTCACCTTGCGCAGGAGCGTGGGGCGGAGGAGGAAGAGCGTGGCGACGGCGGTGGCCAGCGCCACCACGACCTGGAGCCACCACAGCCCCGGCGCCACCACCGCCGTCAGGCCGCCGGCGAGCGCTCCCACGGCGAGCATGAGGAGCGTGAGGTCGAGGGTGAGGAGCTCGGCTGCCGCGAGCCCCAGCGCCACCACGCCCCAGGCGACCCAGCCGTTGCGGGCCAGCCAGTCGGCGAAACCGCCCTCATCCATGGCGCGGAACGGCTCTGGCGGTCCATCGGCCACCGGTGTGGGAGACGTGCAGGTTCATCCCGAACGTGTCGCTGAGGTTCCGGTCGGTGAGCGTGGCGGCGATGGGTCCGGCGGCGACCACCTGCCCGTCGGCGAGCAGGAGGCAGTGCGTGGCGCCCGTCGGGATCTCCTCGACATGGTGGGTGACCAGCATGGTGGCCGGGGCCCCGGGATCGGCGAACAGGTCCGAGAGCGTCTCGAGCAGGGCTTCCCGACCGGCCAGGTCCAGGCCGCTGGCAGGCTCGTCGAGGAGCAGCAGTTCGGGATCGGTCATGAGCGCACGAGCGATCTGGACGCGTTTGCGCTCGCCTTCACTGAGGGTTCCGTAGGTGCGCTCGACGAGGTGGTCGACACGCAGCGACGCCAGGAGCTCCGTGGCACGGTCCTCGTCAAGGTCGTCGTACTCCTCCCGCCACCGCCCCACGACGGCGTAGGCGGCGGACAGCACCACGTCGAGGACCTTCTCGTCGCGCGGGATGCGTTCCGCGAGCGCCGAGGAGGTGAGGCCGATCCGTGGCCGCAACTCGAAGACGTCGATCGTGCCCAGGACGTCCCCCAGGAGCCCGACGACGCCGTCGCTGGGGTGGATCTGGGCCGCGAGCAGCTGGAGCAGGGTGGTCTTGCCGGCGCCGTTGGGTCCGATGACCACCCAACGCTCGTCCTCGTTGACGACGAGGTCGATGTCGTCGAGCAGCACGGCCCTGCCGCGCTTGACGTCCACACCTGCCAGTTCTGCCACCGTCGCCATGGCTCCACCCTACCGACTCACGCCGACTCCCACCGCTGCGACGTCCCGCTCACGACGTGCGGGAACCGGGTTGTCAGGCTCCGGTGGAGTGCAGACCTCCGTCGACGTGCACCATCTCACCCGTCGTGGCCGGGAACCAGTCCGAGAGCAGGGCGATGACCGCACGGGCCGCCGGCTCGGCGTCGGCGGTGTCCCATCCCAACGGCGCCCGGCCGCCCCAGATGTCGTTGAACGTGGAGGCGCCGGGGATGGCCTTCTTCGCCACGGTGTCGATCGGTCCGGCGGCGACCAGGTTGGAGCGGATGCCGTCCGGTCCGAGGTACCGCGCCAAGTAGCGGGAGGTGGACTCGAGGGCGGCCTTGGCGACGCCCATCCAGTCGTAGGTGGGCCACGAGACCGTGGCGTCGAAGGTCAGGCCGACGACGCTGGAGCCCCTCACCAGGAGGGGTCGGAGCGCCATGGTGAGCGACTGCATCGAGTAGGCCGAGATCTGCAGGGCCTGGGAGACCGTCTCCCAGTCGGTGCTGAGGAACGCCCCACCCAGCGCCTTCTCCGGGTCCGCGTACGCGATCGAATGGACAATGCCGTGCAGCTCGCCACCTACCAATTCCCGAAGCTGGTCAGCCGCGCCGGCCAGGTGCTCAGGGTTGGTCACGTCCAGCTCGATGAGCTCGGGGGCCTGGTCCATGCGGGAGACCACCCGGCGCGCCAGACTGACCGCCCGGCCGGCGGCGGAGACCACGACGGTGGCCCCCTCGCGCTGGGCGATGTCCGCGACGGCATACGCAATGGAGGTGTTCATGGTCACTCCGGTGACCAGGATGTTCTTGCCCTCGAGCAGGCCCATGGGGTTCCTTTCGTGTGCCGCGGGAGCGGTCAGTGGCCCATTCCGAGGCCACCGTCGACGGGGATGACGGCGCCGGAGACGTACCCGGCGGCGTCGCTGGCGACGAAGAGTACCGCGGCAGCGACGTCGTCGGTGCTCCCGAGCCGTCCCGCGGGGATCCGGGCCTTGTAGGCGGCGATCTGCTCGTCGGAGAGCTCTGCGGTCATGTCGGTGCTGATGAAGCCGGGGGCGATGACGTTCGCCGTGACTCCCCGCCCGCCCAGTTCGCGGGTGATGCTCCTGGCCATCCCGACCAGTCCGGCCTTGGAGGCCGCGTAGTTCACCTGTCCCGGGGATCCGAGGAGCGCCACAACCGAGGAGACGAGGATGATGCGCCCGAAGCGGGCTCGGGTCATGGCGCGGGCCGCGCGCCTCACCAGCCGGAACGTGCCGGACAGGTTGGTGTCGATGACGCGGTCCCAGTCGTCGTCGGACATCCGGGCCAGGAGGGTGTCCTTGGTCATGCCCGCGTTGGCGACGAGGATCTCCACCGGGCCCAGCTCCTGCTCGACGGTGGTGAACGCCGCGTCGACGGCGACGGGCTCCGTGACGTCGCACTGCACACCGAGGACTCCCTCGGGCACGTCACCGCTGCGATGCGTTGCCGCGACCCGGTGGCCGGCCTCCAGGAATCGTGAGGCGATGACCCTCCCGATCCCGCGGGAACCTCCGGTGACCAGCACGACGCGCTTCTGCTCCTCCACGGTCGCCCAACCTACCCCACCGCCCCCGTCGCCGCTCGGACGTCCACCGGCCGGCGCCTATGCTGGAGGCATGGCTGGTCCCGATGATTCGACGCTCGTCACGAGCGCCCGGCCGTCCCGCACCCTGGATGTCGAGGTGCGCACTCGTCGCTACCTCGTGACCATGGGGGTGCGCACCGCGTGCTTCCTGCTGTTCCTCGTCGTCCCGGGATGGTGGAAGGTCGCTGCGCTGGTCGGCGCCGCGATCCTCCCCGCCTTTGCGGTCCTGCTCGCCAACAACGCCGACCACCGGCCCGGTCCCGGCTACGTCGACCAGGAGGAACAGGCCCTGCCCGCCCTCCTGCCGGGACAGGTGGTCCCCGGCACCGTGGAGGACGTGTCGTGAAGCGCCTGGTCATCCGCTGGGTTGCACTCGCGGTGTTCCTGGTACTGCTCGCCTACACGTTCGTCCAACTGGGCGAGTGGCAGCTCCGGCGACTCGACGAGAGGCGGGCCACCAACCAGACGATCCTCGCCAACCGGGACGCCGTGCCTGTGGACTACCGTCAGCTGATGGGTTCCTCGCCCGTGCCCGACGGGGACCGGTGGCGCCCGGTTTCCCTCGTCGGCACGTACTCGGGCGAGCAGTACCAGGTCCGCTATCGCAACCAGGCGGACCGTCCGGGGATCGAGGTGGTCGCGACGTTCACCACGGAGCACGGCGACGAGGTGTTGGTGAACCGTGGCTTCATCCCACGCCAGACCGGCCAGCCGGACACCGAGGACCTTCCCGCGACGCCTGCCGGCCCTGTGGAGATCGTGGGCCACCTCCTTCAGGACGAGCGCGGCAACGCCAACGCCGCGACCCCCCACGAGTTCAAGGTCCGCCTCATCGACTCCGCGAGGATCGGACAGTCCCTGGGCCGCGAGCTGCTACCCGGCTATGTCGTCCTGTCACCTGATGACGTGGTGGCCGAGGGATCGGGCATGGACCCGGTGCAGCCGCCCGAGCCCACCGAGGGCAACCACTTCTCGTACGCGCTGCAATGGTTCGCGTTCAGCGCGATCGCCGTCGTCGGGATCGCGGTCCTGATCCGCGCCGACCTTGCCGACCGCCGCAAGGCCCAGAGGCGCTCGGCCCGGTCGCAGCACGCAGAACCTGTGCGGTCCGGTGCCGCGCGCTGAGGCGCTGGCCGGCGTCGCTGCGTGGCTCGCCTGCCCGGTGTGCCGGGGTGGCATGACCGTCAACGGTGGTTCTCTCGGCTGCGGCGCGGGCCACCGATTCGACATCGCCCGCCAGGGCCACGTGAACCTGCTCGGCCGCGGCGCACCCAGGAACGCCGACACCGCGGACATGGTCGCGGCCCGCGAGCGCGTCTGGGCCACCGGCCTGTTCGGCCCCGTCGCGGAGGCCGTGGCCGAGGCCCTGGACGGGTGCCGGTCCCTCCTGGAGGTGGGGGCGGGCCCGGGCGGCTACATTGCACGGGCACTGGAGTCCAACCCACAGGCACAGGGCCTCGCCAGCGACGTCTCCCCCCAGGCAGCACGGCGCGCCGCCCGTGCCCACCCCCGCCTAGCGGCGGTGGTCGCCGACACGTGGCGTCCGCTGCCGCTGCGCGACGAGGCCGTCGACGGCCTGCTGTGCGTCTTCGCGCCTCGCAACCCGGGCGAGTTCGCGCGCGTGCTCGCCGACGGCGGTCGATGCGTCGTCGTGGTGCCCCGGGCATCCCACCTGGTCGGCCTGCGGCAGCAGTTCGGGCTGCTCGACGTGGCGGAAGACAAGGCGCAGGAGGTCCGGCGTTCGCTGGCCCCAGCCTTGGAGCTGGTGGAGTCCCGCCGGGTGCGCCGGGCGCGCGAGCTCACGTCCGAGCAGGTGACGGACCTGGTTGCCATGGGGCCCAACGCCTTCCACCGCACTCCCGAGACGCTACCGTCGACCATCGCCACCGTCGACGTCGACGTCCTCGTGTTCCAGCGTCAGGCGAGGGAGACCAGCTCCGCGTAGTCCTCGCTCCAGAGGTCCTCGACCCCGTCGGGCAGGACGAGGACCCGGTCGGGTTCCAACGCCTCAACGGCTCCCGGGTCGTGGGTCACGAGCACAACCGACCCGGCATAGGTCCGCAGCGCGGCGAGCACCTCCGCCCGGGAGGCCGGGTCCAGGTTATTGGTCGGCTCGTCGAGCAGCAGCACGTTCGCGGCGGACACCACCAGCATCGCGAGCGCCAGTCGTGTCTTCTCGCCGCCGGACAGGACCCGCGCGGGCTTGTCCACGTCGTCCCCGGAGAAGAGGAACGAGCCGAGGACCTTCCGGACCTCCGTGTCGTTCAGGTCCGGCGAGGCCGACGTCATGTTCTCCAGGACGCTCCGGCCGACGTCGAGGGTCTCGTGCTCCTGCGCGTAGTAGCCGAGCTTCGCGCCGTGGCCCAGCATCCGGCGGCCCGTGTCCGGCTCCTCGATGCCGGCCAGGATCCGCAGCATCGTGGTCTTGCCCGCGCCGTTCAGCCCGAGGATGACCACCTTCGAGCCCTTGTCCACCGCCAGGTCGACGGCCGTGAACACCTCCAGGGAGCCGTAGGCCTTGGACAGGTCCTCCGCCTTGAGCGGGGTCTTTCCGCAGGGAGCCGGCTCGGGAAAGCGGATCTTCGCCACCTTGTCGGCGGCCCGCTCCCCCTCCAGCCCGGAGAGCAGTCGCTCGGCACGCTTGGCCATGTTCTGGGCCGCGATGGCCTTGGTCGCCTTGGCACGCATCTTGTCCGCCTGGGCCATCAGCTGTCCGGCCTTGCGCTCAGCGTTCTGGCGTTCGCGCTTCCGACGCTTCTCGTCCGTCTCACGCTGGAGCAGATAGCGCTTCCAGTCCATCGAGTACACGTCGATCTCGGCGCGGTTCGCGTCGAGGTGGAACACCTTGTTCACGACGGCCTCGAGGAGTTCCGTGTCGTGGCTGATGATGACGAGTCCGCCCGGGAACCCCTGGAGGTAGCTTCGCAGCCAGATGATGGAGTCCGCATCCAGGTGGTTGGTGGGCTCGTCCAGCAGCAGCGTGTCGGCGTCGGAGAACAGGATCCTGGCCAGCTCGATGCGTCGTCGCTGGCCGCCGGAGAGCGTCTTGAGCGGCTGCGCCATGACGCGGTCGGGCAGGCCCAGATTGGCGGCGATCCGCGCCGCCTCCGCCTCCGCGCCGTAGCCGCCGGCCGCCTGCAGCGCGGCCTCGGCCCGTGCATAGGCGTCCATGGCCTGGTCGCGCTCGTCGCCGTCGGCGGTGGCCATCGCCTCCTCGGCACGCCGCAGCCGGCGGATGATCTGGTCCAGACCCCTGGCGCCCAACACCCGGTCGCGGGCGATCTGCTCCGGGTCGCCCGAACGCGGATCCTGGGGAAGGTAGCCGATCTGGCCCGACCGGGTGATGGTCCCGGATGCTGGGAGGGATTCGCCGGCCAGGATGCGGGTGAGCGTGGTCTTGCCCGCTCCGTTGCGGCCGACGAGGCCGATGCGGTCGCCCGCGATGACTTGTAGCGACGTCGGGGACACGAGCAGCCGCGCTCCCGCGCGGACTTCGACCTGGTTGACCTGGAGCACGAGGGACCATGCTACCCGGCCGGTCAGCTGCGGGGGCGGTCCAATCCCTCCAGGAACTGCAGCAGGGTGGCCTCCCACTCGTCGCGATGCGAGACGTTGGCGCCGTGCGGCCCTCCCGCGATGACGTGCAGACGGGAATCGGGGATCATGTCGGCGGCACGGGCACTCGACGCCGCCAGCGGGACGTTCTGGTCGCCGTCGCCGTGGATGAGGAGGGTCGGCACGTCGATCGCGGCACAGTCGTCACGCAGGTCGGTGGCCCAGACCAGGATGGTCTCCGCCGCTGCCTCCGGGTCGCTCTGCATCGCGATGCGGAGTGCCGCCTGCCGGGTCTCCTCGTCCACCGTCAGCCCGTCCGAGTTGGAGAAGAACCAGGTGACGAACTGGTCGAGGAAGCCCGGGTGGTCCTCGGCGCACTGCTGGGACATGTCCTCGAAGCCGCTGTACGGCATGGCGCCGTCCGGGTTGTCGTCGGTGATGCAGAGGGCCGGGCAGATGGAGCCGGAGAGCACCACGCCCGCGAGGCGGTCGGTGCCGTGGCGGCCGCAGTAACGCGCCACCTCTCCCCCGCCCATGGAGAAGCCGAGCAGCACCACGTCCGTGAGGTCCAGCTCTCGCAGGAGGGCGTCGAGGTCCGTGACGAGGGTGTCGTAGTCGAACGGACCCGCCTTGCTGGACTCCCCGAAGCCGCGTCGGTCGTACGTGATGACCCGGTAGCCGCGGGAGACCAGCGTTTCCGCGTTCTGCGCGAAGGCCTCACCGGACAGGGGCCAGCCATGGACCATCACGATCGGGCGACCCTCACCGCCGGAATCGGTGTAGTGCAGGGTGGCTTCGTTGGCCTGGATCGTGGGCATGAGCGTCCTCCTCGTCGGCGTCGACAACTGTGTTCCCTACGCTAGCGACGAGGCGGGGCGGACGGACCCGCTGCGGGTTACAGGTTGTAGCCGACGGCGCGCAACTGCTCGCGGCCGTCGTCGGTGATCATCTCCAGCGACCACGGCGGCAGCCAGACCCAGTTGATCACCACCGAGTTCGCGAGCCCCTCGAGGACGTACTTCGTGTCGTACTCGATCTTGTCCGTCAGCGGGCAGGTCGGCGATGTGAGCGTCATGTCCAGGGTCACGTTGCCCTGCTCGTCGACAGTGGCGCCGTAGACGAGGCCGAGGTCGACGACGTTGACCATCAGCTCCGGGTCCACGACGTCCTTCATGGCCTCGAGGACCTCCTCCTCCGTCGGGAGGGCCGAGGGCTGGTCCACGTCGGGGAGCTCGTCCTTCACGAGGTCGCTTGGGCGGGGGGACTGGGGTTCGTACATCATGAGTCCTTGGTCGAGGTCTGGTTCACGGCATCACGCAGCGCTGACCACGAGAGCAGCGCGCACTTCACCCGGGCGGGGAACTTGGAGACGCCTGCGAAGGCGATGGCGTCCTCGAAACGATCCTCGTCAGGCGCGATCTCCCCCTTCGAGTGCATCATCTCGAGGAAGTCGTCGTAGAGACCCATGGCATCCTCGACGCCGCGCCCGATCACGAGGTCGGTCATCACGGAGGTGGAGGCCTGGGAGATGGAGCAACCGACGCCCTCGTAGGAGACGTCGCGCACCGTGTCCCCGTCGAGGGCCACCCGCAGCGTCAACTCGTCCCCGCAGGACGGGTTCACGTGGTGCACCTCGGCGTCGTAGGGCTCACGGAGGCCGCTGTGGTGCTTCTCCCGATAGTGGTCGAGGATGATGGTCTGGTACAGCTCGTCGATGTTCATGGGCGCCTCAGAGTCGCGGGGCGAAATAGTTGCGGGTGAACACCAGGGCGTCGGCGAGCGCATCGATCTCGCGGCGTGTGGTGTACAGGTAGGACGACGCGCGGGTGGACGACTGGTGCCCCAGGCGGTCGTGCAGCGGACGCGCGCAGTGGTGGCCACCCCGGATGGCGATCCCCCGCGAGTCGAGGACCTGCATCACGTCGTGGGGGTGAATGCCCTCGAGGTTGAAGGAGATGGCACTCCCCCGTTCCACGGGCTCGCCGGGCCCCAGGATGACGAGGCCCTCCAGGTCCCCCAGCACACCGAGGGCGTAGGCAGTGAGCTCCTGTTCATGGGCCGCAATGGCTTCCATGCCGACGGACTGCAGGTAGTCGATGGCCGCCCCGAGTCCCACCGCCTGGGCGATGGGCGGGGTGCCCGCCTCGAAGCGGTAGGGCGGGGGCGCGAAGGTCGAGCGCTCCATGCGCACCACCTCGATCATCTCCCCACCACCCAGGAAGGGCGGGAGGGCCGCCAGCAGCTCAAGGCGGCCCCACAGCACTCCGATGCCGGTGGGCCCGAGCATCTTGTGGGCGGTGAAGCACACGAGGTCCGCCCCGAGCGCCTCGACGTCGGTGGGCTGGTGCGGCACGCCCTGGGAGGCGTCAAGCACCATGGTGGCGCCGACCTCATGGGCCCGGCGCGCGATGTCGGCCACCGGGTTGCGGGTGCCCAGCACGTTGGAGACCCACGTGAGGGACACGACGCGGGTGCGCTCGTTGATGAGATGGTCGCGTTCGGCGGCCTCGAGGTCGAGACGGCCCTCGTCCGTGACGTCGAACCAGCGGAGGGTGGCCCCGGAGCGCTCGCAAGCGAGCTGCCACGGGACGATGTTGGAGTGGTGCTCCATGACGGAGACCACCACCTCGTCCCCCGGCTTCAGCGACGCGCCGAGGGTGTGAGCCGCGAGGTTGAGAGCCTCGGAGGCGTTCTTGGTGAAGACCACCTCCTCGGCCGAGCCGGCATTGATGAAGGTCGCGACCTTCGATCGGGCGCCCTCGTAGCCTTCGGTCGCCTCGGCACCGAGCAGGTGCATCGCCCGGGCGACGTTGGCGTTGTGCTGCAGGTAGTGCTCGGCGATGGCGTCGACGACCTGGCGCGGCTTCTGGGACGTGTTCGCCGAGTCGAGGTAGACCAGATTGGCATCCCCGACCCGGCGAGCCAGGATCGGGAAGTCCGCGCGGAGGGCGTCGACGTCGAGGGTCATCAGGCTCCCGCAGCCGCCGTGACGTAGGCCTCGTAACCGGTGGCCTCGAGCTTGTCGGCCAGTTCGCGCCCACCCTCGTCGACGATGCGGCCATCGACGAAGACGTGCACGAAGGTCGGGTCGATGTAGCGCAGGATGCGCGTGTAGTGCGTGATCAGCAGAACCGCGCGGTCACCCTGGGCGGAGTAGCGGTTGACGCCCTCGGACACGATGCGCAGCGCGTCGATGTCCAGTCCGGAGTCCGTCTCGTCGAGGATCGCGGCCTTCGGGTTCAGCAGCTCGAGCTGGGCGATCTCGTGGCGCTTCTTCTCGCCGCCCGAGAAGCCCTCGTTGACGGAGCGGGCCGCGAACGACTTGTCCATCTGCATGCTGGCCAGGGCCTTCTCGACGTCCTTGACCCAGGTGCGGACCTTGGGGGCCTCGCCGTCCAGGGCGGTCTTGGCCGTGCGCAGGAAGTTGGACACGGAGACGCCGGGAACCTCGACGGGGTACTGCATCGCGAGGAACAGGCCCTCGCGAGCACGCTCGTCGACGGTCAGCTCAGTGAGCTCGACGCCGTCAAGGGTGACCGACCCGCTGGTGATCTGGTACTTCGGGTGCCCGGCGATGGCATAGGCGAGGGTCGACTTGCCGGAGCCGTTGGGGCCCATGATGGCGTGCACCTCACCCGGGTTCACGGTCAGGTTGACGCCCTTGAGGATCTGCTTCGGACCCTCCTCGGTGACGACGTCGACATGGAGATCGGTGATGACGAGCTTGGACATGTTTTCTGCGACTCCTGGGATTTTCGTGGTGGTGTGTTCAGACAAGGGGGTGCTCGAGGTCGACCTCGATGGTGGTTCCGTCCACCCGGCACGGGAAGACCCGGACCGGCTGGGTGGCGGGGAGGCAGCGCGGAGCCCCGGTGGCCAGGTCGAAGACCGAGCCGTGCAGGTAGCACTCGATCCCCCCGTCGGCCACATCACCCTCGCTCAGGGGGACAGCACCGTGCGTGCACTCGTCCTCCAGCGCGAAGAATTCGCCCTGGTGGAGCACGACGGCGATCGTGAGGTCGTCGACGTCGACGGCCAACGGCTTGTCGGCCGTCACCTCGTCGACCTCGGCCACCGCTCGGAAGCTCACTGCTGCTGCGCCTGTGTGATGGCGGACAATTCCAGTTCGTGCTCCACCTGCTCCATCATCTTCGCCTCGATGTGCGGCACCCCGATGCGACGGATGATGTCGAAGAAGAAGCCGTGGACGACCAGGCGGCGGGCCTCCTCCTCGGGGATGCCCCGGCTGCGCAGGTAGAACAGCTGGAGGTCGTCGAAGCGGCCCGTCGTGGAGGCGTGACCGGCGCCCGCGATCTCACCCGTCTCGATCTCCAGGTTCGGCACCGAATCGGCCTTGCAGCCGTCGGTGAGGACGAGGTTCTTGTTGGACTCGTAGGTCTCGATGCCCTCGGCGACCTTGCGGATCAGCACGTCGCCGATCCACACCGAGTGCGCACCCTCGCCCTGGAGGGCGCCGCGGTAGTCGACGTTGGAGATGGTGTGGGGCTGGTTGTGGTCGACGAACAACCGGTGCTGGATGTGCTGTCCGCCGTCGACGAAGTAGAGGCCGTACGCCTCGAGGCTGCCGCCGGGTCCCGCATAGTGGGCGTTCTCCTGCAGCCGCACGACGTCCCCGCCCAGGGAGGCGGTGATCGTCTTGACCTGGGCGTCGCGTCCGACGAGCACCGAACGCTGCCCACCGTGCACGGCGTCATCCGACCAGTCCTGCACGGTGACGAAGTTGAGCTTCGCCCCGTCGCCCACGATGACGTCGGTCTTCTCCGCGTACTGGGCGTCGCCCTGGTGCTGCATGACGACGGTGACCTCGGCGAAGGCGCCCACGCGCAGGATGACGTGCCCGTAGACGAGGCCCCCGGTGCCGGTGAGGCTGACCAGCAGCGGCTCGTGGCTCACGAACTCCGTGGGCACGTCGATGAGGATCGCGCCGTCGGTGGCGTTGGCATGCGCGAGCGCCGCGACCCGGTCGACCGGCGCCTCGACGGCCAGCGACTCCGCCTCCGCGGCCGAGATCCGTGTGACGGTGACGCCGTCGGGCAGCTCCGTGGCGACGTCGAGGTGCGCGTCGCTGGCGGTGCCCTGCAGCAGCGTCTTCAGCCGCTTGATCGGTGTGAAGCGCCAGATCTCCTCGCGGCCGCTCGGCATGGGGTGGTCGGCGACGTCCCAGGAGGGGACGGGGTGGAGGTGGGAGGAGACGGTCTCGATGGCCGCGGCCACGTTGGGCGCGTCAGTCGTGGTGGTCAATTGATGCTCTTTCGCTTGCTGGACGTTCGTGTGGCGAGGGAGGCGCGGGTCAGCCGACCGCTCCCTCCATCTGGAGCTCGATGAGCCGGTTGAGCTCGAGTGCGTACTCCATGGGGAGCTCGCGCGCGATCGGCTCGACGAAGCCGCGCACGATCATCGCCATCGCCTCGTCCTCCTCCATGCCGCGGCTCATGAGGTAGAAGAGCTGGTCGTCGGACACCTTGGACACGGTTGCCTCGTGGGCCATCGAGACGTCGTCCTCCTGGACGTCCACGTACGGGTAGGTGTCGGAGCGGGAGATCTGGTCCACCAGCAGGGCGTCGCACTTGACCGACGAGGCGGAGTGATGGGCACCCGCCTCCACCTTCACCAGGCCGCGGTAGGACGAGCGACCGCCCCCACGGGCCACGGACTTCGAGATGATGGAGCTGGACGTGTGGGGAGCGCAGTGGACCATCTTGGAGCCGGCGTCCTGGTGCTGACCCTCGCCCGCGAACGCGATCGACAGCGTCTCGCCACGGGCGTGCTCGCCCATAAGGTAGACGGCCGGGTACTTCATGGTGACCTTGGAACCGATGTTCCCGTCGATCCACTCCATGGTGGCGCCCTCCTCGCAGACGGCACGCTTGGTGACCAGGTTGTACACGTTGGTCGACCAGTTCTGGATGGTCGTGTAGCGACAGCGGGCGTTCTTCTTCACGATGATCTCGACGACGGCCGAGTGCAGCGAGTCGGAGGAGTAGATCGGCGCGGTGCAGCCCTCGACGTAGTGGACCTGGGCGCCTTCATCGACGATGATCAGCGTCCGCTCGAACTGGCCCATGTTCTCGGTGTTGATGCGGAAGTAGGCCTGCAGCGGGATGGTGACGTTCACGCCCTTCGGGACGTAGATGAAGGACCCACCGGACCACACGGCGGTGTTGAGCGCGGCGAACTTGTTGTCGCCGACCGGGATGACGGTGCCGAAGTACTCCTGGAAGAGCTCCGGGTGCTCCCGCAGCGCGGTGTCGGTGTCGAGGAAGATGACGCCCTGGCGCTCCAGCTCCTCGTTGATCTTGTGGTAGACCACTTCGGACTCGTACTGGGCGGCAACGCCAGCAACCAGTCGGGCCTTCTCCGCCTCCGGGATGCCCAGTCGGTCGTAGGTGTTCTTGATGTCCTCGGGGAGGTCCTCCCACGTCTGGGCCTGGCGTTCTGTGGAGCGCACGAAGTACTTGATGTTGTCGAAATCGATGTCGGTGAGGTCGGCCCCCCACGACGGCAGCGGCTTCTTGTCGAAGAGCTTCAGGCCCTTCATCCGCAGGTCACGCATCCACTGCGGCTCGTCCTTGAGGTCGGAGATGTTGGCGACGACGGCCTCGTTGAGGCCACGCTTGGCCACGGAGCCCGCGGAGTCGGAGTCGTGCCAGCCCCACTGGTACTTGGAGAGGGCCTCGAGGTGCTCGTCCTGGGTGGCGCCCAGTCCGGGGGCCTGGGGTGCTGTCTGAGTCATGGTCACTTCCTGCTCATGGTCGTCGTGGTCAGTGGCTTGGGGACGTGTGTGGTGCACACGCCGTCGCCGTGGGCGATGGTGGCGATGCGCTGGACGTGGCTGCCGAGCAGCCGGGAGAAGATCTGCGTCTCGACCTCGCACAGCATCGGGAACTCGGCGGCCACGTGGGCCACCGGGCAGTGGTGCTGGCACAGCTGGTCGCCGGAGACGACGGGCAGCACCGTGGGCGCGAAGCCGTCGTCGCCCAACGCCTCGGCCAGGAGCTCGACGCCGGCCCGCTCCGGGCTCTCGGCCCGCAGGGCGTGGAACCGCTGCTCCACGTCTGCCAGGAAGTCCCTCGCGAGGTCCTGGACGGCATCGGGGCCGGCCAGTGCCAACAGGTGGCGGATGGCGGAGATCGCCACCTCGTCATAGGCCTGGTGGAACTCGGAGCGCCCACGGTCCGTCAGGGCGAAGACCTTGGAGGGGCGACCCCGGCCACGCGGCCCGTAGACGCGCTGCTCGCGGTCCTCGAGGGTGCCGTCCTCGAGCAGGGCGGTCAGGTGACGGCGGATGGCGGCGGGCGTGAGGCCGAGTTCATCGGCCAGCGCCCGCGCGGTCTGCGGACCCTGCGAGAGGATCTGCTGGACGATGCGCTGGCGGGTGGACATCTCCGGAGCGGTCTGGGTCACCTGGTTCGTCGTCACGGCCGTCCACCCCCCTCGAATCGATTATGCCTACGCAAGTCTTTCCTAATCTAGTCGGCTTTTCAAACAGCGTCGAACCGAGTCCAGTCCCCAAGACCGCCGACCCGGCGCATCCCACCCGTTGCCGCTGGGTAAGCTGGCCGCGTGCCCCGCCCCTTCGTCCTCGTCGCCCGTGGCGTCCACGTCGCCTACGGCACGCAGGAGGTATTGCGCGACGTCGACATCACGGCCGCACAGGGCCGCGTGACAGCACTGTTGGGACCCAACGGGGCCGGCAAGACCACGTTCATCCGGTGCTGCACCGGCCTCGTGACCCCTGACGCCGGACGCATCGAGATCTTCGGTGCCCCGCCCGCCTCGCCCATTGCCGCCGCGCGAGTGGGCGTCATGCCACAGCAGACCGGGGCCTGGGGCGGCATCGCCGCTCGACAACTCCTCACGTACCTGGCCTCGCTCTACGAGCACCCCCAGCCCGTGGACGAGCTCATGGCCCTGCTGGGAATCGACCCCTTCGCCACCACCCCCTACCGACGCCTCTCCGGAGGGCAGCAGCAGGCGGTCAACCTGGCCGGCGCACTCGTCGGTCGTCCCGGATTGGTGTTCCTCGACGAACCCACTGCAGGGCTCGACGTGCGGGCCAAGCGCACGACCTGGGACCTCATCCGCCGGGTTCGTGACGCCGGGGTTGCCGTGGTGTTGACCACGCATGACATGCGAGAGGCTGCAGAACTCTCCGACGTTGTCCACATCATCGATCGAGGTCGTATCACCCTGAGCGGCACGGTCGCCGACCTGACCCGCGACGACGACCTCGAATCGGTCTTCCTCGCGCACACGACGGGATCGGCGCCATGAGCCAGGACCTGGATTTCCGCCCCGCCGGTGCTGCCGCCCCGCGTGCCCGCCAAGTATGGTCACACGCCCGGACGGAGGCGAGCCTCATCCTCCGCAACGGCGAGCAGTCCATCTTGTCGCTCGTGATCCCGGTGGGGGTCCTCGTCGCCGGGCGGTGGTTCAGCGACCTGCTGGGCCAGGACTTCGCGGTCACCGCGGTCTCCGTGCTGGGCCTGGCCATCTGGTCGTCCACCTTCACGTCCCTGTCGATCGCCACGGGCTTCGAGCGCCGCTACAACGTCCTGGAGCGACTCGCCGCGACCCCTCTGGGCAGGACCGGCATCCTCGTGGGCAAGGCCACGGGCACAGCCCTCATCACGAGCGGCCAACTCGCCGTGCTCGCCCTCATCGCCGTCGCCCTGGGATGGCACCCCACGCCCGATCTGGGCCACCTGGTCGTCGCCGCACTGGCGGCCGTCCTGGCCGCCGTGTCCTTCGCCGGTTGTGGGCTCGCGCTGGCCGGGACGGCCAAGCCGGAGGCGACCCTTGCCGTGGCCAACCTCGTGCACCTGGCGGGGATGGCGGGCGGCGCCCTGCTGCTCCCCGTCGCCCGATACCCGGAGGCCCTCCAGCCGCTCATCGCGGCGCTGCCGACCGCGGCACTCGGCGAGGCCCTGCGCACCGGGACGTCGTGGTCGCTGCTGGTGCTCCTGCCCTGGGCGCTCGGCGCCCTCGCCCTCTCCCGAAAGGTGTTCCGGTGGATGTCCTGACCCGCCTCGCTCGTCGGCTCTTCTCCGGCGACGGGCCCCTGAGAGCCTGGCTGTGGGCCTCGCTGGTGTGCAACATGGGCATCATCGTCACCGGGGCCATCGTCCGGCTGACGGGTTCCGGGCTCGGCTGCCCCACGTGGCCCCAGTGCTTCGAGGGGTCCTACGTCCCGCACGCCGAGGCAGGCTTCCACGGGGCCATCGAGTTCGGCAACCGCCTGCTGACCTTCGTCCTCATCATCGCCGCGCTCGGGGCGTTCGTCGCCGCATGGGTCAATCGCGGCCGCGGCTCGAGCCTCTGGTGGCTCACCCTCGGCATCGGGATCGGCATTCCGTTCCAAGGGGTCATCGGCGGCATCACGGTCCTGACCGACCTGAACCCCTGGGTGGTGGCACTCCACCTCCTGCTCTCGGTGGCTCTGGTCGTGTTGTGCGTCTGGGCGCTGCGTATCGCTCGCCGGGATCGACCCGAGGCTGTCAGCCGTCCACTGCGCGCGCTGGCCGTCGCCACGTTCGTCCTGGCGATGCTGTCCATCTGGATAGGGACTGTCGTCACCGGGGCGGGGCCCCACGCCGGCGACGCCGACGCCCCCCGCAACGGCCTGGAGATCCTCGTCGTGGCGCGGCTCCACTCATTGTCGGCGTGGCTGGTCCTCGCCGCTGGCATCGCCTGCGTCCTCGTCTTCAGCCGGGCCGGCCACAGGGCGGCCGCGCGCGCCTCGTGGGCGCTCCTCGGAACCGTCGCTCTCCAGGGAGCGATCGGCTACGCGCAGTACTTCACGGGGCTGCCGATCGGCCTGGTCATCGCGCACATGGTGGGGCTCACCCTCATCGCCGCCGCAGCGGCGTGGCTCCTGTTCGCCACCACGGCCGAGGCACGGGTCCGGGAGCCGATCGCGGTCACGTGACCAGGGGATCGACGGCCACCGCGAGGAAGAGCAGGGCCAGGTAGGTGTTGGACCAGTGGAACAGCCGCATGGCCTTCAGCTGGGCTCCGGCCAGACCTGCGCGGGCCCGCCGCCACAGGAGCGCCGCCTCGACGATGAAGACGCCACCGAGCACGACGGCGACCGCAGGGTAGAGCCAGCCGGTGGGGGCCACGGGCCACAGGACCAGTGACACGACAACCGTGACAAGTGTGTACCAGAAGATCTGCTTCGCCACGTGCGGTGCGGGCCGGACCACGGGCAGCATGGGAACGGACGCGGCCGCGTAGTCGTCCTTGTAGCGAAACGCCAGCGCCCAAGTGTGCGGCGGTGTCCAGAAGAACACGACCGCGAAGAGCACGAACGGCGCCAGCGCGAGCTCACCGGTCACCGCGGTCCACCCGATGAGCGGCGGGAAGCACCCGGCGATCCCGCCCCACACGATGTTCTGAGACGTCCGGCGCTTGAGCCACATCGTGTACACGAACACGTAGAAGGCGTTGGCCGCGAGCGCCAACAGCGCGGAGAGCCAGTTGGCGCCGAACCCGAGGACGAGAGTGGCTGCGATGCCCAGCACGACGCCGAACACGAGCGCCGGCACCTTGCCCACCTGGTGCCGGGGAACGGGTCGGCGGCGGGTCCGCCGCATGATCTCGTCGATGTCGGCATCGATCACGCAGTTGAAGGTGTTGGCGCTGGCTGCCGCGAACATGCCGCCCAGCATCGTCCAGCCCACGAGCCCCCAGGGCGGCACTCCCCCCGCCGCCAGGAACATCGCCGGGACCGTGGTCACGAGCAGCAGTTCAATGATCCTGGGCTTCGTGAGGGCGATGTAGGCCCGGAGCACGTCTGTCCAGCGAGCCGTCGCCGAGGGCGCATCGACAGCACCGGAAAACACCACGGACCTCCACCTCGACTCAGGATTCCGGCCCAGTCTACCCGTGAAGTCCGGAGGCGCCTCGCGGCGGCGGCGGGCCCCCGACTCGCCGGATCGAGCGCCGCCCGTGGGGTGCTCGGGGGGCCGGAGACGGTGACCATCGATTGCTGCTATTCCTCATGAATCCTTGTCAGGTGAATTTCTCCACAGCTAGTGTTCTCCGGAACATGGCACCGACGCCTCCCCCAGCAGAAGACAGGTGGACCACGTGAGTCTCGTCAAGGACAATCCCGACCTCAATCCGTCGAAGACAGAGCTGGTGATCTCCAAGGGGTGGGTGCAGGGCGTGGCCCTCGTGTTCATCTTCGGCTTCTTCGTGATGGGATTCCTCGCCTACCGCACCTACAGCGACGGGATGCCCCTGCCGCAGCAGGTGGTCTCCGAGTCGGGCGACGTCGTCTTCACGCAGGAGGACGTCACGGAGGGGCAGGAGATCTTCCTCCGACGGGGCCTCCAGCAGTACGGGTCCATCATGGGGCACGGCGCCTACCTCGGGCCGGACTACACGGCGGAGTACCTGCGCCTCGCCAGCGAGCACGTGACGGAGCAGCTACGCGCCCAGAACGTCCAGGACCCCGCGGCGGCAACCGTCGAGCACATGAGGGAGAACCGTTACGACGAGGCCAGCGGCGTCCTCACCTACACCCCCGAACAGGTCAGCGCCTTCGAGGAGATCACGCAGTACTACGCCGACTTCTTCGGGGTGGACACCACCGAGAACGGGTTGCTGCCCTCGAAGATCACCGATCCCGAGCAGATCCGAGACCTGACCGCGTTCTTCAGTTGGACGGCGTGGGCGAGTGCCGCCGACAGGCCGGGCCACGACTACTCCTACTCGAACAACTGGCCACCGGAGCCGCGCGTCGACAACCGGCCCACCGCCGACATCCTCGTGTGGTCCGCGATGTCACTGGTGGCCCTGCTCGCCGGTCTCGGCGCACTCTTCGCGGTCTACGGTCGCTGGAGCAAGAAGATCGGGTGGCAAAGCAGCGAGACGCCCAGCCTGTCGTTCCTCCAGCCGGGGCGGGTCGGCATCACCAAGGCCCAGAAGGCGACGGCCTGGTTCTTCCTCGTGGTCTCGCTGCTCTTCCTCGCCCAGTCGACGCTGGGGGCCGCCGTGGAGCACTACCGGGCCGAGCTCTCGAGCTTCTTCGGCCTGGACCTGGCCCAGGTGCTCCCGTTCAACCTGGCCCGCACCTGGCACACCCAACTCTCCCTGCTCTGGACGGCGGCGGCCTTCCTCGCCGCCGCGATCTTCCTCGCTCCGATCATCTCCGGACGCGAGCCCAAGCGCCAGCACTGGCTCGCCTACGGACTCCTCGGCGCCCTCACGGTGGTCGTCGTCGGAATGCTGGCCGGCACGGCGATCAGCACCTTCGGACCCGAGTGGGCAGCGGGATCGATTTTCTTCGATCAGCAATGGGAGTACCTCGACCTACCCAGGTTCTGGCAGATCCTGCTGGTGGTCGGGCTCTTCCTCTGGATCATCATCATCTACCGGGCGATCCGGTCGCGGCTGCGCACGGAGTCGAAGTTCAACATGCCGTGGCTCTTCTTCTATGCGGGGCTCGCCATCCCCGGCTTCTACGCGGTGGGTCTGCTCGCCACCAACGACACGCACCTCACCGTGGCGGAGTTCTGGCGCTTCTGGGTGGTGCACCTCTGGGTGGAGGACTTCCTTGAGCTGTTCACCACCGTCATGGTGGCCTACATCTTCGTGATGCTCGGTGTGGTGCGGCGCAAGATCGCCATCCAACTCGTCTTCCTCGACGTCATCCTCTATTCAGCCGGTGGCGTCATCGGAACCATGCACCACCTGTACTTCTCGGGAACGCCGGTCGAGCACATGGCACTGGGCGCGTTCTTCTCCGCGCTCGAGGTCATCCCGCTCACCTTCCTCACCGTCGAGGCGTGGACGTTCCTCCAGCTCGGCTCCAAGCAGGAGTCACGCAGCAGCGCTCCATTCCCGCATCGGTGGTCGGTGATGTTCCTCGTGGCGGTCGGGTTCTGGAACTTCGTCGGGGCCGGCGTCTTCGGCTTCCTGATCAACCTGCCGATCGTCTCCTACTACCAGATCGGCACGGCCCTGACGGCGAACCATGCCCACGGTTCGATGATGGGGGTCTATGGCATGCTCGCCGTCGGTCTGGCGCTCTTCGCGCTCCGTTACATCATCAAGCCCGAGATGTGGTCCGACAGGATGGCGAAGCTCTCGTTCTGGTGCCTGAACACCGGCCTCGCCTGGATGGTGTTCGCCACGCTGCTGCCGCTGGGCGTGCTGCAGCTGTGGCACTCCGTCAACGAGGGCTACTTCGAGGCCCGGACCCTGGGCTACATCGCCCAACCCGGCAACGTGATCCTCGAGTGGCTCCGGATGCCCGGTGACGTGGTGTTCCTGGTGGGCGGAATCCTTCCATTCGTTTGGCTGGCCTGGCTCGGTGTCCGTCACGCCATCCCCGCCACCGTGACCGCCATGGAGCCCGAGACCCTCTACGTCATCGAGACCCAGGAGGCACGCGAGGACCGCACCGGGTACGCCGACGTCAAGGCCGGGAGCGTGCCGCCGAACAGCCGCTATGCCTCGGACCGACGCACTGACGAGGGCGATGACACACGATGAGTGAGATCGAGCTCACGGCGTGGCTGGCCGCCGCGTACGGGATGGTCCTGCTGTTCGTCGCCTACGGCATCGACCAGCTCGCCCGGCGCGCCCAGACCCGGATCCAGGAGGACCGGAGCGGGGGCTTCGTCTACCACGAGAACCACGACGCGTGGCTGTGCCCGGAGGACCAGTGGCTCTACCCGAAGTCGTTCGACCCGGACAATCGCGTGATGCGATACCGCGGTCTCCCGCTGGTGTGCAACTCCTGCCCCGTGAAGGACACCTGCACGCAGTCCGACGACGGACGGGAGATGAGGCGACACGTTGACCCGTGGCCCGCGTCCGAGTCTGCCCGCTTCCACCGGGGCATCGCGTGCTCGGTGACGGTGCTGGCGGTGCTCTGGCCCGCACTCACAGCACTGGTGGTGGACTCGTGGACGAGCCAGGTGCTGGTGCTCGGGGCGGCCCTCGTCATCGCTCTGGCCGCCCTGCCGCTCTGGGCGTTCCTGCGCAGAACCCCTGCGGATCCCTTGGGCGCGGTGGTTCGCACCCTCGACGAGACGGTCGAGGAACGACAGGCTGCCTCCGCAGCACTGTCCCGACGACGCACGACGTATGCGTCAGACAGGAGAATCGACCATGCCAACTGAGGTGATCCTCGTGATCCTCCTGCTCCTGGTCCTGGCGGCCTTGGCCGTCGCCTCGATCCGGGTGGTGCGCGAGTACGAACGGGTGGTTGCGTTCCGCCTCGGACGGCTGCGCGGGGCCCTGGGACCGGGACTGGTCTTCATGTTGCCGTTCCTCGACAAGCTCGTACGCGTCGACCTGAGGGTGGTGACCCTGACGATCCCCCCTCAGGAGGTCATCACGCGGGACAACGTGACCGCTCGCGTCAACGCCGTCGTGATGTTCCGTGTCACGGACCCGGTCCAGTCGGTCATGTCCGTCGAGAACCACGCCATCGCCACGTCGCAGTTCGCCCAGACCACGTTGCGATCCGTCGTTGGACGCGCGGACCTCGACACGCTGCTGGCGCACCGCGCCGACTTGAACGAGGACCTGGCCAAGTCCATCGCCCGACAGACCCAGGAGTGGGGGGTCGAGGCGTCGGTCGTCGAGATCAAGGACGTCGAGATCCCGGAGATGATGCAGCGCGCGATGGCACGGGAAGCCGAGGCCGAACGCGAACGACGAGCCAAGGTCATCAGCGCGCGCGGCGAGCTCCAGGCCTCGCAGGAACTCCGGGACGCCGCCCTCACGCTGAGCGAGGCGCCCGCTTCGCTGCAGCTTCGCTACCTGCAGACCCTGCTCGAACTCGGGGCCGACCAGAACTCGACCGTCGTGTTCCCCCTGCCCATGGACATCGTCGGGCCGATCGTGCAGGCCGTCCAACGCCTGGGCGGCGACGACTCCCCCACCCCCGCTGCCGAATCAAGGCAGGGACTGAGCGTGGTCGACCGACCACTGGAAGGTGATTCACGATGAGTGACACGACGCTGCAGACGGCCCCCGGGCGTCCCGTCCGCCTCGAGCCCACCGCCCCCGGGTTCTGGATGCTGCTGCTGGGGGTGTGCGTCGCAGCCCTGGCGCCCCTGTTCGGCTTCCTGGTCGGCGTCATGGTCGAACGTCCGCAGGGTGACGTCGCCGTGGACCCCCTCTACCTGGGTCTGTTCATCGGGGTGGTCGTGGGAGGGCTCGGGGTCCTCCTGGCCGTGCTGGGGGGCGTGCGCCTCTGGCGGCACCACCGAGGGCAGGCGCCACAGCGATCGGTCGAGGAGGCGCGGTGAGCACCGCCGTCTCGTCCCTGCACGCGCCGGCCAACCGGCACCGCTCCGACGCGGCCCCGGACCGCTTCATGCGTCGGCTGCTGGGCGTCACGGCGACCGGCACCCGCTCCGCCGACGGGGCGCACCGAGCGTTCCGAGCCTCGGTCGTCGTCTCGGGCGTACGATGCCTCATCACCTACCTCCTGGTGCCGATCGTGGTTCCCATGGCCAGCCTCGCGGGGTGGGTCGCGGCACCGATCGGGATCGCCCTGTGCCTCTACGCGGTCGTCAACGGGATCGTGAGCCTCCGCCGTTTTTGGGGGGCCGACCACCGTCAACGGTGGCTCTACACAGGGTTCATGACTGTTGTCTTCGCCATCCTCGCCGCCGCCCTGGTCTCCGACCTCACCCGCATTGGAGCCCTGTCATGACCACCGAGATCCCCCAGGAGTTCGACGTCGAGCGCTACCAGGCGGAACACGAACAGCCCAGCGAGGCGGAGAGCGCCGTGCTCACCATCCTCCTCTTCTGCGGTCTGGTGGTGTTCACCGTCGGTTGCACGATGCTCGGGTGGTTCGGCTGACAGACGGACGGGGTCCGGGCCCGGGTGAACGGTAGTGTTGCCCGCGATGAACACCTACGCCAATCCCCTCCGCGATCCGCAGGATCGCCGCCTGCCGCGGATCGCCGGCCCCTGCGTCCTCGTGATCTTCGGTGTCACGGGTGACCTCTCGCGCAAGAAGCTCATGCCGGCGGTCTACGACCTCGCCAACCGCGGGATGCTGCCGCCGGGCTTCGGTCTGGTGGGCTTCGCCCGACGCGAGTGGGCGGACCAGGACTTCGCCCAGGTCGTGCACGACGCCGTCAAGGAGAACGCCCGGACCGAGTTCCGCGAGGAGGTGTGGGAGCAGCTCCTCGAAGGGATCCGATTCGTCCCCGGCACCTTCGATTCCGACGACTCGTTCCGCAAGCTGAAGGACACCATCTCCGAGCTCGACAACGCCCGGGGCACCGGCGGCAACCACGCCTTCTACCTCTCCATCCCGCCGTCGAGCTTCGAGACGGTCATCAGCCAGCTCAAGCGACACGGCCTCACGGACCGGAGCGAGGGCAACTGGAACCGGGTGGTCATCGAGAAGCCGTTCGGCCACGACCTGCAGTCGGCCAGGGAGCTCAACGACGTCGTCTCCTCGCTGTTCGAGCCGCAGGAGGTGTTCCGCATCGACCACTACCTGGGCAAGGAGACGGTGCAGAACATGCTGGCGCTGCGCTTCGCGAACCAGCTCTTCGAACCGATCTGGAACAACCACTACGTCTCCCACGTCCAGATCACCATGGCCGAGGACATCGGCATCGGGGGTCGGGCCGGCTACTACGACGGCATCGGCGCTGCTCGCGACGTGATCCAAAACCACTTGCTGCAGTTGCTGGCCCTCACGGCCATGGAGGAGCCCACGTCGTTCGAGGCCTCACAGCTGCGGGCCGAGAAGCAGAAGGTGCTGGCCGCCGCCCGGGTCCCCGACGACTACGCCCGCCACACGGCCCGTGGCCAGTACGCTGCCGGCTGGCAGGGTGGACGCCCGGTACGCGGGTACCTGGAGGAGGACGGTGTCGACGCCAACTCCCACACCGAGACCTATGCGGCCATCCGCGTCGATGTCGACAACCGCCGCTGGGCCGGGGTGCCCTTCTACCTGCGCACGGCCAAACGGATGCCGCGCCGCGTCACGGAGGTGGCGCTCAGCTTCAAGCAGGCCCCGCACCTCCCGTTCACGGAGACCGACACGGAAGCCCTGGGCACCAACGCGTTGGTCATGCGCATCCAACCCGATGAGGGAGTGACGCTGCGCTTCGGCGCCAAGGTTCCGGGCACCCAGATGGAGATCCGTGAGGTCTCGATGGACTTCGGCTACGGCGGCTCCTTCACGGAGTCGTCCCCGGAGGCCTACGAGCGCCTGATCCTGGATGTCCTCCTCGGGGATCCACCACTGTTCCCGCAGCAGGAGGAGGTGGAGCTCAGCTGGCAGATCCTCGATCCGGTGATCGAGTACTGGGAGTCACTCGACGAGCAGCCGCAGCCCTACACCGCCGGCACCTGGGGTCCCCGCTGCGGCATCGAGATGCTGGCCCATGACGGTTTCACCTGGCGACGTCCGTAGAGGGGATGCGACAACACGATGATCATCGACCTGCATGACACCGACACCAAGGAAATCGCCTCGGAGCTGCTCCGCGCGCGCCAGGAGATCGGTCCCACCAGCGGGATGGTGCTGAGCCTCCTGGTGGTCTCCGACGACAAGCACCGTGAGGGCGTCCTGCACGCCGCCCATGCCTCGGGGCGCGCGCACCCGGCACGCGTCATCGTCGTCACCTACGCGGACGGCGAGCAGCCCCGCATCGACGCCCAGATCCAGGTGGGCGAGGGGATGCCGGGTGACCTGCTCGCCCTGCGGCTCACCGGGAAGCAGATGCGTGAACACGCGGGGTCGATCCTGTTGCCCCTGCTGCTGCCGGACTCCCCCACCGTGGCGTGGTGGCCGCACGATGCGCCCGACAACCCCGCCGATGACCCGGTGGGCCAGTTGGCGAATCGCCGGATCACGGACGCCGCCGGCGCCGAGGATCCGCAGGCTGCGCTACTGGTGCGCGCCCGCAACCATGCACCTGGCGACACGGACCTCGCCTGGACCCGCCTGACCCGGTGGCGCGCCCTCCTGGCCGCGGCCCTTGACCAGTACCCGCACGAGGTGACCTCCGCACTGGTGCGTTCCGCGCCGGACAACGCCCCGGCCACATTGCTCATGGCCTGGCTGGAGAACCGGCTGGGCGTGCAGGTCCGGCACGAGACCAGCGATCGACCCGGGGTGAGCGAGGTGCGTCTCGGCACCGCGGACGGCGACATCGTCCTCAATCGAGGGGGCTCGGACAGCATCGCGCTGTACAACGTCCCGGGCCAGCCGGAGCGGAAGGTGGCCCTGAAGCGCCGCCCGCTCACGGAACTGCTCACCGAGGAGGTCCAACGCATGGATGCGGACGACATCTTCGAGGCAGCGGTGGACACCATCCTGAAGCAGGCGTCGTGAGCTTCACCCGGGTCGTACGCCTGGTGGACGCAGCGGACGTCGCGGAGGTCGTTGCCAGGCGGTTCCTCGAGCGGATTGTCGCCCTGCAGCAGACGAAGGACGTCGTGCACGTCTGTCTGACCGGAGGCGACACGGCCAATGCCATGTACGAGCGATTCGCCGAACTCGTCCCCGGCTCGGGTCTGGACCCCAGCCGAGTGCAGCTGTGGTGGAGCGACGAGAGGTTCGTTCCCGCGTCGCACCCTGACCGGAACTCCCTCCAGGCCGTCAGCCGGCTCGCGCGAACGATCCCGATCAACGCCACCGACATCCACATGATGCCCGCGCAGGAGGGCCGTGCAGATCCGCACCAGGTGGCAGCGGAGTACGAGGCGGAACTGGGGGACCAGTCCTTCGACATCACGCTGCTGGGAGTGGGCGCCGACGGACACGTGGGGTCCATCTTCCCCAACCACCAGAGCTTCGAGGCCACCACCCGCTCGGTCATCGGCGTGACCGAGGCACCGAAGCCACCCGAGCAGCGGATCAGCCTCACCATTCCGGCCCTGAACCGCTCAACGGAGGTGTGGTTCATCGCCACGATGGCGAGCAAGACACGAGCGGTCGCGGGCGCCATCGGCGGCGACCTCTCCCTGCCTGCGGCTCACGCGCACGGCACGGAGGCCACGTACTGGTTCGTCGACGCCGCCGCGGCCAGCGAGCTACCCGAGAGCTACCGCTGCCAGCTGTGACGCAGCCTCAGTAGATGACCTCACCCGCGGCGCGGCGCTGGCGCAGTGCGGTGACGGCTTCGTGCAGGATCTGCGCCGCCTCGGTCTCGGAGCGACGTTCCTTCACGTAGGCCAGATGCGTCTTGTAGGGGACGATCTTCGGCGGAGGAGGCGGGTTCTCGGAGTCCATGTTGGCCGGCATCCCGCAGCGGGGGCAGTCCCACGAGTCAGGGATGGTGGCGTCCAGGGCGAAGGCCGGTCGGGTCTCGTGTCCGCTGGAGCAGAAGTAGGACACCCGCGTCCTGGGCGCTGCGTCCCCGCGCTCCGCTTCCCCCATTGGTCCGGCGCCTACGCGGCTACCCCGGATGGCGTTGCCACCTGCCACAGCTTCTCCTCAGTTACAACGTCGTCGGTGTGTGAACGGTCCCGGCCTCAGGCGCCGATGCGGTAGAGCACCAGAAGCGCGACGATCGTCAGCGCCCAGACACTCGTCAGGACCAGCGTCAGCCGGTCCAGGCGGCGCTCAGCCGTCGAGACGCCTCCCATGGAGGACGACATGCCGCCGCCGAAGAGGTCCGACATGCCACCACCACGCCCCTTGTGGAGGAGCACCGACGCCGCCAGGAGCACGCTGAGCAGGATCAGGATGATCGAGAGCGTGGTGACGGGCCAGCTGAGGAGGGGGATGATCACGGCGGCAAGTTTACCCGAGCCCGTCGGATTCTCCACATCGAGGGGCCGCGCCAGCCGGGTCGCGGACTCGCAGACGGGGGCGCGGGCACCAGGCCACGCGCCCCCGTCGAGTTGGGGTTGTTCAGGCAGGGAGGTCGTAGAACCTCACGATGGCGGCGAACTCCGTCGGGTCGAGGCTGGCCCCGCCCACGAGCGCGCCGTCGACATCCGGCTGCGCCATGATCTGTGCAACATTTCCGGCCTTGACCGAGCCGCCGTACTGGATGCGCACGGCGTCGGCGGTCGGCTGGTCGTAGAGGGCGGCGACCTCGCCACGGATGGCGCCGCACACCTCCTGGGCGTCCTCCGGCGTGGCGACCTCACCGGTGCCGATGGCCCAGACCGGCTCGTAGGCGATGACGAGGCCTGCGACCTGCTCGGCACTCAGGCCCTGCAGGCAGCCACGGACCTGGCCGAGGGTGTACTCGACCTGGTTGCCCTCCTTGCGGATGTCCAGTCCCTCGCCCACGCAGACGATGGGCGTCATCCCGGCCTCGATCACCTTGGTGGCCTTGGCGTTGACGACCTCGTCGGTCTCGGCGTGGTACTGACGACGCTCCGAGTGCCCGACGACGACGTACGCCACGCCGAGCTTGGCGAGCATCTCGGCTGACACCTCGCCGGTGTAGGCGCCTGAGTCGTGCTGCGAGACGTCCTGGGCGCCGAGCTTGACGGGCATGCGCTCGCCATCGATCAGCGTCTGGACCGTGCGCAGGTCAGTGTAGGGGGGAATGACGACGCACTCGGAGCGCTTGCCGTCGTACTCCTTGTCGGCCAGCGTCCACGCGAGCTTCTGCACCATTCCGGTGGCCTCGACGTGGTTCAGGTTCATCTTCCAGTTTCCGGCCATGATCGGTGTACGCATGGTCACTTCCCTTCCTCGAGCACTGCGATACCGGGGAGTTCCTTGCCCTCGAGGAACTCGAGGGAGGCGCCGCCACCGGTGGAGATGTGGCCGAACTCGTCGTCGGCATGACCGAGGACACGGACGGCTGCGGCCGAGTCACCGCCGCCGACGACCGAAAGGCCCTCGGTCTCGGTGAGTGCCTTGGCGACCGCGGCGGTCCCGTGGCTGAGCTCCTCGATCTCGAAGACGCCCATGGGGCCGTTCCAGAAGACGGTCCTGGCCCCGCGGATGGTCTCCGCGAAGAGCTTCTCGGTCTCGGGGCCGATGTCCAGACCCTGCTTGTCCGCCGGGATGGCGTCGGAGGCGACGACCTCGACGGAGCCGTCCACGGTGCGATCCTCGAAGTTCATCCCGCTCGCGACCCGGACGTCGACGGGGAGGAGGATCTGCTTGCCAGCGGCCTCGGCCTGGCGCAGGTAGCCCTGGCAGGTTTCGATGTTGGCCTCGTCCAGGAGCGACCCGCCGATGTCGTGGCCCTGCGCCTTGAGGAAGGTGAAGGCCATTCCACCGCCGATGACCAGGGTGTCGGCGACCTGCAGGAGGTTGTCGATGACCTGGAGCTTGTCGGCGACCTTGGCGCCGCCGAGCACCACGACGAACGGGCGGTCCGGGTTCCCCGTGAGGCGCTGCAGGACCTCCACCTCCTTCGCCACGAGGTGGCCCGCAGCGTTCGGGAGGAGCTTGGCCACGTCGTAGACCGAAGCCTGCTTGCGGTGGACGACCCCGAATCCGTCGGAGACGAAGAGGTCGCCGAACGCCGCGTACTTCTCGGCCAGCGTTCGGCGCTCGGACTCGTCCTTGGACTCCTCGCCGGGCTCGTAGCGCACGTTCTCGAGCAGCACGACGCCGCCGTCCTCGAGCGCCCCGACAGCGGCCTGAGCAGAGGGGCCAACGACGTCGCCGGCCAGCGTCACCTCCGTGCCGAGCAGCTCGGAGAGCCGCCCGGCCACGGGGGCGAGCGAGTACTTCGGGTTGACCGCACCCTTGGGTCGGCCCAGGTGAGCCATGACGACGACCCGGGCACCGCGGTCACGCAGTGCACTCAGGGTGGGCAGAGCCGCGCGGATGCGGCCGTCGTCGGTGATCGTGTCGCCGTCCAGCGGCACGTTGAAATCGCAGCGGATGAGTACCCGCTTGCCGGACAGGTCGCCGAGATCATCAATGGACTTCACGAATGTGGGCCTTCCCTCAGGTTGACGGTGTGGTTGCGGTGGGTCAGAGCTTGCTGCCGACGAGGACGGTGAGGTCCACGAGGCGGTTGGAGTAGCCCCACTCGTTGTCGTACCAGCCGAGCACCTTGACCTGGTTGCCGATCACCTTGGTGAGCTTGGCGTCGAACACGCAGGAGGCCGGATCGGTCTCGATGTCCTTGCTGACGATCTCGTCCTCGGTGTAGACGAGCACCTTGCCGTCCGCGGCCTTCTTGACGATCTCGTTGATCTCCTCGACGGTGGTCTCGCGGGAGGCCTCGAAGGTGAGGTCCGTGGCGGAACCGGTCGGGGTTGGCACGCGCATGGCGTAGCCGTCGAGCTTGCCCTTGAGCTCGGGAAGGACGAGGGAGACGGCCTTGGCGGCACCGGTGGTGGTGGGAACCATGTTGAGGGCCGCGGCGCGCGAGCGACGGAGATCCTTGTGGGGGCCGTCCTGCAGGTTCTGGTCCTGGGTGTAGGCGTGGATGGTGGTCATCAGGCCCTTGACGATGCCGATGCCGTCGTTGAGCGCCTTCGCCATGGGGGCGAGGCAGTTGGTGGTGCAGGAGGCGTTGGAGATGACGGTGTGCTGCGCCGGGTCGTACAGGTCGTCGTTGACGCCCATGACGATCGTGATGTCCTCGTTCTTGGCGGGGGCGGAGATGAGGACCTTCTTGGCGCCGGCGTCGACGTGCGCCTTGGCCTTGGTGGCGTCGGTGAAGAAGCCGGTGGACTCGATGACGATGTCAACGCCCAGGTCGGCCCAGGGGAGGTTCGCGGGATCCTTCTCGGCGAACGCCTTGATCTCCTTGCCGCCGACGATGATGGCGTCGTCGTCGTAGGTGATCTCCTCGGGGAAGCGGCCCAGGATCGAGTCGTACTTCAGGAGGTGCGCCAGCGTCTTGTTGTCGGTCAGGTCGTTGACTGCCACGACCTCGAGATCAGCGCCGGAGGCGACGAGGGCGCGGAAGTAGTTGCGGCCGATACGGCCGAAGCCGTTGATTCCAACCTTGACGGTCATGTGGATAGATCCCCTTCATGGAAGATACGTGGCGCACCGGCCCGCGGCGGATCCACGGAACGCACGCGCCACTCGGACACCACCCATCCTAACGAGTGGGGGGCCGCCCGTCGCCGGGGACCCCGACAATGGCGTCGCCGCCTCCCAGCGCTACTCCTCGTCGAGCAGCTCGGCCGGGACGCTGGCCTCGGTGTTGGGGATTCCCGCCTCGTCGGCGGCCTTGTCAGCAGTTGCCAGGAGGCGTCGGATGCGCCCGGCGATCGCGTCCTTGGTGAGCGGGGGCTCGTGCAGGCGTCCGAGCTCCTCGAGGCTGGCCTGGCGGTGCTCGGCGCGCAGCACCCCCGCGGCGCGCAGGTGCTCCGGCACGTCGTCGCCGAGGATCTCGAGGGCACGCGCCACCCGAGCACTGGCGGCGACGGCGGCCCGCGCCGATCGCCTCAGGTTGGCGTCGTCGAAGTTCGCGAGGCGGTTCGCCTGCGCTCGGACCTCCCGGCGCATGCGGCGCTCCTCCCACAGCAGCCGGGCCTCCTGCGCCCCCATGCGGGTGAGCAGGTCGGCGATGGCCTCGCCGTCGCGGATGACGACGCGTTCACCGCCGCGGGACTCCCGGGACTTCGCCTGGATGCCGAGTCGGCGACCCGCCCCGACCAGCGCCAGCGCCGCCTCGGAGCCGGGGCAGGTGACCTCCAGCGCCATGGAACGTCCCGGCTCGGTGAGTGACCCACGCGCCAGGAAGGCCCCGCGCCACACCGCGACGGCGTCGGCCATGGACCCCGCCACCACCGTCGGCGGCAGGCCGCGGACGGGGCGTCGCTGCTGGTCCACCAGTCCGGTCAGGCGGGCGAGCGCCTCCCCGTCCTTGACCACCCGCACGGCGTACCGGGTGGAGCGTCGGATGCCCGAGGCATTGATGACGACCATCTCCGAGTCGAGGGAGTACAGCTCGTGGATGAACGACCTCAGCCGTCGGGCCGCCGCGGCGCTGTCGAGCTCCGCCTCCACGACGATGCGGCCCCCCACCAGGTGCAACCCACCGCCGAACCGCAGCATGCTGGCCACTTCCGCGCGCCTCGCGTTCGGATGGGCAGTGACGACGGCTGCGAGCTCGGACTTCACTTTCTGGGTCAGCGCCATGCAGGCATCCTGCCATGTCGCGGCGGGAGCATCACAGGTCGAGGATCTCGCCCAGGACCGCCGCGAGCCTGTTGGCGTCGTGGCGGGGGCTTCCGTCGCGGGCGGCGATGTCCGCCTCGACGAGCTCCGCGCCCAAAGCTGCGGCATAGCCGGCCAGGTACGGGTCCGCCTCGGAGAACCGTTCGTCGGCGACCACGGCGTCGAGCCGCAGCGACGGTGCGTGCTCGGCCAGGAGTTCGATGTGGCGGGACGCCGTGAAGCCGTCCGTCTCGTTGGCCGTCGAGATGTTGAGCACGAGGATGCGACGGGCCTGCGTTCGCACGATGGCGCGCGACAGCTCGGGAACGAGCAGGTGCGGGATCACGGACGTGAACCATGAGCCCGGACCCAGGACGAGTGCGTCCGCCTCCAGCACGGCTCGCACCGCTTCCGGGCGCGCCGGCGGCTCGTGCGGCAGGAGGCGCACGGCCTGGACCGTCGCCGCCGTGGTGGCGATCGTCGCCTGCCCCCGCAGGGTGGAGACCTCGTCCGGAGCCTCGGGCCGCAGTCCGATGACGTCGGCCTCGATCTCCAGGGGCACCGAGGACATCGGGAGGACCCTCCCCCGCGTCCGCAGGAGGTCACCCACCATGTCCAGACCCGCGACGGGGTCGTCCAGCTGTTGCCACAGCCCTGCGATGAGGAGGTTGCCGATCGCATGTCCCGCCAGGGGCCCCTCGCCTCCGAAGCGCGACTGGAGCACCCGCGCCCACGTCCTTCCCACGTGGTCGTCGCTGCACAGCGCGGCCAGCGCCATCCGCAGGTCTCCGGGTGGGAGGCACTGGAACTCGGAACGCAGCCTGCCGGACGACCCCCCGTCGTCGGCGACGGTCACGACGGCCGTGAGCCGGTCCGTGAGGCGGCGAAGCGCGGTCAACGACGTGGCCAGTCCGTGTCCACCACCGAATGCCACGATCCGGGGACCGTGGACGGTCACCGCATCCGTCACGGTCATTCCTTTCCCAGGTCCCGGTGCAGCACCGAGACCGAGAGCCCGCGCTCCCGCAGCCGGCGAGCCAGCTCCTCCCCCATGGCGGTGGAACGGTGCTTGCCGCCGGTGCAGCCGATCGCCACGGTGACCTGGCGCTTGCCCTCGCGGAGGTAGCCGGGCGCGACGGTGTCGATGACGTTGGCCATCGCCTCCTGGAACTCGGCGGCCGAGTCCTGGCCGAGGACATAGTCGGAGACTTCCGGCGACAGCCCGGTCTTCGGTCGGAGCTCCGGGACCCAGTAGGGGTTCGGGAGGAACCGGACATCGAAAACGATGTCGGCGTCGACGGGGACGCCGGTCTTGTATCCGAACGTGATGATGGCCACCCTCAGGTTGTCCGTCACCTCGTCACCGAAGTGGTTCGCGACGCGCTGGGCCAGCTGGCGTGCGCTCAAGCGTGTGGTGTCGACGACGATGTCCGCGTTTGCTCGCAGATCCGCCAGCAGGCGACGCTCGCGCACGATCCCGTCCACGAGCCGGCCGCCGCCCTGCAGGGGCAGGGGTCGACGGTTGGACTCCTGCCGTGTGACGATCACGTCGTCGGTGGCCTCGAGGAACATGACGGTCACCCGCCACCCCAGTTCCCGCAGCTGCGTGAAGGCGGTCGGGAGTTGGTCGAACAGTTCCCGGGAGCGCACGTCCACCACGACGCACACCCGGGACGCGCCTGAGTCCCGGAGGTTCTCGGCGAGCGTAGGCACGAGTGAGGGCGGCAGGTTGTCGACGACGTACCAGCCCAGGTCCTCCAGCGTGTGGGAGGCTGTGCGCCGGCCCGCTCCCGACAGCCCGGTGACGACGACGAGCTGGGGGGCTGCAGTGGTGGAGTTCATGGCCCCAAGCCTAGTGCGGGTCCCCCGCTTCGGGGGGTGGCGGCGAGTCCCCGAGTCCCCGGGCCTGGAGGGCCTCGCCGGTGCGTTCCGCATAGGCCACGGCTCCCACGACCACGGGAGTCATGAGCCGCACCGGGTTGCGCTCCAGGCCGCGCGCCCGGGCGGCATCCCGGGCGTCGCCCACCGCGCCCAGCAGGTAGGGCAGCGATCGCAGCATCAGCGCCACCGCCAGTGCCGTGCGTCGTGGATCCAGACCCAGGAACGCCAGCGGCCGCAGCCCGGTGACGAGCGCATCGACGAGCAGGGGCGTCGAGGTGGTGAGCGTCAGCAACCGGGCACCCAGCACTGCCACCAGGATGTTGCCGGACTGGACCACGGCCACCTCCGGCCTCCCCAGCAGGAGGTGGAGCGCGGCGACCCCCACCAGCAGCACCGTGAGGAGCAGGCCGATCCGCAGGCTGGTCGCGGGCCCGATCCCCGCCGTTGCGAGGAGCCCCACGGCCAGGACCAGCGCCGCGGTCGTGGCCCACCAGGTGCCGACGACGAGGGGCGGAAGCGTCAGGACCAGCACCAGGACGTACTTCCACCCGACGGGCCACCGATGGAGCCAACCCGATCCAGGGACGTACAGCCCGAGCAAAGCGCTGTGGCCGCTCACCGCCGCATCGCCTCCTGGTACGCCGCGATCGCCGGGACGGGCGGACCGTCGGCCAGGACCCGACCCTCGTCCACCACCACGACGCGATCCGCGTCCGCGGCGAACTCGAGGTCGTGGGTGGAATAGACGACCTGCTGGTCCAGCCCCGCCACGAGCCGACGCAGCACCTCCCGGTTCCTGAGGTCGAGCAGCGTGGTGGGCTCGTCCGCCACGAGGATGGTGGGCGCGACCGACAGCACGCTCAGCAGTGCCACCAGTTGACGCTCCCCACCGGAGATGTCGTAGATGCTGCTGTGCGCCAGGTGACCGATCCCGTGCCGCTCGAGCAGCGCCTGCGCCGTGACGGCGCGCCGAGCCCGATCCAGACTGGTGGTGGACAGGCTCAGTTCGATGTCTTCGAGCGGCGTGGACATCAGGAGCTGGGCGAGCGGGTCCGTGAAGGCGAATCCCACGAGGCTGCGCACCCGCCGGGCCTGCGTACGGGTCGAGTGCCCGAGAACGCGGACGTCGCCCGTGGTGGGAAGCCGAAGCCCGTTGATCAGCCGCAGGAGTGTGGACTTGCCGGAGCCGTTGGCACCGATGACGGCGATCCGCCGCTCCGAGAGTGTGAGGTCGATCGGCGCCAGGATCTCGCGGTCCGGGACCCCTCGGCGCCCGCTGGGCGCGACGACGCCGGCGCCGTCGAGTTCGATCATCGTCCGAGGAGCCGGGGAAAGGCCTTGTGCACCGCGGTGGCCAGCACCGCGGCGATGACCCCCTTGACGGCATCACCGATCCAGAACGGGAGGTCTGCCAGGAGCGCAGCGGGGTAACTGATGCCCAGCGCGCGCATCATGCCCGCGGCACCCACGGGCCAGACGACGAGGACTCGAGACAGCGCCACGGCACCGAAGAGCAGCAGCGGGGTCATCCTGGACAGGCCGCGGCGAACCGCCCACACGGCCACCGCGCCAGTCAGCAGTGCCGCCATCGGGAAGGCCACCAGGTAGCCGGCGGAAGGACCGGCCAACACACCGAGACCAGCCCGCCCCTGGGCGAAGACGGGCAGACCGGCGAGGCCGACCACGAGGTACAGCGCCACCGCGGCACTTCCGCGCCACGGACCGAGGCAGAGTCCCGCCAGGGCCACGCCTAGCGTCTGGAGGGTGATCGGAACGCCCAGTCCCCCGAGAGGCACCGCGGGGGCCAGGGACAGCGCGGCAATCAGGGCCGCGAAGACGGCCACCTGCGCCAGCTGCGCCCCTGCGGGACGCGTGACGGGATCAGCAACAGCAGTCATGACTTGGAAACCTCTCTCGATGGCGTGGCGATTCGCACCGCCGCGGCAATTGAACACCGTTCAAGAGGGGTTTCACAAGTCCGTTACCTCGCCCGTCGTGAGGTTCACGGCCTCACCGCCGGTCTCGGAGACCGCTGCGGCAACCGCCGCCGCCAGGCGCGGGCCGAAGCCCGGAACCTGCGCAATCTCGTCGACGGTGGCCGCCCGCAGTTTCCGGAGCGAGCCGAAGTGGGCCAGGAGGGCCTTCCGGCGGAGTTCGCCCAGACCGGGGATCGAGTCCAGGGTGGAGGACACCATCGACTTGGCCCGGCGATCACGGTGGTGGCTGATCGCAAAGCGGTGCGCCTCGTCGCGCACGCGCTGCAGAAGGTAGAGGCCCTCGCTGGCACGGGGCAGGATCACGGGGTACTCCTCCCCCGGCAACCACACCTCCTCCAGTCGCTTCGCCAGACCGCACAGCGCGATCTCGTCGGCGAGGCCGAGCTCGCCGAGCACTCCGGCTGCTGCATTCACCTGCGGTAGGCCACCGTCGACGACGATGAGTCCCGGCGCATAGGCGAACTTGCGTGGCGCCCCCGTCGTCGGGTCGACCAGCAGGGGCCCCTCCCCGTCGTCGACCAACCGTTCGTCCAGCAGTCGACCCAGTCGCCTGCGCAACACCTCCGCCATGGCAGCCACGTCGTTGGAACCCTCGAACGACTTGATGATGAAGCGGCGATACTCGCTCTTCTTCGCCAGCGCGTCCTCGAACACCACCATGGACCCGACGACCTCGGAGCCCATCGTGTGCGAGATGTCGTAGCACTCGATGCGCAGCGGCGCCTCCTCCAGCCCCAGGGCCTCGGCGACCTCTGTGAGGGCCGTGTTGCGGGTGGTGAGGTCCGTGGCACGCCGGGTTTGCTGCTGCCTGAGTGCCAGTTCGGCGTTGCGCACCACGGTGTCGAGCAGGACCCGCTTGTCGCCGCGCAGCGGCACCTTGATCTGCACGGGTCCCCCGCGACGCTCGGACAGCAGCACCTCCAGCGATTTCTCTGCCTCCACGGAGCTCAGGACGAGGGGAGGGACGGGCGCCTCACCGTCCGAGTACAACTGGAGCAGGAAGGCGTCGAGCAGCTCCGTCAGGTCGCGGTCGTCCGCCCGGTCCGCCACCCACCCGCGCTCCCCTGCGATGCGGCCGTCGTGGACGTGGAAGACCTGGACGGCGACCTGCTGACCGTCATCGGCGAAGCCCACGACGTCGGCTCGCGTGGCGTCCGACATGACCACGGAGTTGCGCTCCTTGGCCTTCTCGAGGGCTGCGAGCGAGTCCCGCAACACGGCTGCCTTCTCGAAGTTGAGATCGGCCGACGCCTGGTACATCTCGCGCTCCAACTCGCCGATCACGCCCGTCGTGTTGCCGGACATGAACGCCATGAACCGGGCGACGATCTCCCGGTGCTCGTCGGCGCTGACACGCCCGACACAGGGTGCCGAACACTTGCCGATGTCCCCCAGGAGGCACGGCCGGCCGGCCGCTCGCGCATTGCGGAAGACCCCCTGCGTGCAGGAACGCATCGGGAACACCCGCAGGAGGAGGTCCACCGTCTCGCGGATGGCCCAGGCCTGCCCGAACGGGCCGAAGTACCGGGTGCCCCGCTTCTTGGCGCCCCGGCCCACGAAGACCCGGGGGTACTCCTCGGACCAGGTCACCGCCAGCCACGGATACGACTTGTCGTCGCGGTACTTGACGTTGAATCGCGGATCGAACTGCTGGATCCACGTGTACTCGAGCTGGAGCGCCTCCAGTTCGTTGGCCACCACGGTCCAGTCCACGCGGGCGGCCGTGCGCACCATCGTCTGGGTGCGGAAGTGCAGCGACTGGGGGTCCGCGAAGTACGAGTTGAGGCGGGAACGGAGGTTCTTGGCCTTGCCGACGTAGATGACGTTGCCGAAGGCGTCGAAGAACCGGTAGACGCCGGGTTCGGTCGGAATGGACCCGACGCTCGGGCGGTACGTCGCGGGATCGGCCATGGTGTCGATGATATGGCGCGCCTCCGACCGTCCCCGCGACCTATCATCGGTGCATGAGCAGTCGTCGGGACGTCCTCGCCGCGGGAGCCGCCATCGCCGCCGGACTGCTGGCCGGCTGCGGGACTGGCACCGCGAGCGGCGGCAGCACCGGCTCCGCCACGGTCCAGAAGTCGTCGGTACCCGTAGGCGGCGGCGTGGTGTTGACGGAGGCCGAGCTCGTCGTCACCCAGCCCGAGGACGGGGTCTTCGTCGCCTTCTCCGCCGTCTGCACCCACCAGGGCTGCCTCGTGCGGGAGGTCCGCGACGACGGCATCCACTGCGCCTGCCACGGCTCCCTGTTCGGGTCCGCCGACGGGTCGCCGGTGGCCGGGCCTGCCACCGAGCCCCTGCTGCCCGCCAGGGTCACCGACCAGGGCGATAGCCTGTTGGTGGAGGCCTGAGCCCCCACATCAGCGAGGAACGAGACATCGTGACCCAGACCCATCCGGAGCGGCGCAGCCATCCGGTAGTCCGCCTCCTCGGAGCCGTCGCGGCGGTGGTCGCCATGCTCGCAGGGATCGCGTTGCTGCTGTTCGCCATCTTCGCCCAGTTCGACACCCGATCGGCCATCCACCCGCTGTTCAGGCCCGCTGCCCTCTACTCCTCGTTCGACGAACCACCTGCCCGGTTGGCCGATCCGAGCAACGCCTACGCGGTCACGAGCCTGATGGCCCGGCTGGACTCCTGCACCGTCCTCCCAGCTGGGGGTGGGGAGCCACTGAGCATCGAACGCGACGCGACGATCGAGCACCGCTCGGTCCTGCGCTTCGAGGCTGAGCCGGGCGCCTACGACGTGTCGTGCTCCCCGGACGACGTGTGGTTCGAGATCTACCTCGGCTCCGAGGTGGAGCAGGCGGTCAAGGGTTACAGCGGCCCCGTGCACCCGAGCGTCTACTACCTGGTGGGGATGGTGGTGGCCTTCGGGGTGGGAAGTTGGCTGTGGAAGCGTTACGTCAAACGGCCCCGCGAATGGTGAGGGCCCTCACAGCAGCTCCCTGAGGAAGGCGCCCGTGGCCGAGCCGGTCGTAGCCGCCACCTTTTCCGGCGTCCCGGCGACGACGATCTCGCCGCCGCGCGAGCCCCCCTCCGGACCCATGTCCAACAACCAGTCCGCCGACTTGATCACGTCCAGGTTGTGCTCGATGACCACCACGGTGTTCCCGGTGTCGACCAACTTCTGGAGTACGCCGAGAAGCTTGCGGATGTCCTCGAAGTGCAGGCCCGTCGTGGGTTCGTCGAGGACGTACAACGTCCGACCGGTGGAGCGCTTCTGGAGCTCCGCCGCCAGCTTCACGCGCTGCGCCTCGCCGCCCGACAGGGTGGTGGCGGGCTGGCCCAGTCGAACGTAACCGAGCCCCACCTCGTTCAGCGTCTTGAGGTGCCGCGAGATTGACGTGATGGACGAGAAGAACTCCACCGCCTCACTGATGGGCATGTCCAGCACCTCGGCGATGGACCTGCCCTTGTAGTGCACCTCGAGCGTCTCGCGGTTGTAGCGAGCGCCGTGGCAGACCTCGCACGGGACGTACACGTCGGGCAGGAAGTTCATTTCGATCCGGATGGTGCCGTCGCCGCTGCAGTTCTCGCAGCGCCCACCCTTGACGTTGAACGAGAACCTGCCCGGTTGGTAGCCGCGGACCTTGGCCTCCGGCGTCTGGGAGAACAGCGTCCTGATCTTGTCGAAGACGCCGGTGTAGGTGGCCGGGTTCGAGCGGGGCGTCCGCCCGATGGGCGACTGGTCCACCTGGATCACCTTGTCGAGATGCTCCAGCCCCTTGAGGGACCGGTGCTTGCCCGGCACGGCCTTCGAACCGTAGATGTGCTTGGCCGCCGCCGTGTAGAGGATGGAGTTGACCAGCGAGGACTTGCCGGAGCCGCTCACTCCGGTGACGGCGATGAGCTTGCCCAGCGGGAAGCGTGCGTCGACGTTGCGCAGGTTGTGCTCGCGGGCGCCCTTCACCTCGACGAAGGAGCCGTTGCCCGGCCGGCGCACCGCCGGCACCGGGATCGTCAGCCTTCCGGAGAGGTACTGGCCCGTCAGCGACTCCTCGGAGGCCAACAGCTTCTCAACCGGCCCCTCGACGACGACGCGGCCCCCGTACTCCCCTGCCCCCGGCCCGATGTCCACCACCCAGTCGGCATGCCGCACGGTGTCCTCGTCGTGTTCGACCACGATGAGCGTGTTCCCCAGGTCGCGCAGCCTCTCGAGGGTCTCGATGAGGCGCTGGTTGTCGCGCTGGTGCAGGCCGATGCTCGGCTCGTCGAGGACGTAGAGGACGCCCACCAGGCCCGAGCCGATCTGCGTGGCCAGCCGGATCCGTTGGGCCTCGCCGCCCGAGAGCGAACCCGCGGAGCGCGACAGCGTGAGGTAGTCCAGTCCCACGTCGAGCAGGAAGCGGAGGCGGGCCTGGATCTCCTTGACCACCCTGGCAGCGATCGTGGCGTCGCGCTCGCTCAGCTCCAGTCCGGTGATGAAGGCGTTCGCCTCAGCGATGGACATCGACGCCAGCTCGGCGATGTTCGTCCCCGCCACCGTCACCGCCAGCGTGGACGGCTTGAGCCGGGTCCCGCCGCAGGTGGAGCAGTCGATCTCACGCATGTAGCCGCCCCAGCGGTCCCTCGCGGAGTCCGTCTCGGCCTCGGCATGGCGTCGCTTGACGAACGGCAGGATGCCTTCATATTTCTGGGCGTAGGTTCGGACGCGTCCGAACCGGTTGCGGTAGGTGACCAGCACCGGGTCCTGGACGCCACCGAGCAGGAGTGCCCGGTGGCGGGCCGACAGCTTCCGCCAGGGCGTCGTGGTGGAGAACCCCTCCTCCTGTGCGAGGGAGGACAGCACGTGTTCGTAGTGGCCCCTCAGATGCGGCGTTGCCCAGGGGGCGATGGCCCCTTCGGCCAGGCTCAGCTCCTCGTCCGGGACCACGAGCTCGGGATCCACCTCCAGCGTGGTGCCGAGCCCGGAGCAGGCCGGACAGGCTCCCCACGGACCGTTGAAGGAGAACTGCCGTGGCTCCAGCTCGTCGATGGCGACGTCGTGGTCATTCGGGCAGCCCATCGCCTCGGAGTACCGCTTCTCACGGTTGGGGTCACCCGCCGGCAGATCGACCAGCTCGATCGCGACCACCCCGTGGGCGAGCTGGAGGGCGGTCTCCACGGACTCGGTGATTCGCTGCTTGGCCGTGGGGCGCACGACGACACGGTCCACGATCACGTCGACGTCGTGCTTGCGCTTCTTGTCGATGGCGGGAACCTCGGTGAGGGCATGGGTCTGGCCGTCCACCCGCACCCTGCTGAAGCCATCGGTGACCAGCTGCCGGAAGAGGTCGGCGAACTCGCCCTTGCGGCCCCGGACCATCGGCGCCAGGACCTGGAACCTGGTGCCCTCCTCCATCTCCATCAGGCGGTCCACGATCTGCTGGGGCGTCTGCCGCCCGATGGGGGCACCGCAGACCTCGCAGTGCGGGATGCCGATCCGGGCGAAGAGCAGGCGCAGGTAGTCGTAGACCTCGGTGATCGTGCCGACCGTGGAGCGGGGGTTGCGGCTGGTGGACTTCTGGTCGATCGACACGGCCGGCGACAGTCCCTCGATGAAGTCGACGTCGGGCTTGTCCATCTGTCCCAGGAACATGCGGGCGTAGGAGGACAGGGACTCGACGTAGCGCCGCTGTCCCTCGGCGAAAATGGTGTCGAACGCGAGGGAGGACTTGCCCGAGCCGCTGAGGCCGGTGAACACGATGAGGGAGTCCCGAGGGAGGTCCAGCGACACGTTCTTGAGGTTGTGCACGCGGGCACCCCGCACCGACAGGTGGTCATTCACGCCGCCCATGCTAGCCACGCGCACCGACAGTTCCCGGGGCGCGCCCTCGTGGACGTCCGTCGGCCTGGCCCGGCGGTTGGTAGTGTGACCGCATGCCGAGCCGCCCGGAAGCTGCCACCGGCGCGCCCTTCGACAGCATTGTCCAGGCCGTCAGGGAGCACACGCACGTGCTGCTCGGGAGGACGATCAGCTACTCCGCCGAGGACTGGGCCGCCTCGACGCGCCTGCCCGGCTGGACGCGGTCACACGTGGCCGCCCACCTCGTCGCCGGCGCACACGGCCTGGTCCGGGTCTGCCGTGGCCTGGCGGAGGGGCGCCAGGTGCGGATGTACGAGTCGGATTCCGACAGGACGCGTGACGTGGAGCTCGGGGCCCTCTCCGACGGCCTCAGCCTCCAGATCGACCTCGACACGTCCGCCAGCAGGCTCCAGGAGGAGTTCCCCGCGCTGGTCGGCGACGAACGCGAGGTCACGCTCCGGGCGGGGTTGACGATCCCTGCCTGGGCCATCCCGGTGGCGCGACTCCACGAGGTGGCCCTGCATTCCTTCGACCTCCAGCTCGACGACACCCGCGTGGACATGGCCCCGGACGTGGCCCGTCTCCTGCTCATGGGGACCGTCACCTACATCGGCGACCGGCAGGACCTGCCGAGCGCCCACCTGGTCGCCGACGAGGGTCTGGACGCCCACATCGGTGCACCGATGCCGGACCCACCCGTGGTCTCGGGACCGGCCTGCGACATCTGGCTGTGGCTCAACCGGGGCGTGGTGACGGACCTGCTGCATGGGGCGCCACCGCCGATCGCCCACGGCTGATCGACGACGCGCGGTTTCGTCAGCCCCCGCACATACAGTGGTGGGCATGAGGCCCCTGAAGGAACTGCAACGCCAGGTCGCCCCGCTCAAGGTGCACGCCGAGTTCGAGCCCTCGGGGGACCAGCCCGCCGCGATCGAGGAACTGGAGCAACGCATCTCCGCCGGCGAACGAGACGTCGTGCTGCTCGGCGCCACGGGCACCGGCAAGACCGCCACCGTGGCGTGGCTCGCGGAGCGACTCCAGCGACCGGTGCTGGTGATGCAGCCCAACAAGACGCTCGCCGCGCAGTTCGCGAACGAGCTCCGGCAGTTCTTCCCGGAGAACGCCGTGGAGTACTTCGTGTCGTACTACGACTACTACCAGCCGGAGGCCTACGTCCCCCAGACCGACACCTACATCGAGAAGGACTCGTCGCTGAACGAGGAGGTCGAGCGGCTGCGCCACTCGGCCACCAGCTCCCTCCTGACGCGGCGCGACGTCGTCGTGGTCGCGACGGTCTCGGCCATCTACGGGCTCGGCACGCCCGAGGAGTACCTGGAACAGCGCATCACCCTCCGGGTGGGCGAGGAGCACGACCGGGACCAGTTGCTCCGGCGGCTGGTGGACATCCAGTACGCCCGCAATGATCTGGCGGGCACGCGCGGCACGTTCAGGGTCCGTGGCGACACCCTGGAGGTCTTCCCGATGTACGAGGAGAACGCGGTCCGTGTCGAGTTCTTCGGCGACGAGGTGGAGCGCATCACCACCATGCACCCTCTCACGGGCGAAGTGCTGCACGAGGAGCAGGAGGTGTACGTCTTCCCGGCCACGCACTACTCCGCCGGCGCCGAGCGCATGGAACGCGCGATCGTGGGGATCGAGGCCGAGCTCGTGACCCGCCTGCAGGACCTTGAGGCCCAGGGGAAGCTCCTCGAGGCCCAGCGCCTGCGCATGCGCACCAGTTACGACATCGAGATGATGCGCCAGATCGGCACCTGCTCGGGCATCGAGAACTACTCGCGCCACATCGACGGACGGGCCCCGGGCAGCGCCCCCTCGTGCCTCCTCGACTACTTCCCGGAGGACTTCCTGCTGGTGGTGGACGAGTCGCACGTGACCATCCCCCAGATCGGTGGCATGTACGAGGGGGACGCGTCCCGCAAGCGCACCCTCGTGGAGCATGGCTTCAGGCTGCCGAGCGCGCTGGACAACCGGCCGCTGAGGTTTGACGAGTTCGTCGAACGCATCGGGCAGACCGTCTATCTCTCCGCCACCCCGGGTCCGTATGAGATGGACAGGGCCGACGGCTTCGTCCAGCAGATCATCCGACCCACCGGCCTGGTCGACCCGGAGGTGGTCCTGAAGCCCACCAAGGGACAGATCGACGACCTCATGGGAGAGGTCAAGACCCGGGTGTCGCGCAACGAGCGGGTGCTCGTGACCACCCTGACCAAGAAGATGGCCGAGGACCTCACCGATTACCTGATGGACAACGGCATCAAGACCCGCTACCTGCACTCCGACATCGACACGCTGCGCCGTGTGGAACTCCTCCGGGAGCTGCGCATGGGCGAGTACGACGTCCTGGTGGGGATCAACCTGCTGCGGGAGGGTCTCGACCTGCCCGAGGTGTCCCTCGTGGCCATCCTCGACGCGGACAAGGAGGGATTCCTCCGCTCGGAACGCTCCCTCATCCAGACGATCGGCCGCGCGGCCCGGAACGTGGCGGGTCAGGTCCACATGTACGCGGACAAGATCACCCCGTCGATGGAAGCAGCAATCGAGGAGACGAACCGTCGCCGCGAGATCCAGGTGGCCTACAACACCCTGCACGGCATCGACCCGCAGCCGCTGCGGAAGCGCATCGCGGACATCACGGACATGCTCGCCCGGGAGGACGCGGACACGGAGCAGCTGCTCTCGTCGCAGGCGGAGACCGGGGGCAAGCGCGGACGGGGGCTCAACACGGCTGCCATGGCCACCAACGAGCTCGCGGACCTCATCGAGGACTTGACCTCCCAGATGCACCAGGCGGCAGCGGCACTGCAGTTCGAGATCGCGGCCCGGCACCGCGACGAGATCGCGGACCTCAAGAAGGAGTTTCGCCAGATGATCGAGGCGAACAAGTAGCCTCCTCGTCCGGCTCGCTCAAAGAGTTCAGAAACCCGTCCCAGAGCGCCTGGACCTGGCGGTGGGTGTCCTCCGGGGAGCCGCTGTTGTCGACCACCCACGTCGCGGCCGCCAGTCGTCGTTCCCGGGATGCCTGTGCCGCGATCCTGGCGGACGCCTGCTCCTCCGTGAGCCCGTCGCGAGCACGGAGCCTCGCCAGCTGCACAGGCACCGGCAGGTCCACCACGACCACGCCGTCGAAGCTGTCCTCCTGGCCCGTCTCCACCAGGAGGGGAATCACGTGCACCACCAGGCTGCCGGGCGGCGCCGTCGCCTCGGATTCGCGCGCCAGAGCTCGGACCCGGGGGTGGATGATGGCCTCCAGATCGGCTCGTGCGCGCGGGTCGCCGAACACGATCTGGCCCAGGCGCGGGCGGTCCAGTCCGCCGTCGCCGGCGACGACGGCCTCCCCGAACCTTTCCACCACGGCGCTGAAGCCCTCAGTGCCGGGCTGCACCACCTCGCGGGCCAGGACGTCGGCGTCGATGACCACCGCCCCGAGTCGCTCGAGCATCTCGGCGACCGAGGACTTGCCGCTGGCGATACCTCCCGTGAGTCCGATTCGGCGATGCATGGCGCGACTCTAGCGAAGTGCGCCGGGGCCGTGCCGACGAGCTCGCCCACCAGCGTCGCACCGCCTGGAAACAGCACGAGGGGCCGGTCGCACAGTGTCGTGTGCGGCCGGCCCCTCGTGCTGTGGGGTCAGTTGCCCCCGGTCAGCTTCTCCCGCAGAGCCTGGAGGGCCTCGTCGGACGCGAGGGATCCTTCACCGGTCTCCACCGTGGAGGTGTAGCCGGTGCCGGTGGAGACGGCGGACTCGCGATCCGCGTTCTCGGCGTCGGACACCTGCTTCTTGTGGGCCTCCCAACGAGCCTGCGCCTCGGCGTACTGGCGCTCCCACGCCTCGCGCTGCTCGTCGTAGCCTTCCTTCCACTCGTTGGTCTCCGGATCGAAGCCCTCGGGGTAGATGTAGTTGCCCTGGTCGTCGTAGCTGGCGGTCATGCCGTACAGCGACGGGTCGAAGTCCTCGGCGGCGACGTCGATGCCCTCGTTGGCCTGCTTGAGGGACAGCGAGACGCGGCGACGCTCGAGGTCGATGTCGATGACCTTGACCATGACGTCGTCACCCACGGACACGACCTGCTCCGGGATCTCGACGTGGCGCTCGGCCAGCTCCGAGACGTGGACCAGGCCCTCGATGCCCTCACCCACGCGCACGAACGCGCCGAAGGGGACGAGCTTCGTGACCTTGCCGGGCACGATCTGGCCGATCTGGTGCAGACGGGCGAAGGTCTGCCACGGATCCTCCTGGGTGGCCTTGAGCGACAGCGACACGCGCTCGCGGTCCATGTCCACCTCGAGGACCTCGACGGTGACGGGCATCCCGACCTCGACGACCTCGTTGGGGTGGTCGATGTGCTTCCAGGACAGCTCCGAGACGTGGACGAGTCCGTCGACGCCACCGAGGTCGACGAACGCGCCGAAGTTCACGATGGAGGAGACCTGTCCCTTGCGGATCTGGCCCTTCTGGAGCTGGGTGAGGAACGTCTGGCGGACCTCGGACTGGGTCTGCTCGAGCCAGGCACGACGGGACAGGACCACGTTGTTGCGGTTCTTGTCCAGCTCGATGATCTTGGCCTCGAGCTCCTGCCCGACGTACGGCTGCAGGTCGCGGACGCGACGCATCTCGACGAGCGAAGCCGGCAGGAAGCCGCGGAGGCCGATGTCGACGATGAGGCCGCCCTTGACCACCTCGATGACGTGGCCGGAGACGACTCCGTCCTCTTCCTTGATCTTCTCGATCGTGCCCCAGGCGCGCTCGTACTGGGCGCGCTTCTTGGACAGGATCAGGCGGCCTTCCTTGTCCTCCTTCTGCTGGACGAGGGCCTCGATCTCATCGCCGACGTTGACGACCTCGAAGGGGTCGACGTCGTGCTTGATGGAGAGTTCCTTGGAAGGGATGACGCCTTCGGTCTTGTAACCGATGTCGAGGAGTACCTCGTCACGGTCGACCTTCACAACGGTCCCGGAGACGATGTCCCCGTCGTTGAAGTACTTGATGGTGGCGTCCACGGCGGCCATGAAGGCTTCCGGGCTGCCGAAGTCGTCGACTGCGACAGTCGAGGCCTCAGTGGAGGAGGTCATGTAGTAGGGCTCCGAAAATGGTGTACGTTTCGCTCCGAGCCTTGTCGAAGCCGCCTTGGCGACTCGTCGACGCGCCCACCCCACTCCGTCCGAGGGCAGGCAGGCCACAGTGCCTTGTCAGCGTACTCGCGGGCCCATGCGCCGGTCAAACCCCGTCCACGCCGTCGCCCCGGCCGAGGCCGGAGGGGACCGACGTTGCGACTATTCTGGGCGGAGTGAGCGTACCCCCACGGAGAAGACGCGGCCCACGATGGGGGCGATACGTCGTCGCGTTCCTGCTCGTGGCGGTCCTGAGCGGGCTCACGTGGTTCCTGACCCGACCCTCGGAACCCACCGTTGCTCCCCCGGCACCCCCGACGGGGACTGCCGTCAGCCCGACTCCCGCGGAGTCTCCCACGCCGTCGCCCTCGCCGACAGCTCCCCCGAGCAGCATGTCCGCCAGCAGCGTGCCCGCGAGCAGTCCGCCCACCGTCCTGGCCTCGTCGTCCACACCGGCCCCCACCTATGAGGGGCTGCGGGCCGAGTGCCAACCCCACACCGGCGAGGGCTTCGTGCCGACTCGCTTCGCCTTCGAGCGCCCCGAGGCGGAGGGCAGCGTGCTGTCCCTCGGCCTGGCGTCCGACGGCACCATCGCCGCACCGCCAGCCGACCAGCCCACCACCGCCTCCTGGTGGAACCAGGGCCCGCAGCCGGGCACGAACCAGGGCAAGGTCGTGCTGTCGATCCATACCTATCGGCGTGGCGGCGCACTCGGCAATGCCATGTACGACGGTGGCGAGAGCCAACTCCAGGCCGGCGACCTCATCGCGCTCTACGGGCCCGACGGCCAGGTGACCTGCTACGAGTTCACGGAGGCGAGGAAGATCTGGGTCGAGGACTACGACCCCAACTCCGACATCATGGTGGATTTCGACGGCGACCCCACCCTGACGATGATCATTTGCTGGGATTTCCAGCGTGCCACCGAGTTCTGGGCCTCACGGGTCTTCTTCTACGCCGCTCCCTGGTCGCCCTAGTGCGCGGCGGTGAACCACGAGTCACCGAACCCGATCGAGACCTCGAGCGGCACGGCGAGGTCCATCGCTCCCGCCATCTGGGACGAGACGAGCTCCGCGACCTCATCCTGCTCGGCGGCCACGACCTCGAGGACGAGCTCGTCGTGGACCTGGAGCAGCATGCGGCTGCGCAGACCTGAACGCTCGAGGGCGTGGGCCACGTTCAGCATCGCGATCTTGATGATGTCCGCTGCGGACCCCTGAATCGGCGAGTTCAGCGCCGCGCGCTCCGCCATCTCACGGCGCTGCCTGTTGGACGACGTCAGGTCAGGAAGGTAGCGACGACGGCCGAGCATCGTGGCCGTGTAGCCCTGCCGACGGGCCTCGTCAACGACGTCGGCCAGGTAGCTGCGAACCCCGCCGACGCGAGAGAAGTAATCCTCCATCAACTCCTTGGCCTCCCCGACCGAGATCCCGAGCTGGTTGGAGAGCCCGAACGCGCTGAGCCCGTACGCGAGGCCGTAGTTCATGGCCTTGATCTTCGCGCGCATCTCGCCGGTGACCTCCGTCGGGCCGACGGCGAACACCTTGGCCGCCATCTCGTTGTGGAAATCCCGACCTGAGCGGAACGCCTCCACCAGGCGGCGGTCCCCGCTGACGTGGGCCATGATCCGCATCTCGATCTGGGAGTAGTCCGCCGTCATCAGGAGGTCGAACCCATCGCCCGGCACGAAGGCGTGCCGGATCTGTCGCCCCAGTTCGGTGCGGATCGGGATGTTCTGCAGGTTGGGGTCGGTCGACGACAGTCGACCGGTGGCCGCGATCGTCTGCATGTAAGTGGTGTGGATGCGCCCGTCGGGTTGGATGCTCGCGAGGAGTCCGTCCACCGTCTGGCGCAGTCGGATGCGGTCCCGGTGCTCGAGCAGGTGCCCGAGGAACGGGTGCTCGGTCCGTGCAAACAGGTCGGCAAGCGCATCAGCATCCGTCGTGTAGCCGGACTTCGTGCGTCTGGTCTTGGGCATCTGGAGTTCCTCGAACAGCACGGCCTGGAGCTGCTTGGGTGAGCCAAGGTTCACCTCATGGCCCAGCACCGCGTAGGCGTTGCGCTCCGCCTCACCCACCGCCTGGTCGAACTGGTCCCGCAGTTCCTCCAGGCGGACCCGGTCCATGGCCACACCGACGGCCTCGGCGCGCGCCAGGACACGCTGCAGCGGCAGTTCCAGGTCCGTCAGGAGCGAGTCGGCCCCCCGCTCGCCGAGTTCGGGGCCGATGGCGCCACCGAGGTCCATGACCGCGCGGGCACGGAGCATCGCGTCGTCGGCAGCCGGTGTCTCGTCCCCGAAGTCGAGGCTGAGCTGCGCCTCCTGCGACGGCGTCGCGTCCACGGCGAGCTCCCGCTTCAGGTGGCGCAGCACCAGGTCGGCAAGGTCGTAGGTCCGTTGGTCCGGGCGCAGCAGGTAGGAGGCCAGCAGCGTGTCCATGGAGATCCCACGCACGTCCCAGCCGCGTGCCCAGATCGCCAGGAGGGGTCCCTTGGCGTCGTGCATGACCTTGGCGCGGGACGCATCGGCCAGCCAGTCGGCCAGGGCACCGTCCGCCGTCGGGTCCAGGGAGGTCACGTCGACGTACGCGTTCTCCCCGTCCTCGGAGGCCAGCCCCAGGCCCTCGACGTCTCCCGTGCCCGCACGCCACCACCCCACGACGTGGACGCCGGTAGCGCCGTCCGCGTGGTCGCGCAGCCAACCCTCCACTTCGGACGAGGCGAGGACACGGCCGTCCATCTCGTAGGACTCGACGTCCTGCGGCTCGGACGGCGCCAACTCCAGGAGCCGTTCCCGCAGGACCCGGAACTCGAGCGCGTCGAACAATTCGTGGACCCGCTCCCGGTCCCAGTCCTGCCTGGTGGTGCCGGCCACGGACAGGGGCAGCCGGAGGTCGCGCACGAGCGCGTTGAGCCGCCGGTTGCGCACCACGTCCTCAAGATGGGCTCGGAAGGACTCCCCCGCCTTGCCCTTCACCTGCTCGGCCCGCGCCACCAGGTTGTCCAGCCCGTCGTACTCCTGCAGCCACTTGGCGGCAGTCTTCGGACCCACGCCCGGGACGCCGGGCAGGTTGTCGCTCGTCTCACCGACCAGCGCGGCGACCTCCGGGTAGCGGGACGGGTCGACGAGGTACTTGTCGCGGACCGCCTCCGGCGTCATGCGCGCGAGATCGGAGACGCCCTTGCGTGGGTACAGCACGGTGACGTGCTCGCCCACGAGCTGCATGGCGTCGCGGTCGCCGGTGCAGATGAGCACGTCGAAACCCTCGGCCACCGCCTGCGTGGCCATGGTGGCGATGACGTCGTCGGCCTCGTAGCCCTCCAGCTCGACGTGAGGCACGTTGAGCGCATCCAGCACGTCCTTGATGAGCGACACCTGTCCGGAGAACTCCGCCGGGGACGCCGCACGGTTGGCCTTGTAGTCGGGGTAGCTCTCCGTCCGGAAGGAGGTCCGGGACACGTCGAAGGCCACTGCCAGATGGGTGGGCTGCTCGTCGCGGAGCACGTTGATCAACATTGAGGTGAACCCGAAGACGGCGTTGGTGTGCTGGCCCGTCGAGGTGGCGAAGTTCTCCACCGGCAACGCGTAGAAGGCGCGGTACGCCACCGAGTGGCCGTCGATGAGCAGGAGTCGTGGTCGGCTGGTCACACGACGACTCTAGCGGGCGTCTCCGACGACGCCGGTGTGCCAGAGTGGCCCCATGGACCACGCAGAACTGCCCGAGTGGTATCGGGCCCTTGACCACGCACCGCTCGACACCAAACTCGGGCTGGAGGTCCTGGAGCTGGCCCCACGCCGCGTGGTGGGTCGCATCCCGGTGGAGGGCAACCAGCAGCCGTTCGGCCTCCTGCACGGCGGGGCGACGGCGGTGCTGGTGGAGACGCTCGGATCCCTCGGTGCAGTGGCGCACGGGCAGCCGACGCACGGCGCGGTCGGCGTGGACATCAACGTCACCCACCTGCGGGCAACGCGGAGCGGCTGGGTGACCGGCACGGCCACCGCGGTCCACCTCGGCCGGTCGACTGCCGTCTACCAGGTGGACATCTCGGACGACGAAGGCCGCACCATTGCCGTCGGCCGGATCACCTGCAGGCTGGTCACGATCGGGTGAGGATCAGGACTTGCGCTTGCGGTGGCTGATGACGCCCTCGGCCACCTCGCGCATGGACTTGCGCAGGTCCATGGCGGTCTTCTGGATCCAGCGGAACGCCTCGGGCTCGGTGAGACCCAGGTTCTCCTGCAGGATGCCCTTGGCCTGGTCGATGATCTTGCGGGACTCGAAGCGCTCCTCGAGCGAGGTGAGCTCGTCCTCGATGGCCTTGATCTCGGCGAAGCGTCCCATGGCGATCTCGATGGCCGGGATGACGTCGGAGGCGTCGAAGGGCTTGACCACGTAGGCCATGGCGCCGGCGTCCCGGGCCCGCTCCACGAGGTCGCGCTGGCTGAAGGCGGTCAGCATCACGATGGGAGCGATCCGCTCCTCCGCGATCTCCTCCGCGGCCGTGATGCCGTCCATCCTGGGCATCTTGACGTCCATGATCACGAGGTCGGGCTCCAGTTCCCGGGCGAGCCGGACGGCTTCCTCCCCGTCGGCGGCCTGGCCGATGACTTCGAAACCCTCGTCGGTGAGGAGCTCGACCAGGTCGAGCCGGATCAACGCCTCGTCCTCCGCGACCAGCACGCGCGTCGGCTGTTTCTTCTCGGCCATTGACTGCCCCATTCTCCGTCGAGTGGTCCTACCGGCCGGGGGTCCCCGGCAACGCTACGAAATACTAGCGCGCGGCGACCAGCGGCGTCTCCCTGGAACCGACAACCGTGCCGTCCCCGAGGTGACCGGTGCGGGTCGGTGTGGCAGAATGACTCCGCCCGCCCGGGTGGCGGAATGGTATACGCGGACGGCTCAAACCCGTCTGGCCGCAAGGCCGTAGGGGTTCGACTCCCCTCCCGGGCACGGACGAACGAAGGAGGGGGAGCCGCGTGCGGCTCCCCCTCCTTCGTTCGTTCGTCAGGCCTCCGGGTAGGCCTTGTCCTTGATCTTGTGCACGCGCAGGTTGTTCGTCTTGCCGGGCACGCCCATCGGGGAGCCGGACAGGATGACGATGCGCTCGCCGACGTCGATCATGTTGTGGTCGCGAAGGAACTGGTCCACGGTCTCGACCATCTCCTCCTGGTTGTCGAAGTTGGGCGTCACCTGGGTGTCCACGCCCCACGTCACCGTCATGTTCTGGCGGGTGGAGTGCTCAGGGGAGAACACGAGCAGGGGAATGGACGGACGCAGGCGCGACAGCCTGCGAGCCGTGTCACCGGACTTCGTGAAGGCGACCATGTAGCGGGCGCCGACGCGCTCGGCGACCTCGACGGCTGCCTTCGCCAGGACACCACCTGTGGTGTGGGGATCCCAGTCGATGATGTGGATCTCGCCGTGGCCCTCGCGCTCGGAGTGCTCGACGATCCGCGCCATGGTCTTGACCGTTTCCACGGGGAAGTCCCCCACGGAGGTCTCGCCCGAGAGCATGACGGCGTCAGCCCCGTCAAGGATGGCGTTGGCCACGTCGGAGGCCTCCGCACGCGTGGGACGCGGGGCGCTGATCATCGACTCCAGCATCTGGGTGGCGACAATCACCGGCTTGGCCCACTTGCGGGCCGCGCGGATGATTTGCTTCTGCACCAGCGGGACGTCCTCCAGCGGCAGTTCCACGCCGAGGTCGCCGCGGGCCACCATGAAGGCGTCGAAGGCATCGATGATGGCCTGCAGGTTCGCGATCGCCTGCGGCTTCTCCAGCTTGGCGATGACCGGCAGCCTGCGACCCTCTTCGTCCATGATCTCGTGGACGCGCTTGATGTCGTCACCCGAACGGACGAAGGACAGGGCGATCATGTCGATGTCCTGGCCGAGTGCCCACCGCAGGTCGGCCTCGTCCTTGTCGCTCAGCGCCGGGACGGACACCGCGACGCCGGGGAGGTTGATGCCCTTGTTGTTCGACACCGGACCGGGAACGGTGACCTCGCAGCGGACCTCGGTGTCGGTGACCTCGACAGCCTTCATGCCGACCTTGCCGTCGTCGATGAGGATCGTGTCACCAGGACGCACGTCGCCGGGGAGTCCCTTGTAGGTGGTCGAGCACCGGGTGGCGTCGCCCTCGATGTCCTCAATGGTGATGGTGAAGCGATCCCCCCTGTCGAGGTGGTGCTTCTGGTCTGCGGCGAACCGGCCGAGGCGAATCTTGGGGCCCTGGAGGTCGGCCAGGACGCCGATGGTCTTGCCGGTGATCTCAGCGGCCTCGCGGACCGCCTTGAGCCGGCCGCCGTGCTCGTCGTAGTCGCCGTGGCTCATGTTGAGACGCGCGACGTTCATGCCGGCGTTGATGAGCTCGACGAGACGGTCCGTCGTGTTGGAGGAGGGGCCTAGGGTACATACGATCTTTGCTCTGCGCACGGGGCAACACTACCTGACGCCCCCTGCCGTGCACGAGGGGGTCAGCCCTCCCGCACCACCTCGAGCGCGTGGGCCAGGTCGTCCGGCGGCTCGGAGTGGAAGGTCACCATGTCGCCGCTGCGGGGGTGGACGAACGACAGTTCGACGGCGTGCAGCCACTGCCGCACCAGACCCAGCTCTGCCGCGAGCACCGGGTCCGCTCCGTAGAGCGGATCACCGCAGCATGGGTGCCCGATCGCGGCCATGTGGACCCGGATCTGGTGCGTGCGGCCGGTCTCGAGTTCGATGCGCAGCAGCGTGGCGCGACGATGGGCCTCGAGGGTCTCGTAGTGGGTGACGCTGTGGCGGCCGCCCTCCATCACCGCCATCTTCCACTCCGCAGAGGGATGCCGTCCGATCGGCGCCTCGATGGTGCCGGTGAAGGGATCGGGATGGCCCTGCACGAGGGCGTGGTAGACCTTGTGGACCCTGCGGTCCCGGAAGGCCTGCTTGAGCAGGGAATAGGCGGACTCCGAGCGCGCCAACACCATCAGCCCCGACGTCCCCACGTCCAACCGCTGCACGACGCCCTGGCGCTCGGGGGCACCCGATGTGGAGACGCGGAAGCCGCTGGCCGCGAGGTGTTCGGTGACCGACGGGCCGCTCCAGCCCAGGCTCGGGTGGGCTGCCACACCGGCCGGCTTGTCGACGACGATGATGTCCGCGTCCTCGTGCACGACGCGGAGTCCGTCGGCCAGGACGGGACGCACCACGACCCGGTCGGGCTTGAGGCCCTCGTCGACCTCGAGCAGCTCGCCGCCGCGGATCCGCGTCGATCCCTTGTCCACCCGGGCTCCGTCGAGGCTCACCCCGCCGGCGGCGATGATGTCCTCGATACGCGACCGCGAGAACCCCGTCACGCGCGCAGCTGCGGCGTCGAGCCGCTCACCGGCCAGGGTGTCGGGGACCAGGAAGACGCTCACGCCGCCCCCGCGGTGCGCTGCTTCTCGTGGGTGAAGCTCAGCAGGATGATCAGGCCCGCCGCACTGGTGATCCCGATGTCGGCGACGTTGAAGATGGCAAAGTTGGGCAGTTGGAAGAAGTCGATGACGTGACCCCGCAGTGGCCCCGGCTCCCGGAGCAGTCGATCGTGCAGGTTCCCCGCGATCCCTCCGGTGAGCAGTCCCAGGGCGACGGCCTCAGAGGGGCGTCGGACGCGTGGCAACCCGACGACGACGCAGGCCAGCAGCGCCAGGATCGCGATCACGGTGAGCACCACCGTGAAGCCGCTTCCCATGCCGAACGCGGCACCCGGGTTGCTGATGAGGGTGAAACGCAGAACCTCACCGACGATGTTGACCGGCTGTCCCGGTTCCAGCCGCTCGATGGCGACGGCCTTGGTGACCTGGTCGACCCCCAGGACGGCCAGCGCGATGCCGGCCGCAATCAGGCGGGGCCCCCAGGGCTTCAGCGCCGCTCCTCGCGCTGCTTGCACCTCACACACAGCGTGGCACGCGGGAACGCCTGGAGGCGACCCTTGCCGATCGGCTCACCGCACACCTCGCAGAAGCCGTACCGGCCCTCGTCGAACAAGCCCAGCGCCAGGCGAGCCTGCTCGGCCATCTCGCGGGCGTTCTGCGCGAGCGACAGTTCCTGGTCGCGCTCGAAGTTGGTGGACCCCACGTCCGCAGGGTCGCGACCAGCGCCGTCGGCGCCCTCTCGGAGCAAGGAGTTGAGCTCGGCCTCCGTGGCCTCGACCTTCCGTTCCAGTCGCTCGACCTCCTCGACCAGCTCCGTGCGTTGTTCGGCGATCTCCTCCGCGGTCCATGGATCCTCGCCATCGCGCACGGGCAGCGTGACGTCGCGTGAGGGATCGGGGGTTGTCGTTGGCATTCCAGGTTCCTACCGTCGTGGTGTGTCCGCAGAGACTACACCCGCCTCGAACGTTGTCAACACGCGACACGGGCCCGGATCCACAGGAGATCCGGGCCCGCGTGCGGGTGGGTGGTGACTCAGTGCTCGTCGCCCTGGGCCAGGGCATCCAGCCGTGGCGTGGCGGACTGTGACTCGGCGAGTTCGGGCACGTCAGCGGGCTCGGGTTGGTCGGTTTCGAGCTCGTCGAGATGCCGCGTGACGAAGCCCTTGAGGTTGTCCCGGAAGCGGGCCTCGAACTCCCGCAGCGCTGCGACCTTCTCCTGCAACTGCCCCTGCTCCCGCTCGAGGGCGGCGAACAACTGGTGTCGGCGCTCGTCGGCCTGGGAGTTGACGCTGTCGGCGTTCTCCTGGGCGGAGCGGGTCATCTGCTCGGCGTTGACACGAGCCTCGGACTCGATCCGCTCGGCCTTGGTCCTCGCGTCGGTGGTGATCTCGTGCGCGGCGCGCTCGGCCTCCGACAGCTTGCGGCTGGCCTCGTCCTCGGCCTCGGCGACCAGTCGCTCGGCCTGCTCCGTGTGGATCTGCACGAGTCGCACGACCGCCGGGCTGGCGTCAGCGCTGGTGGTGACGGTCAGGGTCTCGGCATTGCTGGCGACCTCGGACACGCGCTGGTTTCGGGCGTCATTCAACTCCCCCCGAACGCGTTCGAGCTCGGCGCGCAGGCGATCGTTCTCCTCCTGGAGGCCGGCATCCTGTCCTGGGGCCCCGCCCTGGCGGGCCGCCTCGAGCTCGGCGCGCAGCGCCGCGATCTCCTCGTCCCGGGCTGCGACGGCACCCTCGTCGCCCTCGCCGGTGCTCTGACCGGCCGCCTCGGCCTCGCGACGGAGCAGGTCTCGCTCGTTCTCGTACTGCGCGAAGGACTCCTCCACCTTGTCGATGAAGTTGTCGACATCTGCGACGTCGTAGCCGGTTGCGCCCCGACGCGCCATCCGGAACCGGACTCGGCGGACCTCTTCCAGGGTCAGAGTCATTCTAGTCTCCAAGGGTCTGTATCCCTCCGGCGGCTTGTCCTCCCGGAGGCAGTTGTGAGGCTACTCTAGTGGGTCGTCGATGCCAACGAGTGGGATGCGCCGCGCCGGTCAGCTCTGGTTGAAGAAGCCCCCGGAGACGAGCCGCTCCTTGTCCTCGGGTCCCACCACGAGGTTGGCTGGGCAGAGGAGGAAGACCTGGCGTGAGACGCGCTCGATGTTGCCGCGCAGTCCGAAGATCAAGCCGGCCGCGAAGTCGACGAGCCGCTTGTCCTCGCCGGACTCCATGTCCGAGAGGTTCATGATGACCGGGATGCCGTCGCGGAAGTTCTCGCCGATCGCCCGTGCCTCGTTGTACGACCGGGGCCGGACGCTCACGATACGGCTGATGTCCGCCACCTCCGGCTCGGGGGTGGGCGCCGGCGCGCTCCGACGTCGTTCCACGCGCTGGTCCACCTCGCTGCGTTCGGGGAGACGCGACACCCGACTCACCTCCTGGCTGGGTAGTTCGTCGGCGTAGAGGTCGTCCGACGGCTCCGCGGCGTAGTCCTCGTCGTCACGGTCGTTGTAGCGGCCGTCCTCGACCAGGCCCATCCACTCGGCCAACTTGCGTACGCCCACAGCTACCTCCTCGTTCTTCTCCTGCGGGAACCCTACCCGGGGCCGGGCCGGGGGCGCTGAACGAGCGCCGCGACACGCGCAAAAAGAATCAGCGCCCCGCTGCGGGTCGGGGCGCTGATCGGTCGGGGTCCTACTTCATGAAGTCCGGCACGTCCAGTTCGTCATCGTCGATGGCGGGCGCTGTGGTCTGCTGCGGGGCCGAAGGCTGCTGGCGCGGCGTCGGCATCGGTGCAGCGTGGGGAACCGGCCCGGTGGCCTGCTGGCGCGGCAGCTGCGTCGACTGCTCGACCGGCTGCGGGCGCCGCGAGGGCTCCGGCCTGGCGGACTGCCGCTTCTGCGGGGCACCGCCGTCGAAACCGGCAGCGATCACCGTGATCCGGACCTCGTCGCCGAGCGCGTCGTCGATCACGGTGCCGAAGATGATGTTGGCTTCGTCGTGAGCGGCCTCCTCGATGAGCTGGGCGGCTGCCGAGACCTCGAACAGCCCCAGGTCACTACCACCCGCGATGGAGAGCAGCACGCCGTGGGCACCGTCGATGCTGGCCTCGAGCAGCGGCGAGGAGATGGCCATCTCGGCAGCGGCGCGTGCGCGGTCCTCACCGCGGGCCGAGCCGATGCCCATGAGCGCGGAACCCGCCTGGCTCATGATCGACTTGACGTCGGCGAAGTCGAGGTTGATCAGCCCCGGCGTGGTGATGAGGTCGGTGATGCCCGAGACGCCCTGCATCAGGACCTGGTCGGCCTGCTTGAACGCATCGAGGATCGCGACTTGGTGGTCGGTCATCTGCAGGAGCTTGTCGTTCGGGATGACGATGAGGGTGTCGACCTCCTCGCGCAGCTGCTCGATGCCGGTCTCCGCCTGCGTGGCGCGGCGCCTGCCCTCGAACGAGAAGGGGCGTGTCACCACACCGATGGTCAGCGCACCCAGGGAGCGGGCTATCTTGGCAACGATGGGCGCTCCGCCCGTCCCGGTTCCGCCACCCTCACCGGCGGTGACGAAGACCATGTCGGCGCCCTTCAACGCCTCCTCGATCTCGTCCGCGTGGTCCTCCGCGGCCTGGCGCCCCTTGGAGGGATCGGCGCCGGCCCCCAACCCACGGGTGAGTTCACGGCCGATGTCGAGCTTCACGTCGGCGTCACTCATGAGCAGGGCCTGCGCGTCCGTGTTGACGGCGATGAACTCGACGCCTCTCAGACCGGCCTCAATCATTCGATTGACCGCGTTGACGCCGCCGCCGCCGACTCCGACGACCTTGATCACTGCGAGGTAGTTCTGTGATGCGCTTGCCATTACCTGCCCTACTCGTCGTGGGCCCGTTGCCCCTAGCTGATGGAAGGCTAGGGCGCCGCGACCCGACACGTCCAACGTTGTGCGCGGAACCCCCGAAAACCACCTCAAGTGCTACTTCAGGGTTTGCGCATCGTGCCGGCCACCCTACCGCGTCGTTGGATAGCCGGGCGCTGAGACGTCGTAGACGTCCGCCTCCGTCGCGAGCAACGCGCCGAGCACCTCTGCCTTGAAGCCGGACTGCTCCGCGCTGCCCCAGACCACCGTGGCCCCGTCCTCCAGTGACATGGCGATCTGGTCGACGGCACGGGCGTCGAGGCGCTCCACGCGCGAGGCGACCTCTGAGGGCAGGTGGGCCACGACGGTGGCCACGTCCGAGAGCAGGCGCTCATCGGCCTCCGGGTCGACCTCCGCGACGACGGCCCCCTCCGGAGGCTCGGGGGTGGAGTGGAAAACCGTCCCCGTGGCGTCCACCCAGTCGAAGCCGGCGTCGACTTCCCGGACAAACGCGCGCGTGCGCTCCGTGACAGCGAACTCCACGACGTCGGGCAGTCGGCGGGTGACGTCCACCTCGGCGACCGGCGGCAGCGCGGCCACTCTGGCCTCGACGTTCCCGACGTCCAGCGCCACGAGGGGGGTCCCTTCGGCGACGGCGGCGGCGACGACCACCTCGTCCGCGGTGAGGAGCGACACCCCGTCGACGCGTTGTTCCCGGACGAGGAACCACGGAGAGAACCAGGCGAGCGCCAGCAGCCCGCCGAAGACAAGGAAGACGCCCCCGACGGACGCGCCGACGACGAGGCGGCGCCGGCTCCTGCGCCGTCGTTGCTCCCGGAGCGCACGGGCGAACTCGGCCGGCGAGGAGTCGGGACTCACTCCCCCCCGACCTCCGCCCGCTGCTTCAGCAGGTCGGCGAGCAGCGGTCCGACGATCGTGACGTCCCCGCACCCGAGGGTGATGATGAGGTCGCCGGGCCGGGCGATCTCGTTGAGGGCATCGGGCAGGTCGTACTTCTCGGGGACGTAGACGATCTCGTCCTGCCCCGCCCGTCGCGTGGCGTCGACGACCAGTTCGCCGGTCACCCCGGGGATGGGGTCCTCTCGGGCGCCGCAGATGTCGTTGATGACGGCGACGTCGGCGAGGGTCATGACCTCGCCGAACTCGTCCGCAAAGTCGACGGTGCGGGTGTAGAGGTGGGGCTGGAAGCAGGCGATGAGCCGACCTCGGAGCCCGGTTGCCTCATTCCCCGCCTCGGTGGCACGACGCGCGGCCGTCAACGCGGCGCGGATCTCGGTCGGGTGGTGCGCATAGTCGTCGAAGACGCGGATGCCTGCGGTGTCGGTGATCAGCTGGAACCGGCGCAGCGTGCCCTCGAAGCGGGAGAGTGCCTCGAGCGCGGCCTCGTGGCCGATGCCGAGCAGGCGGCCCACGGCGTACGCCGCGCAGGCATTGGCGAGGTTGTGGTTGCCCGGCACCTGGAGAACGAGCTCGCCCTCGTCGTCGCCGAACACGAGGGTGGCGGCCACGCCGTTGCCGCGGGCCTCCACCGAGTGGAAGCGAACGTCGGCGTCCTCGGACTCTCCGTAGCGGATGGTCCGGACGCCCTCGTCCTCCAACTCGTCCGCGAGGGTGCGGGAGCCGTGGTCGTCGACGTTGATCACGACGTGACGGACGACGGGGCGGGTGGCGAAGGCGCGGAAGCCGTCGGCGTAGGCCTCCGAGGTCCCCCAGTTCACCAAGTGGTCGGCCTCGATGTTCGTGATGACCGCGATCTCGGTGGGGTACTGCAGGAAGGATCCGTCGGACTCGTCGGCCTCGATGACGAACGCGTCGCCGCGGCCCGCTGCCGAGCTGGTGCCCGTGGTGCTGAGGGGTCCGCCGATGACATAGCTGGGGTCGGCGCCCGCCTCTGAGAGCAGGACGGCTGTCATCGCGGTGGTCGTGGTCTTCCCGTGGGTACCGGCCACGGACACGCCGCGCTTGCCCACCATGAGGGCGGCCAGCGCGGCGGAACGGTGCCAGATCCGCAGTCCACGGCGCCGGGCCTCCACGAGTTCCACGTTGTCGGCGCGGATGGCCGACGAGATCACGACGGTCGCGGCGTCGCCGAGCTGGGCGGGGTCGTGTCCGACGAAGGTCGTCACGCCTGCGCGTTGCAGCGCCTGGAGGGTGGAGGAGTCGCTCTGGTCCGACCCGCTCGTCGGGATGCCGAGCTCGGCGTACATGCGGGCGATGCCGCTCATGCCGGAGCCGCCGACGGCGATGAAGTGGATGGGTCCGATCTGGTCGGCGGGCAGCACGTCAATCGGGTTGAGCAGTGTCATTCGGGTCTCGTCTCCTGGGAGCCCTCGGCCACGGCCAGCACGGCGCGGGCCAGTGCCTCCGCAGCGTCGGGTGGATGGTGTTGCCGCGCCGCCTGGGACATGGTCCTGAGTCCATCAGGGTCCGTGATCCGCGGCAGCACGTGCTGCACCAGCGTAGCCCCGTCGAGCTCCGCATCCCGAATCATGGTGCCCGCGCCGGCCTCGACGAGCGACTCCGCGTTGCGGGCCTGCTCCCCGTTGCCCCACGGGAGCGGGACGAAGACCACGGGGAGCCCGGCGGCAGCCGTCTCCATCACGGTGGCTGCTCCGGCACGGCCGAGCATGAGGTCTGCCGCGCCGTATGCCTCGGCCATGTGGTCGACGTAGGCGACAGGGACGTAGCGGGCACCCGTCGGATGCTCGACCACGCGGTGGCTGTCGTCGAAGTTCTTGGCCCCCAGGACGTGGAGGATCTGCACTCCGCCGGCCAGGAGTGCGTCACGTGCCGCGGCCACGGCGTCGTTGATGCGCACGGCCCCCTGGGAGCCGCCGCTGACGAGCAGGGTCGGCCGATCGGGCGCCAGCCCGAACCGTGACCGCGCTTCGGCCTTGTTGATCGCCGGGTGCGCGATCTCGCGTGCCATCGGCATGCCGAGCACGCGACCTCCGGGGAGCTCGGTCTCCGCGAAGGTGGTCGCCACGACGGCTGCCCAGCGGGCACCGACACGGTTCGCGATGCCGGGCAGCTTGTTGGCCTCGTGCACCACGATGGGCACGCCCAGCGTGCGAGCAGCGATGTAGGCCGGGATGGAGACGTAGCCGCCGAAACCGACGAGTACCTCGGCGCCGTGCTGCTTGAGGATGCGTCGGGCCTCCGTCACCGACCGGGTGAGCGTCCAGGGCAGCCTGACGAGGTCCCACGACAGGCTGCGCGGCAGCGGGACGGGCGTGATGAGCTCGAGCGGCAGTCCCGCGGCTGGGATGACGGTGGTCTCCAGGCCCTTGCTGGTCCCGATGCAGACGACCTCGGTTTCGGGGTCGAGACGCTGGAGCTCCAGGGCGGTGGCGATGAGGGGTGACGTGTGTCCCGCAGTCCCGCCGCCGGCCAGCGCGACGCGCGTCACGAGCCTCCCCCAGCCGCGACGACGCTGGTCATGCGAGGTTGCGAGGAGCGCCTGCTGCGCCCCAGGTGCCGGCGCGCGGCCGGCGTGTCACGTGCCACCGCGAGCAGCACCCCCACGGCCATCAGGTTGGCCATCAGGGCGGAGCCGCCCGAGGAGATGAAGGGCAGCGGGATACCCAGGACCGGGAGGAGGTGGACCACCACGAGGATGTTGATGAGCGCCTGCGTCAGCAACCACGCGGTCACCCCGGCGGCCGCCAGGCGGTTGAACATCTTGTCCGACTGGAGCGCGATCGAGAACCCGGCCCGGGCCAGGAGGCCGAACATGGCGACCACGACGAGGACGCCGAAGAGGCCCAGTTCCTCCCCGATCACGGCGAAGATGAAGTCGGTGTGGGCCGCGTCCTTCAGTCCGCCCCACTTCTGCTTGCTCGCTCCCAGACCGAGGCCCCACCAGCCGCCGCTGGCCAGTGCGTACAGGGCCGACATGGGCTGGGACGACAGGTCGGTGTTCCATTGTGGGTCGAGGAAGACCTGGATCCGGCTCATCCGGTTGGAGGACCCGAACACGAGGAAGACGACCACGGCGACGGCGGCGAGTCCGGCCGGGACCAGCAGCCGGAGCGACGTGCCGACGAAGAACAGCAGAGCCATGATCAGCAGCGCGATCACCACTCCGGTGCCCAGGTCACGTCCTGCCAGGACCAGCGCGAGCACGACCAGCGCCCCGGGGACGAACGGGACGAGGAGCTGGTTGGTCTCGTGCAGGCGGCGGCGCTTCGTGTGGAAGAGCGCTGCCCCCCATACCACCAGGGCGAGCTTGGCGAACTCGGAGGGCTGGAACTGCACCGGCCCGATGCGCAGCCAGTTGGTGTTGCCGTTGACCCCGTGCCCCAGTGGCGTGAGCACCAGGACGAGGAGCACGACGGCGAGGCTCCAGGCGACCCAGCCGAGCCGGCGCAGCGCCTCCGTCGACATTCGGCTGAGGACGACGGCCGCCACCACCCCCACCACGAGGAACACCAGTTGGCGGATCGAGTAGTAGTACGGGGACTCGCCGCGGCTCTGCGCCAGGACGGAGGAGGCCGACAGCACCATCATCGAGCCCAGTGCACACAGGATCCCGACGGCGAAGACGACGACGTAGTAGTCCGCGAGGGGGGCCTTGTTGAGGGCAGCCAGTGACGGGCGTTCGGCGCCTCGCTCCCGATGTGGTGCGGTGCTCGTCGATGCCGTCATGCCCTACTCCCTCGCCGATCCCGGGTTCAGGTGCCGCTGCACGGCAGCCTGGAACTGGTCACCCCGGTCGTCGTAGCCCGTGAACATGTCGAGGCTGGCGCACCCCGGGGACAGCAGGACGGTGTCTCCGTGCCGGGCGAAGCGCGCGGCAGCGGCGACGACGTGGTCCATGACCCCAGTCTCGGTGGAATCGATCATGACCTGCGGCACCTCCGGGGCGTGTCGGGTCAGGGCGTCGGAAACGATGTGGCGGTCGACGCCGAGGAGGACGGCGGCGCGCATGTGCTCGCGGTGGCGGCTGACGAGGTCGTCGAAGGTGGTGCCCTTGGCCTGTCCCCCGGCGATCCAGACGAAGGAGTCGCGCCCCCGCATCGCGGACTCGGCCGCGTGCGGGTTGGTGGCCTTGGAGTCGTCGACCCACGTGATGCCGCCCGCCTCCGCCACGGTCTGGATCCGGTGCCCCGCCAGGCGCAGGTTGCGCAGACCGTCCCTCACGGCGCCGGCCGGGACGCCGAAGCTCCGTACCAGCGCCGCAGCGGCCAGCGCGTTCTCGACGTTGTGCGGCGCGAAGGGTGTGACGTCGGACAGCGTCGCCAGCTCGAGAGCGGAGTGGCGTCGCTGCTCGACGAATGCCCGGTCCACGATCGCGTCGTCGACCACGCCGACCATGCTCGGCGCAGGGATCCCGAGCGTGAAGCCGATGGCCCGGGCACCCTCCTGGACCTCTGCCTCTTCCACCATGCGCTCGGTGATCGGCTCGGCCACGTTGTAGACACAGCTGTGGGACACGCCGGCGTAGATCGTCGCCTTGTCGGCGATGTAGCGCTCCCGGGCGTTGGGCGCGTCGTACCACTCGAGGTGGTCGTCGTGCAGGTTCAGGACAGCCGCGGAGTGCAACTGCATCGAGCGGGACCAGTGCAGCTGGAAGCTGGAGAGTTCGACCGCCAGCACGTCGTAGGGCTCGTCGTCGAGGATCGCCTCGACGATGGGCCTGCCGATGTTGCCGACGGCGGCGGTACGAAGCCCGGCGGCCGCGAGCATCGACTCCACCATCTGCGTCGTGGTGGTCTTTCCGTTGGTGCCGGTGATGCCGAGCCACGGGACCCGTCGGTCGGGCTGCATCATCCGCCACGCCAGCTCCGTCTCACCCCAGACCGGCACGCCTCGGGAAGCGGCCTGCTGCAGGAGGGGCGCGGTGGGGCGCCAGCCCGGCGAGGTGACCACGAGGTCGGCGTCGGCGGGCAGGGTGGCGGTCGTCCCCTCGCCGAGCCTGACGGTGACGTCCAGCAGCTCCAGGAGCGAGGCCTTCTCCGCGTGCTTCAGCGACTCGTCCAGCACGGTGACGCGAGCGCCCAACGACATGAGGCCATCGGCGGCGGCGAAGCCCGAGACGCCCAGCCCTGCGACGACGACGTGTGCACTCGACCATGGGGACAGGCGCGTGGCGGTCGCCATCCAGTCCTTCGTCACTGGGTCACCACCCACTCGGCGTAGAAGAGCCCAATCCCCAACGCCACGCAGAGGCCCGCGATGATCCAGAACCGGATCACCACCGTGACCTCCTGCCAGCCAAGGAGCTCGAAGTGGTGGTGGATGGGCGACATCTTGAAGATGCGCTTGCCCTTGGTGGCCTTGAAATAGGCCACCTGCAGCGCCACTGAGCCGGCCTCCATGACGAAGAGCATGCCGAGGACGACGAGCAGGAGCTCGGTGCGGGTCATGACCGACAAACCGGCCAGGACGCCGCCGAGCGCGAGGGACCCTGTGTCGCCCATGAAGATCTTGGCGGGTTTGGCGTTCCACCAGAGGAAGCCGAAGCACGCACCGGCGAAGGCGAGGGCGACAACCGCGAGGTCATGAGGGTCGCGGACCTCGTAGCAGCGGGGCCCCGCCGTGGAGGTGCGAGCACACCACTGGTTGAACTGCCAGATGTTCACGACGGCGAAGGCGGCGAGCACGAGCGTCGCGGACCCGGCGGCCAAGCCGTCGAGTCCATCGGTGAGGTTCACCGCGTTCGACCAGGCCATCACGAGGAAGACGATCCACAGGACGGCGAGGAAGAAGGGCAGGTACAGCCAGTTGATGTCGCGCAGGAAGGAGACGAACTGCGACGCCGGCCGGAGCCCCCTCTCGTCGGGGAAGTTGAGCGCCAGGACGGCAAACCCACCGCCGATCAGGAACTGGCCGATGAGCTTGCCACGCGCCGTGAGCCCGAGCGAGCGTTCCCTGGCGATCTTCGACCAGTCGTCGAGGAACCCGAGGGCCCCGAGTGCGCCGGCGAGACCGAGCAGGAGCAGGCCCGACAGTGTCATCGGGTTCCACAGCACCAGGTGGGAGATGAAATAGGCGCCGATGGCGGAGCTGACGATCACCAGCCCACCCATCGTGGGCGTCCCCCTCTTGACGAGGTGCGCCTTGGGTCCGTCCTCGCGGATGAACTGGCCGTACTGCTTGCGGGTCAGGTAGGCGATGAGCCTCGGCGTACCGAAGAGTGTGAAAACGAGGGCCAGGCCACCCGCCAGCAGGATGTTGATCATGCGTCGGTCGTCCGTTCGTCGATGAGCTGGGCGGCGACTGCCTCGAGTCCGATGCCTCGTGAGCCCTTGACGAGCACGACGTCGCCGGGCCGCAACTGCAGTGATCCGGCCACCTCGTCGCGTGGCAGGGCTCGGGCCGGTATGCCCTCGGACCTGGCCGCCTCGGCGACCACGTCGGCGAACTCACCGACGGCGACGACCTCACCGACGCCGAGGTCCGCCGCGAGCCGACCGAGGTCCATGTGCGACTCCCGGGCCACCGGTCCCAGTTCCAACATGTCACCGAGGATGGCCACCACCCGCGCATCGGGCAGGGAGGCGCGCTGGAACTGTCCCAGTTCGGTCGCGGTACGTAGCGCGGCCTCCATGGAGTCAGGGTTCGCGTTGTAGGCGTCGTTCAGCACCAGCACCCCGTCTGGTCGCCGGTGCAACTCCATGCGCCAGCTGGAACGGGGGCGCGCAGCTGACAGGCCGCGGGCGATGTCGGCCGGCGCCAGTCCAACGCAGTGCGCGGCAGCCGCAGCGGCGAGAGCGTTCGCCACCTGGTGGCGCCCGACTCCCAGGAGTTCGACGCGGTGTCGCTCCTCCCCCGCCTTGTCCCGGAAGACCAGGTCGAAGGAGTGCTGGCTGATCTCGTTGCCCACCACGTGCTCGGCGACGACGTGGAGGTCCCCGTCCGGAAGGTCACCCTCCCCGAACCAGGCCAGACGTGCCTCCGTGCGCTCGGCCATGGACCGTACCGTCGGGTCGTTCCCGTTGAGGACGGCCCAGCCGTCGGGGGCCAGATCGGCGACGATCTCGGACTTGGCGCGCGCGGTGAACTCGATTCCGCCGAACTCACCGACGTGGGCAGCTCCCACATTGAGGACCACCCCGACGTCCAGACCCACCAGTGAGGTCAGCCACGCGATGTGACCGACGCCCCGGGCCCCCATCTCGCTCACGAGGAAGCGAGTGTCGGCGTCAACCCGGGTCGCGGTCAGGGGAACCCCGATCTCGTTGTTCTGGCTGCCCTGCGGGGCCACGGTGGGACCTGCGGTCTCCAGGACCTGGGCCAGCAGGTCCTTGGTGCTCGTCTTGCCGGAGCTGCCCGTGATGCCAATGCTCCACATGCCCGCATCGCGCGCCTCCGTCACCAGTCCGCGCGCCAGCCAGGACAGTCCCGCGATGGGGTCCTCGACCAGCAGATGGGGGACGTTCGCCTCGGTGACGCGGGAGCCGAGCACGGCCACGGCGCCGGCCTCGACCGCGGCGGAGGCGTAGTCATGGCCGTCCACCCGGTTACCGGGAATGGCCACGAAGATCGAGCCGTCGGTGGCCTCCCGATTGTCGATGACGACGTCCGGTCCCACGACGACGTCCTCGCCGAACATCTCCACGGGGGCGGGTTGCATCGCGTCGACCAACTCGGAGAGCCTGCGTGCCCTCATTCCTCGACCCCTCCCGTGAGCCTCTGCCAGGCCCGCGCCGTCTCCACGACGTCGTCGAAGTCGTGCAGCGTCGTGCCGATCAGCTGTCCCTGCTCGTGTCCCTTGCCCAAAACCGCCACCACACTACCGCCGTCGGCGGCCGCCAGCGCCATCTCGATGGCCGAGCGGCGCCCCGTGACGTCCCGTACCTCCCCCAGCCGACCGGGCTCCGCCAGAGCGCCGTCAACAGCTGCGGCACGGATCAGTGCCGGCTCCTCTGTGCGAGGGTTGTCGTCGGTGACGATGACCAACTCCGAGTACCGGGCCGCCGCCGCCCCCATCTGCGGGCGCTTCTCGGGGTCGCGGTCGCCGCCGCAGCCGATGACCGTGATGACCCGTCCGAAAGCCTGGCGCAGGGCCTCGAGGGTGGCGCTGACTGCCTGGGGGGTGTGCGCGAAGTCCACGACTGCATGCGGAGCGCCCTCGCCGAGCTCCACCCGTTGCATCCGCCCCGGAACCTGGGCCTCGGCGAGTCCCGCCAGGACGCCATCGCTGTGGTGGCCGAGGGACTCCAGCATGGCGAGTGCGACCACGGCGTCGACCATGTTGTGGAATCCCGGCATCGACAGCGACAGCTCGAGCTCGGCACCGTCACGGCGCACACGGGCGCTCCCGCCGAAGGGGGGCTGCGGGGTGAAGCCCTGGACGACGTAGTCGGCTTCCCGCGTCCCGACAGAAACGACGTCCAGACCTGCCGCCCGGGCTCGACGGGCGATCTCGGCACCATGCGGGTCGTCGGTCCAGCAGACGGCACGGCGGGTCCGCTCCGGCGTGAACAACGCGGCCTTGGACTCGAAGTAGTGCTCGAGGTCGGGATGGAAGTCCAAGTGGTCGCGACCGAGGTTCAGGAAGGCGGCGACGTCGAACCTCATGCCGGCAACGCGCTCGAGGGCCATGGCATGGCTGGACACCTCGAGGGCGACCGCGGCGGCCCCTCTTTCACGCATGAGGCCGAGCAGGGCCTGGAGGTCCGGCGACTCAGGTGTGGTGACGGTGGTGCGCGTCGCCGGAATCGGCTCCCCATCCAGCCGGAAACCAATGGTCCCGATCGTCCCCACACCAACATCCACACGACGCAGCGCCGACTCCAGCAGCGCCACGGTCGTCGTCTTGCCATTCGTCCCGGTGACACCGAGCATCTGCATCTGCTCCGCGGGGCGCCCGAACACGCGAGCCGCGAGCTCGCCCATGTCGTGGCGGAGTGCCCGGGAGACGAGGACGGGCGCTCCGCTGTTCCGTGCGGTCGGAGCCCCTTCCGGGTCCGTCAAGATGGCCGCCGCGCCCCGGGACAGCGCCTCGGCCGCGAAGGTGGCACCGTGTGCCCGGGTGCCCGGAAGTGCCGCGTAGAGGGTGGCTGGGCCTGCGGCGCGCGAGTCGTGCGTAATGTCGGAGACCACGACGTCGGCGTGCACGTCCCCGGTCAGGTCGAGGCCCTCCACCAGCCGGTGGAGGGCGCGGGGGTCTCGGTGCTCGGGGCGCAGTGCTGTCATGGGGACCTCAGAAGGTGAGGGGTTCCTCGAGGGGCGGGGTGGTGGAGGGCACGATGTTGTAGCGCGGCAGCGCAGCCTGCAGGATGTTGTTGACCACGGGCAGGGCGAGCTGGCTGCCCAGGTTGCCGTTGCGGGGTTGGTCAAGGACCACGTAGACGAGGAGCTGCGGGTCCTCCGCCGGGGCCACCCCCACGAAGGACGCCGTGAACCCGTTGTAGCACTTGCACTTCGGGTCGAATCGCTGGGCGGTGCCGGACTTGCCCGCGGTCCGGTAACCGGGGATGGCGCGATCCTTGCCGACCTGGGTGATCACAGCCTCCATCATGTTGACCGTCATCGCCGAGGCCTCCTCCGAGATGACCTGGCGCGACTCACGCTCGGGCAACTCGACCTCGGTCCCGTCGGCCTCGTGGACGGACTTGATGAGGGTGGGCTGGTGGTAGGTGCCGCCATTGACGGCGGCCGCCACCGCCGCCGCCATCTGCACCGCGCTGACGGAGAGGCCCTGTCCGAAGGAGATCTGGTCGCGCGTGTAATCGGCCATGTCCGGGCCGGGCAGCGACCCGGGGGTCTCGGCCGGCAGTCCCGACCCCGGGGCGCTGCCGAGCCCGAAGGAGGCGAGGTAGGCGCTCAGCTGGTCCTTCGGGAGGTCTCTCACGAGCTCGATGGTGCCGACGTTGGAGGACTGCGCGATGATGCCGCGAGCCGTGAGCTGGAGGGTGCCGTGCTCGAAGGAGTCGCCCACGAAGCCACCGCCCGAGGCGATCCGTGGGGGTACCACCACCTGCGTGTCAGGGGTGACCAGCCCGGCATCAGCCAGCGCGGCCATCGTCAGCACCTTCTGCACGGACCCCGGCTCGTAGGCTGCGCTCACGGCCGGGTTGCCCAGATCACCGGGATCCACGTCCCCGGGGCTGTTCGGGTCGTATGCCGGGTGGTTGGCGAGCGCCAGCAACTGGCCGTCGTTCACGTCCATCACCACGGCCATACCGGTGCGGGCCCCGGAGTCACGGATCCCATCGGCGAGGGCCTGCTCGGCGAGCCACTGCATGTCCGCATCGATCGTGAGCTCGTAGGTGCGCCCGTTCGTGGGTGGTGTCATGACGTTGGTGCCCAGTGGGATCCGCCCGAAGGTGGACGAGTCGAAGACCTGCTGGCCCGGCTCGCCATCCAGGTCGTCGTCGTACTTGGCCTCGATGCCGGCGGCCCCCACGCCCTCGTGGTTGACGAAGCCGACGATGTTGCCCGCGAGGGCGCGATTCGGATAGTTCCGGATGGGATCGGACTCGGCGAAGACACCGAACCAGGGCCGCTTCCCGTCCCCATCCATGCCCGCGCGCAACTCGTCGCGCAGCGCCACCCAGGTGGCGGCGGGGACCTTGCGTTCGACGACCTCGTAGCGGGAGTCCTCGGTGGTGACGACGTCGAGGTAGTCGCCGGCCCGGCCGCCCAGGTGCTTGGCGAGGATCTGGGAGACCGCCTGTGGCGCCTGGGCCGCCTCCTGCTGCTTACGCTCGCTCATCGCGTAGCGCTTGTCCGCGCCGTTGGTCATCACCATGTCCGGGTCGACGACGATCCGCATGGCGGGTTCGGTGCTGGCGAGCACCACACCGTTGCGGTCGGTGATCTGCCCACGTTCGGCGGGCAGCGTCCGGGTGTACTGCATCTTCTTGGCAGCCTCGTCGGCAAAGGCCTGGGCGTCCAGGGCCTGCAGCTGGAAGGCTCGACCGACCACGACGACCACCAGGAGGGCGACCACCATCATGAACGCGCGGATCCGGACGGACGAGTGACCGACGGGGAGACGGAAGCTGCGCCGGTACCGTCGCCCGCGAGACGTGGACGGCTTGGCGGTCGGGCGGCGGGTGGCACCTGGACGCGTGGTAGTACGGGCGGCGTCGGGGCGTCGCCGGGAGGTGGGGGTCGCGGCGGCGCGGGAACGGCTGGCGGCAGAGCCGGATCTGGTGCTTGCAGTGCTGCGCGACGACGTGGCACGGGACTTGCCCGAAACGGGTGCCGCGCGACCGCTGGTCCGTCGCGCCGAATGGCGGCGTCGTTCCTCGGGACTCATCGGTCACCCCTGGCGGATGGAGAGCTCTGGCGCCCGATGCGCAGGTAGTCGGCCTCGTCCCCCGCGACGGGCTGCGGGTCACCCAGGATGGCACCATCGGAGAGCCGAATGAAGGCGGGATACGGGTTCGGGACCATCCCGGCGTCGGCGGCGCGCATGGCCAGTGACGCCGTGGAGGACGTCTGCTGCAACTCGCGGGTCAGCGCGGCGGCCTGGTACTCCAGCTCGGTCACCTCGCGACGGAGTCCGGTGAGTTCGCGGGACTGGGCCGCCACCTGGGTGGACACGATCATCACGGCCGTGAGACCCAGCCCGACCAGGAGCACGACCATGGTGACGAAGCCACGCGCCGACATCGTCGGACGGATGTAGGGCACCAGCGTGAGCCGGGGCCGGAGGGGAGCCTCCTCGACCTGCCCGTCCAGGAGCGGTTGTGCACTCATACTGCCTCCCTCACTCTCTCCGCCACCCGGAGTCGGGCGGATGCCGATCGCGGGTTTGTCTCCATCTCGGTGGCCGATGGGCGCTCGGCGCCACGCGTGACGAGCCTGAGCTCGGCTCTCAGATGCTCTGGCACCGAGGGCAGCCCCGCGGGTGCCCGATCCGACGCCCCCGCCGCGAATGCGCGCTTGACGGGCCGGTCCTCCAGCGAGTGGTAGGCGAGCACGGCGATGCGGCCACCGACGGCGAGCGAGGCGATGGCCGCGGGGAGGGCGCGCTCCAGGACGTTCAATTCGTCGTTGACCTCGATGCGCAGCGCCTGGAAGGCGCGCTTGGCCGGGTGGCCACCGGAGTGGCGGGCGGCGGCCGGCACCGCGGCGGTGATCAGTTCGACCAGCTGTCCCGATCGTTCGATACGTCCGAGCTGCCGGGCCCGCACGATGCGCTCGACGATCCGCTCGGCGAAGCGCTCCTCGCCGTAGCGTCGCAGGATCCGCACGAGGTCGCCCGGCGGGTAGGTGTTGATGACGTCGGCCGCGGTGAGCTGGGCCCCGACCCCCATCCGCATGTCGAGGGGGGCGTCCGCACTATAGGAGAAGCCGCGCTCACGGCGATCGATCTGGAGCGACGAGAGGCCGAGGTCCATGAGGATCGCGTCCACCCGGGCAATGCCCAGGTCGTCCAGCACCTGCGGGATCTCGTCGTAGACGGCCTGGACGACGTCGGCCCGCGCGGTCCTGTGGCCGAGCCTTTCACGCGCCACCTCATGGGCGTCGGGGTCCCGGTCGATGCCGACGATCCGGGCTCCGGGGTTCGCGTCGAGGATCGCGACCGCGTGGCCCGCCAGTCCCAGGGTGGCATCGAGGTAGACGGCTCCCTCGTGGGCGAGCGATGGGGACAGCAGCTCCACGATCCGGTCCACCATGACCGGATCGTGGATGTCGGTGTGACCCGCCGCCATCGTCGACCCCTCTTCCCTGTTCCCGGAATCCTGGTTCCCTTCCGGCGATCCGCCTGGCACCGGGGAAGTGGCGTCAGGAGGAACCCTCCGGCCGGGAACCAGGGTCCCGGGTTGTCTACTCATGTCCCCGGCGGGGACCAGAACTCTTCGTCCATGTCCGAGAACGCACCCTCGCGGTCCGCGGAGTACGACTCCCACGTGCTGGCGTCCCAGATCTCCGCCCGGTTCATCGCACCGATGACCACGGCGTCGCGATCCAGTCCTGCGTACCTGCGCAGGATGGGCGGGATGGTGACCCGCCCCTGCTTGTCCGGCACCTCGAAGCTCGCACCGGCCGCCATCATCCGCTGGTAGTCGCGGACCTGTTTGACGGTGGTGGGTGCGCTGGTGGCCGGGGCCATGAGCCGCTCGAACTCCGCGCGGGGAAAGACGGCAAGAGCCCGCTCCTGGATTCGAGTGATCACCAGGCCGTCCTCCAGGTGCTCACGGAACTTGGCGGGCAGGATGAGGCGCCCCTTGTCGTCCAGCTTCGGCATGTACGTACCGAGGAACATTGGCGCACCCCCTTCCTCCACATCTCACCCAGTTCCCTCCACTTGGCCCCACATTACCCCACTTCCCTCCACTCGAACCATGGATTCCCCACTCCGCGTGTTCGCCTGCTCATCGACGGTCCGGGGAAGCGCTTCGTGGAGGAACTACGCTGGGACGGCGCCCCCTGGGGCACGACGAGTGTGAAGGAGCCCACGTGACATCAGAGAAGGTCCCGACATTGGCGGAGGTGGCCGAGGTCGCACGCGACATCGCAGGTGCGGTCGCGTCCGTCATCGAAGGCAAGCCGGCGCAGATCAACACCGCGGTCATCGTCCTGCTCGCCGGGGGCCACCTGTTGATCGAGGACGTCCCCGGGGTGGGCAAGACCGCCCTGGCACGCGCGCTCGCCCGTTCCATCGCCGGCGACGTGAAGCGCATCCAGTTCACTCCGGACCTGCTGCCGAGTGACGTGACCGGCGTGTCCGTGTTCAACCAGGGCACCCGGGAGTTCGAGTTCAAGCCCGGCGGGATCTTCGCCAACATCGTCATCGGTGACGAGATCAACCGCGCCTCACCCAAGACCCAGTCAGCACTGCTCGAGGCGATGGCCGAGGGCCAGGTGTCCGTCGACGGCAACACCTACCACCTCCGCCACCCCTTCATGGTGGTGGCCACCCAGAACCCCATCGAGATGGAGGGCACCTACCCCCTTCCCGAGGCCCAGCGCGACCGCTTCATGGCGCGTCTGAAGATGGGGTACCCCGCTCGCGTGGCGGAGGTGGCCATGCTCACGGCCCAGGCGGGCGGCGAGAAAGTCTCCTCCGTCCAGCCCGTGACGGACGTGGACTTCATCTCCTCCGCGATCCATGCCCTGGACGAGGTCTACGTCGCCCCGGTCATCAACGACTACATCGTCTCTCTGGTGGAGGCGACCCGCCACTCCCCCGATCTTCGGCTGGGAGCCAGTCCCCGCGCCTCGCTGCACCTCATGCGCGCCTCCCGGGTGGCCGCGGCGCTCGCCGGCCGCGACTACGTGATTCCCGAGGACGTGGCGGCCCTCGCCCCGACGATCCTCGCGCACCGGGTGCTGTTGACGGTCGATGCCCAGGTCTCCCGAATGTCGAGTGACGACGTGGTGGCCTCCATCGTCAGGCGAACGCCGCAGCCGAACCGGGCCTGACCGTGTCGGTGTCCCTGCCGCACCCCACCCTGCGGGGCGTCACGCTCCTGGTCGCCGGCGGCTCGCTGGCCGCGGCGGCCTCGGCGATCGGTGAACCGGACCTGGCGGCCGTCGGCGTTGCTCTCGTCGGCATCGTCGTGCTGGGGCTGTTGATCACGTGGCTCGCCCGCCCGGTGCTGGGGGTGACCCGCTCCACCGCCCTGGAGATCCCGGTGGGGAGTCCGCTCGAGGAGCACCTCACCGTGTCGAACACCTCGCGGCTTGCGCTCTCCGGCCTGCAGTTCCACGATGTCCAGCCGGCCGGTCCGGGAACCGATGCCCGTTTCTCCCTGCTCCGCGGGATGGGCGCCTGGGAGCAAACAGTGAACTACCAGGTCGACGCCACGCTGCGCGGTCACTACCGGCAGGGTCCGCTGCTGGTGCGTGCCTTCGACCCGTTCGGCGTCGCGAGCCACCGCTGGCAGGTGCCGGAAGAGCCCTCCAGGCTCCGCGTGACCCCGCGGATCTGGCCCGTCACCGGCCTTCCGAACCGCGCCGGGACCGGCGCCGCCGGCGAGGCCACGCCTCAACGCGTCGGGCAGGCGGGGCAGGACGACATCCTGGTGCGGGAGCATCGTCAGGGCGACGACCTGCGTCGCGTGCACTGGCGCATGACGGCCAAACAGGGGGACCTGATGGTTCGCCTCGAGGAGCATCCCTGGGACCCGGCCGCGACCCTCGTGGTGGACGTCCGGTCCTCCGCCCACTTCGGCCGGGGTACCGGATCGACGCTGGAGTGGGCCGTGTCCATGTGCGCCTCCGTCGGCGTGTATCTGCTGCGCCGACGCCACCTCGTGACCGTCGTGGCTCCGGAGTCCACGATCCACACGCCCACCCGGCTCGACATGAGCGTCGACAGGGACCGGCTCGTCGCTGCGCTCACGGATCTCAAGGAATCCCGCACGGTCGACCTCGGCCAGGGCCTCTCGGACACCGAGGCCATCGGCAACCACTCGCTGGTGATCGCCGTGCTTGGAAAGCTCGGAGCCGCCGACGCCTCGGCGCTGACGGCCGTCGGGTCCCGTGCCGGTAGCGCCGTGGCCCTGGCCCCGGACGTCGCCAGCTTCGGGCTGACGGGAGAGGCCGCCCGCATGCACGACGAGGCGTGCCGTCTACTCGAGTCGTCCGGCTGGACCGTGCACCGGTACGTCGCGGGAGAGGGCGTGCCCGACGCCTGGCAGGCGCTCGTGGAGAGGAGCCGGGTCCGATGAGGTTCGCGTTCAGCCCCCTCAACTCCGTCGCCATCGCTGTCGCCGTCGGCCTCGCCGCGTGGACGCTGCGCCCCCTGATGGAGGACTCCTCCTTCATGGCGGGGGTGCTGCCCATGCTCGCGCTGGCGGGTGCACTCGGCGCCGTCGGAGCGGCGCTCACGCTTCCCCGCCTGCTGACCCTCCTCGGACAGGCGGGGGGACTCACCGTCTTCCTGGGATTGCGCGGACTGGGTATCCAGCCGCCGACGGTGGAGACGGGCCGGCTCGAGTCGCTGGGGATCCTGGCCTCGCGCGGCACCATGATGGTCCGCGACGGCTCGCTGCCGCTCCCCACGTCAGCCGAACTGGTGTGGCTCATCCTGCTCGCCACCGCCGGGATCCTCGTCGTCGTCGAAGTGTTGGTCAACGTCCTGGAGCAGCCGGCCTGGAGCATCGCCCCCCTCGGGGTGCTGTTCGGGATCGGGGCCATCGCCTCCCCCTTCGAGATGCGGGCGAACCATCTGCTCATCCTCGTTGGCGGGTACCTGCTCGTTCTTCTCGTCGCCACCACCTTCGGCGCCTCCCGGGGTGGGCGACCTGACCAGGTCGCGGGCTTCAATGCCTGGCGCAGCGTCGTCGCCCTGGTTGTCGGCGGGATCGTCGTGGGCCTCGCGTCTGCCACGGCCAACATGCTGCCCATGGGCCCGAAGCAGCCGTGGCTGGAGGCGGGTTCCGAGACCCCCATCCAACTGTCGGACCCGACGGTCTCGTTGGCGGAGAACCTGCGACGCCCCGCCGAGGAAGAAGTGCTCCGGTACCGCACCGACAGCGGGAATCCCATCTACCTTCGCACGACGGCACTCACCCGTCTCACCGTGGACGGGGCGCAGTTGACCCCGATGCAGCTCACCACGGCGGGTCTCCCCGAGCCCTCCTCCGACGCCTTCGTGGAGGAGGAGACGCGCGTCACGATGCGCTTCCCCTCGGAATACCTACCGGCACCCTTCGCCCCGACGTCCTACCGCGCCGACGGTCGTTGGGCCTTCGACCCCGACACCCTGTCGATCGTTGCCACCGGGGAGGATCGGTCGGAGCAGACTTCCGACCTCGAGTACAGGGTCACCTCGGCGATCCCCGCTCCCGCGGCCGAGGCCGTCGACGCCGCGACGGCAGCCGCCGACCCGGCGGGCCAGCTCACCTCGCAGGTGCCCGACGGGCTGGATCCCGCCGTGGCCCAGCTGACCGCGGAGGTCGTCGCCGGGGCGACCACCGACGGGGAGAAGGCCCAGGCCATCCAATCCTTCCTGCGTTCCGAATCGTTCGCGTACTCCCTCGACGCGCCGGACTCGACCGAGCTGGACGCCATCAGCTCGTTCCTCCTGGAGTCCCGCTCCGGCTACTGCATCCACTTCGCCGCCGCCATGACGACGATGGCGCGCATCGAGGGCATCCCGGCCCGCATGGCGGTGGGGTTCACCCCCGGCACCGCCGACGGCGACGACTACGTGGTGACCACGCACAACCTGCACACGTGGCCCGAGCTCTACTTCGAGGACCTGGGCTGGGTCCCGTTCGAACCGACGAAGTCCGTCGCGTCGCCGCCGCCGTGGACCGACGCCGATGCCCCGTCGGATGATTCCGCGTCACCGTCGCCGGAGCCGTCCACACCGTCGGCCACGCCGAGCGTGCAGCCACCATCGCCGGAGCCGAGCCCGAGCCCGTCGGCGGCCCCCGACGAGGACGAGCCCGTCGAGGGCGAATCCTCGAGCGGCTGGTGGTTCCTGTTGAGTGTCCTCCTCCTGGCCGGCGTCCCGTGGGGGCTGCGGACGTTGCAGCGCCGCTGGCGGCTCCGGCCGGGCTTGGGGGCGCAGGAGGCTGCGGAGGGGGCATGGTCCGAGGTGCGTGCGCTATACCGGGATTTCCGGCTGCCGTGGGACGACTCGTCGCCGTTGCTGGCGCTGGACGTGCTCACGCGTCGCCTGCGGCCCGAGACCGCGGAGCGGCTGCGGGAGTTGGCGGAGGTGGTCGAGAAGACCCGCTACGCCCGATCGGGCGTCGAGCACGGCTCCCTGGCTGACGACGTGTTGGCCATCCGGCAGGACCTGCTCCAGCACCGTCCCGGCGCCGACCAGGTGCGGGCGCTGTTCCTGCCGGCGTCCCTGGTGCCGAGGCGATGACGGCCGATCTTTCGTGGGTGAACCCCTCGACCTACAATGTAGTAACCATCGGGTGAGGTCAGGAGATTTCCATGGCGTTGTCAGAGCAGGAGCGCAAGCTGCTTGAGCAGCTTGAGGCGTCCCTCATGGCCGAAGACCCACAGTTCGCGGAGACGTTGCGGGGGACGAGTAGCCTGCGGGTGCACCGTCGTCGTGCGACGCTCGCGGGCATCGGTTTCGTCGTGGGGCTGGTGCTGCTCGTGGTGGGCGTCCAGGTTCACCCCGTCGTCAGCGTGCTGGGCTTCGTCGCCATGCTCGGAGCGGCCATCGTCGGGGTCAACTCGTGGCAGCGTGTCGCGGAGGATCCTGAGGAGGCCCACGCTCAGCAGGGCCGGAAGCCGTCCAGCCAGGAGTTCATGGAGAAGCTCGAGGAGCGCTGGAAACACCGGCACGAGGGCGATTCCTGACACCTCTCCCGCTGACCCCCACCCTTCCCGCTCATGCACACGCCCGCTGCCGAGTGAGCCTCGCCCGTTGCACCGCTGCCGGGCCGAACCGCAGCACCAGGGCATCCACCGCCGACTCCGCCTGTTCCCACCCGCGCTCCGGCTCGTCGAGCGCCGGCTGCAGATAGGTCTCCTGTTTCGGCACCAGCCGCTCCACCCGCACCCCGACACGCCGGATACGGGCCCGCTGCAGGTGCAACTTCCCGAACAGCCGCATGGCTTCCGCGTGGATCTCGCGGGTGGTGTCCGTCGGCGCCCGCAGCGTCCCCGTACGCGTGATCGTGGTGAAGTCCGCGAATCGCACCGACAGCGTGACCACCCTCCCCACCATCCGTTGGGCCCGCATCCGGGACGCGGTGCGCTCCGCCATCCGGAGGATCTCCGTGGCCACCACCTCCGGGTCGTCGGTGTCGCGGCGGAAGGTCTCCTGGGATCCGACACTGTGCTCCGCCGGCTCCCTCGCCAGCACCGACCGCTCGTCGCGTCCCCACGCCAGGTCGAACAGCATCCCACCCTGGTGGTCCCCGAGCGCGCGCTGGAGGGTGGCACGGGGGGTGTTCGCGAGGTCCCGCACGCTGGCCAGCCCGAGCTGCCGCAGCTTGCCGGCCGTCACCTCCCCCACCCCCCAGATCGCCTCGACCGGCAGGGGGTGCAGGAAGGAGATCACGTCGTCGGGCTCCACCCTGCGCAGCCCGTCCGGTTTGGCGGCGCTGGAGGCGAGCTTGGCGATGAACTTGCTGGGGCCGATGCCGACCGAGCAGGGAATCCGCTGCTCGTCACCCACCTGCGCGCGCAACGTCTCTCCCACCGCCACCGGATCACCGCCCAATCGACGCAGCGCCGACGTGACGTCGATGAACGCCTCGTCCACCGAGACCATCTCCACCCGGTCGGTCAGGGCGCAGAAGATGTCCTCGACGGCGGTCGAGACGGCCTGGTAGTGGTCGAAGTCGGGGGGCACGACCTGCACCTGGGGACACAGTCGGCGGGCACGGGTGGTGGGCATGCCGGCGCTGATCCCGAAGACCCGGGCCGGGTAGTTGGCCGACAGCACCACTCCGCGACCTGCGCCGCCGACGAACATCGGCACGTCGCGCAGCCGTGGGTCGCGGGCCATCTCCACGGAGGCGTAGAACGCGTCCATGTCCACGTGCATGATCACCGGTGCGCTCATCTGCCTGAACTCCCCGGACTCGCGTGCCACAGCTTCCGCGGCGCCTCGACGGGGAGCGTGCCCGCCGGCTTGATGTCGGCGTAGGGGGACTTCTCGAACCCACTGGCATAGACCAGGACCCGCCGCCGGCCCATGCCGCCGGCCCGAGTGTGGTCCTGCGGGTCCGGGGGCGGGGTGACGTCGTCGGGCAGCGGTTCGGCCCCGGCGTCGTCCGCTCCCTGCGCCCCGGCGGACGGCACGGGTGGTTCCGGCTCCCCGACCGGCCCGAAGCCCCGGGGGACCTCTGCGAGCACGGCGTGCACCGCGGCGACGGCCTCCTCGTCGGTGCCTCCGCTGTCGAGCGACTCGCGCCACACCTGGTGGAGATGGCTGAGATCCCACGCACCGGTGGCCCGGATGGAGACCCCGCGCGGGCCGGTGCGACGGATGACGCCGCGCACGAGCAGCATCCAGCTCGAGAACACCGTGCTCGCATACGGGCCCTGCGCGTCCTCGAAGAAGGTGGCGTCCACCGGGCCGGTGGAGTCGTCGAGGGTGAGGAACACCACCCTCCGCCCGGTTCGGATGGGCGGGGTCTGGGTGGCTACCTTGACGCCCCCCACCAGCACCTCGGCGCGTTGGCGGCAGCCCAGCAGCGTCCGGGAGCTGGTGGCTGCCAGCGCCCGCAGCAGCGGGATGTAGCGCTCCATGATGTGGTGGCTGGCGTCGAGGCCGAGGATCTCGAGCTCGCTGCGGAGGCGTTCGTCGGTGTCCATCTCCGGCAGCCCGCTGGGCGTGACGTCCCCGCCGTCGCGGTCGTCGTCGAGGTCCAGTGCCGCCTGGACGTACTGGGGCCCGGCCTCGGCCGCGACCCGCTGGGCGCGGGCGAGTAGGCCCGGGTCGTCGCTGGCCGGGGTGGGCAGCCGGCGTCGACCCCGCCCCCGCGCACCGGCACGCTCGTCCGCGCGTCGCAGGCGGTGGAGGTCGGCCACGGCGAGCAGGAGGTCACGTCTGGTCACCTGCGAGTGACGCGCGACCCCCGTGCGGCGACCGGCGCCGTAGAGCTGGTCGAAGGCACCTGCCAGGACCAGGTGTTCCACCACGGGGGTGGAGACCTTGGCCCGGTTCCAGAAGTCGGTCAGGGAGGCGTAGGGCTGTCCCGCCACGATGCGCTGCACGTCTGTCTCCGAGATGCCCTTGACGTCGGCCAACCCCAGTCGGATGCCCCAGCCCGGCGCACGCGGCAGCCCGTCGATGCCGTCGACCTCCGGCACCACGAGCTGGGCACGCCACTGTTCGGGAAGTCCGGAGCGTGTGAGGTCGAGCGCGTCCTGCTCAGAGGTCTCGACGCGCTCGGCCCGGTACTCGCCGTGGCTGGCGTTGACGTCCAGTCCGAGGATGGCGATCCCCATTCGGCGCGCCTCCTCCAGCAGCAGCCGCTTGGGATACATGCCCGGGTCGTGGGTGAGGATGCCCGCGATAAAGTGCGCCGGGTAGTAGCGCTTGAGCCAGGCCGACTGGTAGGTGGGCAGCGCGAACGCCGCCGCGTGGGCCTTGCAGAACCCGAACGAGGCGAAGGAGACGAGGATCTCCCACAGCTCGGCGATGGTCTCCTCCTCGTAGCCGCGCGCGGCGGCTCGTGGCCAGAGCCATTCCCGGACCTGCTCCTGGCCCTCCCGGTCCCCGAGCGCGCGGCGGACCTCGTCGCCCTGGGCGAGCGAGCAGCCCGTGGCGATGGAGATCAGCTGGATGACCTGCTCGTGGAACACCACCACCCCGCAGGTCTGCTCGAGCGCGGGGACGAAGCTCGGGTGGAGGTAATCGGGTTCCCGCCAGCCCTGTCGGGCCTCGAGGAACGGTGTGACCATGTCGGACTTCACCGGGCCGGGACGGAACAGGGAGATGTCGATGATGATGTCGGAGAAGTTCTCCGGGGCGAACCGGCCGACGAGCTCACGCTGACCGGGCGACTCGATCTGGAAGCAGCCGAGGGTGGCGCGGTGCTGGATCATCTCGTAGACGGCCGGGTCGTCGAAGGGCGCGAGTGCATCGATGTCCGGGACCTGGTCGGCTGCGCCGGTGCGGCCGATCTCGGTCAGGGCGTGCGCCATCGCCGACTGCATGCGGATCCCCAGCACGTCGAGCTTGAGCATGCCCAGGTCCTCGACGTCGTCCTTGTCGAACTGGCTCATCGGGAAGCCGCCGTAGCTGGCCTCCAGGGGGGTGCGTTCCCGCAGCGACGAGTCGCTGAGCAGGACCCCACACGGGTGGAGGGCGACGTGGCGCGGCAGCCCGTCGACCGACTCCACGAGACGGAACAGCGTCTCCAACCGACGCTCCCCCAGCCCCGCGGCGCGCAGCTCCGGCAGGTCGCGGAGCGCGGCCCGTGCGTCGCGCGCACGCACGTGCGGGAAGGCCTTGGCGATGGCGTCGACCTCCGCGGGGGGCAGGCTGAGCGCGGCTCCGACGTCGCGCACCGCGTGGCGCACCCGATAGGTCTCGAGCATGGCGACGCACGCCACGCGCTGGCCGCCGAAGTCCTCGAGGATCTTCTCGTAAACCTCGGTGCGCCGGGCCGACTCGACGTCGAGGTCGATGTCCGGGAGCGCGACCCGGAGCGGGGAGAGGAACCGCTCCATGAGCAGCCCGTGCTCGATCGGGTCCACCCCCGAGATGCCGAGGGCATAGGTGACGAGGCTTCCGGCTCCGGATCCCCGGGCGGCGCAGCGGATCCCGAGCCCGCGGACCATCTCGACCACGTCGGCGACGGTGAGGAAATAGGACTCGAAACCGAGCCTGCCGATCACCGCGAGTTCCTCGTCGAGCCGGTCCAGGGCCTCGCGGTTCCCGGCGCCATAGCGGGCGACCACACCTGCCTCGCACCGCTGCCGCAGCACGTGCGGCGCCTCGTCGGGGGTGGTGCCGAGCGTCTCGAACTCGGGCAGGCGGATCTCCCCCAGCCCGATGTCGGCCACCGGGTCGAGCCGGGCCGCCTCGGCAAGGTCCCGGGTGGCGCGGAGCAGGTCATCGGCGGAGAGACCACTGACCCGGGCAACCTCCTCCGCCGCGCGGAGCATGGCGGCGCCGTCCTTGAGGAACCCCTCGGTGTTGCGACGGTCGACGTTGCGCGCGTCGAGCGGCACCCCGCGCCGGGCTGCGTCCAGCACGTCGACGGTGGCGGCCTGGTCCCGGCGCGCCATCCGCACCATGTTGGTCAGCACGCACCGGACACCCTGCTCCGAGGCCAGTCGCGCCATGCCCGCGGCCTGCCAGGCCGACGCGACGCCGCGGCTGCCGACGTGGTGGTTGGTCGCGGCGACGACGACGGCGTCGCCGACCAGTTCCCGCCATGCGGCCAGCTCACGCCTGGCGTCGTCGATGCGGCCGTCCGCGACCAGGGCACCGAGCCGGGAGTCGGCGCCGAGCATGACGACGGCGTCGCGGCCCGCGACCTGACCGGCGATGAGGTCTGCCGTGGCCAGCGGCTCCTGCCGATTGCCCTCCAGTTGGACGCGGGTGACGAGGTGGCAGAGGGTCCCCCAGCCGGCCCGGGACGTGGCCAGCACCACCGTGCGCGGCAGCCGCCGGTCACGGACCTCCCCTCCCCGCGCCGGCGTGGGGACGCGCGTGGGCGCGAGGCCTGTGGCATCGGCCAGGTCCACGCCGACGACGGGGTGGACGCCTGTCCGCAGGCAGGCCTTGGCGAACCGCACCGCGCCGTAGAGTCCGTCCCGATCAGTGAGGGCCAGCGTGTCCATCCCCTGCTCCGCCGCGGCCTCCACCAGAGCACTGGGATGGGAGGCGCCGTAGCGGAAGGAGTATCCGGAGGCCACCCTCAGGTGGCTGAATGTGGCATTCATCAGTCGCAGACCGCCCGCAGTGTCCAGTCCACCGAGCCGACGAGGTGCGCGATCTCGTAAACACCGCGGTGCGCGCCATTGCCAGCCTCCACGCGCCAGACCTCCCACTCGGGTACGAGGGGCTGGCCCTCCGGCGCATCGTCGCCCTCTCCGCGGACCGCGGCCACCGTCGGCGAGTCCCACCAGTCGGCGGACAGGCTCCACCTGGTCTGGACCTGCTTGACCAGGAGCAGCCGGCCGCGCCAGATGAAGCGGCGCGGGCAGTCGCTGAACAGGACCTCAATCGGTTCGTCGTAGCGTCGCACGTCCCACCTCCCGGGGTATTCGATCCTTCACTGAGAGCTCGACCCGGGAAGCAATGGGCCCGGCGCAGGGGTCGAAGCCACGCCGGGCCCATTGCGGCCCTGTGCGTACCGACCGGTGTTCGAGGCCTTCCCCAAGTCCTTATTCGAACACGCGTTCGATACGTCACCACTATAACCCCCTCCCCTGACAACTCGTCAAGAGGCGGGTGAGTCCCATGGCCGGAGGCTGGGTGCACACGGCCGGTAGCCGTCGGCGGCGGGACGCGAGCGGATGGCGCCCTACCGCGGTCCCCCTCCGCAATGCGTGCACGAAGGGGGCCGAATCGTGTTCGGCGAGGACGCATGCGCCATGGCGACTGTGATTCGGCCCCTTTCGTGCACACGATCCCGGCTCCGTTCCCCGAGTGGGGCACGAAGCGCCCGTGTCGAGGGGAGCACGTGGTGCCGCGAAATGCCGCCTGAGGCGGCTACTCGGCGGCCGACAGACCAACCCGGGGAAAATCGATCAGTGCTCGATTTTCCCCCGCACATCCCGTCCGCCCTGCCAGAACCGGGGGGTCAGCGATCAGTTCTCGGAAGCGGACGGGGGAGAATCGACCACTGATCGATTTTCCGAGCGGGGCGGGGTCATGGCTAAGGTCGCACCATGCCTCTCGTCGTGCGCGGTGCCACCCTGGCGGGGCTCGCCGTGGCTGCCAGACTGGCGCGACTGGGCCACGACGTGGTGCTGGCCACCGGGTCGACACCACTCGGAGAGCGTTGGGCCGGCGAAGCCATGCCCCCCACGATCGCCCTCCCAGCGACGTGGCGTGACCTGTTCAAGAAGACCGGTTCACACCTGCAGACGGTGCTGAACCGCCGCGGTCTGGAGCTGGTGCCGGCCCCGCCGACTCTGCACCGCCTCCCCAGCGGCCGGGAGCTCCTGCTCCCCCACGACCGAGCCGGGCAGTACGCCGCCCTCACGCACACGCTCGGGCAGGCCGCCGCCACCGGCTGGCGCGACCTCCTGGACCGACTCGACCGGGAATGGGCGGCATTCCGACGCCACACGATGGACCACCCGTCCCCTCCCTCCGCGGTCCCGCGCGAGCAGGCATGGCTGGACGCGACGGTCGCGGACCTCGGACGCGCTCTCCACGACGACCTGGCCAGGATGCTCATCGACGCGGCGCCTTCCAACCACGCACCTGCCATGGAGGCATTCGCCTGGACCGTGCAGCGCACGTTCGGCCTGTGGCGCCTCCGCGACGCCGATGATCACGTCCAACCAGGAGCCCTGCTGGTCTCACTGCTGGGCGACCGGCTGCACGAACGCGGCGTGACCCTGGTCGAGGACGCCCCCGACACCGACGTCGACTGCCGCCCCCACGTCCCGCCGGCGCCGTGGTGGCGCGGGGGTGTCCGCCCACGGCCCGCCCCGACGGTGCACAGCTCCCACAGAGCGGACCGTGTCACGGACGTGGCGGGGGTCGTCGACCACACTCCCGCCGGAGCCATCATCACCTGGTTCAGGCCCACCTTCGACGGCACGGTCCTCACCATCCATGACCACACCACCACCCGCCCGGATCCCAGCTGGGGCGTGGCCCCGCGCACCGCTGCCCAGTGGCGCCGTCTCCCGGGCATCACAGAGGACCGCGTCCTGCGGGCGTCGTCGTGCTCACCGGCCGGCGCGCAGCCCTGGGCCGAGCTCTCCAGCGCCGCCCTCGCCGTCTACGAACTCCACCGACGCCTGACCGGCGAGGACTGCTCACCCCACAACACCGCTTTCACGATGCCGCGCCTGCCGGGCCGTGACCCCGACCCCATCCCCACGGAGCTGCCATGACCGCCGAGTACGACGACCAGCCGAGGTGGCGCGAGGGAGTCCCGGGCCACCGGATGCCCTGGCACAAGACGCCCGGCTTCCACGCCTTCAGCGCGGCAGCCGCCATCGTGGCCCTGCTGTTCCTGCTGGGCGCTGTGCTGCTGGGAGAGGTCGCGTGGTGGTGGCTGGTGGTGCCGCTGGTGCTGGCGGGGCTGCCGTGGCTCCTGCGGCTGCTGCGCAGCTCCTAGTCCCTCCGACGACGGCTGGCCGCCCACACCACTCCGCCGGCCACCAGGGCCACGGCCCCGAGCACCACCAGGTCGGGGATCCGCTCCCCGACACCGCGCAGCCAGGACTCGACAGACAGCTGCTGTCGGGCGTCCAGGACGCCTCCGAGTGCGCCAGTCGCGTCGGTGAGGAGGAACAGCAGGCCCAGAGCGATGAACAGCACGCCCGCGAGGACGCCCCAGAGCGTGGTGGAGACCGGTCCGATCCGCAGCGGCACGGGACGGAGCTTCTCGCCCACGGAGAACCGGTCCCACACCAGTGCCAGCACCAGGAGGGGGACCACCATTCCCGCGCCGAACATGGCCAGCAACAGCGCGCCGTACAGCGGGGAGCCACTCACGGCCGCCATGGTGAGCACCGCTCCGAGCAGCGGTCCGGTGCAGGCGCCGGCGAGCCCGTAGACCGCCCCGAGCATGACGACGGCCAGCGGGCCGGTGCCGCCCGAACCACGACGGAGCCCCGGCATCGGGATCTCGACGCCCAGGAGCTGCAGGATCCCGAACACGATCAGGATGACGCCGCCGACCAGCGCCAGGGTGCTGCGGTGCGTGGCGAGCAGTGCACCCAGGGCGCCGGCGGCCAGGCCAAGGGGCAGCAGCGTGACGAGGAGGCCCACGTAGAACAGACCCGTGCGCCCGAGCAGACGTGCACGCGACGCCCCGAACGCGTAGGCGAAGAACGACGGCAGGAGCATCGCGGCGCAGGGGCTGAACAGGGCTGCCAACCCGCCCAGGAAGGCGCCCGCGTAGCCGACGCTCACGAGCCGTGCCGGGAGAGCTGTTCCTCGATCACGGCCTCGAAGACCTCCAGCGGCTGGGCCCCGGCCACCACCTCGCTCCCGACGAGGAAGGTGGGAGTGGACCCGATCCCGAGCCTTTGGGCCTCGACGGTGTCCGCTTCGACGGCGGCGCGGGTCTCGTCGGAGCGGTACGTGGCCATGAACTGCTCCACGTCCTCGACGCCCACCTCGCCCGCGATCCGCTCGACCAGGTCGTCACCGACCGGGGGATGGCCCTCGTTCGGCAGTTCGGAGTAGAGGGCGTGGGAGAACTCCCAGAACAGCCCCTGCTCCCCCGCGGCCCGCGCCGCAGCGGCTGCGTTCACGGAGTCCTCACCGAAGATCGCCAGGTCCCGGAACTCGATGCGGAGCGACCCGTCGTCGACGAAGCGCTGCAGCTCGGGCAGCGTGTCCTCCGCCCAGACGGAGCAGAACGGGCAGCGGAAGTCCGCCCATTCGGTCAACACGATCGGGGCGTCCACCGCCCCCATGGCCAACGGGTCGCCCTCCTCGCGCCTCGGGAGGTCCAGCAGCCACTGCTCCTGGTCCGGGTCGGGTTCCACCGGCTCCACGTCGGCTGCCGCCTCCGGAGCATCGGCCTGGCCGTCAGCCGTCACGGTGACCGTGGCCGTCGGTGCCGGCGAGGCCGTCGTCGACCCTGCACCCTGCGCCAGCGCGGCAGCCAGGCCGAGGGCGATGACGGCGAGGACGACGGTGGCGGCCTTCCAGAGTCCGACGTTGTCGCCGCGTGGGGCGACAACGTCCTGCTCCGGGGCGGGTGCGTCCTGGGGTTCGTGCGTCACGAGGATGTCTTTCGGTTCGGGGATACCCGGTGGGGTAATGGGCCGCGGTCGAGGCTAGCGCGGTTCTGCCGGATCTCAACGATGAGCGAAATGCCCCACACCCGGGTAAGGTGGTCCGTCAGTCGAAAAACGATGGGATGCACATCTTGACCACTGCCCGCGACGACCTCGAGCGCGAGATCGCACTGGAACAGGCCCACGTCGACACGGTGTACGCGAATTTGGCGCATGCCACCGCCAACGCGAAGTCGCTGGCCAGGCAGGGCCGGGAGCTGTTCACCTCCGACCGCACCAATTTCCTCCGGGAGGAGGACGGCACCGCCCTCTTCGAGCGGGACGCGTTCGCCTACCAGGCCGCGCGTCGGCTGGCGATCCTCGATGCCGAGCACGAGGGGCTGGTGTTCGGACGGCTGGACCTGACCGACCGCGACGTTCGCTACATCGGGCGCCTCGGGGTGCGCGACGAGGAATACGAGCCGCTGGTGATCGACTGGCGGGCGCCCGCGGCCGAGCCCTTCTACCGGGCGACCCAGGCAGACCCCATGGAGGTCGTGCGCCGCCGAGTGCTGCGCTGCCGCGATGACAGGGTCATCGGTCTCGAGGACGACCTCCTCGACACCTCGGTCGAGACAGACCTGCCCATCTTCGGCGAGGGCGCCCTGATGGCGTCGATCTCCCGGGCCCGGGGCCGCACGATGCGTGACATCGTGGCCACCATCCAGGCGGAGCAGGACGAGGCCATCCGCGCCCCGTACCAGGGGGTCACCGTCATCGCGGGCGGCCCCGGTACCGGCAAGACCGTCGTCGCCCTCCACCGTGCCGCTTACCTGCTCTACACCAACCGCGCCCGCCTGGAGCGCGGCGGGGTGCTCGTGGTGGGGCCCTCCAGCGTCTTCATGAACTACATCGAGCGAGTGCTGCCCAGCCTCGGCGAGGACCAGGTGACCCTGCGCTCCATCGGTTCGGTGGCCACGGATGTGCTCGGAAGCGGGAGCGAGCGGATCGACGAGTCCCGAGCGGCGTCGCTCAAGGGGAGCCTGGCGATGGTCCCCCTCCTCAAGCGGCTCGTCCGGCTCCCCCTCGTGGACGACCCAGCCGCCCTGCAGGTCCGGGTCACCGTCAAGGGCGAGGTGCTGCGGTTGCAGGCCGCGGAACTCGGACGAATCCGGGACTCTGTCCTGGCTCACACCACGCTCAACCGGGGACGGGGCCAGGCCCTGGAGCAGGTCGTGGGCGCGTTGGCGCGGAAGCTCCCCGACGACGTCGACGTCGAGGACCACGAGGTCCCCGCGCTCATCCGCGAACACGCCTCCCTGCAGATGTTCATGCACGCGTGGTGGCCGACGCTCGAGCCGTCCCGCGTGCTGGCCCGCCTGGCCGACGCCGACGTGGTGGCCCGCGTCGCGCCCGACATGCCCGACGACGACCGCCGGGCCCTGGTGGACTCCTTCGCGTGGCTGCAGCAGGGTCGTGACGGGGAGGAGATCACCGGCTGGTCGGTGGCCGACGTCGCACTGCTCGACGAGCTCGCGGGCGTGCTCGGCCCGGTCCCGGCGGAGGACGACAACCGTGACGAGCCGCTCTTCCTCGACGGCGGCGGCGACATCAGCGAGTTGGTGACCACGTCTGACCTGCTGCGCCGCGACGTCGAACTCGACCCCGACGACGACCCGCAGGCCACCTACGCCCACATCCTGGTCGACGAGGGCCAGGACGTGACCCCCATGCAGTGGCGAATGCTGCGCCGTCGCGGACCCCAGGCGTCGTGGACGATCGTCGGCGACCCGGCCCAGAGCTCCTACCCGCACCCGGAGGAGACCGCTCGGGTGATGTCGGAGCTCGCCGGACGGGGCCCCCAGCGCCGCTTCACGCTGAGCACGAACTATCGCTCCCCCAAGGAGGTCTTCGACCTCGCCGCCCAGGTCATCACACGGGTGCATCCCGAGGCCGACCTGCCGCGGGCGGTGCGGTCGACGGGAATCGAGCCTCGGCTGACCACGGCCACGGAGAACCAGCTCTCCGAGGCCACGGCCAGGGAGGTGCTCGATCTCGCCGGCGGCGTCCAGGGCACCATCGGTGTCATCTGTGCGCCGTCACGAGTGACCGCGCTGCAGAAGCTCGCGATGTCCGATCCCCGGCTGGCTGCGGTCGAGGACCGCCTCATCGTGCTGACAGCACTGCAGTCGAAGGGACTGGAGTACGACGGCGTCCTGGTGGTGGGGCCGGACGAGATCGTCGCGGAGGCGCCGGGGGCGGAGCGAGTGCTGTACGTCGCGCTCACCCGCGCCACGCAGCGCATGACCACCATCGACGTGGGCGACGCGCCCGGTCGGTGGCGCGAGGCCCTCGAGGGTTCAGCGGTCCCAGTCGAGGGCTGAGACCACCTCGGAGGTGGCCATCCACCTGTTCTGCGTGAAGAACTGCAGGCCGGGCGCCCCGGCCGCCAGGAGCTCCACCGACATCGAGCGCGCCCGCTCCATCCCGATCCGCCGTACCGCCGCGGCGTCGGGTGCGGCGCGCAGTTCCGAGACGAATTCTCCAGGCAGGTCGCAGTCGGCCAGTGCCGCGAAACGCTCGATCTGTGTGATGACGGTCAGCGGCATGATGCCCGGGATGATCGGGATGTCGCACCCGCGGGACCGCACCCGGTCGACCAGCTCGATGTAGCGGTGGGGCTCGAAGAACAGCTGCGTGATCGCGTACTCGGCGCCGGCCTCGGCCTTGGCGACGACGATCCGTGCGTCGAGCTCGGGATCGTTGTCGGGCTGGTGCACGTTGGGGAACGCCGCGACCCCGACGCAGAAGTCCCCGCGGGACTTGATGAACTCGACCAGCTCGGTGGCCGTGCCGAGCCCGTCGGGGTGTGCCACCCAGGGGACGTGTGGACCGCCGGGCATGTCGCCGCGGATCGCCAGCACGTCGTGGACGCCCGCCGCGGCGAAGTCGTCGAGGGTGCGCGCGATGTCGTCGCGCGACTGCGCCACGCAGGTGAGGTGGCCCACCGTCGTGATGCCCCTCCCGGCCAGCACACGGGTGGCCTCGACCGTCCGCTCCCGGGTGGACCCCGTCGCACCGTAGGTGACGGAGATGAAGTCCGGGCGGTGTCGCGCCAGCTTCTCCCACGTCACGAGGAACTTCTCCTCCTCCTCGGGGGTCCGAGGCGGGAAGAACTCGAACGACAACAGCGGCGCGGGGGCGTCGCGGAGCAGATCGGCCACGCGAGGCGCGCGGTCAGGGGCGGCGGACATGGCGACCACAATAGGGAACAGCAGCCGCCCTCCCATAAGCTCGACCACGTGCAGCCAGATCCCGGACACCCGAGCCCACTCGGACCTGAGTTCCTCACCTCGGTGGAGCAGGCCCTGACCCGATTCCTCGACACGCAGCAGGACCTGATGGAGGAGATCGGTGCGCTGCCCCTGATGGAGGTCGCCCGCCAGTTCCTGGCCGGTGGCAAGCGGCTTCGTCCGGCGTTCGCGTACTGGTCCCACGTGGCCGCCGCGGGCGAGCCCGGCGATCCCGGCGCGGTGGTCGCGGCGGCGGCGTCGCTGGACCTGCTCCACGTCTCCGCCCTCGTGCACGATGACCTCATCGACGCCTCCGACACGCGGCGCGGCGTCCCGGCCGCGCACCGACAGTACGAGGCCCGTCACCGCGACGCCAACGGCACAGGCGACACCGACCATTTCGGCCGGGCGGCCGCCATCCTGCTCGGCGACCTCCTGCTGATGTGGAGCGTGGAGATGTTCCACACCAGCGGTGTGGACGAGGAGGCCATCCGTCGGGCGCGGCCCCACCTCGACGCGATGCGCACCGAGGTCACCGCCGGCCAGTACCTGGACGTCGCCGCCGCCTTCGGCATGGCCCCGCACGCCACGCTTGCCGATGAACTGACGGTGGCCGAGCGGATCCTGGAGTTCAAGTCGGCTCGCTACTCGGTGCGACGGCCCGCCCAGATCGGCGCCGCCATGGGCTCGCCGGACCCAGCGCTGCAGCAGGCCCTCGGACGGTTCGGGTCGCTCGTGGGACGAGCGTTCCAGCTGCGCGACGACCTCCTGGGTGTCTACGGCAACCCTGCGCTCACGGGCAAGCCTGTCGGGGGTGACGTGCGGGAGGGCAAGCGCACGGTCTTGGTCCTCGAGGCGTTGCGCGCAGCTGACGGGTCCGCCGCCTCGGAACTCGCCACGATTGTGGGTTCGCACTCCCCGTCGGACGCCGACGTCTCCCGCGCCTGCGACATCATCGAGGCCACGGGCGCACGGTCCCTCGTCGAGCAACGCATCGAGCGCGACCTGGAGGAGGCCCTCCGCCTGCTTCAGGACCAGCCCATGGACGCCACCGGCCGACAGGCGCTTCAGCGCCTGGCGCTGCTCAGCGTGCGACGGGAAGCGTAGTCGTCAGAGCCTCGCGGCGCTGCGGCTGAAGTCCAGCCCGCCCGGCTCGTCCCGCCACACCTGGTCGAGCCGCTGGCGGAGACCCGCGAGCCACGCAGCCCCGTCGGGATCCCGCATCAAGCCTGAGCCGAGGGCAATCCGGCGGACTCCGACGTCGATCAGGCTCTCGACCACCGGGAAGTCGTCCTCGACGAGCGCGAACCAGGGCACGGCATCTGTGGTGAGCGGCGGCTGGTGCTCGACAGCCTCGGCAACGAGTCGCGACTCGACGCCGTCGGCGACGGGGCCCACGAACAGGTAGTCGAACTCGTCACCGGGGTTCCGCACCGTGCGGCGGTCCCGGGCGTTGCGGCCGAGGAGGGACCACTGGTGGCCGCGGGGGCGTGACCCGAAGATCCACCAACCGGGCCGTTCGAGGTGGACCACATCAGCGGAGGCAGCCTCCGCCGCGTCCCCGTTCGCCGTTGCGAGGAGGATGGGCAGCTGGGCCATGACCTGGCGCAGCGCCACGACCCGCTGCGCGTCGGCATCCCCGTCGTCGCTCGATTCGAGGACGACGAGATCCACACCGGCCTGGATGAAGGGCGCGAGTCGGTCGCCGGTGGCGTCCTCCGGCTCGACGATCAGCGCCAACCGGGAGAGGGCCAGCCGGGACTTCAGACTCATCAGCGCGGTCACGGAGACCACCATAGTCACCGAGGGGTCCCCCCGAGAGGGCAGCCAGGAGCGAATCGAGCCCGACTCGCCGGAGAGGTGGTGGCCCGCGCCCGCCCGCTCCACCTAGACTCTGCGCCACGGGCTGACACGGCCTTCCTTCCCCGACCGTGTGAAGCAGGTGTATGCATGAGTGGCACATACGACCCCTTGGTCGGCCACGTGCTGGATGGACGCTACGAGATTCTGGCGAAGCTGGCGCGAGGCGGCATGGCGACGGTCTATCGCGCCCGCGACCAACGCCTGATGCGCACTGTCGCCGTCAAGGTGATGCGCACCGACCTGGGTGAGGACGACGAGTTCGCCACCAAGTTCGACCGCGAGGCCCGCGCCGCCGCCACCATCAACCACCCTGCCGTCGTCGGCGTCTTCGACCAGGGAAACTCTCAGGGCCAGCCGTACATCGTCATGGAGTTCGTGGAGGGCGAGACGCTCCGACGGCTGATCAGCCGTGAGGCGCCTCTGCCGCCCGTTGACGCCCTCGACCTGCTGGAACCCGTTGTCTCCGCGCTCGCCTGCGCTCATGAATACGGCCTGGTGCACCGCGACATCAAGCCGGAGAATGTCCTGCTCTCGCACCGGGGCCAGGTGAAGGTGGCCGACTTCGGTCTGGCGCGTCTCACCACTTCCCCGCAGATGACCGCCACCGGCGTGCTGGTCGGCACCGCCAGCTACCTGCCTCCCGAGTTGGTGACGCACTCGCGGCCGGACTCCCGCAGCGACGTGTACTCCGCCGGAGTCGTGCTGTTCGAGCTCCTGACCGGCCAGAAGCCTCACACCGGCGAGAACAACTACCAGATCGCCTACCGCCACGTGAACGTGGACATCGAGCCCCCCTCCCAGCGCCTGCGTGCCGTCGGGCACGCCATCCGCATCCCCGACTACGTCGACGCGTTCGTCGCGGCGTGCACCGCCCGCGACGTCGAGGCCCGGATCCCCGACGGTCGCGTCATGCTGGAACGCCTCCGCCAGGTCCGCGGTGCGCTGCTCAAGGATCCGCGCGCGAACAATCCCGAACTCGCCGCGGCACTCCGGCCCGCGGCGCAGCGCGACGGCGACGTCACCGTCCAGATCTCCCCCCACCCGGCGCCCCGCCCCCGGCCTGTCGCTGCAGCCGTGGGCCTGGGAGCCCGGCAGAGGGTCCCGCACTCCCCGGTCTCGTTCGCCTCGGCCGGTCGCCCGCACCACAGCGGCGCCTCCCCCGCCCACCGCGCGGGCGGATGGGAGGCCCGGCGGCCCCGCGTTCCGGACAGCCCCGACACCGCGCGCGTTCCCCGGCCGATCCCCGCTCAGCGCGAGGACTCCGGCCGCCAGCCGCGCATCAGCCGCACCCCGGTGTTCAAGGACATCCACATCTCCCAGGAACCCGTGCACCGTCGCCGACGCTCGGCCATCGCGCTGGCGCTGCTCCTGGTCCTCACGACACTCGCCGGGACGGGCTCGTGGTGGTGGTGGTCGGGGCGCTACACCACCGCGCCGGCCGTGGTGGCCAGCTCCGTCGCCGTCGCGTCCGACGCGGCGCGCGCCAACGACGTGCGCCTGGAGGTCACCCACGCCTTCTCGGAGGAGGTCGAGGAGGGCCTCGTCATCTCGGGCGACCCGCAGGCCGGGGAGCAGATGCTCCGCGGTGACGTGCTGACTGTCGTCGTCTCGCAGGGACCCGAGCGCTTCGCGATGCCCGACGTCGTCGGCCTCGAGCTCGCGACCGCCCGGGAGCAGCTCCTCCAGCGCAACCTGCAGGCGGGCAACATCGCGGAAGTGTGGTCCGAGACCGTACCGGCTGGCCAGGTCCTCTCGGCGTCGCACGAGAAGGACACTCCGCTGAAGCGCGACTCGGCCGTGGACCTGACGGTGTCGAAGGGTCGTGAGCCGCTGGCGATCGACGACTTCACCGGAGCGCCCGCTGAGGAGGCGGCCGCGAAGCTGGAGGACAGGGGGTTCACCGTGACGGTGAGCGAGGAGCATTCCCCGTCGGTCCCCAAGGGGTCGGTCATCTCGCAGTCGCCCGCGTCCGGCCAGGGACATCGCGGCGACGAGGTCGCCATCGTGACCTCACTCGGCCCGGTGATGGTGACCATCCCGGACGTGCGCTACAAGGGCCAGGACGAGGCCACGCGCCTGCTCGAGAACGCGGGACTCGGCGTCGAGGTGTCGTTCGTGACCGACTTCCCACTGTCCCTGAAGCTGGCGGCCGGGACCGAACCCGCCGCCGGGAAGAGCGTCCCCGAGGGCACCCGCGTCACGCTGCTCGTGTCCTGATCCCCGCGCTTCGGCATTCCCCACCCGGGGTGGATATCCTGCGCTGGTGCCCACCCGCGGTTTCCTCGTACCCGCCCTGGCGCTGCTGGTCGCCGCGGCGGGCTGGGGCTCCACCGTCGTCGTCGCCAAGAGCGCCTTCGACGCGATCTCACCGGTCAACCTCGTGGTCTCCCGACTGGTACTCACGGGGCTCGTCCTGCTCGTCGCGTTCCAGCGCTACCTGCGGATGCCCAGCCCCACCGCGAAGCGGGGAGCCGCCCTCGGACTCGTGTTCGGATCGGGACTCATGCTGCAGACGGTCGGGCTCGAGCACACCCCACCATCGCTGTCGGGCTTCGTCACGGCCAGCTACGTCGTCTTCACGGCGCTCATCGCGGCCTTCTGGTTCCGGCAGCGGCAGCCGGTGACGGTGTGGATGGCTGTCGTGCTGACGCTCATCGGGATCTCGATCCTGGCCGCCGGACACGGCAGACCGGATCTCGGCTTCGGTTTCGGGACCGTACTGACCCTTGCCGGTGCCGTGCTGTTCGCCCTGCACATCGTGTTGCTCGGTCGCTGGGTACGACCGGACAACGTGAAGCAGCTCACCCTGGCCCAGTCGCTTGCCGGCGCCGCCGCGGCCCTGGCCATCGCGCCTTTCAGTGGTTGGTCCCTGCCCCAGGAACCGACACTGTGGTGGCAGATCCTCTACCTCGGGATCTTCTGCGGCGCGGTGACCCTGTTCCTGCAGAGCTGGGCGCAGAGCCACGTGCCCGCGACCCCCAGCGCCGTCATCATGTGCACCGAACCGGTCTTCGCGGCCGCCTTCGCCATCGGCTTCGGGATGGAATCGTTCACGGTCTTCATCCTGGTGGGCGGTTCCCTCGTCGTCACGGCCCTCCTCCTGACCGCATGGCCGCGCAAGCAGGGCCGCCGGCTCGAGGCCCTGCTGGAAGAACTGCGCCACCGCGCGCAGACAGGGCGCTCACGCTGACCTCAGCGCCCGGCCAGGACGTGGCCCAGCACCCGTCCCGCGGTGCGGGCGTCCTCGGCGCTCGCGTCGAGGTGAGTCACCGCTCGCAGTTGTGACGGATCGATGACGCTCAGCCGCACGCCTCGTGCCTCGCACTCTGTGGCGACGGCGCGGGCGCCGGCCGCGCTGACGAGGACCACGTTGGTCTCCACCTCATCCGGTGTCACGGCATCGGGGGCCGACTCGGCAACGGCCTCGGCGAAAGCGCGTGCCGCCGCGTGGTCCTCCTGGACGCGTTCGAGGTTGTGGTCGATCGCCCAGAGACCGGCCGCCGCGAGGATGCCGGCCTGCCGCCAGCCGCCGCCCAGCCGTTTGCGTTGCACGCGAGCGGCCACCATGTGCTCCCGGGACCCGACCAGCACGGTACCGACCGGGGCCCCGAGCCCCTTGGAGAGGCACAGGGTGGCGGTGTCGAACATCGCCCCGTAGTCGGCCAGCGAGAGCCCGGTGACGGCAGCGGCGTTGGCCAGTCGAGCGCCGTCGAGGTGCCGAGAGATCCCCACCGAGGCCGCGTGCTCGGTCAGTGCGCGGACCTCGCTCACGTCCTGCACGGTGCCGCCGCCGAAGTTGGAGGTGTCCTCCACCTCCACGCAAGCGGTCTCCACGAGATAGGGGCCGCAGTCGACAGCCAGCATGTCGATCACCCGGCCTGCATCCACGCGACCTCGCTCGGAGGTCCACGTGCGCATGGTCACACCGTGCAGGGCACCGTGCGCGCCCATCTCCGCCCGGGCGATGTGCGCCAGCGAATCGCACAGCACTTCCGTGCCCGGCTTCACGTGGCACCAGACCCCGAGCAGGTTGGCCATGGAACCCGTGGGGCAGAAGAGGCCGGCCTCGTGACCGAACAGGCCCGCCACGCGCTCTTCGAGAGCGGTGATCGTCGGGTCCTCGCCATAGACGTCGTCACCCACCTCCGCCTCGGCCATCGCGCGGCGCATCCCGGCCGACGGGCGGGTGAGGGTGTCGCTGCGCAGGTCGATCACAGGTCGCGTGCCTCGAATGCGTGGACCGGGTTGCCTCGGAGTCGTCGCCCCTCCCGCAGCCGCGTGGCGACGGTGAACGCCAGTTCCAGCGACTGGTTGCGGTTGAGCCGGGGGTCGCACACCGTCTCGTAGCGGTGCACGAGGTCGTCCTCGGAGAGCTGGTGGGCACCGCCCACGCACTCGGTGACGTCGTCGCCGGTCAACTCGATGTGGAGGCCCCCGGGCCACGTCCCGAGCTGGTCGTGCACGTCGAAGAAGCCGTTGACCTCGTCCACCACGTCGGCGAAGGCCCGTGTCTTGAAGCCGTTCTTCGCCTCGAACGTGTTGCCGTGCATCGGGTCGCACACCCAGGCCACCTTGCGGCCGGAGTCCTCCACCGCCTGGACGACACCGGGCAGCACCTCGCGGACCTTGCCCGCCCCCATACGTGTGATGAAGGTGATCCGTCCGGGAACGCGGTCGGGGTCGAGTCGGTCGGCCAGGGCGAGCGCCGCCTCGGGGGTGGTCGAGGGACCGAGCTTGATGCCCAGCGGGTTCTGCACGCGTCGCAGCAACTCGACGTGGGCGCCGTCCAGTTGGCGGGTGCGCTCGCCGATCCAGAGCATGTGGCCGGAGCAGCCATAGAGCTCCTGGGAGCGGGAGTCGACGCGGGTGAGGGCGCGCTCGTACTCGAGCAGGAGCGCCTCGTGGCTGGCGTAGAAGTCGATGGTCGACAGCGCTGAGTCGTCGACACCGCACGCCACCATGAACGCCAAGGCTCGATCGATCTCGCTGGCGAGCTCGTGGTACTCGTCCTCCACCTGGGAGTTGCCGAGGAAGTCGCGGTTCCAGGTGTGGACGCCCCGCAGGTCGGCGAAGCCGCCCTTGACGAACGCCCGCACGAGGTTGAGCGTGGCGGCCGAGGCGTTGTAGACCCGGATGAGCCGCTGCGGGTCGTGCACGCGGGACTCCGGCGTGAAGTCGAAGCCGTTGATCGCGTCCCCGCGGTAGGAGGGGAGCGTCACGTCGCCGCGGGTCTCCGCGTCGTTGCTGCGGGGCTTGGCGTACTGCCCGGCGATGCGCCCGACCTTGACCACGGGCACCTGGGCCGCGTAGGTCATGACGACCGCCATGGAGAGCTGGACGAGCAGTTTGCGCTTGATGTTGTCGGCCGTCACCGCCTCGAACGTCTCCGCGCAGTCGCCCCCCTGGAGGAGGAAGGCACGGCCCTCAGCGACGGCGGCCAGCTTGTGGCGGAGCTCGTCGCACTCACCGGCGAAGACCAACGGCGGGAGCTGCTCGATGGTGTCGATCGTGCGGTCCAGTGCAGCCATGTCGGGATAGCTCGGCTGCTGGATCTGTGGCAGCGCGCGCAGTTCTTCCCGGGACATGTTCGTGGACATGGCTCCGAGGCTACCGCAGCACCTTCGGGCACCATGACCACTCGAAGACTCGTGGGACGCTCACTCGGTGGGGTCGTGGAGCCCCTGGTCGATGGCGTAGAGCGTCAGCTCGACGCGGTTGTGCAGCTGGAGCTTGCGGAGCACGTTCTGGACGTGGTTCTGCACGGTGCGGTGGGAGACGAACAGCTCTTCCGCGATCTCCCGGTAGGCCAGGCCCTTGGCGACCCGTCGCAGGACCTCGATCTCACGGGTGGTGAGCACCGGACCGTCCTCGTTGTGGGCCTGGGCCACGTTGACCATGCGCCGGAACTCGCCCAGGACCAGGCCCGCCAGCCCGGGGGTGAAGACCGCATCCCCGACAGCGGTGCGCTGGACGCCGTCGATCAGCTCCTCCTTCGAGGCCGACTTCACGAGGTAGCCCTTGGCGCCGGCCTTCATGGCGCGCAGGACGTCGTCGCGCTCCCCCGATGCCGAGATGACCAGCACGTGCAGGTCAGGGAACTCCGACAGCAGGATCTCGGTGCAGGTCGCCCCGTCTGGTTCAGGGATCTGCAGGTCCAGGACGAGGATCTCCGGGCGCGCGGCCCTCGCCCGCTGGAGGCACTCGGTGCCGTTCTTGGCGACGGCCACGATCTCGAAACCGACCTCGGTGAGGTCCTCGCTGAGCGCGTCGATCCACATGGGATGGTCGTCGACGAGCATGACCCGGGTGCGCTGCTTGGTCTCCACTACTCCCCCATGTCGATCGGGAAACGCAATTCCCACTCGGTCCCGAGACCGGGTGAGGACTTCAGCATGGCAGATCCTCCCAGGGAGGACATCCGTCCGACGATGGAATCCTGGATCCCCATGCGTCCTCGAGCCGAGGCCTCGGTCACCTGGTCGGCACTCATGCCCACCCCATTGTCGCGGACCCACACGATGACCTCGTCATCAGTCTCCTGGTCGAGCAGCACCCAGGCCTGGGCACCCTGGCCGGCGTGTTTGTCGACGTTGGTCAGCGCCTCGGACAGTGTGGCCTCCACCTCCTCCACCACGGTGCGCGGCACCATCACCTGTCCCGCCATGGTGGAGACGGTGACCTTGGCGCTCTGGTACTTGTCCAGGGCCGCGGCCAGGTCGACGAGCGTGTCGTCGGCGTCGTCGTCCACCTCACGGTCCTGCAGCAGGGTCCGGAGCTGGGACTCCGACTCCCGCGCGAGGGCGGCCAGCCGCATGCCGCGGGGCCCGAGCATGGGACCCTCCCGTTCGACGAGGGCCAATACCTGCAGGGCGCCGTCGTGCACGATCCGCGACAGCCGCTCGCGCTCCGCCAGGGCAACGGATCGGGTGCGCTCGTGCTCCTGTTCAGCGACCGAGGCCTTGAACTGGCCGATCAACTCGCCGAGGGTGATCGTGGTGATGAACGTGATCAGCACGATGTCGATCTGCCGTCCCGCTACTTCGGGCACCACGAGCAAGTACACCGACGTGGTGACGGTGGCCACCGCGATGCCCCAGCGGGTGCCCAACAGCACCGCCGCGTAGAGGGCGCTGCCTGCCAGCCAGTGGCCCGCGAGGGTGATGGGGACGGCGACGTCGTCGACGATGACGGGTGTGAGGCCGGCGATCATGGCCGTCATGCCCGCGTCGGCGATCACGGCGACGACCGTGCGACCGCGCGGCTTCCGCAGACGCCATGAGATGAACACCGTCCAGCCCACCAGTGCCAGTGTCATCGCGACGACACCGAGCTTCCGATCGGTGGCGGGCAGGACGAAGAGCAGGTTCAGCACCACCGCATGCAGCGCCAGCAGGGACCGGACGGCCACCAGGACCAGGAAGGCGCGGCCGAGCAGGTCGTAGCCGTGCCGGAACCACGCCACCGGCGAGCGGAGCCAGCCCCGTCGGGGCGAGTCAGGCACCATCTCGATCCTTCGGCGCGGGGAGGGGCCCACCACCCGGCCTGGGCCGGACGAACTGGTCGGAACCTGTCTCCTTCAGGTCACCGAACTTCACACGGCTGGCGTAGACGTCGGCGTACTCCTGCCCGGTGAGCCGCTGGATGGCAGCCAGGGTCTCGTCGGTGACGTGCCGCAGCACCTTCATCTCGGAGGTCCTCCCCCGCAGGTGGGAGAAGTCGAGCGGCTCTCCCACGACCACGACGGGGCGTCGCACCCACGGGATTCCCAGCGGCCCTCTCACACGTCCGGTCCCGACGACGCCGACGGGGATCACGGGCACGTCGTTCGCGAGAACCATGCGGGCCAGCCCGGTCTTGCCCTTGTACAGGCGCCCATCGGGGGAACGGGTGCCCTCCGGATAGATCGCGATGACCTCCCCCCGGGCGAGTACCTCGGAGATGGCCTGCAGTGAGGCGGCGCTGGCCCGGCCTCCGCCGCGATCCATCGGAACCATCCCCACCGCCTTCAGGAACCATGCGACGACCTTGGAACCCAGCCCCTTGTCGCCCGCGAAGAGCTCCGCCTTGGCCGGGAAGGTGATCCTCCGTGGCAGCATCGCCGGGACCACCAGGGAGTCCATCGCGGCGATGTGGTTGCTGGCGAGGATCGCTCCGCCGTCCGCCGGGACCTTCTCCGAGCCGACGATGCGCGCCCGGAACCCGTACTTGACCAGCGGGCGGAAGATGGCGCCCTTGAAGAATGCGTACCACACTGTGTTTGACCACCCCGATGCTCGTCGTCTGGCACGACTCTACCGAGCCGCCACGGCTGCCGCGATCCTGCGCTTTCCCCGTCCATCCCCGCGGACGGGTGCACTCTTGTGACATGGAACCCAAGATCTGGGACGACGCCCACACGGTGAGTCTCGGGGCCGGCCCCGTGGGTGTGGTCCTGAGCCACGGCTTCACCGGGACGACGAGCAGCGTCGTCCCCTGGGCCCGCGGCATCGCCGACGCCCTCGGTGTCCGGGTCCTCGCCCCTCGTCTTCCCGGTCACGGCACCTCGCCGGAGGACATGGCACGCAGTTCCTGGCGGCAATGGTTCTCGGCCGTCGAGGAGGCCCACGACCTCCTGCAGGAGACCTGCACCTCCGTGTTCGTCGGCGGCTTGTCAATGGGTGGCGCCCTTGCCCTGCGCCTGGCGGAGACGCGTGACGTCGCCGGCGTGCTCCTGGTCAACCCCGCGGTTGCCTCCCGCAATCCGCTCATTCCCCTGGCGGGAGGGCTCCGGCACGTCGTGAGGTGGCAGCCCGCCATCGCCTCCGACATCAAGGCGCCGGGCGCCGAAGAGCTGGCCTATGACAGGGTCAGCGTGGCCGCGGTGGCGCAGATGTCGGGGCTGTGGCGTGCGGTGGTGCGAGAGCTGGGGCGGGTGTCGGCGCCCGTGATGTTGTTCCGCTCCACGGAGGACCACGTGGTGGACGATTCCAGTCACCTGCTGCTGCAGCGACGGCTCCCGGCGCTGCAACTCGTGCCGCTCCCCAACAGCTACCACGTCGCGACGCTCGACAACGACGCCGATGTAGTGGTGCGGGAGTCAGTGGCCTTCATCCGCCGCCACGCGGAAGAGTCCCGCGTGGCGTGAGTCGTCTGCTGGTCAGCCGACCCGACGCGCCCCGGCGAACGGCATGGAGTTCAGGCTCGTGATGTTCACGCCGGTCCGAGGGTTGGCGGCATGGACGATCTTGCCGTTGCCGATGTACATGCCCACGTGGCTCACGGGGCTGTAGTAGAACACGAGGTCCCCCGGCTGGAGCTGGCTCTTGGAAACGCTCCTGCCCATGCCCAACTGTGCGCGGGAGGAACGGGGCAGCGATATCCCCACCTGACGGTAGGCGTAGCTCGTGAGGCCCGAGCAGTCGAAGGTGTTCGGGCCGGAGGTCCCCCAGACGTACCGCTTGCCCACCTGGGCGAGGGCGTGCTGCACGGCCTGCGCCGCGCGCCCACTCGCGGGAGCGGGAGCGGGCTCGGCCGCCTGCGCATGGGAGGAACTGGATGACGCCGCGCGCGAGGCGGGCGCACTCTGGCGCTCCTCCGAACGGGACGTGCGCGCCTGGGCATCGCGGCGTGCTGCCTCCTCGGCCTCACGGGCGCGCCTGTCGGCTTCCTCCTGCTCGCGCTGACGCTGCAGTTCGAGCTGGCGGAGTCGTTCCTTCTCCTCGGCGTCGAGTCGCTTGTAGACCTGCTCGGCCTCCGCCTCCTTCGCGTCGAACTCATCGGCCAAGTCCTCCTTGGCCTGGCGATCGGCCTCGAGTGCGGCGTGGGTGCGGTCAGCCTCGGCGCGGAGGGCGTCCAGCTCGGCCTGCTCGACCTGGAGCTGCTGGATACCGGCGTTGCTGCGATCCGCCTCGTTCTGGAGGGTGGCGAGCGAGGACAGGAAGTTGTCCTCCGAGTCGCTGGTGAGCAGCTGCGCAGTCCAGTCCATGCCACCGGAGCGGAACTGCAGCATCGCGATCTCCGCCAGGTCGTCCGCCATGCCGGAGACCTTCTCCTGCTGGACCTCGAGGTCCTCGGTGACCTGCTCCAGCTTCTGCTCGGCCTCCTGGGCGCGAACTGCCGCCTCGATGATCTGCTGGTCGATGGCCGAGGCCTCCTGCTGGATCCGTTCCAGCTCGGCCTTCGCCTCGGCGACGGCTTGGGGGTCGGCGTGAGCCGGAACAGCCAGCGGGAGCGTCACCGCGGCGGCGAGGATGCCCATCAGTGCAGCGCGGGTCTTCTTCACAGTGGAACTCCAGACGGGAAACCTAGGAAACTGAGAAAATCCTAAACGATCTTCAGGCTATCCCCAAACGTCCGCGTGGATGATTGCATCCTGAGTGGTGGGACGAGGCCGGCATCGGCCAGGACCGACAGGGCCCGCTGCTCACCGTCGTCGAGGTCGAGAGCCGGCGCGGGACCCACCATGAGGAGGTTCACCACGCAGTCCCCGCATGCAGGACCGCGGCCGACGCAGTCATCACAATCCACCCTTAATGTCGCCATGACCCCATCCTCACGCGGACCTCCGACAAGCTGGGTCGGGACGGATTGTCGGAGGGCGTGCGTAGCGTCGGCGGACATGGGGATCCACGGCGCGCTGCAACCCTCGTTCGATGATCTGGGCACCCCGCTCAGCGACACGGTGTTCTGCGTCCTGGACCTGGAGACCACCGGCGGCGGCGCGGAGTGCTCCATCACCGAGGTGGGAGCGGTCAAGGTCCAAGGGGGTCGCGTCCTGGGTGAGTTCCAGACCCTCGTGCGGCCGCCGTCTCGAATCCCGGCCATGATCCAACTGCTCACCGGCATCACCGACCAGATGGTGGCCACGGCCCCCTCGCTGGATGGCGTGCTCCCAGCGCTGGACGAGTTCATGGCCGGCACAGTCCTGGTCGCCCACAATGCCCGCTTCGACGTGGGCTTCCTCAAACGCGGCTACGAGTCGGTTGGGATCCGCTGGCGATCCCCTCACGTCGTGGACACGGTGGCCCTCGCTCGGCAACTCCTCCTCCGGGACGAGGTGCGCAACTGCAAGCTGGCCACGCTCGCCGCCCACTTCCACGCCAGCACGGAGCCGAACCATCGAGCCCTCAGCGATGCCCGCGCCACCGTCGATGTTCTGCACGGGCTGTTGGAGCGTGCGGGAAGCCTGGGCGTCCACACGCTGGAGGACCTGTGTGACGTGATGCTGCGGGTCTCGCCGGAGCGGCGCGCAAAGCGAGTGTGGGCCAGCGAGGTGCCGGAGGCCCCCGGGGTCTACTGGTTCGTCCATGACGGGAAGGACGCGGACCACCGTCCCCGCAGCGAGGTGCTCTACGTCGGCAAGTCGGTCAACCTCCGCAGGCGGGTGGCGAGCTATTTCACCGCAGCCGAGCAGCGGTCCAGGATCGAGGAGATGGTCCGGGTCGCCACGCGTGTCGAGCATGAAGTGTGCGCCACGGATCTCGAGGCCGAGGTCCGTGAGCTCAGAATGATCGCCTCCCACTCGCCCCGATACAACCGGCGGTCCCGACGGCAGCAGGCGGTGGCGTGGCTCAAGCTCACCCGGGAGGCGTTCCCGCGGGTCGCCGTGGCTCGCGCGGTGTCCGACGACGGCTGTGACTACTGGGGGCCGTTCTCCTCAGCCAGGGCGGCTCGAGCTGCCGCCGAGGTGGTCGGAGAGGCCTTCGGGCTGCGTGGGTGCACCGTGAGGCTGTCCCCGCACCGGCCCATCACTGCCTGCGCAGCGGGCCAGATGGGTCGTTGTGTGGCCCCGTGCGAGTTGGGGGACGGCGTACCGGCCTACGCGGCGCTCGTCGAATCCACTCGGCGCGCCTGGCTCGGTGACATCCGTCCCGCCCTCCAGTCCGCCCAGCCCAAGCTGATGCGCCTCGTGCAGGACGAGCGCTTCGAGGAGGCCGGGGAGCTCACAGCACGGCTTCGTTCCCTCCATGACGCCTCTGCACGACACCACCGGGTGCTGTCGGTCGCCCGCTGCCCCGAGATCCTGGCGGCGGCGCCCGGTCGACGTGGTTGGGACCTGCACTGCATCCGGTACGGCCGGCTGGCAGGGGCCGCCACCGCCCCCACGGCGGCGGTGCGCCAGTCTGCCGATCAACTGCGGCGGGACGCCGAGACGGTGCTCCCCCCGCCTGCGGCCACTCCCGCGGGCAGTGTGGAGGAGGCGGAGCGGATCGCCTCCTGGCTGGAGACTCCCGGGCTTCGGGTCCTCGATGTCGATGGCGAGTGGTCGTGGCCGATCGGGGCCTGCCTGGGGGAGGCGGAACTCGTGGCGGCCCTGACGGGATCGGCATCGGGGGGTGCCCCAGCCGTGGCCGACCTGCCACCCGAGGTGGGGGCCGGCAATCACCGTCCAGGCCGACGCCGTGCCCGCTCGTCGATCCCGGCCGTCTGACACGCCACCGGCGGCCGGGCCCCCATCGGGCCGCGGCCGCCGGGCAAGCGGGGTGTCGGTACAACCAGGGTCAGGAGACCTCGACGGAGTCGATGGTCACCGGGGTGGCAGGACGATCGCGGAAATCGGTCTCCACGGCGGCGATCTCATCCACGACCTTCTGGCTGGCCGCGTCCTTGACCTCGCCGAAGATGGTGTGTCGACGATTCAGGTGCGGGGTCGGTCCGACGGTGATGAAGAACTGCGAGCCGTTGGTTCCCGGTCCGGCATTGGCCATGGCCAGCAGGTAGGGACGATCGAACTGCAGCTCAGGGTGGAACTCGTCACGGAACTGGTAGCCGGGGCCGCCGGTCCCGGTGCCCAGGGGGCATCCCCCCTGAATCATGAAGCCGTCGATGACCCGGTGGAAGGTCAGGCCGTCGTAGAACTTGCCGGTGGTCGGGGTGCCCGTCTCAGGGTCGCGGTGCTCCTTGGTGCCGGTGGCCAGACCGACGAAGTTGCCGACGGTCTCGGGCGCATGATCGTCGAACAGCTCGATGACGATGTCGCCCTTGCTGGTGTGCAGGGTGGCGGTGCTCATCCGGTTCCTCTCCAGGTGGGTGTCAGGGACTGCAAGGGTCCAACCTACCTGCGGACCGGCCAATCAGTCACGGCCGGACCGGTGACCGGGTAGCGTGGATGACGCTCGACCACGAGCCACCCTGCTCGATCACGAGCCAACCATTGGAGGAACGAGTGAAGAACAACCGCAAGCTGAAGAAGGCCGCCGCTGAACGAGCTGCCGCCGCCAGCGACGCCAGCCAGCACCTGATGCACGAAGCCACGGCCCGCGCGGCCGTGATCCTGGGCGAGGCCCAGAAGATGGCCACCGAGGTGCTCACGGAGGCCCAGAAGAAGGCGGGCCCCGCCGCCAAGGAAGCACGGATCCGCACCGCGGACTTCGCCGCGCAGCGCCTCGACGCATGGGAGCCCCACATCAAGGACGCCCTCGACAAGGTCACCCCGGCGGTGGAGGCCGCTCGAGAGAAGGTCTCCGACGATCTCCTCCCACGTCTGTCGGGTCTGCTGCACGATGCAGCGGAGCACCCCACCATCAAGGAGGTTGGCCGTCGTGGCGGCGCCACGGTCGCGGCCCTCAAGGGCGAGATCGAACCGGCCCGCCCCAAGAGCAAGCTCAAGGGCTTCACGAAGCTCCTGGCCGTCGGCGCTGTCGTTGCCGGCGCCGTCGCCGCCGTCCGCCACTTCCTGGCACCCAAGGACGACGGTTGGACCGCTCACGAGCCCTCCAAGGCCTACGTGAACAACAACGACACCTTCGCCACGGCCGCCAAGGTCGCCGAGACCGCACCCACGCCCACCACCACGGTGGGTGGTGTTCCCTCGTCCGACACCGGGGCCTCCTCCACTGGGGACCTGACGGACAGCGACGCCACCCCCGCGGCATCCGACACCGTGGAGCCCGAGGAGACGGCGTCGGAGTCCCAGTCGGACGAGTCCCGCTCCGACGACGCCGCCCAGACCGAGACCGTTTCCTACGGCGAGGGCTCCTACATGGGCGAGAACCCACCCGAGGGCTTCACCATCAAGGGCAACGAGCGCTCGAAGAAGTACCACGTCGAAGGCTCTGCCGGTTATGACCGGACGATCGCCGAGGTCTGGTTCAGCACCGAAGAGGCGGCCCAGGCTGCCGGCTTCACCAAGGCACAGCGCTGACCTGAGCAGCAACGAGGCCCCGCCGCGGATCTTCCGCGGCGGGGCCTCGTTGGTTACGGCACTTCTCCACAGTGCGGCTGCCCGACGTGACGGCGGCCCGATGACGCCCTAGCGTGGCGGCATGGCGTGGTGGTTCATCGCGGTGTGCGCCGTGGCTGCCGCACTCACCCAGGGTCTCGTCGTACCCCGTCTCCCGCAGCGCCCGGCCGCGGATGGTGACCTACCGCCGCGCTACGACCTCATGGGCCGGCCTCTCGACATCGCCGCGGCGACCTCACTGGCGGCCGCTGGGGCGGTACTGGTGGCGCTCACGGCACAGAACCGGTGGCCGCTGTTGGTGTGGTGGGCCTACCTGGCAGGGGGCGCGTGCCTGGTCTGGATCGATCTGCGGACCACCTGGCTACCGCGACGACTCAACACCCTCGTTGCCATGGGCATGGGACTGGGCGCGGTAGTGGCTGCCGTCGGCGACCCGTGGCTTCCCGCGTGGAGTCTGGCCGGCGCCGCCGTCGCGTACCTTGTGTTCCTCGGGGTGTGGCGACTCACCGGCGCGATGGGCTTCGGCGACGTGCGGCTCGCAGCCCTCGTGGGCGCAGTGGGCGCCAGCGGCGGCGTCCAGTCCTGGGGCGCCGGGCTGCTCTGCGGGACGGCACTGGGCGCCCTCTGGGGCGTTGGGCACGCCCTGCTGGTCCGACGCCGGGGCGGTGACTCCCACTTCGCGTATGGGCCCGCGCTGTGGCTCGGGCCCGTGCTCGCCAGCGCGCTCAGCGGTTGGTCGCCGTGATCCAGCGATCGAGCAGCGTCGCCGCCGCGCCGGAGTCCAGCGCACGCTCGACGTCGTCGCGGGTCTCCGCAAGCTGCTCGGCCAGGGGGACGACCACGCTGACACCGCGATAGGCCAACAAGGCCGCTGCGGCGTTCAGCACGACGATGTCACGCACTGGGCCGGTCCGGCCCGCCACGAGGTCGCGCACGACCTGGGCATTGTGCTCGGGCGGCCCCCCCACCAGATCGGCCGGGGCAGCAGGCTTGAGGCCGAGCGACTGGGGATCGATCGTGGTGCGGTGCACGCGCGTGTCCGCCACGATCCAGACGTCCGAGGCGGAGGTGGTGGTCAGTTCGTCGAGCCCGTCGAAGCCTCGGAACACCAGCCCACGCACGCCACGCGAGGCGAGAACACGGGCCACGACGGGCGCGACGTCGTCGTTGGCCACTCCCAGGGCCATGGCGCGGGGGTGGGCGGGGTTGGAGAGCGGGCCGAGGAAGTTGAAGGTGGTCTGGATCGCCAACTGCCTGCGCACACCCGCCACGTGCTTCATGGCGGGGTGGTACTGCTGGGCGAAGAGGAAGACGATGCCGACCTCGTCGAGGATGTCAGCCTGCTTGTGGGGATCGACGGAGATGTTGACTCCGAGCGCCTCCAGGGTGTCGGCGGTGCCGGACTGGGACGAGGCAGCACGGCTGCCGTGTTTGACGACGCGTGCGCCGGCAGCAGCGGCGACGATGGCGGCCATCGTAGAGATGTTCACCGTATTGGCCCGGTCCCCGCCGGTCCCGACGACGTCGACGACCTCAGGGTCCAGAGTGATGGGGGTGGCGTTCGCGAGCATGGCAGCCGAGAGACCCGCGAGCTCATCCTCCGTCTCCCCCTTGGCGCGCAGCGCGACGAGCAGCGCGGCGAGCTGGACCTCATTCGCGCGCCCTGCGAAGATCTCGTTGAGTGCCCACTCGGCTGCGTCGGCCTCAAGACCTTCGCTGCGCACCAGCCCGGTCAGGATCTCGGGCCAGGAGAACGTCACGAAGCCACCCGTGCGGAACGCAGGAGGTCAGCCACCTGGGCCGGCAGCGCGACGGGATCGATCGGGTGGGGCGCCAGGGCCTCCGCCCGCGACCAGGTGCCGAGCCAGGCGTCAGCCACACGGGTGATGAGCAGGAGGACCGGAGGACAGTTGGCGTACTCCTCCTTGATCTGGTGGGCGAGCCCGAAGCCCCCGTGTGGCTGGGCGTCGCCGTCCATGATCACGAGCGCGTAGTCGGTGCCGGCATCAAGGGTACGGAGCAGGGCGGGGCCGGTGGCAACCTCGACGACCTCGAGTTCCGGGAGGTCTCGCGCCACTCGGCGACCCAGGGCGAACCGGACCTGCTCGCGCACGGTGCGGTCACTGGAGAACACCAGCACCCGGAGGGTCTCGGCTGCTTCACTCATGTTGTCTCCCCGTCCTCGCCGCCCGGGGCGACGTCACTGCTCGGTTGTGGGCCTCGGGATTCATCGTATCCAACCTGCTCCGCGGCCACCACGCGCGCCCGGCGGGACCGGAGCGCATCCTCCCGGTCCAGCTTCCTGTCCACCCGCCGGGCCTCCCTCTTGGACTCCTTGACCCACTGCAGGAAGATCACCGACATGGCGGCGAACATCGTGAGGTCGCCCGTCGCCCACATCAGTCCACCCGCCCAGGTCTGGTCGTCGATCGGGCTGAGACCCCACGAGCGGTCGAAGGCCAGGTACCACTCCTCGGCGATGAGTTCTTCCGCACCCATGATCGTCACGCCGAGGAAGGCGTGAAAGGGCATGGTCAGGAGGAACAGGATGATGCGGATCGGGTACGGCATCCGCAGGGGCACTGGGTCCACTCCGAGGAGGGGGAAGAAGAACAGGGTTCCGACGACGAGGAGCCAGACGTGCAGCGAGTCATGGAAGAAGTCGTTGCGCAGCGTGAGGTCGTACCACCCGGTCATGTAGAGGGCGAAGGGTGAGGCGACCATGAGCAGGGTCGTCAGCGGCGGGAAGAGCACCACCTTCGCCAGCGTCGAGTGGAGCAGCGCGAGCAACCACGAGCGCGGACGCTTGGGCAGCGTGCGCAGCAGGAGGGTCATCGGCGCCCCTGCGACGAGGAAGACGGGGGCGATCATGTTGAGCAGCATGTGCTGGACCATGTGGAGCCAGAACAGAACCGTGTCGTAGACCCCGAGGAAGCTGAACGTGGCGACGGCGACGCTGCCGAGGCCCAGCACCACGAAGGACAAGGTGCGCGCCAGGGGCCAGGAGTCACCCCGTGCGTGCAGGATGCGCACCCCATAGAGGTAGAGCCCTGCGGCCACCGCCAGACCCAGTGCGGGCCAGAGCTCGAACCCCCAGGCGGTGACGTAGCGCCAGCCCTCCAGCGGGATGATGTCGTCCCCCGGGTCCGCGTGGAGCGGCACGAAAAACCCCGTCGGGGAGCCGGAAAGCATGGGGCGCATTATGCCCCACGCATTTTCGGAACCGAAGTCGGGGTCGCCCAAAGATGTGAGAGGTTCGCCTAACGGCCCGGTTTGCGGCAATAATGGGCGCCGTGGCGACCAAACACGAGACTCTTACAGCACCGGCGCAGCTGCCATCGGGGGCCCTGCACGCGGTTCCGGCCTCCCGGCTCAACAAGCCCAAGGGCCGACCCGACACGGTGGCCGTCGGCACGATCGTGTGGCTGGCCAGCGAACTGATGTTCTTCGCCGCGCTCTTCGCGGCCTATTTCTGGACGCGCAGTGTGACCACGGAGCGTGCCGGCGACGGCATGAGCCTGTGGGATGCGAGCACGCAGCACCTCGACATCACGTTCGCGAGCATCAACACCGCCATCCTCGTCAGCTCGTCGATCACCTGCCAGTTGGGCGCCAACGCCGCTGAGGCGGGACGCGTCAGCGGCTCGTGGCTGAACCCGCTCAAGTGGGGGCTGCGCCAAGCCTTCATCGTCACGTTCATCCTCGGGTCGATCTTCGTCGCCGGCCAGGTCTGGGAGTACTTCACCCTCTTCGGCGAGGGCTACACGATCTCCACCAACGTCTACTGGTCCGCGTTCTTCCTCGCCACCGGTTTCCATGGCATCCACGTCTTCGGCGGCCTCGTGGCCTTCCTGTTCGTGCTGGCCCGCACCTACATGACCCGCACGCACACACACGAGCAGACCGTGACCGCCCACGTCGTGAGCTACTACTGGCACTTCGTCGACGTGATCTGGATCCTGCTCTTCGGCGTCATCTACTTCCTCCGCTGATCCCCGACCACAACTGGAGACCACAGTGAAGTTCCTCCCCAACTGGCGCCGACACGCAGCCGCACGGCCGCTGCTGCTCGTCCTGGCCCTGCTCGTCGTCGGACTGGCGTACTCGTTCGTCTCGCCGCAGGAGACCTCCGCGGAGACAGACATGACCCAGCAGATCGAGGAGGGCAAGGCCCTTTTCGACGTCAGCTGCTCCTCCTGCCACGGCCTCAACGGTGAGGGCACCACCCAGGGCCCCAGCCTTATCGGTGTGGGTGCCGCATCAGTGGACTTCCAGATGGGCACCGGCCGCATGCCGGCCGCTCGCCTCGAGCCTCAGATCCCCAAGCGCGAGGTCATCTACTCGCAGGAGCAGATCGAGGCAGTGGCCGCGTACGTCGCCAGCTTCGGCCCCGGCGTCGAGATTCCCCAGAAATCGCAGTATTCCCCCGAGGGCCTGACGGAGGAGGAGATCGCGCAGGGCGGCGAGAAGTTCCGCGCGAACTGTTCCGCCTGCCACGGCATCATCGGCGGCGGCGGCGCCATGCCGGAGGGCAAGTACGCGCCGTCCCTCGTGGACACGGCCGACGTCCACGTCTGGGAGGCCATGCGGACCGCCCCCGGGCAGATGCCCGTCTTTTCGAAGGACGTGCTGAGCGACCAGGACGTCCGCGAGATCATCGGCTTCATCAACGAGGCCAACGACCAGCCCAACTACGGCGGCCTCGGCATGGGCGGCGAGGGCCCTGTCTCCGAGGGCTTCTGGATGTTCATCCTCGCCATCGGGGGCCTGTCGATCGTCGGCGGCTGGATCGCCAAGAAGGGAGCTCGCGCACGATGAGCCACGACAACCTTCCCGTGAAGGACCCCGACTACGGCCAGCCGGTGCCCGACCCGGGGTTGGAGGAGCACATCGAGCGCTATACGGACGTCGACAAGGGGGCCCAGCGACGCGCCTACCTCGCCATCGTCGGCATGCTGGCGCTCGTCCCCGTACTGGCCATCGCGTTCGTGGTGATCTACTTCGCCGTCCCCCAGGACATGTACATCGACTTCGGCATCCTGAATGCCAACGCCCAGAACGTCGGCTTCGGGCTGACGGGCGGTCTGGCGGTGCTCCTCATCGGACTCGCCACGGTCCAGTGGGCGAGGGTCCTGATGGGCGACGAGGAGTCCGTCGAGTACCGCCACTCCGCAGCCAGTGACGCCGACACCCGAGCGGCCCTCGCCGAGCAGTGGAACGCCGGAGTGGAGCAGTCCGGCATCAAGCGCCGCAAGCTGCTGGGAGGTGCGCTGGGCGGGGCTCTGGGATTCAGCTTGGTGCCTGCGCTCGTCCTGTTCGCCGACATGGGACCGCACCCCACCAAGGCGGTTCGGGCACGCACCATCGAGAAGACCATCTGGGCCGAGGGAGTGCCACTCGTCAACGACGAGACCTGGACTCCCCTGCGCGCCGAGGACATCGAGATCGGGCAGCTCGTGAACGCGCAGCCCGCAAACCTGCAGGACCTGCATGGCAAGGACTTCCAGGTGGCGAAGGCCAAGGCCTCCCTCATCGTGGTGCGCATGGATCCCAACTCCATCAAGATCCCGGAGTCGCGCTCCGACTGGCATGTCGGCGGCATCCTGGCCTACTCCAAGATCTGCACCCACGTCGGCTGCCCGATCAGCCTGTGGGAGCGCCAGACGCACCACCTGCTGTGCCCCTGCCACCAGTCCACGTTCGACCTCGGCGACTCCGGTGTCGTCGTCTTCGGTCCCGCAGCGCGCTCCCTGCCGCAGCTCCCGATCAGGGTGGACGCCGACGGATACCTCGTCGCCCGGAGCGACTTCACCGTCCCCGTGGGTCCCAGCTATTTCGAGCGCGATTCGCGGAACGACTACGAGAAGGGTGACGCCTGATGGCCAAGCCGACCACTGTCGTCGACGGCTCCCCCGCCGTCGAGCCGGTCCGGGCACCGACGGAGAAGGCGCCGGGCACCGGGGGTCCGCTTCGGTGGGTGGATGAGCGACTCGGACTGGGCAAGGTTGGCCGCGCCGGCCTGCGCAAGGTGTTCCCCGACCACTGGAGCTTCCTCCTCGGCGAGATCGCCCTCTACTCGTTCATCATCCTGCTGCTGACCGGCGTCTTTTTGACCATCTGGTTCAAGCCGTCCATGGCGGAGATCGAGTACCAGGGCTCCTACCAGCTCCTCAAGGGCGTTCCCGTCTCGGAGGCGTTCGCGTCCACGCTCGACATCTCCTTCGACGTGCGCGGAGGCCTGCTGGTCCGCCAGATCCACCACTGGGCTGCCCTGCTGTTCGTGGGAGCGGCGTTCGTGCACATGCTCCGCGTCTTCTTCACCGGGGCATTCCGGAAGCCCCGTGAGGTGAACTGGCTGATCGGCGTCGGCCTCATGTCGATGTCGCTGATCGCGGGTTTTGCGGGCTACTCGCTTCCCGACGACCTGCTCTCCGGCACGGGCCTGCGCTTCGTCGACGGCCTCATCCGGTCCATCCCCATCATCGGCACCTGGGCGGAGTTCTTCGTCTTCGGGGGCGAGTTCCCCGGTGACATCGTCATCGCCCGTCTCTACATGGTCCACATCCTGCTCGTCCCCGGACTGCTGCTGGGCCTGATCTCCGCCCACCTGGCGCTGGTGGTCTACCACAAGCACACCCAGTACCCCGGACCGGGACGCACCGACAACAACGTCGTCGGGTACCCGCTGTTCCCTGTCTACATGGCCAAGGCCGGCGGCTTCTTCTTCATCGTCTTCGGCTTCCTGGTCCTCATGGGTGGCCTCTTCCAGATCAACCCGGTGTGGCTCTACGGCCCCTACGACCCCGCCAAGGTGACCGCCGGTTCCCAGCCGGACTGGTACATGGGCTGGGTCGAGGGCGCCATCCGCATCATCCCGGCCTGGGAGAGCCACATCGCCGGTACCACGTGGACCTGGAGCGTCTTCGTCCCCGGTGTCGGCATGATGGCGCTCCTGTTCACCGCTCTCGGGCTGTGGCCCTTCATCGAGGCGTGGTTGACGGGTGACAAGCGAGAGCACCACGTCCTCGACCGGCCCCGCAATGCGCCCACCCGGACTGCCTTCGGCGTCGCCGGCATCGTGTGGTTCTCGCTGTTCATGATCGGCGGAGCCAACGACATCGCTGCGACGCGGTTCCACCTCAACCTCAACGCGATCACCTACTTCCTGCGCGTCGCCGTCTTCGTGCTGCCCGTGATCGCGTTCATCGTCACGCGCCGCGTCTGCCTCGGACTGCAGCGCCGGGACCGCGAGCGTGCCCTGCATGGCTCCGAGACCGGCGTGATCTTCCGCAGCCCGGAGGGCTCGTATTCGGAGCCGCACGTGCCCCTGAGCGCCGACGAGCAGTTCACGTTGACCCAGCACCACCAGTACACCCCGCTGGAGCTCGGGCGCGATACCGACGCCAACGGCATGCCCATCAAGCAGAGCGTCTCGCCCTGGCGCGCACGGCTGTCGCGCTGGTACCTGGGGCACGACGTCCCCAAGCCCACGGCCGAACAGATCGCGGCGGCCCATCACCACGACGAGCCGGCCGTGGAGCCCGGGCAGGACACCCGCCAGCTCCACTGAGGACCACCCGAACGGGGCCCCGTCGCCATCAGGCGGCCGGGCCCCGTTCGTCGTTCAGGAAATCCACCGGTCCGTGGGACACTGGGAGGCGTGCGATTCCTGAACCCCGCCCCGCGTTACGACCTGACCTACAGCGACGTGTTCATGGCCCCGAGCCGGTCCGACGTCACGTCTCGACTCGACGTCGACCTCACATCGACTGACGGGCTGGCCACACCGCTTCCGCTCGTGGCCGCCAACATGACTGCCGTCTCGGGGCGCCGCATGGCCGAGACCATGGCCCGCCGGGGCGGATTGGCAATCTTCCCCCAGGACATCCCGTCCGACGTCGTGGCGCGCTCCATCGCCAAGGTCAAGGCCGCGCACCCGCTGTTCGACACGGCCGTGTCAGTGGCGCCGGACACGACGGTCGGGGAGACGCTGTCGCTCATCGCCAAGCGTGCCCACGGAGTCGCCGTCGTCCTTCACGACCGGAAGGTCGTGGGGTTGGTCAGCCCGGGCGACGCGGACGGCGCCGACCGCTTCGCCCAGGCCAAGGACGTCATGACCACCGACGTCACCCTGGTCGACGCCGACACCGGGGCGGAGGACGTCTTCGCCACGCTCTCCGAGCGCCATCAGAAAGTGGCCGTGGCCATCGACGGTGATGGGGCCTTGGTGGGCATCATGACCAGCAAGGGAGCGCTGCGCAGCAGGATCTACTCCCCTGCCCTAGATCAGCGTGGGCGACTCCGGACCGGTGTGGCCGTCGGCATCAACGGCGACGTCGCGTCAAAGGTGCGCGCTGCCTTGGAGAGCGAGGCGGACGTGCTCGTCATGGACACCGCCCACGGGCACCAGGACAAGATGATCCAGTCGCTCGAGGTGGCACGGGAGACGCGCGACCAGTTCCTTGCCGAGACGGGGCGACACGTCCTCATCGTCGCGGGCAATGTCGTCACCGCCGAGGGCGTGCACGACCTCGTGGCCGCCGGCGCGGACATCCTCAAGGTCGGCGTCGGACCAGGTGCCATGTGCACCACCCGCATGCAGACCGGAGTCGGGAGGCCGCAGTTCTCCGCCGTGCTCGAGTGCGCCGAGGCAGCCCGTGAGGCGGGGAAGGCGGTGTGGGCCGACGGTGGCGTGAAGTACCCCCGCGACGTCGCGCTCGCGCTGGCCGCGGGCGCCGGGTCGGTGATGATCGGCTCCTGGTTCGCCGGCACCCACGAGTCCACCGGCGACCACCTCGTCGACCACGAGGGCCGCGTCTACAAGGAGTCCTTCGGGATGGCGTCAGCCCGCGCGGTGCGGCAGCGAACGCGGGAGCAGTCCGCCTTCGAACGGGCCCGCGCCGCCCTCTTCGAGGAGGGCATCTCCTCCTCGCGCATGTACCTGGATCCTGAGCGGCCCGGCGTCGAGGACCTGCTCGATTGGATCACCTCCGGCGTCCGCTCGTCGTGTACCTACGCGGGCGCCCGGACCCTCGAGGAGTTCCACGATCGCGCCGTGGTCGGGATCCAGTCGTCCTCCGGTTACGAGGAGGGACGCCCCGTTCACCGGAGTTGGTGACGGGGGCTGGCCTTCCCGATCATCGAGTAGGCCGCGCAGCGGGCGTGTCGAGATGCCCAAGGTCGACACGCCGCCTCCGGCGGCTACTCGGCGAACGAGACTGCTCCGGTCATCGAGTAGGCCCCGCAGCGGCCGTGTCGAGATGCCCAAGGCCTCGACACGCCACCTCCGGCGGCTACTCGGCGAACGGGGAAGCAGCTCCGCCGCTGCTCGCCCGCGAGCGCGGGCTCAGTGCTTGTAGTCGCCTCGGTAGAACTGCAGGATCCACCCGGACGCCGACCAGATCCCAACCCCCATGCCCATGAGCGTGATCCACGGCTGGTGGAGGGCCGGACCCAGGAATATCAGCGTCACGGTGAGCGCCGCGAAGAACGGCCAGATGCTCTGTGGTGCGAAGAAGCCGTATTCCCCAGCGCCCTCGACGACCTCGGCCTCACGACGGTCCTCCGGACGGGCGTCGAACGTGCGGGCCGTCAAGGTGAGGTAACCCGCGATCATGGCACCCAGGAGTCCGGCGAAGCCGAGGACGAAGGTGCCCGCGATCTCGCGGGACATGAACCAGTAGACGGGAGCGACGACCCAGAAGAAGCCGGCGATGAACCAGAAGGTGTACTTCTCGGGCTTCACTTGGTGTGTCCTTCCTTGAGCAGCACGGGCTCCTCCTCGTCGAGCAACTCGGCGAACTCCGCCTCGTCCTCCTCGGCCAGCTCGGGGTGTGCCATGTCGAACGTGGGGTGCATCGAGCGGATGCGCGGCAGCGAGTCGAAGTTGTGCCGAGGCGGCGGGCAGGAGGTGGCCCACTCGAGTGAGCGGCCCCAGCCCCACGGGTCGTTGACCTCGACCTTGGGCGACTTTCGGGTGATCCAGATGTTCCACAGGAACGGCAGCATCGAGACGCCCAGCAGGAAGGCTCCGAACGTCGACACCTGGTTGAGGAAGGTGAAGCCCTCCCAGGCGCCGTAGTCGGCGATCCGTCGCTGCATGCCCTCGACACCCAGCCAGTGCTGGACCAGGAACGTGGTGTGGAAGCCGATGAACAGCAGCCAGAAGTGCACCTTGCCCCACGTTTCGTTGAGCATGCGCCCGGTGAACTTGGGCCACCAGTAGTAGAAGCCGGCGAACATTGCGAACACCACGGTGCCGAACAGCACGTAGTGGAAGTGCGCGACGACGAAGTAGGTGTCTGACGTCGGGAAGTTCAACGGCGGGCTGGCGAGGATGATGCCGGTGAGGCCGCCGAACAGGAACGTGGTGAGGAACCCGATGGCGTACCACATGGCTGTGGTGAGCATCAGCGATCCCCGCCACATCGTTCCGATCCAGTTGAAGAACTTCACGCCGGTCGGGATGGCGATCAGGAAGGTCATGAACGAGAAGAACGGCAGGTTGACCGCACCCGTGACGAACATGTGGTGGGCCCACACGGACACCGACAGTGCACCGATGGACAACGTCGCGAACACCAGGCCGTAGTAACCGAAGACGGGCTTGCGGCTGAAGGTGCTCAGGACCTCGGTGATGATGCCGAAGAACGGCAGCGCGATGACGTAGACCTCGGGGTGCCCGAAGAACCAGAACAGGTGCTGCCACAGGATGGGACCGCCGTGGGCGGCGTCGAAGATGTGGCTGCCGAGCACCCGGTCGGAGGCGAGCACCAGCAGGCCGGCGGCGAGCACCGGGAAGCTGATGAGCACCATGATGGACGTCACCAGGATGTTCCAAGTGAAGATCGGCATCCGGAACATGGTCAGGCCCGGGGCGCGCATCGTCATGATCGTGGTGATGAAGTTCACCGAGCCCAGGATGGTGGACAGGCCCAGCATGTAGAGCCCCATCAGCCACAGGTCCCCACCGAAGCCGGGCGAGTGGATGGAGGTGGACAGGGGCGCGTAGGCGAACCAGCCAAAGCTCGCGGCGCCGTCGGGGCTGAGGAACCCGGCGCTTGCCATGAGGGAGCCGAACAGGTAGACCCAGTAGGAGAAGGCGTTGAGACGCGGGAAGGCGACGTCAGGAGCACCGATCTGCAGCGGCACCAGTGCGTTGGCAAAGCCTGCGAACATCGGCGTCGCAAACATCAGAAGCATGATCGTGCCGTGCATGGTGAAGAACTGGTTGAACGTCTCGTAGTTCAGGTATTGCATCCCGGGGTTCGCCAACTCGGCCCGGATGAAGAGGGCCAGGATGCCGCCGAAGAAGAAGAACGCCATCGCCGTGACGAAGTACATGTTGCCCAGCACCTTGTGGTCGGTGGTGGTCAGGTACTTCATGACCCTTGAGCCGAGCGTGCTCTCGGCCGCCCGCTGCGCTGGCCGGACCTCGGCGGTCGCGACTCGTGCCGTGTGGGTGGTCACTGCTGGTCCTCCTCGGCTTCGAACGTGGGAAGGGTGTCCTGGACGCTGCGCGGCATGTCCTTCTTGCCTGCGAAACCGCTGTCGGCGAGTTCCTGGACCTTGGCGTTGTACTCGTCCTCGGTCACCACGTGGACCTTGAACAGCATGAGGGAATGGTAGGTGCCGCAGAGCTCGGCGCACTTGCCGTCGTAGGTGCCGAGCTTGTTCGGCGTGACGTCGAAGCTGTTCTCGTGGCCCGGGATGACGTCGAGCTTGAAGTAGAACGACGGGACCCAGAAGGAATGGATGACGTCGGCGGACTGCAGGTTGATCCGCACGGTCTTGTCCACCGGGAGGTAGAGGTCGGGAATCTTCTCGAGGGTGCCGATCTCGTGCGCGTCGGTACCGATCGCAGGATTGTCGGCCTCGTTGTAGTTGAACGTCCAGGACCACTTCTGTCCGATGACGTCGATGACCACTTCCGGCTCGCGGGACTGGTCCGTCATCGCGTCCTGCGCCTTCACGGTGTAGAAGAACAGCACACCGACGATCAGGAAGGGCACCAGCGTGTAGAGGAGTTCCAACGGCAGGTGGTACTTGGTCTGGCGCGGAGCATGGTCGCGCCCCTTGGAGCGGTAGCGCACGACCGACCAGCCGATCAGGCCCCACACCATGATGCCGATCACGAGCGAGGCGATCCACGCACCGATCCAGAGGTTCCCCACGTTGGGAGCCTCGGCCGAGGCGGCCTCCGGGAGACCGAAGCGGGCGCCCTGCCCGGAGCATCCCGTCAGGAGGACGAGGCCCACAACACCGGTGAGCGCGGTTGCCCCCCGTACCAGCCGTCGCGGACGCTTCTCGTCACGTGTGAGGTTGCCTGCCACAGGTCGCCTTTCCTAGGACGCACCGAGGGCCGGTCCTGCACCCTCGAATGGATTCTCGCTGGGGCAACCTTAGCCCAAAACGAGGTGCGGCAGGCCACCCCATATCACAGGGGTGACCTGCCGCAGCGCTCGGGGTGGCTTAGGGCCCTTCGCGTCAGTGGAACGAGTCGCCGCAGGCGCAGGAGCCCTGGGCGTTGGGGTTGTCGATGGTGAACCCCTGCTGCTGGATGGTGTCCACGAAATGGATGGACGCGCCGCTGAGGTACGGGGCACTCATCTTGTCGGTGACCACCTTGACGCCGTCGTAGTCGGCGGCGACGTCCCCGTCGAGCTCGCGGTCGTCGAAGTAGAGCTGGTAGCGGAGCCCCGAGCAGCCGCCGGGCTGCACGGCGATCCGGAGGCTGAGATCATCGCGCCCCTCGGCCTCGAGGAGGGAGCGGACCTTCTGCGCGGCGACGTCGGTGAGGGCGACGCCGGAGGTCACGGCCTGGGTATCTGTCACGGTGACGATCCAATCATGGTGGAGCCTGTGGTGCTGTCGGTGTCCCATTCTACGTGGTGCGTGGCCGAACTCCAGTCCCCGGCCTCACCAGCGCCAGGTCCGGGCCACCCGTCGGGCCACGGCGGCGACGCCCGTTGCGGTGGCCGCCTCGTCACCAAAGCCGTCGAGGACGGGGTAGGCCGCCTCCAGGCCCACCTGCCGCAGTTCCCTGGCGGACACGTAGTTTCGCCCCACGACGGCCAGCGCGGGCCGAAGCGCCTCGCCCGCAAGCGAGGCCACGCGTTTGACGACGTCGCCGCCCACGCGGTGGAAGTCCAGCACCTCGGTCCCTGTCACGACGACGTCGGCCCGGGACATCACCCGCAGGACGTCGAATCCCCGGGCGCATTCATCAACGCCGGACGAGATCCGACCACCGGCTGCCTGGACCAGCGCCCCGAGCCCACCCCGGGCGCCGGCACCGGGCACCGTGGCGTTGAGTTCCTGCGCTGCCGCCCAGCGTTCCGCGGCGGTGGCGAGCGCGAGGGTCTCACCCAGGTCCCGTTCCAGCCGACGCCCGTCCTCGGCCACCCAGCCGGAGAGACCGACCAACGGGAGTTGCGTCTCATCCGGCGGCACCACTGCCACGAGCGAGCCGTCACGCTCAGCGCGCAGGCGGGCGGTGTCGACGGCGGCCAGTTCACCCACGGAGGGCACGGCGGTGTCCGTGAGGTCCAGGACCACGGCGCCCGGGACGGTGTGGAGCACCTCGACCAACTCGGAGAGGTCCTTGGGGGCCAGCACACCAGCCTCGGGCGCAAACGTCACGGCGGCGTCATGGAAGTCGGGACCACCGGCCGACAGCGGAACCACCGCCACCTGGGCACCCTCGGCCGCGAACTCCGCGCCGATCAGGTCGGAGGCCGCACGGGCACCCAGCCCCGCGAGGCGGTCCGAGGCGACGAGGACCCTCACGACTCCGTCGGCGTGACGGGGGTGTCGATGCCGGGCGCGACCGGGTCGGACTCGCTCTCGAAGTGCTCGGCGTCGGGAATGAGCCCGTAGAACTCCGCCGTGGAGTCGAGCAGCGCCCGCACCTCCTCGACGGTGGAGTCGACGTCGGGAAGGACGAGGTCCGACTCGGCGATGACGTCGTCGGGCACCTCGGTGCCGTAGGCGTGCACGCCCGCCACCAACTGCGCGATGGCTGTCCGCAGGGCCTCGTCGTCACCCTTCTCGACCGCTCGCTCGACGGCCTCGTCCACCTCGTTCAGCGCCAACAGGTGCTCGGGCTCCATCACCCACTGCCCCTGGCCCATGATGCGCACGATCATGACATCCGCTCCTCGTCGCTCACCTCGGCGGAGGGCTGCGCGGGTTGTGTGGGCTTGGCGGCCTCCTCGGGGGCGTCGATCTGGGCGCGGGCGGCTGGGCCGCCCGTCAGCTGCGCCTTCATGGCCGCGAGCTCGTTCTCAACGGACGAGTCGGACGCCAGTGCATCCAGCTCGCGGGTGATGTCGTCCTTGACGGTGCCCGTCGGGTCCTCCAGTGCACCGGAGGCGAGCAGCTCGTCGACGGCGGAGGCCCGGGCCTGGAGCTGGAGCGTCTTGTCCTCCGCCCGCTGGATGGCGAGGCCGACGTCGCCCATCTCCTCGGAGATCCCGGAGAATGCCTCGTTGATGCGGGTCTGAGCCTCGGCGGCGGAGTAGGTGGCCTTGATCGTCTCCTTGCGGGTTCGGAAGGCATCCACCTTGGCCTGGAGCCGGGAACTGGCTCGCACCAGCTTCTCCTCCTCGGCCTGCAGGGCCGCGTGCTGCGTCTGGAGATCGGCCAGCTGGGTCTGGAGTCCCGCCTTGCGGGTGAGCGCCTCGCGCGCCAGGTCCTCGCGGTTGCTCTCGAGCGCACGCTGTGCGGCGCTCTGGAGCCGGTCGATCTCGCCGTTCATCTTCTGGGCCTGCAGTTCAACGCGCTTCCGGCTGGTGGCGACATCGGCCACCCCCCGACGCACCTTCTGGAGCAGGTCCAGCTGGCGCTGGTATGAGTAGTCCAGGGTCTCCCGTGGATCTTCGTACTTGTCGAGCGTCTTGGTCGCCTTGGTCTTGAACATCAGGGCGATGCGCTCAAAGATGCCTGCCACGAATAGTCCTTCCCCACTACATGGATGCGTGCCATCCCACCGTACCCGTTCCGACGCCCAGGCGGACCCCTGTTCTTCCCCGGGATGACCCTGATGGCCCGGCATCCCCCGTCGCCCGCCCAACGAAAATCGATCAGTGGTCGATTCTCCCCCGTCCGCCCCCGAAAATGCACCACCGACCATCCGGTTCCGCCACCTGTGGGCGGAGCCGCCCTCTCTTCTCATGGAGGAGGCCAGCTAGACTCCCACTGCACACTGCCGACGACCGACGAAGGACCACACGTGGGACTGTTCCGCCCCTACCAGCGTGACGACTCCCCCCGGGAAACCGGGACCGGGGAGAGCAAGCGCATCGGATCTCTCACCCCTCGGGCCCCGCAGCCGGAGGCCGAGCCCCCCGCGACCGCGGCGTCCTCACCCGCTCGGCCGGCTGAGCGCACCGTCGTCCAGCGGACCCCCCAGAAGAAGGAGACCCCGACGCGAACGCGCCGTCAGGCCGAGGCGGAACGCATGGAGCGACTCCACCCGTCACTGAGTCCGAAGCAACAGCGTCGCGCCGACCGGGACGCCCGGGCAAAGGCACGCATGGACACTTGGGACCGCGTGGAGGCCATGCCGGAACGCACGCTGGCCCGCGACTACGTCGACACCCGCTGGACCATCAACGAGTTCATGCTGCCCGCGATGATCCTGGTGATGGCCGGAGTGATGTTCACGGTGACCGACCCGCTGCTCAGCTCGTCGATCGCGCTCGGGCTCTGGGTGCTGCTGGCGATGGCCCTCATCAACACGATCATCATGTGGCGCGGCTTCAAGAAGGTGTTGGCCACACGGCTTCCGAACGCCAACACCCGGGGCCTGCTGATGTACATGTTCAACCGGTCCCTCATGATCCGGCGGTTCCGCCGGCCGGCTCCGAGGATCGAGCGCGGAGCGTCGGTATGAGCTACGTCTGGAGGCCCGTGAGCGGGTCCTACGACGATGCGGCCCTCGAGAAGGCCGGGCTGGCCCCGCGCTTCGACGACCAGTCGCAGGCCGAGGAATGGCTTGGCCTCTACTTCTCCGACTTGCAGCGGAACGGGGTGGCGGAGGTCAGCCTCTACGAGGAGGACCGTCTGGTCTACGGTCCGATGTCCCTGGAGGCGTAGGACCCCACACCCCCCGCGCCACGGCGGCACCGAACCCGGCGGCGGCGAGACCGAGGACCACGACCACCGGTGCAGATCCACGTGCGGTGGCCACCCGCTGCTCATAGCTCTCAGTGCGCGACGTCTCCTCGTCGGTGTAACTCGAGTAGTGGCACACGTCGCCCGGCACCATTACCTCACCGCGGCATGTCGCCGTCGGAGCGACCCAGGACAGCACACCCCAGAGCGCCACGAGCAGGCCCCCGACGATGAAGGCCCACTGGAACGCGCGTCTGGTCACCGCGTCACCGTAGCGCCTGACGCGCAGCGACCCAAGCACGAACGGCCCCCCGGTAGGGTGAGGCTCGTGACACGATCCATTCCGAACCTGACCCTCGTGAAGACCATCGGCAAGGCCACCGACATCCTGGTACTCGGCCTCACCGAGGCCGGCGGCAGCCCGGCGCTGGTGGGAGCCTCACCCGAACTGGACCGCGGTCGACGCGACGCCGCATCCGGCGTGCTGGCGACGGCGCTGGGGATGGGAGCGACGAGCGAACTGGAGTGCGTCGTCGTGCTGCCGGCCGCCGACCTGCGGGTGGTCGTCGTCGGGCTGGGAGACGCGGACGTGACACCCGAGCGCGTCCGGCGCGCCGTCGGGGCGGCACTGCGGAAGGTCTCCGCGCTCCCGAACGTGTCCGGCCTGACCGTGGGAGTCTCGATGGAGCTCGCCGATCCCGAGTTGGTCCGTGCGGCCGGCGAGGGCGCGCTCCTCGGCTGCTACGTCCCCCAGAAGCACTCCCGCACCACCGCCGAGCCCACGGTGGCCGCCATCGAGGTGGTCGGTGGTGGCCGGGCCGACCTGAAGTCGGCCCTTGAGGCCGCACGCGCCGTCGGCGAGGCCGTCTGCCTCGCCCGCGACTGGGTGAACCTCCCGGGCAACCTGCTGCAGCCGCCCGTGTTCGCCGAGCAGGCACGCACCGCGGTGCGCAGCGAACGGATCACCGTCGAGGTGCTCGACGAGAAGGCCCTGGAGAAGGGGGGCTACGGCGGCATCCTCGCCGTCGGCGGTGGCTCCGACGCCCCGCCGCGACTGGTCCGGCTGGAGTACGCCCCTCGGGGTGCGTCCACCCACCTGGCCCTCGTCGGCAAGGGCATCACGTTCGACACCGGAGGCCTCGACATCAAGCCCGCCGGCCAGATGGCCGGGATGAAGTACGACATGTCCGGAGCGGCGGCCGTCATCAGCGCCGTTCGGGCGATCGCGCAGCTGGGCCTGAAGGTTCGCGTCACCGCCTACGCGGCGATGGCGGAGAACATGCCGTCGGGCAGCGCCTACCGCTCGGGTGACGTGCTCACGATGTTCGACGGCCAGACCGTGGAGAACTACAACACCGACGCCGAGGGCCGGCTTGTCATGGCCGATGCCATCGCGCGCGCGGGACAGGACAAGCCGGCGCTCATCGTCGACGTCGCCACGCTCACCGGCGCCTGCATGGTGGCGTTGGGCATGCGCACCGGCGGACTGATGGCCAGCGACGACGCCACGGCGGACCAGGTGCTCGACGCCGCGGAGTCCGCCGGCGAGGCGTTCTGGCAGCTCCCGGTGACCGAGGACATCCGACAGCAGCTGAAGTCCGACATCGCCGACATGCGCTCCGGCGGGAAGAACCGCTACGGCGGCGCCCTGGCCGCGGCCGCTTTCCTGCAGCGGTTCGTGCCCGACGGCGTCGCGTGGGCCCATCTCGACATCGCCGGCCCCGCCAACAATGAGGACCAGGCCTACGGGTACACGCCGAAGGGCGGCACCGGTGTCGCGGTGCGGACCCTGGTGGAACTGGCGAGGCAGCTGTCGGTCTGAGCCGCTCCGGCCCTCACGGGTGCCACATCCACACCCCAACAGGGCTAGTCTTGGGAAGCGAATACTGGATGGTCAGCGAAGGAGCCCATTGACATGTCAACCGAAGTCACACTCCCGGCCCTGGGCGAGTCCGTCACCGAAGGCACGATCAGTCGATGGCTCAAGGCTGTGGGCGACACCGTCGAGGTTGACGAACCATTGCTCGAGGTCTCAACGGACAAGGTGGACACTGAGATCCCCTCGCCGGTAGCGGGCGTCCTGCTCGAGATCCGGTTCGAGGAGGACGACGTCGCACAGGTGGGCGAGGTGCTCGCGATCGTGGGCGATGCTGACGAGGCCCCGGGCGACACCCCCGCGGACGAACCGGCCGAGGAGGCTGCCACCGAGGAGGCCGACGAGCCCGCCGAGACCGAGGAGCCCGCTGAGACCGAGGACGAGACCCCGGACGTGGCGGACGAGGAGGACATCCCCGAGGACCAGCCGGAGGTCGACGAGGGACCCGCGGTGAGCTCCGCCGACACGACCGAGGTCACGCTGCCCGCACTGGGCGAGTCCGTCACCGAGGGCACCGTGAGTCGCTGGCTCAAGGACGTCGGCGACATCGTCGAGGCCGACGAGCCGCTTCTCGAGGTGTCCACGGACAAGGTGGACACCGAGATCCCCTCCCCCACGGCCGGCACCCTGCTGGAGATCATGGTGAAGGAGGACGAGGTCGCCGAGGTCGGCGCCGTGCTCGCCGTGATCGGGGACGCCTCCGCGCAGGACGTCGCCGAGGGCCAGCCGGTCAAGGACGAGGTCGCCGAGGAGTCCACACCCGAGCCGAAGCAGAAGAAGACGGAGGCCACGGACCAGGCTCCCGCTCCCTCCAGCGAGGTGGACGAAGCGAAGGCCGAGGAGGCCGAGCCCGAGAAGGACGAGGACAAGGCCCCCGCTCCCGAGAAGCCCAAGCAGGAGAAGCCGCAGCACTCCGAGAAGGTCCAGGCCGCCGTCGCACGGCGCGCCATGGAGAACGACTCCGACGCCACCTACGTGACCCCGCTGGTGCGCAAGCTCGCCAAGGAGCACGGTGTCGACCTCGCGTCCGTCACCGGCACCGGCGTGGGCGGCCGCATCCGGAAGCAGGACGTGCTCGCTGCGGCGGAGGAGGCCAAGAAGGCCGCCGCCACACCTACGGAGGCTCCGCAGGACAAGCCGGCAGCAGCCGCGTCGGGCGCTGCGGAGAAGAAGCCTGCCGCCCCGGTCGACAACGCCCAGCAGCTCCGTGGCACCACGGAGAAGCTCAGCCGGATGCGCAAGACCATCGCGGCGCGCATGGTCGAGTCGCTGGAGGTCGCGGCGCAGCTCACTGCCACGGTCGAGGTCGACCTCACCGCCATCAGCCGCATCAGGGCCGCGGCCAAGGACGATTTCAAGAAGCGCGAGGGCGCCTCACTGTCCTACCTGCCGTTCATCACCGCCGCTACGGTGGAGGCCCTCAAGGCCTTCCCGCTGCTCGGCGCGACGATCGACACCCAGGCCGGCACCGTCACCTACAGCGATGGTGAGCACATCGGCATCGCGGTGGACACCGAGCGCGGCCTCATGGTGCCCGTGGTCAAGGACGCCGGTGACCTCAACGTCACGGGCCTGGCCCGGAAGATCGGGGACCTCGCCAAGCGGACCCGCGACGGCAAGGTCGGACCGGACGAGCTCTCGGGCGGATCCTTCACGATCACCAACTACGGGTCGGCGGGCACGCTCTTCGACACGCCCATCATCAACATCCCGCAAGTAGCCATCCTCGGCACCGGGGCGCTCGTGAAGCGACCAGTCGTCGTCACCGATGAGTTCGGCGCGGACAGCATCGCGGTGCGGGACATGATGTACCTGTCGCTCAGCTACGACCACCGCCTCATCGACGGCGCGGTTGCAGCCCGATTCCTCAGCACGGTCAAGGCGCGGCTGGAGGAGGGCGACTTCGGGGCCGAGTTCGGTCTCTGATCCCTGCCTGACCATCGAGGGCCGGACCCGCACACCGCGGGCCGGCCCTCGATGCGTGTCAGTGGGCGGCCATCGCGGCTCGACGCCGGGAGCCGTACTGGCCGATGGCGCTCGCCGCGAAGATCGCGACGGCCAGCCAGACCAGGAGGAACCCGAGCCAGCGCTCCGGCGGCATGGGTTCATCGAACACCAGCCAACCCAGCAGGAACTGCCCGATGGGCGCGATGTACTGGATCATCCCCAGCGTCACCAGACGCATCTCCTTCGCGCCGGCGGCGAACAGCAGCAGCGGCACGAGCGTCACGGGCCCGGAGAGGTACACGAGCCAGCCGTACGGCTCGACCGGGCTCACCGTCGACAGGCCGGACAACTGCAGCCACGCGAGGTAGGCGAGCGCCACCGGCGCCACGGCAGCGGTCTCGACCGCCAGGCCCGGCAGCGGGGCGACGGTGGCGCCGAGCTGCTTCTTCAGGAGGCCGTAGATCCCGAAGGTCGTGGCGACGCCGAGCGCGATCCACGGGACCTCGCCGTATCCCAGGACCAGCACGACGACGGCAACGGCCCCGATCCCGAACGCGAGCCATTGCACCCGGCTGAGGGACTCCCGCAGGACCAGGACCCCCAAGGCAGCCGCCACCAAGGGGTTGATGAAGTACCCGAGGGCGGCGTCGAGGGTCTTGTCGGTCACGACGCCGACGACGTAGATGCTCCAGTTCGCAGCGACCAGGAATCCGGCGAGCGCCAGCAGCCGTCGGCTCCGGCGGTCACGGATGACGGACCGGGCACTGCGCCACCGCCCGAGGCCCCACAGGAGCAGCAGGGCGAGAAGCAGGGAGCACACCACCCGATAGGCCACCACCTCCAGCGCACCACTGCGCTCGACGAGCTTGAAGTAGAGCGGGAACAGCGCCCACAGGACGTAGGCCGCCACACCGGAGATCGTTCCTCGCACAGCGCGATCATCCCACCCCGCCGCAGTTGTGGCGATGTGGGAGGATCGGGACGTGGCGATCACCTTCGAGTACCGGGGACTGTCCGAGCCGCGCAGCCTCAGCGAGTACGTGGAGACCTGGGACTATCAACGTCGAGTGCACCAGGAAGTCGCTGACGCCACCCGCCCCGGACACGTCGTGTTCGTCGAGCACCCGCCCGTCTACACGGCCGGCCGCCGCACCGAGCCGCACGAGCGCCCCTTCAACGGGACCCCCGTCGTCGACGTCGACCGTGGCGGGAAGATCACCTACCACGGGCCCGGCCAACTCGTCGGCTACCCGATCGTCCGGCTTCCCGACGGCGCGGGCGTCGTCGACCACGTCCGCTCGATCGAGCGCGCCGTCATCGCGCTGCTCGAGGAGTACGGTCTGCACCCCCGCCGAGTGGAGGGCCGCACCGGGGTCTGGTTCGCCGCCGACGGCGAGCGTCCTGAGCGCAAGGTGTGCGCCATCGGCGTGCGCGTGGCCCGGCGGACAGCGATGCACGGCTTCGCGCTCAACGTCCTGCCGAGCACGGCCTGGTTCGCCAACATCGTCCCGTGTGGCATCGCGGACGCGGGAGTGACGTCGCTGGCCGAGGAGATTCCCGGCCGGGACTGGGACGTCGCCTCCGTCGCCCACGACCTCCAGCCCCACCTCGCCCGTGAGCTGGACGCCTGACTCCCGGCCCCCTGACGAAACTCGATCAGTGGTCGATTTTCCCCCGTCCGCTCCCGAGAAGTGAACACTGACCCCTGCTTTCTGCCGGCTCCGACCCAGAACAGGGGAAGATCGACCACTGATCGATTTTCCACCGCGACGCGGTGCAGGAGCGACGTCGCCCCTGCGGCACCGCGACCCCGGAGGGGCTCGTGAGCAGGCGCCCACGACTCCGCCGCGACAAGGCTCGCGCCGTGGCCACCCGGTAGGGTGGAAGCTGTGACTGTGAAGCCGGAGGGCCGCCGACTGCTGCGTGTCGAGGCCAAGAACGCCCAGACGCCCATCGAGCGCAAGCCCGCATGGATCCGCACCACGGCAAAGATGGGCCCCAACTTCCAGGACATCTCCGCCATCGTCGGCGACGGTGACCTCCACACCGTCTGCCAGGAGGCCGGCTGCCCCAACATCTACGAGTGCTGGGAAGACCGGGAGTCCACCTTCCTCATCGGCGGTGACCAGTGCACCCGGCGCTGCGACTTCTGCCAGATCACCTCCGCCAAGCCCGAGGGCTACGACCCCTCGGAGCCACTGCGCGTGGCGTCGTCGGTGAAGAAGATGGGGCTGCGCTACGCCACGGTCACGGGGGTCTGCCGCGACGACCTCCCGGACGAGGGCGCCTGGCTCTACGCCGAGACGATCCGCCAGATCCACGCGGTCAACCCCGGGGTCGGCGTGGAGATGCTGGCCCCGGACTTCAGCGGACGCCGCGAATTGCTCCAGCAACTCTTCGACGCCACACCGGAGGTCTTCGCCCACAATGTCGAGACCGTCCCCCGCATCTTCAAGCGCATCCGGCCGGGATTCCGCTACGACCGGTCGCTGGAGGTGCTCCGCTGGTCCCGCGACGAGGGCCTGGTCACGAAGTCGAACCTCATCCTCGGCATGGGCGAGACCCGGGAGGAGATCTCGGAGGCGCTGCGCGACCTGCACGACGCCGGGGCCGAGCTCATCACGATCACCCAGTACCTGCGCCCCAACGCCACGCTGCACCCGATCGACCGCTGGGTCACGCCCGAGGAGTTCGACGAGCTCGCGGAGGAGGCGCGCGAGATCGGATACTCTGGCGTGTTGTCCGGACCGCTGGTGCGCTCGTCGTACCGGGCAGGCCGGCTGTACCGCACCGCGATGGATGCCCGAGTCGGGACCTAGGAGAAGTTGATGGCTAGCGAGAAGGCCAAGGAGCTGGCGGCACGCCAGAAGGCGGAGATCCGCGCGGAGAAGTTGCGCCGCAAGAACTCCACCGACCCCGCCGACTGGGGACGCACGCGGCAGCTCGTCGAGTCGTACAAGATGACGGCTCAGCACGACAAACCGCTGCCGTGGATTCTGCTCGGGGCCGGTGTCGGCTCCTTCCTCGTGGTGCTGGTGATCGGCTTCCTGCTGGACTCCCCCATCCTGTGGGGCATCCTCGGCGTCAGCGTCGGCATCCTGGTCGCGATGCTGATCTTCGTACAGCGCGCCAAGCGTGCCGCCTACAAGCGCTACGAGAACCAGGCGGGTTCCGCCGAGGTGGCGCTCCAGATGCTCGGCAAGAAGTGGACGTACACGCCCGCCATCACCGCCACCCGCAACCGCGACAGCATCGACGTCATCCACCGCGTCCTCGGTCCCGGGGGCCTCATCCTCATCGGCGAGGGCGACGCCAAGGCGCTCAAGGCCCAGCTCGCCAGCGAGAAGCGCAAGCACGAGCAGGTGGCCTACGGCGTCGAAGTGCAGACCATCCAGATGGGCAAGGGCGGCGGGCAGGTGCCGTTGGACCAGCTCGAGAAGCACATCAAGAAGCTGCCCAAGCAGCTCACCCCCGCCCGGGTCGTCGAGGTGCAGGCCCGCCTGCGCGCCCTGGACGCCATGCGTCCCAAGCTGCCCATCCCCAAGGGCCCCCTCAACGTCAAGGGCGCCAGACAAGCCATGCGCGGCCGCTGACCGGTGGCGAACCTCGTCAACCTGGAGACCGTCACCCACGGCTACGGCACACGCATCCTGCTGGACCACGTCTCGCTCGGCGTCGGCGCCGGTGAGGTGATCGGCGTCGTCGGCCGCAACGGCGACGGCAAGTCCACCCTGCTGCGCATCCTCACCGGAGCACTGGAACCGGACGACGGTCGCGTGACCATCGCCAACTCGGCCTCGGTCGCCCGCCTCGCCCAGGGGCATGTCGGTACGCCGGGAGAGAGCGTGCGCGACGTGCTCGTCGACGGCGCACCCGACCACGTCTGGGCAGCCCGGGCCGATCGTCGCCTTCTGGTCGAGAACCTCCTGCCAGGCCTCGACCTCGACCGCCCGATCGAGCAGCTCTCCGGGGGCGAACGGCGTCGCGTCGGGCTGGTCGAGGTCCTCATGCACGACCACGACCTCGTGGTGCTCGACGAGCCCACCAACCACCTCGACGTCGAGGCCGTCGCCTTCCTGGCGGACCACCTCGCCGAGCGCACCCGCGCCGGGCTGGCCCTGGTGGTCGTCTCCCACGACCGCTGGTTCCTCGACGCGGTCTGCACCCGGATCTGGGAGGTCCACGACGGCGTCGTCGACGCGTACGACGGCGGGTACGCCGCGTACGTCCTGGCGCGCGTCGAACGGCAGCGCCAAGCCGCCGCGAACGAGTCCCGACGACGCAACCTCGCACGCAAGGAGCTTGCCTGGCTGCGACGGGGCGCCCCGGCCCGCACGTCGAAGCCGAAGTTCCGCATCGACGCCGCGGAGACCCTCATATCCGACGTCCCACCCCCACGCGACAAGCTCGCTCTGCAGCAGTTCGCCATCACCCGGCTGGGCAAGGACGTCTTCGACCTCGTCAACGTCACGTACTGTGCGGGTGACCGCACCCTCCTCGACCACCTCACCTGGTCCATCGGTCCCGGCGACCGCATCGGTGTCGTCGGCGTCAACGGCGCGGGCAAGACCTCACTCCTCGAACTGCTCGTCGGTCTGCGCACCCCCGATGCCGGGAAGATCAAGCGCGGGCAGACACTGCGGATGGGCTACCTCTCCCAGGCGGTGACCGAGCTCGACGGCACCGACACCGTCCTGCAGTCGGTCACCCGGCTCAAGGAGGAGACGAGGCTCGCCACCGGCCGCGACGCATCCGCGTCGAACCTGCTGGAGGAGTTCGGGTTCACCGGTGACAAGCTCGTCACCCGCATCCAGGACCTGTCCGGCGGCGAACGACGGCGCCTCCAGTTCCTCCGGCTCCTGCTGGAGGAACCCAACGTGCTGGTGCTCGACGAGCCCACCAACGACCTCGACATCGACACGCTCACGGTGATCGAGGACTACCTCGACACCTGGCCCGGCACCCTGCTCGTGGTCAGCCATGACCGCTACTTCCTGGAGCGCGTCACCGACGTCAGCTACTCGCTGCTGGGCGACGGGTCGTGCGTGCTGCTGCCCGGCGGGGTGGACGAGTACCTGGCCCGTCGACGCGCCGCCCATGCCGCCGCTGCACCGACACCGAGCGCCGAAAAGCCCCGGTCCGACGCGGCCGAGGATCGGCGTCGCAAGAAGGAGCTGGCCCGCATCGAGTCCCAGCTGGCCCGCGTCGAGCAGGAGGTGGAGCACCTGCACGCCGCCATGGCCGCCTCGGCCACCGACTACGAGAGGCTCGCCTCCCTCACCGAGGACCTGCAGCGCCTCGAGGCACGCCAGCAGGAGCTTGAGGACACGTGGCTGGATCTCGCCGACTGATCGTCGGAGGCGCAGCCTAGGCTCCCTGCCATGTACACCACCCTCGCCGTCGCCGGCTATCGCTCATTGCGGGACGTCCGGATCCGGCTCGGGGCGGTCACCGTCGTTCGCGGTGTCAACGGCTCGGGCAAATCCAACCTCTACAAGGCGCTACGGCTGCTCGCCGCCTGCGGACGGGACCGGCTGATCGGCTCCCTCGCACTGGAGGGCGGCTTGGATTCCGTGCTGTGGGCGGGACCGGAGAGCTTGGCAGGCGCCCGCCGCGGCCACCCCGTCCAGGGCACGGTCCGTGGCGGCCCGGTCTCCCTGCGGCTCGGAATCGGCGGAGACGGTCTGTCCTACCTCGCGGACCTCGGCCTGCCCCGCCCGGGTCTGGCCACGGCGTTCTCCCGCGACCCGGAGATCAAGCGCGAGTCCGTCTGGTTCGGCCCCGTGAAGCGGCCGGCCACAGACATCGCACGGCGTCGCAACCACGTCGTCGAGGTTCGCGACGACGGCCCCTGGACTGCGGTCGACGAGACCCTCGCCACCCACCAGAGCCTCCTGTCGGTCGCGGCCGCGCCGGAGCTGCGCACCCTCCGCGACGAACTCGGCCGGTGGCGGTTCTACGACGCGCTGCGCACGGACCCCGACTCCCCCGCACGCCGGCCCCAGGTGGGCACCCGCACCTGGGCCCTCCACCATGACGGTCGGGACCTCGCTCCTGCCCTCCGGACCATCGAGGAGCACGGGCGCGCCGACCTCGCTGGATTCGTTGGCGACGCGTTCGACGGTGCCACCCTCCAGGTGCGCGTCGCCGACGGCCTCTTCGACGTCGCGCTGCAGCAGCCGGGCATGCTGCGGCCCCTGCGGGCGGCGGAGCTCTCCGACGGCACCCTGAAGTACCTGATGTGGCTCGCGGCGCTGCTCGCCCCCGACCGACCGCCGCTGGTCGCACTGAACGAGCCCGAGAACAGCTTGCACCCCAGCCTCCTGGGGCCGCTGGCGCGCCTGGTAACGGAGGCCTCGCGCGACACCCAGGTGGTGCTGGTGAGTCACTCCACCCAACTCGTGAGCCACCTCCGTGGGGCCATGGCTGACTCCGGACGGGACGACCTGGAACTCGTCAGCCTGACCAAGGACCTCGGCGAGACCGTCGTGGAGGGCCAGGGCCTCCTCACCACCCCGCCATGGGAGTGGGGGTCTCGCGGCTAGGCTGGCCAGCATGGGCAGGGCAATCATCGTGTCGGAACAGGACGGTCGGGCGGACGCACGGCTCACGGACCTCGACGAGGGACTCCTGGACGACCTCGGCACCGTCGTCGAGGTGGCGTACTCCGACCTCAACTACAAGGATGCGCTGGCCGTGACCGGGCGGCCGGGCGTCGTGCGGCGCCACCCCCTGATTGCGGGGATCGACGTCGTCGGTCGCGTCGTCGAGAGCGACGACCCGCGCTTCGGAGCCGGCGCCTGGCTGGTGCTCACCGGCGGCGGGCTGTCCGAGACGCGGCACGGCGGGTACGCGACGCGGGCGCACGTCGACGCAGCCCTCGCCCTCCCGCTGCCCGATGGCCTGACCCCGGCGCGCGCGGCGGCGCTCGGGACCGCCGGCTACACCGCGGCCCTCGCCGTCGACCGCCTCGCGGCGGACGGCGTCACGCCCGACGATGGCCCGATCCTCGTGACCGGCGCCACCGGTGGGGTCGGCTCCATCGCGCTGCTCCTGCTGGCGGCTGCCGGGTTCGAGGCACACGCGCTGACCGGCCGCCGCTCGGACTACGAGGACTACCTGCGCCGGCTGGGGGCCGCCGCCGTCGTGGACCGCGAGGATCTCTCCGGGGAGGGCCGTCCTCTCCAGAGGGCCACATGGGCGGGGGTCGTCGACACCGTGGGGGGCGAGGTGCTGGCCAACGCCATCGCCCGCACCCGGCCGGCCGGCGTCGTGGCGGCCTGTGGCCTCGCGGGATCCCCCCAGTTGCCGACGACAGTCCTGCCATTCATCCTGCGCGGGGTGACGCTGGCCGGGATCGACTCCGTCTGGGCACCCCTCGAGGCTCGGGAGCGGGCCTGGGCTCGGTTGGCCCGGGACATCGACGGTGCGGTCCTGGACGGGCTCACCAGCGCGGTGGGGCTCGACCACGTGATCCCGACGGCCGAGGACCTGCTGGCGGGGCGGACCCACGGCCGCATCCGGGTGGACGTCAGCGGCGGTTGACCACCGCGGTGCCGAGCATCAGGTCAGCCAGGTGCCGACGCTCCGCGCCCACCACCACGACGGGCACGACGAGGCACTTCAGCAGGGTCCGCAGCACCGGGCGCCACACTCCGAGCTCCCGGCCATCGAGTCGCACCACCCCGATCCCCGCCACGAGCTGGCCGAACGAACCGCCGGTGATCACCGTCAGGATCGAGGCCTGGACGAAGAACACGGCCAGCACCATGAAGGATCTCCAGCCGCTCTCGGTCATCACCCCCGTCCCGAACACGGCCACGGCCACCACCATCGAGGCCGCCCAGTCCCCCACGAGGGCGGCGATCCGGGGCCACCAGCCCGCCAGGGATCCCTTGCCATCCGCGGGCAGGCCCACTCCCGCGCCGGGACCGATATCCGAGGAGCTCGTCACAGGCCGAAACACTACCGGTAGCGTGTAACCCGGCTGTTACGCATGCGCAACTGCGGGGCAATGCCGGCCCTCTAGGGTCAGCCTTGTTCCATTACGAGTGTGGAGGAAACCACCTATGTTCACCGGTTCTGAGGACCTGCTGGCCTACGTCAAGGAGGAGGGCATCGAGACCATCGACTGCCGCTTCTGCGACCTGCCCGGCGTCATGCAGCACTTCACCGTCCCGGCCACGTCCTTCGGGCCCGAGGTCTTCGAGGAGGGACTCGCGTTCGACGGCTCGTCGATCACCGGCTTCCAGAAGATCCACGAGTCCGACATGGCGCTGTTCCCGGACCCGACCAGCGCCTTCGTGGACCCGTTCCGGAAGTCCAAGACGCTGAACCTGAACTTCTTCGTCCACGACCCGTTGACCAAGGAGCCCTATTCCCGCGACCCGCGCAACATCGCGCGCAAGGCCGAGGCCTACCTCTCCTCCACCGGAGTTGGTGACACCGCCTTCTTCGCCCCCGAGGCCGAGTTCTACGTCTTCGACGACATCCGTTTCGAGTCCTCGGCGAACGCGTCGTACTACCACATCGATTCCGAGGCAGGTGCCTGGAACACCGGTCGCGTGGAGAACGGCGGCAACCGCGGCTACAAGGTGAAGTACAAGGGCGGCTACTTCCCCGTCGCCCCAGTGGACCACTTCGGTGACCTCCGCGACGACATCGTGCGCCACATGGAGGAGTCCGGGCTCGTCGTGGAACGCGCCCACCACGAGGTGGGAACCGCCGGCCAAGCCGAGATCAACTGGCGCTTCGACACCATGCTGAAGTCCGCGGACAACGTCATGAAGTTCAAGTACCTGGTGAAGAACACCGCGTGGGAAGCCGGCAAGACCGCCACGTTCATGCCGAAGCCGATCTTCGGCGACAACGGCTCCGGCATGCACTGCCACCAGTCGATCTGGAACGACGGCGAACCGCTGTTCTATGACGAGAGTGGCTACGGCGGCCTGTCCGACACGGCCCGCTGGTACATCGGCGGCCTGCTCAAGCACGCCCCCGCCCTGCTCGCCTTCACGAACCCCTCGATCAACTCCTACCACCGACTCGTCCCGGGATTCGAGGCGCCGGTGAACCTCGTCTATTCGCAGCGCAACCGCTCCGCCTGCATCCGCATCCCGATCACGGGATCGAACCCCAAGGCCAAGCGCATCGAGTTCCGCTGCCCCGACCCGTCGTCCAACCCGTACCTGGCCTTCGCCGCCATGCTGTTGGCGGGCCTCGACGGGATCCAGAACCGCATCGAGCCGCCAGCGCCGATCGACAAGGACCTCTACGAACTGCCCCCCGACGAGCACGCCGAGGTGGAGACCGTCCCGGCCTCCCTGGGTGCCGTCCTCGATGCACTCGAGGCCGACCATGAGTTCCTGCTGGCCGGTGACGTGTTCACGCCGGACCTGATCGACACGTGGATCGAGCTCAAGCGCGCCGAGATCGCGCAGCTGGCGCTGCGCCCGCACCCCTACGAGTTCGACCTCTACTACGCCATCTGAGTCCGTCGGGCGTACCTGAAGGGGGCCCGATCGGCGGAGGCATGGACACTGTGTCCACGGCCTCCCCGATCGGGCCCCCTTCGTGCACGCTGAGAAGCGCAAGCACGCCAAACGGCGGCCGCTCCGGAATACCGGGACGGCCGCCGTTGAGTGCGCGTTGCGCTAGATCTTCACGCCCTCGAAGTCCGGGGTCGCGTCATAGATCTCGCGGTCGAGGATCCCCTCCCGCTTGGCGACGACCGTCGGCACGAGCGCCTGGCCGGTGACGTTGAGCGCGGTGCGCCCCATGTCGACGATGGGCTCCACGGCCAGCAGCAGGCCGACGCCGGCGAGTGGCAGCCCCAGCGTGGACAGGGTGAGCGTCAGCATCACGGTGGCACCGGTGGTCCCGGCCGTGGCGGCCGAGCCGAGCACGGACACGAAGATGATCAGCAGGTAGTGGGTGATCGTCAAGTCGACGCCGTAGAACTGCGCCACGAAGATGGCTGCGAGAGCCGGGAAGACTGCAGCGCAACCGTCCATCTTGGTGGTGGCGCCCAGCGGCACGGCGAAGCTGGCGTAGGACCTCGGGACACCTAGGTTCCGCTCGGCGACCTGCTCGGTGACGGGCATGACGCCGATCGACGAGCGAGTTACGAAGCCGAGTGTGATGACGGGCCAGACGTTGCGGTAGAACTGCGCGATCGGCAGGCCGTTCAGCTTGAGCACCACGGGGTAGACGACTGCCCAGACCAGGATCAGTCCGACGTAGAGGGCGATGACGAACGTCCCCAGCGACGTCAGCGATGACCAGCCGTAGGTGACGACGGCGCGGCCGATGAGCGCGGCGGTGCCGATCGGGGCCAGGCGGATGACCCACCACAGGACCTTCTGCACGACGGCGAGCGCCGAGTCGGCGAAGCTGATGAACGGCGCCGCCTTCTCCCCCACCTTGAGCGCAGCGACGCCCAGGGCGATGGAGATGACGATGATCTGCAGGACGTTGAAGCTGGGGCTGGCCGTGAAGCCCGCCTCGGCGGAACCCCGGAGCCCGACCTCGAGGCCAAAGATGTTGCTGGGGATGAGACCGGTCAGGAACGCGGTCCAGGAGCCGACGCGCCCGGGCTCGCCAGCGGCGTCACCGGAGACCCCGGCGGTGAGCCAGGGCGAGGTCACGAGACCGACGGCGATGCCGATGAGCACCGAGGCGAAGGCGGTGATCCCGAACCAGATGAGGGTCTGGACGGCAAGACGGGCCGCGTTCGACACCTCACGAAGCCGGGCGATGGAGCTGATCACGGCGGTGAAGACGAGGGGGACGACGAGCAGCCTCAAGAGGCCGACATAGGCGCCGCCGATCTCGCTCAGGGTGGCGGTGAGCCAGTTGGCCTCGCCGTCGGGGGTCTGGCCGATGGCAATGGCGATGGCGCCCAGCACGAGGCCGACGACGAGGCCGATGACGATCTGGACACTGAACTTCGACAGGGGGTTGGTGCGCTTGGGCGCCTGTGGTGGTGCCGACGGTGCGGCGGTATCTGCGGACACGGTGGTTCCTCACTGGGACAGGGGGTGGGTGGGCCGGAAGGGCCCCGGCCGGGGCGTGGTGGAGCGGTGACTCGGATGCGCCTGGAGGGACCTCAACAGACGGCGCTGGCCTGCAGGCGCAGGTCGACCCACGCTCGCGTCACCAGCATCAGTTCCATGGACACATCCAAACACGGATTCACATGGACGAACGACCATGATCGCTGACCGAGAACACGGCGATGACCGATCCGAAACCCCCGGGGGTTTGCCCTCATCGCCTACCATCGGGCGCATGACCCTGGTCGCCCCCACGCTCATCGCCCCGATCCGCACCCGCTGGTGGCAGCGCCTGAGTCGGCGGGGCATCGCCGTGGGCGTCGCGGCGGCCGTCGCCTACGTCTTGGCGGTGGGGATTCCCACGACGCTGATCCCCAACCCCATCTTCGGCCGCGAGATCCCACCCACGTGGTGGGCCTGGCCGTCCCTGCTGCTGACAGCCGCCCTGGTCGGACTGCTCACCGCCACTTACATCGCACCCACCAAGGTGGCGTCCCCGCTGCCCGGCGCCGAGGAACCCACGCCGAAGAAGGGCGTCATCGGCGCCGCCTTGACGTACTTCGCCGTCGGCTGCCCGGTCTGCAACAAGATCGTCCTCCTGGCCCTGGGATGGAACGGGGCCCTGACGTGGTTCCAGCCCTTCCAGCCCGTGCTGCAGGTCGCCGCGATCGCCCTCCTGGCGTGGGCGATCTGGCAGCGCTTCCGCAACCTCGACGGTTGCCTCGCACGCGCCGCCGCCTAGTCTTTTCGATTATCAAAACATCCACTACAGTCGGGGCGTGACCACCCCGCCGCGCTGGCTGCGCTACGCCCTGCCCCTCGTCCTGATCACGATCTGGTTCATCGTCGCCGGGATCGGGGGCCCGTACTTCGGGCGGGTCGACGAGGTCTCTTCGAACGACCAAGCGAGTTTCCTCCCCGCCAGCGCGGACGCCACCCAGGTGAGCGAGCGGTTCAGCGACTTCGTGGGCGACGACACCATCCCGGCCATCATCCTCGCGACGTCGGAGTCCACCCTCGACGAGGCGACGGTCTCCGAGCTGGAAGCTGCTGTCGCCGCGGTCGCCGACCTGGATGCCGTCGACCAGGTCTCCCCCCTGATCGTCGCCGAGGACGGGCTCGCCGCCCAGGCGTTCGCGCCGCTGGACACCGACGCCGAGATCGACGGGACCGTGGAGGAGATCCGTGCGCTGCTCGACGACCGGCTCCCCGAGGGGGTCACCCACCACGTCACCGGCCCAGCGGGCTTCACCGCCGACCTGACCGCAGCGTTCGGCGGCATCGACGGCCTGCTCCTCCTGGTGACCCTCTCCGCGGTGCTTGTGATCCTCCTCGTGGTCTACCGCTCCCTGCTGCTGCCATTCCTCGTGCTCATCACCAGCCTGTTCGCGCTGTGCGCCGCGCTGCTGACCAACTGGTGGCTCGCCAAGACCGGGATCGTCTCGCTCAATGGCCAGACCCAGGGCATCCTCTTCATCCTCGTCATCGGCGCGGCCACCGACTACTCGCTGCTCTACACCGCGCGGTACTCCGAGGAACTGCGCCGCCACCCGACGAAGCACGCAGCGACCGTCGCCACCCTCAGGGGTGTCATTGAACCCATTGCCGCATCCGGCGGCACCGTCATCGCCGGTCTGCTGTGTCTGCTGCTGAGTGATCTCTCGTCGAACAAGTCCCTCGGTCCCGTGGCCTCCATCGGCATCGTGTTCGCGATGCTCGGCGCACTCACGCTCCTCCCCGCGATGCTGTACATGCTGGGCCGCTCGGCGTTCTGGCCACGGCGCCCCAGCTACGACGCGGACCGCTCCGAGGACGCTTGGGTGCGCGCCGGTGCCTACGCCGCCACGGGCCGCTTCATCGCCCGTCGACCGCGACTGGTGTGGATCGCCTGCGTCGTGCTGTTGGCGATCGGCGCCGCCTTCGCCCCCACCCTCAAGGCCGACGGCGTGCCCGCCAGCGAGTTCGTGCTCGGCGCCTCCGACGCCCGGGACGGCCAGGAGGCCCTGGCCGAGCACTTCCCCGGCGGCTCCGGGGACCCGGCCAACGTGTTGACCGACGAGGAGGACCTCGCCGAGGTAGCCGGCATCCTGCTCGCCACCGACGGCGTCTCCTCCGTCTCCGTGCTGTCCGAGGAGTCCCCGGCCGGATCCGCCCCGGTCACCGAGGACGGCATCCAGGCCTTCGGGCCGCCCGGGACCCCTGCGCCTGCACCGACCGTGAGCGACGGCCAGGTCCTGCTCCAGGCCACCCTCGAGGACGCCGCGGACAGCGAGGAGGCCGCCGCCACCGTCCGTGCGCTGCGCGCCGAGATCGGGGACAGGGCGCTGGTGGGCGGCACGACGGCTGTCGCCGTCGACACCAACGACACCTCCATCCGCGACCGCAACCTCATCATCCCGCTGGTGCTCGCCGTCATCCTGGTGATCCTCATCGGGCTGCTGCGCAGTGTGCTGGCCCCGGTGCTGCTCGTCGCGACGACGGTGCTGTCCTTCGGCACCGCGATGGGCACGGCCGCGATCGTGTTCAACCACGTGCTGGACCTGCCGGGCGCCGACCCGTCGGTGCCGCTCTACGGCTTCGTGTTCCTCGTCGCGCTGGGGATCGACTACAACATCTTCCTCATGACCCGCGTCCGCGAAGAGTCGCTGAATCACGGGACGCGCGACGGCATCCTCCGGGGCCTCGCCGTGACCGGCGGTGTCATCACCTCCGCAGGCATCGTCTTGGCGGCGACGTTCGCGGCGCTGGCCGTGATCCCGATCCTGTTCCTGCTCCAACTGGCGTTCATCGTGGCGTTCGGCGTTCTCCTCGACACCTTCTTCGTGCGGACCCTGCTGGTGCCGGCCCTCGGCCTCGACATCGGTCGCGCGATCTGGTGGCCGGCTCGCCGACCGGAGAGGTGAGCCTCAGGGATGGATGGGGCGCCCTCGCTCGTCGGGGATGCCCGATTTCCGCAGGAAGTAGGTGTTGACCTGGTCGCGCCACTCCGTCGCACTCCGGAGCTGTTCGGCCAGGCGAACGTCCACGTTGTCACGCACCGCAGCCGGGAACCTGTCGCGCACCCCTGACCACTGGGCCATCATCGCCTCGACCTTCTCGACGCCCTCGAAGTGCGTGTCGTAGATGTGCTGCACGACGGTCCGGCCGTCATTCAGGACGTGGGTGTAGGGCACGTGGTGGAAGAACAGCACCAGCTCGTCGGGGCAGTCCTCCAGCCGCTCGTAGCGCTCCGCCACGACGTCGGGATACTGGCCGACCATGCCCGTGCCGGTGGCCACGGTCCGGTCGACGCCGACGCCGTCGCGGTCCGCGAAATGGTAGGTGCCCCAAGGCGAGTACTCGTACCCGTCGACTGACGGTCCATAGTGGTGGCCGGGCGACACCATGAAGCCGACCCCGAGCGGGGCCGTGTAGTCCTCATAGGTGCGCCAGGAGCCGAGCATCAAGCGGCGCAGCACTGCCGCGGCCTCCTCGTCGAGGTCATAGCTGGCGGCGATCCACTCGTCCAACAGGTCCGCCGGGTCCAGCGACGGGTCCCAGGCGAGTCGACAGTAGCCGTAGAGGTTGGCCTGGGCGAGGGCATGGCCGGTCCAGTTCCAGTCCATGCCGACGTTCGAGACCGCCGTCAGGCCCGCCAGGGGTCTGGCCCCCGGCAGGAGTGACTCCCACAGGCACGGTCCGCCGTCCGGCTCCCACCCGACTCCGAAGTCGAGGACCTCACGCCACATCGGGGGGAGGTAGCACAGGTGCCGTTGCTGCCCCGTGTACTCCTGGGTGACCTGCAGCTCGACCGCGATGTTGGTGTCACGCAGCCGCGTGAGCAGTGGGGAGACCGGCTCCCGGGTCTGGAAGTCCATCGGGCCGTGCTTGACCTGCAGCACGACGTTCTGGGCGAACTGGCCATCGAGTGGTGCGAAGTGGTCGGCGGCGGCCCGCGCACGGTCGGTGCTGCGGTCGCGCCAGTCCTGGAGGTGGTTGTAGACGAAGCAGCGCCAGAACACGCGGCCTCCGTGCGGCGCCAGCGCCTCCGCGAGCATGTTGGCGCCCTCGACGTGGTTGCGGCCGTACTGGAACGGCCCCGGTCGGTTCTCGGAATCGGCCTTCACGACGAAACCCCCGAACCCGTCGATGGCGTCGAAGACCTCTGCAGTGGTCTTCGCCCACCAGCGGCGCACATCCGGGTCCAGAGGATCCGCCGTCTCCGTCGCCCCCACGGTCAAGGGGGAAGCGAAGTTGACGGCCACGTACGGGGTGATCCCGTACTCCAGCAGGATCCCGGCCAGGCGTGCGAGGTCGTTGCGGCGGCTCATGATGAGGGTCGTCTCGACGTCGTCCACGTTGACGTTGTTGACGCACAGGGCGTTGATGCCGCAAGCGGCGACGAGGCGGACGTAGTCCCGGAACCGTGACAGGTCGCTGCGCACCTCACCATCGGCGAAGGCGACCGAGGCTCCGGAATACCCGCGCTCCACCGGCCCCATCACGGGGTGGTGGCTCATGTTGTCCCAGTCGTTCAGCATCCGGATCTCGGTGGCGGGCTGCCAGTCGCCCACCCGGATGTGATCCACCCCGTGGACCCACAGCGCGAGGAAGCCACGGACGACCGCCGCGTCGCTGCCGGCGCGCACGTGGAGGCTCTCCCCGTCACGCTCCACGACGAAACCGTCGTCCGGCATCCCCCCGGCACGCTCCACCCGCACGGTTCGGACCGAGCCCTGGCGGGGGTTCCTGCTGGCTGCCTGCAGGGCACGATGATCGCGAGCGACGACGGCGAGTCCGGCCCCCTCGCCCCGGGTCTCGAGGTGGCACGCGGCCAGCCGGTCGGCATGGGGCCCCCCGAGCCATGCCCAGTCGCCATCGGTGAACAGCCCATCCATCGCTCTCGAACCCCTCGTCGTCGGGAAAGTTTCTTCTCCACCCAAAACCTAGGCCGCGCCGTCGGGGTCCTTCAACCCCCACCGGTTGCCAACGCCTTGACAAGCACGGGCGCGGGTCCTACCTTCCGGACATGGCAAAGTTGCGCAAGTCGACGCGACTGGTTGCCTGCTGACATGAGACCGCCCTCCACCCGCGTCACCATCGTCGCCGTCGCCGACGCCGCCGGGGTCTCGGTCCCCACGGTCTCCAAGGTCCTCAACGGCCGCTCCGACGTCTCGGCCGACACCCGCGAGCGGGTGGAGGAGGTCATCCGACGACTGGGCTACCAGCGCCGGCCCCGGAAGCACGCCTCGGCCTCCCCCGTGATCGACCTGGTCTTCAGCCAGATCGAGAGCCTGTGGGCCGTCGAGCTCATCCGTGGTGTGCAGGACGAGGCGCAGCGACGCGGCGCAGGTGTGGTGATCAGCGAGTGCGGCGGACAGCGACACCCACGGCAGGAGTGGCTCGAGTCCGTGCTGGAACGGAAGCCGCTCGGGGTCGTTCTCGTCTTCTCCGACCTGACGGGCGAGCAGCGAGCCCAGCTGGAATCCCGGTCCATCCCCCACGTGGTCGTCGATCCGGCGGGCGACCCCCACGGCTCCACGCCCTCGATCGGCAGCTCGCACTTCGTGGGCGGCCGACTGGCCACGCAGCACCTCATCGAGCTGGGGCATCGCCGCATCGCGGCGATCTCGGGACGCATGGACACCATTGCGGGGCGCTCCCGGCTGGCGGCCTTCCGCGACGCCATGACGGAGGCCGGCATCGGCGTGGATGAGGAACTCGTGCGCCACGGCGCGTTCACGACCGCGTCCGGATTGGAGCACGGCACGGCCCTGCTGAGCCTCCCCTCCCCACCGACAGCGATCGTTGCGGGATCCGACCTCCAGGCCATCGGCGTCTACCAGGCGGCTGCGCAGACGGGCGTGCGCATCCCGCGCGACCTGTCCGTCGTCGGGTACGACGGCCTCGAGTCCACGAAGTGGCTGACCCCCCAGCTCACAACGGTCCGCCAGCCCCTGCGACAGATGGGTGAGATCGCAACCGCGATGGTGCTGCGGGCCGCCCGTGGCGAGACCTCCGATGCACCCGGCGTGGAGCTGGCCGTATCCTTCGTCGAGCGGGAATCCACCGCGCCACCGAGTCATTGACCGACCGGACCACCACAACCCCGAGGAGCACGAAAGCCCCATGGCCTTCTTCGACATGTCCCCCCAGGCCCTGACCGAGTACCGGCCCGAATTGCCCGAACCCGCCGACTTGGACGATTTCTGGGCACGGACGTTCGCCGAGCACGCCGCCTCCGACGTCGACCTGCAGTGCGAGCAGGTCGAGACCTACATGACACTGATCGACGTCTGGTCGATCTCCTGGAACGGTTACGACGACCACCGAGTCAACGGATGGCTGTTGCTGCCCAAGGGCGCGGAGGGTCCGCTGCCGACGGTGATCCAGTACACCGGCTACTCGATCGGGCGCGGCATGCCCTTCGACAAGACCAGCTACGCGCTGGGCGGCTGGGCCCACTTCGTCATCGACGCCCGCGGCCAGGGCTGGGCGAGCCCCAGCCTGCACGAGACCACCGATGACACCCACGGGCGCACCGGAGGTGCCGTGCCGGGCGTCATGACGAGCGGCATCCTCGACAAGGACGAGTACTACTACCGTCGCCTCTACGTCGATGCCACGCGCCTCGCTCAGGCAGCGGCCAGCCACGACGCCGTCGATGCGTCCCGGATCGTGGTCGCGGGCGGCAGCCAGGGCGGCGCCATGGCGCTGGCCGCGGTGTCGTTGGCCGAGCACCTCGGGGTCAGCATCGCGGGGTGCAGCGCCGAGGTGCCGTTCCTGTGCGACTTCCCGCGCGCCATCGGGCTCACCGATGCCTACCCCTACAAGGAGGTGGCCGACTACCTCGCCGTCTTCCCGCAGCACCGCGACAAGGCGATGGAGACCCTGTCCTACTTCGACTGCGCGATCCTGGCCCGTCGGGCGCAGGCCCCGGCGTTGTTCTCGGTGGGCCTGATGGACACGATCACACCACCCTCAACGGTCTACGCCGCCTACAACACCTACGCGGGGAGCCCGAAGGCCATCGAGGTCTACCCCTTCAACGGCCACGAGGGCGGCCGCGGCTACCAGGTCCAGCGCATCATGGAGTGGCTCCAGGAACTGTTCGCCGGCTAGGGCTGGATCACGGTCTCGTCAGCCGGCGGGCTGTCGATGATGCCCGCGTCAGCAAGGAACTGCCCCATCCGCTGGAAGGCATCCGGGTCGACGGCGACACTCACCTCGCCGTCGACCAGCCACAGCCGCGTCGTCGCCTCCAGCACGGCCTCAGCGGCGGCGCGCTGTTCCGGGTCCGCGAGCGTGGGGACCTCGCGTTCCGTGGCCTCGAGCGCCGCCTCGGGGTCCGCCACGACTCGCCGCTCGGCCTCCGCCATGGCGTCGGCGAGCCGCCGCAACACGTCCTCCTCGTGGCGCCCGGCCACGGTGACAAGGCCGGGACCCACCAGGGAGGGCTCACCCTCGTCCTGCACGGGAAGTGCGACGACGTCGAAGCCCGCAGTGGCAAACTGCACCGCCTCGTTGTTGCTGTAGCCGACCACGGCGTCCACCTCGCCCGTGGTGAGCGCACTGACCTGGGTGTAGCCGATGTCGACGAGGTCGATGTCGTCCTCCGAGAGTCCCGCATCGTCCAGGGCCGCGAGGATGCCGTAGTAGTTGGACCCGAAGTGCCCGGGCAGTCCCACGCTCAGGCCCTCCAGGTCGGGGACGGAGTCGATCCCGGAGTCGGCCGGGGCGAGGATCACGACGGGAAACTCCTGGTAGCTCGTCGCGAACGTCCTGAGATCAGGCGCGCTCGTGGAGGCCACGACCGCCTCGTCGGAGGAGGCGAAGACCACGTCCTCCTCGCCCGACAGCAAAGCCCCGAACGCGTCCTCCTGCATGCCGTGGTGCCGAAGCGTCACGTCGAGCCCGTGCTCGGCGAAGATCCCCTCCTCCACCCCGACGTAGAACGGGCTGAACTGCACATTCGGGATGAACGTCATCCCGACGGTCAGGGGAACCTGTTCCTCGGGGGCGGCCTCGCCCGTGGCGTCGGGTGAGCAACCGACGACGGCGAGCGCGCCGACGACGGCGAGGCCCAGGAAGGTGCGGCGGGACGGTGTCATGAGGTTTCTCCTTGGAGGCGGTGCACGCTGGCGCGTTCGGCCGCGTGGATGAGGGCCTGCAGGACCAGTGCGACCGCGACGATCCAGACGAGGACGGCGAAGACGCCGACGGTGTCGGCGGCCTCGCGGGAAATGGTGAGCAGGGTGCCGAGGCCGGCGCCGCCCATGACGAACTCACCGACGATGGCGCCGGTCATCGACAGGACGAATCCGGCGCGGATGCCGGCGAGGATCGCGGGAGCCGCGATGGGGAGTTCGACGTGCCAGAGCCGCTGCCAGAACTGGGCCCCGTCGAGCCAGGCATGCTCAATGACGCGCATGTCCAGCGACCGGAGCCCGACCAGCGTCGTGGTGATCATCGGGAAGAAGGCGATGACGGCGCACAGCACGGCGATCGGTACGGTGCCGTAGCCGATCCACAGCACCAGCAGGGGCGCCACGGCCACCAGCGGGACGGTCTGGGAGAACGCCACAAAGGGTTCGAACACGGCGGACAGCAGCCGGGAGTGGGCCATGCCGATCCCGAGCGGCAGGGCGACCGCGACCGCGAACGCGCTGCCGAGCAGCGCCGCACCGACGGTGGGCCACAGGTAGCGCCAGATGATCCCGTTGGCGGTCCAGTCCACCAGTCGCCGGACGACGGCGCCGGGCTCGGGCAGCAGGATCGGGGTGACTCCCCCGGCGGCGGTCACGGCCCACCAGAGCGCCAGGACGAGGAGCAGCGCCACGGTGGCGGGCACCCAGCGCTCTGGACCGCGCTCCGGTCGGGTGCGGCCCGGGTAGGCGGACCACACCCCGGCACGCGCGACGCGGCGGGCGGGACCATGCCCTGCGGGAGACATCAAAGAACCCCGGCTCCTTCGACTCAGGTCCCGGGGTGCGCAACTGGACGCCGTGGGCGCATGCACACGTCGTCCACCGACGCGTTCCTCCCATCCAGACTTTGACTGTCGGCCCCGGAATTCCACCGAGTCAACCTGTTGGCCCAAGGGCCGCGAGGGTCGCGGGCTGTCACCGCCGGTTCGGACTTTCACCGACCCCGGAACACGTTGTGTTGCCACAAATCGTAGCACCGCCCCCGGAGGTGCTCAGGACCCCCAGAACACCTGGTCGACGACCTGGTAGGCCCGGCGCATCACCCGACGGGTGTCCTCGACCAGTTGGGAGGACTGGGCGTGGGAGTACCCGAGGAGCTCCGCGACCGTCGCGAGCTCCCGGTAGTCATGGGGCAGGGCATCGGTGGCGCGGCCGCGGGCCAGCATGATCGCGTTGCGCAGCCGGCTGACGTGCGCCCAGGCCGTGCGGAGGTCCGTGGCCTGTCTCCGGGTGAGCAGTTCCGCCTCCTCGGCCGCGGCCAGCGCGGTCAGCGTCGAGGTGGTGCGCAACGCTCCGACGTCGTGGGCATGCCGCAGCTGGAGCAACTGGATGGTCCACTCGACGTCCGAGAGTCCTCCCTGTCCCAGCTTGAGGTGCCGTTCCTTGGGCACGCCCCGGGGGATGCGCTCGGTCTCCATCCGTGACTTGAGGCGACGGATCTCGACCACCTGGGCCGGGCGGAGGCCCGCCGTCGGGTAGCGCAGGGAGTCCAGGCCCTCGATGAGCCGAACAGCCAGCGCGCGGTCCCCTGCGGCGGCGCGGGCCCGGAGCATGGCCTGTGCCTCCCAGGTCGACGACCACTTCTCGTAGTAGGCGAGGTAGGAGGACAGGGTGCGCACCTGGGGCCCGCCCTTGCCCTCGGGCCTCAGATCCGTGTCGATGTCGAGGGCCGGGTCGGGGCCCGGCTTGCTGAGAATGTCCGAGGCCCGGCGCACGAGCGCGGTGGCGGCGGCGAGACCGTCACCATCCACGTCCTCGGGCACCACGAACATCGCGTCGGCGTCCGAGGAGTAGCTCATCTCCCGGCCTCCCCATCGGCCGAGGGCCACCACCCCCACCGCCGGAGCGTCGATGCTGCGCCGGGCGATCCGCAGGGCGGCGTCGACCGATGCCGACGCCAGGTCCGACAGCGCGGCGGATACCCCGTCGAGGGTCACGTTTCCGAGGACGTCCGCCAGGGCGATCCGGCACAGCTCGGCTCTCCGCAGGGCACGCACCGAGGCGACGGCCCCATCCTCGTCGGCGTTGCGATCCACGGCGCGGCCGAGCGCCTCCGAGAGCATCTCCGCACTGCGTGGCTGCAGTTCCTCCTGGCTGGCCAGCATCTGGATCATCTCGGGGGCACGCTTCAGCAGGTCGACGACGTACCGGCTGGACGCTGCGATTCGGGCCAGTCGCTGGGCCATGAAGCCCTCGTCCCGCAGGGCCCGCAGGTACCAGCTGCTGCTGCCCAGGGCCTCGGACAGCTGCCGGAACGCGAGCAGTCCGAAGTCCGGGTTGGGTCCCTCCGCGAACCAGCCGAGCATGGCCGGCATGAGCTGGCGCTGGATCTCAGCCCGTCGGCTGCTGCCCTGTGTCAGGGCCTGGATGTGGCCGAGCGCGGAGCGTGGATCGATGAAGCCCAAGGCACGCATTCGTTCCTCCGCGGCACGCGGCGTCAGGCGGAGGGTGTCCGCCGAGACGGTCGTCACAGCGTCGAGGAGGGGCGAGAAGAAGATCCGCTGGTGGAGCCGTTCGACGGTGCGTCGGCTGGAGCGCCAGCGCCCCAGGAGCTCGTCGGTGGTCATCCCCAGGCTCCGCGCCACGTGGGTCAGGGCCACGGCATCGTCGGGGACGAGGTGCGTACGACGGAGGTGGCGAAGTTGGACACGATGCTCGAGCACTCGTTGGAAGCGGTACGCGGCCTCCAGTTCAGCACCATCGGTACGCCCGATGTAGCCGGTCAGCACGAGGGCCGCGAGACCCTCGAAGGTGCCGCGGACGCGGATGCGCTCGTCGCCACGCCCGTGGACCAACTGCAGGAGTTGGGCGGAGAATTCGGTGTCGCGCAGGCCACCGGAGGAGAGTTTGATGTCCCGGTCGGTCTGCTTGGGTGGGATCAACGAGATCACCCGCTGCCGCATGGCTCGCACCTGTGGCAGGAATCCCTCCCGCTGGCCCGCCTCCCACACGAGCGGGGCGACCATGTCGCAGAACTCCTGCCCCAGTGACAGGTCGCCGGCAGCCGGACGTGCCTTGAGGAGCGCCTGGAACTCCCAGTTGGCGGCCCATTTGGTGTAGTAGGCGCGACAGGACTCGACCGTCCGGACGAGCGGGCCGGCCTTGCCCTCGGGGCGCAGGGCGGCATCGATCGGCCAGATGGTTCCCTCAGCGGTGTGGGCTGAGCAGATCCGGGCCAGCGCCCCCGCGAGCCGGGTCCCCACCAGCATCGCCTCGTCCGTGGTGACGCCCTCGGCGGGCTCGGCCACGTGGATCACGTCCACGTCGGAGACGTAGTTCAGTTCGCGGGCGCCCGTCTTCCCCATCGCCACGACTGCGAGTCGAACCGACTCCCACCCGCGCACCTCCGAGCGCGCGATCGCCAGGGCGGAGTCGAGGACGGCATCAGCGACGTCCGAGAGCTCGGCGCCCGTGCGGTGCACGATCTCCACCGGATCGGTCGAGCCGAGGTCCCGGGCCGCGATCTCGCAGATGGCGCGATGGTAGGCCACTCGCAGGACATCCGCGTCGGCGAGGGCCACCCCCTGGTCGTCACGGGGAATGCGTTCGCGGAAGAACTCTGTCCAGCCGGCCGCACCCCGCCCCTGCTCAGGTAGTTGCTGGAGTCCACGCACCTCCGCCGGGTGGCGGGCGAGGAACCGGGCGAGGAGGTCGGAGGCCCCGGCGACCAGGACCACCCGACGGAGCCACCCGGGGTCGGCGCGCAGGTCGTGCCACACCTCAGGCGCCTCCTCCGCGATGCGGGCCAGCGCCTCGAGGGCCTGGTCGCGGTTGGCCGCCGGTTCCAGCGCCTCCAGCGCGAGCCCGGTCTCTCCCCCGGAACGCTCGGTCCAGCGCTCCCAGAGCGTGGCCGCCGTCCCCGGGGAGTCGAAGCCGCGCCGGGCGAAGTCCCCTGAGGCGCTGCGGAGCCTGCTCATGCGGCCAGCCTAGTCTCGCGTGGGCTAGCCTGTGCTGCGTGTTCGCCCCCAACCCGCGTGTCGTCTCCGGTCTCGATGACTGGCTCGGCTCGCGCACCGACAGTGCGGACGCGCTGCGGGAGGAGTTCGCGCGGGTACGTCAGGAACGGCGGGGCGACCTCACACCCGTGCTGCTCCGGGCAGCGGCCCTCGCCATCGACCTGGGCGACGACCTGCCGGCCGTGGTTCAGGCAGCAGCCGTGCGCGCGGGCTGCGCGGCGTTGGGGGCACGCTTCCCCGGCCACACCGTCGAGGTGCGGGTTCCCCCGTACGCGGCGGTGCAGCTCGGGTTCGGCGCGGGGCCACGCCACACACGCGGCACCCCTCCGAACGTCGTGGAGCTCACTCCCGCGGCGTTCCTGCGCCTCGCCACCGGGCGCGCAGCGTTCGAGTCGGAACGCGCGACGGCAACGGTCTCCGGCGCCCAGGCCGCCCAGGTGGCGGCAGCCTTCCCCCTAGCGTCGGTGTGACCGACGGCCCCCGCGGGCCGGGAACTCGCGCTGCGCCGCCTCCCCGATCCGCTTGGCCATCGTCATGTCCACCGCGCCGCCGACGAGGCCGCCCAGGACGGGCACGGCACGGCCCAGTCGCCCCAGGAGCTTGGTGCTCAAGCCGGTCAGCATCCTGAACCCGATGGCCTTGTTCACGACCATCAACACCGACTTCGGCAGGCGGGACGCGAGGACGCCCAGCCCGATGCCGGGGCTTGTGGAGACGCCCACCTTGTTCAGCACCTTGTCCGCCTCGGATCCCGCGAGCGTGAGCAGAACGGCGGTGCGGATCCGGGGTTCCTTGGTGTCGTAGCCGCGCAACTCGGCGATGGCGGCGACCATGCGCGTCGCCAGGACATGGAAGCCGACGACGTTGGCCGGGAGCGCGATGGGGAGCGTGATGAAGCCGCCCAGCCCCGTGAGGAAGCCGGCGCCGCCGGCCAACCGGGAGTGCCGCGTGATGACGTGTGCGATGGCGTCATCCTCACCGCGGGCGCGCTCGGCGATCGTGCGTGCCGACTTGAACCCGGCCTTCCCGTCGACGCCGATGGCCAACACGCGTCCGACGAGCGCCGAGGCCTTGTCCTGGACAGCGCTCGATGCCTCCAGCACCGGGGTGGGTTCCTGCTTGCGGCGGCCGAAGAGTCCCATCATGAATCCTTCCCTCTGTCGGCCGTCCGGCCGAGAGGAGTCCATGATGCCGTCAGTGCGGGCTCACATCACCCGGATGTGGCGCCCCAGCTCCCACGGGGTGACCTGCTGCCGGTAGGTCTCGAACTCCTCGCGCTTGTTGCGCATGAAGTACTCGAACACGTGCTCGCCCAGCGTTTCGGCGGCCAGTTCGCTGTTCTCCATGATGCGCAGCGCCTCGTCGAGGTTGCGCGGCAGCGCCTGGATGCCGATGGCTTTCCGCTCGCGTTCGCTGAGCCGCCAGACCTCGTCCTCGGTCTCCTCCTGGAGCGGGTACTCCCCCTCCACACCGGCCAGCCCGGCATTGAGCATCAGGGCGTAGGCGAGGTAGGGGTTCGCTGCTGAGTCCGGCAGTCGGTACTCGATCCGGGCGGAGGACGACTTGCCCGGCGAGAACTGCGGGATTCGGATCAGCGCGGAGCGGTTGGCGCGACCCCAGCACCCGAACGTCGGGGCCTCGCTCGCTCCGCTCAGACGCTTGTACGAGTTCACGTACTGGTTGGTCACGGCCATGATCTCCGGGGTGTGGCGGAGGAGGCCGGCGATGAAGTGCTTCGCGACCTTCGACATCCGGTACTCGTCGGCCCCGTCGTAGAACGCGTTGGTGTCCCCCTCGAAGAGGGACATGTGAGTGTGCATCCCGGAGCCCGGGTGCTCCGTGAACGGCTTCGGCATGAACGTCGCGTGGATGCCCTGCGAGACGGCGACCTCACGGATGACGACACGAAACGTCATGACGTTGTCCGCCATCGTCAGGGCGTCGGCGTAGCGGAGGTCGATCTCGTGCTGGCCGGGGGCGGCCTCGTGGTGCGAGAACTCCACCGAGATGCCCATCTGCTCCAGCATCGTGATGGCGTCACGGCGGAAGTCAGTGCCGTCACCCAGCGTGGTGTGGTCGAAGTACCCGCCGTCGTCGAGAGGCACGGGGGGCAGCTGCTCGCGGAGCAGGAAGAACTCGATCTCCGGGTGGATGTAGAAGGTGAACCCCAGGTCCGCGGCCTTCTGGAGGGCCCGCTTGAGCACGTAGCGCGGGTCGGCGAAGCTGGGCGAACCGTCGGGCAGGCGGATGTCGCAGAACATGCGAGCGGTGCCGCGCTCCATCTGGCGCCATGGGAGGGCCTGGAAGGTCGATGGGTCGGGGAAGGCGACCATGTCCGATTCGAAGACCCGCGCGAACCCCTCGATCGCCGAGCCGTCGAAGCCGACGCCCTCCGTGATCGCACCCTCCACCTCGGCCGGGGCGATCGCCACCGACTTCAGCGAGCCCAGGACGTCGGTGAACCAGAGCCTCACGAACCGGATGTCGCGCTCCTCCATCGAGCGCAGGACATACTCCGTCTGCCTATCCATGGGGACAGTCTGCCCGGTCAATGTGACGACTGCGTGACATCCCGCCGCGAAACGGACTCCCGGACGTTGAGTTCGGGGCTGACCACCACCCGGTGGATGGGCCGGTCGGGATCCCGGAGGCGGTCCGCCAGGAGCTGGACCGCTGCCCGTCCGATCGAGGTCCGCGGCGGCCGCACCGCGGTCAACGGAGGAGTGAAGAGTCCCGCCACCTCGTCGTCGTAGGCGATGATCGACAGGTCCGCAGGCACGCTCCGCCCCGCCTCCTGGGAGCGTTGGACGATGGCGATGGCCTCGCGATCGGCGTGCACCAACAGCCCTGTCACGCCCTGCTCACGGCATCCCGCGAGCAACGTGTCCACCTGCCCGGCCGTCTGTGGCTCCCTCGCGTTGTCGAGCGCCTCGACGAGGTGGCCCACGACGTCGACCTCCGCCAGGGCCATCTCCCAAGCAGCACGGATCTCGTCGGAGTGCGGGCTCTTGCGGCTCACGACGAGTCCGAGGTCACGGTGCCCCTGCTCGGCGAAGAAGCGGACGGCCGAGCCGACGCCGCTGCCGTGGTCCGTGTTGACGGAGTCGAGCCAGGCGTGGCTGGACTCCGACCGGGCATCGCGCTCGACGAGGGCGACCGGCACGCGCGCGGCCTCCAGCCACTGGAGCATGGCCGCGGTCTCCGGGAGTCCGGTGTCGGGCGCCAGCAGCAGTCCGTCCACGCCCGAGTTGAGGAGGTGGGTGACCTGGGCGCGATCATCGGAGGACTCGTAGGACGTGCCGCGCAGCACCAGCCTCAGGCCACGCCGACGAGCCTCGTCGCGCGCACCCTGCACCACGTCGGGCCAGTAGTAGTCGAGGGAGGGCACCAGCATGCCCACCGTCCCCGCACCGTCAACCCGTGATTCCTCCCGGTCGTCCTCACGGGTGTCGGCGTCGGAGGCGAGAACGGCTCCTCCGTGGACCCGGCGGATCACACCATCCCGGGCCAACTGGTTGACGTCCCGCCGTGCCGTGACCGGGGACACGCCGAGGAGCCGCGCGAGGTCGGTGACCCGCAGCGTCCCTTGTGACCGCAGCGCCTCCAGGATCTGGTGGCGACGGCTCTCCGGCAGCATCTGGCTCACGGACCGACCTCCCCGTCGACCGTGAACACCACGGCGGACTCACCGACATTCTCGCACCCGAGATCGATCGTGATGCGGTGGACCTCGCTTCCCCATACGTCCGTCAGCATCGGGTCGTCAAGGACTTTGCGCTCCACCTGGAAGGGGTGGTCCAGGTCGATGCGCAGGCGCGCGCCCCCGCCCAGCGGTGTCACCACGATGCCCTCGTCGACAGGCCGCACGGCGCCCGCGACCACGAGGGTGGCCCTGTTGGCGAGCGAGGAGCGGTCCGCGAACTCCCACCGGTCGTGCAACCGGACCGCAACCTCGGTCTTGTCGAGCAGCACCCGGCGGCGCCAGGACAGGAGCCCGGGACAGGGGTACGCCTGCTGCAGGTCCAGCTCCAGAGCCACGTGCGCATCCGTCGTGTCCGCCCGGACATCCCGGGCGCGACGGTCCGCGCCGGGGCTCTGCTGCTCGCCGCGCACCACCGGGACGTTGTGCCAGGCGCTCTGCATGGTCCAGATGTCGTAGCGCCCCGGGCCGAAGGTGCGGGCGTCGTACGTGGGGCGCCCGACGTCGATGACCACCGGCACCCCGTCGAGGGCGACGATGAAGCTCCCGACGTCGTTGTGGTTGTGGTTCTCGTCGTTGTGTCCGCCCTTGGCCACCAGGGTCATCCGGGGAGCCACCCCGCTCTCCGCATGCCCCACCAGGAGTTGGATGGACGGGAGCCACTCGTCCCGCCAGTCCCCGGCCTCGGGGCTGGGCGCTCCCCACCAGCCGTCGTCGGTCAGTTCCGTGAGCAGGCGGCCCAGTCTCCGGTACTCGGACACCGCCGTGTGGGGGTCCCGGTGGGAGAGCGCCAGCGCCCGGGCCGCTCCGTCACCGAAACGCTCCGCGGCACGGAAGAGTGAGGGCCAGGCCAGATCGCTGTCGGGCCGCGCGCTGCTGTCCGCGACGTTGACGAACCAGTCCCGGCCGAGGTGCACCAAGGCGGGGAACGCCGTCGTGGCCCGGAGCCGGGGGTCGTTCGTCCACGCGGGCAGGGCCCCGTCGACGGCACGATCCAGGACCTCGAGCGCCTCCAGGGTCCGGCCCGCGCCGTTCCACCAGTACCCGAACCCCTCGTCGATCGCGCCGTCCGGCGGAAGCGCCTCGACGAACCGTCCGAGTCCGTCGACAGCCCGCACCACGACGCCAGCCCGGGTCTCCACGTCGTCCTCCAGCGCGAGAGCGGCCACGAGGACGTTGGAGCAGATCCACGGGAGCCAGTTGTGCACGCGCGCGCCCGCGCGCCACCAGTGCCAGTCGTCCCGGTCCACGAACGGCTCGGTCACCCGCCGTCGGACCTCCTGCCGGATACGGCGACGCAGGCCGGGCGCTCGGGAGTCGAGCAGGTCCCCCACCACGTGGTCGGTCCAGGCCAACTGGGCGGCCACCTCCCCGGCACCGAGGTCGAGGAAGGGACGATCGGGATCCGGCAAGGGGCTGCCCGACGCGGCCTTGGCGTCGTCGTGCGCCGGCCAGCACCACGAGCTCAGTTCGCACCAGCCCCACACACCCTCGACGACCGCGTCGACGAACCCCTGCTCACGGGTGATCGCGGCGGCAACCACGTCCAGGCTGAGCCGGGCATGGCGCTCGGCGACGATGCCCTCGTGGTGCGTCCTGTCCCCGGTGCGATGAAAGCGGAGCCAGTCCTCGGCTGACAGGCGGCGGGGATCGGACGCAGCACGAGCCGCGTCGACGACGGCGCGGGCCGCCGGACGTTCGGCGACCAGCGCCCATGTCCGGCGATCCGTCGCGGGCGGCACGCCCAGAGCGCGATGTGGTGGCACCAGGCGCTGCCACCACACGGCGGGCGCTGCTGACGTCATGTCCTCATCCTCCCGGAAAACCCTCGACACACAGTGATCATGTGTGATTCAATTCAGTCGTTGTCGATCAGCCTAACTGATCATGTTCGTTCACAACGTCGAAGGCAGAGATGAGCACCGAACTCTCCCGCTCCTGGGAGCGCGATGACTGGGCCCGCGCGGCGGACGCCCTGCTGCGCAGTCTCATGTCCCGGGCCACCGAGGGTCACGCGCGCTTCAACTTCCCCGAGCCCGAGGGACCGCTGGGAGCCGCTGTGGATTCCCTTGAGGCTTTCGCCAGATCCTTCCTGCTCGCCGGGTTCCGACTGGCGGGTGAGGGGGGCGAGGACCCGAACTCGCTCGCGGAGTGGTACGCACGTGGCCTGGTGGAGGGAACCAGCCCGGGTTCGCCCGATCGTTGGCCTCGTCCGGACGAGCACGGCCAGGCCAAGGTCGAGGCCGCCTCTCTCGCCCTCATCCTCGACCTGACGCGGCCCTGGATCTGGGACCGGCTCTCGTCCGCCGAGCAGCGCAACGTGGTCGACTACCTCAGCCCCGTCGTCGGCGACGACACGTATCCGCGCATCAACTGGGTCTGGTTCCGGTTGGTGGTGCAGACCTTCCTGCGGTCGGTCGACGGACCACACTCGCTGGCCGAGATGCGCGCCGATTTGGCCGCCCACGACAGCTTCGCCCGGGCGGACGGCTGGCTTGCCGACGGCGACACACGGGCCTACGACCACTACACGGGTTGGGCCCTGCACCTCTACCCGACGCTGTGGAGCCGCATGCTCGGGGCTGCCGACCTCGCCGCCGACCGCGCCGCCGCGGACCGCGCGGCCCTCTCCCGCTACCTCCAAGACGCCGTGCGCCTTGTCGGGGCGGACGGGTCGCCCCTCATCCAGGGCCGCAGCCTCGTCTATCGTTTCGCCGCAGCCGCACCGTTCTGGGTCGGGGCCATCGCCGAGGTCGACACGGTCCCCCTCGGCCAGTTGAGGCGTGCCGCCGGCCTCATCGTGCAGCACTTCCACGACCGCGGCGTCCCGGGCCGCGATGGGCTCCTGGACTTGGGGTGGTTCGAGGCCTGGCCATCCCTCGCCCAGTCCTACAGCGGTCCAGGCTCCCCCTACTGGGCGGCCAAGGGCATGCTCGGACTCGCGCTGCCCGCGGACCACCCTGCCTGGACCGAGGCCGAGGTGCCACTGCCCTCCGAGACGGAGGACTCCGTCGTCGCTCTGCGCGCGCCCGGCTGGCTGGCCAGCACGACGGCCAGCGATGGCATCGTCAGGATCGTCAACCACGGCACGGACCACGCTCGCGCGGGCGAGGCGGGCGGCGACAGTCCGCTCTACGCCAGGCTCGGTTACTCGACCGCCACCTTCCCCCTGCTCGACGACTCGAGCTGGACGAGTCCCCTGGACAACGCCGTCGTCCTCCTCGATGCCGACGAGAACGCCACGCATCGATCCGGCATGGAGACGCTGGCCGTCGCTGCCGACGGCCGCTCCGGGACCGCCGCCTCACAGGGTCGGGTCCACTGGCTGGCGGCCGACGAGGTGCAGCAGCACCACGGCTACGGCCGCACCGGACGGACCACGGTTGCCGGCCACCTCGAGGTCGTCTCCCTCGCCCACGGCGCCTGGGAGGTCCGACTGGCCAGGGCCGGGGCGCTGCATCCCGACGTGACCGCGCTCCGGATGGGCGGGTGGCCGACCACCGGTGGCCTCTCGAGCAGGATCACACCGCTGACACCCTGCACGGCAACCGGCCGGGAGGATCACGACGACGCTGGCCCCCTGGGCTCGGCGAGCACCCCCTGGGCCACGTTCCCGGCCGCTCCCGACGCGTGGCACGCGGCCTGGCTGGAACTGGCGACCCACCCGACCGAGGGCTCCGTGGCCCTGCGGCTGGGCGAGACGAGCGCCACGGCCACCGTCACATGGCCGGATGGCCTGGTCACGACCCATCCCCTCAGCTTCGCCCGGACCGACACCGGATCCGGCGCGGAAACCACAGCCGATCCAATGCCGGACCGGCAGTATCCCGAAGGAGAAACCAGATGAATCGCCGTTTCGCTGCCGCGACCGCAGCCCTGGCGTCCGCCGCACTCCTGTTGTCAGCGTGCGGTGACGACGCCCCCGAGACAGCCCCCGGGGCCACGACCGAGGAGTCGACAGGCGCCACCGACACAGCCTCAACCGGGACAGAACCCCAGGGCGAACTGACGCTGGCGGGATGGAGCCTCTCGAGCACCCCCGAGTTCCAGACTCTGGCCGACGGCTTCAACGCCACCAACCCCGACTACACGGTGACGGTCAAGGAGTACGACGCCCAGAACTACGACACCCAGATGATCGCCGATCTGGCCGCGGGCACGGCACCCGACCTCTACATTCTCAAGAACCTCCTGCACTTCCACACCTACGCCTCCGGCGAACAGTTGCTGGACGTCTCGGACGTGGCTGGGGACCTCGGCGACAACCCGTCGGTGTCCTTCTATGAGTACGAGGGCGCCACGTACGCCGTGCCGTATCGACAGGACGGCTGGCTCCTGTACTACAACAAGGACCTCTTCGCCGCCGCAGGAGTGGACGAACCCGACGCCACCTGGACCTGGGACGACTACGCGGAGACGGCGAAGGAACTCACCACCGCCCTGGAGGGATCCGACAGCCCCGCCAAGGGCGCCTACCACCACAGCTGGCAGTCGATCATCCAAGGCTTCGCGAACGGTCAGTCTCCCGATGCCGACATCCTGACCGGGGAGTTCGACCACCTGAAGCCCTACTACCAGCGCGCACTGGACCTCCAGGAGGCCGGCGCCATCCAAGACTTCGGGGCCGTGAGCACCAACCAGCTGACGTACCAGTCCCAGTTCGGGACGCAGGAGGCCGCCATGCTGCCGATGGGCTCGTGGTACATCGCCACGCTCCTCGCGCAGCAGGAGTCGGGCGACGCCGAGGATTTCGAGTGGGGCATCGCTCCGGCACCGCAGTTCGACGAGTCCACGACGGGAATGGACAACGTGCCCGTGACCTTCGGTGACCCCACGGGGATCGGCATCAACCCCGCGATCGAGGAGGGCAAGCTCGACGCCGCCAAGGACTTCCTGCGCTACGTGGCCTCGGAGGACGGCTCCAAGGCCCTCGCCGAGATCGGGATCACCCCGTCGGTGATGAGTGACTCCGTCACGTCCACGTTCTTCGGGCTCGACGGCATGCCGACGGACGAGCTCTCCCAGTGGGCGTTCCAGACCCGGGAGATCCGGCCCGAGAACCCCGTCTCGGAGCACACTGCGCCCATCCAGACCGTCCTGAACGAGACGCACTCGGCAGTCCTCTCCGGCAGCGTCGGCGCGGAGGAGGGCTTCGACCAGGCGGAGGAGCGAGTCAAGGGCGAGATCCTCGGCCAGTGACCACCGCGGTGGGCGCCCTCAGGGGCGCCCACCCCAGCACCACCAGAGAGTGACCATGTCCGCACCTCCGCGCGCAGCCGTCCCCCGCACACCCGCGCTGAACCTCAAGACCCGCAACGCCATCCAAGGCTGGACGTTCATCCTGCCCAACTTCCTGGGCTTCGGCCTCCTCACCCTGGTCCCGGTCCTGACCCTCTTCTACTACTCGCTGACCTCCTGGAACGCCTTCGGCAAGGCCAACTTCGTCGGCCTGGAGAACTTCGCCCGCATGGGAAGGGACTCCAGCTTCTGGACCGCCCTCACCAACACCCTCTACTACAGCGTCCTGCACATCCCGCTGACCCTCGTCGTGGCCCTCGGCCTGGCGCTCCTGCTGAACACACAGATCCGTGGCCGGGCGTTTTTCCGGACGGCTGCGTTCTTTCCCTACATCACCTCCATCGTCGCCATCGCGGTCGTGTGGAACATGCTCTTCAGCCCCGACTTCGGGCCCATCAACCAGGTGCTCCGCTTCCTCGGCGTCGACAACCCACCCGGCTGGACGGCGTCGGCGGACTGGTCCATGCCGGCAGTCATCATCGTGGGCGTCTGGCGGGACATGGGCTACTACATGATCCTGCTGCTGGCTGGGCTGCAGACGATCCCGGGGCAGCTCTACGAAGCAGCCAAGGTGGACGGCGCCGACACCTGGCGACGCTTCTGGAACATCACCATTCCCGGGCTGCGCCCGACGCTCTTCTTCGTGACCGTCATGCTCACGATCAGCAGCCTGAAGGTCTTCGACCTCATTCTGGTGATGACCAACGGCGGTCCGGGTCAGTCGACGCTGGTGCTGAGCCAGTTCATCTACCAGCGAGGATTCGTCGAGAACAACTTCGGGTACGCGTCGGCCGCTGCGGTGGTCCTGTTCTTCATCTGCATCTCCGTCACGATCTTCCAGTACGTCTGGAACCAGCGGAAGGAAGGCTGATGTCCACCGACCTCGTGACGACTCCGGATGCCCACCGCGCGATTCCGGCGACACGGCCCGACCGACGTTCCACGGCTTCTCGTGTGGGGATGGCGGTCGTCTACTCACTGCTCGTCGTCGCGGCGGCGGGCATCCTGCTGCCGTTCTACTGGATGGTGGTCTCGTCCCTCAAGACCAACAACGAGGTCTTCACGGTGCCGATCAAGTGGTTGCCCAGTGAGGCGCAGTGGCAGAACTACGTCGAGATCTGGACCAGGTCGAACATGGTGACCTGGCTGAAGAACACGATGATCCTCTCCGTGGTCGTGACCTTCCTCCAGGTCTTCACCGGCAGCTTCGCCGCCTACGGGTTCTCGCGCTCACGGTTCCCCGGCAGGAACCTGCTGTTCCTGCTCTACATCGGCACCATCGCCGTTCCGTGGCAGTCCTACATGATCCCTCAGTTCGTGTTGTTGTCCGACTTGGGCCTGTCCAACACCCTGTGGTCAATCATCGCCCTGCAGGCCTTCGGCGCCTTCGGCGTCTTCCTGATGAAGCAGTTCTTCGACACCGTCCCGGAGGAGCTCAGTGAGGCGGCGCGGCTCGACGGGCTGAGCGAGTACGGGATCTACGCGCGCATCATGCTGCCCCTGTCGCTCCCCGCCATCGCCAGTCTGACGCTGCTCACCTTCGTGAACACCTGGAACGACTACCTGGGTCCCCTGATCTACCTCAGGGACCCAAGCCTCTGGACGATCCAGATCGGCCTTCGATCGTTCATCTCGCAGTACAACGCGGAGCATGCGCTGATCATGACCGGCGCCGTGCTCTCGGTCCTGCCCATCATCATCGTTTTCCTCCTCGGACAGCGCTACTTCATCGAGGGCCTGGCAAGCACGGGGGTGAAGGGATGAGCACCACGGTGATGGAACACCCGTTCCTCGAGGTGAGCGGCCTCGCGTACCTGGGCCTGATGACCAACGTGCTGCTGGCCGCGTCATGGGCGCCGCTGGTCCTCCTGTCCCTCACCACGGACCCTGCCGCGTCGTGGCTGCTCCTGGCTGGGGCGACGGTCCTCGCGGCCCCGGGTGCACTCGGCGCGTTCGCCGTGTTCCGCCACCAGGTGGAGACCGGCGGCCGTGAGGTGGTGCGACCGTTCGTGCAGGGCTGGAGGGCAGGACTGGGACGCGGCATCGGTGTCGCTGCCGTCGTCGCCAGCATGCTGGTCGTCCTCACTGTCGACATCGCTTGGGCGTGGGGCCGCCCGGTCGGCGCGGTGGCCATCCCCGTGCTCGTGGTCCTGCTGGGTCTCACGGCCAGCGTCGGCCTGGGCTGGTTGGTGGCGGTCGCGGAGAGGCCGGAGGTCCCGGTGTGGCGCCTGGCCAGGGCCGTCACCTACCTCATGGTCCGGCGGTGGTACCTCTCTGCCATGTCCCTCGTGGCGCTCGGCCTCCTGGCGGTCTTCGCCACCCGCGCCCCGGCCCTCGGGCTGGGGGTTGCCGCCAGTCCCCTGCTGTACCTCGTGTGGGCCAATACCCGACGCAGCCTCCACCCGATCCTCGTGAACAGGAACCCAACCCCATGACAAGCAGCCCAGCCTCCGCGGTGGGGTCCAGCAACGGATCCGTCGACGCCGCCCTGGCCCTCGTCGCCCGGCTCGCGAACCGGTTCGGCACGCTCTTCCCAGCGGATGTCACCACAGATGGCCACTATCCCCCTCGTCCCGCCCGCCACGGCGAGCCCGAGGGAGGCAACACCGACTGGACCACCGGCTTCGTCCCCGGCATGTACTGGGTGGCCTCGGAGCTCAGCGGGAACCAGTCCTTCCTGGATGCCGCCCGGTCCCACGTCCCGGGTTTCGTCCGGCGCATCGACCAGCGGATCGACGTCGACCACCACGACCTCGGATTCCTCTACACGTTGTCCTGCGCCCCTGCCTGGCGGCACGACGGCGACCGGACGGCGAGGAGTGCCACCATCGCCGCTGCCGACCACCTGCTCGGCCGGTACCACGAGAAGGCCGGCGTCATCCAGGCCTGGGGCGACCTCACGGATCCCCTCGAGCAGGGCCGGGCCATCATCGATTCGCTCATGAACATGCCCCTGCTCCACTGGGCGTCGCGTGAGACCGGCGATCCCCGCTATGCGGACGCCGCGCGACGCCACGCCCACCAGCTGCGCGCCCAGATGATCCGGCCGGACGACACCACCTTCCACACGTTCGTGTGGGACCCGGCCACCGGGGATCCCATGGCCGGGTCCACCAATCAGGGGTTCGCGGATGACTCCGCGTGGGCCCGGGGCCAGGCCTGGGGCATCTACGGCTTCGCCCTCAACGCCCAACTGACCGGTGACGACGAGCTGCTCGACGCGGCAGTGAGGTGCGCCCGGCTGTTCATCAGCCGACTGCCGGCCGACGGCGTCCCGTACTGGGACCTCGTCTTCGGCGAGGGCAGCGAGGAGGAGCGCGACAGCTCGGCGGGCTCGATCGCCGTCTGCGGTCTGCTGGAGGTCGCCCGCCTGACCGGTGACCCCGAGTTCGAGTCAGTCGCACGGCACATCCTGGACTCCCTGACGCGCAGCTACGCCACGCGGCCGGACTCGGGGCTGGACTGCCTGCTGCAACATGGCGTCTACGACAAGAACCGCGGCAAGGGCGTCGACGAGGGCAACCTCTGGGGCGACTACTTCTATCTCGAGGCGCTCCTACGGGTCGAAAGACCGGACTGGGTCCCCTACTGGCTGCCGGCGCCGACCACAACCGATGGGAGGGTGGAGGCATGATCCTGGATTCGTTCTCACTGGAGGGCAGGGTGGCACTCGTCACGGGGGCAACTCGTGGCCTCGGACGCGCGATGGCCGTCGCGCTGGCGGAAGCGGGCGGCGACGTGGCCCTCCTGGGCAGCTCCGCCCCACCTGAGGAGACCGCCGCGCAGGTCCGCGGACTCGGCCGCCGCGCGCTGCCCCTCGCAGTGGACCTGCTGCACGCAACCCCCGACGACCTCGCCGGTCTGGTCAACGACGTGGTGACCGGCCTCGGGCGTCTGGACATCCTCGTCAACAACGCGGGCATCATCAGGCGCACCCCCGCCATCGACTTCTCCGAGCGCGACTGGGACGACGTGGTGCAGGTCAACCAGAAGTCCGTGTTCTTCCTGGCCCAGGCAGCCGCCCGCCCCATGGTCGCCCAGGGATCGGGACGGATCATCAACGTCGCCTCCCTGCTCAGTCACCAGGGCGGCATCCTCGTTCCCTCCTACACTGCCTCGAAGAGCGCAGTGGCGGGACTGACACGGGCCATGGCCAACGAGTGGGCGCCGCTCGGCGTCAACGTCAACGCCCTCGTCCCCGGCTACTTCGCCACCGACAACACGGCGCAGCTGCGCGCCGACGAAGACCGCAGCCGCTCCATCCTCGAGCGCATCCCCGCCGGACGGTGGGGCAGACCGGAGGACCTGGCCGGGGCCGTGGTCTTCCTCGCCTCCGACGCCGCAGCCTACGTCCACGGCACACTGCTCGCCGTCGACGGCGGCTGGCTCGCCCGCTGAACCGACACACCCAACCAAGGAGACACACCATGGACAACCGATACGCCGCCGCACCCGAACATGTGGCCACCATGCGCACCACGGAGCTGCGGGACCGATTCTTGGTCACCGATCTCTTCACGCCGGGCGAGGTGAGCTTCACGTACAGCCACTACGACCGCGTCATTCTCGCCGGCGCCGTCCCGACCGATGGGCCGTTGGCGATGCCCACGCCCGAGGCACTCCACACGGAGCACTTCTTCGACCACCGTGAGGCGGGGATCATCAACATCGGCGAGGACGCCGAGGTCCATGTGGATGGGGAGACGTTCCTCGTCCCCCGCAAGGGGCTCCTGTACGTCAGGCGGGGCACGAGGGAGGTCACCTTCGACTCCCCGGGCCGGTTCTACCTCTACAGCGCCCCGGCGCACACCGCGTACCCCACCACCCTCGTCGGCCCGGGGGACGGCAACGTCCTGGAGCTCGGCGACCAGGAGACCTCCAACAGGCGCACGCTGCGGCAGCTCCTCCACAACGGTGACGTGAAGTCCTGCCAGGTGATGATGGGCGTGACCACCCTCGCCCCCGGCTCGATGTGGAACACGATGCCCGCCCACACCCATGACCGGCGCATGGAGGCCTACCTCTACTTCGACGTGGAGGACGACGCCCGCGTCATCCACCTGATGGGCGAGCCCAGCGAGACCCGCCACCTCGTCGTCGCGAACGAGCAGGCAGTGATCTCCCCCAGCTGGTCCATCCACAGCGGGGTCGGCACCAAGGCCTACTCGTTCATCTGGGCGATGGCCGGTGAGAACCAGGAGTTCACGGACATGGACCCCGCCCCCGTCACCGAACTCGCCTGAGCACGGGAAAGCGATTGCCCGGATGTCGGGTGGGTGGTTTCGGCAACTCACCCAGGCCCTAGAGTGAGGGTCATGGCGAACCTTGTGAAGCAGATCACCGCCACCCGGCTGGTCCCGGTGGTGGTCCTCGACGACGCTGCAGACGCGCACGGCCTCGCGGACGCCCTCGTGTCCGGGGGACTGCCGGTGGCCGAGGTGACGTTCCGGACGGCCGCGGCGAGTGAGGCCATCCGGGAGATCAGCTCCCGCAGGGACATCCTCGTCGGCGCGGGCACGGTGCTGAACGTCGAGCAGGTGGACCAGGCCCTCGACGCGGGTGCGCGTTTCGTCGTCTCCCCCGGACTCTCCGAGGCCGTGGTCCGTCGCTGCCAGGACGCGGGCGTGCCGGTCTTTCCCGGTGCCGTGACGGCCACCGAGGTGCAGCAGGCCATCGAGCTGGGTCTGGAGGTCGTGAAGTTCTTCCCGGCCGAGACGTCCGGCGGCGCCAAGGCCATCAAGGCCCTCTCCGCGCCGTTCGCGGCGATGCGCTTCATCCCCACCGGAGGGATCGGCACCTCGAACCTGGCCGAGTACCTCGCCCTGGACTGCGTCGCGGCTGTCGGTGGTTCGTGGATGGTGCCGAGGCAGGCCATCCGGGACCACGACTTCTCCGCGATCGAGAAGCTCACGCGCGACGCCGTCGCGATGACCCGCTGACCCGCCGAGTTCGCCAGAGGAGACACCATGCTCGAGCTACGCCCCGCCGACCAGTGCCGCTACGACGCCGTCGCACTCGGGGAGGTGATGCTGCGGCTCGATCCGGGGCCGGGACGCATCCGCACGGCACGGAGCTTCGACGTCTGGGAGGGCGGCGGTGAGTACAACGTCGTGCGCGGGCTGCGTCGGTGTTTCGGGCTTCGCACCGCAGTGGTGACCGCTCTCGTCGACAACGCGGTCGGCCGTCTGGCGGAGGACTTCATCCTCACCGGCGGGGTCGACACCAGCCTCATCCGCTGGGTGCCGTTCGACGGCGTGGGAGCGGCCGCCCGCAACGGGCTGAACTTCACCGAGCGTGGGTTCGGGGTCCGGGGCGCCGTCGGGGTCTCCGACCGCGGCCACACGGCCGTCAGTCAGTTGAAGCCCGGCGACGTCGACTTCGATGACCTCTTCGGCCGGCAGGGCGTGCGGTGGTTCCACACGGGCGGGATCTTCGCCGCGCTGTCCGACTCCACCGCCGACGTCGTCCTCGACGCCGTCGCCGCGGCGAAGCGGCACGGGACGATCGTCTCCTACGACCTCAACTATCGGCCCAGCCTGTGGAAGAGCATCGGCGGCAAGGAGCGCGCCCAGGAGGTCAACAAGGAGATCGCCAAGGGCATCGACGTCATGATCGGCAACGAGGAGGACTTCACCGCCAGCCTCGGCTTCGAGATCGAGGGCGCCGACGAGAACCTCACCGACCTTGAGGTCGACCACTTCGCCGACATGATCGCCCGGGCCGTCGAGACCTACCCGAACTTCCAGGTGGTCGGCACCACGATGCGCGGCGTGAAGTCCGCCACCGTCAACGGCTGGGGGGCCATCGCCTGGTCCCGCGAGACCGGGGTCGTGCAGGCCACCCACCGTCCGGGGATGGAGATCTTCGATCGGGTCGGCGGCGGCGACTCGTTCGCCTCCGGCCTCGTCTACGGCCTCATGACCGGCGAGAGCCTCCAGATGGCGGTCGACCTCGGCGCCGCCCACGGCGCCCTGGCGATGACCACCCCCGGAGACACCACCATGGCCACGAGGGACGAGGTCTACAAGCTCGCCACCGGCGGAGGCGCCCGCGTCGACCGCTGACTCCGGCACTCAGGGGATAATCGCTGGCATGGCACAACCCGGCTGGTATCCCGACCCCGGCGGCTCCGGTCGTCCCCGCTACTGGGACGGCCGAGCCTGGGCTCCGATGCCCGAGGAGCAGCAGTCCGGGCGCGATCCCCGGCGTACCGCGCTGGTTACCGTCGTGGCCGGGTCGCTGGCCATCATGCTCGTCGTGGCTCTTCTGGTGTGGCAGCCGTGGCGGAGCGCCCCGTGGGTGACGGTGGCCGAGGACACGAACTCGGCACGGCCCACGGGCAGACAGTGGGACGAACTCCCTCCCCCGCAGACGCCGCCCTCCGAGATGCCGACGGACGACGCCGGCCGCCCCGTGGCGTGCCCTCTGGTGGACGAGGGCGACCAACCCCCGGTCGGGGAGTGGTACGTCTCCGGCGGCGTGGCGTACCGCGGGGTTCCCGGGTGGAGTGACGGTGGCGGCTGGACCATCGACTTCACCTCCGAGCGCTCCGGCCAACTGCAGTCCGTCGCCAGCGGCTGGGTGGCGATCACCGCCATCGGCAAGGTGTCCCGCGAGGACTTCAGCGACGACCCGCGAGGGGCAGCCACGCAGCTCGTGGACTGCATGTCCACGTCGTACTACTACAGCACCCTCGACACCCGCGAGCGCCTGCAGGACGAGGCCTTCGCCACCCAGGACGGGGTCCGGGGCTGGATCATCCGTGAGAACTTCTGGAACGTCCCGGACACCGCGGTGAGCGGGGACGAGGTCGTGGTCGTCGTCCTGGATGCCGGCGACCCGGAGCACCTCGTGCTCTTCCACACCCAGGCTCCCATCGAACAGGAGGACCGCAAGGCCGAGGTGGCTCGCGCACTGGAATCGCTGCGCCGCTACTGACCGTCGGGTGCCTACACTGGCCTGCGTGTCAGCACCCGGTTGGTACCCCGATCCCGCGTCCAGTGACGGTCAGTACCGCTACTGGGACGGTTCGGCCTGGACCAACGAGGTCTACGGCGGAGGCCAACGCACCCGCGGCACCAGGACCTGGGTCTGGTTCGCGGTCGGTCTCGCCGTCGTGGCAGTGGTCGTCGCCATTCTGGTCATGCGCCCCGGGGTGATTCCGGGCACGGCCGTGCCGGAGGACAGGAATTCCGCACGCCCCACGGGCAGCCAATGGAACGAGCTGCCCCCGACGGAGACTCCCTCGAACCCGGACGATCCCGGGGACGGACAGCTCGTGGAGTGTCCCTCGAACAGCGACGAGATGCGCTCAGACGTGGACTGGGGCCGCATCTCGGGCGGAGGGCTGTCCTTCGAAGCCAGGGACTGGGACGGCGGTTATGTCTACATCCCGTGGCTCTACGACCACAACTCGCAGACCCGCAGCATCGCTCCGGGATGGATGAGCAACATCAGCGTCGGGGTCGCCCGCTACGACGAGGGATTCGTGGACCCCCGGGTGACGGCCCAGCAGATGATGGACTGCCTCGCCTCCTCCGACCTCTACTGGGGGTTCACGGGGCGCGAGGACCTCCGCGACGAGGCCTTCCAGCTCGACGGACGCCAGGGGTGGCGGATCACGGCCGACGTGTTCGTCGACAACCAGGGCGACATCAAGGGCGACGTCGTGGACGTCGTCGTCCTCGACACCGGCCGGGACGACGGCCTGTCGGTCTACATCTCCTGCGCCACGATCGACCACGAGGAGAATCTGGCGGAGGTGGCGGAGGCCTTCGAGTCGCTGCGCGTGGAGTAGCCGGCATGAACGACCCGATTAGACTGGCCGCCGTGACCCGAATCGCCCCGCATCCCCTGACCCCGCGTCGAGACGTGCCCCGCTCCATCACGCGTCCGGAGTATGTCGATCGCCCCGCCCCCGCCCCCTACACCGGCTCCGACGTGCAGACCCCGGACGTCATCGAGCGCATGAGGGAGGCCGGTCGAATCGCCGCGGATGCGATGCACGAGGCCGGCAAGGCCATCGCGCCGGGCGTCACGACCGACGAACTGGACCGCATCGCCCACGACTACATGCTCGACCACGGTGCCTACCCCTCGGCATTGGGGTACCGCGGATTCCCGAAGTCGGTGTGCACCTCGGTCAACGAGGTGATCTGCCACGGCATCCCGGACACCCGGCCCCTGGAGGACGGCGACCTCGTCAAGATCGACGTCACGGCGTACAAGAACGGCGTCCACGGTGACAACTGCCACACCTTCTTCTGCGGCGACGTCGACGAGGAGTCTCGCCTCCTGACCGAGCGCACCCAGGAGGCACTGAACCGCGCGATCAAGGCTGTGCGACCCGGGCGACCCATCTCCGTCATCGGCCGAGTGATCGAGAGCTACGCCAAGCGCTTCGGATACGGCGTGGTCCGCGACTACACGGGCCACGGCGTCCACACCGCCTTCCACTCGGGCCTGGTGATCCTGCACTACGACGAGCCGCGCCTCGACACCGTGATGAAGCCCGGCATGACGTTCACCATCGAGCCGATGCTCGCGCTGGGCGAGCCGGACTCCGAGGTGTGGGACGACGACTGGACCGTGGTCACGCTCGACGGCTCGCGCGTCGCCCAGTTCGAGCACAGCCTCGTCGTGACCGAGACCGGGGCGGAGATCCTCACGCTGCCCAGCAGCTGAGGAGGGGGACGAGCCGGCCTGTAAGCCGGATTCTGTAGTCGATGACCATCCATCTGAGGCCCGCCGTTACCGACGGGCTCCTGCAACCTACCCGGACACCTCGCGCGAGCAACGCTCAAACGGTGTCCGCGGCCGGCGGACCGACCTTCTTGGTCTTGCTCCGGGTGGGGTTTGCCGAGCCGCACCGGTCACCCGGTGCGCTGGTGGTCTCTTACACCGCCGTTTCACCCTTACCCGGCCTGCGCCGGGCGGTCTGTTCTCTGTGGCACTGTCCCGCGGGTCACCCCGGGTGGGCGTTACCCACCACCCTGCTCTTCGGAGTCCGGACTTTCCTCAGCGCCCGTGGGTGCCGCGGTCATCCGGCCGACTCGTCCGACCTACGAGTATAGGCCTCAGTTGGGGAAGTTGAACGTGAGCTTCCCCGTGACGAGGTCGACCTTGTCCAGCCGCACGCGCACGTGGCTGCCGACATCGCGCTTGTCGGCCGTGAGCTCCGCCTCGACGGCCGGGTCCGCGATCTGGAAGGTTCCCGCTCCGGTCTTGGGATAGACGTCGATCAGGACCGCCTCGAAGATCTCCCCCACCCGGTCCTTCAGGACCAGCGCCTCTGCCAGGTCCACGACGCCGCGCTCGTAGGATCCCGCCCGGCGGCCGGACTGCACCATCTGCTCCGGAAGCTCCGGCAGCGCCTCGCGCACCCAGTCCGGCACCGGCGTGCCGTGCGACAGGGAAAGGCAGACCTCGAGCACGAAACGGTCCACGAGCCGTCGCAGCGGTGCCGTCGTGTGTGCATAGGGCGTGGCGAGCGCGGCGTGCTCCAGGTTCTCGTCCGGCACGTGGCCGTCGAATGCCAGGTAGCCCGCCCCGCGGAAAAGCATCGTGCACTTGACCATGGCGGCGAGCTGCTCCGGTTCGCTGGGGTCGAGGCCGCGGACGAACTCCGGATAGGGCATCCCCTTCGGCCATTCGACACCGAGCGTCCTGACGGCGCGTCGGAGCCGGTTGATGGCGTGCTCGTCAGCCGGCGGCAGCGTCCGCACGACTCCCACCTCGCCCTCGAGCATCAGGTGGGCGGCCGCGATGCCGGTCATCAACGAGATCTGGGCGTTGAAGTCCTCCACGGGCTTCAACTCGCGGAACACCGGCAGCCACGTGTTGCCGTCCGTGACGATCTCCTGGTCCGGCAGGTTGAGGCTGATGCCACCACGCTCGGCCTCGATCGCCTGGCGCAGCGGACCCACCTCGGCCAGCAGCGAGATGGTCTCCCCTGCGGTGCCCGCGTCCAGCTCGGCCTGCACCCCCTCGTAGTTCAGCTTGGCCCGGTTCACGACCATGGCCCGTTCGAGCGTGGTCTCCTGCACCACGCCGCGAGCGTCGAGGTGGTGTGCCCACACGACGGCCGGCCGGGGCTGCCCGTCGGCGAGCAGCGAGGCGGCATGCTCGCTGAGGTCGGATGGGTGCAGGGGAATGCGGGCGCTGGGCGCGTAGAGGGTCTGTCCGCGCTCGTGCGCCTCGCGGTCGATGGGCGACCCCGGCTCGACCCAGGCACCGACGTCGGCGATGCCGTAGCGCACCAGGTAGCCGTCGCCCTCCCGCTCGATGTGGAGGACCTGGTCGAGATCCATGGCCGACGGTGGGTCGATCGCGACGAACTCGACGTGGGTCAGGTCGGCGTGCTGGGGGAAGTCGGGCGGGTTCTCACGCAGTCGACGGGCCTGCTCGCGGACGTCGTCGGGAAAGTGTTCGGGAAGCTCCAGCGACTTCTGCAGGCGCAGGATGCCGCGATGGAGGTCCTCCGGGATGGACGCGATCTCGATGTGTCGCCGGGGCATGTCAGAGCCCCGAGTCCTCGGTGCGCACCAGGATGCGCTCGCACTCCACGCAACGCAGTACCTGGTCGGCGGGGGCCTTCCGGTAACTGTCGAGGTCCGAGACCGTCGCCTCGAGCTGGCAGCCCGTGCAGCGACCACGGTGGAGCTTGGCGGCCCCGACGCCGCTGTGCTCCCGGATCCGCTCGTACAGCTTCGTCAGGTCGGCCGGGAGGTCCTTCGCGACCCCCTGCCGTGCTGCGATGAGGTCCTTGGCCTCGGCGGTGAGCTTGGCCACGGCCGCGTCTCGCTCAGCGACCTGCTCCCGGAGCTCCGCCTCCACGTCGGCCTTCCGTCCGGCGAGTCGCTGCACACGACCCTCCGCGTCCTCCACCCGTCCCATCACGTCGAGCTCCGCGTCCTCGAGGTCGGAGATGCGGCGCTTCAGCCGCTCCACCTCCTCGGTGAGACCCCTCAGGGTCTTGCCGTCGCTGATGGATCCGTCGTTGACGCGCACGGATTCTCTCTCCAGCCGCGCCCGGACCGGGACGAGGTCCGCCTCGGCGCGACGCACGGCGACCTGGAGGTCGTCCAGCTCGGTGGTGGCGACGATGAGGTCATCGGTGATCTCCTGCCGCACCGACATCAGCTCCGCGATCCTCTTGTGCTGCGGCAGCGCACGGGCGGCGTGCTGGACCCGCGCCACTTCCTGGTCCAGGTCGGCGAGGTTGAGCAGACGTTGCTGGTGGGCGGGCTCGGCGCGCATGTGACTCCCGTGACGTGGTCGGACCTTGTTGGGGGCCCAATCTACTAGGCCGTCGGGGACCCCCGGATACAATCGCCCCCATGACGGCAGAGGTTGAGGACAAGGTGGCGGACGAGGCCGAGGGGAAGGCACCGGACAACCGCAAGCCCCCGTACTCGGAGGCCTTCAAGAAGTTCATCGTCTCGGGTTGGGCGCCCTACCCCGGCGAGCCTCCGGCTCGGCTGGCCGCAGCCGACCACACCGCCGCACGGCACGCCCGGCTCCGCGAGGTGTTCCCCGACGCCACCCTCGTGGTGCCGGCGGGCCCCTTCAAGGTGCGGTCCAATGACACGGACTACCGCTTCCGGCCCCACACCGCCTTCGCCTACCTCAGCGGACTCGGAGAGGACCGGGAACCCGACGCCGTGCTGGTGCTGGAGCCCGCGACGGGGGCCACGTTGTACTTCCGTCCCCGCTGCCCCCGCACCGACGAGGAGTTCTACGCGTCCTCCCGTTACGGCGAGATGTGGGTCGGAACCCGCGACTCGCTCGAGGAGATGTCGCACCGCATCGGTCTGCCCACCCGGGACATCCGGGAACTCGAGGAGGCCCTCACCGGTGCGGACAACCTCGTGGTCCTGCGCGAAGCGGACCCGGACGTCACCGCGATGGTGGACCGGCTGCGGGAGGGCGACAGCGACGTTGATGACCGACTGGCCGTCGAGGTGTCGGAGATGCGCTTCACCAAGGACGAGTTCGAGGTCGGCGAGCTGCGTCGGGCCTGTGACGCCACCCGCGTCGGCTTCGAGGCCGTGGCACGGGAACTGCCCAACGCCGTCGCGAACGGCAGGGGCGAGCGCTGGGTCGAGGGCGTCTTCGCCCTGCACGCCCGCCACCTGGGAAACGCCGTCGGCTACGACACGATCGCCGCCGGCGGTGACCACGCGAACACGCTGCACTGGATCCGCAACGACGGCAACCTCATCGACGGCGACCTGCTCCTGCTGGACGCCGGCGTCGAGGTGGATTCGCTCTACACGGCGGACGTGACGCGCACCCTTCCGGTGAACGGCCGGTTCACCGAGGCGCAGCGCCGGGTCTACGACGTCGTCCTCGCCGCGCAGCAGGCGGGTATCGACGCCTGCCGACCGGGCGCGCTGTTCACCGATCCCCACATGGCCGCCATCCGCGTCATCGCGGAGTTCTTCGAGGAGTTGGGCATCCTCCCCGGCACGGCAGAGGAGTCGTTGGCCGAGGATGGTGGCTACCACCGCCGCTGGATGGTGCACGGCACCTCGCACCACCTCGGTCTGGACGTCCACGACTGCGCGCAGGCTCGGCGGGAGACCTACCGTGAGGGGGAGCTCAAGCCCGGCATGGTGATCACGGTGGAGCCCGGGATCTACTTCAAGTCAACCGACCAGCTCGTCCCGGAGGAATTCCGCGGCATCGGCATCCGGATCGAGGACGACATCCTCATCACCCATGATGGGGCGGAGAACCTGTCGGCTGCGCTGCCCCGCGAGGCGAACGAGGTCGAGGCGTGGCTGCGGAAGCTCGCGGGCAGCTGAGGGCGCGGCTCAGTCGTCGGCTTGGGCCCTGATCACGGGGCGGTCCTGGCGCTCCATGAAGTTGAGGAGCAGCGTGGCCACATCACCCGGTGCCGCCACGGTGACCTGGTGGGCCACGTCCGGGATCACGTGCAGCTCTGCGCCCGGTACCTCCGTCCCCACGTCCTCGATCGCGGCCATCGGGGTGGAGGCGTCGCGCTCGCCGGCGACCACCAGGAGCGGGCACCGGATGTCGGCCAGGTCCCCGGTGACGTCATGGGCCGCGAGGGAGCGGCACAGCTGGGCGTAGGAGTGGTCGTCGGCCACGGCCACTCCCTCCATCACGACGTCGACGATGCCCGGGTGCTGTGCACGGAAACCCGGCGTGAACCACCGCTTGGTGGTCTCCTCCACGAGTTGCTGCGTGCCGTTGGCCTCGACGCTGTCGGCGCGGTCCAACCAGCGCTGCGGTTCGCCGAGCTTGGCTGCGGAACACAGGACGGCCACCCCTGCCAGCTTGTCGGCGTGGTCCCGCGCGAGGTGGAGCCCCGTCGCACCTCCGATGGAAAGACCCGCGTAGAAGACTGGCCTGTCGGGGTGGCGGCGCTGCAGCTCCTCCACGACGTCCGCGACGGCCGACGCCACCACGTCGAGCGTGGGCTCGTCGCTGTCGTCCCAGGCCGGCGTCAGCGCGTGACCCGGGTAGTCGACGAAGACGACCATCGCATGGTCGTCCAGGCGCTGGGCGATGGGCGTCCACTGGTGCTGGGCGTTGCCACCGAGGGAGGGGGCGACCACCAGGATGCGCTCGGCCGTCGTCTCGGGGTTGAACGTGTCCCAGGTGAGTTCCATGTGCTGGCCTTCCGTGAAGCGTGTTCACAGGTCAGCCAACCACATCGCGCGCTCACCCGTGGCGTGGGGTCACCCGTGCCGATGGCCCAGCGCCTGCACGACGCTGGCCAACCCCTGGTGGGCCATCCCCTCGAAGACCCGGCGCTCGTCGAGCCGCACATCCAGGCGCCAGCCCTGCCAGTCCTGTTCGACGTCGCGGCGCGTCATGAGACGCTCCGGGTCTGACGGCCCGCCGCTGCCCAGCGAGAGTTGCGCCGGCGTGAATGCCTCCAGCAGGAGCATCCCTCCGGGACGGGTCTGTTCGGTCGCCACGGCCGCCACCCGTCGACGGAGCTCTGGCGCCAGGTGCACCGAGATGCTCACGACGGCGTCCCACGGCTGGTCCGGGCCGGGCTGCTCGACCCAGTCGGCGAGGTCCACGAGCCAGGTGTCCACGGCCACACCGCGGTCCGAGGCCAGTGCTCGCGCCTTGGCCTGCGCGACCTCCGAGAAGTCGAGGCTGACGACGTCGTGGCCGCGGCTGGCCAGGAAGACGGCGTTGCGGCCCTCACCGTCGCCCAGGCACAGCACCCGAGATCCCGGCCGCAAGAGCTTGGCCTGCGACTTCAGGAAGTCGTTGGGCTTGTAGCCATAGAGGTAGTTGGGGTGGGAGTAGCGGTCGTTCCAGTGGGCAGCGTCGGTCATGCGATCTGGGAGGCACCGGGCCGCCGCGCGAGGACCTGGCGGGCCTCCTCGGCGCGCTTGTGCTCGCAGAGGAGTTCGTACGAGCTGGCGACGGTCTGGCGCATGGAGTCGAAGTCGCGCTTGCCACCGCTCAGCGAGTAGGCCAGGACAGCGCTCAGCACGCCGATGATGGCGCCCATCAGGAGACCGACGAGCAGCATCACCCAGGGGCTCGCCAGACCACCCGAGAAGAGGAACAGCATCAGCCCGACGAAGAGACCCATACCGAGCCCCGAGATGGCCCCGCCCGCGATGACGCTGCCCCAGGTCTTGCGACCGATGACGCGCTCGACGGACCGAAGACCGGTGCCGACGATCATCAGGTTCTCGACGGGGAACTTCTCGTCGGCCAGGAAGTCGACGGCGGCCTGGGCGTCCTCGTAGCGGGTGAAGTCGGCGACCTTCTGCGGATACTCCAACTCGAAGGGACGCCCGGATGCGGGGATGGTGGTCATGGTGCTCAGTGCTCCTCGGGCATGCACGCGGACAGGTGTGACGCAATCTAGCGCGCGATCGGGCCTCGGGCCGGATTCCGGGTCCGGCGTGTAGATTTCGCCCCATGGGCGCCAAGAACTCGCAGATCTTCATCTCGCGCGTGATCGGGCTTCCCCTCGTCGACGCTGCCGGTGACCAGGTGGGGCGCGTCAAGGACGTGGTGTTCCACCTTCGCACCGGGAACCTCGCCCCGCGCGTCCGCGGCCTCCTGGTGGAGCTGTTCGCCCGCCAGCGGATCTTCGTCCCCATGATCCGCGTCCACGACATCACGCCCAACCACGTCGCCATCCTCGGCCAGGTGGACACGCGTCGCTTCCTGAAGCGGGACGCCGAGCTGCTCGTGGACGCCGACCTGTTCGACCGCACGGTCCCCCGCGAGACGCCGACGAAGATCTACGACGTCTCGATGGTCCAGGTCCGCAACCGCGAGTGGGAACTGCGGTCGGTGGCCCTGCGCAGCCGCGACCGCGTCAGCCGATTCGGATTCGGCGGGCGCAGCACGACGGAAGTCGTCGACTGGTCCGAGGTGCCGGACCTCGTCCTGGCCAAGGGACGCACGGCCGCCCATTTCGTCGCCGAGTTCTCCGACATGAAGGCCGCCGACGTCGCCAAGGAGCTGCACGACCTGGATCCGGAGCGGCTGGAGGAGGTGCTGGAGGCGCTCGATGACGAAACCCTGGCCGAGGCCCTGGAGGAGTTGCCGTCCAACGAGCAGGTGGAGCTGATCTCGACGCTGGACACCGAGCGCGCAGCCGACATCCTCGGCGAGATGGACCCGGACGACGCCGCCGACCTCATCGCCGACCTGCCCGTCGACGTCGCGGAGGACCTGCTCCAACGCATGGAGCCCGAGGACGCCTCCGACGTCCGGCGTCTCATGACCTACGAGGAGTCGACCGCTGGCGGCATGATGACCCCGGAACCGATCATCCTCGACACCGACGCCACGGTCGCCCTGGCGCTGGCCCACTGCCGGGACGAGTCGCTGACGCCCGCCCTCGCGTCCATGGTGTTCATCACCCGGCCGCCCCTGGAGACCCCGTCCGGGCGGTACGTGGGCGCCGCCCACATCCAGCAGCTGCTGCGCTCCGCTCCCACCCTGCTGGTGGCGACGATGCTGGACACCAACCTGGAGCCCCTGCGACCCTCGAGCCCCCTGGCGGAGGTCAGCCGTTTCTTCGCCACCTACAACCTCGTCGTGGCTCCAGTCGTCAACGAGCAGGGGCAGCTCGTCGGTGCGGTCACCGTCGACGACGTCCTGGACCACATGCTGCCCGACGACTGGCGCGGCGACCACATGGACCAGCAGCCGGTGGCGGAGGAGGTGACCGATGGCACGCACTGACCGCGACACACTGTCGGAGCCGGGCCGCCCCAAGCGCAATTGGCGGCCGAAGGTCCAACTCGACTCCGAGGCCTTCGGCGCGTTCGCCGAAGCGGCGGCCCGGTTCATGGGCACCGGCAAGTTCATCGTCTACATGACGGTCTTCGTCATCGCTTGGATCTCGCTCAACGTCATCGGCATCTACGGGTTCCGGTGGGACGAGTACCCGTTCATCCTGCTCAATCTCTTCTTCTCCACGCAGGCCTCCTACGCCGCCCCCCTCATCCTGCTCGCCCAGAACCGCCAGGAGGTCCGCGACAAGCTGAGCCTCGACGAGGACCGACGCATGGCTGCCCAGTCCCGGGCCGACATGGACTTCCTCGCCCGCGAGATCGCCGCGATCCGGATGCACATCGGTGAGCTCGCCACCCGCGACTTCGTCCGTGGCGAGCTGCGCAACGAACTCCGTGAGCTCGCGGAACGTCTGGAGCGCACCGACAGGGGCTCCGATGAGTGACTCGGGCGTGATCGAGCTGCAGGACCCCAGCGAGCGACCGTCGACGATCCGCTGGTTCGGCGTCGTCTTCCTCATCGGCCACGTCGCCCTCCTGCTGCTGGGCGGCTTATCGCTGTGGCAGATCGCGGGCGGCTGGTGGCTGGGTGCGGTCGCGGCCGCCTCCCTCGCCGTGCTGTACATCGCCGTGTGGCGGTTCTGGTTGGCTCCCGGTTCGCGGTACCGCCTGGGCTACCGCGAGCGGCTGACGATGCACCTGGTCCTCGGCCCCGGCGTGGTCGTCCTCACCGCGCTGACCCAGCTGTGGCTCGCGGCCCTCGTCGCCCTCAGCGTGATCCTGCTCGGCGACGCCCTCGACGAGCGCAGCAGGCGCTGACGGGACTCGCCTCGACACGGCCGCCCCGCGGCCTCCTCGGCAACCGTCCCCCCTACCCGGCGAGCGTAGGAGGGGGCCAACTTGATTTGACACCACCCACCACCAAGGATGGAGGGGTGACTGAGCACCCCCTGATCCCGCACGTCCGCGCCGCACTCCACGAGGTGGAGGACCCAGAGATCCGGCGGCCCATCACCGATCTCGGCATGGTCGACGACCTGCGGGTCGACGACGCCGGCAACGTCCACGTCCGCGTGCTCCTCACCGTCGCGGGTTGTCCGATGCGCTCCGAGATCACAACCCGGGTCACCAACGCGGTTTCCGCCGTCGACGGTGTGTCCGGCGTCTCCGTGGAGCTGGGCGTGATGAGCGACGAGCAGCGTGACGCGATGCGCCAGATGCTCAGGGGCGGCCAGATGGAGCGGGTGATCCCGTTCGCCCAGCCCGGGAACCTCACCAAGGTCATCGCCGTCGCCTCCGGCAAGGGCGGCGTGGGCAAGTCGTCGGTCACCGTGAACCTGGCCGTGGCACTGGCCAAGCAGGGTCGCACCGTCGGCATCCTCGACGCCGACATCTACGGCCACTCGATCCCGGACATGCTGGCGCTCGGCGACGCCCGCCCGACTCTCGTCGACGACATGATCATGCCCGTCCCCGCACTGGAGGGACTCAAGGTCATCAGCATCGGCATGCTGAAGCCCAGCCGCGACCAGGTCGTCGCCTGGCGCGGACCCATCCTCGACCGCGCCCTCACCCAGCTGCTGGCCGACGTCTACTGGGGCGATTTGGACTACCTGCTGCTCGACCTGCCGCCCGGCACCGGTGACGTCGCCATGAGTCTCGGGCAGAAGATCCCCGGCAGCGAGGTCATCGTCGTGACCACCCCCCAGCAGGCGGCGTCGGAGGTCTCCGAGCGGGCCGGCACCATGGCCCACATCATGGAGCAGCGGGTGCTCGGTGTCGTCGAGAACATGAGCTGGCTCGAGACCACCTGCCCGAAGTGCGACGACGTGCACCGGGTGGAGCTCTTCGGCTCCGGCGGGGGGGTCCAGGTGGCCGAGGCCCTCACGGACCGCGTGAACTATGACGTCCCGCTGCTGGCCCAGGTCCCGTTCGACGAGGCCCTGCTCTCGGGTGGGGATCGCGGCATGCCCATCGTGCACTCGGCTCCCGAACACCCGGCCGCCGTGGCCCTCACGGAACTGGCCACCACGATCGCGCAGCGTGGCCGGAGCCTCGTCGGCGCCCGTCTGCCGCTGGCCACCAGCTGAGGATGAGCGCCCCGCGCATCCACCGGTCGCGCTTCTCGGACCTGGACCTGCGGACCCTCCACGACCTCCTGCGCCTGCGCGTCGACGTGTTCGTCGTCGAACAGGAATGCGCCTATCCGGAGGTCGACGGCCTCGACACCGCGCCCGACACGTGGCACCTGTGGATCGGCGACGATGAGGTGGTGGCCTACCTCCGGATCCTCGCTGGACCGCGGATCGGGCGGGTGGCGACGTCCCGGCCCCATCGCGGGCGCGGGCTCGCCAGCGCTCTCGTCGAGGAAGCTCTCCGGCTGGTGGGTGACTCGCCCGTCACGCTGGAGGCACAGAGCCCCCTGACGAGGTGGTACGAGCGCTTCGGGTTCCGACAGGTCGGACCGGAGTACGTGGAGGACGGGATCCCGCACGTACCGATGCGCCGGGGCTGAGTCTCAGGTCGCCTCGACGTCGAACGGCACGGCGACCGGCTGCGCCGTCGCGGAGCCTCCTCCGAGCGCCTGAGCGTCCGTGGCCTGCTTGGCCTTGGCGGCCTTGCTGGCGTCCTTGGCCTCGGCCGCGGCCTCGTCGACGGTGGTCTTGACCGACTGCCCCGCGGCGGTCACGTCGCGCCTGGCCTCTTCGATCGCGGCGATCTCAGCGCTCATGTGCTTCGCGACGAAGGACTTGGGATTGAGGTCCTTCAGTTCGAGGTCGCCGAACTCGGGACCGAGCTCGTCCCGCAGCTGTGTCTGCGCGTTGTTGGCGATGTCGCGGACGTAGACGACCACCCGGGCCGCCTTCCTGGCGAACACCGGCAGCTTCTCGGGTCCGAAGAGGATGACGCCGAGCACGAGGAGCAGGACGAACTCCACCGCATCGATGCCGAACACGTCGAACAGGCTACCCGGTGCGCAGGAGGTTCAGTGAACCCCGGCCACCCGGAGCAGGCCGTCCTGCAGTCGCTCCAGGACCGAGGGCTCCCACGGGGACTCCGACGGCAGCTCGAGGCGCGCCTGGGCGAGGAGGCCGGCGCCACCGTTGGTGGCCACGGAGACCACCCCTTCGCCCGCCTGCCAGACGGCGACGCTGGGCTTGCCCCGGGACTCCCCCAGCACGAGGGTGTTGCCGTCGGCGTCCAGGACTCCGGGGGTCCAGCTGACGCTCAGCGAACGGAGACCGTCGGAGTACACCAGCCGCTGGGTCGCCCGGCCGTCGGCGCCCGATGAGGCCCGCGCCACCAGCGGGAGCCCGGCGAGCGACTCACGGCACACGGCGAGCCCCTCGCACCAAGCGGCGTCCTGGTCGGTGTGGACCATGTCCATGGAGACGGTCTGGGCACGGTCGGCGTCCAGCTCGGCGTGTCCGAGGTCGACGTCGATGAAGCCGCTGATCAGGGTGGGTCGACCGAACGTGTCGTAGCGCTCGCTCCACAGGAGGAGTCCAGTGGTCTGGTCCACCCACCAGCGGGCGACGGGGTAGTCCTCCGCGTCTCGCGCCTCGAGGACGCTCGCCCATCTCCCTGCCACCTGGTCCATGCCGCGGAAGCGGTGGAACGTCCATCCCACCGGCGCAGTGGTGGCGCAGCATCCGCTGGAGGGCACGAACCACGACATGAAGCGCTCGCCACGTCGATCGAGGACGACGAGGCTGGCACCCTCCCCCGCCACCTCGTCGACCTCCACGTCACTGGCGTGGAAGCGACCCTGACCGTCGCTGATCCACACGCGCTGGATGCCGGTGTGGGTCTGGTCCCCGCGCAGTGCCGTGTCGAGGATGCCGATCGCCGCACGTTCGCTGACCCGCTCGGGATCGCTGACGATACTGGCTCGCGCGTTGCGCTCGACGGGAGGGCCGAAGTCCGCTCCGCGTTCGTAGGCCAGCAGCACCGCTCCCACGGCCTCGTTGACGCTGACAGCGGTCACCGACAGCGAGTACTGCTCGCGGGCCTCCCGGACCGGATCGGTCACGCGGACCGGCTCGGGGGCGAGCAGCAGAGCCAGGAACACGACGGACACGACGGCGACGGTGGCGACGATCCCGCCACGCACCATTCGTCGTCGCCGCACGTCCGCGCGTGTGGGCAGGGGGCAGGCGTCCCCGCCGCTGAGGTACAGGGGTGCGTCGGCGTGCTCGCCGGCGATGCGCTGGAGTCGCAGCGCCAGGTCGTTGGGGGCTGCCGTGCTCCTGGACCCCGCGCTCAGCGTGGAACAGACACGCTTGATCTCGGCCACCTCGTTGCGGCAGGAGTCGCAGCCGGCGACGTGGTAGCCCACCTGTTCCCAGCGCCGCGGAGGAAGGGTGTGGTCCGCGAACCCTGACAGGTCATCGCGGAAGCGGGCGCAGGAACGGTGGGTGGCTGCCATGGCGGCTCAGGAGACCCCGAGGAACCGTTCGTGGCCCTCCACGGGGGCCCGATGGGCCAGAGCCTCGCGCAGCTGGGCACGGCCTCGCGCGATGCGGCTGCGCACCGTCCCGAGCTTGACGTCCAGCACCGAGGCGATCTCCTCGTAGCTCAGGCCCTCGATGTCGCACAGAACTACGGCCACGCGCTGTTCCGGGGACAGCGCGGAGAGGGCCTCGGCGACGTCGCCGTCGAGTTCGGCATCGGCATGCAGCTCACCCGGGCCATCAGCCGCACCCCAGACGTGGTCGGGCGCGACGCTGAGCGCGTCCATCCGGATGCGCTGGCGGCGGCGGGCGCCGTCCAGGAAGAGATTGGTGGTGATGCGGTGCAACCAGCCCTCGAGGGTTCCCGGCTTGAACGTGTGGATCGACTTGAACACACGCACGAACACGTCCTGTGTGAGGTCCTCCGCGTCATGGGGGTTGCCGGTGAGGCGGTAGGCGAGGCGGTAAACCTGGGCGGAGTGGTCCTGGACCAGCTCGGCCCACGTGGGCGCAGTCCAGCCGGGCGCCTGCGCACCCTGGGTGGTCCTGCCCCTGAGCTTCACGCCGATCCCCCCGATTCCCCCACGCCCGTCGGCGCGAGAACTCTCCAGTCTACACCTGGTCCAACGCTTCGGACGACGGGTTTGTTCCCGCTCAGGCGAGGCAGCGGTCCAGGAGCCCGAGGAACTCGTCCACGAGGTCGGTCGGTACCTCCCCCATCGGTGGACGGCACGACCCCACCTCGATCCCACGAGCGTTCAGGGCCGCTTTCACCATCATGCAGCCCTGGGTGCGGAAGACGCCCCGGAAGACCGGCAGGACCGCCCGGTGCGCCGCCACGGCGCCGTCCACGTCGCCGGACAGGTGCGCGTCGACGATGGCGTGTGCCTCCCGCGCCGTGAAGTGCGTGGAAGTTCCCACGAGCCCGACGCCGCCGACGGACAGCAGCGGCAGCAGGTAACCGTCGTCACCGGCGTAGTAGTCGAGATTCGTCTCCGCCATGACGTGCGACGACGAGACGGCATCGCCCTTGGCGTCCTTCACCGCCGCGATGCGCGGGTGCTGGCCCAGGCGCACCAGCGATGCCTCCGGGATGGGGGTGCCCGTCCGGTGCGGGATGTCGTAGAGCATCAGGGGCAGGTCGCTCGCGTCGGCGACGGTCAGGAAGTGCGCCTCGAGCGCATCGACGGGCGGTCGCGAGTAGTACGGGGTGACGACCAGCAGGCCGTCCACGCCGACCTCGGCCGCCTGGCGGGACAGTTCCAACGTGTGGTGGGTGGAGAACGTTCCGACACCCGCAAGGACGCTGGCCCGGTCCCCCACTGCGTCGACGACGGCGCGCAGCACCTGCTGCTTCTCCTCGTCCGACGTGGTCGGGGACTCGCCCGTGGTCCCGTTGATGACCAGGCCGTCGTTGCCGAGGTCGTCGACGAGGTGGCGTGCGAGCACCGCCGTCTGCTGCAGGTCCACCGCGCCCGATGCGTCGAAGGGGGTGACCATCGCGGTCAGCACGCGGCCGAACAGGGGCAGGGTGGCGGCGTCCGGTTCGCTGGCCGCATGATTCATGGCCATAATCCTAGGCCACTCGGTAGTCTGTGCACCGTGAACACCACACCTGCCGGAAGCAACGACGCCCCCACCGCCCTCAGCTGGGGATTCGCCGAGGACCATGCCCCCCTGCCCGACGCCGTCCGCGAGGCCAGGGACGAGTCCATCGTCGCCGGCGTGGCGCCCGTCAGCCCGGGGGTGGCAGCGACGCTCCGCGTCCTGGCCGCCACGACCCAGGCCCGCGCGGTCGTCGAGATCGGGACGGACCTGGGAGCCTCCGCGCTGTCCTTCCTCTCGGGCATGGCCCGCGACGGCATCCTCACCAGCATCGACCCGGAGCCGCAGAACCAAAACGCGGCCCGGCGGCTCATCACCCAGGCCGGCTACCCGTCCTCGCGGTTCCGGCTCATCGCCGGGAACGCCCTCGAGGTCCTGCCGAAGCTGCGCGACGGCGCCTACGACATCGTGTTCGTCAACGGCAACGAGCTGGAGTACGTGGAGTACGTGGCCGGTTCGCTGCGCCTCCTGCGCCACGGTGGGCTACTCGTCGTCCACGACGTGCTGTGGCACAACGAGGTCGCCGACGCCGGGGTCGAGAGCGACGAGGCCATCATCATCCGTGAGGCCCTCGAGGCAGTGACGGAGTCGGAGTCCTACACCCAGACCCTGCTGCCCGTCGGCAACGGCCTCCTGGTGGCCGTCAAGGAGTGACCGACCCCGGAGCTCAGTGCTCCGGGACCTTGACGTCCTTCCCGATCACCACGACGCCCTCGTCGGAGACGTGGAAGCCTCGTGCCCGGTCGTGCTCGTGGTCCACGCCGATCTGGACGCCGTCGGGGACGACGACGTGCTTGTCCAGAATGGCGCGGCGTACCACGCAGTCCCGGCCGATCCGGACGTTCTCCATGAGGACGGAGTCCGCCACCTGGGACCACTTGTCGACGCGCACGTTGGGGGCTAGCACGGTGCGCTCGACCTCCCCGCCGGAGATGATGCAGCCCGGGTTCACGATGGAGTCCTCCGCCTTGCCTCGGATGACAAACTTGGCCCCGGGCGACTGGGACTGGTTGGTGAGGATGGGCCACTCGGAGTTGTAGAGGTTGAACTCGGGCTCGATCGAGACGAGGTCCATGTGGGCCTCGTGGTAGGCGTCGATGGTCCCCACGTCCCGCCAGTAGTTCAGGTCCTTGCTGGTGGCGCCGGGCACGACGTTGGAGCTGAAGTCGTAGACCTGGGCCTCCCCCTGGTCCGTGAACCAGGGCACGATGTCGCCGCCCATGTCGTGCTTGGCGGTGGGGTTCTCGGCGTCGGCACGCAACGCCTCGACGAGGGCCTGTCGGCTGAAGACGTAGTTGCCCATGGAGGCGAAGGACTCGTCCGGGGAATCGGGCAGTCCCGGCGGGTCCGCGGGCTTCTCCAGGAACTTCTTGATCCGGTGGTCCTCGGCTGCGTCGATGATGCCGAAGGCGCTCGCCTCCCGGCGGGGCACCCGGATGCCGGCGACGGTGGCCCCCAGACCTGAGTCGATGTGCGCGTCGACCATCTGGGAAACGTCCATGCGGTAGATGTTGTCCGCGCCGAAGACGACGACGTAGTCGGGGTCCTCGTCCCGGATGAGGTTGAGCGACTGGTAGATGGCATCCGCCGAGCCCTGGTACCACCGGGGTCCCAAGCGCTGCTGGGCGGGCACCGGGGTCACGTAGGCGCCCAACAGGGTGGAGAAGCGCCAGGTCATCGAGATGTGGCGGTCCAGAGAGTGCGACTTGTACTGCGTGAGGACGGCGACCCGGGTCAGACCGGAGTTGGCCAGGTTGGACAGTACGAAGTCGATCAGTCGGTAGCTGCCCCCGAAGGGCACCGCGGGCTTCGCTCGGTCGGCGGTCAGCGGCATCAACCGCTTGCCCTCTCCGCCGGCGAGGACGATGGACAGAATCTTCGGGCGGCTTGCCATGAGGCGAACCTATTGCATGGCGGTGTCGTCTACAAGGAAACCGCGGGATTCGGGGCCGGGCGCGCACGTGGTGTGCCACGATCGTCGGCATGAGCCTCAAGCTGTCACTGCTGACCCGTGAGTACCCCCCGAGCATCTATGGAGGGGCGGGTGTCCACGTCGCCCAGCTGGTGCCGCAGCTGGCCCGGCACATCGAGGTCGAGGTGCACTGCATGGGTGAGCCACGCGAGGGGGCGACCGCGCACCGGGAGGACTTCCCGCCGAACGCGAACGCCGCCCTGCGGGTGCTGGGTGCCGACCTGTCGATGGCCGCAGCCATCGGCGAGGACGTCGACGTCATCCACTCCCACACGTGGTACGCCAACATGGCCGGACACCTCGGTGGCCTGCTGCATGACGTCGCGCACGTCGTCACCTCGCACTCACTGGAGCCGCATCGCCCGTGGAAGGCCGAACAGCTCGGCGGCGGCTACGCCATCAGCTCCTGGGCCGAGAAGACGGCCTACGAGGCCGCGGACGCCGTGATCTCGGTGAGTGAGGGCATGCGTCGTGACGTGCTGGAGAGCTACCCCGGCCTCGACCCCGACCGCGTCTTCGTCGTCAAGAACGGCATCGACACCGCCGAGTTCGCCCCCGACCCCGGGCGCGACGTCGTCGACTCCCTCGGCATGGATCCCGACCGGCCCTCGGTCGTGTTCGTCGGCCGGATCACCCGCCAGAAGGGGTTGGTGCACCTGGTTCGCGCCGCGCGCGACTTCGACCCGGACACGCAGGTCGTCCTCCTGGCCGGAGCGCCCGACACCCCGGAGATCGCCGCGGAGTTCCAGGAGGCCTTCGCCGACCTCCAGCAACAGCGCAGTGCCCCGGTGATCTGGGTGCAGGAAATGCTGCCCCGGGCCTCGGTCCGCCAGGTACTGACCCACGCCACGGTGTTCGCCTGCCCCAGCGTCTACGAGCCCCTGGGCATCGTGAACCTTGAGGCCATGGCCTGCGAGACGGCGGTGGTGGCGAGCGCCGTCGGGGGCATCCCGGAGGTGGTGGTCGACGGCGAGACCGGGCTCCTGGTCCCCTACGATCCCGCACGAGCCGGCGACTCCGGCGCCGTCGCCGAATTCGAGCACACCTTCGCCGAGCGCGTGAACTCCCTCACGCGCGACCCGGCCCTGGCCGAGCGGTTTGGCAGGGCCGGCCGGCAGCGCTGCATCGACGAGTTCTCCTGGGAGAAGATCGCGGCCCAGACCATCGAGGTGTACCGCTTCGCCATCGAGCACCACCGGTCCGGTCGGGCGTAACGCCCCGACACGCAGAACCGCCCGGGACCAACGGGTTCCCGGGCGGTTCTCGTCGTATCGAGTTCAGCCCACGACGTCCTTGAGCGCGTTGAGGAGGTCGGTCGCCTCGGTGGCGTTCATCTCCACGACGAGCCGTCCGCCGCCGTCGACCGGTACCCGCATGACAATGCCGCGACCCTCCTTCGTGACCTCCATGGGACCGTCACCCGTGCGGGGCTTCATCGCTGCCATTTGCCGACCTCAATCCTTGAAATGTGTTCTCGGTTGACCCCATTATTCCGTATGGCGCCAAGCGGGGGCGCCGTTCGGCGCCTATTCGGTCCACGACGAGGTCGACGAGCTGCATGTCGTAGCCGCGACGTCGTACGTCGAAGCACGCCTCGCCGGGGGCCTGCGACGGGTCCCCCACCGCTGCGTCGAGCCAGGAGTCGACCTGTTCGGTGTCGTAGCCAACCGTCGCCAGCGGGATCCTGAGCCCGGCGAGGAACTCCCGGTCGACGGGCCCCTCGGGCACCCTCCCGCGTGGGCGGTCATCGACCGCCGGGGGCAACTCACCCAGTCGTCCGGTACCGGCCACGGCAGCCAGGCCGAGCACCAGCACGGCCACCACGACCACCGCCACGACCACGTCTCAAGCCCGCTTCGTCGGCTCGCCCATGGCTGCGACGGCCTCATCGATGTCGTCGGTCACGGTGACGAGTTCCAGGTCGTGCTCGGAGATGTAGCCCCCGGCCTCGACGGTGCCGCGGATCCAGTCCATCAGCCCGCCCCAGTACTCCGTGCCGAACAGCACCACCGGGAAGTGTGTGACCTTCTTGGTCTGGATCAGGGTGAGCGCCTCGAACAGCTCATCGAAGGTGCCGAAGCCGCCCGGCATCGCGATGAAGCCCTGCGAGTACTTCAGGAACATGGTCTTTCGCGCGAAGAAGTAGCGGAAGTCGACGCCGAGCGAGACGTACTCGTTCAGGCCCTGCTCGAAGGGGAGTTCGATCCCGAGCCCGACGGAAGTGCCGCCGGCCTCCAGGGCGCCCTTGTTGCCCGCCTCCATGATCCCGGGTCCACCCCCGGTGATGACGGCGAACCCGCGCTCCACGAGGCGCCGGGCGAGGTCCTCGGTCTGCCGGTACATCGGGGCGCCGGGACGCACGCGCGCCGAGCCGAAGATGCTGACGGCGGGTTCCAGCTTGTGCAGGGCGTCGAAGCCCTCGACGAACTCCGACTGGATGCGCAGCACCCGCCACGGGTCGTTGTGCACCCAGTCGACCTCCCGCTTGTCCAGCAGGGCCTGGTCGGCCGTCGGGGCGGACCGTTCCTTGCCCCGGAGCGTCACGTTGCCCTGGCGTCGCTTCTGGGTGGTCATGCGTTCTCCTCGTGGGTGAGCCAGCGCCGGAGGCCCGCAGCGCAGGCGTCCAGCTGGTGCGCCGGGCAGTACTCGTGGTCGGTGTGGGCGAGGGAGGGATCGCCGGGGCCGTAGTTGACCGCGGGGATGCCGAGCGCGGAGAAGCGGGCGACGTCCGTCCACCCGTACTTCGGCTTGGGTGTGGCCCCGACGCTCGTCACGAAGTCCTGAGCGATGGGACGGTCGAGACCCGGCCGGGCCGCCGGCGACATGTCGGTGACGACGAAGTCATGGCCGTCGAACACCCGCTCCAGCTCGGCGAGCGCGTCATCGGGGGACTTGTCCGGCGCGAAGCGGTAGTTGATCTCGATACTGGCCGACGGCGGGACGACGTTGCCGGCCACGCCGCCGGAGACGAAGACGGCGTTGAGGCCCTCCCGGTACGTCAGGCCATCGACGTCGATGTGGCGCGGCTCCCAGTCGCGCAGACGATCCAGGACGTCGGACAGGCCGTGGATCGCGTTGACGCCGAGCCAGGATCGCGCCGAGTGAGCTGCCTTGCCCTCGACCGTGATGAGGATTCGGCAAGCCCCCTGACAGCCGCCCTCGACCTGGGCGTCGGTGGGCTCCATCAGGACCGCGAAATCGCCCTCGAGCAGCTCCGGCGAGTTGCGGGCCAGACGTCCCAGGCCGTTGAGTTCCGCACCCACCTCCTCGTGGTCGTAGAAGACCCAAGTGATGTCGCGGTTGGGGGCATCGAGCTCTGCCGCGAGGGACAGCTGGACGGCAACACCGCCCTTCATGTCACAGGTGCCGCGGCCCACGACGTGCAGCCCGTCGGGCCCCTCCTCCAGGCTGCTGGGCAGGTTGTGCGCCACCGGGACGGTGTCCAGGTGACCCGCGATGACCACCCGGGACGGCCGCCCGAGGTGTGTCCGCGCCACCACGCAGTCGCCGTCGCGGTGGACGTCGAGATGCGGTAGCTGGCGCAGCGCGGCCTCGACGAGGTCCGCCAACTCACGCTCGTTTCCGGAGACGCTCTCGACGTCGGTGATCGCACGCAGCAGGGTCACGAGGTCGGCGGACAGGTCCAGGCTCATGGCCCGTGAGCCTACCGCCCGGCCCGTCACCCCGCCCCGCCACGCGCATGGAGCGCCGAGGGTTGGCTCACAGTTGTGTGCGATCGTGGTTGGTCAGCCAACCAGAATCGCACACAGCCCATCAGACTCGACGTCGACATCGGGGGCAGTTGCGCAGAGATCCCTCCCAACCCCGGGTGCGCAGCGCCCCAGCGACGAGAGCCGCCACCCGGCAGGGGTCGTCCACGATCGCAGGCCACGTGAACCGCAGGGTTCGGAAGCCCGCCACGACGTGCTGGTTGTCACGTTGCGCGTCGGCCCAGGCGGCCAGGCCTTGATGCCAGACCCGCCCGTCGAGCTCGATCAGGAGACCATGATCCGGGTAAGCGACGTCACTTCTGGTTCCGATACTGGCGGAGAACTGCCTCATAGAGGGCGGGAGGCGGTGGGCGCGTTCCACGTCATGGAAATAGCGCCGTTCGAGCGGACTCTCAACGCCGACAACCACGTCCCCGAGCACTTCCAGCACCAGGCGACGGTTCCCGAGCGTGGGAAGCTGCTCGGCTTGGAGCCGCATTCGTTCAGCGGTGGTGCGCCGGGTCCCTACGGCGCCGGCCAGTATCCTCACCGCCTCCGCTTCGGGGACCATGCCGCACAGTTCGAGAGCGGCCCGCTCAATCTTCAGGCGTGGCGGACAGCCGGTGCCGAGCCGCTCACCCCGCCTGAATCTCCACGGTCCTGAGCCACGCCGCACCTGCGACGTGGACCACACGTCGATGGTGGTCGGTTGCGGACACAGTCCCCACAGGTGCGCCGCCGCCGCTCCCCCGAGGACACCACCTGTCGCCTGGAGCACGCCGGCCCAGGCCCACCCGAGCCACTCGGGAGCATCCGAGGTGGCGAGAACGCCGGGAGCGATCCCATGCCAGTGGCCGTCGCGGCGAAGGCGGCGAGTCGCCTGCCGCGTGACACCGTGCGCCGCGGCCTGACTCACGGAGAACACGCCACCCTGCCGGGCGGCGAGCTTTCTCAGCCGGTCGGGAATGGCGATGCTCGCATACACACCCACACTGTGTGTCTGCCGGACCCATGATCACCGCCCGTGGGTCGTCCCTGTGGAGAACCAGGACCGAGAGTGTGTGCGATCGTGGTTGGTCAGCCAACCAGAATCGCACACGCCCTCCGACTCTGCGGTGTGCCTCAGGCCGAGAGCCGGTGTGGTTCCGCGTCGACCAGCGCCGCGGTGTCGCTCGGCTCGAGCATGGCCGAGTTCAGCCACTCCTCCGGGATGCCGAGGCCCTCGACGAGTTCGAGTGCCTTGTCGCGCAGCTCCAGACACAGCTGGTCGACGGCCTCGCGGACCGCCTTGCTCCGGGCGCTGTCCATCCGGTTGTGCTCCAGGTACCACGCCCTGTTCTCCTCGATGGTGGCCAGCGCGTAGAGGTCGCACACCTTGATCAGGATCGAGCGGATGTAGTCGTCCTGCGTCTCGGAGATGCCCTCGACGAAGGCCTCGAGCACAATGCGATCGGTGTGGGCCCTGGCTGCCTCGAGCATGTGCTCCTGGAGCGGGTTGACGGCGGCGAACGCCTCGTCCTTCGGGACCTTCGCGACCGCCCGCATCCGACGGGCGAGGCCCTCGACGACGTGGCGCTCACGCTCCTCCAGCATCTCGATGTGCCAGCCACGGGCGCGCAGCTTCTCGGACTCGGGCTTCAGCTTGGCGCCGGCGACGAGACGCTTGATGGTTGCCCCCGCCGCGGTGCGCTCCATGAACTGGCCACCGAGCATCTTGGCGGTGGCCTGGGCGGTGCCCCGCAGGTCCATGTCCCCCCACGTCTTCTTGTAGTCCAGCAGCAACGCCTTGGCCACGAGCTGCATCAGCACGGTGTTGTCGCCCTCGAACGTGGCGAAGACGTCGGCGTCCTGGCGTAGCAGGGTGATCCCGTTCTCGCTCATGTAGCCCGCGCCGCCGCAGGACTCGCGCGCCACCTGGATGGTGTCGTTGGCCCAGCGGGTCAGCAGGACCTTGAGGCCGGCCGCACGCGTCTCCAGTTCGCGCGCCGCCGCAGGCTCGGAGCCCTGGGCGTCGTGGACGCGCTGCAGGTGCCGCGTGACTTCGTTGATGGCGAAGCCGTAGGCGTACGCGCGGGCCACGTTCGGCATCAGCTTGCGCTGGTGGGTCTGGTAGTCCAGCAGCGTGACCTCCTCCCCCAGCCCGGGCTTGCGGAACTGGGTGCGCTGCAGCCCGTAGCGCACGGCGATGCTGAGCGCCTTGCGGGTGGCCATCGCGGCCCCACCGGCGACGCAGATGCGACCCCGCACGAGGGTGCCGAGCATGGTGAAGAAGCGGGCGTTCTTGCTCTCGATCGGCGAGCGGTAGCGGCCCTCGTCGTCGACGCCGCCGTAGCGGTCGAGCAGCATCCGCCGCGGCACCCGCACGTGCTCGAACGCAATCGTGCCGTTGTCCACGCCCAGCAGGCCGCCCTTGTGCCCGTGGTCGCCGGTCGTGATGCCCGGCAGGTCGTTCAGCTCCTCGTCACGGATCGGCACCAGGACCGCGTGCACGCCGTGGTTCTCCCCGTCCACGAGCAGTTGGCCGAAGACGACGGCCATCTTGCCGTGCTTCGCCGCGTTGCCGATGTAGGCCTTGCGAGCCTGCGGGTGCGGCGTGTGGACCTCGTACTCGTCGGTCTCGGCCACGTAGGTGATCGTCGTTTCGACGGACTGCACGTCGGACCCGTGGCCGAGCTCGGTCATGGCGAAGCAACCGGTGAGTCGGCACGAGATGATGTCGTCGATGAACGTGGTGTGGTGCCACCCGTTGCCCAGGTTGGAGACCGCTCCACCGAACAGGCCGTGCTGGACGCCGGACTTGATGTTGAGGGACAGGTCTCCCATCGCGAGCATCTCGAAGTGGGCGACGGACTCCGCGACGGTGCCCTCGTGCCCCGGGAATCCGACGACGCCGAAGCCGCGGTCCGCGAGCGCCACGAGTCTGTCGAGCGCCCACTCGCGCGCCTCGTCCATGGCCATGGCCGGGTCGCGTACCAGGTCAGCAGCACCGAGTTCGTTGCGCAGCATCTCCTTGGTCTCGTGGTGCGGTCCGTCGAGCGCAGCCTTGAGGCCTTGTCCGGTGGGGGTGATCATCATTGAATCCCTTCGCATGGTGTGTGGGGTCAGGTCGTTGTCTGGTGGTCGAACGCGGGGTCGAAGAGGCGTGCGGCGAACTCGACGATGTCCGCGCGGGGACGCTGGTGGCCGGTGGTGATCCACTTGTCCGCGATCGCCCACACGAAGCCCACGACGCCGTGTCCCCAGGTGTTGGCCGGGCGGGGGTCCATCCCCTGCGCCCGGAGCCAGGCCCGGAACGCCTCGGCCACCTCGTTGCCGATGCGGCCGGTGATCGAGGTGACGGGATCGGTGACCGGGTCGTCGCCCAGCGGGCGGGTGACGACGAACTGGTAGATCTCGGGATCCCGTTCGACCAGGGCCAGGTAAGTGTCGGTGAGGCGTCTCACGAGTTCCGCCGGCTCCAGCTCCCCCGGGGTGTGGAGCTTGTCGGCGAGGTTCGACCAGATGAACTCGTGGACCGATTCGACGATGGCGGTGTAGAGGCCGGTCCGCCCGCCGAAGTGGCGGTAGATCACCGTCTTCGACGTGCCCGCCTCCGAGGCGAGCTCGTCCATGCCGATGCCGGGACCGTGCTTGCGGATGGCGCGCAGCGCCGATTCCACCAGTTCCCGGCGCCGCTGGGCGTTGTGGTCGGCCCATCGGGTGGCACGGCCGTCGACCAGCTGCTCTGCTGCGTTCACGAAACCAACAGTACCGCACACTTTCAGTACCTGCTACCGTGGGTACCAACAATTTCTCTCCCGGGAGGTACAACGACGTGGAACTCCGCAACGCCGTCATCGTCGGCGGCAACCGCACCCCCTTCACCAAGGCCGGTGGCAAGTTCGCCAACGCCAGCGCGCAGGACCTGCTGACCTCGGCCATCGACGGGTTGGTCGCCCGCTACGGGCTGGCCGGCCAGACCGTCAACGAGGTGGCGGCGGGCGCGGTCCTCAAGCACAGCCGCGACTTCAACCTCACCCGTGAGGCAGTGCTCGGCTCGGCGCTGTCGGCGCACACCCCCGCCTGCGACCTGGCCCAGGCCTGCGGCACGGGACTGGAGACCGTCATCTACATCTCGAACAAGATCCGCCTCGGACAGGCCACCGTCGGCATCGCGGGTGGCGCCGACAGTGCCTCCGACGCGCCCGTCGTCGTCAGCGAGCCGATGCGCGACGCGATGCTGAAGGCCAGCCGGGCGAAGACCCTGCCCGAGAAGCTCAAGGCCATCGCCAAACTGCGCCCCGCCCACCTGGCGCCCGTGCCGCCCGCGGTGGTCGAGCCACGTACCGGGCTGTCGATGGGCGAGTCCCAGGCACTCACCACCGCGAAGTGGGACGTGCCCCGCGAGGCACAGGACGAGATGGCCCTGGCCTCCCACCAGAACCTGGCCAAGGCCTGGGACGAGGGCTTCTTCGACGACCTGGTCACCCCCTACCTCGGCGTCGCGAAGGACACGATCCTGCGCCCGGACACCACCGCCGAGAAACTGGCCCGCCTGAAGCCCGTCTTCGGTCGTGGCGAGAACGCCACGATGACCGCCGGCAACTCGACCGCGCTCAGCGACGGCGCGGCTGTCGTCCTCCTGGCAGAGGAGGGGCACGCCCGCGAGCAGGGCTGGCCGGTGCTGGCCCGCCTCGTTGACGCGCAGGTCGCCGCGGCGGACTACGTGACCGGCAAGGAGGACCTTCTCCTCGCCCCCACCCGAGCGATCCCGGAACTCCTCGAGCGCAATTCCCTCACCATGGACGACTTCGACTACATCGAGATCCATGAGGCCTTCGCCGCGACGGTGCTCGCCACCCTCAAGGCGCTGGAGGAGAAGGGCATCACGGTGGATCGCTCGAAGCTCAACGTCCACGGCAGCTCGCTGGCGGCCGGTCACCCGTTCGCAGCGACAGGCGCCCGGATCGTCGCGTCGCTGGCGAAGCTGCTGTCCCAGAAGGGTCCCGGCAGCCGCGGCTTCATCTCCATCTGCGCCGCGGGCGGCCAGGGCGTCACTGCAATCCTGGAGGCCTGAGACATGCCGAAGCCGAACATCCTCGAGACCATCTACAACACCGCCCCGGGGCGCGCCCTCGCACGAAAGGCCGGACTGGCCGATCCGCCGAAGCTGCGGCGCGGCCGTCATCTCCCGGCCGGCCCCGTCGCCCTGGCACCCCTGGACGACGCCGGCCCCGTGGCCGAGGCCCTGACCCTGCTGGGCGTCGAGAGCATCGATCCCGTTCGCGACCTGCCGGAGAACCGCACCCAGGACGAGAAGGGGCGCGACGTCCCACCGTCCTACCCGGCGCGCCCCGGGGCCCTGGTCGTGGACGCCACCGGCCTGCGCCGGATCGACCAGCTCGAGCAGCTCCGTCAGGTCCTGCGTCCTGCCGTCAAGCAGTTGGAGCGCTCCGGGCGCATCATCATCGTCGCCACCGATGCCGGCGACGTCGAGGGCCTGGAGGCCAAGGCGGTCGCCCAGGGCATCGACGGCATCAACCGCACCGTCGGCAAGGAGCTCCGCGGGGGCTCCACCTCCAACTTGGTGTTCCTGCAGCACGGCGCCGGCGCCCCCGACCTGATGTCGACGCTGTGGTTCCTGTTGGAGGGCCGGTCGGCATTCGTCTCGGGCCAGACCTGGCGCATCCGGCCCACCAAGGGCGGCGACGCCGTCGCCGACGACTACGACCGGCACCGCCCGTTCGTGGGTCGCGTCGTGGTCGTCACCGGCGCGGCCCGAGGGATCGGCGCTGCCATTGCTCGCACCTTCGCCCGTGACGGCGCCGCCGTGGTGGCCGTCGACATCCCCGCCGCCGGGGAGTCCCTCGCCAAGGTCGCCAACGAGATCGGCGGCTCTGCGCTGCAGTTGGACATCACCCAGCCCGATGCCGGTCGGCGCATCGCGGAGCACGTCGTGCGTGTCCACGGCAGCGAGGCCAGGATCCATGCGATCGTCCACAACGCCGGTATCACCCGGGACAAGCTGTTGGCCAACCTCGACGAGAAGCGCTGGGCACAGGTCCTCGACGTGAACCTGGCCGCAGAGATGCGGATGAACGAGATCCTGCTCGATCCCTCGCTCCCCGGGGGGCTCGCCGAACCGGGGCGCATCGTCGGCATCGCGTCGACCTCCGGCGTCGCGGGCAACAAGGGCCAGACCAACTACGCCGCCTCGAAAGCCGGCGTGATGGGGCTGGTGTGGGCCATGCGCGACGAGCTCGCCGGCCGGCCGCTCACCGTGAACGCGGTCGCTCCCGGCTTCATCGAGACCGACATGACGGCCGCCATCCCGTTCGTCTCCCGCGAGGTCTTCCGGCGCTCCAACTCCCTCCAGCAGGGCGGGCAGCCGGTGGACGTGGCCGAGACCATCGCCTACCTGTGCGACCCTGCATCCGGCGGCGTCGACGGACAGGTGATCCGCGTGTGCGGGCAGAACTTGGTGGGCCAGTGATGGCGCGCGATCTCAGGGTCCTCGGGACCCCACCCAGTGTGGCACTCAGCATCGCCCGGGCGGCCGCGACGTCGTTCGGGCGGCCGGGCGCCGCGGCAGGGCTCCCGGATCGCAGCGCGCTCCTGCCGGACGTCCGCCAGGACGCGGAGCGGCTGGCCGCCTACAACCGGCTGACGGGCTACGCGCTGCGCAGCAGAGTCCCGGCCACCTGGCTCCACGTGCTGACCTTCCCGCTGCATGCCTACCTGATGGCGGAGAAGGACTTCCCCTTCCCGCTGGCCGGCGTGGTCCACGTCACCAACGACATGACCCTCCACCGGCCGGTGGAGGTCACGGACCGACTCCGCATCCGTGTCCACGCGGACAACCTGACCCCTCACAAGCGGGGGGTGGCATTCGACCTGCTGGGCGAGGTCCACGTCGACGACGAGCTGGCCTGGTCGGGCACCAGCAACTACCTGGCCCTCGGCGCCCGTCTGGACGGCGAGCCGGCAGAGCCTCCGTTCCGCCTGGAGCGCCCGGAGGTTCCCGCCAGCCAGCAATGGCGTCTCCCCGCCGACCTCGGTCGACGCTATGCGCACGTCTCCGGCGACACCAACCCGATCCACCTGCACCCGCTGACGGCGCGACCGTTCGGGTTCAAGCGCCCCATCATCCACGGCATGTGGACGTACGCCCGCAGCATCGCCGCGATCGAGCCTCAGTTGCCGGAGGCCTACCGGGCCCGCGTCAGCTTCACCAAGCCCCTGTCCTTGCCGGGCCGGGCGAGGTTCGCCGTCGATCGCGAGGGGGATGCGTGGCGCTACGCGGTGCTCAACTCCGACGAGTCCAAGCCCTACCTGCTCGGGGATGTCGCTCCCGCCTGACCCGTAGACTGGGGCGCCATGAGCACCGAGAACCGTCAGGCCTGGGGCTGGGGCCTCGCCACCGTCCACCGCACCGGCGACGTCCTGGACGCATGGTTCCCCCAGCCCCAGCTGGGCAGCTCGATCACCGACGACCCGCCGGCGATCCTGGCCGAGGCGCAGTTCGACGACGAGATCCGCCAGGTGGAGTCGAAGGTGGTCCGGGTCCAGGTCCAGCTCGATGAACCCCCGACCGGCGTCGAGGACGCCTACCTGCGACTCCACCTCCTCTCGGCCCGCCTGGTGCAGCCGCATGGGGTGAACCTGGAGGGCATCTTCGGCAAGCTCCCGAACAACGCCTGGACGAGCCGCGGTCCTGTCCGCATCGAGGACGTCAACCGCGTCCGCGCCATACTGCGGGCCCGCGGCGAGCACCTCGCCGTGCAGGGCGTCGACAAGTTCCCCCGCATGACGGACTACGTCACCCCCAGCGGGGTCCGGATCGCCGACGCCGACCGCGTGCGCCTCGGCGCCCATCTGGCGTCCGGTACCACGGTCATGCACGAGGGTTTCGTCAACTTCAACGCCGGCACCCTCGGCACGTCGATGGTGGAGGGCCGGATCTCCGCGGGCGTCGTCGTGGGTGACGGCTCCGACATCGGTGGCGGCGCCTCGATTATGGGCACCCTCTCCGGCGGCGGTCAGGAGGTCATTCGGATCGGCGAGCGCTGCCTGCTCGGCGCCGAGTCCGGCATCGGCATCTCACTCGGTGACGACTGCGTCGTCGAGGCGGGCCTCTACGTGACGGCGGGCACCAAGGTCACCCTCCCCGACGACCGCGTCGTCAAGGCCCGGGACCTCTCGAACGTCGCGGGCCTCCTGTTCTTCCGCGACTCCGTTTCCGGAGCGGTGAAGGCCAAGCCCCGACACGGCTCCCGAGTGGCTCTCAACGAAGCGCTGCACTCGAACTGATGCGCGGGCTCGTGTGGAGCCTGGTGGTCCTGCTACTGCTGGGAGTCGTCGGGTTCGGGGGATGGCGGCTCTACGACGCGGTGACCACCTCGCTGGTGCGCGAGCGCTGCCACGTCGTCCTCGACAACGGGAACGACACGCTTGAGCTCACGGCGGAGCAGGCCCGCAACGCCTCGGTCATCGTCGCGGTCTCATTCCAGCGTGACCTCCCCGAGCAGGCGGCCGTCATCGCCCTGGCCACGGCGTGGCAGGAATCGGGACTGCGCAACATCGACTACGGCGACCGCGACTCCCTCGGGTTGTTCCAGCAGCGCCCCTCCTACGGCTGGGGAAGCGAGGAGGAGATCCTGGATCCGTGGTACTCCTCGGCGCGGTTCTACGAGGAACTCGTGAAGTTCCCCGGGTGGGAGTCCGGCGATGTCAATGACGTCGCGCAGCAGGTCCAACGCAGCGGCCACCCCGAGGCCTACCGGAAGCACGAGGGCAACGCCCGGGCGCTGGCGGGCGCCCTGCGCGGGAGCAGACCCGCCACGTTCTCCTGCGTCGACCGCGGCGAGCGCACCGGCGGCACCGACGTCGTCGCCGAGGTCGTCTCACAGGTGCCCGGCGTCAGCGCCGAGGCCACCTCCACCCAGTTGGTCCTCACCTCGGACGACGAGACGGCGCTCTGGGCCGCCACGCAACTCGCCCTGGCCCACACCCGCGACGCCGGCATCACCTCCGCCCGGCTCGCCGGCCACGAGTGGCGTGAGCGAGGGGCGCAGGGGTGGGAAGAGGTGGCCACCGACGTGCCCGCGGGGACGGCCGTGGTGGACTTCCGGGAGGCGGGTTAGGCGAGCGCGCGCAGGCGCGACACTGCGGCGTGGACCCGCTCGTCCGTCGCCGTCAGTGCGAGGCGGACGTGGTGTCGGCAGTGCTCGCCGTAGAAGTCGCCGGGCGCGGCCAGGATCCCGTGTTCGGCCAGCCAGTCGACGGTCTCGCGGCAGTCCTCGTCACGGGTGGCCCAGAGGTAGAGCGAGCCCTCGGAGAAGTCGATGCGGAAGCCGGCGTCCTCCAGAGCTCCTCGCAGCAGCTCACGTCGCGCCAGGTAGCGGTCGCGCTGCTCCTCCACGTGGTCGTGGTCGGCGAGCAGCGCTCGCAGCGCGGCCTGCACCGGATCCGGGACGATCATCCCGAGGTGCTTGCGCGTGGCGATCAGCTCCCCCACCACGTCCCGGCAGCCGGCGACGAAGCCGGCGCGATAGCCGGCCGCATTGGAGCGCTTGGAGACGGAGTGCACCGCGAGCAGGCCGGAGATGTCACCGTCGTTGACCCGGGGGTCGAGCACGGAGATGGCCTCGGCGTCCCAGGCGAACTCCCCGTAGCACTCGTCGCTCGCCAGCACGGCGCCCGCCGAGCGTGCCGCAGCGACCCAGGCGCGGAGCTCCTCCAGTCCCAGGATCCGACCCGACGGATTGGCGGGCGAGTTGATCCACACCAGGGCGGTGTCGGGCGGCAGCTGTGTGGGCTCGTCGATCGCGACGGCGCGGGCACCCGCCACCACCGCGCCGACGGCGTAAGTGGGATAGGCGCACTCCGGGTGCACGACGGCACCCAACGAGCCCAACCCGAGGAGGGTGGGGAGCCAGCCGACGAGTTCCTTGGTGCCGACGACGGGCATCACGTTCTCGTCGGTGAGGTCCACGCTCAGCCAGCGCTGCTCGAGGTAGTCGATGATGGACTGGCGGGTGGCCGGGGCGCCCCACACCGTCGGGTAGCTGTGGGCGTCGTACGCGCCGGCGAGGGCGTCGGCAACGAAGCCCGGCGTGGGGTCCACCGGCGTACCGACGGACAGGTCGACGATGCCGTCGGGGTGCTCGCACGCGCGCTGCTTCGCCGCCCGCAGGGTGTCCCAGGGGAAGTCGGGCAGGCTGCGTGCCAGCGACATCACTCGCCCTGCGGCGGAAGCGCTGCCACCTTCGGATGATCGGCGTCGATGACGCCCAGCTTCGCTGCGCCCCCGGGCGATCCGATCTCGTCGAAGAACTGGACGTTCACGTCGTAGAACTCGGCCTGGTCGGCCGGGACGTCGTCCTCGTAGTAGATGGCCTCGACGGGGCAGACGGGCTCACACGCGCCACAGTCCACGCACTCCTCGGGGTGGATGTAGAGCATCCGGTTGCCCTCGTAGATGCAGTCGACGGGGCATTCCTCGACGCACGCACGGTCCTTCACGTCGACGCAGGGAAGACCGATGATGTAGGTCACGGTGAACTCCTTCTCGAACTGGACTCACAGCTTAGCGTGACTCACGCACACTCGATCTTGTCGCCCGCGGAGTAGCGCCACGTGTAGTCCTCCTTCTTCACGACGTCACCACCCTTGTAGAACAGCCGGCTCCAGTTGACGCGGAAGCCCTTGATGGGCGACTGGGGTTCGCACTCCGGATCCTCGATCGTGCGCGTCTCACCCTCATAGAAGTCGGACTTCACGAGCTCCGTCGAGACGACCTTGTCGTAGGTCGGGATGGACCAGATCTTGAAGGTGATGCTGCCCCGCTTGCCCGGGGACGACGGTGAGATGTAGCCCTGGATGTAGGACGGGTAGGACGTGTCGTTGCGGAACCGCATGTCGATGGACCCGTAGTAGATCGTCGCCTCGCGGCCAGCCGGGTAGCGGTCGAAGTACAGCGAGTGCGGGCGGTGCTCGATGTCCTCGTAGCCGGCGAAGAACGCGGCGTTGTAGAGCGTGGTGGCGGACTGGGAGATGCCGCCGCCCGACTCCTTGACCAGGATCCCCTGGTTGATGACGTAGCCGTCGACGTAGCCGTTGGAGGCGTTCCGCTCGCCGAGCGTGTCGTTGAGGCTGAAGATGTCCCCCGGCATCAGGATGGTGCCGTTGACGCTCGACGCGGCGCGCCCGAGGTTGGTGTTCCGGTAGGCGGCGTGCGGGTAGTAGGTGGTGAACTCGCCGATGACCTCGCGAGGCTTGACCTTCTCCGCCTCCTCCGTGGTGAACTCGGCGACCTCGCGGGTGACCTCCGCGGCGGCGACCCGCTGGTCGCCGGTCTTGAGCGCCGCCTCCCTGACCGCGGCCGCGAGGGCGTCCGGCGCCAGCGTCTCCCCGTCCGTGGAGGGGACGACCACGATGGATCCGGACTCCATGGCATAGGTCGCGTTCCTGGCGCGGTTCCTCAGGTCCAGGTCGTCGCGGGCCTCGTCGGTCAGCTCCCACAGCGCTTCGGCGTCGATGTCGGCCTGGAACTCGCCGCCCTCGAACGACATGGTGGTCGCCTCCGCGATCTGCTCCGGCGTGACCTCCAGGGCGTCGTCGCCGACGTTGACCGTGACGGGACCGGAGACGACGGGACCCGCGAAGGACTCGATCGCGGCATCGACCATGGCGGAGGTGACGGCCGGTTCGTCCTCGAGGAGGACCGCCTCGGCCTCGCTCTCCCCGGCCGCCACGGCCTCGAGGGCATTGGCGTGCGTGGCGTCGACGTCCAGCCGCGTGGCGTTGACCGATTCGGTCCGCACCACCTCGGCGCCCTCAAAGGCGAGCGTGGCCTCCACGGCCTCTGTCGCGAAGGCGTCGGCTCGCGATTCGATGGCCGAGCGCAGCTGGTCCTCGTCGACGCTGGTGCGAAGCTCGACAGCGCTTCCCCCGGTGAGGTTGTGGTAGATCACGGCCGGGTTCCAGCTGAAACCACCACCCGCGTCCGCGACGGTGCCCTCCCAGTCGATCTCGAAGCCGCTCTCCGCATGCGGGATGCTGACCTCGCGTCCCTGTGCGTCGCGCAGGGTGGTGGGATGCTCATAGGCCGGTGCGAGCTCGGTGCGGATCTTCTCCTCGGCCTGCGCCGGGCTGAGTCCACCGATGTGGACCCCCGCCACCTCGGCCTGGGCGGGGACACGATTGCCGGCGACGAAGTAGGCGGCAACGTAGACCCCCGCCACGACGACCACGAGCGCCAGCAACGCGCTCCACAGCCACCGCGGCACTCGTCGCTTGTTGCCCGTTTCGATCTCGACGTCGCTCAAACCCATCCCCTTCGTCGGCGCCCGATTCGGGCGTCGTTGTCTGGTCCATGTTACGGGAGGCGTCCCGCTCCCCCCACATCCGCGCTCTTGAACCGGGGGTAGGGTGAGCGGTTGGGCGCAGCGGGCCCGCTGAGGAAGAAGGAGCGTCGCGTGGGCGTGAGGGACCGGATTCGGGCCACGGGGCTGCCCCGGACGACGTGGGTGCTCGCCATGGCTGGCCTGCTCGTCGCCGTCGGGTTCGGCGTGCTCATCCCCGTCCTCACCCCGTTCGCCCGCACCTTCGGCGCCACCACGTTCCAGCTGGGCCTGGTGGTGAGCATGTTCGCCGCGATGCGGCTGGTCACCAGCCCGTTCGCGGGGCGGATCGGTCGGTTGATCGGAGAACGCAACGCCATCACCATCGGCATGCTCATCGTGGCGGCTTCCTCCGTCGCCACGGCCCTGGCCCCCAACCTGGCAGCCATGCTCGCCGCCCGGAGCTTCGGGGGCATCGGCTCCGCCATCTTCACGATCTCCGCCATCAGCCTGCTCCTGGCCACCGCACCGGAACACCTGCGTGGCCGCGCTTCCGGTCTCTACCAGGGCGGCTTCCTGCTCGGCAACATGACCGGCCCGGCCCTCGGCGGCATCCTGGCCGGCATCTCAATCCAGGCACCGTTCTATTTCTACGCGGCGATGCTCGTGATCGCTGCGGGCTTCACGCTGTTCATGCTGCCGGCCCGAGTGCGTCCGGCTGCGACGACGGCCAAGCGCACTCCGCGTCCGTTCTCCGCCGTCATTCGCGACATCCGTTACCAGGCGGCACTCACGCTTGCGCTCGGTCAGGGCTGGCAGTCCTTCGGCGTGCGCAACGCGCTCGTGCCGGTGTTCGTGACGGAGGCGCTCCTGCTGGACACGTCGTGGACCGGTGTCGCCTTCGCCGTCGCGGCGGTGGCCCAGACCGCGGCCCTGATGCCCGCCGGCAACGCCACCGACCGCCTGGGCCGCAAGCCCGTCATGGTCGCCGCCGGGCTGCTCTGCGGCATCGCGACCATCGCCATGCCGTTCTCCCCCAACATCTGGGTCCTGATGATCGCCCTGAGCATCTTCGGGTTCGGCGCCGCCATGCAGGGGACCGCCCCGACGGCGGCGGTCGGCGATGCGACGGGAGGGCGCGGCGGCACACCCGTGGCGGTGTTCTCGATGATGACCGACGTCGGCTCGATCGTCGGCCCGCTGGTGGCGGGCGCCATCGTCGACGTGTGGTCCTTCCAGTCGGCGTTCGCCGTCGGTGGCGTCATCCTGTTGCTGGGTGCCGCCCACGCGATGCTGATCCCCCGGTCGCTGGACCGGGAGTTCATCGACAAGAAGCGCTGAGGATCAGGAGACGTCGATCCGCCAGGGGAGGCTGACCGGGCCGAAGACCGGCACACCGACGAGCGCACCCGCCCGCTGAAGCAGGTCGTCGACGCCGACCGGTCGGGTGGCACCCACGCTCGACTTCGACTCGCTGGAGGTGGCGGGCAGCAGCCTGTCCACCAAGCCCGAATGCCCCACCTTCGTCACCTCGACGTCGTCAACGTCCAGAGCCGCCAGGTCGCACACCCGCTCGAGGGCCTGCTTCCACCCGCCGAGGTGGTCGACCAGTCCTCGATCCTTCGCGTCGGCGCCGGTCCAGACACGGCCCCGCGCCAGCGGCTCCAGCTCCTCGATCGCCATGCCGCGGTCCTCGGCCGCGAGCCGGGTGAAGTCGGCGTAGATGCGATCGAGCGCCTCGTCGAGCTTGCGCCAGTCCTCCTCGCTGAAGTGCGTGGCGCTGGACAGCATGCCCGCGCGGGCACCAATGCGGATGCTCTCGCGCTTGAGGTCGAGCTTGTCGTAGAGGCGGGAGGTGACGAACTTGCCTGCGACGACGCCGATGGATCCCGTCAGGGTGGTGGGCTGCGCGACGATCTCGTCGGCCCCCATCGCGGCGTAGTACCCGCCGGATGCGGCGACCGAGCCCATGCGCGCCACGACCGGCCGCCCGCTCTCGCGGACCCGCAGCACGCTGCGCCGGATGAAGTCCGAGGCGACGGCGGACCCACCGGGGCTCTCGACGTCCAGGATGACAGCCTTGACCCGGTCGTCCCGCATCGCCGCCCTGAGGTGCTCGTCCACCACGTCGGCGCCGGCGCTCTCCGCGCCATTCAGCGAGGGGGTGCCCCGCCCCGTCGTGATGGGACCCCGCAGGGACACCTGGGCGATGCGCGGCCGCTTCCGGCGGATGTCCGTGAGCGTCGGGCGTTGCTGCCAGCGCGAGACGAAGCGGAGGTGCTCGGGCGTCGTCTCCCACTTCTCGAGACAGGCCGCGTACACCTCGTCCCGGTAGCCGAGTTGGTCCACCAGCCCCAGCTCGAGGGCGCGCGCGGCGGGCAGCGGTGAGTCGTTGACGGCGTCCCAGACCTGCTGCACCTCGAGCCCCCGGCGGGAGGCGATGGTGGCGACGGCGTCGTCGACGATCGACTGGCCGATCCGGGTCATCATCTCCCGGTTGGCCTCCGTGACGTCCTCGGCGGCGAACTGGTCGCCGGCCGTCTTGTACTCCTTGCGCTGGCCGAACTCGGGCTCGACGCCCGCCTTGTTCAGCATGCCCTTCAGCAGGGTGATCGTAACCTCGACCCCGCCGATCCCCACCTCGCCCGTCGGCTGCAGCCAGATCTGGTCCGCGGCGGTGGCGAGCTTGTAGATCCCCAGCGAGTTCGCGAACTCACCGAACGACGCGCTCCACGCCACGACGGGCTTGTGCTGTGCGAACTCGCCGATGAGTTGGCCGATCTCGTCAAGGACCGCCATCGGCTGGCCCGACTCGGCGGCATGGACGATCATCCCGCGGACGTTCTCGTCGCCGGCGGCACGGTGCAGGTTCCGTCGGATGACGGCCATCGTCGTTGCGTTGATGGCCTGCAGCGCCTGGAGAGGGTTGCTGGGGCGGGTCTCCAGCACGCCCCGCGCCAGGTCCAGTTCAAGGACCACGGGGTGAGGGGCAGGGGACGGCAGTGAGCTCAGGATGTCGAGGATCCGCATCCCACCACCGTACCCGCTGCCCCGTCACGGGCACGGGCGCTCAGAGCAGCGCAGCCGCCACCTTGGCGACGTTCTCGCCCGTGAAGCCGAACTCCTCGAAGCACTTCTCACCGGAGGCGGAGGCACCGAAGTGCTCGATGGACACCGACGCGCCCCGGGCCCCGACGTACTTCGACCAGCCCATCTCGATGCCGGCCTCGACGCTCACCCGAGCGGTGACACCGGACGGCAGCACGGACTCCTTGTAGTCGTCGTCCATGGCGTCGAACCACTCCTGGCAGGGCATCGACACCACGCGGGTGGGGATGCCATCGGCCTCGAGCTTGTCCTGCGCGTCGAGCGCCACGGAGACCTCGGAGCCGGAGGCGATGAGGATCACCTTGGCGTCCCCGGAGGCCTCGCTGAGCACGTAGGCGCCGTTGGCGACGCCGTCGGCGGAGGCGTAGCGGTCGCCGCGTGCGATGGTCGGCAGGTCCTGGCGCGAGAGCACCAACCCGGCGGGGTTGCTGGTCCGGCGCAGGATCTCGCCCCACGCCACTGACGTCTCGTTGGCGTCGGCCGGCCGGACGACGTCGAGGTTCGGGATGGCCCGCAGCGCAGCCAGGTGCTCGATCGGCTGGTGGGTGGGTCCGTCCTCGCCGACACCGACGGAGTCGTGGGTCCAGACGAACACGCTCGGGACGCCCATGATGGCGGCCAGGCGCACGGCCGGACGCATGTAGTCGGAGAAGACCATGAAGGTGCCGCCGTAGGGGCGGGTCAGGCCGGACAGCGCGATGCCGTTGACGATGCCGCCCATGGCGTGCTCGCGGATGCCGAAGTGCAGGGTGCGGCCGTACTTGTGGCCCTGCCAGTCGTGGGTCTGGCGCGATTCCGGCAGGAAGCTCGGCTCACCCTTCATCGTCGTGTTGTTGGAACCGGCCAGGTCGGCGGATCCACCCCACAGCTCGGGAAGCTGCGACGCGAGTGCGGAGAGCACCTCGCCGGAGGCCTTGCGGGTGGACATCTTGCCCTCGTCGAAGACGGGCAGGCTCAGGTCCTCGGGCAGCTTGTGGTCACGCACCCGCTGGAGCAGCGCTGCGCGCTCAGGGTTGGCGTCCTGCCATGCCTGGAACTTCTCGTCCCATGCCTGGCGTGCGGCCTTCCCGCGCTCCGCCGCGTTCCGGCGGGCGTGGGCGACGGCGTCCTCGTCGACCGCGAAGGGCTCCTGCGGGAAGCCGAGGCGCTCCTTGAGCGCGGCGATCTCGTCGCCGCCGATCTTGGAGCCGTGGACGGAGTGGTCGCCGGCCTTGTTCGGCAGCGGCCAGCCGATGACGGTGGTCAGCCTGATGAACGACGGCTTGTCGGTGACCTGCTTGGCCTCCTCGATGGCCGCGGCCAGCGCGTCGAGGTCCTCGTGGTACTCGGTGCCGCCGTTGGTCCAGTCGACGTGGACGACGTGCCAGCCGTAGGCCTCGTAGCGAGCGGAGACGTCCTCGGTGAAGGAGATCTTGGTTTCGCCCTCGATGGTGATCCGGTTGTCGTCGTAGATGAGGACGAGGTTGCCGAGGTTCTGGGTGCCGGCCAGCGACGAGGCCTCGCTCGAGATGCCCTCCTGCAAACAGCCATCGCCGGCGATGCAGTAGACGTAACGGTCGAACGGGGACTCGCCCGCGGGGGCGTCCGGGTCGAAGAGCCCACGCTCGCGGCGGGCGGCCATGGCCATGCCGACGGCGTTGGAGACGCCCGCGCCGAGGGGACCGGTGGTGCACTCGACGAACTTGGTGTGGTGGTACTCGGGGTGGCCGGGGGTTTTGGAGCCCCAGGTGCGCAGGGCCTTGAGGTCGTCGAGCCCGAGGTCGCAGCCGGCGAGGTAGAGCTGGGTGTACTGCGTCAGCGAGGCGTGGCCCGCGGAGAGCACGAAGCGGTCCCGGCCGAGCCACTGGTCGTCGGTCGGGTCGAGGTTCATGACCTTCTGGTAGAGCAGGTACGCGGCGGGGGCCAGGGACACGGGCGTCCCGGGGTGGCCGTTGCCGACCTTCTCCACGGCGTCCACGGCCAGGATGCGGGCGGTGTCAACGGCGCGCGAATCGAGTTCGTTCCACTCAACAGTCACGGTGCGATTCCTTCTCATCGGTTGGTGGGCGGCCACGCCCAGTTCTTGTCAGCCTATTGCAGGGGTGGTGCCGACGACCACGGGAAGACGATCCACTGGTCGGTGTGCTTCCACACGAAGTCGGGCTCCACGATCGTCGACGGCTTGGCGTACAGCACGGCGCTGCGCACGTCGGCACCGAAGCCGCGCAGCAGCTTCATGACGAGCCCCAGCGTGCGCCCCGAGTCGGCGACGTCGTCGACGACGAGCAGTTGCTGGCCGGCGATGGACTCGGTGTCGAGCATGGGCGCGAGCAGCACCGGGTCGGGGAGGGTCTGGTCGACATCGGTGTAGAACTCGACGTTGATGGCGTCGGTCAGCTTCACGCCCAGCGCGTAGGTCATGGCCCCGGCAGGCAGCAGACCGCCACGCGCCACGGCGATGATGATGGAGGGCCGGAACCCGGAATCCACCACTTGGCGTGCCAGTTGCTGAGAGGCAGTCCCGAAGCCGTCCCACGTCAGGACTTCCTTGTCGGTCAGCTCCGTCGAGTCCGCGTGGTAGGCCATGGGCTCATCCTATCGAGGGGTCCCTGCGCTCGGGCGACCGCGTCCGGTCAGCCGAGACGCCGGATGACGAAGACGATGTCGAGCCAGCGGTCGAACTTGCGCCCCACCTGGGGCAGCACCGCGGTCTCGGTGAACCCGAGTCGGCGGTGGAAGGCCAGGGACGCGTCGTTGCCGGCATCCAGGACGCCCACCATGACGTGCATCCCGCGACTCTCGGCATGCGCCAGGAGCGCCTCCATGAGGGCGCGGCCACCTCCGCTCCCCCGGCACTCGGGCCGCAGGTACACGGAGTGCTCGACGGTGTGGGCGTACCCGGCCTTGTCCCGGAACGGACCGAACGCGGCGTATCCCATGACGTGGCCGTCGTCGAGGACGAAGACGCCGCAACCCCGTTCCACCAGGGAGTCGAACCAGGCGCGTCGCTGCGCCACGGTGACGGGCTCGAGGTCGTAGGAGGCGGTGGTGCCGACGCCGGCCTCGTTGTAGATCTCCGTGATGGCGGGGAGGTCGGCGTGGGTCGCCGGGCGCACAACTGGTGGCATGGGCGGATTCTAGGCCCGCGGCCGGGGTGTCACGCCGGGGAGGAACGCGGCGAGCCAGGCCCCGGCTGCGACGGCGATGACCCCGGTGGCCAGCGCAGCCAGGGTGAGGGGGCCGAAGAGGGTCACCAGCGAGACGAGCCCGGGCCCCGTCAGCCGCCCGACGCTGCCGATCGCGTTCCAGCGGGCGAGGTGTCGCGTGCGGAGCCGCTCGGGTGACAGGTCGATCCCAAGCGTCATCACGATGCCGGCGCCGAGCCCATTGCCGAAGGCGATCAGGAGGGCCGACAGGCCCAGGGCGACGATGGCCGCCGTTCGGGACGAGGTGTCCACGCAGTGCCCGAGCCCGGCCATGGCCACGTAGCCCAGTCCCGAGACCACGACGCACGGCACCGCCACCGCGGCCCTGCCGCGGCGATCCATCAGTGTCCCGGCCGGCACGAACATGACGATCTCCACCGCGGCGGCGGCGCCGAAGATGAGCGAGATCGTCGGGGCGTCCAGCCCGAGCGCGGCTCCCAGGAGCGGCAGCAGGAGGGGCCGATTGACGCGGCTCATGGTCAGGGGGATGACGCCGATGCCGGCCAGCAGCATCGTGCGCAGGGCGGGCCGTCCCGGGGCGTGCGGCGACGGGTCGGGTGGGATGGGCGAGCGACCGAGGCTCCTGACCGACGCGCGGGTCGTGGCGTCACCGGGCAGCATCCCGAACGCGACGAGCGCCGTCGCGACCGAGACGAGGAGCGCCTCGAAAACGAACACCCAGCCCTCGTGGCCCAGCGTCACCACCACGGCGCCGGCGACGGGCCCGAGGACCTGACCGATCCGCATCATGCCGCCGAGCGTGGACATGCCGCGGGCCCGCACCCCGACGGGCAGTTGGGTTCCCATGTAGGACTGACGGCCCAGCATCCAGGCCTGCTCGAACAGCGCGTTGGCCAGCAGGATCCCGAGGAAGGCCAGTCGATGCCAGGCCTCCGGTCCGTGGTCGATGGCGTCGCCGACCACGACGAATCCCGCGAGGGCAGCCCCGACGAGCCCGAACCCGCAGGCGACCATCGAGACCTTCTCGCCGACGACCCCCATCAGTCGACTCACGGGGATGGGGCCGAGGACGCCGACCACGCCTCCGATCAGGGCCAGGGCCGCCGCGGCGGGCACGCTGAACCCAAGCGCCAGTGCCATGAGCGGGATCAGCGGCATGACGGCCGTGGCACCGATGGCCTGCAGCAACGTCGGAGCGTAGATGGGAAGGACGAGGGGCTTCAACACCTCGCGTGCCGTGGGTTCGGGGGTTACGCCCAAGGCGCCACTCCCCTGGCGGCCAGCACGGGGGCGATCCGCTCGGTGAAGAGCGGCGCCACGGTGTCCGGGAGGTCGTCCGGCAGCACCCAGCGGACCGCGTCGATCTCCGCGGCCGGGTGCACGACCGGATCGATCGGCACGAGGTGGTGGAACACCCACGCCTCGACGAGGTGGTCGGGTTCGTTCGCGGCCGCGGCGCTCAGGTCGCCGAGGTAGTCGAGGGCGCCCGGGTCGAGGCGGATGCCCAGCTCCTCCTGCACCTCTCGTACCGCGCAGGCGGCTGGTTCCTCACCGGGTTCGGGTTTGCCGCCCGGGTTCATCCATCCGTCGGTCCCGCGCTTGCGCACCGTCAGGACCGCACCGTCGTGGCGGTGCAGCACGACGGCGGCAACCCGGATTCGCGACATCACGCCACCACCTTCTCGCGCCGTGGGGCTGGATGCCACCGGCGGGGCGAGAATGGACCAAGGAGGATCCATGGTCAACTCGATCGACGATGCATTCCGCCAGGCCCCGCGTCGGCGCTTCCTGCCCCCCGACGTTGCGGCCTCCTGGCAGCTCGACCGCCCCCTGCCGATCGGGGACCGGCAGACCAACTCGCAACCGAGCACCGTGCACCGCATGCTGGAGCTGCTCGACGTCCGGCCCGGGATGCGGGTCCTGGACGTCGGGTCCGGGTCGGGGTGGACCACGGCGCTCCTGGCCGAGCTCGTCGGGCCGCACGGCGTCGTGGTCGGCGTCGAACGGGTGCCGCACCTCGTCGAGCACGCACGCCGCGCCCTGGGCGCCGACTGGCCGCACGCGAGCATCCGCCCGGCCGCGCAGGGCGAGCTCGGCTGCCCCGCGGAGGCCCCGTTCGACCGCATCCTGGTGTCCGCCGAGGCCGCGAGGCTCCCCGAATCGCTCGTGGACCAGCTCGGCGACGGCGGGGTGATGGTCATCCCGGTCGCCGGGACCATGACACGTCTCGTCCGCGGCGCCGACGAGACGCGGACCACCCGTCACGGCTCCTACGTCTTCGTGCCGCTCGTCGAGGACTGATCCGGCGGGACGAGGTGCCCGGGCAGGTGCTCGGTCACCACGACGACGGTGTCCTCGGTCTTCCAATCGACCTCCTGGCAGCGGCGGCGGAGCTCCTCGATCTCGGCGACGTGGGGCTGGTGATCCGCGACCGGGACCACGAAGACCTCCGAATGGAACACGTGCCCCATGTCGCGGACGCGGACGGCCGCCCGGTCCACCCAGTCGGCTGCGCGCGCGACGTCGGCCTGCTGCTGGATGACCGGGTGGGCCTCCATGGTGTCGATGGGGGTGGCGCGGGCGTCGAGCAGGTCGGCCACGGCGGCCCGCACGTTGGTGAAGCCGTCCTTGAGGATGCTCGTGGCCACTGCAATGGCCGCCACCGAGTCGGCCCACCAGAGGCCCATCCCGATGCCGAGCACGCCGGCGATGGTGGCGAGGCCGGTGCTCCAGTCGGCCTTGTTCATGTCAGCGTCGGCGGCGAGCACCTTGTCGTGGAGCGGCTCGGACAGCTTGAGCTTCATCCGGCCGAGGATCATCGGCGGGACCACGGAGATGGCCATGACGCCGACCATCAGCCAACCCGACCAGAAGGTGAAGCCCGCAATCGAGAACGCGCCGATGGGGGGACGCTCGCCCTTCGCCAGCGTCATGGCGCCGTCGATGACGAGCGAGAGCCCAAACCCGAGGAGCGCGACCGCGGAGACCAGGTGCCCCGCACCGATTGCGCGGTGATGGCCGTAGGGGTGACGGAGGTCCACACCCTTGCCGACGCGCCACATGCCGACGAGGAAGGCTATCGGCGGCAGCAGTGAGAGCAGGTCCTCGGCGAAGGCCGTCTTCATGGCCTGGGACTGGCCGGCGGCGAGGCCGACGGCGGTGATCACGAAGGCCATGGCGACGATCGAGATCCACTCGAGTCGGATCGCCTTGCGCAGCAGCTCGGTCTGCTTCTCGGGGAGTTCGTCGTGGCTCGACCTCACGGCTGCAGCCCCTCGTCGATGAGGTACCGCTCGAGGTTCGTCAGCAGCGCGTTCTCCCCCAGTCGGGTGGCGACCACGAGCTTGGCGGCCTTGCCGTCCGGCCCGACGGTGGTCGCGTACGGCCGGCTGAAGGCGGCATGCGTCGACCAGGGCGAGGATGCTGTGAGGCCGCCGATCACGACGTCGACGTCCCGCTGGCGCAGCATCTCCATCAACTCGCTCTCCGCGCCGTCGATCCACTCGACGGTCGCACCGATCCGATCGGCGTAGCCCTGGATGATGTCCACCTCGGTCCCGCCAACGCTGCCGTCGTCGGCCACCGTCGTGTGCGGAGGGTTCTCCGAGACCCCGACGTGCAGCACTCCGCCGCTGACGCGCTCCAGAGTCCCCTCGGGGTCCTTCGGGAATGTGGGTTCGGCGCACCCGGCTCCAGAGGACGCCACGACCAACAGCCCTGCCACCAGGAACCGGCGCACTCGACCTCTCATCACACCGGGAGTGTGCCCCCACCAAGGGGTCAGTTGCCGTCCCAGACCAGCTCGCCCTCGAGGATCCGGGCCCCGGCACTCGGCTCGGCCGGTTTCAGGGCGCCGGTGTGCATGAGGTGCTCGACGGGCACACCGTGGCCGAGGAGTGCGACGTCGGTGACGATGCGGCGGTGGCAGCGCCACCAGACGGCCTCACTGCACATCACCGCGGTGCGGTACTGGGCGACGTCGCGCAGGAGGTCGGCCATGGCGGCGCGGAAGTCGTCGGTCCGCGTGTAGCCGGCGTAGGCGCGGAAGGCATCCACCTGCCACCACTGGTCCGGGGAGGCGGCCAGCTCCTCGCGGGTCAGGTGTCGACGTCCCCCAAGACGTTCCTCCCAGCGATAGCCGACGTCGGCGCCCGCCAGAATCTCCGGGACGCGGCCCCGGGCTGCGGCCTCGTTGCGGCGGCTGCCGGGGAATCGCCGCACGTCGACGACGAGCTCGATGCCCGCACCGACGACGAGGGCCGCCAGGGCGTCGGCCTGAAGTCGGCCGTGTCCGAAGGTCACCAGGGGCGCTGCCATCGGGCAAGTCTGACACGATGGGGGTGATGTCTCTCACCGACCTGCTCGCCCAGCCCTTCGACGCCGACGCCCTCTACGAGGGGTTCGTCGCGTGGGCGTCGGGCGACGGGCTGACCCTGTACCCGCACCAGGACGAGGCGCTGCTCGAGGTGCTGACGGGTTCGAACGTCATCGTCACCACGCCCACCGGGTCCGGGAAGTCGCTCGTTGCCACGGCCGCCCACTTCGTCGCTCTGGCCCGTCGCGAGCGGACCTACTACACGGCGCCCATCAAGGCCCTGGTGAGCGAGAAGTTCTTCGCGCTCTGCGGCATCTTCGGCGCCGACCAGGTGGGCATGGTGACCGGCGACGCCTCTGTCAACCCCGACGCCCCCATCATCTGCTGCACCGCGGAGATCCTGGCCAACATCGCCCTCCGCGAGGGCGAGGACGCGGACGTCGGACAGGTGGTGATGGACGAGTTCCACTTCATCGCCGAACCCGACCGCGGCTGGGCCTGGCAGGTCCCGCTGGTGGAACTCCCGCAGGCGCAGTTCGTCATCATGTCCGCCACGCTCGGCGACGTCACACGCCTTTCCGAGGACCTCTCGGGCTACACCTCCCGAGAGACCGCGGGCATCACCGGGGCCGAGCGTCCCGTGCCCCTGACGTTCCGGTGGTCGCTGGATCCCATCCACGAGACCATTGCAGCGCTCGTCGCGGACCAGCAGGCGCCGGTCTACGTGGTGCACACCACGCAGGCGGCGGCCGTGGAGCAGGCCCAGGCGTTGCTCAGCCAGGGTGTCGTGAAGCGGGCCTCCGCCGCAGTCCCCGAGGACCTCAAGGCCGCCATGGCCGGGTTCGGGTTCTCGAGCGGCTTCGGCCAGACGCTGGCCAAACTGCTGCGGGCCGGGATCGCCGTGCACCACGCCGGCATGCTTCCTCGCTACCGCCGGCTCGTCGAGCAGCTCGCCCAGCAGGGCCTGCTCGCGGTGATCTGCGGCACCGACACCCTGGGCGTGGGCATCAACGTGCCGATCCGCACGGTGCTCTTCAGCTCGCTGACCAAGTTCGACGGGCGCCGGCAGCGCCACCTCCGCAGCCGCGAGTTCCACCAGATCGCCGGACGGGCCGGGCGGGCGGGCTTCGACACCATCGGCTACGTGGTCGCGCAGGCACCGGAGCACGACGTCGAGAACGCCCGGATCCTCGCGAAGCATGCGGGCGACGAGAAGAAGCTGAAGTCCGTGCGGCGGAAGAAGCCGCCGGAGGGCTTCGTCAACTACACCGAGGCGACGTTCACCAGACTGATCGAGAGCCAGCCCGAGGAGCTCCACGCCCGGATGCGCGTCACACACGCCATGCTGCTCAACCTCCTGCAGCGCGACGGTGACATCGCCGCCGCCGTCGTGCGGCTGGTGGACAGCTGCGTGGAGGACCGGAAGGCGCGGCGCCGCCTGCTCACCCGTGCGGCGTCGCTGGGCCGTTCCCTGCTGCGCGCAGGCGTCGTGACCCGGCTGGCGGAGCCGACGACGACCGGGCGTCGCTACGCGCTGAACGTCGACCTGCAGCACGACTTCGCCCTCAACCAGCCCCTGTCCTCCTTCGCGCTCGCCGTCATCGACACCCTCGATCCCGAGTCGCCCGACTACGCGCTCGACGTCGTCAGCGTCATCGAGGCCACGCTCGAGGACCCCAAGGTGATCCTGCTGCAGCAGCAGTTCCTGGCCCGCGGCGAGGCCGTCGCCGCCATGAAGGCCGACGGCTACGACTACGAGGAGCGGATGGCGCTCCTGGACGACGTCGAGTGGCCCAAACCCCTCGACGACCTCCTCACCCGCGCGCACCTGGAGTACGGCGCCACACACCCGTGGCTCCTCGAGACCCCGGTCTCACCCAAGTCGATCGTGCGTGACATGTTCACCTCCGCGATGACGTTCGGCGAGTACGTCGCGCACCTCAAGATCCAGCGCTCGGAAGGGCTCCTGCTGCGCTACCTCTCCGACGCGTACCGGGCGCTCCGCCAGACGGTGCCCGAGTCGATGCGCACAGAGGAGCTGGGCGACGTCATCGCCTGGCTCGGTGAGACGACCCGTCGAGTGGACTCCTCCCTGCTCGACGAGTGGGCGAAGCTCACCGCCATCTCCGGGACGGAGCCCGTCTCCCCCGACGACGTGCCCGCGCCGAGCCGCACGCTCACCAGCAATGAGCGCGCCTTCACGGTCATGGTGCGCAACGCGATGTGGCGGCACGTCCAGCTCGCCGCCGCCGACGACGTCGATGCGCTCGCCCGCCTGGACTCGGGTTCGCCCATGACGCGCGCCCGCTGGGACGAGGCCCTCGGGGAGTACTGGGACGAGCACGACGACATCGGGCTGGACGCCTCGTCGCGCGGTCCAGCGTTCTTCGACGTGGAGCGCTCGGCCAGGGACCGCACCTGGCTGGTGCGACAGGTGATCGACGACCCGGCCGGTAACCGCGACTGGGCCATCCACTCCCGGGTGGACCTCGACGCCTCCGACGAGGCCGGCGAGCTGGTCATGACGGTGCTCCACTTCGGGCGCCACGACTGACCAGGCCTTGGATGGGAGGACTGGTGGCGTCCTCGCGACGACGCCTCCCACTGAGCTGCGAGCAGCCGCCCGCCGGAGGCCCCGACGGCGATCAGTCACCTGCCTGCTGGCGGTGACCCTCCCCGAGCAGCGAGTCCTGCAGCGCGCTCCCGTCCCCGAACGTGTCGCGGGAGATGACGCTGAACGTCCCGTTGGTCTCGAGGACCACGGCCTTGACCCGGGACAGGTCACCCGTTCCGCTCATGCGGACGGCCTGGTAGAGCTCCGACTCCTCCAGTCGGTGGCGCGCCAGCTCGTCCCTGCGGATCTCGCCGTCGTACAGCAGGACGGAGGGCCTGGATGTCACCAGGCTCCGAGCGGGGGACCACCGGGACGCAACGAACGCGACCAGCAACTGCAGGACCGCGAGCAGTCCCAGAGCCGTCACCCCGTCGGACCACGTGAGATCGGGGTTGGTGAGGATCGTGGCAACGATCGATCCCATGGAGACGGTCACGATGAAGTCGAAGGCGTTCAGCTGGCTCAGGGTCCGCTTGCCGGTGAGCCGCAGCAGCACGATCAGCGACGCGTACGTGGCGGACCCCACCAGGAGGATGCGCAGGATCGTTGACCAGGAATCGAACCACATGGCCCCACCCTCCCACTGGCCCCCCGCTCGGTGCTGGTGAATCCATCACCGAGCGTCGGATCCGAGTTGGTCTGCGGTGGTGGCGAGCAGGTGACTGCGCGCGTCGATGACTCCCGCCACCTCCACGACAGTCTCGGTCAGGTCAAGGGCCGTCGTGTCGATCACGTGAGGTTCGAGCGCGCCGAGATCGGCGAAGTAGCTCCACATCGTCGACAGCGGCGCAAGGTCGGTGAGGGCGTCGGCCTCGGTGCGGGAGCGCGCGCGGCCACACGTCGTGTCGAGGTCAGGGCGCAGCACGATGTAGTGAAGGGGGATCCCCGGTTGCTGGTTCCGCCAGGAAAGGAAGTGGAACAGCATCGAGGGACCGACCACGCCATCGACGAGTGTGGTGAAACCCCACCTGCATAGCTGTAGGCAGCGGCAGCGATGACGTCCATCACCGTGTGGTTCTGCTCGTCGGCAGCACTCAGGTACGGCGGGATCGCTCCTGTCACGATCGCACGCCAGAAGTCGTCGGTATGAAGGTGGACCCCTCGATCGAATCGGGGAGCCAGCCGCCGGGCGACCGAGGACTTCCCGGCACCCGGTGGCCCGCTCAGGATGATCACCGATCCGGTCACGGGATCACAGTCCAGCGAGGAACTCGGGGGTCAGGTCACCCAGTCCAAGAGTGGGGGGCAGGCGCTCGCTGACGGCACGATAGTCGGTCTCCATGAGGATGGACGCCAGCGAGATGACGGCGTCGATGGCTGGTGTTGCGACACCCATCTGCCGGGCCAGCTCGGACATGAAGACGAGCCCGTACGGCACGTCCTCAGTGAGGTAGCGGAACGTCAGTGTTGACGGCGACCGGGACCCCGCGAAGCCAATCCCCTGGTTGTAGCCGGTCAGGTAGGTCGCCTCCGACAGGTAGCCCTGCCGCAATCCCATCACCGGGTCCGGGACGATGTCGATGCCCAGCGCGCGCCCGATGGCGATCCGCTCCTTGTCGATGGTCTCGATCAGTCGGGCTGACGCCGGCGTGACGCCGTCGGTGTAGAAGAGGAAGTCCCCGCCGGTGTTCTCAATCCGGCAGGCGTTCAGCAGCATGAGCGCCGGGTGCAGCACCGGGTTCGCGTTCTGGAGAGTCGTCTGCAACACGTTGCGGGCTGCCTCCACCTGCGGCCACACGGTCTTCAGCAGGGTGACGAGCTCCCCAGTGCGGCTGCTGGGGAGAGCCGCTGCGTACAGCCCGTCCCGAACCCGTGTGGTGACCCTGACGACGCCCGGGCTGACGATGCGGCACCCGTAGGGCAGCGTGCTGGTCTCACCGATCAGGTAGGTGTCGTCGGCGATGTCGAGCCCGAGGACCTTCTTGAACACCACTGCGCCTGCGCAGGCCGACGGCACGAGCGCGACGGCCAGGTCTTCGCGCAGGTGGTCCCGCATCGCCTCGGCCGTCGCCTCGTGCGCGTAGGCGGGCGCGACGACGAGCGCGAGCACGGCGTCTTCCAGCGCGACGGCCAGGTCGTGCCCGGCGTACTGGACGGGGGCCGCTCCCTCGAACAGCCCGCGTGCCTCGACGACGCCCGTCTCCGCGATGCTGTCAATGCTCCGGCCGAACTCCGGCGGCGACCACAGCGAGACCTGATGCCCCTTGCTGGCCCATTCGTAGGCAGCGGCGAGGGCGCCGTTGCCGCTCCCGAGGATGGCGATGCGCACCACGGCCCCTTTCCGACGCGGACGGTGAGGCCCCCTTGCCTCCACCGCTGTCAGGGTAGCGCCGGACGGGTGGCGCCGGAGACGGACATGGCCTCGCCCCAGGCCAGGAGTCGGTCCATCGCAGCCGACCTCAGTGGGTGATCGGGCATTCCGGCTTCCGCCGCCACCCGCAATGCAGTGTTGACCGTGACGAAGTCATGGCGACGCATCCCCTGGACGATCACGAGATGGCACAGCATCGGCGCCAGCGCCCGCTGCTCCCGGCTGCTCGCGGTTGAGAAGTCCTCCGCCCAGTGCCCCTGCCGGATGTCGATCAAGTCCCAGAGCCGTTCGACCACGGAGTCCGGATACTCCGGACCGGAGATCTCCCGGGGAGGGGGCACTTCCGAGCGCAAAGCCACGGCGCACAGGAAGCCCATGACGAAGGCCGTGTGGTATCCGGTGGCGCGCGCGTAGCGTCGGCGCGGGGCGTCGTCGAGCCGCTCCATCCGCTGGGTGTCCAGGTTGCCGCACAGCAGAACGCCGACTTCGTCCTCCACCCGAGCGAGCACGCGCAGGGCAAAGGCTGCCGTCGGACTCCACTCGGCCTGCAACTGCGGCCAAGCCATGAGCAGTTCTCCGGTGAGGTCGTAGTCGCCCGCGTCGAGGTAGCGCAGGACCAGACTCTCGACATCGGTCAGGACGCGCCCGACGTCGACGGCCGGGCGCCGTGCCGCGATGCGCTCCCGACCGAAATCGGTGAGGTAGAACAGCTCGTGGGTCAGTGCGTACGCGTCCTCCCTGGGCTCGCTCAGGACGTCGATCGGAGCGTCGAGCAGGGTCTGGGACGGGTCCTCGACGGGCGACCCCTCCCAGGTGTTCCACAACCGCGTGAGCCACGCGCGTTCGAGGAGTGCCGACGGCGGGAGGTCGTTGGCTAGCCCCGCCGTGCGCGCACATCGGGACCCGAGGAAGCGGTCCCGGTCCGGCTGGACGTGTCCGAGCGCTCCCAGGAGCACATGGGGTACGGCGTACTTGAAGGCGCGGGCGGGCTGGCCAGCCACGTCGGCCAGGACTCTTTCGGCACCGACCTTCGACTCCAGGCGCTCGCAGAGCTCGACCAAGCGCGCTCGCAGCTCGGGATCCCGGTCGGATCCCGCCGCCGCCCACGCGAGCATGGCCGCCTCCGCGACGACCTTCTCGGGTCCGAAGCTCAGGGCGGGGGCCTCGTCGTCGACCCAGCCCCCGTCCCCGAACTCTTCGACCGTTTCGATGGCGAGCTCGATTGCCCTGCGCAGCCGACGACTGAGGTCCGACGCGTCCCAGGACACGCGCGGATCAGCATCGGTATAGGTGTCAGTCACGCCCGACATCCATCTGGACAGCTGGTGACCACTACCTCGTCTTGCCCTGGAGGTCTTGGGCCAGTCGTCCCACTTGGCGCAAATCGCCGATGATCGACCGGAAGTCGTCCACCGGCATCATGCAGGCCAGCAGGTTCCATCGGCCGAAGACGACGCCGTGCACGCCTTGGTCACGGACCACCAACTCTGGGCCCACATCGGCCACGAAACGTGACATGGCCTCGAAATCGAGGGACTTGGATTCGAGGAAGCGCTGGGCTATCTCCTCGTGCTGCAACTCTTTCGGCATTTCTCCTCCTTCGTAGAGGTCGCGGTCGTTGCCCCGCGCCAAGAACAACGCTACGCCCGATAAGCCCTTGTGGAACGGTCCTTTCGTGCCCTGCTGTGGCCCATAGGGACCTAGTGTGTCGGCATGACAGAACGGACCCTCGGACTGGGCTATCGGGCCTCCGGCGCGGACCTCCCCTTCGGGAACCCCGAGCGAGCTCACGGAGTGGCCATGGAGGGCTACTTCTGGCGCATCACGGACCCGGCCGCCGAGCGGACCGTCATCGCGTTGATCGGCGTCCAGACCGACCACACCGGGCGGTGGGCGCTGGCCGGTCTCGGCGCCTCCGACGGGTCGTGGCACCAGGCGATCATCCCGACCGCCGAGGCTCGTCGCGCTGGCCTCGGCGCCCGCGCTGCCGGCCCCGGGGCGTCCTTCGTCGGCACCGACGAGCGGGTGGTGGTGGCTCTGGGTGACGACGCCCGCCTCGATGTCCGCCTCGAGGGGCTGACGAGGTGGCCCGGCGGGCGGCCCTTCGGCGGATCGAGCTGGTTCCAGATGATCCCGGGCCTCAACCAGTACTGGCACCCGTGGCTGCTGGGGGGTCGTGCGACGGGCACGCTCACCGTCGGCGAGCGCCGTTGGGACCTCGTCGACGCGCACGTCTACGGCGAGAAGAACTGGGGCCGCGCCGGCTTCCCGGAATCGTGGTGGTGGGGCCAGGCCCACGGCTTCCCCGAGGCCGACGCGTGCGTGGCCTTCGCCGGTGGCGACGTCCATGCGGGACCGCTGCGCACGACGGTCACCGGCCTCGTCCTGCGCCTTCCGGACGGCAGGGTCCTGCGGCTGGGCAACCCAGTCACGTCACCGGTGCGGGCCGAAGTCGGCGACGAGCATTGGCACCTCGAGGGTCACTCGCGTGGCTGGAGCGTCTCCGTAAAGAGCGCTGCGCCCCTCAGCGACGCCCACGTCCTGCCCGTCCCCCTGGTGGGCCAGCGACGGGCTGTTCCGGGCGCGATCGAACACCTCTCCGGACGTTTGAGCGTGCGAGTCAGCCACTGCGGACACCCGGTCTGGAGCAGCGAGTCCTCGCTGGCCGGCCTCGAACACGGCGGACTGGATCGCGCAGCGGCGCTCGCGGCATCACGACGCGCCGCGTGATCAGTTGTTGAAGCGGAACTCGACCGAGTTGCGGCACGGAGAACCATCAGCGACGACGTGGCCTCATCTCGCGCTGAGGCGCGCGGTAAGAGCGTCTGCGACCTCATCCGCAGTCCGCGCTGCCGTGTCGAACTCCAAGACCTCATCGGACCACGCGGCGTAGCCAACTCGACGGCGCTGCACTTCCGCCCAGGTCGGCTCGCCGACGTAGGCGAGACCGCGATCCCTGCCGCTCAGCCTCCGTTCATGCTCTTGCGAATCCGCGACTACCAGGTGTACGAAGTCGATGCGAGAACTGGTGCGCGCGGCCGCAGCACGCCAGGTCTGCCTGGCATCCTCGCTGTCGTTCACCGCATCGATGATGACGCTGCGACCGAGGCGAGTGTTCAGTTCCGCCATCGCGCGAGCCGCTTCGTACGCGGCGACACCGACTTGCCATCCTGGCGGCAAACCGCAGGCGAGGATTGACTCCTCGACGGCATCGATGGACAGGTGCACCGAGCCTGTGCGCGCGGCGACGATCTCAGCAAGGCTTGTCTTTCCGACGCCGGGAAGGCCGGAGATCAAGATGAGATGCCCGGTCATGCGACATGCAACGGCTTGATCGCGGCAACCTTATCGCGCAGTGCACGGCGCTCGAGCCTGAGCTCGTAGTTCGACTGCAGATTCATCCAGAGCTCATCGGACGTTCCAAAGTAGCGCGCCAGACGGATCGCCGTATCAGCGGTGATCCCACGCTTTCCGTGCACGATCTCGTTGATCCGCCGCGGCGGCACACCGATGGACACGGCAAGCTTGTTCTGCGTGATCCCGAAGCCCTCGATGAAGTCCTCCATCAGGATCTCTCCCGGATGGATTGGCTCGATCAGGTCGGTCTCAGTGGCAGTCGACGAGTTCGACATCTTCCGCACCTTCCTCTCTCCAGACGAAGCAGAGACGCCATTGCGCGTTCACGCGGATGCTGTGCTGTCCGCGTCGGTCGCCGACCAGACGCTCGAGTCGGTTGCCTGGCGGGACCCGGAGGTCCTCGACATCCTTAGCCGCATGGATCAGCTCGAGCTTCCGCAGGGTCGCCCGCTGCACCGTCCGGTCGACACGCTTGACGTACTGCTCATGCCAGATGCGCTCGGTATCCTTGCTGCCGAACGACCTGATCACGAGACCAGCATATAACGCGGACCGTCATTAACGCTAGACGTTAAACCGGAACTCCACCGCATTCCGGTACGTAGGACCATCTCACTCCATGGTCGCGGTCCCCGGCTTGGTCCGTGCAGCCAGGTTGCTGGCAGTCCGACGGTAGGCGTCGGGGACGAGTCCGGTAGCGGAGCGGAAGTCCCGGGCGAGGTGGGACTGATCGGTGTAGCCGAGGTCAGCGGCGATGACGGACAGATCGTCGGTCGGTCTTGCCACGAGGGCGAGGGCGACTTCTTGAAGGCGGATACGGCGACTGAGCCACTTCGGGCCGTGCCCCAGCGTGCCGATGCAGGCGCGTTGAATCGTGCGCTCGCTGCACGCGAATCGTTCAGCGAGGGCGGGCCCGGTTCGATGGTGGATGCGGTCGCGCATCTCGTCCAGAACGCGGTTTGCCAGGAGTCCTGCCGAAGTCGGGGCGCGCTCCACGAGTGCCGCTCTGATCGCTTGGTCTGCGGACTTCGTCCGTTCGGCGGGGTCGGCGATGACGGAAACGGTCTGCATGAGTCTCTGCAGGCGCGAATCGAATTTGCCTGTGAGCGGCACTGTGGCGTCGGCTACGCGTGCGGGAATGAGGTCACTGAGCACGGACAGTCCGGCTGGTCGTAGCCGGATTGCGAACACATGTCCCTGGCCGCGAATGGTACGCCGCCATGCGCGACCGTGCACCCCGGTAACCACGAGCGGGGCGGGCACTGCGCCGTCCTCGACAGTCAGCGTCACAGCGGGGAAGTCAATGATTGGCTGGTCCAGCTGCTCGGTCTCATCCAGCGCCCATGAGACGTGCCAGTATTGATCGACTACAGCCGAAACGGCTGGGTCGGGTGCGGTCCAGCTCGCCGCGTACCGTGCCAGTCGATCCGGGTAGAGCACGCCGGACCGCTCAGAGGTGGCGATCGGGCGTTCCCGCGCATCATTGTCGGCCACATCTTCCATTTTCACACGTCACCCCAGCAAGCTGTCGCATTTCTACTATCGCGGACTCTGCCCCGCAGTGACACTGGAGATATGGGAAGCACGAATTACACCGGCACGCTTGTTCAAGTCGCAGAAGATTGCCCGGTCGAAGCGGCCGAGCAGCCGGCATTCGACGACAAGACTCCGACTGTGGCGGCGTTGCAGTACGCGCTCATCTCGGAGCACCCCTACCAGCTGACCAGTGATGATGTGTTGTTCGAGGTTTACGCGACCCGGCAAGCCATTCCCGCTGAGAAGCGATCCGCGGCGCGCGAGGCGTTCTTCGCCAAAGATCAGGCGTGCCTGCGCTCTTCTCCACTGGGAAAGCGGTACGGGTGGGGCATTCACCACGACGCCGACAGCCGTGTTGCCCTCGTGCCTCTCGGCTCCGACGACTATCAGGCTCTGGCCGACGACCCTGCGGTGAAGCAGCTCAAAGCCATGCGTTCGAAGCGTGCTTGATCGGAGCGCCCCTCATGCTCGCCGCTTTCACTCACCTGAACTGGTTCGCGGTCGGCCTCGCTGGCCTCGCCTACTATCTGCTCGGCGCGGTCTGGTTCACGCCGCTCTTCGGAAAGGCATGGGATCATTCCATCGGCTACGACCGATCCAAGGCGGCGAGGTTCGGCCCCGACTACTACATCGTGCCTTTCGTCAGCGCCGTGGTGGTCGCCATCGCGCTGGGCCTGATCCTATCCGCTCTCGCACCGTCAACTGGTTGGGACGGGCTGGTCGTCGGAGTGGTTATCGGACTTGGCATCGCGGGGGCGGTCTCGGTCAACAATGCGCTGACGCCGCACACCCCGCACCCGTACGTCTTCGGTGCAGTGACCGGCGGCTACCACTTCGTCGGGATCGTCATCGCCTCAGCGATCATCGGGATCTTCTCGAAGTGACGCGAACCGGCGACGCCACCACACGATCACGCGCTGCACTGGCACGGTCTGAGGCGGAACTCCACTTCAAGTTGAAAAAGGAAAACTCCAGCAGGCAAGCCCCACGTCAGTGGAAATTCGAAATCCTGGGCAGAGTTCTATTTATACATTAAACCTGAACTCCACCACGTCGCCGTCCTGCACGACGTAGTCCTTGCCCTCGAGTCGCATCCTGCCGGCAGCCTTGGCGGCCGCCTCGGAGCCGGCGGCCACGAGGTCGTCGTAGCCGATGACCTGGGCCTTGATGAAGCCCTTCTGGAAGTCGGTGTGAATCACCCCGGCGGCCTCGGGTGCGGTGGCGCCCCTGTGGATCGTCCAGGCCCGCGACTCCTTGGGGCCTGCGGTGAGGTAACTCTGCAGCCCGAGGGTCTCGTAACCGACGCGGGCCAGCACGTCCAGGCCCGGCTCGTCGACGCCCATCTCGGCCAGGAAGTCCCGCGCCTCGTCCTCGTCCATCTCGACCAGCTCGGACTCGAACTTGGCGTCGAGGAAAATCGCCTCGGAGGGCGCGACCAGCTCACGCATCCGCCGCTTGAGTTCGTCGTCGGCCAGTTCGTCCTGGTCGCAGTTGAAGACGTAGATGTAGGGCTTGGCGGTGAGGAGGAACAACTCGCGGAGCGGCTCGAGGTCGAGGCCGGCCGCACGCACCCCCACGCCGCGCTCGAGCGCGTCCTTGGCAGCCTGGAACGCCTCCAACTTGGGCACTGCGTCCTTCTTGATCCGCGCCTCCTTCTCGACGCGCGGCAGGGCCTTCTCGACGGTCTGGAGGTCGGCCATCACCAGTTCGGTGGTGATCGTGCCGATGTCGTTCGCCGGGTCCACCTTGCCGTCCACGTGGGTGACGTCCTCGTCGTCGAAGACCCTGGTCACCTGGCAGATGGCGTCGGCCTCACGAATGTTGGCGAGGAACGCGTTGCCCATGCCCTCCCCCTGGGAGGCGCCCTTCACGATGCCGGCGATGTCGACGAAGCTGACCGTCGCCGGGATGATGCGCTCCGAGGAGTACATCTCCGCCAGAACGGGCAGTCGCGCGTCCGGGACGCCGACGACGCCGACGTTCGGCTCGATCGTCGCGAACGGGTAGTTCGCCGCGAGGACGTCGTTGCGGGTGAGTGCATTGAACAGGGTGGACTTGCCCGCGTTGGGGAGCCCGACGATTCCGATGGTGAGTGCCACGAGGAAGCAGTGTACGGGCACGCGGCCGTCTCAGATTTAGAGGACGTTTGCGTATCCATATTTCACATGGTTAGGGTTGCCTAAGTCGCGATCCCCGAGCACCACACGAGAGAAAGACCCATATGAACCGCACCCGCCTCATCGGCGCCGCCACCGCCGCGCTGCTCGCCGTCTCGCTGAGCGCTTGCGGCGGCCAGCTGGCTCCGGCCGACCCGCCGTCGGAGAGTTCCGCAGCCATCACCATCGAGCACACCCAGGGCGAGGTGACCCTCGACGGCCCCGCCGAACGCATCGTCGTCCTCGACCTCGGTGCCCTGGACACCCTCAACGCCCTCGGCGCCGGTGACCGGGTCGTCGGCATCACCAAGGGCGCAGCCCTGCCGGATGCCCTCGAGGACTTCGCCGGTGACGAGTTCGCCAATGTCGGCACGGTCAAGGAGCCGGACCTCGAGGCGATCGCAGCCCTGGAGCCGGACCTCATCATTGCGGGTTTCCGCACCGCCGCCCTGGTCGAGGAACTCTCCCGGAACTTCACCACGATCGACGTCACCTACGACGCGACGAAGGTGTCGTTCTACGAGGGCATCGAATACTCGGCGAACATCGTGGCGCAGTCCGTCGGCATGGAGGACGAGGTGGCCGAGGAACTCGCCGAGGTGGCTGAGGCGCTCGAGACCGCCAAGGAGAAGGCCCCGACCGGCGAAACCGCGATGATCCTCATGACCAGCGGCGGCAAGGTCTCCGCCCACGGAACCGGCTCCCGGTTCGGACTCGTCCACACCGAGCTGGGCCTGGAGCCCGCGATCTCCGACGTCGAGATCGAGGCCCACGGCGAGGCAATCTCCTTCGAGGCCATCGCCGAGGCCAACCCCGACCACCTGTTCGTCGTGGACCGCGACGCAGCGATCGGCCAAGAGAGCGAGGCAGCGGAACAGGTGCTGGACAACGAGCTCGTCGCCAGCACCACCGCGTGGTCCGAGGACAGCGTCACCTACCTCGACGGCAGCCGCTGGTACGTCATGATCCACGGCGTCGACAACGCGGTGGAGATGCTGGACGAAGCCGTCTCGACGTTCTGAGACCCGCGTGAGCACCACCACGAGCGCGCAGCCACGAGCGCTCCACAGGCCCGCTGGCCGGCCCCTCAGCTGGGGCTGGCTCGGCGGGCTTGCCGCGCTCCTGGTGCTCTCGGTGGTGTCGCTGTTCATCGGTGCCGCCGAGCTCTCGCTGGGGGACTTCCTCACCGGCCGAGCAACGGAGCGGGACTGGCTGAACCTCACCGCTTCACGCATCCCCCGCACCGTCGCCGTCCTCCTCGCCGGTGCCGCACTGGCCCTGTCCGGCATGCTCATGCAGCTGCTGGTGCGCAACCGCTTCGTCGAACCCGGCACCGTCGGGACCTCGGAGTCCGCGGGCGTCGGCATCCTCATCGCCGTCCTGCTGTTCCCGGGCGCCCCGCTGGTCGTGAAGATGCTGATCGCCGTGGCCACGGCTCTGGCGGGCACCGCCTTGTTCCTGCGGCTCGTGCGCTCGCTCCCGCCGACGGCGCCGGTCGTCGCGGTCCCGCTGGTCGGCATCATGCTCGCGGGCGTCATCGCCGCCGGCACCACGTTCGTGGCCTACCGACTCGACCTCATGCAGACGATGGGCATCTGGATGCAGGGCGACTTCTCCGGCGTCCTGCGCGGCCGCTACGAGCTGCTCTGGCTGCTCGGCGGGGTGGGCCTGCTGCTGTGGCTGTTCGCCGACCGCTTCACCCTCGCCGGCCTGGGCGAGGACCACGCCAAGGCCCTCGGCTTGTCGTACAAGGCGACGCTCAACCTCGGCCTGGCGCTCGTGGCCGTCTCCAGCGCCATCACCCTCGTCGTCGTCGGCGGCATCGCCTTCGTCGGACTCGTCGTGCCTAATCTGATCGCCCTGTGGCGGGGCGACAACCTGCGCCGCAACATCGGCTGGACAGCCTGGGCCGGCTCCGGGTTCGTGCTGGTGTGCGACCTCCTCGCCCGCACCCTCAACCCGCCCTACGAGATCCCCGTCGGCACCGTCTCCGGCGTGCTGGGCGGCACGGTGTTCCTCGCACTGCTGTTGAGCGGACGGATGCGCACCCGATGACCGCCGCGACCGCTCCGACGCCCACCCGCCTCCTGCCCGAGCGGCGAGTCCTCGCCGCCGCCAGCCTCGTGGCCGCAGCCACGGTGGCGTTCATGGTGCTCAACCTGTCCGGCAACTTGGGTTTCATCCTGGAGCTGCGGGGTCGGAAGGTCGCCTCCATGCTGCTCGTCGGCTGGGCCACCGGCGTCGCGACGGTGGCCTTCCAGACGGTGACGAACAACCGCCTCCTGACACCGTCGATCATGGGCCTGGACGCGCTGTACGCATTCATCCAGTCGCTCATGGTGCTGGTGCTCGGTGTGACGCTGGTGGCCCAGATCGGCTCCTACACGATGTTCGCGGTCAACGTCGTCCTCATGCTGGCGGTCGCGTCCGCGCTGACCGGCGTCCTGTTCGGGCGCAACAGCCGCTCGGTCTACGTCGTGGTGCTGGCGGGGCTCGTGCTCGGCGCGGTCCTGCGCTCCCTCTCCTCACTGGTCGCGCGAGTCCTCGACCCCAGCAGCTTCCAGGTCCTCCAGGACAACCTCTTCGCGAGCTTCACCACCGTCAACCCGGAGCTCATCTGGCTCGGCGCGGTCATCGTCGCCGCGGCCAGCTACTGGCTGTGGACCCAGCGCGCCACCCTCGACGTGCTGACCCTGGGCCGCGATGCCGCCATCAGCCTCGGCGTCGACTACTCACGCGTGGTGCGCCGCGTCCTGCTGGTGGCCACCCTGCTGGTCAGCGTCTCGACGGCGCTGGTGGGGCCCATCACGTTCCTCGGCCTCATCGTCGCCGCGATCGCCTACCAGATCAGCGGCACGGGCCGGCACGCCATCGTGATGCCGATGGCCGGGCTGCTGGGCATGGGCGTGCTCGTCGGCGGGCAGACCCTGCTGGAACAGCTCCTCAACCAGGCCACGGTGCTGGCGGTCGTCATCGAATTCGTCGGTGGCATCGCCTTCATCTGGCTCGTCATGCGGAAGGCCACACAATGATCCAGATCTCCGGCGTGTCCAAGCGCTACGGCCGCACGGTCGTCGTCGACGACGTCAGCCTCACCCTCCCGAGCGGGGGGCTCACCGCCATCGTCGGCGCCAACGGCGCGGGCAAGTCGACCCTGCTGTCGATGATCGCCCGGCTGCTCGGCACCGACGGCGGCACCATCACCGTCGGCGACCTCGACGTCGCGACGGCGGACTCTCGCGAGCTCGCCCGCCGGCTGGCCGTCCTGCGGCAGACCAACGACCTCCGGTCCCGACTGACCGTCGCCGACCTCGTCGGGTTCGGGCGCTACCCGCATTCTGGCGGGCGCCTGACGGCCAACGATCGCGACATCATCGACCAAGCCATCGCCTGGATGGACCTCGACGACCTGCGCGACCGGTTCCTCGACGAGATGAGCGGCGGCCAGCGCCAGCGCGCGTTCGTCGCGATGGTGCTGGCCCAGGACACCGAGTACCTCCTGCTCGACGAGCCGTTGAACAACCTCGACGTCTCCCACGCCCACGCCATGCTCCAGACCCTGCGCCGGGCGGCCGACGAACTCGGCAAGACCGTCGTCATCGTGGTCCATGACATCAACTACGCGTCCTGCTGGGCTGACCAGATCGTCGCCATGAAGCACGGCCACGTCCGCGCCATCGGCACCCCGCGAGAGATCGTGCACACGGACCTCCTGCGCGAGATCTTCGACCTCGAGATCGAGGTGGGCGACTTCAACGGCCGGCCCATCGCCCACTTCTACCTCCCCGTCCCGCTGTGCTCGAACTGCAACCGCTCGTCGCGGGACGGCTGCTGTCTGGATGGTTCGAGACACGACGGCCCGGTCAGGCTAACGTTGGGCTCGCGCGAATCTGTCGCGTGACGCAACAAATGCCAGAGAGGGCCACCGATGACCGACTTCCACGTCGCCGTCCACGGCAGCGACACCGCCGCCGGCACCGCTGACTCCCCCTTCCGCACCATCAACCGGGCCGCCCGAGAGGCACTACCGGGGGACGTCGTGACCGTGCACGAGGGTACGTACCGGGAATGGGTCAACCCGCGACGCGGCGGGCTCAGCGACCTCCGTCGCATCACCTACCAAGCGGCTGAGGGCGAGCACGTCGTCATCAAGGGCTCCGAGGAGGTCAGTGGCTGGGAGCGCGACGGCGACGTCTGGCGAACGAAGGTGGACAACGCGTTGTTCGGGGACCACAACCCCTTCGCCCTGACCATCTGGGGCGACTGGCTCGCTCGGCCGCACGACCTCCCCGCCCACCTCGGCGACGTCTACCTCAACGGGCGCAGCCTCGACGAGGCCCTCTCGCTCGACGCCGTCCGCCACCCCGAGCGCCGCACCGAGATCATCGACGACTGGACCCAGCAGGTCGACCCGATCGAGGACCCGGACTGGACGACCAGGGTTTGGTACGCGGAGGTGGGCGAGGACGCCACCACCATCTGGGCCAACTTCGGCGACGCCGACCCGAACGACGAACTCGTCGAGATCAACGTGCGTCGGTCGGTCTTCTTCCCCGCCGAGCACCACGTCGACTGGATCACCGTCCGCGGTTTCGAGATGGCCCACGCCGCGACGCCATGGAGTCCCCCGACCGCAGACCAGCCGGGTCTCGTCGGCCCCAACTGGGCCAAGGGCTGGATCATCGAGGACAACCACATCCACGACTCGAAGTGCTCGGCCGTCTCGCTGGGCAAGGAGGCCTCCACCGGCGACAACTACTCCGCCCTCCGCGGCGACAAGCCCGGCTACCAGTACCAGCTGGAATCCGTGTTCAGTGCGCTCGGCATCGGCTGGGACAAGGAGCGGATCGGCTCCCACGTCGTGCGCCGCAACCACATCCACGACTGCGGCCAGAACGCCGTCGTCGGACACCTGGGCTGCGTGTTCTCCACCATCGAGGGCAACGACATCCACCACATCGCCACCCGGCGCCAGTTCTACGGCTACGAGATCGCCGGCATCAAGCTGCACGCCGCCATCGACGTCCGGATCGAGGGCAACCACATCCACGACTGCTCGCTGGGCATCTGGCTGGACTGGCAGACCCAGGGCACCCGGCTGACTCGCAACGTCCTGCACCACAACAACCGCGACCTGTTCATCGAGGTCAGCCACGGCCCCTACCTCGTGGACCACAACGTGTTCGCCTCCCCCGTCGCGCTGGAGAACTTCAGCCAGGGCGGCGCCTACGTCGCGAACCTCTTCGGAGGCACGGTGCGGCTGGAGGACGTCCTGGACCGCGCCACCCCCTACCACCGACCCCACAGCACGGAGGTGGCCGGGTACGCCGTCATCATCGGCGGCGACGACCGCTTCATCGGCAACGTCTTCGCCGACCACGAGTCCGGCGCGCCGGTGTCCGGCCTCGCCGGGACCGCGGTCTACGACGACTACCCCGCCTCGATCGAGGAGTACCTCGACGTCACCGCCGGCCGGTTCGGGGACGTCGAGAAGTTCCTCGGCGTCAAGCAGTACGTCGACATCCGCCACAACGCCTACGCCGGCTCCGCGCAGGCGTTCGGCGGGGAGCAGGATCCGCACCGGGTCGACGGGAGCTTCCGCGTGGTGGTCGAGGACGGGACCGCCTACCTGGAATCCCGGCTCGACGGCGCCTGGGACGCTGTGCGCACTCCGGCCGTCGACGGCCGTGACCTCGTTCGGGTGCGCTTCGTCGATGCGAACTTCGAGGACCCTGATGGGCGACCCGCCCGCTTGGACCGGGACCTCGTCGGCAACGCCAAGACGCACGGCGAGGGCTACGCCCCCGGACCGGTGGCCAATCTGGGTTCTGGCGAGCGCCGGACTCAGCTCTGGCCCCAGTAGGACTCCATCCCGCGAGCCAGGAGGTACGGGTCCTCGACGCCGCACATCTCACGAGCCGAGTGCATGCTCAGCAGCCCGATGCCGACGTCCACGGTGGTGATCCCGAGCCGGGTGGCGGTGATGGGGCCGATCGTCGAGCCGCACGGCATCGCGTTGTTGGAGACGAACGACTGCGTGGGCACGTCGGCCGCCTCGCACGCGCGCAGCCAGATGCCGGCGCCGACGGCGTCGGTCGCGTAGCGCTGGTTGGCGTTGAGCTTGACCAGCGGGCCGCGGTTGGGCAGCGGCCGCACGTTCGGGTCGTGGTGCTGCGGGTAGTTGGGGTGGACCAGGTGCCCGCTGTCGGCCGAGATGCAGGAGCTGCGTGCCAGCATCGCGTACGTAGCGTCGAGGCCAAGCCCGGCGCTGGCGGCGATGCGCAGGAGGACGTGCTCCAGCACCGGTCCCGCAGCGCCGGACGACGTCGCGGAGCCGACCTCCTCGTGGTCGAAGGCGATGAACACCTGGACGTGCTCGCTGGCCCCGACCTCCTCGATCGCGGCCAGCGCCGCGTGCGTACTGGACAGGTTGTCCAGCCGGGCGGAGGCGAAGAACTCGTCCCGCAGCCCGAAGCGGGCGGGGGCGGCGACGTCGAAGGTGAACAGGTCGTGGGCCAGGACGTCGTCCGCGTCCACGCCCGCGAGTCCCGCGAGGTGATCCAGCAGGATCCCCTCCCCCGAGACCGCGAGGACAGGCTGCATGTGGGCCTGCCGATCGAGCTTCAGCCCATCGTTGACCTGCCGGTCCAGGTGGATGGTGAGCTGCGGGACGCGGGCGACCGGGCCGGTGCGCACCAGGTGGGTGGCGCCGTCGCGCGTCACGAGGCGACCGGCGATCCCCAGCTCGCGGTCGAGCCAGGAGTTCAGGAGCATGCCGCCGTAGATCTCCACGCCCACCTGCGTCCACCCCACGCTGGAGGTGGTCTCCTGCGGCTTGACCTTGAGGGCCGGGGAGTCGGTGTGGGTACCGACGATGCGGAATTCTGTGGTGGTGGAGAAGGACTCCGGCTGCACCCAGGCCACGACCGCACCGTGACGTTGCACGAACCTCCGGCCCGCACCGGAGGGGAAGGCGGCTCGCTCGTCCACCTCCTCGAAGCCGGCACCGCGGAGACGATCGGCGATCGTCTGGGCGGCGTGGTACGACGTCGGGGAGGCGGCGACGAAGGCGCCCAGGTCATCAAGGTGGGAGGCAGCGTTTTCGAACATGGCCCCAGTAAACACGCTTGAACTTGATCAGGCATGCCACCCTTGACCTCGTGAGTTCCTTCTTTGCACCACAGGCACGTGGCGACTCCTGGTTCCGGCTCGGCCGCCTCGAGGTCACGTCGACGATGGCCCTTGTTCTGCTCGGCGCCGTCGGTCTCGTCGCGTCGGCCATCGTCCCATCCCTCCCGGCACTGCTGGCGTTCCTCCCCGCTCGCGTCTTCGCCGGCGAGGTCTGGCGCATCGTCACGTGGCCGGTCACGGAGGGCGTCTCGCTGTGGTCCCTGCTGACGCTGGTGATCCTGTGGTACTTCGGCTCCCAGCTGGAGGCGACCGTCGGGAAGATCCCGATGGCCAAGCTCTACGTCGGCGCCTGGGCGGCCATGACGGCCGCGGCCGCCTTCGTCGGGATCCTCGCCCCCAACGCGGTGGCCCTCATCGGCCTCGACCAGATCCAGTTCGCCATCCTGCTGCTGTGGATCGCCGAGTACCCCACCCGGCCGTTCTTCTTCCGCATCCCCGCCTGGGTCATCGGCGCCGTCCTGCTCGGCATCCAGTTGCTGGGCTGGATCGCCGCACGCGCCTGGGGCACCGTCGTCGCCGAGTTGCTCGGTCTCTTCGGCGTGGCCGTGGCCGCACGCGGTGTGGGGTTGCTGAGCTCCTATTCCTGGATCCCCGGGGGCCGCTCGTCACGACGCCCCTCGAGCCGGTCCTCCTCCCGCGGGAAGCCCGGTGGCAGCCGACCCGCCCGTGGTGAGCGCCGTCGCATGGCCGACGAGCAGCGGCTCGACGAGCTGCTGGCCAAGATCAGCGCCCAGGGACTGCACTCCCTCAGCAAGGGCGAGCGCGCCGAGCTGGACAAGCTGCGGGAACGTCGCCAACGCCACCGCTGACGGGACGGGCGGCATGAGCATCGCTGTAGTCGCCTTGTTCGAAACCCGACACTGGCTCCACACCTCACCCGTCGTGGGCGATCCGCCGTCGAACCGCGACTCCGTGTTCGGGATTTTGAGGCGGACGGGGGAAAATCGATCACTGATCGATTTTCGGGAGGGCGGCGCCGGGTGGCGATCCACGGTTTTGTCGGTGACCCCTGACAGGCTGGAAGCATGACCACGACAGGCATCCTCGTCAGCGTGCTGGCCCTCCTGCTCGGAGCCGGAGCGGGCTGGCTGCTCGGACGCATGCTGAGCACGCGCACAGCGGCTGCCCAGGCCTCCCAGGAGCACGAGCGCGCGCTCGCCGACGCCCGGCTCGACGCCTCCACCGCGCGGTCGGAGGCCAGTCGCGCGCGGGAGGACCTCTCCGCTGTCCGGCTGGAACTGGCGCAGCGGCAGGCGTCCCAGGCCGAGCTCCGGACGGCGTCCGTGGAGGCGCAACGCGAGGTGGCCGTGGCCCAGGCCGCCACCTCCCGCGCCCAGGCCGAGCTGTCGCGCGCCCAGGCAGAGCGCGACGCAGCCCTCTCGCTGGTCGAGGAGCTCAAGTCAGACCGGGAGAAGCTGGTCAACCAGTTCAAGGTGCTCTCGGAGGAATCGCTGGAGCGCCAGGGCGCCAAGCAGGACAAGACGGCGCAGGAGCGCCTCGCCGCCACCCAGCAGATGGTCACCCCTCTGACGGAGGGACTGCGGCAGCTCAACGAGCGGTTGAGCCAGGTGGAGAAGGAACGTGCCCACATGGCCGCTGAGCTCGGTGAGCAGATCCGCTCGGTCCTCACCTCGGGCGAGACCATCCGGCGGGAGGCCAGCGTGCTCTCCAACGCCCTGCGCAAGCCCCAGGTCCGAGGCTCGTGGGGGGAGCAGAGCCTGCGCAGGATCGCGGAGATCTCGGGCATGGCGGCCCGATGCGACTTCGACGACCAGCAGACCTACACCGCCGCCGACGGCGAGCGGTTCCGCCCCGACATGCGGGTGAACCTCCCGCAGGACCGCATCGTGTTCGTGGACTCCAAGGTTCCGCTGTCGGCCGTGCTCGACGCCTACAGCTGCGAGGACGACGAGCTGCAGAAGCAGCACCTCCAGACGTTCGCCCGGCACGTGCGCACGCACATCGAGCAGCTCAGCTCGAAGGACTACTGGTGCCTCGACGTCCGCTCCCCGGAGTTCGTCATCCTGTTCCTCGGTTCCGACGAGTTCCTCCGCTTGGCGCTCGAGCAGATGCCGGACCTTCACGAGTTCGCCGTGCGCCACAACGTCGCGCTCGCCTCCCCCGGCCTGCTGATCCCGATGCTGCGCAGCATCTCCCACAGCTGGAAGCAGTCCGAACTGGCGGAGTCCGCGGCCGAGGTCATCGGCATGGCGCGCGAGCTCCACAAGCGGCTGTCCACGCTGGGCGGCCATGTGGACAAGCTCGGGCGCTCCCTCACGTCGTCGGTGAAGGCCTACAACCAGGCCGTGAGCTCCATTGAGTCGCGCGTGATGGTCCAGGCCCGGAAGTTCCAGGACATGGGTGTCGTGGAGCAGGAGCTCGGGCAGCTCAGCACCATCGACGAACCCGTCCGCGAACATGCCGTGCCGGAGATGCTGGAGTACGACGAGCAACTGCAGGAGCTCGCCCTGCTGGACCGCGTGCGCCCGGTCACTCGCGCCATCGGCGAGTAGCGGCAACAATGGGCAGCATGACTGCCCTGACCGAGCTCGCTGAACTGGTCACCGACGCTGCCCGGCGCCTCGCGGGTGTGGCAGTCCGCACTCCGGTGCAGCGCAGCCACCGCCTGTCGCTCGCCAGCGGATCCGAGGTGTGGCTGAAGCGAGAGGACCTGCAGCCCGTCCGCTCCTACAAGCTTCGGGGTGCCTACAACCTCATCTCCCAGCTCAGCGCCGAGGAACAGGCCGCAGGCGTCATCTGCGCCTCCGCAGGCAACCACGGTCAGGGAGTCGCGTACAGCTGCGCGCAGCTCGGGATCTCGGGCACCGTCGTGGTGCCCAGCACCACTCCTCGGCAGAAGCGGCAACGGATCGTGGACCTCGGACGGGGTCAGGTCGAGTTGGTGCTCGCCGGATCGACCTACGACCAGGCCGGTGCCGCCGCCGCAGCGATGGCCGCCGAGCAGGGCCGGGTGGTCGTGCCCGCCTTCAACGACCCCCGCACCGCCGCCGGGCAGGGCACCCTCGTCGCCGAGGCCGTCGAGCAGCTGGGGTTCGTCCCCGACGTCGTGGTCCTCCCCCTGGGCGGCGGCGGCCTGATCTCGGGAGCCGCTGCGTGGCTGCGCACCCACCACCCGGAGGTACGCATCATCGGGGTGGAGCCTGAGGGCGCCCCCTGCGCCGCGGCCGCCATGTCCGCCGGGCGGCCCGTGACCCTGCCCGAGATCGACACCTTCGTGGACGGTGCCGCCGTCAGCCGGGTCGGGGACTTCACGTTCACGATCATCAACGAGGCCCGCCCCGAACTCTTCCGGGTTCCGGAGGGCCAGGTGTGTTCCGAGATGCTGGAGATGTACCAGATCGACGGCATCATCGCCGAACCGGCTGGGGCCCTCGCGACGGCGGCGCTGCCCGGCCCGGGGCCCGGGCCACGGCTGCACATCCCCTCGGGTTCCACCGTGCTGTCGGTGGTCTCCGGGGGCAACAACGACGTCGCGCGGTACGCCGAGGTGGTGGAGCGTTCCTTGGTCCACGAGGGCCGGAAGCGCTACTTCCTGGTGCAGTTCCCGCAGGAGCCGGGCGCGCTACGACGCTTCCTCGACGACGTCCTCGGCCCGGAGGACGACATCACCTACTTCGAATACGTCAAACGCAGCAGTCGTGACACCGGTCCGGCGCTCGTGGGGGTTGAACTCGGCCACCCGGGCGACTACCGATTCCTGCTGCAAAGGATCGCGGAGTGCGGGATGGAGGTCTCCGAGGTGGACTCGGACTCCCCGTTCTTCCGCTTCCTGGTCTGACTCCGCTCAGTGCTTAAGGGCGGATGCCTTCAGGTCCCGGCGCAGCTCCGGCGGCAGCGAGAACGTGAGGTTCTCCTCCGTCAGGCGCTCCTCTTCCGCTGCGGGGAAGCCCCGCTCCTGCAGATACTCCAGGACGCCTTGGACCAGCTCGTCGGGGACGGAGGCGCCGCTGGTCACGCCGACGGCGCTGACGCCCTCGAGCCACTCCGGCAGGATCTCCCCAGCGTTGTCGATGCGGTGGGACGCCTTCGCGCCGGCCTCGAGGGCCACCTCGACCAGACGGACCGAGTTCGAGGAGTTGCGGGACCCCACGACGATCATCAGGTCGCACTTGGGCGCGATCTGCTTGACCGCCTGCTGGCGGTTCTGGGTGGCGTAGCAGATGTCGTCCGACGGCGGATCCATCAGCAGCGGGAACTTCTGGCGCAGCCGGGTGACGGTCTCCATGGTCTCGTCCACACTGAGAGTGGTCTGGCTGAGCCAGGCCATGGGCTTGTCCGTGGGCAGGTCCAGCTTGTCGACATCCTCGGGACGTTCCACCAGCGTCATCCGGTGGGGAGCCTCCCCCATGGTGCCCTCGACCTCCTCGTGGCCGGCATGGCCGATGAGGAACATGTCGACGTCCTGGGTGTCGAACCGCTTGGCCTCACGGTGGACCTTGGTCACCAGCGGGCAGGTGGCGTCGATGGTCCGGAGCTGCCGCATGGCCGCCTCCGCATGGACTGCCGGTGAGACACCGTGCGCGGAGAAGACCACCAGCGCGTCCTCCGGCACCTCGGAGAGTTCCTCGACGAAGATGGCGCCCCGCGCCTCCAGGTCCTCGACCACGTGGCGGTTGTGCACGATCTGTTTGCGCACGTACACCGGCGCGCCGTAGGTCTCCAGGGCCTTCTCGACGGTGATCACCGCTCGGTCCACGCCGGCGCAGTAGCCGCGCGGCGCAGCGACGATGACTCGCTTGTTCGGGTCAGTGGCGGTGTCCATGATCTCCAGTCTACGGGGCGCGTGTCGCGGCCCGGTCACTCGCGCAGCTGGCGCATCACCGGGCTGACCTTCGCGAGCTCCTCGAGGAGGGCCCGGGCCGCCTCCTCGACCGGCTCGGGCGGCGTGAAGCTGGTCCGATCCTTGTCGACGTACTCGGCCACGCGCTGCACCGCGACGTTGGCATGACACGGGAACATGTGCAGCGTGGTGACCACCTGCTTCAGCATCTGTACGGCCCTGATGCCCCCGGACATCCCGCCGTAGGAGACGAACCCCACCGGCTTGTTGCCCCACTCCTGGTACAGGTAGTCCAGCGCATTCTTGGCCTGGGCGTTCATCCCGAAGTTGTACTCGGGCGTCACCAGCACGATGGCATCCGAACGATCGATCCGCTCGGACCACCGCTTGGTGTGCTCATGGGTGTAGCGACGCATGGCGGGGTGGTTCGGTTCGTTCATGAACGGCAGGTCGATCTCCGCCAGGTCCGCCACCTCAACCTCGAAGCCGCCGAAGTCGCGGGCGCGCTCCACGAACCAGCGTCCCACGACGCCGCCGACGCGGCCGGGTCGGGTGCTGCAGATGATCACTTGCAGGACGGGGTTGCCCATGTCGCCTCCGGTGCGGTTGCCATTTCAACCACCACCCTAGCTGCTCAGCCGAGCATCACCGCCCCAACCAGGAGCAGCGTCGCGGCGATCTCCCCGATGCCCAGCGCCTTGGGGGTGACGGTCCTGCCCCGCATCGGACCCCACAGGGGCAGCGCGAGCGCCCGCACCGCCATGACGGCGAAGAACGCCGCCAGCCACCCCGCCGAGAACGGCTCCGGCACGAGGAGGGCCGTCGCCGCGGCGAGGGCGTGCCAGACCACCGACGCGACGACCCAGGGCCACTCGCCGCGCTCGCGGATCATCGTCTTGACGTAGAGCACCGTGCCGAAGAAGTAGGCGAAGCTGACCGCGGCGATGACGCCCAGGCCCGGCAGCTGCCCGACACGAGTGACGCCGTCGCTACCGAGGACCAGCGGCAGGAGGGAGGCCGCCGCGACCGTCGCCAGCCCCGACAGCAGCGCGCGTTCCCGGCGCTGCCAGGACAGCCACAGCGCGATCCCGGTCAGCGGAGCGAAGACGCCCACCCACGACCACCACGACGGTTCGAGCACCAGCAGCACGACCCCGAGCGCACCCGCCGTCACCGCGTAGGTGGCCATCGCCCGCAGGTAGCGCGGCTTGCGGTGCGACTTGAGCCACTGCGTGGTGGCGAAGAACGCGAAGTACCCCGTGAGCCAGAAGACGAACAGCACCACCCAACCGGCCTCGAAGGGCTCGCGGCTCGCCATCCACCACAGGCCCAGAAGCCACGGCGTGACGAGCATCGCCCAGGCGCCATGCTGGTTCGGGACCCACCCGTCGCTCTTGCGGGGACGGGATCGGGGTGACATGGCCACCATCGTAGGCGCGGCTCGTCGGAGCCCGACGGTAGGGTTTCGACATGGCCCTGACCAGCTCGCCCGAGCACCCGCAGCCGCTCGGCCGCGTGGTGATGTCGGTGAAGGAGTGGGTCCACCGGCTGGGTGAGATCTGGGTGGATGCGCAGGTGATCGAGATCAAGCGTCGCAACGGCCCGACGCAGTTCCTGACCTTCCGCGACCGGGTTGCCGACATGTCCGCCAGCGTCACGGCCTCGGCGCTCGTGCTCGACGCCGCCGGCCCCATCCCGGAGGGCTCACGGGTGACGGCACGCCTCAGGCCACGGGTGTGGGACCGCACCTCCTCGCTCAGCTTCGAGTGCCTCGAGATCCGGGTGGCCGGGGAGGGGCAGCTGCTCGCCCGGCTCGAGAAGCTCAAGCGCCTCCTCCAGGCCGAGGGGCTGTTCGACGCCCATCGGAAACGGCGCCTGCCGTTCATCCCCCGCCGCATCGGCCTGGTCACGGCCAAGGGATCCGACGCCGAGCGCGACGTCCTGGAGAACGTCGCCCGCCGGTGGCCCGCACGCTTCGAGATCGCGCACGTCGCCGTCCAGGGCCCCACCTCGGCGGAGTCGGTCATGCGGGCGCTCCAGCGGCTCGACGCCCACCCCGAGGTCGACGTCATCATCGTCGCCCGCGGGGGTGGGAGCCTGGAGGACCTGCTGTCCTTCTCCGACGAGGGCGTGGTACGCGCCGTCGCTGTCTGTCGTACCCCGGTCGTCTCGGCCATCGGCCACGAGCAGGACTTCCCCATCATCGATCTCGTGGCGGATCTCCGGGCCTCCACGCCCACCGACGCCGCCAAGCGCGTGGTCCCGGACCTGCAGGAGGAGGTACGGCTCGTCTCCCAGGCCCGCGATCGACTGGACGACGCCGTCGGGCACCGCATCGCCTCGGCCCAGCAAGCGCTGGACGACCTGCGGTCGCGCCCAGTCCTGCGGGACCCCACCAGCGCCTTCGCCGCCCACGTGGATCGCCTGGCGCTCCTTCGGCACAGGCTCCGCTCCGCCGTCGAACAGCGGGTGGGTCAGGAGGACCGGGCACTCGCCTCCGCGATCGCCGGGATCCGGGCGATGTCCCCCAAGGCCACGCTCGAGCGCGGCTACGCCCTCCTGGTGGACGGGGAAGGGCGCACCGTCTCGTCGGTGGCCGACACCCGCACATCCGAACAGCTGACCGCACACATCGTCGACGGCACGCTGGTGGTCACGGTCGACGACGTCATCCCGAAGGAGGACCATGGCTGAGGAACTGAGCTACGAGGCAGCTCGTGAGGAGCTGATGGAGGTGGTGCGCAAGCTCGAGTCCGGAGGCGTCCCCTTGGCCGAGTCGATGAAGCTCTGGGAACGCGGCGAACAACTCGCGAAGCTGTGCCAGTCACACCTCGACGCCGCGCGGGAGCAGGTGGCCAAGGCTCGCGCCTCCGGCGAGTAACACCTCAGTCCGCCGGCGGCCACTCCACCGGTTTGCCCAGCAGCGCGTTGGCCCAGGCACCGTGGACGGACTCGTCGTCACTTGGGTGGAAGATCCCGGCCAACACGTCTCGATAGAGCCGGGACAGCTCGCTGCGATTGAAGTAGGAGGAGCCGCCCGAGACCCGGATCGCCTTCTCGACCACGCTCTTCGCCGTCTCGGTGGCACGCGCCTTGACCGCCGACAGCTGGGGCATCCACAGCGGGCCACGATCCACTCCGTGGTCGACGTCGTGGGCAATCCGGCTGATCTGCGGGAAGATGCCGTCCAGTTCGATGGCGGCGTCCGCGAGGCGCCAGCGGATGTCAGGGTCATTGCTGTAGGGCGCGCCGCCGTTCTTCAGCGACGTGCGCGTGCGCACGGTCTCCACCGCCACGTCGAGCGCGCGCTGGGCGATGCCCGTGTAGACGGAGGCCAGCAGGATCTCGAAGTTGGCGAAGATGCCGAAGATGAAGGGGTCCATCGTCGGGCCTGGCGGTAGGCGCCGGACAATGCGGTCCGCCGGGGCCGGGGCGCCGTCGAGGACGGTGGTGCAGGACTGCGACGCCCGCATGCCGAGGGCATCCCAATCCTCGCGCACCTCGATCCCGTCGGCGTCGCGGCGCAGGAAGCCCCAGACGTTGAGGGGATTGTCAGGATCCGTTCGGTCGGTCCCGAATGTCCCGAGGCGCGTCCACGCGGGCGACAGGGACGTGAAGATCTTCGTCCCGTGGAAGCGGTAGCCGCCGTCCCCCTGGGGCACGGCCTCGCTGCCGGAGCCGAAGAGCACGAGGTCGTTTCCGGCCTCGGACACCCCGAACCCGAAGAGTTCCCCGGCTGCGGCCTCCTCCAGGATGAAGTCGCACGACGCGTCACCGGTGGCGTGCACCACGCGGGCCACCCCGACCCAGACATGGTGCATGTTGACAGCCAACGCCGTCGCCGGAGCGGCAGCGGCGAGCCGCATCTGTTCCTCGGTCATCTGCTCGAGGCTGAGCCCCCAGCCCCCGAAGTCGCGGGGCACCATGGCCGTGAAGTAGCCGGCTTCGCGCAAGTCCGTGAGGTCCTCGTCGAAGAACCGGTTCTCCCGGTCGTAGTCGGCCGCGCGGGAGCGAATGCGGTCCAGCAGTTCGTCGCTGAGGAAGGTGTCGGTCATGCCGACCAGACTATGTCGCCGCCAGGGTCCCGGTGAATGCCTCGAGTTGGGCGAAGTCGGTATCGCCCGCCACCACTGCCACCATCTCCCCGTCGCGCCACACCAGCGCCCGCGTGCGGTCGTCCGCGGAGACCCAGCGCTCCCAGTCACGCCCGTCGATGCCCACCGTGCTGCCCTCGGGGACACCCTCCCGCGTGACGTCGCGCAGGAAGCCCTGGGTGGCTCGGTCCCGCTGCTGGACGGCCACGTAGATCTCGTTCGGCGCCAGGTAGCCGAGCTGCCAAGAGTTGCCGACGGCCGGCTCGCCGGTGATCCATCGCTCGCCGTCGGCGGCCCAGGCGACGCGGGTGGGGGTCCAGTCGGCGGGCAGGTTGGCGGGGCTGAGCACGGGGTACGGCGACTCCTCAGCAGCCACCGCGAGCGTCGGCCCGGGATCAACCGGCTCGACGACGGGCTCGGGGTCGACGGTGAAGAACCAGGTGATCAACGCGAGGGGGATGATGAGCACGGCCATCGAGATGACCATGTCGCGCCCGCGCGCGTTCGGGTTCCTGCCTGCCATGGCGCCCATGGTGACACGGCCGACGGCATCCGCTCCAACCGGCGACGGTCAGCGGCCGAACCGCCGCTCGCGCTGGGAGTAGCTGCGCAGGGCTCGGAGGAAGTCAACCCGCCGGAAGTCGGGCCACAGGGCCTCGCAGAAGTAGAACTCGCTGTGGGCGGACTGCCACAGTAGGAACCCGGACAGCCTCTGCTCGCCCGAGGTACGGATGATGAGGTCGGGGTCGGGCTGCCCCTTGGTGTACAGGTGCTCCGAGATCTCGTCGATCTCCAGGGTCCGCGCCACCTCGTCGAGCCCCTCCCCGGCCTCCGCGCGCTCGGCCAGGAGTGAACGGACGGCATCGCGCAATTCATGCCGCCCCCCGTAGGAGACCGCGACGTTGACATGCATCCCGTCCAGGGTCTCCGTCGAAGCCGCCGCCTCCCGCAGCTCCTCTGCACACGCGGGCGGGAGCAGGTCCAGCGCCCCCACCGCCTGCACGCGCCAGCGGCCTGTGGCCGCGAGTTGCTTCACGAGATCGGCGATGACGTCCAGCAGGGGTGCGAGTTCGTCCCGTGACGAGCGGTCGAGGTTGTCGGTGCTCAGTACCCACAGTGTGACGACGGGGATGCGCAGCTCGTCGCACCACTCCACGAACTCCAGGAGCTTTGCCGCGCCAGCCCGGTACCCGGCCACCAGCGGCTTCCCCGGCGCGTTGAGCCGTGCCCAGCGTCGGTTGCCATCCGCCAGGACTGCGACGTGGCGCGGCAACTCGTCGGCGTCCAGCGCAGCCGCGAGCTGCGACTCGTAGGTCGCGTAGAGCCAGCGGGGCGGCCAGACGCGGTCCACCAGGCGTCGCAGCATCGACATGGCCGCAGCTTAGCGACCGCAGCGTCACGCCCGGCTGCTACGCTCACCTACGTAACCGTAACCTACGGTGCCGTAAGTTTGTCCCGGATGGAGAATGTCCCCATGAACAGCCGTGCACAGGCCGTCGCCGAGCCGCCCCTGAAGCCTGCCCTTCGAGGCTGGCTTCACCTCGGCTTCGCCCCCCTGATCCTCCTGGGCGGGTTGGCGCTCACGGCCTGTGCCGACACGCTAACCGCACGGATCGGGTGCGCCGTCTACACGCTCGCCGCCGTCCAACTGTTCGGCACCTCCGCCGCCTACCACCGGGGCAACTGGCGGCCCGCCACGCTGGCGATCTTCCGACGGATCGACCACTCCAACATCTTCGTCTTCATCGCCGGCACCTACACGCCTCTGACGCTCGCGCTCCTCGACGGTGGTTCCCGGGTCGCGCTCCTGGTGCTGATCTGGTCCGTCGCCGTCCTGGGCGTCCTCTTCAGGACCCTCTGGCTGGGAGCGCCGCGCTGGCTCTACACGCTGCTGTACGTGGCGATGGGCTGGGCCGCCGTCGGGTGGCTCGGGGACTTCTGGACCACGGGAGGTCCGGCTGTCGTGACCCTCATCGCCGCCGGGGGCATCATCTATTCCCTGGGAGCCGTCGCCTACGCCACGAAGCGTCCCAACTTCAGTCCGCAGTGGTTCGGCTTCCACGAGGTCTTCCACACCGCCACCATCCTGGCCGCGATCTGCCACCTCGCAGCCATCGCCCTGGCCGTGACGGGCTCGTAGGGCGAAACGCCCATAGCGGAACCCGTCCGACCAGTAGATTCGGTGCACATGGAGCCAGGCACGCAAGCCATGAGAACCTACGTCCTGGACACCTCGGTGCTGTTGAGCGACCCGCGGGCCATCCACCGCTTCGCCGAGCACGAGGTCGTCCTCCCGATCATCGTCATCACCGAGCTCGAGGCCAAGCGGCATCATTTGGAGCTCGGCTACTTCGCCCGCAGCGCGCTGAGGCTCCTGGACGACCTGCGCGCCCAGCACGGACGACTGGACTCCGCGCTGCCCGTCAACGACGACGGGGGCACCCTCTGCGTCGAGCTGAACCACGCAGACCAGTCCGTGCTTCCCGCAGGCTTCCAGTTGGGCGACAACGACTCCCGGATCCTCGCCGTCGCCCTGAGCTACGCGCACGAGGGCAAGGACGTCGTGCTGGTCTCCAAGGACATCCCGCTACGGGTGAAGGCCGCGGCGGTCGGCGTCGCAGCGGAGGAGTACCGCAATGAGCTGCCGACCGAGACCGGGTGGTCGGGCATGGTTGAACTCGACGCCACCTCCGACCAGCTGGACGCCCTCTACGACGACGGGGCCGTGGAAATCGAAGCCGCCCAGAGCCTGCCGGTCAACGCCGGCATCGTGCTTCGCGGCCCCGGCTCGACAGCGCTGGCGCGCCGGCTGCCCGACGGGGCCGTGCGGCTCGTGCGGCCCGACCGCGAGGTCTTCGGCGTGCGCGGACGCTCCGCGGAGCAGCGCATCGCCCTGGACCTCCTCATGGACGACTCCATCGGCATCGTCTCGCTCGGTGGCCGGGCGGGCACGGGAAAGTCGGCCCTGGCGCTGTGCGCCGGGCTCGAGGCCGTCCTGGAACAGCGCAAGTACTCCAAGGTGATGGTCTTCCGTCCGCTGTACGCCGTCGGTGGGCAGGAACTCGGCTACCTGCCGGGGACGGCCGACGAGAAGATGCAGCCGTGGGGCCAGGCCGTCTTCGACACCCTGTCGGCCGTCACGAACAAGTACGTCATCGACGAGCTGCTGCACCAGGACATGATCGAGGTGCTGCCCCTCACCCACATCCGCGGACGCTCGCTCCACGACGCATTCATCATCGTCGACGAGGCCCAGTCCCTGGAGCGCAATGTGCTCCTCACCGTGCTGTCCCGGATCGGCCAGAACTCGCGGGTGGTGCTCACCCACGACATCGCCCAGCGGGACAACCTGCGGGTCGGTCGCCACGACGGGATCGTCGCCGTGGTCGAGAAGCTCAAGGGCAACCCGCTGTTCGCCCACATCACCCTCACGCGCTCCGAACGCAGCCGCATCGCCGCCCTCGTGACCGAGATGCTGGGCGAGGAGCTGTGACTCAGACCCGGCGCCAGAGGGGGTTCTGCAACTCCGTGTAGTCATCAACGGGGGTGAAGCACACCGTGCCGCGGCAGACGTGGACGGCGCGCTCGTCCCTGCCCTCCAGGTGGGTCCCGAATCCCTCGGTCCCGGTGGGGGCGCGCAGGATCGCGGAGCCCGCTGGCGCGAGGCGCCACGCGGCGCGCGCCAGTTCGTCGAACGGGTCGTCGCTCACCACGACGACCGTGGCGGGCTTCAGTCCGCGCCGCGCCTCGTCGACCACCATCAGGTCCGCGAGCGCCGAACCCGCGAAGCGGGGCGCGGAGGACACCGCGTCCCAGGTGGTCCTGGCGGCGGCGTCGGCGCGGGTGATGAAGTCGTCCCGCTCCGCGAGCAGTCCCACCAGGCGCAGCGCGGCCACCAGGGCGGAGGTGCCGCTCGGGGTGACGTTGTCCGTGGTGGCGCGCGGGCGGTCGTACAGGCCCGTGTCCGCGGCGTCGTGGAAGCCGCCGTCGGGGTGGGCGAACAGTTCCAGTGCACGATCGAGGAGCGCCTCGGCACGGTGCAGCCACGCGGGGTCCCCGTGGACCGACGCGAGCAGGGCAAAGGCCTCCGCCACCTGGCCATGGTCCTCCGCCGACGCGAGCGCCGACTGGGCGACGCCCTCCAGGGAACTGCGACGCAGCTCCCCGTCGACCATGTGGACATCGGCCAGGTAGGACGCGGCCCCGGTGGCGAGGTCCAGCCAGCGCGGCTCGTTGAACACCATGGCGCCCGTGACCAGCGCGGAGACCGTCAGCGCGTTCCAGCCGGCGACGACGAGGCGGTCGGTGGCGGGCCTGAACCGGGTGTCCCGCTCCGCCAGCAGGCGGGCGGTGGCCGCCTCCAGCTTGTCGAAGTCGGGTTTGCCCCGCAGCTGCAGCGTGGACAGCCCGTCCTCGAAGGTGCCGCCGTTGGTGACGTGGAAGACCTCGGCTGCCCAGTCCCCCAGTTCCTCGCCCAGGACCTCGGTCAACAGCTGTGGGTTCCACAGGTAGAAGATCCCCTCGAAAACCGCCCCGCGGATGTCGCAGCTGTCGGCGTCCAGGGCCGAGTGGAAGGCGCCCTGCTCGGAGCGCATCTCGCGCTCCAGCCAGGCGACGATGCCGTAGGCCGTGCGCTCGAACAGCGCCCGCAGCCCCGCGTCGTGGTCGGCGGTCCTGCGCCAACCCCGGACATAGGTACCGAGTAGCAGGGCGTTGTCGTAGAGCATCTTCTCGAAGTGCGGCACCACCCAGCCGGCATCGACGGCGTACCGGTGGAAGCCGCCGCCCACCTGGTCGTGGATTCCACCGCGGGCCATCGCCTCGAGCGACCGCTGGGCCATCTCGAGGGTGCGGGGGTCGCCCTTGACCAGCAGGGCATCGATCAGGGTGGCTGCCGGGAACTTCGGGGCGGTCCCGAAACCGCCATGGATGACGTCGTAGGCCGCCTCCACCTGGTCCACCGCCGCCCGCAGGTCCGGTGCCTCGTCGCGGAGGAAGACCTCGGTGGATTCGGCGAGATGGGCGGCGATGGCGGTGGCGGACGACACCACCTCGTCCCGGCGCTCGTTCCACGCGGTGGCCATGGCCTCCAGCACCTCACGGAAGGAGGGCATGCCCTGTCCGGGCTCCGGCGGGAAGTACGTGCCCGCGAAGAACGGCTCGCCGGTGGGCGTGAGGAAGGCCGTCATGGGCCAGCCGCCAGCGCCCCCGTTCAGTGCCTGGGTGGCCGTCATGTAGACCTGGTCGACATCCGGGTGCTGCTGTCGATCCACCTTGATCGCCACGAAATGCGCGTTGAGGAACTCGGCGATGGACGCATCGTCGAAGGACTCGTGGCTCATCACGTGGCACCAGTGGCACGAGGCGTAGCCCACCGACAGCATGATGGGCTTGCCCTCCGCCTGCGCATGAGCGAGGGCTTCGGGCGACCACTCCCACCAGTCGATCGCCTGGTGGGCGTGTTGCCTCAGGTAGTCGCTGGCGGAGTCCTGCAGACGGTTGACCATGGCCGCAAGGCTACAGAGTGCGAATCCCTGCGCGCTTGTCCGCACCTGCCAGACTGGAGTCCATGACCATCGACGCCGCCCCGCGCCCGCGCCTCGGCACCGGCTTGGCGCTCCTCGGCGCCATGGTGCTCGTCATGTGGGGGCTGGAGTTCGTCGACCAGTCGACGGGCAACGCCCTGGACCCCCTCGGGATCACCCCGCGGGACCCGGACTCGCTCGACAACATCCTCTATGCCCCCTGGCTGCACTTCGGTTGGCTGCACCTGGTGAACAACTCCCTTCCCCTGCTGGTGCTGGGGGCCCTGTCCTACCTTGCCGGTTTCCTTCGCTGGCTGGGCGCCACCATCGCCTCGGTCGTCGCCTCGGGTGGGCTGGTGTGGCTCGTCGCGCCGCCCGGCACGCTCACTGCCGGGGCCTCGGGGCTCGTGTTCGGGTATCTGGTGTTCCTGCTGGTGCGCGGTTTCGTGAACCGCCGCATCGGCCAGATCCTGCTCGCCCTGGTGGTGTTCGTCTTCTACGGCGGCATCCTTCTCGGGATCCTCCCGGGCGCCGAGGGTGTCTCGTGGCAGGGTCACCTCGGCGGCGCCTTGGGCGGCGGCGCTGCTGCCTGGTGGCAGCGCCCACGCCGCCCCGCGCTGCGCTACTGACGCTCGCGCCTCACCGCCCGCGGTGGTGGCGCCGATCCAGGATCGCGAGTGTCATCGCCAGTGCGATGAAGTCGGCAATGGTGAGGTAGGCCGCCGCGAACCCCGCGGACCAGCCGAGCGGCGCGACGGCGAAGAACACCCCAGTGACGATGGCGTTGCCGAGTGCCGCCCCGACCCGCTCGACGGTCTGCTTGATCCCCCCGGCCGCTCCCCCGTGCTCCGGCGGAACGTCCTGCAGGCTGAGCGTCTGGTTGGCCGATCCGACTGCTCCCATCGCGAAGCCGTTCAGCATCAGGGTCCCCGCGAGCAACCACCACGGCGCCCCGTGCGGGATCAGGAGGGCCACACCAACACTGGACAGGGTGCCCAGCACCATGAGGCCCAGCATCAGCGCCACCAGCCCGCGACCGTGCTCCATGACGTAGCGGACCGACCAGATGGACGAGAAGGCACTGGCTGCCGCGTTCGGAAGTCCCACCAGCCCGACGACGGCAGCCGTCAGCCCGAGCCCCGACTGGAGGAAGATCGCCACGACCGCGAACGTGCTGGCCACGCCCACGAACATGGTGCCGGAGACCAGCATGCCGTTGCGGAACGACGGGAACCCGAACAGCCGCAGCTGCACCATCGGCGATCCGCCCTTGGCGGCGTAGCGCCGCTCCCACCTGACCCACAGCCACCCGAGGAGAGGCGCCAGCGGCAGCAGGGCCCAGGTGCCGGCCGAGTTCGCCATGAACGGCACCATGACCGCCAGGATCGTGGCGGTCACGAGCAGCATCCCGACCGGGTCCAGGTCGAGCCGCTCCGCCGTCGCACCGCGTCGGCCACGTTCGGTCTCGAACGGGAACCACAGCAGGGCCAGGACGATGCCCAGCACTCCCAGCGGGGTGTTGATGAGGAAGGCCCACCGCCAGCCGGTCTCCGGCCCGAACGCCGTGATGATGGCTCCGGCCAGCACCGGACCGATCGCCACCGAGACGCTGATCACGAGCCCGAACATCGCGAACGCCTTGGCGCGGCCGCCCCCGGTGAAGTACTGCTGGATCATGCCTGTGACCTGGGGGCTGAAGACCCCGGCACCCAGTCCCTGGAACAGCCGCGCGATGTTGAGGAGCACGGGGTTGGGCGCGAGGCCGCAGGCGAGGCTGGACAGGACGAAGATCACGAGACCCGCGACGAACCAGCTGCCGCGCCCCAGGACGTCCCCCGCGCGACCGGCCGGGATGAGGGAGACACCGAAGCTCAGCCCGTAGCCGGCGAGCACCCACTGCAGGTCGGTGTCGCTGGCACCCAGCCCCTCGGCGATGGTCGGGAGGGCCACGTTCACGGCGGAGATGGCCATCAGTGACATCGACAGCGGCAGCAGGAGCACCGCCAGGATCTTCAGGCGGTGGAACTCACGGGGGCTGCCCTCCACCCGGATGATGTTGCGGTCGGTGACCGCGCCGTCGGCCACCCTAGATCTCGTACTGGGAGGGCACGGGCCCACGGAGGCCGGCGAACAGGTCCTCCTCCGGGATGGTCGTCGGCACCAGCGACCGCACGAGTTGGTAGTCCTCCGTCGGCCAGCCGAGCTTCTGGATCGCGAGCGGCACCGCGAACCAGGGGCCGTCCGGGTCGATCTGGGTGGCGTGGGCGAGCAGGGCGGCGTCGCGCACCTCGAACCAGTCGGCGCAGTGGACGAACGTGGTGACCCGACCGTCGGAGAACGGGTCGTCGTCGCGGGTGGGCGCCGGCTGCCGCGATTCGTAGCCGTGCTCGTGCATGAGCTCCTCCAGAGCCTGGTAGCGACGTCGGTGGAAGCTCATGTGGTAGTACAACTTGGCCGCCTGCCAGGCGGTCCCGTGCTCAGGCCAGGAGTGAGGGTCGGCAGCGGCGCGGAACGCCTCGACGGTGATGTTGTGGCACTGGACGTGGTCCGGGTGGGGGTACCCGCCCCGCTCGTCGTACGTGGTCACGACGTGGGGCCTGAAGTCGCGCATGACCTTCACCAGGCGACCGGCTGCGACCGCGGGGTCCTCCAGCCCGAAGCACCCCTCCGGCAGAGGCGGGAGCGGGTCGCCCTCGGGCAAGCCGGAATCGACGAACCCCAGCCAGGTCTGCTGGATCCCCAGGATCTCCCGCGCCCGTGCCATCTCGCGACGTCGCACCTCGGCGATGTTCGCCTGGACGTCGGGGTCGTCAGCCAGCTTCGGGTTGAGGATGTCGCCCCGTTCCCCGCCGGTGCAGGTCACCACCATCACCTCGACTCCCTCCGCCACGTACTTCGCCGTCGTGGCCGCCCCCTTGCTGGATTCGTCGTCGGGATGCGCGTGGACGTGCATGAGGCGGAGTGGCTTCGCTGTCGACGGCATGGCCCCCATTGTGCCCGCACCCGGTCCGGCCGGGCACAATGGAACCGTGAGTGAACCGAGCGAGGAGGACCGCGCCCGCATCGCAGCCCGGTACCCGGCCACGTCGACCATGGATCGGGTCCTGGGCGTGGGCGCGGGTCTGGCCCTGGTGCTCGCGGTCGTCCTGGTCGTCATCGCGGGTCTGGAGCGATCCAATCCCCCGGTGGTGGGGATGGTGCGGGCGTTCGACGTCGTCGGCCCCGACGTGACCAGGGTGGAACTCGTCGTCCAGCGCTCCGACCCGGCGCAGGCGGCCACCTGCGCGCTCTTCGCGCAGGCCACCAACTATGAACTCGTCGGCGAGACCGAGGTGGAGGTGCCCGCGGGTGACGAGGTCCTCGAGGTGGTGACCGTGGACCTTCGCACGCTGCGTGAGGCCACGTCGGTCACCCTCGAGAACTGCCGCCTGTCGGGCTAGTCGGCTAGGCTTGCCGGATGTCCGAGAACCATTCCGACGTCGTATGGCTCACGCAGGAGGCGTACGACGAGCTCCAGGCGGAGCTTGACGACCTGAAGAACAACGGGCGCCCCGAAGTGAGCGCCCGCATCGCCGCTGCCCGCGAGGAGGGTGACCTCAGCGAGAACGGGGGGTACCACGCCGCCCGCGAGGAGCAGGGGCAGATGGAGGGGCGAATCCGGCAGTTGGAGCAACTGCTGCGTGACGCCCACGTCGGGAGCCCGCAGGGCGCCGCCGACGAGGTCGCCCCCGGCAAGGTCATCACCATCGCCTACGACGGCGACGAGGATGACACCGACACGTTCCTCCTGGGTTCACGCGAACTGCTCAGCAAGGACGACCCGATCGACCACGTCTTCTCCCCGCAGTCCCCGCTCGGCTCCGCCATCGTCGGCAAGAAGGTCGGCGAGGATGCCAGCTACGAGACCCCCACGGGCAAGACCGTCTCCGTGACCATCCTCAAGGTCGCCACCCACTGACCCGCTACAGCGAGGCGATGAGCCTCGCGGCCACGTCGGGGGCGAGCTCCCCCTTCGCGACGCGCGCCAGGATCTGCTCGCGCGGCGAGGCCGACACACCACCCGTTGGCGCCGGGTCGTCCTCCGACGGCCCGGCGTCGTCGTCCCCGGAAGCAGGGAGATAGCCCAGCTTCGCCAGCACGGCGTCGAGACGGGCCCGTGCGGTGGGGTAGGACACCTGGAGGTGCTTCTCCACCTCCCGCAGGTTGCCACGCGAGCCCAGGAAGACCTTCAGCAGTTCGTGATCCGCCTGGTCGAGGGAGCAGAAGCTGCAGCTGGCGAACTCGCCGGCCAGTTCCGTGCCACAGGTCAGACAGCCCTTGCGCGTGACGATCAACTCGTCTCCGCACACGGGACAGTCCGCCGGGGCGTGGTAGAGCGGCTTGGCCATGTCAGTCCTCCGTCCGGATGGTGGCGAGGCCCATGACCACGGCCACCTCGAGCTTGGCCGAGCCATTACCGACCACGAGTTCGTCGATGTGTTCGGAGTCGCCCGGCCACGAGATGCGGCCAAGAGTCGCGTCGCCACGGACCGTCACGTTGGACCCCTTCTCCAGGTGGACGGTCAGGCTGCCGGATTCGACCCGGAGCCGGTTGCGGCCCTGGGTGATCCGTCCCTGGACCTGCACGGCACCGGCCTGGGTGAGCAGGTCGCCCACCTGCTCGACGCCCTCAAGATTGCAGCCACCCGCGGTCACGCGGATGCGCCCCAGCTTCGGCACGCCGACGGTCCGCAGCCCGCCCGTGGTCAGTTCCACGTCGACGGTCAGGCGAGGGTTGACGCGCAACACCAGTTCCTTGCCCAGCCCGATGTCGCGGAGGTCGTCGAGGCTGCGCGGCGGCCGAATGAGGGAGAAGCCGCTGAAGCTGGGCCCGATGTCACCAGTGCTGGAGATCTCCATGGTGGCGCCGTTGCGCCGCAGGACGTGCTGCCCCTCCACCACCAACGTGCTGATCGAGGGGTCCGCCTCCACCCGGACGCGGCGCCCGACGGCGGTGACGGACACTGTCGTCAGGTCCCCCGCGGGGGGCGCCTCGTGCCGCGGCGCTGATTGCTCGCTCGGCTCCTTCTGCTTCATCGCCTCGATCCGCCGGTTCGCCTCGTCGGCATCAATGCGGCCGGCCGCCAGGTCGTCCAGGATGGGCCCCAGATCCATGTCACTCATGTCGGAAGTCTAAACCCTGCTTTCCATTATGGAAAGCCCCATTTTCCACTTCGCGCTTTCTCGGTGGATCCACGATCGCCGAGTGGCCGCCGGAGGCGGCGTGTCGAGGCGCCCGATCGTGGCAGAGTTCCACCATGCCCACTCCCCTGAGCGAACTCGTCGCGCCGGACTGGGCCGTAGCGCTCGCGCCGGTGGAGCCCCAGATCCGACGCGCCGGCGACTTCCTGCGCGACGAGGTGGCGGCCGGTCGCGGCTACCTCCCGGCGGGCGGGAATGTGCTGCGCGCCTTCTCGCGGCCGATGTCTGACGTGCGGGTCCTCGTCGTCGGCCAGGACCCGTATCCAACGCCCGGCCACGCCGTCGGGCTGTCGTTCTCCGTCGCCCGCGACGTCCGGCCACTCCCCCGCAGCCTCGTCAACATCTACACCGAACTCGAGACGGACCTGGGCATCCCGCCGGCCCCCCACGGTGACCTCACCGCGTGGTTCGAGCGGGGAGTGTTGCTTCTGAACCGGGTGCTGACGGTGCAGCCGCGGCAGTCCGGCTCCCATCGAGGCAAGGGCTGGGAGGACGTCACGGCGACGGCCATCGAGGCCCTCACCCGTCGCGACCAGCCCCTCGTGGCGATCCTCTGGGGCCGCGACGCCCAGACGGCCGTCCCGCTGCTGGGTGGGACGCCCATTATTGCCAGCCCCCACCCGTCCCCCTACTCCGCCCGCAACGGCTTCTTCGGCAGCCGTCCGTTCAGCCGCGCCAACGATGCCCTCCTGGGGCAGGGCGCGGACCCCATCGACTGGAGCCTCCCGTGAATCCCCATCACCGACACCACCATCACGACCCGGCCACCGGAAACCCGTTCGACGACAAAGCCGCGACCTGGGACGATGACCCGACCAAGATCGAGCGTGCCCGCGTGGTCGCCGCCGCCATCCGGGACGCCATCGCCCCCGGAGCCACCACGCGCGTCCTGGAGTACGGCGCAGGCACGGGCCTCGTGTCGCAGTTCCTGGCACCTCACGTCGGGTCCCTCGTCCTGGCGGACACCTCCCGCGGAATGCGAGAGGCGATGGAGCACAAGATCACGACGGGCGTCCTGCCCGACGACGCCCTCGTCGTCGACTGGGACCTCGCCGACGGCACGGCCCCCGAAGCGAGCTTCGACGTCGTCGTCACCGTCCTGACCCTCCACCACCTTCCGGACCCGGCGACCGCACTTCGCGCCTTCGCCGAACTCCTCCCGGCCGGCGGTCACGTCTGCATCGCCGACTTGGACGAGGAGGACGGCTCCTTCCATGGCGACGCCCACGAGGGCCACGTTCACCACGGCTTCGACCGCGATGACCTGCGACGCCAACTGGAGGCCGCAGGCTTTCGCGACGTGCAGTTCAGCCACGTGCACAGCCTCGAGAGGGACTCGTCCACCTATCCCGTGTTCCTGGCGGTCGCGCGACTCTGACTCCGCTTGGGTGCCGTCGTAGCCTTGGGACATGGATATCGACGTGATGGGGTGGATCCGCTCGCAGCTGACGCCCGAGGTGGTGTCGCCCGAGAAGGCGCTGCCGGGCCGGGACCTCCCGGTGCTGCACCCGATGCCGGTGCACGTGGTGCTGGGTCGCCGCCTCGATGAGGTGCCCGAGGGCTGCGAGGTCGCCTACTTCGCCATGGGCTGTTTCTGGGGCGTGGAAAAGCTGTTCTGGAACACCGACGGCGTCGTCAACACCGCCGCGGGCTACATGGGCGGCTACACACCCAACCCCACGTACCGCGAGACCTGCACCGGCTCCACCGGGCACACCGAGACCGTGCGGGTGGTGTTCGACCCCCGCACGGTGGGCTACGAGGACCTGCTGGCCCTCTTCTGGGAGAACCACGACCCCACGACACTGCACCGACAGGGCAACGACATCGGGACGCAGTACCGTTCCGCGATCTTCCCCGTGACCGACGCCCAGCTCGACGCGGCGCGCCGCTCCGAGTCGGACTTCCAGCAGCGGCTGGCCGATGCCGGCTACGGATGGATCACCACTGAGATCAGCTCGGGACAGAAGTTCTTCTACGCGGAGCTGGAGCACCAGCAGTACCTCTACAAGAACCCGAACGGCTACTGCCCCGTCCACGCCACCGGCGTGACGTGCGGCTGACCCCTTAGATGAACAGGAGTTGGCCGCCCTCGGAGATCTCCATGAAGTCGGTGGCCGAGATGACGTCCTCGACGCCCTCGTAGAGGTCGGCCATCGTGAGCCCGTTCATGTCGAAGCTCATCCGGCATCCCCAGAGGTGACCGCCGGACGCGGTGATGATGCCGAGCATCTCGCGCACCGAGGGCCCGAGGCCTCGATGTAGTCCGGACCCATGTTGACCGGGACCGTCACGAGGAGGTCGAATGGGATCCGGCGGTCGTCGAACGAGACCAGTTCCTTCGCCTCGTTGTCGATCTCGGCGACGGCGAAGTCGGTCTCCAGCTTCACGTCTCGGTGGTCGAGGGCGTCGGCCAGCTCGCGGCTCGCCACAGGCTTGGTGAACGCACCGTCGAGGGGCGTGACGTGGACGATCTCGTACTTGTGGCGGATCTTCTTCTTCCGCATCCAGGAGTCGGCGAGGAAGGTGAATTCCAGGGGCGCGACGGGACACTTGATCGGCATCTCGCTGATGTGGATCACCACGCGTCCGCCGCGGAACCCGTGGATGGCCTCGGACAGCGCCTCGGCACCCTCGAGGTCGTAGAAGTGGTGGATGCTGACGCCGGCCTCGGGGCCGTCGCCGCCGGGCGTCGCCTCGGGGCGGGGCTGGACGCCGGTGGCGATGATGAGCGTGTCGTAACCGAGTACGGTCCCGTCGGCCAGGTGCACGCGGTTGCTGGCGGCGTCGACACGCTCGATCTCGCTCAGCGCCAGCGTCACCCCGTCGGGCAGGAAGGCGTGGCGCTTCCGCACGATCTGCTCGGGGGTGTAGGTGCCGAAGGGCAGGAAGAGGTATCCGGGCTGGTAGTGGTGGTCATCGTCCCGGTCGACGATGGTGATCCCGACGTCGTCCCTGTCATACTTCGAGCGCAGCTTGTTGGCCACCAACGTGCCCGCCGTGCCGGCGCCCAGGATCACGATTCTGTGCATGGGGGTCCTACTTGACTGGTGGCGTCCACGCTATACCCCACAGGGTATGGGTCAGTCGGCGGGGTCACCTTCGGTAGCCTGAGGGGTGAAGGAGGTGGCGAGCTTTGTGGATTGACGGCCTGACGTGGGACGATTCGCCCGTGAACGCGCAGCTGTGGGAGGGGCAGGCCACCTACCGACGCTCCCTGGAGCAGGTCGCCAACGACGCCCTCGACGCCGCTGGGTTCGACCTCGACGTCCGCGCGTTCGTCGTCGGAATCCCACTGGAGAACGACGGCGGGGTGGTTGTCGAGCCCGCACGGGGCCACTTCGACCGCTCGATCGTTGCCCAGTCCACCTACCTCGGCACTCGTCGGTTCAACCGCCTGTTGCGCGAGGACGCACCCGAGACCGACTCACCGGTCTACCTGGCCGCCCTCGAAGCGCGGACGCGACGCCGGGCCGTCGCCGACAAGCTCGACTCCGCCTCCCGGGCCAGCGGTCGGATCCACTTCGTCGGGGTCGGCGTCACCATCGAGGACCACACCGTCTTCCCGGTGCTGGCGCTCCAGGGCGAGCAGTGGAAGGAGCTGCCGCAGCTCCCCGATGACGCCGACGACGACTTCCTCACCGCGCGCTCCTTCCAGGAGTCGGTGGTCAACACGGTCCTCGACGTCGCCTCGCGGGAACTGGACCGGCAGGTCCCCGGTTCCGTGGTCCGCATCGACTCCGAGTCCGTGCTGCGCAACGCGGCCGACCTGTTCGTCTCCGCGGTGGTGGCACGAACCGGTCAGGAGATGGCCTTCGGGGCCCTCCAGGCCTTCGATGCCGTCTCCGCCCAGCCGTACGAGGGCCGCGCCGGCAAGGGTTCCATCCTGCTGGCCCCCACGGGCGACGAGGGCATCCTGACCGTCATGGACCTGGAACACCCCGTCCCGATCGGCAGGGCCCGGTCGCTGAGGAAGGTCCTGGAACTGTCCATCGGCGACCTCCACCTCCTGTGCGATGGACGCGAGGTCTACGGGCTCGGCAAGATCGACCCCGAAGCGCCCCGGCCCCATACCTTCGAGGCCCGCATTTCCGGCAACGGCTCCTGGGAGTTGTGGGACGGTGAGGTTCCCTACCTGCGCGTCGACAACGGCATCCCCGGGATGCCACGCGACATCCTGGACGAGGACGAATTCTCCGTCACGGTGGACCGGGTCTTCCCCGAGGTATCCGCCCGCAACGCACGCTTCCTGTGGCAGATCGCCGTGGCCTGCACCCAGCAGCCCCACGGCACGATCCTCGTGGTGCATCCGGAGGCCGAGGCGGAGGCCCAGCGCCTCCTCCCCCAGGCCTACGCCATCACCCCCGCACGGCTGGGCGCCGAAGCCCTCAATGCGGCCACCGGCATCGACGGCGCGGTGCTCGTTTCGCCCGACGGGCAGTGCCACGCGGTCGGTGTCATCCTTGATGGTCTGGCCACCGGCACCGGGGATCCGTCCCGTGGGGCACGCTTCAGCTCGGCCATCCGCTACCTGGCGGGCGCCGGCCGCGGCGCCATGGTCATCATCGTCTCCGAGGACGGCAAGATCGACCTCCTGCCGAAATCCAAGCGCCGGGTGCGCCGCGCCACCGTGCAGCGTGCCGTCGACCGCCTGGTCCAGGCCTCAGCCGAAGGGGAGGACCCGGACCGGTTCATGCGCGCGGACCGCGCCGTGGAGGCGATCGAGTTCTACCTCAACCAGGAACAGTGCGACATCGTCAACGCCGCCCGCGAGGCGGTGGAGGGCCGGCAGTGGGACCTGGCCAGGGTGCGGCGGCAGTACATCCCCATCGCACCCGATCCGGCGATGGACGACTCCTACTTCGTGGACCGGGCGCCGGAGTCGGTCGTGGCGGAGTCCGACGGCGGCGCCTGAGGCGACCGCTCCCCCAGTTCGATCCATCTCGAGTCACAGCCAGGACAGGCATACACGGGGGCACCCTCGACGCGCTCGTCGGTCTCCACCACACCGCAGGCGTCCTGGCAGGGGTAGGTCACGAGGAATCGGGCTGCCACCGGTAGGTCCTTTCGTCGACGATCGAGCCTACCCAACCGCCGACCCACCCTGTCCTCGGGACGCGACGGTAGGCTTGCGCGGTGGACAGGACCCGGGGCGCGCTGGCGGCGGCAGTGCTCTGTTGGGCGACCATCGCCGGGTGCGCCCCTGCACCGACCGGGCCCATCGACACCCCGACTCCGTCCACGGCCAGCTCGTCACCGGCGCCGTCGCCCACCCCCACTGCCTCGCCCACGCCGGACAGGGATGCACGACTCCCGAGCAACTTCCCGGTGCAGGGTTCGTTGATCAATGGCAGCGCTGCTGAGGTGGTGAAGGAACTCCACCGGCTCTCAGGGTGGGCGCGCGCACTGAAGCTCGACCTCACCGCGGAGCAGGTCACCCTCACGGTCCTCACCCCCGAGAAGGGCACCCGTGCGTACCGCTGGCGCGATGACGTGATCTCCGTCGTTGACTCCGACGTCCAGTACATCGGGCAGGCCACGTTCATCCCCACCCGATTCCCCCTCGACAAGGCGCGCGCCATGTTCACGGTGGCCGCGCTCATGGGCGCTGACGGCGACCAGCAGGAGCTCCAGATCGTCGAGTACCGCGGAGGGCGCGTCTACATGACGGTCAGCACCCGGCCCGAGACCACGACGGTCTTCTTCCGCAGCGACGGAACGGTGGTGCGTCACCTCGAGGGGACCTCAGCGGCGGACTTGGTCGACGGGCTCACTGAGGTGACCGATGGCGAGGACGAGGTGCTCGCCATGGGATACTCCGCCGAGCGTGGCTACTGGGCCGACGTGCCCGGCGAGGACGGCACCATCGTGCGCCGGACCCGCACCGGAAACCTGCCCACGTTCGCGGCGGAGCGCCAGGAGGCGACGACCCTGGATCCCTTCGACCCCCAGACGATGGACTTCTCCGTCGTCGCCCGGACGCGCGAGGAGCTGCAGTCCGAGCCGGGCGAGCAGTGCAGCATCGACATCGACCGGCGCTCCGGCCGCCTCGAGCCCCTCGTCCGCTACGACTGCGCCGGGACCGTCACTTTCACCGACCCGCGGGGATTGGACATCACCGGGCAGGTCCAGTGAGGCCGGGCGGGGATCACAGGTCGTTCGTGCTGAACGTGTCACACACGTTCGGGTCCCCGGAGTCGAACCCCTTGGCCACCCAGCGCTGACGCATCTCGGAGGAGCCGTGGGTCCAGCTCTCGGGCACCACGCGGCCCTGCTGCTGCTGTTGGATGTGGTCGTCCCCGACGGCCCTGGCCGCATCGGCGATGCGCATCAGGTCGTCACGGGTCACCTGCTCGATGAGCGAGTCGGGGTCCTTCATCGTGTTGGCGAAGAAGACGCCTGCGTAGCAGTCGGCCTGCAGCTCCAGGCGCACCGCCGGAGAGTCTGGACCGCTCTGGTTGCCCGCCGCCCGGGCCTCGGCCATTTGGCCTGTGAGGTTGGAGACGTGGTGCCCGAACTCGTGGGCCATGATGTAGGCCTCGGCCGCATCGCCGCCCTCGGCGCCGAGCTTGTCGAGGAGTTCCCCGGTGAATGTGGTGTCGACGTAGACGGTCTGGTCGGCCGGGCAGTAGAACGGACCCATCTCCGACGAACCGGTGCCACAGCCGGTCTGGATCTGCCCGCTGAACAACTGCAGTGTGCCGTACTCGTAACCCTCCATCGCCTGGCTCCAGTAGTCCTGGATGGCGGTTTGGTAGGCCGGCCACCGGCACTCACGGTTGGACTCGATGTCGGCACCGGTCTCGCATTCCGGCTGGGGGCCGGACTGCTGCTGGGGGGCCTGCTGCGGCGCTGCGCCACCCCCCAGGATGTCGCCGAGGTTCCCGCCGCCGAGGAACATCATGATGAGCACGAGGATGATGCCGCCGAGTCCGCCGCCGACCGCGATCTGACCGCCCCGGCCGCGCGGGGACCTGCCACCACCGCCGCCGTAGCGCACCCTGGACTGGTCAATCCGGGCATTGTCTCGGTACTCCATGGTCTCCTCCTGGATCAGCACGCAGCCGGATCAGCGTATCGGACGCGCGGCCCACAGCCGGCGGAACCGGGCGCGGAACCGCGCTGGCTAGACTGAAGGGATGCGTGTCGTAGGAGTGCCTTCCCCCATCCACTCCCCCGTCGTGCAGTTCACGGTGGGCCACGGGGCCCACCCGGTGGAGACACTCCACCACCACGGGTGGGTGCCCCTGCAACCCCTCTCCGCGCGACTGGCGGAGGACGACATCGTCGTCACGTTCCTGGTTCGGGCCGCTGGTCGTTCCGACCCTCGACCGCGCCGGCGGCACATCGTCCACGAGGAGCCCACGGCGCAGGAGCCGCCCGTCGCCCACCAGCGGGTGGGTGCCTACGCCCTGGTGACGTCGCCGCGTGGGCTGCTGGGGACGGTGAACTCCTCACTCACGGGGGCTCCGGGCACCTGGACGCTGCCGGGAGGCGGCGTGGACCCGGGAGAGTCGCCCGCCGAGGCGGTGGTGCGCGAGGTGTACGAGGAGTCCGGGCAGTACATCCGCCTGGAGCGGGTCCTGGCGCTCCAGTCCGACCACTGGATCGGCAGGTCGGTCACCGGCGTGCTGGAGGACTTCCACGCGCTGCGAGTGGTCTACGCCGCAACGTGCTCGGCACCCAGCGACCCGGTGGTCCATGACCTCGGAGGATCGACGGAGCGGGCCGGCTGGGTGCCGATGGATGCGTGGCGCAAGCTGCACTGGACGATCAGTTCCCGGGCGCTGCTGACGCGCCACATCCGGGACCTGGTACCGCCTCAGTCCCTGAAGTAGGAGAGGATGCGCAGGATCTCGACGTAGAGCCACACCATGGTGACCGTCACGCCGAAGGCGGCGCGCCAGGACTCGTGCGCCGGGGCGCGTGACGCAATGCCACGCTCGATGAAGTCGAAGTCGACGATCAGGTTCATCACGGCCAGGCCCACCGCCAGGACCGAGATGCCGATGGCGAGCCAGCCGGCTCCCGACCCGACGCCGCGGATCCCCGTGTCGACGCTAAACAGCGCCAGTACGAAGTTCACGAGCAGGACGCCCGCCATCGCGACCGTCGCGATGGTGACGAACTTGCGGAACTTGGTGGTGACACGGATGTTGAAGAACTTGTAGGCGGCGAGCGTGGCACCGGCGGCGATGAAGGTGGCGAGGACCGCGGAGAACACGATGCCGGGGAACATGTACTCGAAATACTTCGAGAAGGCACCGACGAACACGCCTTCGATGGCCGCGTAGAACATGACGCCACCGACCGGGATACGACGACGGGCGGCGACGAACATCACCGTGATGAATCCCACGATCGCGGACCCGATGAGGGCGGGCGTCAGGAGCGCCGGCGGCATCAGGACGAACGTGGCGGCGGCGGCGGCGAAGACGACGAGGAGGGTGATACCGGTCTTGGCGATCACGTCATCCAGGGTCATCACTCCGCCGGGTGCGGGAGGGGCCTCGTAGGCCTGCGGCTGGGCGTCGTAGCCGTAGCCGGGCTGCGCGTAGGGCTGCTGGTAACCCTGCGGGGCCCGGCGGCTGAAGGTCTCGCTGCGCGAGAAGACGGGGTTGGCCATCGTGTGCGTGCTCTTTCTCTCGTTCCAGGGGAAGGGGCACTTCCTGCACCCCAGTGTACGCGGCCCCTGGTACCCCCGACGGGACTCGAACCCGCACTGGGGCGGGTTTAAGCCGCCTGCCTCTGCCAATTGGGCTACGGGGGCCGATGGACGCCGGCCAGTCTACGGGCCGGGCCGCACTCCGTCGGCCAGGACGCGCAGCGCAATCCCGTCCAGGATGTCCGTCTCCGACACGAGGACATCTCCTGCGGGAACACGCGCCGAGATCTCGTCCAGGATCAACGCACCGCCCGCGATCACACCCGCTCGGAGCGGGTGCATGCACGGCTCCTGCTCGATGTCGGCCACCGCTGTGCTCACCCAGTGGTGCGCCGCCGAACCGATGTCCTCGCGGGCCAGGACGGTGCCGTGGACTGCCTCGCGGCTGTACTCGCGGAGCCCGAGGACTCGCGCCGCGACGCTGGTGACGGTGCCTGCGACACCAACCGCAGTGCGCACGTCCCGGAACGCGACGCCCGACCCATCGAGGAGGGAACCGATGAAGGCCCGCGCCGCCGCAATTTCGTCCGGCGTGGGCGGGTCGGAGTGCAGGTAGCGCTCGCGCACCCGCACGGCCCCGACGTCGAGGCTTCGCGCGCTCTCGACGCGGTCACCCGACTCGATGACCACGAGTTCGGTGGATCCGCCACCGATGTCGATGACGAGGGCGGGCGGCTGCGCCCGGACTCCGCTCAGGACTCCTTCGGCGGAGAGCTCGGCCTCCTCGTCGCCCGTGATGACCTCGGGCACCACACCCATCCGCTGGCGCACGCCGTCGAAGAACTCGTCACGGTTGGCGACGTCCCTGGCCGCGGACGTCGCCACAAAGCGCACGTCCTCGGCTCCATGGCGCGCGATGATGCCCGCGAACTCCTCACACACGACGAACGCCCGATCCAGGGCGTCGGGATGGAAGCGTCGCGTGGCGTCCACGCCCTGGCCGAGGCGGGCGAGCCGCACCTCCCGGGCCAGTTCGGTCAGCGTTCCGTCGCTTCCCTGCCGGACGACGAGGAGCCGGATCGAGTTGGTGCCGCAGTCGACGGCCGCCACGGTTCGTGCCATCAGCCCTCCAGACAGGGACGGGACCAGAACTCGCCGATGCGCTCGAGCGCCTCGTCGCCGAATGGGTTGACACCCGGACCGGCAGCCAGCGCGTGCCCCACCAGCACGTGGAGGCACTTCACCCTATCCGGCATCCCACCGGCCGAGATGCCGTCGATCTCCTCGACGTGTCCCAGCCGGCCACGATCGGCGAGGTAGGCCTCGTGGGCGGCTCGGTAGCGGGCGGCCAGCTCCTCGTCGTCGGCCAGGCGCTCGGTCATCTCCCGCATCAGGCCGGAGGCCTCCAGCGTGGAGCACGCGGCGACGGCCCTCGGGCACGTCAGGTAGTAGGTGGTGGGGAACGGTGTTCCGTTGTCGAGCCGCGGGTGGGTGGCGACGACGCCGGGTTTGCCGCACGGGCAGCGCCACGCGACGCCCGCCACCCCCCGGGGTGGGCGGCCGAGCTGCTGCTCGACGATCTCCAGGTCTGCGGAGGAGGCTTCCTCGATCATCACTCGTCCTCGTCAGTCGGGGTCCCGGACGGTGGAGGTGGGGAGGGTGCGGGCTCCCCGGAGCCGGCGTCGCCCTCGTCCTCGTCGACCGGCTGGTCCGCGGCGGCCACGCTCCCCCAGAGCCGTTCGTACCACGGTCCTGTCATCGTGTCCTCCTCACCGAGGACGGCGGAGTCGCCACCGATGGGCTCGCCATCATGGCCGATGACCCGGTAGCCGACGTCACCGGGCATCACCCACCCCAGTCGTTCCCGTGCTTCGGCCTTCACGAACTCAGGGTCATCCCAGCGCTGGAGCTGGTCCTCGAGGTGAGCGATCGTCGCCCGTTCGGCGTCGATGTCCGCGCGGAGCTGGGCGATCTCAGAGGATTGTGCGAAGTACACGCGCAGGCTCTGCGCCAGTGTCATGGCGATGGCGGCGATGACGACGCCGAGCAGGATCAACCGCCACGTGACGCCGAACGCGCGGCCGGTGGGCGGCGGGGTGGTGGGCGGCGGCACCACGGCGTCGCCGGCCTTGTCCACGGAGCGGGCGCGTCCGCGGTCGGAGCGGGCGCGCTCGCCCGGACGAGCAGCGGTCCGGGTCCGCGGTGAACCGCGTCCCGGACCGGTGCTCGTGGGTTTGCTCCGCGACGTCCTGGCCATCGTGACCAGTCTGCCAGTTGTCGGCGTCCGATCAGCCCTTGAAACGCGGGAAGGCGGAGCGGCCGGCGTACACGGCGGCGTCGTCGAGGTCCTGCTCGATGCGCAGCAGCTGGTTGTACTTCGCGACGCGGTCCGTGCGGGCCGGCGCGCCGGACTTGATCTGGCCGCAGCCGAGGGCGACGGCGAGGTCAGCGATGGTCACATCCTCGGTCTCGCCCGAGCGGTGGCTCATCATGGTGCGGTAGCCGTTGCGGTGGGCGAGCTCGACGGCCTCGATCGTGTCGGACAGCGAGCCGATCTGGTTCACCTTGACGAGCAGCGCATTGGCGGTGTCGGTGTCGATGCCGCGCTGCAGCCGCTCGACGTTGGTGACGAACAGGTCGTCGCCCACGATCTGGACCTTGGCCCCGAGGCGATCGGTCATGGCCTTCCAGCCGTCCCAGTCCTCCTCGTTCAGGGGGTCCTCGATGGATACCAGCGGGTACGCGTCGACGAGCTCGGCGTAGTAGTCCACCATCTCCTCGGCGGACTTGCTGGCGCCCTCGAAGGCGTAGGACCCGTCCTCGAAGAACTCGCTGGCGGCGACGTCAAGCGCCAGGGCCACCTGCGTGCCGGGCTCGTAGCCCGCGGCCTTGATGGCCTCCATGATCAGGTCGAGTGCGGCGCGGTTGCTCTCGAGGTTCGGTGCGAAGCCGCCCTCGTCGCCCAGACCGGTGGCGAGGCCGCGGTCCTTCAGGACCTTCTTGAGGGCGTGGTAGACCGTCGCCCCCATCTCCAGCGCCTCGGCGAAGCTCTCGGCACCGATCGGCGCGATCATGAACTCCTGGATGTCGACGTTCGAGTCCGCGTGCGAGCCGCCGTTGAGGATGTTCATCATGGGAACCGGCAGGATGTGCGCGGTGGGGCCACCGACGTAGCGGTAGAGCGGCAGCTCGGCCTCGGCAGCGGCGGCGTGCGCCACGGCCAGGGAGACGCCGAGGATCGCGTTGGCTCCGAGCTTGCCCTTGTTGTCGGTGCCGTCGAGTTCCTTCATGGCCAGGTCGATGAGGCGCTGTTCGCTGGCCTCGAAGCCCAGGATCTCCTCGCCGATCACGTCGATGACGTTCTTGACGGCGGTGCTGACGCCCTTGCCGCCGTAGCGGCCCTTGTCGCCGTCGCGGAGTTCGACCGCCTCGAAGGCGCCGGTGGAGGCACCCGAGGGGACGGCCGCCCGCCCGCTGGCACCGGAGTCGAGTTGGACCTCGACCTCGACGGTGGGGTTGCCGCGCGAATCGAGGATCTCGCGGGCGTCGACGAATTCGATGGATGCCATGTGCTCCCTTTCAAGTGAGGATGGTGCAGCCCCAGCCTATCCAACGGGGGCGTCGTGGGAACCGGCGGGACCGGCTTGGCCCTCGGCTGTGCGCACCGCGCCCTCCAGGGACCGGACGGCGTCGCGCAGGACCTGGTCGGCGTCGATGCCGCTGGCTTGGGCGCGGGCGATCAGGGACACGAGGCCATCCGAGAGTTCATCGGTGGTCACGGGCCGTTCGTCGAGCGCCAGTGGCACGCGATGGGACCGGGCACGCGAGACAACCTTCTGGGCCTTGGCGAGGGCGTTCAGCGAATCGGGGATGCCGTCGAGCGCGGAACGTCGCTGCTTCTCGCGCCGCTTGCGGTCCTCCCAGGATCGGTGCATGTCCTCCGGCACGGACTCCCCGGCAAAGACGTGCGGGTGGCGGCGCACCAGCTTGTCCGTGATGCCGTCGGCGACGTCGTCGAGGGTGAAGCGGCCCTCCTCGGCCGCGATCTGGGCGTGGAAGTACACCTGGAGCAGGAGGTCGCCCAGTTCCTCGACCAGCTCGGCGTCGGACCCGGCCTCCACCGCGTCGATGACCTCGGCGGTCTCCTCGACGAGGTGGGTGAGCAGGGAGCGGTGGGTCTGCTCCCGATCCCACGGGCATGAGCTCCGCAGCTCCGCCATCACCTCACGGAGCCGCTCGAGCGAGCCGGTCATCAGCCCTCGGCTGGCACCGAGAGGGAGCCGGAGCCGACCATCGAGCCGGCCTGCGGGTCCCATTCGCCGTAGCGCGGGTTCACCTCGACGTCGACGTCGGAGATCGCCTGCAGCATCTCCTCCGAGGAGGCGTAGGACTGGGAGACCAGCTGCGTCCCGACACTCGGGCGGAAGAGCTTGAGGCACTCCGGCTGCTCGCTGACGAGCTGTCCCAGCTGCGGGTCGGCCTTCAGCATCGAGTCGATGTCGTCGACGGAGTAGTCGACGCCCTGCTGCTCCGCCAAGGTGGCCATCAACTCACCGCGCACCAGCATCGACACCGCGACGGGTTCTGTCACCTGCGTGGTGCCGACGGCCGGGCAGCCCTCGACCAGGGTCGCCGCCTCGCGCTGCGAGATCACGGTGCCGTCGACGGTGGCGGCCACCGTCGGCGCCTGGGAGCACCCGGCGAGCACCAGCGCTGCAGCGGCGGCGGGGACGATGTGGCGAAGTCTCATGTGGGGCCTTTCCAGAGCGGTTCCTCGCCTCGGATCCTACTGCCGGGCACCAAGGAGCACCCAACCGGCCGTTCGGCGCGGGTCAGGACCGGGGCGTCACGCACCGAGGACCTGGTCGAGCAGGGCGGCGGCCCACTCGAGGGCGTCGCCGTCCGGCTTCGGCACCAGGAGCTGCTCGGTGGCGGACTTGACCACCGACCCGGGGTAGAGCCGCTGCAACCGCATCTGACGGGATTCCGGGAGATGGACCGGCTGGAACCGGACCCACTTGCCCTGGGCAACGATCTCCTCGACTCCGTACTCCCGCGCGCGGTTGCGCAGGCCGGACACCTGGAGGAGGCCCTCGACCTGCGGGGGCAGCTCGCCGTAGCGGTCCTCCAGCTCGGCCCGCACCTGGGCGATGTCGTCGTCGGAACGGATCTCGGCGATCTGCTTGTACATCTCGAGCCGGAGTCGCTCGGAGGAGATGTAGTCCTCCGGCAGGTGGGCGTCGATGGGCAGTTCGATGCGCATCTGGGGTTCGGGCTCGGTGTCCTCGCCGCGGTAGTTCGCGACGGCCTCTCCCACGAGGCGCAGGTACATGTCGAAGCCCACGTCGGCGATGTGGCCGGACTGCTCCCCGCCCAACAGGTTGCCGGCCCCACGGAGCTCGAGGTCCCGCATCGCGATCGCCATGCCAGCGCCGAGGTCGGTGTGCGACGCCATGGTGGCGAGCCGCTCGTGCGAGGCCTCCGTCAGTGGCTTGTCCGGCGGATACAGGAAGTAGGCGTAGCCCCGCTCGGTGGAGCGACCCACCCGGCCGCGCAACTGGTGGAGCTGCGAGAGGCCCAGCATGTCCGCCCGGTCGACGATGAGCGTGTTGGCGGTGGAGATGTCGAGGCCCGCCTCGACGATGGTGGTGCTGACCAGGACGTCGGCGCGGCGCTCCCAGAAGTCCTGCATGACAGCCTCGAGGCGGGACTCGCTCATCTGCCCGTGCGCGGTGACGATCCGGGCCTCGGGCACCAGCTCGCGCAGCCTGGCCGCCGTCTTCTCGATGGAATTGACGCGGTTGTGGACGTAGAACACCTGGCCCTCCCGGGCCAGCTCACGACGGATGGCCGCGCGCACCTGGGCGTCGTCGTACGGACCCGCGAAGGTCAGCACCGGATGGCGCTCCTCCGGTGGCGTGGCGATCACGCTCATCTCGCGGATCCCGGTGATGGCGATCTCCAGCGTGCGCGGGATCGGCGTGGCGCTCATGGACAGGACGTCGACGTTGACCCGCAGTTCCTTCAGCTTCTCCTTGTGCTCGACGCCGAAGCGCTGCTCCTCGTCGATGATCACCAGCCCGAGGTCCTTGAACTGGACCTCCTGGGAGAGCAGCCGGTGGGTGCCGATGACGATGTCGATGCGGCCGGAGGCCACGCCGTCGATGATCTTTCGGCGCTCCGCGTCACTCTGGAATCGGGACAGCTGGGCGAGGTGGACGGGGAAGCCCGCGTACCGGGACGCAAAGGTCTGGTAGTGCTGCGTGACGAGCAGCGTCGTCGGTACCAGCACCGCTACCTGCTTCCCATCCTGCACGGCCTTGAAGGCGGCACGGACGGCGATCTCGGTCTTGCCGTAGCCGACGTCGCCGCAGATGAGGCGGTCCATCGGGACCACCTTCTCCATGTCCTGCTTGACCTCGGTGATGGCGGACAGCTGATCGGGAGTCTCCACGTAGCTGAACGCGTCCTCGAGCTCACGCTGCCACACGGTGTCCTGCCCGAAGGCATGGCCCTTCGTCGCCTGCCGGGCCGCATACAGCTTGATGAGCTCGCCGGAGATCTCCCGCACCGCCCGCCGGGCGCGGGACTTCCGCTTGCTCCAGTCTGAACCGCCCATCTTGTCGAGCGTCGGCATCTCGGAGCCCACGTAGCGCGTCAGCTGGTCCAGCTGGTCCATCGGGACGAAGAGCCGGTCCCCGGGGTGCCCGCGCTTGCTGGGGGCGTACTCGATCACCAGGTAGTCCCGCACCGAGCCGTGCACCGTGCGCTGCATCAGTTCCGCGAAGCGCCCCACGCCGTGGGTCTCGTGCACGACCGGGTCGCCGGCCTTCAGTTCCAGCGGTTCGATCGTGTTCTTGCGCCGGGCGGGTAGCTTCCGCTGTGTCCGATCGGCGGTGGCCTGGCCCGAGAGGTCCGCCGCCGTGATGAGCTCGATCCGCCCCTCCTCCGCGCGCCAACCGTGCCGCAGGCTGAGCAGGGTGACGGCCACGACGCCGTCGCGCGGCTCGTCCGCGAGCTCGGAGAACTCGCCGGTGATGCCGTGCTCGCCCAACAGCTCGACCATCCGCTGCGCGAGACCACGCCCCTCGACACCGATCAGCACCCTCCAGCCCTGGGAGACGGCCCGTTGGACGTGGGCGACGGCGGATTCCGTGTCACCGCGGAAGCCCTCGGGCTGCGCCACCGCCAGGCGGCGGGTGTGCACGGCGTCGGCGTCGTAGACCTCGGGCTCCTCATCGCCCCCGAACGGCGAGAGCGACCACCACTTGTGGCCGAGTTCCAGCGCGCGCATCCGCACGTCCGCCAGCTCCCAGTAGGACGAGGCGCCGAGGTCGATGGGCGAGGTGCCGCCACCAGCGGCCGCTGCCCAGCTGGCCTCGAGGAACTCGTTGCTGGTCTGGACCAGCTCCATGGCCCGGGTCCGAACCAACTCCGGCGACGCCGTCAGCACGATCGAGCCGACCGGCAGCACGTCGACGAGGAGCTCGAGGCCGTCGACGAGCGCGGGGATGAGCGCCTCCATGCCCTCGACGGCATGGCCCTGTGCAATGCGATCCAGCATGTCCGAGAGTTCGGGGTGCTGTCGGGTGAGGACGCGGGCGCGCTCGCGCACGTCGTCGGTCAGCAGGAGCTCGCGACAGGGTGAGGCCGTGACCTCGGGAAGGGTGTCTCCGGTGGAGCGCTGGTCGGCCACCGTGAAGTAGCGGATCTCCTCCACCTCGTCGCCGAAGAAATCGACGCGGATGGGGTGCTCGTGCGTCGGCGGGAAGATGTCGACGATGCCGCCGCGCACGGCGAACTCCCCACGCCGCTCGACGAGGTCGACGCGGTGGTAGGCAGCGCCCACGAGGTCTGAGAGGAGCTGGGACAGCTCGTACTCCTGCCCCGCGGTGATCCGCACCGGGCGCATCTCCGCGAGCCCCTTGACCTGGGGCTGCAGGACCGAGCGCACGGGCGCCACGACCACCTGGGGCGGCGTCCCGTCCCTGCCTGCCAACCGGCGCAGCACGGCGAGCCTGCGGCCGACGGTGTCGGCACGCGGCGAGAGGCGCTCGTGCGGCAAGGTCTCCCAGGCGGGGTAGTACGCAACCTGGTCATCACCGAGCAGGCTGCCGACTTCGGCGGTCAGCGCCTCGGCCTCGCGATAGGTGGAGGTGACCAGGAGCACCGTGCGGCCTGCTTCGGCCGCCACCAGCGCGGAGATCACGGGGAAGAACGCCGGGACGACGGTCACGTCGAGCGCGTTGACCCCGGAGGTTCGGGCATCGTCCAGGGTGGCGCGGATGTTGCGGTCTGCCTCGAGGGCGGTGACCAGTCCGGGGAACTTCACCCGCAACAATCTAGCGCCGGGCGCAACCTCACCGGTTGAACGTGTTCTGGGTGGAGGCGAGCCCGCGGCGCACGAGGTGCTCCACGGCGTCGGCCGCGACGGCGGCATCGACCCGCAGTCCGGTCAGGGCGTCGGAGGACATGCGCCGCAACACCCAGTCGGCCGCGTCCTGGCGCCCCGGAGGACGGCCGATGCCGACGCGGACGCGCAGGAAGTCACCCGTGCCCAGGTGGGCCCGGATGGACTTGAGCCCGTTGTGTCCGTTGTCCCCGCCCCCGAGCTTCACCCGCAGCTGTCCGGGATCCAGGTCGAGTTCGTCGTGGATGACGACGACCTGCTCCGGCGGGATCTTGTGGAACGTGGCCAGGGCACCGACCGCGACGCCGGACTCGTTCATGTAGGTGGTCGGCTTGGCCAGCCGCAGCGGGACTGCATCTATCCCGGGGGCAGCAGGCAGCACCACGGATGCCACCTGGGCCCGGTGTCGGGCTGCCGAGGTGAAGGTGGCATGTGCGCGGGACGCGACCTCGTCCACGGCGAGGAAGCCGACGTTGTGCCGGGTGAGCGCGTAGGTCGGGCCCGGATTCCCGAGCCCGACCACGAGGTACGCGCGTGCACTCACTCCGAGTCTTCGGAGCTTTCCTCGTCGCCCTCGGCGGCCTCGTCGGCCTCGCCCTCGGCGGCTTCGTCGCCCTCCTCGGTCTCGAGCTCCACGACCGGCGGGTTGGTGACGTTGATCACCAGGGTCTCCGGCTCGACGTGGGTCTCGACGCCCTCGGGCAGCTTGAGGTCGGCGACGGTGATGTGGTCGCCGATCGCTAGGCCCTCGACGGAGACCTCGATCGAGTTCGGGATGTCGGTGGCCGGGGCCAGCACAGCCAGGCTGTTGAGCTCGTGGTTGACCATGGAACCGCGCTCGGCCTCGCCGGTGACGAGGATCGCGACGTCGACAGCGACCTTCTCGCCGGCCTTCACGATCAGGAGGTCGATGTGCTCGAGGAACCCGGTGATGACGTCGCGCTGGACCTGCTTGGGCAGGGCGAGGAAGGGCTGCTTCTCGCCCTCGACGGAAATGTCGAGCAGGACGTTGGCCTGGCGCAGCAGCAGGAAGGTCTCACGACCGGGGAGGCTGATGTGGAGCGGGTCGGTGCCGTGCCCGTAGAGGACGGCGGGGACCTCGCCTGCACGGCGCAGGCGGCGGGAGGCGCCCTTGCCGAATTCGGTCCGCTTGGTTGCTGTGAGCTTGTGTTCAGCCACGAAATCTCTCCTAGTCGACGGAAGCATGCGCGCGCCGACGAAGGTTCGCTAGTCGATAACGGACCCACGGTGGTCCCTCGCCAGGCAGCCCGACCACTCTACCCCAGCCGGACCCGGCCATACAATCGGCCCCATGGAGGTCTGGCTGCGGGTGGGCGAGGTGGCGCGACGCACCGGACTCACCGTGAGGACGCTGCACCACTACGACGAACGAGGCCTGCTGGTCCCGAGCGGCCGCTCGCACAGCGACTACCGCCTCTACTCTCCTGAGGACCTCCGCCGCCTCCTCCAGATCCAGCAGCTCAAGAGCCTCGGACTGAGCCTGGATGAGGTGGGCGAGGCCCTGGACTCCGACGACTTCGATGCCGGCGGCACCTTGGAGCGTCTCATCGACGCCGTTGAGGAGCGCATCGAGGCGGAGACCGAGCTGTTGCGTCGCCTCCACCGATTGCGCGGCGCGGCCGGCATCGGCTGGGAGGAGGTGGCCAGCACCGTCGCGCTCACCGAGCGGCTTCGACACCCCGAGCCCCAGGTCCGGTTCAGGGCTGCCCTGGACTCCCCGGCCGCAGCGCCCGTCGACGAGTTGGTCGAGCGACTGCGCAGCGAACCCGAGCCAGGCATCCGAGAGGTCCTGACCTGGGCCTTGGTGCACCACGGGGACACGGCGCTCGACGCTGTCCTGCCCGAGCTCGGACACCCCGATCCCTTCGTGCGGCGCCAATTCGCGCACGTCCTGTCCAAGCTGCGTCAGCCTGCCGGCGTACCGGCCCTCGTGCCCCTGCTCGCCGATCCCCACCCGGAGGTCGCGGCCAAGGCCGCACAGGCCCTCGGGATGATCGGCGGCGACGAGGCCCTGGAGGCGCTCGTGGCCGCACTCCGCGCCGGGCAGGGTGACCCGGCCGTGGTCGACGCCCTCGCGCTCATGGGTCCCGCGGCCGTCGGCCCCCTCGTCAGGGCACTGGGAGACCCGAGGGCACCAGTCCGCGCCCGTGCGGCGGAGGCACTCGCCCTCATCGGGGACGATCGGTCCGCAGAGGGGCTGGTCAACGCCCTCTCCGACGCCGATGCCGACGTCCGCTACGAGGCGCTGTTGGCGCTCGGACAGTTGGAGGGCGACATGGCAACGGGCGCCGTCGAGAGCCTGATCGACTCCGACGACGCCCGTCTGGCTGCCGTTGCCCGGCGCCTCAGGCGCGGGTGAGCAGCGTCCGCGCGATGGAAGCCACGTCCTCCGGCCCCGAGGAGGCAACGGCCTCGAGAGCCTCCTTGGCGACGTCGTCGCTCAGCTGACCGATGGCCATGACCGCCGCCACCCGCAGTTCCTGGTCGACGTCACCCGTCAGCGGCAGCAGCGGCTCCACTGCCGGGTCAGCCGCGGGTCCGCCCACGTGGCCCAGCGTCTCCACCGCATGGAGCCGGACGTCGGCGTCGTCATCGGACAGCGCGGCGACGAGTTGCGGGACGCCGAGCTTTCCCAGCCGACGGAGGGCGGAGCTGAGCGCGTCGCGCTGCTCCGCGTCGCCGTCGCCGAGGCGCGAGACCAGCGGGTCCACCACCCGGGCGGACTCGGTGGCCGCGGCAGCCCGGTACGCCTTGATGGCGACATCCCGGTTGCTGTCGGTGATGGCGTCGTCGAGGTGCTCGGCGACATCCGGTCGCTGCATCTTGGACAGGGCGTGGGCGGCCTGCCTACGCCGCTTCGGATCCTCGGAGCGCAGCATCTCCAGCAGCGCGGGCACGGCGGGCTCACCCTGCTGGGCGAGCGCCCAGGTCAGGTCCTCGAGGACGTGGAAGTCGTCGTCCACGGCCAGGCGGTCGACCAGGGCGGTGACGACGTCGGGCCCGCGATGCGCCCCCAGCGAGAGCGCAGCGCGGAGCCTGACGTTGCCCACCGGATGGTTGAGGTCGTTCAGGTACTGCTGTGTGTTCGTCATGACCTCGACGCTAGAGCCTCACGTTGGGGGAGGGTCAAACGCCGATTCCTAGTCCACCGCAAGCGCCTCCGTAGGGGTGGCGTTGGCCGCTCGCCGTCCCGGCAGCACCGACGCCAGGGCTGCAGCCAGCAGGCACACCGCAATCAGTCCTAGCGTCCACCACGGGTCCACTGAGAATACGATGTCGAAGCGGGCGTCAGCAGGCATCATGAGCAGCGCCGAGGAAACCCCGAGCCATCCGAAGAACGCGCCGGCGACAACCCCCACCACGACGCCGACCATCGCCAGAAGCAAAGCTTCGAGCAGAAGCATCAGCCGCAGGCTGCTGCGTTGCATGCCAAGAGCCCGAAGCAGTGCGGACTCGCGCTGCCGCTCGATAACCGACAACCCTAGGGTGTTGCCCACGCCTACCAAGGCGATGAGGACCGCGACTCCCAGCAGTGCGGTCATCACGACAAGGATGACCTCAACGACCTGGGTGAGGACGCCCACCATGATCGCGGCACCTTCGACGGTCTGATCGACGGGACCACGATCGATGACTGTGGTGACCTGATTGAACGCCGTCGGTGAGGCGGTATCTGTCAGTTCGAGCCACACCTCCCGAACCTGAGGCTCTCCCGGTAGTTGGTCAAAGACGTTCTCCGGGACCGCCACGGTGTCCAGCGGCACCTCGACAGAGCTGATGGCCGCGAGGGTCACCACCTCGTCACCTATCGGCAGCACCAGCTCATCCTCGATCCCGGTCGAGGGATGAACGATCGCGCTCGAACCGGGCACTAGCTTGTCCTCAGGCAGATCGAACTCGTGTGCAGCTGGGTTGAGGTTGCGCACGTGGAAGCTGCGCCCCTCATGATCGATGGTCTTGCTGTGCACTTCCACCAGACGCGCCGTGGCGGGGACGTCGCGCAGATCGCTGACATAGCCGTCCTCGAGCGGATCTTCGGCGCTGATGCTGACGTCGATCGGGAACTCGTTCTCGATAGCCCCCATCGCCGATGACCGCACCGTAGCCAATCCGACCTGTAGCGTCACGATGAGGCCGACTGCCAACATCAATGCCACTGCTGTGGCCCCAGCCCGACGGGGATTGCGCGCCGTGTTCTCGCCGGCCAGGCGCAGGGTCGGGTTCCCGGAGCCGAAGAGCCGGGCCAGCGCGCGGCTGAGGACGGGGACGTATAGGGGCGCCGCCAGCAGGACCCCGAAGGTGATCAGGCCTCCTGCGGCCACGGCCCATACCAACGCCAGATCCGTTGACACGCGGGAGAACCACACTAGGGCAGCCCCTCCCAGCAGCAGGAGGATGCTGGCAACCACGCGGACCACGCCCAGCCGTCGCTCCTGCCGGCCGGTGGGAACAGGGTTCAGGGCCTCCAGGGGAGGCACGCGACTGGCTGTCAGCGCCGGCGCCAACACCGATGCCAGCGTGACCAGCACGCCGACGCCGACGGCGATGCCGAGTTCACCCCAGTCAACGACCAGCCCCCAGAAGATCGAACCCGTAAACACCGACGCGACGGCGGCTACCCCAACCCCAAGGATCACACCCAGCACCGAGCCAACGAGGCCCAGGATGATGGCCTCGGCCACAAGCCGCCCACGCACCTGACGTGAGGACGCGCCGACGGCGCGGAGCAGCCCGATCTGGCGGCGTCGCTGCGCCACGAGGATCGTGAAGGTGTTGGCGATGATGATCATGCCGACGATGAGCGCGATGCCGGCAAACCCAAGTAGGAGATTGCGGAAGACGTCGAAGTCGGCTGTGAGGTCATTGAGTGCGTCCTGGCGCGCTGCTTCACCGGTCACGACCTCGATGGTTTCGCCCTCGCCTAGCGCAGTCGTGATGTCGGCCATCACCGCGTCGATGTCACGATCTGCCACGTCAACCACCCAGATGCCTTGCGGGGATTCCATTTCGCCAGCCGGGGAGACGACCGGGCTGAAGGCGATGACGCTGTAGAGCGATGTGGGATCGTTGGTGATCCCCACCACCTCGAAGGAAAGCTCCTGACCGGGCACTGCGATGGTCTCGCCCAGGGCAACGCCGAGTTGATCGACAGCTTCCTCGGACAAGGCAATCTCCGCGGCTGCGTCGGGCCACTTCCCCTCGGTGATTGTCGACCAGCGGAACGGTTCCGACGGCACCGCCAACACTGAGGCCCAGACGGAACGGTCGCTGGCTTCAAGCATCAGGAGTTGGTTGATGGCGGGCTCCACAGCCGCGACACCGTCGACCGCAGCGACCAGTTCGGCAACATCGACTGTCTCGTCATGAGCTCCCGAGACCACGACGTCGGCCCGGGAGAGTGCGGGCTGGTTCGAACGCGCGGTGCCTTGCTGTTCGGTGGCCACCAGGGTGGAGATGGCCGCGATGAATCCTATGCTGATGGCGATTGCTGCCAACGTCGCAATGAAGCGACTCGTGTGGAGTCTGATCTCGTTGATGGCTTCGCGGATCATGCCGCACCCAGGGATCCGAGCGTCGTCAGCATCGCGCTCGCCGTCGGTTGGTCGATGTCCTCGACGATACGTCCGTCGAGAAGCACGAGGGCACGATCGGCGTAGGCGGCCGCGTTGGGATCGTGGGTGACCATGATGATGGTCTGACCCCGCTCATTCGAGGCTCGCCTCAGATACTCCAACAAGGCTGTGCCCGTTCGGGAATCGAGCGCGCCAGTTGGCTCGTCGGCGAAAAGCACATCCGGCGTGGTCACCAACGCTCGGGCGATGGCGACGCGCTGTTGCTGCCCGCCGGAGAGTTGGCTCGGGCGGTGGGTGAGGCGGTCCCGAAGCCCGAGGGAGTCCACGAGGGAGTCGAAGTGTTCTCGATTTACCCGCCGGCCTGCCAACTCCAGGGGCAGTGTGATGTTCTGCTGGGCCGTCAGCGTGGGCAGCAGATTGAAGGCCTGGAACACGAATCCGACCTTGTCCCGCCGGACACGGGTGACTCGCTTCTCGGACAGCTGGGAGAGATTGCTGTCCCCCACCCAAGCATCGCCTGAGGAGGCTCGATCGAGACCCGCCATGCAATGCATAAGGGTGGACTTCCCGGATCCCGAGGGTCCCATCACCGCCGTGAAGGACCCCCTGGCAATCTCGACGGTCACGTCATCGACCGCGACCACCTGACTGGATTGGTCATGGCCGTGGTAGATCTTCGTGAGTCCTCGGGCAGCGCATGCTGGCTGGAGTGACATGGGATTCCTTTCGAGAAGAGACGTCATCGACTCTAGGAATTCCACGCTGGCCTGTGATCAGCCCACCGACCACGAACGAGTACACGATGGTCCGAATCGCCGGCGAACAACTGTGGACCCTCGGCCCTGCAGAGCCCCGGGAAAGCCTCAGGGACCACCCCGAAGGGCGGTCCCTGAGTTGATCAATCAGTAGCCGGTCGACGGAAGCCCGGGCTGAGGCTTGACCTTCGGCAGCGAAGCAGACTCAGTCACCGTCACCGTCGGCGCAGGCGCAGGCGTCTCAGTCACCGTCACCGTCGGCGCAGGCGCAGGCGTCTCAGTCACCGTCACCGTCGGCGCAGGCGCAGGCGTCTCAGTCACCGTCACCGTCGGCGCAGGCGCAGGCGTCTCAGTCACCGTCACCGTCGGCGCAGGCGCAGGCGTCTCAG